>CAVWTX010000010.1:0-616462 GCA_963758065.1 uncultured Thermoleophilia bacterium | reverse complement strand
ACGGCCTGCACGGAACTTTCGGTCGTGCCTGCGCCCGGGGTGCCTGCACCCCCGAAGCAAGGTGCACGGACCTGCGCGTCCTAACTGGCCAGCGTTTTCACCTGGGTGAAGACACTCGGCGGGTGAGGTCGGAGGCACGCACCGGTTGGACAATCGCGGATGGATGAGCCACGTATCCAATGCAGTGAGAGAAGGAGACGAAATGAGTGAATACGGCTCAACGCGATCGACGGGGTTCGCATCGCACGTCCGAACGTCGCGCTTTCGCCGCCGGCTCACACGGCAATTGGATAGCGCAATCCATCGGATTTCGGCGCGCCTGCCCTTCCGCCGACGCGGACGGCGGCGCTGGCTGCCTCTAAGGCATTGATCCTGGTGCAGCATGTATCCAGTGCCCCTTGTCATTGAAGTCGATCGACACCTGCCGAGTATTGGACGAAGGGAGACTCATGACCGAGCAATCCACCGAGACTGAGGTTCTTGACCTACTCACGAGGATGACCGCTGATTCGCTGGACGCGAGCAGCCTCGATGCACAGTCGCTGATGCTCGTGCGCATCGCTGCGCTGGTCGCAGTCGACGCTCCGCCGGCCTCGTATCTACTGAACCTCGAAGCCGCCGGCGCGGTCGGCGTCGACGAAGAGCAGGTCCGCGGGATTCTCACCGCCATCGCGCCAATCGTGGGCACAGCGCGCGTCGCCTCGGCCGCCGGCAAGATGGTGCGCGCGCTCGGGCTCGCGATCGAGCTCGGCGAGCTCGAGGCGGAGAGTGAAACCGACGAGGAATAGCCCCTCTCTCGATCCTTGGCCCGATCTTCGCGCCCTAGCTGAAGCCACGCCTGTGGGCTACGACCGCAGGCTTGCTTCGAACTCAGGGCCACACCGTCTACCGAGGAGGTTCCATGCTCGCTGCCGACTATCCGTTCCTCGACATCCTGTGGTCGATGTGCATCTTCTTCCTGTTCGTCATCTGGATCTGGCTCCTCATCACGGTCTTTGCGGACGTCTTTCGCCGTCGCGACATCGGTGGTGGGATGAAGACGCTTTGGTGCATCTTCGTGATCGTGCTGCCGTACCTCGGAGTCTTCGTCTACCTGATCGCGGAACACGATGGGATGGCCGAACGTAACGCCCAGCAGATGCAGGCCCAGCAGCAGGCGACCGACGCTTACATCAAGTCCGCCGCCGACAGTGGCGGCGCGGCGGCCGAGATCGAGAAGGCCAAGGGGCTCCTCGACTCGGGTGCGATCACCCAGGCCGAGTTCGACACGATCAAGCAGAACGCGCTGGTTTCGGGCTAGCGGACCGTCGATATGGAGGGCCGGACGACGGTTCTCCACTCGCCCTCGCCACCGGTTCGGCGCGGCTCCCGTGCACAGCGAGCGGCGGCTGTGGGCCAGTCTTCAGGTGGCCCCGCAAGGCCAACGTCAGAGGAACCATGAACGTGACCAAGATCCATCATCCAAGCGTCGAGGAGCGTCGCGCGAACGGCGAGGAGTCGCGCGAGCGGACGCCCCCCTCGAGCCACGGCGAGTGGGTGGCGGGCGCGGAACGATCCGATCCGATCGCCCTACTCGAGCAACAGAACGAAACTCGCGAGCCTGACCTCGTGCCGGTGCGCCATGGCCGGATGATGGTCTCCCCCTTCACGTTCTACCGCGGCGCCGCCAAGATCATGGCTGCCGACCTCGAGGACACGCCCAGGGCCGGCCTGACGGTTCAGCTCTGCGGCGATGCCCATCTGTCGAATTTCGGCGCATTTGCATCGCCGGAGCGGCAGCTGCTGTTCGACATGAACGATTTCGACGAGACGCTCCCCGGGCCGTTCGAGTACGACGTCAAGCGTCTCGCGGCGAGCTTCACGATCGCGGCGCTCAACAACGGCTTCGGCAAGGCCGACGCGCGCGGCGCGACCCTTGCGGCCGTCCGCGGCTATCGAGAGACGATGGCCGAGTTCGCGGAGATGTCGACGATGGACGTCTGGTACGCCCACCTCACCGAGGCGACGCTCTTGGAGGCCATCGAGCGGCTCACGGCCACGAGCACGGATACCTCGGACAAGAAGAGCTCTGGCAAGAAGAGGAAGAAAGCGAAGGCAAAGGCGAAGGCGACCGAGACGCGAACACTGAAAGCTGACGCCAAGCGGGCGAGGAAGACCGCGGAGAAAGCTCGCACGCGGGACAGCCTGCAGGCGCTGTCCAAGCTCGCCGAGGTCGTAGACGGCAAGTACCGCATCATCAGCCAGCCGCCGGCCATCATCCCGATGCGTGATCTGGAAGACCGTCACGGCCTCTCCGTCGAGGAGTTCGAGCACGTGATCCACGAACAGTTCCGGGCCTACCGGGCAACCTTGCCGCACGACCGGCGCCACGTCCTCGAGCGGTTCCAGTTCGTCGACATGGCTCACAAGGTCGTTGGCGTCGGCAGCGTCGGAGCGCGCGCGTTCATCGTGCTCTTGCAGGGGCGCGACCACAACGATCCACTATTTCTCCAGGTTAAGGAGGCAACGGTCTCGGTTCTCGAGGATCACTTGCCGAAGAGCCGTTACAAGCAGCCTGGGGAGCGCGTCGTCCAAGGCCAGCGCCTGATGCAGGCTGCGAGCGACATCTTCCTCGGCTGGACCAAGGGTGTCCAGGAAAATCGCTTCCTGTATTGGCGCCAACTCCGGGACATGAAGGGCTCGGCAGAAGTCGAATCGCTCAGCCCGGCCGCTCTTGCGTTCTACGCTCACTGGTGCGGATGGACGCTCGCCCGCGCACACGCTCGCTCCGGAGACCCGATCGCGATCGCCACCTACCTCGGCGATAGCGATGCGTTCGACAGGTCGGTCACCGACTTCGGCGAGCGCTACGCAGAGCAGAACGAGCGGGACTTCCGGGCTTTCACGGAAGCGATCGGTTCAGGACGATTGAATGCGATCGAGGGCCTCTGACGCCGGACGACGCTCGGAACATGCACAGCGCCTAGACTCACGCGCCGGCCGAGCGCGTATCGCCGGCCTCGGCCTCTTCGGACAGGAACGCAAGGGTGGCCTTGACCCGCTTGCTGATGTCCTCGGCATCGGTGAGACCTAGCTTGAAAAAGATCGAGTGGATGTGCTTTTCGACGGCTCGCTTGCTCAGGACGAGGGACGTGGCGATAGCGCTGTTGCTCTTCCCCTGAGCGATCTGGGCGAGGACCTCGCGCTCCCGCGGAGTCAGAGCCGCCAGGGAGGAGCGCGCGGAGCGAGCCTTCGACGTGACGAGGAGGTCCACGATCTTCGTGTCCACCACAGAGCCACCGCCTGCGACGGTCTCGAGGGCGGAGAGGAGTTGTTCGCGATCGTGCACGCGCTCCTTGAGCAGGTAGCCGCGGCCGTTCGAGCCCGACTCGAGCAGCGCCAGCACGTAGTGAGGCTCCGCGTACTGGCTGAGCACGAGTACGCCAATCTGCGGGTTGCTCTCTCGCAGCTGAGCCGCGAGCCGGATCCCCTCGTTGCTGTGGGACGGTGGCATCCTGATGTCCGTCAACACCACGTCCGGTGGATCGGACTCGATTGCCTCGAGCAGCGACGGGAGGTCTTCGTGTGTGCCCACGAGCTGGACGCTCTGCTGTCCGGAGAGCAGCTGCTCGAGCCCCTCTCGCACAAGCAGATTGTCGTCCGCGATGACGACGCGGATAGGCACTGGTTCACGATACTCCCCGGCCATGCGCGATCGCCGTGCACGCACCCACATGGGGACGCAAGTACACACCCACGTAGGTCACCTGCAAGCGTCATTGCAGGCCGAGTTTCTACAGACGACCATGAGGGGTACTGTCCGAACCAGCTCGTCATAGAACCCGAATCGATGCAAGAAGCACACCAGATGGAGACACGAAAGCGAGGAGCCGCAATGGTTCCACCGCCCTGTTCGGCGCATCTTGCGCGTCGGGGTCGACGCGGGCTCTCACGAGAACCGACGTGAGTCTCGTTGGACGGCCAGCACGGGTCGGGATCGGAGTAATGACGGTCGACGACCAGGCCGTCTTTCGTGAGGCGGCACGGGAGGTGATCGAGGCGACCGACGGCTTCGAGCACCTGGGGGAGGCCGGCTCGGGGGAGGAGGCGCTCGCGCTTGTGGGGGAACTCGAGCCCGACCTCGTGCTCGTGGACATCCGCATGCCCGGAATCGACGGATTTGAGACGGCGCGCCGCCTCTGCACTGCACATCCTGCTTCGACTGTCGTGCTCATCTCGACCGAGTGCCTCGACGATCAGACAACGGGCGAGTTGTCCGGCGCGGCGGCGTTCGTCCGCAAGGAGAACTTCGGGCCTGCCCTACTCCGACGGTTATGGGTCGACCACGGCCGCCGTACGCTCGCCCCTGACGAGCTCGCCTAGAGGTCAGCCGCTGCGGCTTTCGGAGCGGGCGAGGACACCCACTCGCTGCGTGGCGACGCCGAGCGGGATGTTCGCCCGGACCGTCGTACCCCGTCCCCGCGCCGACTCGACCACGAGGGTTCCACCGAGCGCGCCAATCCGGTCCGACATGTTCGCCAGCCCTTGACCGGGGTCGCGGGCTGATCTGGCGTCGTAGCCGACGCCGTCATCGACGATCTCGAAGTAGAGCCGGCGATCGCGCTCCCAAAGCCGAACCACAGCGGTCGCGCCCGCACCGGCATGCTTGTCGACGTTCTGGAGACTTTCCACGCAGCAGAAGTAGACGGCGGCTTCCACGTCTTCGGAGTAGCGGCCGATCGCTGCTGCCTCGAGCTTCGCGGGTGAAGCAGAACGCCGCACGGCGCTGCCCAGCGCCTCCCGGAGTCCGAACTCGCGAAGCAAGGGCGGATAGAGGCCATGCGCGAGGTCGCGGAGCTCTTCCAGAATCTCCTCGAGTTCCTTGCCGACGTCGTCGAGTCGCTGTGCGGCCTCTGGATCAGCCAGTTCGCGGGCCAGGCCGACTCTGATGCTGAGTGCGGCCAGATGCTGCTGCGCCCCGTCATGGAGGTCGCGCTCGATTTTTCGGCGCTGAGCGTCGCCCGTGGCGACGATGCGGGCACGTGTTGCGCGCAGCTCCGTGTTCATCGACTGGACCTCGGTCGTCAAGCGACCGTTCTCGATGGCCAGCAGCAGTGCCTGACCTGCGGCAGTGACGAGCTCCGGGTCTGTATCCAAAGCCCTGTCGTGCATGATCACGGCCACTGTCTCGCCGTTCCGCGTGACCGGAGTCGACGACTGGCCCGCCGGAGGCGCGGACGGAAGAGGCTCGCCGCTCGAGTCGACAAAGCCGCCGGCCTGCTCGAGTCTGAACCCGATCTTGAGCGATGGATCATCGAGTGCAGCGGCCAGCGTAGTGCGAAGCTCAGCGGCGCTCGGGTTCTCTACCAGGCGGGAGACGATCTTCTTCAACGCTGTCGCAGCGAAGAACGTGCTCACCACGATCGAAAGCACAAATCCGTAGGGAATCAGGGCGCGACCAACCGTGAGGAACCAGCCGACGTCCGAGATCGTGCTCGGATCCAGATCGAGATGTTGGGTGACGATGCCGTGGAAGATCAGGACGGGCACCGTGAGCAACACGGCGGGTACGTAGACGGGCATGAGCGCGCGCCTGCGCGGCCGAGTTGCCGTCGCCATGCGGTAGGACAAGAGAGCGATAGTCGCCACTCCGAGCGCGAGCACCAGGTACGAGACGTTGCTGCCGAACCCGTCGGCGATCGTCGGACGGTCGGCGATCATGAAGGCGTTCGTGGGACACGCCGCGTTGCAGCCGGCGACCGGCCCGCCGCCGCTCACGACGGGCGAGAAGAAAAGCCCAGGAAAGAAATTTGAGAAGGAGAGCACCCATCCCGCGAGCAGCAGCCGCTCCGGCGTGCGGGCAAGCCGTCCGTCGGGAAAGGCGAAGATGACAAAGTAGGCGAGGACGAACGACGGGAAGTCACCGAACACACTGATGCTGTGGAGCAGGGGATCGGACGCCCCTTGCAGCGACATGACGACCGACGCAAGCGCCAGCGCCACGAACGCGAGGCCGAGGCGATTGCCGGGACGTCGAACCAGCCAGTAGAGCGCCGCGCTGGACCATCCCACGATGATCACGGCCCGCTGGATGCCGTACGCAATCGGATCGACGAGGTGGTCGCTCGTCGCGAGGAGCAGACCCGCTCCGATCGCGACGAGAACCCAAGCGATCGCAGCGGCGATCAGGACGCCGCGTCGAGCGAGGACCGTCGAGATGGTCGCCGCGGAAGCGGAGACGGTAGCCGCTGACGCGACTGAATGCTCTGCGACGGCCGAAGACACACAACCCTCCGACTTCGTGGCGCATAACTATTTAGCCAGGGACAGCGCCGTCTGTCCAGGCAACGCGCCTTGACACGAGCGCGACGGTCGGAGACCGAGCCTAGACGCCGAGGGTTGGAGCCGCGGGACATTTTGAGAGGGCGGCCGCTTCACCCGGGTGAACGAGGCGATGGGGGGTGTGATGGCGCCAGCCCGTGGCAACACTGGAGAGTCGGAATCGCGATCGAGCTCGGCGAGCTTCCGGCGAGGAATTGCTCCTACGAGGAGGATCGACTATGGCAACTACGAAGACCCGCACGCCCTCCGATCGGGACATCGCTGAGTTCATCGCACTGACGAGAGGCGCCGACAGCGTCGAGCTCAAGCTGACGGTGCCGGTGTCTGACCGGAGCCGCGGGGCGGCGGCACTGGGGGTGGATCCCCTCGATGCTCAGATTCGGCAGGTCTACTTCTTCGACACCCCGGACCTGGCCCTCAACAAGAGCGGCGTCGTCGTTCGCGCACGCCGCGTCCAGCGGAAGGGGGACGACACGGTCGTGAAGCTGCGGCCGGTCGTGCCGGACGAGCTCCCGCCTGAGCTGCGCCGCTCGCCGAACTTCGGCGTCGAGGTCGATGCGATGCCGGGCGGGTTCGTTTGCTCGGGATCGATGAAGCGCGCGCTGAAAACGGCCGATGTCAGGGATGTGGTATTGGGGAAGCGGTCGGTCACCAAGCTCTACTCCAAGGAGCAGCGTGCCCTTTTCGCGGCGCACGCACCCGCGGGGCTCGAGCTGGACGACCTCTTGATCCTCGGCCCGATCTCAGTGCTCAAGCTGAAGTTCGCGCCTGAGGGCTACGTTAACGAGCGTTCGAGTCCGCCGTCGCCTCCGCTCAGCCGCGGCGGCGGAGGCGAAGCAGATGATTCTCGAGCGCTCGTCCTCGAACGAATTGAGCCCCTGAGGCGCCAGACCCCTCCGTAAAGCGCGGATACGTCTCCGAGTCGGGCGAGAACGAGCGCTCGGAGCCTCCGACCGCGCGGAGCCGCAGGCAAGCCGGAGAAGCGCTGTCGCGCAGCTGCCCCTTCCGAGCCGCGGCCGTCGGTCTGCGCGAGCCAGCACGCCGACGGAGGCATCGACTCGGCGTCGGGTCGAGAGGCGCCCGCCTGGGCGTGGGTCGCCATCACGCTCATGGCACTGCTGCTTGCGTCAGCCCTGACGACGCTGGCAGTCGCTCGCAACGCCAACCCCAGCACACCGGAAGCCGTCGAGGACGCTCAAACGCTGGTTGTGGAGATCGAGACGTTGAACGGCTACCTGGCGACGACGAACCAGCTGATGTCTGACGCGATCACGAACGCCGAGTACATGAGCGCGAATGTGCAGGCCAAGCTCGCGGGGATGTCGGCACAGCTCGGCGACGTCGAAGCCGGTGTCGGACACGCGCGCTCGCTTCTTGGCAGCCAGCTCTCCGGGACGACGCGGTCCGAGCTCGGCAAGGGCCAGGAGGAGCTTCAGTCTCTCCAGCGGACTCTCGCGCAAGCGGCCGGGCAGCTCGGAGAGCGACAGCTCGCAGCGATCAGCCGGGATGTCGCGGCGATCGTCAACGAGGTCGGGGTCGCAACGAGCCAGGGCTCCAGTCGCGCGAGCACCATCGAGGCTCGGATCGAGGCGCTCGAGAGTCAACAGGCGGCGACCGACCAACTCGGGACGCAGACTGCCCAGCTCCGAGCCGGAGCCGAGCAGCTCAGGGCGACGCTACGTGCCCAGCGGGAGCGTGCGCAAACCCTCGCCGCTCGGCTTCAGGAGCTTAGACTGGCCCAGGCTGCGCTGCGGGAGCGTGTCGACACGATCATCCCGAGCCCGTAGTAGTGGGGCCGTGCCCCAAGCGTCCGCTGGAGCCAGGAAGTCGTCCCCATCGCGCATCGAGGCAGGCGTCATACACGCGGTTGCAACTCGACGCGTCTTCCCCTTCCTCGTTCTCTTGACGCTGGCGGTGGCGCTGCTCGCGGGATTCGTCATGACGCTCGTCGACAAAGAGGACTTTCCATCGTTCGGTGTCGGCGCTTGGTGGGCGATCGTCACGCTCGCCACGGTCGGGTATGGAGACGTGGTGCCGACGACTCCTTGGGGACGGGTGGTCGGGAGCGGTGTCATCCTCTTCGGTATCACGTTTCTCTCGTTCCTGACCGCAACGGTCACCTCCCTGTTCGTCTCGAACGATCAAGAACGTAAGTCGGCCGAGGAAGCTGCGATACGTGCCGCGAGCGACGCGGAGACTCGAGCTCTCCTTGTTGGGCTCGACGAGCGTCTTGCTGCTATCGAGGCCAAGTTGGAGCGGTAGGGGTTCGACGCAGGTCGCTTCCGCTGCGAAGGCCGTGAGCGGTAGTCCGGTCAGGGCGTGGTTGGAGGAGTCACCACGACCACTTGATCCAGCGCGATCCGAGCACGACTCCGGCGATGATGGGTGTGAGAAAGCCGACCACGACGCCGGCGAGGAAGTGGGCCGGCCTCACCAGCCGGCCCCGCCCCCGCGCCGCCTCGCCTCCGGTGTCGTTCGCCGAACGGCATTCCGTCAGCTCCGGTTCGGACTCCACCCTGAATCCGGATCGGATCTGGTGAACGCGCGAACGCAGGTCATCGGCTGGAAGCGCCGGGTTGAAGAGCGGGCTCCGATGGATGCCGGTCACAAGTCGCAGGCAAGCGATCGCCGCAGCCGGGTCGAGGGTGAGCCGGCGATCATCAAGGTCGCGGGCCAGGGCCTCGAGCTCATCCGCAGCGGCCATCACCCCCTACCCTGCTGACGACTCCAGGCTTCGGGAGATGGCTGCCGATCATTGATGCAAAGGTCTGTCGCCGCTCGATCTCCGCTTCATGGGACGCGTACGCCAGGACATCCGGAATGACGTACGCATCGCGCTCCCCTGACAGCCGCTCGACGAGATCCCAGTGGCGGAAGAGGGCGCGCAGGCCCAGTACTCCGACGGCGAGACCGCCAACGACGAGTGGCACAGCGAGTTCCGGAAGAAACGCCGCCGCTACTACGGCAAGGACGACCGCGAGCGCCGCCAGGCCGAAATCCTCCCGCTTCTCGTGACGCAAGTCGCGGAGGCGGGCGGCGGCGTGATCGACAGCTCGCGCGTACATCGCGCCTAGCGGACGATCTCGAGCGCAAGCTCAACGGAGCAGCCCCGCTCGATGAGCTCTGCGAGCTCGTGCCAATCGACCCCGTCTGCGACTGTCTCCGCGCAGAGGCGCGTCAGACCTAGGCGGCGAAGCTGTTCCGAGCGCCAAGCATGCACCGTCTCGTCGGCTCTGCTGTCGATGTCTTTGGCGAGCAGCAGATGGATCACCTCATCCACGTGCCCGCTGTGCGTGTCGCGTACATGGGACCCACCGTGGCAGATCGTGGACCAGCGCAACATCACCTCGAGCGCAAGGTCACCTGGGTGATACGAATCGGCAGCGACCGGGCCATTCCACGCGACGCTCATGGAACTCAGCAGGCCGCGGCTCGAAGAACTCAGCCGGCCGCGGCGATTGGCCTATGAAAACGTGCGACGCGAGCTCGAGCTGCTCGGAATCGGCGGAACGGGCAGCGGCTCGCGAGTGCGTCGCAGAGAGTGTTGGGCCTATGCCAACGGCGTCTCCGCCGTCGTACCTTTCAGCGCCTCGGGGTTCGCCTTTCGGAAGCGGCCAAGGGTGATCGCTCCGAGCGGCAACGTCAGGACGGAGTAGAAGACGCGCCAGAGCAGCGCCGCAGCAATGAGGGTGTCATCGGAGGCGCTGCTCAGCTCGATAAGCATCGCGATGAGAACCGCGTCGACGACTCCCAGACCGCTCCCCGTGATGGGAAAGACGGCCCCGGCCCAGAAGGCGATCGCGAAGGCGGCGAAGGCATCAGGCGCGGAGAGCTCGGCGCTCGAGACGCCGACGAAGCGGAGCGATGCGAGCAAGATGAGGTAGGTGACGAAGAGATTGGCGGCGACCCCGATCGACCCCAGCGCCCAGCCCTCGCGGAGGACGGCGAGCGCTTGTGTACGAAGTTCGGCCGCCTTCGCGGCACCGTCGTCGATCGGGTCGCGCTTGACCCTCACGAGGATCCAGGAAAGCGGCCGTTGCGTCATTGCTCCGATCCAGCGCGCCGAGCGCTCTCCGCGTAGGAATACGTAGCCGGCGATGACCGCAACGGCTGTGACCGCAAGCGAGAGCGCGCCGGCGAGCACGACCGTGCCGTTGACCTCGCTGGTGATGAGCAGAAGGACGAAGGCGACGAGCGGAAGCAGGAAGCGGCCGATCGTTGGGAACAGGAACGAACCGAATGCCGCGAGGCCAGCGGCGTCCGACCCGCTATCCACCTCCGACGAAGTAGCCGTATTGGACGACACTGGCTGTCGGAGGCGGCAGCAGTTGCCCAGCGAAGTTCGAGGAGAGGTACGCCTCGCTCCCGCGCCACACACCGAGGCCTGGCAGGAACGCCCGATACATCAGCGCCTCGGTCGGAACGCGCGCAAGCCCGAGCGCGAGCAGGACGGCCACTTCCCACGCGTCGAGCTGCGTGAGCGCCTCCCAGACTTCTTCGTAGTCGATGAACTGAGGAAGTAGCCACGCGAAGACGAACACCAGCGCCGCGACAACGAGCGCGGGCCTGAGCAAGCGCCTCCACAGCGGCCGCGATACGGGTGCGGGAGATCTGTACTTCACGGAGTGCTCGCGCGCATTTTGACGCTGTGGGTCGGCGCCTCGCCCGCCCGGCCTCCCGAAAGCGGGCTCCCACGCCCGAGCACGTTGCGAGGGGTTGGGGTGGTGGCCGGAGGTACGTCGCGCGGAGATCTGTGTCTTGACCTCCGGCATGCATGGTCGGAGGTCGCTCGGAAAGGGTCGCCTAGCCTCGACTGTCCCGGGCGGGAGTGAGGGCGGGCCGAGTGCTCGCCCCTCGTGCGTTCGGGGTCAGCCGCGCGCCTCGGTAGCGTGGCCGGGCCGATGCGGATGCGGAAGGTGATCGACTTGCTACCCGGCGTCGGGCAGCGCCCGCCGACCGACTTCGAGCTACTCAGGGCGATCTGGGAGCGGCACCGAGACGAGTTCGAGGCGGACGTTGAGACGCGGGCCGACGGGGCCGTTCATCCCGATCAACATTCGGGCGGTCGCCGCGGATCTCGGCGTTCACTCGGAGACGGTGTGGGAGGGGTCTCTACCACCATCTCGACTCCGTCTAAGGCCAGGAGAACGATGGAGAGGACGGTGCGCGTAAAGCCCTGTACACCTGGCCTCACTGACGAGCAGCTGAGTGCGATTAGACTGGTTTCAAGTGGCCGTCTCGGCGGGCATCGAGGAATCCCAGGGGCAACCCGAACGTGTTGAGGCGCGATGAGTAACTGGTTCGATGTAGTCGAGGAGTACGTGTCCAACGATGCGCTGCGGAACCAGCTCCACCGAGCTATCCGCACGTCGCTCGGTGACGACTTCGCGCCCGACTTGATCCACCCCGTCGAGGAACCGTCGGGAATGCTCTTGATGAGTAGGGGCGAAGAGCTGTTTCTGATTCGATTCTTTGACCCGCCGCCCTCGGCCACTATCATCTTCCTCGGCTCTCTGCGAGGCGGCGTCTACAGCGAGACCGTCACCAAGCATGACGACACGCAGATAGTCGACGGCGAGTTCACGCACGAGCGCCTCGGCTCCAACCCCTTGCGTATTCGCTACGCCGTGGAGAGCGATTTGGTTAAAGAGGTTGGAGAATTGGATCGATCCAGGTTGCTTCGAGAAAAGCTGCTGAACTGGTCTAGGGAAGCCCGCGAGATTTCGTAGCCCACGGGCGAGGTCGACGGTACGGCGAGACGCGGGAGCAATTGCTAGACCCGCGTCGAGCCCTCGCCCGGTCGACCCTCGGGGCGACACTCGTCGGTTCGATTCCTGCCGGGGCTTTCGTCGTTTCAGAGGTCGGACGATGGCAAGCAGACGCTCTAGCCAACTGAGCTACATCCGCGAGGCGCGCCGGATTATAGCCGGGAGTCGGGTCTCCCCCAGAAAGGCTGTGACCCCGCCCGGAGCGGATCGCCCGCTGCTGCCCGTCTAGGACACCGCTCGGTCGAGCGCCTCGTTCACGAGGCTGTCAGCGAGCTCATTGTGCTCACGCCGCACTGCCGTGTACGTGACGCGATGAATTCGGCGCGCTAGTCGCGAAGCATCCAGGAAAAGCGCCTGCAGCGCGCGGTTCTTCACCTTGTACTCGCCGCGCATCTGCTTGACGAGGAGCTCCGAGTCGGACACCACCTCGAGCTCCTGCACGCCGACCTCCGCCGCCCGCTCGAGCCCGGCGACCAGCGCCGAGTATTCGGCAACGTTGTTCGTCGCCACGCCGATCGCCTTGCCACACGCGTCGAGCACGGTCCCGTCCTCGGCCTCGAGGACGTAGGCGTACGCGGCAGGACCCGGGTTCCCGCGCGAGCCGCCGTCCGTGAAGAGCTTCGCCTTCACGCGTCGACCAGTGGGTACACGTCGAATGCCGGCTCCTCGTACGGGTGGGCGCGGCGCAAGGCCGCAACCACCTCGCTCAGTCGGTCGGCAGGAACGACCGTCTCGACCCGAAGCTCGTCGACGCGCTCCTCCGCCCCACTCTTGCCGACGACGGGTTCGGTGCCCTCACCTCCCAGGAACGTGCCCGTCCCGGCCGCATACCACGAACAGCGTTCGTAGTCACCTATCCGGCCGGCACCGGCGGCGAAGACGGCGTCACGCGTTGCCTCGAGGGCGCCGGCTGGCACAAACCAGATGAGCTTGACGCTCTTCAGCGTTCCTGCTGACAGTTCAGCTCGCACCTTCACCCGCACCGACGCCGACGATCCAGAGGAGTATCGCGGGAACACTCCAGGCCATCCCGACCACGCCGCTCACGAGGACCTGTGGAGCCCAATGCAGTGTCGATGGAGAGCCCAGCGGCGAGGAACGCGACGATCGGGCCCGCGATCCACACGAGAATCGTGACGACCGCACGCATCGGACTCAGAGGTGCTCGCCACCAGGCCACCCGCGACGGGCACGGCAACCGCCAGCAGCGGGAGCCAGCCTGACTTCACTCCACGTTGTCGATCTGCGCGCGCTGGAGCGTCCCCGAGTAGTCGACGTAGACGGACTTCCACTCCGTGAAGACGTCGAGCGCTGCCTGCCCGGCCTCGCGGTGCCCGTTGCCGGTGTCTTTCGTGCCGCCGAACGGGAGGTGCACCTCGGCGCCGATCGTCCCCGCGTTGATGTAGGTGATCCCCGCCTCGAGGTCGCGCATCGCACGGAAGGCGCGGTTGACGTCGCGCGTGAAGATGGACGACGACAGCCCGTAGGCGATGCCGTTCGAGATCCGCACGGCCTCCGCCTCGTCGCGCACGCGAATGAGCGAGAGCGTGGGCCCGAAGATCTCCTCCTGCGCGATCCGCATTCCCGCTTCGACGTCGCCGAAGATCGTCGGCCTGTAGAAGAAGCCCTTCCCGAGGTCGCCGTCGCTAGCGATCTCTCCTCCCGTGAGGAGCGTCGCGCCGTCGTCGATCCCCACCTGCGTGTAGGAGTGGATCTTCTCGAGCGCGGCACCGTTGATCACCGGGCCGACGTCGGTGTCGTCGTCCCAGCCGGGGCCGAGGCGGAGCGCCTCGGCCCGCTCGACGAGGCGCGGAACGAGTGCGTCGTAGAGGCTCTCGTGCACGATCACGCGGCTGGTCGCCGTGCAGCGCTGGCCCGAAGTGCCGAACGCCGACCAGAGGATCCCGTCGAGCGCGAGATCGAGATCGGCGTCCTCCATCACGATGATGGCGTTCTTTCCGCCGAGTTCGAGGTGGATGTGCTTGAGGTGATCGGCGGCGTTCCGCATCACCGTGACGCCGGTCTCTCGCGAGCCGGTGAGCGTGATCACGGGCACGTCCGGATGCCGGACGAGGCGGTCGCCGACAGCGCCTCCGCCTCCGTGGACGATGTTGACGACGCCTTTCGGGACGCCCGCCTCGTCGAGCAGCTCGACGAAGCGCTGCCCGAGCGCGGGCGTATCGCTCGCCGGCTTGAAGACGACGGTGTTCCCGGCGACGAGTGCAGGCGCGATCTTCCAGGAGGGGATCGCGATCGGGAAGTTCCACGGCGTGATGACGCCGATGACGCCGATCGGCATGCGGACCGACATCTGGAACTTGTCGCGGAGCTCGGACGGCGTCGTCTGCCCGAAGAGCCTCCGGCCCTCGCCGCCCATGTAGTAGCTCATGTCGATCGCTTCCTGGACGTCGCCCCCGGCCTCCGCCTTGACCTTCCCCATCTCGTGCGTCATGAGGTCGGTGAGCTCGGCCTTGTACTCGACGAGGAGCTGCGCGAAGCGGAAGAGGATCTCGCCGCGTTTCGGCGCCGGGACGAGGCGCCATTCTGCGAACGCCTCCTTCGCGGTGGCGACCGCGCGATCGACGTCCTCCTCGGCGGACTTCGGGAACGTCCCGATCAGCTCGCCGTCGGCTGGACTCGTCGAATCGAAGGTGTCACCTGACGCGGCATCTACCCACTCGCCACCGATGAAATTTTGAGCGTTCCTCACTGTCGTGGCCATGCAGCCAGTCTATTGCCAGCGCGCCGAGACGGGCGGTGGGTTGCCGTGGGTACGCGTGCGTTCTAGCCTCGTAGCGTGCCGATCTGCGCGAGCTGTGGGCACGACAACCGCGAGGGCGCGAAGTTCTGCGAAGCGTGTGGCCTCTCCCTCGCCGCTAATGTGGCGCGGGGGGAGCAGCGAAAGACGGTCACGGTCCTCTTCTGCGACCTGACCGGCTCGACCGCCCTCGGCGAGACGCTCGATCCCGAGCGCCTGCGCACGGTCCTGGCTCGCTACTTCGAGCGGATGAAAGAGATCGTCGAACGCCATGGTGGCAGTGTCGAGAAGTTCATCGGCGACGCCGTGATGGCGGTCTTCGGGGTGCCGACTACGCATGAAGACGATGCACTGCGCGCGCTTCGGTCGGCCGTGGAGATGCGCGCCGCGCTGCCGGAGCTCGGGCTGCAAGGACGGATCGGAGTCACGACCGGCGAGGTGGTGACCGGCACCGAGGAGCGGCTGGCGACGGGCGACGCGGTGAACGTGGCGGCGCGGCTCGAGCAGGCGGCTCAGCCAGGCGAGGTTCTGGTCGGAGAGCCGACGCTCGCCCTCGTGCGGGACGCGGTGGAGTTTGAGGCCGTCGAGCCGCTCGAGCTGAAGGGCAAGGCGGACCCCGTCCCTGCGTACCGGCTGCTGCGCATGCAGGAAGCACCGGAGCGGAGGCACGAGCCGCGGTTCGTCGGGCGGGAGCGCGAGCTCGCGATCCTTCGGGAGGCCTTGGAACGCGTACGAGCCGAGGAGCGCTGCGAGCTGGTGACACTCGTCGGCGAAGCCGGCGTCGGCAAGTCCCGGCTCGTCGCCGAGGCCCTGACTGCCAACGAGGTTAGGGTCGTCCGCGGACGCTGCCTCCCCTACGGCGAGGGGATCACCTACTGGCCGGTGGTCGAGGTTCTGAAACAGCTCGACCTGCTACCCACAGACGATGCCGCTGTGGACGCAATCCGCTCTCTTCTCGGCGAGTCGGAGACTCCGACCTCCGCGGAGGAGATCGCCTGGGCATTCCGCAAGACGCTCGAGACGGCGGCCGTCGAGCGGCCGCTCGCGGTTGTCTTCGAGGACATCCACTGGGGCGAGGAGACGTTTCTCGACCTGATCGAGCACGTCGCGCTCCTCTCCTCCGGGGCGGCGATCCTGCTCCTCTGTATTGCGCGGCCGGAACTCACCGAGCGCCGGCCCACCTGGCCCGTCACCCTTCGGCTCGAACCCCTGGGAGAGGGTGACGTCGTGGAGCTCATTCCCGAGCGGATCGCAGGCGACTTGCGCGAGAGGATCACCCGCGCGGCGGGCGGAAACCCGCTCTTTGTCGAGGAGATGCTGGCGATGGCCGGCGAGGTTGAGGGCGAGGTGGTCGTCCCCCCGACGCTACAGGCGCTCCTCGCAGCTCGTCTCGACCAGCTCGAGACCGCCGAGCGGAACGTGCTGGAGCGTGGTGCGATCGAGGGCGAGGTCTTCCACCGCGGCGCCGTGCAGGCTCTCGCGCCCGAGGAGGCACAGGTCACACCACGTCTGGCTTCACTCGTCCGCAAGGAGCTGATCCGGCCGGACAAGTCACACCTCGCGGGCGAGGACGGCTTCCGCTTCCGCCACCTCCTGATCCGCGACGCCGCCTACGACGCGCTGCCAAAGTCCGTGCGAGCGGATCTGCACGAGCGCTTCGCAGCCTGGCTCGAAGAGCGCGGCGCCGACCTCGTCGAGCTGGACGAGATCCTCGGGTACCACCTCGAGCAGGCCTGTCGCTACTGGGCCGAGCTGGGCATGCCAGAAGACGACAAAGTGGCGACGCGCGCGCGGCAACGCCTGGCCGCTGCCGGCCGCCGAGCGCTGGCGCGGGCCGACAACGGCGCCGCCGTAAGCCTCCTGGAACGCGCTGCCGCGCTTGTGCGCCCGGCCGAGATCGACCTTGCGCTCGAGACCGACCTCGTCGACGCACTGTTCTTCACGGGTAGGGGCGGCGAAGCGTTGGATCGCGCAAGCTCCCTCGCCGAACGGGCCGCGGCTCGGGGCGATCGAGTGGGTGAGCTCTGCGGGAGAATCAAGAAAGGCCGCGTCCGTGTTCATCTCGACCCTGAAGGCGCGACAGACCAGCTGGTCGCGCTCGTCGAGCAGGCGCTGCCCGAATTCGAGGCCTCCGGCGACGACCTGGCTTTGTACATCGGATACGAGGCGCTCGGGCTTGCGATCGGGACGATGCGGGCGCGATGGGACGCTTCCCTAGAGGTATTCGAGCAGGCCTTTGCCCATGCGCAATCAGCGGGCCTCCCGCACCGGCTCGTCGGGCTGCGGGCCACCGCTCGTCTCTACGGCACGACTCCAGTCCCGGAGCTGCTCGCCTGGCTGGACGAGCAAGAGGCCCGATGGGTGCGGGACTCGAGCGTCCCGAGGTACCGGGCGGGCGCACTGGCGATGCTCGGTCGCTTCGACGAGGCACGCGCAATCCTCACCGAAACGCGCTCAGAATTGGCCGATCGCGGCGGGCGGATCCAGCTCGGAACTGTGATGAGCCAAGATTCCGTCTACGTCGAGCTCTTGGCGGGGGATCCAGCTAGGGCCGCGCAGCTGGGAGTCGAAGGCTGCAAGCTGCTCGATGACGTCGGGGAAAAGGGCTATCCTGTCGACGTCGGCTGGAAGCCTTGCGCAGGCGCTTTACGCCCTCGATCGGCTCGACGAGGCTGAGGCCTGGGCCCGCCGCGCCGCAGAGCTCGGCGCAAGCGACGACGCGATCACGCAGATGCTCTGGCGCGAGGTCCAGAGCGAAGGTGCTTGCCCGCCGCGGCGAGGCGGACCACGCCGAGCGGCTCGCTCTCGAGGCGGTGTCGATCGGGAAAGCGACCGACTTGCTCAACGAGCAGGGAGACGCCTACGCC
Source organism: uncultured Thermoleophilia bacterium (assembly GCA_963758065.1). Taxonomy (GTDB): domain Bacteria; phylum Actinomycetota; class Thermoleophilia; order Gaiellales; family Gaiellaceae; genus GMQP-bins7. The sequence continues at coordinate 598,748 of CAVWTX010000010.1, read as the reverse complement.
GACCTCGGCGAGGTGCTGCTGCTCGCCGGGAAGCCCGACGAGGCGGCCGCAGCGCCTCGAGCAGGCGGTCGATCGTTACGAGCGCAAGGGCAACATCGTCTCGACGCGGCGAACACGGACGCGACTCGCCGAGCTCAGCGCCGAAGCGCGGGCAAGAACGCTAGCTACCGCGCTACGTTTGGAACGACGCGGCCGCTCTCGTCGAGTTGCGCGTTCCAGCCCGTAAAGGCGGCTTCGATCTCGGAGATGTCGGCGCCGCGGTCGGCGAGCCGAATCGGCTGCCCGGCCTCGGGCAACACGCGGTACTGGTACCAGGTGATCTCCCACGCGAACGTCAGCACGAGCTCGCTGTTGACCCCCGACAGCGGCACGATCGAGACGAGCGGCGCGCCGAGCGCACGGGCGACTCCCTCCACGGTGCGCCGGAAGAGGCTGGCGTTGAACAGGTCGGCGGCCTCAACGAGCGCCGCCTCCGAGTCGGACAGCCGGCGAAGGACGGGCTCGGGCATGACGGGCTGCGACTCTCCGTTCCCGACGCCGAGGATCTGCGCCCAGCGAGGGCGCTTCCGTCTCGCATGCGAGGGGAGCGCCGGCGACATCGGTCCGCCCTCGCGGACCCAGCCGTAGTCGAGCGCGATGTCGGTGCACAAAGGGCAGACGTCGACGAACTCGACGCCGTCCGGGGAGAACCGGAGCGCGTACTCCCCCTGGAGCAACGTCCGTTCGCACACGGCGCACCCGCGGCGGACAGTCGCCTTCGTCACGCGCATGGTCTGACCCTAGCAGGCACTCCCGGCTTATCCACGCGTGTGGAAAGGGGTCAGACCCCGGGACATGTCTGGTCGGACGACAGGGGGTCAGACCCGTGGGGTCTGACCCCCTGTCCCTCAGGCTTTGGCGGTCTCGCGGTCGCGTCGCGTCTCGTCGATCACCTTCTGCGCGACGTGCGACGGCACTTCCTCGTAGCGGAGGAAGTGCATCGAGTAGTCCCCTCGGCCGCCGGTCATCGAGGTCAGCGACTGCGAGTAGGTCAGCAGCTCCGCCATCGGCACTTCCGCCTTGATCGACGTCATCCCACTGATCGGTTCCATCCCCTGCAGGCGCCCGCGGCGTGAGTTGAGATCGCCGTTCACTGCACCGACGACGTCGTCGGGCACGGTCACGTCGAGCTCCATGATCGGCTCGAGCAGAACCGGATCGGCGTTCATGTACGCGTCCTTCCACGCCATCGAGCCCGCGATCTTGAACGCCATCTCGGAGGAGTCGACCGTGTGGTACGAGCCGTCCACGAGCTCGACCTTCACGCCCTGCACCGGCGCGCCCGCGAGCTCGCCGTGGTGCATCGCCTCCTGGATCCCCTTGTCGACGGCCGGCCTGAAGCTCTGCGGAATGACGCCGCCGACGATCTTGTCCACGAACTCGTAGTCCCCGTTCTCGAGGGGTGAGACGACGATGTGGCAGTCGCCGAACTGACCGCGGCCGCCCGTTTGCTTCTTGTAGCGCCCGTGCGCGCGCGCCTCGCGGCGAATCGTCTCGCGATAGGGGACGCGCGGCGGATGGAGCTCGATGTCGACTCCGAAGCGCCGCTTCGCGCGCTCGAGCGCGACCTCGACGTGCATCTGGCTCATCCCGGAGAGGATCTCCTCCCCGGTCTGTTGATCTCGCCGCAGCCGCAGCGTCGGATCCTCTTCGGCCAGACGCCGGATCGCCGTCGCGACCTTCTCCTCGTCGCCCTTCGACTTGGGCGTGATCGCGAAGCTCATGACCGGCTCCGGGAACCCGAAGGCGGGCGCCTCGATCGCGACGTCCTTGTCGACGAGGAGATCGCCCGTCTGCGCCTCCTTGAGCTTGGCGACGGCGCCGATGTCGCCCTCGCCGAAGTCGAGGGCGGGCTTGTGCTCCTTTCCCTGCAGCTCGAGCAGTGAGCCGAGGCGCTCCTTCGCCTTCGCCCGGAGATTGACGAGCGTCGTCTCTGCCGTCGCGGTGCCCTTCAGCACGCGGAAGAGATTGATGCGGCCTGCGAACGGATCGGCAACGGTCTTGAAGACGAACAGCGCCGTGGAGGCGCCGTCGACGTCGATCGGCGAGCCCTTCTTCGCCGGCGAGGGGACGCCCTCGACCAGGAGGTCGAGGACGGCGTGCGCTCCGAGGTTCTTCGTCGCGACGCCGCAGGCGACCGGAAACACGTCGCCGCTCGTGACGGCAGCCTTCAGCGCAGCCGCGACCTCGTGCGCGTCCAGCTCCTGCCCGTCGAGGTAGCGCTCCATGAGCCCCTCGTCGGTCTCGACGACGGCATCGAGGAGCTTCTCGCGGTACTCGGCTACGACGTCCGCCATGTCGTCCGGGATCGGGCCCGGCTCACCCTCTTTCTCGCCCTCGGGGCTCGTGTACGCACACATGTGCAGGACATCGACGATCCCGGTGAGCTCGTGCTCGGAGCCGATCGGGATGTGGACGGCGACACACTGCGTCGAGAGCTGCGTTCGGAGCTGCTCGAGCGTGCGGAAGAAGTCGGCGCGCTCGCGGTCGAGCATGTTCACGAAGACGACGCGCGCAAGGCCGAGCTCCGACGCGAGCCTCCAGGCCCGGGACGTGCCCACCTCGACGCCCATGACGCCCGACACCACCACCAGTGCGCCCTCGACGACGCGCGCAGCCGTGCGCAGCTCGCCCTGGAAGCTCGGATCACCGGGCACGTCGATCAGGTTGACCTTGCGGTCCTGCCAGCTCACGTGCTCGAGCGACATCGAGATCGAGGCCTGGCGCTTGTGCTCGTCCTCGTCCGAGTCGGAGACTCGTCGTTCCCGCTTCGACGGTGCCGAGGCGGTTGATCGCGCCCGACTGGAAGAGGAGCGCCTCGACGAGCGACGTCTTCCCCGTCCCGCGGTGGCCGACGACGGCGACGTTGCGGATCTTTGCGGGCTCGGGCATGTGCTGTCACTCCTTCTCAGGCTCGATCTTCCGGCCGAGAAGCTTAGTCAGCGCGCGCCCGACGCCGGCTCAGGGAGCGTCGGCCTGCGAGTGCTGCCGAATGCTCGAGCAGAGATCGACGACCTTCGACCAGATCGACTCGGGGACGGCCGCGTTGCGATCCTTGTCCTCGATCCCGACGGCGTAGTTGTCCTTCAGGCCGAGGACGGAGTTCTCGCCGCCCCGGAACCTGCCGCGCGCAAACGCTGCGAGCGAGTCCCTGACCGCGTGCTCGTAGTCCTTGTACGTGACCGCGAGGATGTGTGGGCCCAGGTCGACGCCGTCCTCGTGCCAGCCGATCCCCCATACCCCCCTTAGCCGAGCAACCGCGAGCGCGCCGAGACCGCAGCGCCCGGCGTCGGCGAAAACGACATCGGACCCCGCGTCGATCTGGTCGTTTGCAGTGCGCTCGCACGTAGCCAGCTTCAAGTCGTCCACATAGTCGACCTGGAGTGCGACGTTGCGCCCTCGGACTCGATGGACGCCTTTCTCGAGCCCCGCCACCACTCGACGTGCGTGAGCGGAGTCCGGTCCGGCAACGACCGAGACCTTGTCCACACGGTCGTTGCGTGAGCCTCTACGCCGTGGAACGAGCGCGCTCAGGTATCCGGCCAGCTGACTTACCTGCTCGTCGGCGAACCGGACCGCGCTCACATTCGGAGCGCCCTCCAGGGAAAGGTCCGCCAGCGACGCGTCGAGGAAGACGAGCTTCGTCGGGGTCAGCTCGTGCGCGACCGGCGAGAGCGCGGCCGTCGGAGCCCGTCCGGTGACGACCACGAGATCGAAACCGCTGTCCCGGATGCGGTTTCTCAGCCGCTCGCCGGAGCCCACGATGACCTTCGTCTGGAAGCCCCAGGCGGCCCCTGCCGCCCGGAACGTCGCCCCGTTCCAGGGGACGAGCTCGGGATACCGACTCTCCTTCGGCACGACGAGCGCGACACGCGCGCCCGTTTCGGCGGGCGTGGCGTGCGCGGGAGCCGTGTCCGCGGAGGGCTTGCTCCCGCTGGCGGTGAGCGCCATCGTCGCGGCAACGAGCGCACCGACTGCGACGAGCTCCGACACACGCCTCGCCTTGCGCATGATCGTCCGTGGACCCGCCATCGGACGAGCCTCGGTTCGGACGCTTCGCAGTTGCGGCTCCTGACGCACGATCTGACCGGAGAGCTGTTGCAGCTCGGCGCTCGGCTGGAGGCCGAGATCGGCGTCCAGCCGCCGGCGCGTCTGCTCGTACACATCGAGCGCCTCGGCCTGCCGGCCTGAGCGGTAGAGAGCGAACATGAGCTGCGCGACGAAGCGCTCGCGATAGTGATTCTGGCCGACCAGGACTTGTAGCTCACCGACGATAGCCTCGTGGTGCCCGAGGTCGAGCTCACCGTCGAATCGCAGTTCGAACGCGCGCAGACGCAACCCCTCGAGATGTTCGGCTTCGGCGCGACCGGCCGAGCCAAGCGCGACGTCAGCGAGCGTTGGACCTCGCCAGACCGCGAGCGCGGCGGTCGCCAACTCGACGACTCGTCGCGCGTCCCCGTCGTCGGCAGCCGCTGATGCGCCCTCCAGGAGCTCGCGGAACGTCCGTGCGTCGAGCACAGCGCCATGGCATTCGAGCACGTAGCCGACCCCGCGCCGCACGAGCGTCGGCCCGTGGCCGTTCAGAACTTGACGCAGACGGGAGACGTACGACTCGAGGCTGTGCACGGCGGACGGTGGCGGGTCGTCGCCCCAGACCTCGTCGACGAGCCGCTCGACCGTGACGACCTCACCCTCACGAAGGAGGAGCAGCGCGAGCAGCGTGCGCTGCTTGGCGCCGCCGACCGCGCAAATCTCGCCTCCGAGCCGGACTTCGAGCGGGCCGAGGACGAGAAACTCGATCACGCCCTCTCGGTTCGTCACATGGGTAGCAAAGCACTTCCCGGGCGATCACAAGAAGCGAGTCGAGCCAAATGCAAGCGGGCTGCAAGCCGATGCGAGCGGCTTGCATGCGCTCTGCATGACGGATCCACGACGTTGGGCGCACTGCTCATCGCCAACCAGGGAGGCGAAGACGTTGTCGACGAGGAACACACAGAAGAGAGTCACCGCCCTCGCCGTCGTCGTGCTCGCCGGCCTCGAGCTCGTCCTGGCGTTGCCCTCGACCTCAGCGACGTCCCGAGCCGGTTCCACTGCGACGGCTGCGGGCATCCGTCGCGCCGAAGACTCTCCCGTCATACGGCAGGTCGTGACCGAGCATGGCGTTCGGTTCTCATTCAGGGTGCCGAACAGCTGGGAGAGGTTCAGCACCCTTCGCGACCGGAACGTCCCTAGAGGTCCGATTTCGTTCAACAAGTCGATCGTGGGGCCACAAGGTGCCGAGGCGATCATCTATTGGACGAGCTTTCCCAACGGCGACCACGCCGATCGGTGCGCCAGCGTGCTGAGCCGGCGGATTGGTCCATCGGCCGCCGCTCTCGCGGCCGCGGTGTCAGAGGCGCCGGGCACGCGACTCGTCGCCGCGCCCGCGAGCGTCGCGTTGGGTGGGCGTCCCGCGAAGTACGTCGTGCTGCGTGTTCGCAAGCCCATCGGGTGTGAACCGGGATTCTTCTACAGCTGGCGCGAGGTGTTCGGCGGGGCGTTCTGGCGGGACACGGCCGTCGGCGACACGATCAGGGTCTGGATCGTCGACGTGGGAGCCACGCGACTCTTCATCGCTGCGGCGACGAGGGCGAACTGGGACCTCGCGCGCGAGGTCCGGCAGATCGTCGAGTCGATTCGCTTCGACTCGTGAGGACGGCCACGACGCCAGATCACGACTACGGGCTCCGTCGAGCTCGGAGGAAGGAGTTCGCATGAATCTCTCGCGGGCAGGAACGGCGATCGTGGCCACTGCTCTCACGCTAGGTCTGGTGAGCGTCGCGGTCGCGGTCACGCTGACGTCCGTCGCGGTGGCCGGCTCTGACGTAGCGAAACAGCGCGTAACGATGACGACGCAGGGGTCCGGGGGCACATACAGGTCTCCGATGGTGCTCGCCCCGCGCCAGGCCGGAACCCTCGAGCGCGAGTCGGGCACGCTGACCGCGAGCTCGCTCGATTCTGACCGCGTCGTCATGCGCCACGGGCAGAGAGTCGAGATCCATACCGCGCCCGCAACCTTCAAGGGAAAGCGCGGGAGCTTCGTGATCGGCGCTCGAACCGAGTACGTCGACGCCGGCAACGGATACCACATCGGCACCGGTACCTGGAAGATCGTACGCGGGACGGGCAAGTACGCCGGGATGACCGGAGGCGGGCGGACTGGCCACGTCTGGCTCGAAAGTGGGCCCTGGAGCTCGCATTACGAAGGCATCCTGACCCTTCCCTAGCGCGCTCGAGCAAATGGGCGGCGCTCGTTTCGCGCCGCCTACGTCTCGGCGGGCTCGCGCGCCGCGCCCGCGCCCGAGAGGTGCGCCTTCAGGCGCAGGATCGCCTTCGTGTGGAGCTGCGAGACGCGCGACTCCGTGACGCCGAGTACCTCGCCGATCTCGCGCAGAGTCAGCTCCTCGTAGTAGTAGAGCGTCACGACGAGCTTCTCGCGCTCGGGGAGCTCGGAGATCGCCTCCGCGAGCGCCTCTCTCACCTCCGATTGCTCGAGCGAGATCTCGGGATCCGGCCCCTTCTCGTCCTCGATCGTGTCGATCAGGGAGATCTGATCGCCGGTTCCGGACGGCGACCAGAGCTCGTCGAGCGCAGCGACGGACGAACGTGAGATCTCGTGGAGGCTCTCCTCGAGCTCGTTACTCGTAACACCGAGCTTCTTCGCGATCTCCTGGTCCGTCGGTGCACGCATGAGCTCCTTCTCGAGGACGGCGATCGCGCGCTCGATCTGACGTGCGCGGGTCCGGACCGAGCGTGGCACCCAGTCGAGCGAGCGCAGCTCGTCGATGATCGCGCCGCGGATGCGCGCCATCGCGAACGTCTCGAACTTGATCTCGCGCCCCGGATCGAACCGCTCGATCGCCCCGATGAGACCGAGGAGGCCGTAGGACACGAGGTCCTGCTCGTCGACGTGGGCCGGCAGGCTCGCGCCCACACGACCGGCGACGAACTTGACGAGCGGGGCGTAGGTCAGGATGAGCCGGTCGCGGAGTGCCTGATCTCCCGACTTGCGGTACTCCTGCCAGAGCGCCTGAGTCTGATCGACCACAGCCACTGCGAGAGAATACGCCGTGCGGAGGCGGATTCCTCAGACTTGTCGGCGGATGAGCGCGCGCCTTGCGAGGTCGCCTAGCCAGACGGCGAGCGCCGCTGCCGCCAGCGCGACGACCCATGCGCCCCCGCCCTCGAGCGCCGAGAAGACGGCGACGAGGGCCAGACCCGCCGCGAGCAGCGCAAAGAGGATCCCAAGGAGCTGGCGCTGCACGCCAGTGATGGTGCCAGTCGAGGGCAGCGGTACCATTCGCCTCCGCAACCCAGGGGCGTAGCTCAGTTGGTAGAGCGGCGGTCTCCAAAACCGTAGGTCGCAGGTTCGAGTCCTGTCGCCCCTGCTTCACGGAGCGAGCGTTGAATTCCCGCGTACGCAGGTCAGCCCGAGCTACACTGAAGTACGACCCGGGCGCGGTATCCCTTCCCCGGGGCCAGGCGCCCTTTTCTCCAATCCGCGCCCGGGGTTTTCCAATTTCGCGACCACTGGCCGCAAATTGCGCGTTCGTCCGTGCGCCGGGACTAACCGAACGGCGCGCGAAGTCGTCTCAGCTTGCGAATCAGACCGGACGCGACGGTGAGAAGGGCGGCGTGCCCACCCTGGGGGAGGCGGTTGCCTAGCACGCCCGTAGCAGAGTTCCGCCGCGTCCGGTCTGATGGAACATAGCGCGCTCGACATTGCAAGGTCGCAGTACGCGCGACTTTGTCTTCGTCGCGCCCCTCATGCCGCGAGATGCGGTCGGATGAGTTCGTCGATCTGGCGCCCGGTTGCGCGCCCCTCGAGCCGGCCCACGACACGCCTGTCCTCCACCAACAGAAGCGCGGGAACCTCGGCGACGGCCAGCTGCTCGACCAGCCCGGGATGGCGATCGGCGTCGACCTCGACCACTCGAAGCCGCTTCTTCTGTGTGACCTTCACCCAGGCGACGAGGCTCTCCATCCGTCTCGAAACGCCGCTCTGACGCCGCCCCACGAAGACGAGCGTCAGGGCGGGCGTGCGAGCGCCAGTTGTCTCACGACGCGAGCTCATGTCTCGAGGATGCCCGGCCGGGCTCCTCTCGAAACCGGCGATCCCGGCGGCGCTGCCGCGCGTTTCGGAGCCATCGAGCCAGGGAATGTGGTTCGTGTCACCTACGAGAAGGAGCTCCGATGAACGAGAGCAGGACTGTCCAAGACGCAATGACGGCACATCCGAGCGCGATCGGAGCGGACGCCACGGTCGTCGAGGCCGCGCGAGTCATGTCGTCGGAGAACGTCGGCTCGTTGCCGGTAGTCGAAGGCGACGAGCTGCGCGGGATGGTGACCGATCGCGATCTCGTGCTTCATGTCCTCGCCAAGGACCTCGACCCGAGCAAGGTCGCCGTCTCAGAGGTGTGCAGCGAGGATCCCTTCGTCGCGACCCCCCAGGAGCCGCTTGACCAGGCACTCCAGCGGATGGCCGTGCAACAGGTCCGCCGATTGCCTGTCGTGTCGGACGGCCGGCTGGTCGGCATTCTCGCCCAGGCCGACGTCGCGCGGGAAGCTCATCCCGAGTCGACCGGCCGGATGGTCGAGAGCATCTCCGCGGAGGAATCCGATAACTAGGACGACCGCAGAGCGAAGCGCTCGCGCCACGCTGCACACATGTCCTCAGGCGGTCGCGGATGCGTCTCGGGCGAGCGTGAGCGTGAGCCACTCTGCGCCCAGATCTCGGCGCTCGAGCTCGAAGCTGTCAACGAGCTTGGAGAGAACGCGGGCAAGACCCTCGTCGGCGCAACTCCCGTCGGCGAGGGGCCCCACCGACACGGCAACGTGATGATCCTCGGCCTCCACCTCGATCGAGACCTCGTCTCCGCCCACCGCGTCGAGGATGCTCAGCAGTGCGAGCTGAAGGTCGTCCATGCGCTCGTATGGGAGATTCAGTCGACTTCCGACGCCCCCGAGTACGAGCGTGGCGACACCGCGAAACCGTCGTTCGGACGGCATCGTGAGCACGATCTTCTCGGTCACTTCGGTGTCAACTCGTTCATCCACGACCCTGCCCGCTGAGCGCGATTACCTAGACTCGTCCACGGTGAGCAGCACAGGCGATTTTGACGTACAGCTCGTGCCCGTGCCAGAGGGCGCATACGTCGTTCGCGTCATGGGCGATCTCGACATGGCGACCGCACCAATGCTCGAGGGACGCATCGCGTCGATCGAGTCCGCGTCCCGCCTCGTCATCGATCTCACGCAGTGCACGTTTCTCGACTCAGCGGCCGTGCGGTTGCTCATGGCCATCGCACGAGATTCGGACACGAGCGGGACGCCACTCGCGCTCCTCGCCTCGGACCCCGGGATCCTACGTGTGCTCGAGATCACCGCGGTCGACGACATTCTTCCCGTGCACTCGACACTCGACGAGGCGCTCTAGGAACTCGCGTCCCCCGCTCCCGCGGCGAGCGCCTCCGACCGTGTCGCGTGGAGCGGGAAGATGCGGTCGAGGAGTGTGATCTCGAAGATCCTGCGGACGTCCGATCGCAGCCCCACGATCCGCAACACGCCGCCTCGAGCGCGAAGCCGCTTCATCGCGTCCAGCAGGACACCGAGCGCCATCGAGTCGATGAACGCGACCTCCGAGAGGTCAACGACGAGCACCTCCACGCCTGCCTCGATGGCCGCACCCAGACGCACGCGCAGCTCGGTGGCGGAATGAAGATCTGCATCGCCATGGAGCGCTAGTACGACCGCCCCCGAACGAGGATGCTCCTCGTCGATCCTGAAGTCGCTGTCGACCGAGGGAGTGATCACCAATCCGCGCATGGTCGCACATCATGCGTACCCACTCTCTAGTGCGTCCAAACCACGCACCCTCGGATGCGGCGGCACGCGCGAGCCGGCGAAGTCCAGGCCGTCCAGGGCTGTCGCATCACCGTGCACTCGACGTAAACCCTGAGCTCAGGGACGAGAAAGTCAGGCGTGGAGGCCTCGCGGACCCGACCTCTGCATCGCGTCCAGAACGAATGTGTGTGTGCACGTACTCCCGGGCGATTCCGAGCTCGTCGTACGGGCGCGAGCTCCGGTTCGACCGGATGCGCGACCTCGTACGTCGCCATGGCAAGGACTGCCCTGACCGGCCCTGCGGTTAAACGGAAGGACACGTATCCTCGTTCAGGTGTCGTCCTTCGAGCTCGAGCGACTCGACGACGGCGAGTCCGGCGTAGTCCAGGTTCGCCTGACAGGAGAGCTCGACCTGACGAACGCCCGCGAGCTCGAGGAGCGCCTTGCCCAGATTGCTTCGCCCGACGTGCCGCTCGTCATCGACGTGAATCGTGTCGTGTTCGTCGACAGCGCGGCCTTGCACGTCTTCTTCAAGGTGGCTCGCCGCCAGGAGAGCGGAAAGCTCGTAGTGGTCCTGGAGCCGACGGCGCCGATCGCCAGGGCGATCGGGATCGTCGGCCTCGGCCAGGTCGCGGAGATCGTCGCTTTCGCCGACGAGCTGTCGTCGAGCGCGCCCAGGGCCTGACCTCTGCCTGGAGCCTCATGTTTTTCGCCCCCGCGTAGCGGGTATTAGGCAGGCGTGCCGGCGGGTCTCGCCGGGTAGGGGCAGACAAAGGAGTGTGACATGGGAATCAGCCTCAGCATCTTCCTGATCGCGATCGGCGCGATTCTCGCGTGGGCCGTCAGCGCCGAGGTCTCCGGCATCGACGTGCAAGTCGCAGGAGTCATCCTCGTCGTCGTCGGGGTCATCGGTCTCCTCGCTTCGCTCGTCTTCTGGTCGAGCTGGGGCGGCTTCGGAGGCCGTGAGACCGGAGGCGGAGCGAGTGGCCCGCAGACGACCATCGTGAAGGAAGACCGGACGTGAGCATCATCGGCTGGATCGTCTTGGGGCTCCTCGTCGGCGTGATCGCGAAGCGGCTCGTCCCCGGCAACGAGAGCGTCGGCGTCATCGTGACGATGTTGCTCGGGATCGCGGGGGCGCTGCTCGGGGGCTTCCTTGCTACTGCCCTCGGCATCGGCGATCCGATCGACGAGTTCTTCGACCTCAGCACCTGGGTCGCTGCGATCGTGGGGGCGATGGTGATCCTGTTCGCCTGGAACGCGCTTCGCGGCCGGCGGCTCGCCTGACGCGCGGAACAGGGCCGAACATCGTTCGGCCCTGTTCGTGCTTTCCTCTCAAGGACAAGATGCACGGAGTTCACTTCGAACGCGATTACTCGGCGGCCGTCGTGCGAGCGACCGGCGAGCTCGACGCGTACGCCGCGCCGGACTTGGCTGCAACCCTGGGGGATCTCGCAGGAGAGCCGCGAGTCCTGGCCGATCTCGGCGCGGTGTCGTTCCTCGACTCGACAGCGCTCGGAGTTCTGGTCCGAGCTGTTCGCAAGCTCGACGCGAACGGTAGCGATGTGCGAATCGTGCTCCCGACCGGCCCTGCACGGCGCATCTTCGAGATCACGACGCTCGATCGGGTCCTTCCTGTCGCGGCGACGCGGTCCGAAGCGCTCGCGGAGCTCGATCGCTAGAGCCTCGCGCAGCTAATGAGTTACGCCGGCGCGATCGTCGGGAAGTACTTGGTCATTCGAAGCACCGTTCCCTGTCCGTCCGCGCCACGTGCCACCTCGAGCTCGTCGACGATCGCACGGATGATGGGCATCCCCATACCGCTCTCGAGCGGGACCGAAAACGGCTCCCGGACCGGCTCCGACTCGAGCGCGTCCGGGCCGATGCCCTGATCCTCGACGATCATGTCGAGCCGGTCGCCGGTCACGACGAATACCACGGTGACCGAACCCTCGTCGTCCCTGTAGGCGTGACGCACCGCATTGCCGCAGGCCTCGGTCACAGCGAGCTTGAGATCCGCGAGCATTTCGTCTCCCATGGGCAGCTCGCGGGCCAGGCCGGAGAGCGCCAGCCGGGCGAGAAGCAGGTAATCCGCCTTGGCGGGGAACGTCAGTCGGATGGCGCCGTCATTCATCACTTGCAGACACCTCCTCGAGCCTTCCACGCATCTTCGCGAGCGCCCGACGCAGGAGGCGCGAGACGTGCATCTGTGAGATTCCCACCTCCGCCGCGATCTGGGACTGCGTCATCTCGCTAAAGAATCGCAGCTCCACGATCTGGCGTTCGCGCTCGTCGAGAACGCCAAGTCCAGCGGTGATGAGAGATCCTTCCTCCACGTCCTCGTACCCGGCCTCGTGGGTGCCCAGCTTCTCGGCGAGGCTGTCGTCCCCGTCTTGCTCGAACGGCGCGTGGAGCGAGCGGGTGCTGTACGCATTGGTGGAGTCGAGGGCGTCGATCACGTCTTCCTCGTCGACCCCCGCGACCTCTGCCAGCTCCGGGACAGTGGGCGAGCGACCGAGCTCGGTCGTGAGCTCGTCGAGGATGCGGGAGAGCTGGACGCTGAGCTCCTTCAGCCTGCGGGGGACGTGCATCGCCCACGACTTGTCGCGGAAGTGTCGCCTGATCTCGCCCACGATGGTCGGGACGGCGTAGCTCGCAAAGTCGACACCACGGTCGACGTCGAAGCGATCTACCGCCTTGATCAGCCCCACAGAGCCGACCTGCACGAGATCCTCGAGGGGCTCGCCGCGGCCTGCATAGCGCATGGCGAGTGCGCGGACGAGCGGCATGAACTGAACCAGCGCCTGCTCCCGTGCGAGGGGATCACCCTCGCGGTGATAGGTGATGAGGAGTTCCTCGGCTTTCCGGTCCATGACCTGACTCATTGCGTCAGAGGGGGGCGGGGCTCACAGGGCCCCGTCCGCTCGAACGAGAGGAGAGTACGGGCTCGAGCAATTTCTCCCGTCAGTGCTGTCCTGGAACGAGCGCTTCCTCGCGCGTCTCGAACATGACGAATGCCTCGCTGAGTAGCGTCCGGTCGAGGAGGCGGCGGAGGCCGGGGTCTTTGCTCGCGACTGCAAGTCGCCCGCCTCGCTCCCGCAGGCGCCGGCCCGCTCGGAGCAGGACCCCGAGGAGGGCGACGCACGTGCCGCGCTGGTCGCCCAGATCCACCACGAGGCTCGTGTTTCCCATGTCGATCGCGAGATCGATACACCGCGACAGGCCCTCCGCCGTATCACCTTCTCCACATCGGATCAGCACGGGAGCGTTCGGCGAGCTCGTCCTACCGTCGCGGAGCTCGATCATGCCGAAGAGGTACCCACTACGCGTTCGCCCGAAACCGGCGCGCGGGGAAGGACTCGGCCTTCCACGGTCACCGAAAGCCCCGCGACCTCACTCGGGTCGCGCAGAGCAACAGCGCCGTGCCGTTCGTAGCCGTCGGGCCCATCGAGGAGATGCAACGCCGACGATGCGCGGACGTTGCCGTTCTCGAAGTACGCGACAACCCAGGGGAGGAACCGCCGCACGCCGCCCGCACCCGCAACCTCGAGACCAATGGCCCGTTCGCATCCTGCATCGAGGTAGATACCGACGATCTTGCCGACCCGTACCTCGCCGACATAGGCGGAAGCTCCGAGCGCGTCGGCGAGCGCGAGTTCCGTCACCGACGACCGCCGAGCGCCCGTTCGAGCTCCGCCTTCGTCATCTTCGAGCGACCACGGATGTTCCGGTCCTTGGCTTCCTCGTAGAGCTGGTCCCGCGTCCGGCCTCGTGGCGACTTGCGATGGCTCCGGATCCCGCCACGGCGACCGGACGAGATGTCCTCTCTGGACAGACGCGATGATGTCCTCGCCTCGCCACTTCGCGCCCGCTCCTTGTTGACCGTGCGGGCGGCGATCTCCTCCGCCTCGTCCGCAGATGAACCACGCTCCTGCAGCGAGTCCTTGATGTGCTCGTACTGACGTGCTCGTTTCGAACCTTCCTTCACTCCTCGCGGCGGCATGGCAGGTTCCTTTCGGGTGGGTTTGCTGAGACCCGTTACCCGGGACCGCGCGGCCGACAAACCCGTCGCCCGCGTTTCGACCAGCCTCCTACCGGGAACTACTCGCGCCAGAAGCGACGGAAGGAGAGACACATGTACATCGGCGGCGGCGTTCTCGCACTGATCGTCATCGTTCTGCTGCTCATCTGGCTGCTGTGAGCGAGGCGTCGGTCCTTGCTTCGGGCAGGTCGTACTCGATGGTCACGCGCGTGCCCTTCTCGTCACTTCCCGGCACGATCTCGACCGACGACGTCAACGATCGCATCAGCTGAAGCCCGAGGCCACGGCCGGGTCTATCAGTGGGCGGAACCCATCGTCCGTTGTCCTCGACCGTGACGCGGATCTTCGAGTCCCCGAGCGTGGCGCAGACAAGTAGGGGTCCGTCGGCTGTACTCACAGCGTGCTCGATCGCGTTTGCCGAGGCCTCCCACGCCGCCAGCACCAGGCTTTCGGACCCGGAGCGACTGAGCGGCACACCCTGGGTCCACGTGCGAAGGGCGTCCCGAACGACGTGCAGCGCGTCGATCGTGGTCGGGAGCCGCAGCTCGAGCCGTTGCGGCGCCACCGGCAAGAGGCGGGCTGCGAGGAGCGCGATGTCGTCGGCGCGCGGCGCATCGCCGACGACTCGGTCGAGGATGTGCTCGAGCAGGCGCTCGGGGTCCTTCGGCGCCTCGCGAATAGTGGCCAGGAGCGTCTGGAGCCCGTCGTCGATGGACTGGCCGCGCCGCTCGACAAGGCCGTCCGAGTAGAGAATGAGAACGCTTCCGTCCGGTAGTTCGGAGACCGCCTGCCGGTACTGCGGCCGCATCCCCGTTCCGAGCGGAAGGCCGCGGCCCTCCTCGAGGAGTTCGACCCGGCCGTCGGAATAGGCGACGACCGGCGGCGGATGGCCGGCAGACGAGAACCGGAAGACGCCGTTTCGCGGATCGACCACGGCGTAGACGACGGTCGCAAACGCCGACTCGAGCGTCTCGTCACCGAGGCGGTCGAGACGGGTGAGCGCGGACGAGGGCTTCAGCCGCTCGACTGAGAATGCTCGCAGCGCGTTGCGCAGCTGTCCCATGCTCGCGGCAGCGTGGACGCCCTTTCCCATGACGTCGCCGACGATGAGCCCCAGCCGTCCGTCGTGGAGCGCGAGCGCGTCGAACCAGTCGCCTCCCACGGCGACCCCCTGGGTTCCCGGAAGGTAGCGAGCCGCAATCTGCACGCCTTCGACCCGCGGAAGCGAGGCAGGCAGGACGCTTCTCTGGAGCGTCTCTGCGGTCGTGCGCTCCGATTCGAAGACGCGTGCACGGTCGAGCGCAAGAGCAGCTTGCCCGGCTGTGCTCTCGATGAAACCTCGGTCCTCCCGGCTTAGCGCAAAGGGTTCATTCCAGGACATGGCGAGCACGCCGATGCGTGCGCGCCCGGCTACCAGGGGAGCAACGGCGTAGGACACGGGGCCCTTCGACTCGCGCGTCGAATCGGCGTCTTCACTCGTATAGAGGCGCCAGCCTCTTCCTCTCGCAGCACGGGTCTCGGGTGTGTCCGCCTCGAGAGAGATCTCGTCGTCCGCAAGCTCGTCCGGGTACCCGCGCCAGGCAAGCGCTCTCAGCGCCGCGCGATCCTCGACAACCGACGAAACGGAGGCCGCGTCGGGCTCGAGCTCTTCGCAAAGCGCCTCCACGACGACCTCGGCGACGTCTTTCTGCGTGAGCGCATTGGAAAGTGCCGCTGTCATCCCCTGGAGACGCTCCGCGCGCACCCGGCGGAGCTGCTCCTCCTCGAAGAGCCTGCTTCGCTCCAGAGCGAGCGAGCACTGCGAGACGACGGTCTCGAGCCACAACCGCTCTGCCTCGCTTACGCGCCTGGCCTGGCGGAAGGTCAGGTGGAGCGCTCCCTGCACCGTCGCGCCCCTCTTCAGCGGAAGTGCGGCCCAGCCGGCGTCGGGGAAGCCACCGGCTTCGGTGAAGGCGCTCGTGTCCTCGGGAGCCAGCGCCCAGACGGCCTCACCGTTTGACAGAACGCGGGCGAACGGCACGTCTGCGTCGGGCCCGAAAGCGCGCCATGCGTCCAGCTCGTCGTCGTCGAATCCTTGGTGCGACGCGAAGTCGAAGGCGTCACGTTGCGAGCTCCTGAGAACGACGAAACCCGCCTCCGCCCCCAGCGACAGTGCATGCTCGAGACAGGTGTCTGCGACCTCGCCGGGAGTCGCGGCGAGCGAGAGAGCCGCCGTCACCGCCTGCAGTCGTGCCGTGTCCTTCGCGCGGGACGCTCCTTCGGCTTCAGCCTGTCGCCGCTCGAGCTGCTCGATCGCCAGACCGGCCTGATCCGCGAAGCGGCGCATCAGGATGACCGTGGAGGGCTCCGGCTCGGAGATGACCACCTGCCATGAGACAGCAAGTACGAGCTCCACCTGGGCGCCGATCGCGATCGGCGAGCGCAAGGAGGATCGGATCCCCATCCGACGGACGCGCTCGAGGCCCTCTCCCCGAGCCTCGAGCAGAACATCGGGGCTGAACGAGACGTCGTGATCCACCACTGCTTCCGCCAGTCCCGAGAAGTCGTCGAGCGGCACCTGCAGGCCCTGGGGTAACTCCTCGCGAACCGGATCGCTGTTCAGGAGAACGAGCTGTGAGTCGCGTAGCTGCCAGAGCACGCCGTAGTCGGCGCCGAACGTCGCTCGCGCCTCGCGACAGATCACCGCCGTCACCTCGTCCACCGTCTCGGCGTGGAAGCGCGGCGCAACGCGCAGGACCCGATCCAGGGCCCGCCGCGACTCGCGCTCGCGCTCGTACAGGCGCGCGCGCTCGAGTGCCTGCTCGGCCAAGCTGGCGACCGTCAGGGCGGTCGCCACCGTCTCGTCGTCAACCGAACCTGGCCGCTCGTAGAGGAATTCGAGGACGCCGACCACCTCGCCCACGGAGCGAAGAGGTATGGCGATGGCCGCTTCGACCGACGCCGGGAGCAGCACCGCGCTGTCCGGGAACGACGCCGCCAGGGCGGCCCTGTCGTCTACACGAGCCACGACGCCCTCCCGGGCCGAGTGGGTGAGGAGCGTGGGCCTCGTCAGGGTCAGCCGTCCGCCGAGCACGTGGGCTCGAGCCGCGAGGCCCACCGGGGCGACTATCACGAGATCCTCGCCATCGACCAGGCCGAGGGCAGATCCTTGGGCTCTCAACGCGATCGTTGCTCGTTCGGTTATCACGTCGGCGACCTCCGCCGACGAAACGGCTTTCGACAACCCCGCCGCGAGCTGCTGAAGCAGCTCCATCTGCTCGCTCGACCTCTCTGCCAGGTCCGCGGCCCTCGCAGCGCGCTGCTGTCCGCGCCGCATGACGATGCTCACCCAGACGACGACGAGCGCCGCGACGAGACTCAGTCCCCAGCGATCGAGATCGTCACCATCCCTGAGGCTGAACGACTGCTCCGGGTACAGGACGAACGGCGCGAGCAACCAGCCGATCGCCAGTGTGATCAAGCCAGAGCCCGCTCCGCCATACCAGACCGAGATCGCGACCGCGGCGACGAGAAAGGCGTAGACAGGCTCGTTGCCCGTCTCGTACTCGATGAGCCGGGAGGCGACGACGGAGCCCAGCCCGACCGCAACCGCAAAGCCGTAGGCAGCAAGCCACGATCGCGCTAGCGGACCGTACCTGGGCCGTTCCGAGCTGTCGCCTGGCGCCACTAGTGGTCAGTGTGCCGCAGGATCACCGCTCGTATTGCCAAGACCGTCCGTCAAATCCATTGCCTCGCACGGGCGATGGCGAGCGTCGAGACGGCGACTGCGACGAACGGCGCACGCGTCCGATCTCGCGACGCGCCTGCACGAGCTCCTCGAGCGCAGCATCGCGCGCGTGCCGACGTCCTCGAGCTCGTGCTCGATCTCCTCGAACGCGTCGAGGTAGCCCGCGAGCACCCACTCGAGCAGGCTCGTGAGGAACTCGGGCCCGGCGAGCCGGCCAGTGTCGCCGGACCCGACGGCACGATCGCGGAATGTCTCGAGTACTTCGAGCGGTGACTCGCGCATCGTGACCAACCAGTGCTTCGAGACGAGGCACTCCACCCGTGTCAGCTCCCGTTCGCGCGCGTCGGACAGCGCGTTGGCGGTGACGTGCAGGTACCTCTCGTGATCGACGAGCCGCGGCCCGCCTTCTAGGTCGACGAGATGCTGCGCGCTCGCCTCGGAAAGGTCGAGCTGATCGACCAGGCGTCGAATCTCATCCGGTTCGGGTCGTTCGAGATCGATCCACAGGATCGACGAGCGACCGAGCCTCGGTATGCGTTCCGCCCAGTCGTCGACCTCCTCGACGTCGTCACGTTCGAAGAGAAGCGCGTCCGCCATGAAGCAGGAGTACCCGTAGGCCTCCTGGGAGAAACTCGAGATAGCGGCTAGGCGAGCAGGTACGCCGCCACGACGAGCGCGAGTACGGCGACGAAGAGCGCTGCGATCACTCCGACGACGGATGTGAGCAGCGCAACGGGCGTCCAGTCGGCTTTGCCGGCGGCAACCTCCTGCTCGGTCGTGCGACCGGCCGAGACATCGCGTTCTTCCCGCCGGGGAGCCTCGGGCTCTTTGGGAAGCGTACTCATGCGAGGACGAAGGACGGCTTGTGCTCGATGTACTCGAGCTCAACGTCATCGGGGCCGCGAACGAAGATCGCCTTGCTGTTCTCGGCGTCGACCTCTCTGTTCACGTGAAAGTCGTTCTCGGCGACCGAGTCCCTGACCTCTGCAAGCGACTCGACGAGGAGTCCGATGTGATTGAGGAGCGGCCGATCGGTGGTCGGCGGATCGCCGGGGTGAAACTCGACGAAGGCGTCACCGAGCTGGACGCGCTCGACCGCTCTGACACGCGAGGCTTTCTCGAATCCAAAGGCGAGCCAGGCGTGCGCGCTCGCGACGGGATCCGGGACGAGCAGCGCGACGTGCTGGAGCTCGACCTCCCCCTCTGCGGCCGTCGGGACGAGCTCGACGGTCAAACCCTCACCGGCATCGAGCGATGACGCTGCTGCCGCACACGGCACGCCGATCCCGATGTGGAGGAGCGCCCCACGATCGCGTGGCCCTCGAGCATGAAAGAGCGTGATCTTTCCGAGCTCCGGTGAGCGTCCGACGAGTACGAACTCGTCCGTCCGTTCGATCACACGAAACGGAAGCCGCCCGCACAGCGTGGCAGAGACGCTTTCCGGATCGGAGACGAAGAGAGCGACATGGTCGAGCTTCTCGGGTCTCATGACCAGTTGCTACCCGGGCCGGCGAGACCGGAAACACCTGGCGTCAGGTGAGGAGCGGCTCGAAGTCGTCTCGCCACTCGGCGTCGCTCACCGAGCGGCGAAAGAGCTGCTCGAGGACCGCGCGAGGAGGCTGCCCCTGCTCGTAGGCGACGAGGCAGACGCACGCAACGAGCAGGTGACGAAGGAGCTCCGGGTCTAACCGAGCAACCGCCAGCGCCCGCTCGAACGCCCACACCGTTCGCTCCGCATCCGTCGTCGGCCCTCGCTCGCGAATGGACTCGAACAGCCGCTCGGTGTCGATCGTCTCCCAGTTCATCAGCAACCAGTATTGCGGTCTCGTCCGATGTTTCGGCGTCCGGACGAGGGGTACGGACCCCGTGTACCCGAGGACCGAAGGAGGTCACATGCACACGGACGAGGTCTGGACATACCGCGAGAAGTCCTCGCTGGGATCGAACGTGATGGATACCCGGGCCGACCTCACCGGCTTCAAGGTCGAGGCACTCGACGGATCCATCGGCAAGGTCGACGAAGCCACCTACGACGTCGGGCGGAGCTTCATCGTGGTCGACACCGGTCCGTGGATCTTCGGCAAGAAGGTCATGCTTCCCGCCGGTGTCCTTCGCGGTATCGACGAGGACGCCGAGGCGATCTTCGTCAACCGCACGAAGGACGAGATCAAGAACGCTCCCGAGTACGACGACTCGCTCACGCGCGACGAGTCGTACCACAGCACGCTGGGCTCGTATTACGGTCGCGGTGGCCAGGGCTACCGCGACTGGGACGACACGCTCTAGCCAGCAAGCGGGCTCCCCGGAGGCTCGGTCTTCGTGACCGCTCGCCTCCGGGTAGTCCCGTCATTGCTGTTACCGCCGCCTACGGGCTCAGAGCCTTCCGGGGAGACTCCCAACCCCTTCACCATCGTGAAGAAAGCCCGCGCGAACGGCGACGACTTCGTCCGCTCTTCGACGCGATGCCAGTCGATCTGCTCGCGGAGCGCGCGGGCGATCTCGAGCAACGCACGGTAGTCCGGGTCCTGCTCTCGCAGCGCCAGCAGCTTCGTGACGAGGACGTCGTCGATCGAGGCGACTGGCACCGTAAGCGCCGATACCTCGAGTTGAGTCGCCCGCGCGAAATGCCCGTCGTCGACCGGCACTCCCGCGGGACGGAAGATGAGGTCGACGAGAATCGGCCCGTCCCAGGCCTTGAAGAGCCAGTCTTCGGGCGGACGCTCCGCTCGCATACCGATCAGAACTAGCGCCTCGAGTGCACGCTCGGCGTCTTCTTTCCTGACCAAGAGGTCCACATCGTTATCGGTGGGTGGACCACCCCGGGCCCAGATCGCGATGCCGCCGCCGACCATGAAGTCGACGCCCGCCGAGCGCAGCGCAGCGGCAGCGCGCTTCATCGTCGCGAGCAGGTCGTGAAGATTGTCGGGCGGAGCCGAAGGCATACGGCCGCTATACCCGTATTTTCCGTTCGGGGAACGCCCCGCGCGGGTATTCCTGTGCCATGACGACGCTGCCCATCGCCGCAGCCGGAGACGTGCACGCGGTCGAGCCGCTCAGAGACCGCCTCCAGCGGGCGTTTGCGACCGTGGCAAACGAGAGCGAGCTCATCCTCCTGGCCGGCGATCTGACGACGCACGGACTGCCCGAGCAGGCAGTCGTGCTCGCCGACGCCTGCAAGGGCGCGCGGGCACCCGTCGTCGCCGTGCTCGGGAATCACGATCATCACTCCGGACAGGCGGAGGCCGTGATGGACGTGCTCCGTGAAGGTGGCGTCATTGTCCTCGACCGCGATCACACGATCCTCGAGATCGGCGATCTCGAGGTCGGAATCGTCGGCACGAAGGGTTTCGTCGGCGGGTTTCCAGGGGCCGAGATCCCGGATTTCGGCGAGCCGGCCCTGCGCCAGATCTATCGGGAGACCACGCTGGAGGTGGAAGCGATCGAGCACGGCCTCGAGGAGATCGCGGGCTGTCACAAGCGCATCGTCCTCCTGCACTACGCGCCCATCGCGGACACTCTCGTCGGCGAGCCCGAGTCGATCTGGGCGTTCCTCGGATCAGGCCGCCTCGCCACTCCGATCGGCATGCACCGCCCGGACCTGGTCGTGCACGGCCACGCGCATCGCGGTGCGGCCATCGGCGCGATCGGGCCGGTCCCGGTCCACAACGTGGCTGTACACGTGACGGGTCAGGACTTCGCGCTGCTCGAGATCTGAGAGGCAATCGTCTCAGCGCCGGCGGCGGTGCTTCGCCGGAAGCGTCATCTCGATCTCGATCGGATCGACTCCGTACTTCTCGAGCAGGGCATCGAGCTTCGCCTCGAGGCGCTCCTCGCCGTCCGGAGACTCGCTCGAGCCCTTGTAGACGAAGTACGCGCAGGCGATGGTGAACGCCGAGAGCTGGAGGAACTCCGATTGCCAGTTCTCGAGGGTCGACTGGCCGAAGGTCACCCAGAACGCCTCAGACCAGAACGTCGCAGTCGCCCCACGTACCGACAGCTCGTTCACGAAGTCGAGCCACTCGACAACGAGCTGCCCGATCCACGTCACGACGAAGATGGTGACGAAGAGGATGCCGAGGCTTCGATCGCGCACCCAGTCGCGCATTGCGGACCTCCTTTCGTCCTGTTTGTACCCGGCGCGCGGCCTTGCCAGACAGGGCGGCCCGGGACGGGGGCCGGACTACCCCCGTCCCGAGCGTGCGGCTACCTCGTGGTCGAGCGCGGCCCGGTCTTGGAAGACCGCCGCTTTCCGTTCGCCGCGTCCTTGACGATGCGCCTCGAGATCGTCTCGACCTTCTTGAGCGCCTCCTTCTCCTGGCGCAGGTTCTGCTGCAGGAGGTCGACCGCCTCGCGCTCGCCGAGGGCGCGGGCCTGGCCCACGAGACCGGTGTACGCGGCGATCTCGTAGTGCTCGGTTCGTGCCGCCGCCCCGGTCAGGAACACATCCTTGGTCTGTTGCGTCGGCTGGTTTTCCCGCATGAACTCATCGTGCTCTTTCTTGATGCCTTCGATGCCCGGGCACGTATGAGCCTCGGGACGCTGGCCGAGATGCTCGAACACGCGCTCGAGGTTGGCGACGTGCTTCTCCGTCTCCTTGAGATGGCTCTTGAAAGCGCCTTCGAGCTCGCGGTCGCCCGCCTCGCGGGCCAGCTCGGGCAGCGTCTTGGTCAGTGCCTTCTCCGCGTAGTACATGTCCTGCAACTCGTGAACGAAGAGCTGTTCGGGTGATCTGACTTGGGCCATGGGTCTCCTCCCGTGATCGATGACGCTATTCCGTACCCGGTCACACGGCGTCGAAACGTCGGCGGCTCCCGCGCACGTCGGGATTCGGGATCGGCCGAGCGGGGTACTCAAAGCGACGATCACGAATGGAGGTGAGTCGATGATCTGGCTGCTCGTATTGCTGCTCCTACTGCTTGCGATCGGCGGGGGCGTTGCGGTCTCGAAGCTCCTGTTTCTCTTGCTGGTGGTCGCGCTCGTGCTCGCCTTGTTCGGCGCGTTCGGGCGATCCACGGCTTGACGAACCGGCGCGACCCGCGGCGAGTCGCTGGACGCCTCACCGCGGGTCGCTCATACTCGCTACATCTCCGAGGATGCCGTCGCCGAGGTTCCAGCCAGCGAGCGTCTCGCCCGTCGTTGGTTCGAGGTGGTCGAGCAGGGTGCACTCGATCAGCTTGCAGAGCTCGTGCATCCCGACGTCGTCCTCGTCTCGAAAGTGCGGACCGGGGTCGTCGTGGAGGGACGTGCGGACTTTGCACGGTTCGTGGAAGAGACGCTCGCCAGGAGTCTGTACCAGGCCGCGGCAGACGTCTATCGCCCACTCGACGATCGGTGCGTCGTCGTGGAAGGCAGGCTCAGGTGGATCGACGACGACCAGGTGATGCGGGACGACCCCGTGACGTGGGCGCTCGAGTTCGAAGATGGACTGCTGGTGCGCTTCGTCCCGGCTCGAACCCCGCTCGAGGCCGAGACGATCCTGGCCGCACCGCGAGGGGACATCGATTCGACCGGCGTCCGAGACTGAGGATTCAGCCGTACGCTCATTTGTCTGTGCGGGTCGCGGGGAACTCACCCTCGTCGAAAGGGTGCCCGGCGTCCGCGACGTCGCCGCGATGATCCGCGTCTCTCCGGCAGCGCACTGAAATCGCACCCATGAACGAGTGAGGCGGCTCGACGAGCCGCCTCATGGGTCTCCTCCGGTTCCGTGCCGCTCGAATCAGGCTGCTCTCGTGTCGCCCTCGAGCAGCTCCTCGAGGACCGAGCGGAAGTCCACGACCGCCTTGCGGAGGTTCTCCGTGCTCTCCGCCCCGTCGACGACGCTGAGCATGGCGTGCCCGTGTCGATAGCGGTCCGCGATGTCCGCGTGGTCGACCGCGACGACGGCTGCGCGTCGCTCGGCGTCGCCCTCGAGCGGGTAACCGCGCTCCTCGAGGACACGCTCGATGATCCGCTCGGCTGCGCGAGCGGACTCGCGTGGATCGCTGACGAACCGCGCCTCGGCCTGGCGCCACTCATCGAGATAGCGCTCCCGTGCGGCCGGCGGGAGGGGCCGAATGTCGAGCTCCGCCCGCTCGCGCTCGACCTCGCCGAGACGTTTCTCGGCCTCGCCCGTGCCGGAGGACGACACCGCCCGGTGGTACTCGGGCCCGAAGCGCTCTTGCAAGTGTGAGCGTCGCCTGCGAATGCGCATGAACGCGAGGACGAGCAGCAGAACCAGCACGGCTGCGACGCCAATCACGATCCATTCCCAGGTCTCCATCTCAACCTCCTTCGCAGTCGCAACAGGTCTTCCCCGTAGTGCGTCCGGAGAAACCCAACAGGGTTTTGGCGTAGTGCTCCGGTGGGCATATGCGCACGAGAAGCAGATGAAAGGAGCTCGCCGTGGATACCGATCGGATCGAAGGGACGAAGAATGAGTTGGAAGGCGAAGCCCAGCAGAAGTGGGGACAGGCCAAGGACAAAGCCAGAGATGCCTGGGAGGACGTGAAAGATCGCGGAGAGGACGCGGTCGACGAAGCCGAGGACCACTGGGACGTCGAGGCGTCCCGCTCGCGCTAGTGGTTCGAGGGGGCAGAGAGAGGGGCCGGCACACCCGGCCCCTCTTACCTCGCGTCGAGCGCTGAACCGGAGTTGTGAAACCGCGCGACGGTTTCGGCTCGCTGCGAGCTGGGGTATCGCAGATTCATGGCCCGCATCGTCGTCGTTGCGAGCTCCGATCTCCCGCGCGCCGCGCTGTCGGATTTCGTCTCACCCGACGACGACCTGCGCATCGTCGTTCCCGCCGTCGAGCAGTCCCGGCTGCAGTGGCTCACGAACGACGAGGACGGCGCGCGCGCCGAGGCGCACGAGATCGGCGAAGCGATCAGCAGGGTCGCTCCCGCCGAAGCGACGAACGTCGAGGTGAAATCCGACCTGCCGCGTCAGCTGGTTCTCGACGCTATCGCCGAGCACCATCCCGCGAAGATCGTGGTTGCGCTCCGTGAGGACGAAGACGCGACGTGGCTCGAAGACGGTGAGTTGGACGGGCTCCCGACCGAGATCGAAGGCATCCCGGTCGTACGGATCAGCGTCTGAGAGTCCCTTTCCACGGCCCGTCGCGAAGGGAGGGCACTCTCGAAGGGTCTGTCTGCCGCCGGACCAGGCGATCCGGCGGCAGGTCTCCCGTTACCGTCGCGAGTACCCGAACCCTCCGAAGACGGCGAGCACGAGCAACACGACGATCAGAACCAGCAGCCAGGTCGGCATCTCTTCTCCTTGCATCGATGGGTTTTCGTGGTCGGCGATGTGTTCCCGCCGCGAGCGGAGTGCGAACCTCGCCAGACGTTCTCCTCGCGCCTCCGCGCAATCCGCGGCGGTCACCACTGTCGTATGCTTGACCGCCTGGCTTCGATCCAGGGACGTGCTCCGACGGGAGAGGAGGCTCCGTGTATCCGGCGAGATTCGAGTACACCGCTCCGTCGACGCTGGAGGAGGTGATCGCCACGCTCTCGGAGCGAGGAGACGAGGCCAAGGTGCTTGCCGGCGGCCAGAGCCTCGTACCACTGATGAAGCTTCGCTTCGCCACGCCGGGCGTCCTCGTCGACCTGAACGGCGTCCCTGGCCTGGACTACCTCGAGGAAGACGACGGCGTGCTCCGTATCGGAGCGCTCGTCCGACACAAGACCTGTGAGAAATCCGAGCTGCTGCGAAGCAGGTACCCGACCCTCGGCCACGCGGCGCCGCAGATCTCCGATCCGCTCGTCCGCAATCGCGGCACCGTGTGCGGTTCGCTCGCACACGCAGACCCCCAGGGCGACTGGGGAGCCGTGATGCTGGCGGCGCGCGCGAGTGTCGTCGCGAGAGGGCCCGACGGAGAGCGGACGATCTCGATCGACGATCTTCTGGACGGTCCGTTCACGACGACGCTCTCGGCCGACGAGGTGATCACGGAGGCCCGCGTCCCCGACCCCGGCGCGAGGTCGGGCGGCACCTACCTCAAGCTCGAGCGCAAGGTGGGTGACTACGCAACGGCCGCCGTCGCAGTCCAAGTGGCGCTCGACAACGGCAATGTCGGTGAGATCGGCATCGCGCTCACGGGAGTCGGGCCGACCAACATCCGCGCAGCCGGAGCCGAGGATGCCCTGCGCGGGTCGGAGCCGACCGACGCGGCGATCTCGAACGCGGCCAGACTGGCCGCGGAAGCGGCGCAGCCGCAGTCGGACATCCGCGGCACGGCGGACTACAAGCGCAACGTCGTCCGGGTCTTCACCGAGCGAGGGCTGCGGACCGCAGTCGCCGCAGCGAAGGGAGAGGAGTAGCGACATGACCGAGCTGGCGACGCACACGGGAGCCGCGGCCGCGTTGCACCCGGTCGAGGTGACCGTGAACGGACAGAAGCGGTCTGCCGCCGTCGAGGCGCGCACGCTGCTCGTGCACTTCATCCGCGAGTCTCTCGGCCTGACCGGCACCCATATCGGCTGCGACACGACGAGCTGCGGGGCGTGCACGGTTCTCGTCGACGGCGTGCCGATGAAGTCGTGCACGATGTTCGCGGTTCAGGCGAACGGGGCCGAGATCACCACCGTCGAGGGCCTCGAGCAAGCCGGGCAGCTCCACCCGATCCAGCAGGCCTTCTCCGAGGAGCACGGACTGCAGTGCGGGTTCTGCACCCCGGGGATGATGCTCACCTCGGTGGCGCTCCTCGCCGAGAACCCGCATCCCACGGAGAAAGACGTCCGCTGGGCGATCTCCGGCCAGATCTGCCGCTGCACCGGCTACCAGAACATCGTGAACGCCGTGCAACGGGCAGGCGAGCTCATGAAGGAGGCGCAGTAGCCATGGCGACCACGCCGGTAGTCGGATCGATCGGCCAGTCCGTCAAGCGCAAGGAGGACGCACGGTTCATCCGTGGCAAGGGCACGTACTTCGACGACATCACGCTGCCCGGGATGCTCTACATGGAGATCCTCCGCAGCCCGTTCGCGCACGCCCGGGTCAAGTCGATCGACGCCTCGCGGGCGCAGGAGCTCGAAGGTGTGGTCGCAGTCGTGACCGGAGAGCTGCTCGCGCAACACTCACTCGCCTGGATGCCGACACTCTCGGGCGACACCCAGGCCGTGCTCGCGACGGACAAGGTCCGCTTCCAGGGCCAGGAGGTCGCGTGCGTCATCGCCGAGACCGCGTACATCGCGAAGGACGCGCTCGAGCTGATCGACGTCGACTACGAGCCGCTCCCCGCTATCACGAGCCCGCAGGACGCGATGGCGGACGGCGCGCCGATGATCCGCGACGAGAAGGAAGGACAGGAAGGCAACCACGTCTACCACTGGGAGGCGGGCGACAAGGACGCGACCGACCGCGCTTTCGCCGACGCCGACAAGGTCATCTCGCTCGACACGCACTACCCGCGCTGCCATCCCGCGCCGCTCGAGTGCTGTGGTTGCGTCGCGGACGTCAACCCGGCGACCGGCACCGCGACGATCTACATGACCTCACAGGCGCCGCACGTGCACCGAACGCTGTTCGCGATCGTCGCCGGCCTGCCCGAGCACAAGATCCGCATCATCAGCCCGGACATCGGAGGCGGCTTCGGGAACAAGGTGCCGATCTACCCCGGATACGTGGTCGCCACGGCGGCGTCGCTGCTCATCGGCCGGCCCGTCAAGTGGGTGGAGGACCGCACGGGGAACCTCATCTCGACCGGGTTCGCACGCGATTACCACATGCGCGGCGAGCTCGCCGTGAAGGACGGGAAGATGACGGGCCTGCGGGCCTCTCTTCTCTCCGACCAGGGCGCGTTCTTCGCGGATGCGCAGCCGACGAAGGTGCGGGCCGGCCTCTTCCACATCGTGACCGGCTCGTACGACATCCCCGCGGCGCACGTCGTGGCCGACGGCTACTACACGAACAAGGCGCCGGGCGGCGTCGCGTATCGCTGCTCGTTCCGCGTGACCGAGGCCTCGTATCTCATCGAGCGCCTCGTCGACAACGCGGCGCACGAGCTCGGCGTGGACGCGGCGCAGTTCCGGCTCGACAACTTCATCCAGCCGGACCAGTTCCCGTACGAGTCCGCGACCGGGTTCCTCTACGACTCGGGCAACTACCCCGAGGCGATGCGGATGGCGCTCGAGAAGCTCGGGTACGACGAGCTTCGCTCCGAGCAGGAGGCCGCCCGCGCCGAAGGGCGGCTGCTCGGGATCGGGCTCGCCTCGTTCACCGAGGTCCTCGGCGCCGGCAAGGGAAAGGACTACGACATCGCCGGCCTGCGCATGTTCGATTCCGCCGAGCTGCGGGTCCATCCCACCGGCAAGGCGATCCTCAAGCTCGGCGTCCGCACGCAGGGCCAGGGGCACGAGACGACGTTCGCGCAGATCGTCGCGAGCGAGCTCGGCATTCCCTACGAGGACATCGAAGTACAGGAGGGGGATACGGACAACACCCCGTACGGCCTCGGCACGTACGCGAGCCGCTCGACCCCGGTCGCCGGCGCAGCTACCGCGGTGATCGCACGCAAGCTCCGGGACAAAGGCAAGGAGATCGCGGCCCATCTGCTCGAGGCCTCGGCCGAGGACATTGAGTTCGAGGCCGGAAGCTTCTACGTCAAGGGCTCACCCGATCGCGCGAAGACGATTCAGGACGTCGCGTTCGCGGCCTATACGAACATCCCGGATGGCATGGAGGCCGGGCTCGAGGGCGTCCACTACTACGACCCGCCGAACATGACGTATCCGTTCGGCACCTACGCCGTGGTCGTCGAGATCGACCGCGGAACGGGCCAGTGGAAGGTCGAGAAGGTCGTCGCGGTCGACGACTGCGGCGTCCGGATCAACCCGATGATCGTCGAAGGACAGATCATGGGCGGACTCACCGAGGGCTACGCAATTGCCGTGATGCAGCTGATCACTTTCGACGACGACGGCAACTGCATCGGGGCGAACATGATGGACTACCTCATCCCGACCGCATGGGAGACGCCGGAGTTCGAGCTCGGCGAGATGGTCACTCCCTCCCCATACCACCCGATCGGAGCGAAGGGCGTGGGTGAGTCGGCGACGGTCGGCTCGCCCGCTGCGTACGTCAACGCCGTGATCGACGCGCTGTGGCACGCGGGAGTGCGGAACATCGACATGCCCCTCAGCCCGGACAAGGTCTGGCAGGCGCTCGCGGAGGCCGGGCTCGCTGAGTGACGTCCTGATCGAGGCGGGCCGGCTCACCGCGGCTGGGGAGCAGTTCGTGCTCGCCACCGTCGTCTCGGTGCGCCGGCCGGCGTCGGCCAAGCGCGGCGATCGGGCGCTCGTCCGGGCCGATGGGAAGCTCGTCGGCTGGGTCGGTGGGGCGTGCTCGGAACCTGCCGTCATCCGCGAGGCACTTCGTGCGCTCGCGGACGGCGAGCCGCGCCTGCTCCGCATCTGCCCGCCCGGAAGCGCCGTCGATCAGGAAGGAGTCGTCATCGCCGAGAGCGCCTGCGCATCGGAGGGAACCGTGGAGGTCCTGATCGAGCCACACCTGCCCGTACCACTCGTCGCTGTCCTGGGAGAGAGCCCCGCCGCAGAGGCCCTCCGCCAACTCGTCCCGGGCATCGGTTGGCGGGTGACGAGCGATCTCGACCGGAGCCGATGCCGTCGTGCTCGCGACGATGGGACGTGGCGACGAGGAGGGACTCGAGGCAGCGCTCGCTTCACCGGCCGGCTACGTCGGTCTCGTCGCGAGCTCGCGCCGCGCGGCTGTGGTCCTCGAGGGGTTGCGCACGCGCGGCGTCGGCGAGGAAGCGCTCGCTCGGGTCCGCAGCCCGGCCGGCCTCGATCTGGGGCCGCTCCCGCAGCCCGAGATCGCGGTCGCCGTCCTCGCGGAGCTCGTCGCCTGGCGGCATGCGCGCGCCGGCTCGCCGTCCGAGCTCCTGGAGGCCGTCGATCCGGTGTGCGGGATGACCGTCGCGGTGGGCCCCGACACGCCGCAGGCGGAGCATGCCGGGACGACGTACTGGTTCTGCTGCCCCGGGTGCCGTAGCCGGTTCGTGAAGAACCCCGAGGCGTTCCTCGCGAGCGCGTAAGTGCTCGGCGAGGAGCATTGAATGCAGCTCGAGCACTCGTTCGAGGTCGCGGCGTCGCGCGACACGGCCTGGAACCTGCTGATGGACGTCCCGCGCGTCGTCCCGTGCATGCCCGGCGCCGAGCTCACCGAGGCGGTCGACGACTCGAACTGGAAGGCGAAGGTCTCGGTGAAGCTCGGGCCGATCGCGCTCCAGTTCGCCGCCGACGTCGCACGGACCGAAGTCGACACCGCCGAGAACCGGGTCGTGCTGACCACGAACGCGCGCGAGGTCCGCGGACGCGGTGGTGCGGTCGCGACGATCCAGTCCAAACTGACCGAGCTAGGCCCGACTCAGACCCGGGTGGACGTTCTCACGGATCTCTCGCTCTCCGGTTCGGTCGCCCAATACGGCCGCGGCATCGTGCAGGACGTCGCCGGCCAGATGGTGGGCAAGTTCGCCGACTGCCTGCAGAAGCAGCTCGTCGGCTCGGAGGAAGAGGCCCGGGCCGCCGTCGAGGAGGCGGCGAAGCCGGTCTCGGGCCTGCGGCTCGGAGGCGAGGCGGTGACCCGTGCGGTCGTCGGATCCGCGTACACGTGGACGATCGTGTTCTTCCTCTGGATGTGGCTCGGCGCCCTCGCAATCGGCACCCAAGCCCTGGTGTCCCTCGTCGTCTCCCTCGTCGCAGCCGGTGCGATCTTCCTCTTCATACGCGCACGCGGCGCTGACGCTCGCCCGTAGACCGCGTCACGAGGTCTCGGCAGCCGTGTCCCGCCGGTAGAGCAGGAGCTCGCGAACGATCGCGATGAGCGACCCCGCAATCGGGATCGCCAGGAGCGCGCCGAGGATGCCGGCTAGCTGCGCGCCTATCAGCACGGCGCAGAGCACCGCGAGCGGCGAGAGCTGCACCGTTCTCCCGTAGACCAATGGCTGCAAGACGTGGTTCTCGAACTGCTGGTAGGCGACGAAGAAGACGATGACGATCACGCACCGCAGCCAGTCGGTCTCGATGAAGATGACCGTTGAGACGAGGATGGCAGCGAGAGTCGCGCCGGCGAGAGGAATGAGGTCGAGCACCGCGACGAGGAGCCCGAGCGCGACCGCGTACTCGCTCCCCACGGCGAAGAGCACGATGGTCGAGAGAGTGCCCGCGACGAGGCTGATGAGCAGGTTGCCGGTCACGTAGCCCGAGATCGCCTGATAGATGTCGCGCCCGACTCGCTCGTAGCGCGGCCGCGTGGACTCGGGAAGGAGGCCGAGCACACCGCTGATGGTTCGCGGTCCTTCGAGGAGCATGAAGAACGTGAGAAACACGATCGTGATCACACCCACGATCGCGGTCACGACACTCCGCACGACGTCGAGCACCGGCCCGCCGAGCCCGAGGATGCCACCGACGCCCTGCTCCTCGATCGCCGCTCGTATGCGGTCGACGATCTGGTACTCGTCCTGGAGCCATCCGAGCGGACCTTCTCCGGCGGTGATGTCGTCGATGAAGTCGGGGACAGCGTTGCCGAAGTCGGTCACCTGCGCGACGAGCGGAGGGATGACGAGGAATCCGATTCCCGTGACCACGAGGAGAGCGGTCACGAAGACGAGGCTGGCCGCCCACGGGCGGGCGAGCCCGCGGCGCTCGATCGCCTCGACCGCCGGGTTGAGCGCCGCCGCGAGCAGCATCGCGATGATGATCCAGGTGAGGGGCCGCCAGGCGAGATAGACGAGCGCAAGTGCGAGACCGACGAGCACCGCTATCCCGAGGACGAGGAAGATCGTCCGCGGACGCATGGCTACGACGCGCACCTCGGGAGTCGCCATGACCGACCTTTCGGTGCGGCGCAGCGACTTCCTGGCGTCCGGTTTGACTCGTTCTTGAGCGGGCCATCGTACGCTGCGGCGCATGACTCCCCGCTCTGCCTGGGCACGAACGTTCGTCTTGCTGGCGATCGTCCTCGACGTCCCGCTTCTCGCGCGCCTGGTCCGCCGGCTCACGCCCGAGCCACGCGTCGAGATGCTGGATGTCGACGGCGTCCCGACGGAGCTCGTCCTGCCGGCCGGCGACGGCCGTTGGCCCGGGTTCCACTTCGTGAACGGTGCACACCCGGAGCGTCGCCAGGAGCCCATCGTCCGGCGAGTCACGCACGGGCTCGCGCGTGCGGGATTCGTCGTCGCGCTGCCGGACCTGCCCGGCCTGGGAGGGGGCGAGCTCACCCCACGTACGTTCGACGGCGCCCGTGCCGTGACGCAGATGCTCGCCGATCGCCCCGAGGTGCGAGACGGCAATGTCGCGCTCGCGGGCGCATCGGCAGGAGCGGGCATCGCGCTCGTGACAGCGGCCGATCCGGCGCTTGCGGAACGCATCTCGGTCGTCGCGGCCGTCGTCCCGTTCGCCGACATCGAGCGGCTGGCCTGCCTCGCGACGACGTCTCGCTACGAGCGGAACGGCACGGTACGGCGGTACGAGGTGACCGCACTCATGCGACGGGTGGTCGCTCGCTCGCTCGTCGCGGCGCTTCCGGCCGGAGACGACCGCTCGGCCCTCCTCGAGCTCCTGCGCGCGCAGGATCCGGACGACCTCGACGCCGTCCGCTGTCTCTCGGACCCGGGACGCAAGCTCGGCCCGGAGGCCATGAGCGTCGTCTCGCTCCTGCTGAACGACGACAGCGAGCGATTCCCGAGCCTGTTCGGGGAGCTGCCGACCAGCATCACGCGGAGGCTGCGCGAGCTGTCCCCGGGCGAGCATGCTCCTGCGGTGCGCGCTTCGGTGGAGGCGATCGCGCCTCCCGACGACCCCTACTTCCCGCTTCCTGAGGCCGAGGCCGTCGTCGAGCTCGTCCCCGAGGCACGGCTCACCGTGACGCGCGTGCTCGACCACACGCGGCCATCGCTCGCTCTCGCCCACATCGGAGACTTCGCGCGCTTTCTCGCCTGGGTCCGGCGCTGCCTGGGTGCAGCCTCCGCGTGACGCCGCGCCCGACGAAGATCGCGCTCGTCGCAACACTCGTTCTGACCGCGGCCGCATGCGGCGCCGTCGTCGCCGCGCGGCGCGACGGGACGCTCGACGCGGCCGACCTGTCACCCGTCCTCTGGCTCCTCACGGCGCTGTTCGCAGTGCGCGTCGCGGGCCAAGTGCTGGTGGCGCTGCGCAGCCCGTCCTGGCTACCGCCGTCGCACGACTGGAACCTCGTCACCTACCGCCTGCTCCTGCCCGTCCAGCTCGTCATCCTCGCGGTCATGACCTGGATCGACGCGTCGTTCTCAGCTTCCGCGGGACCACCCATCGAGCGCTCGGAAGCGCTCGGCTGGACACTCATCGCCTTCAGCGCCGTCTACGCGGGCGCCATGGCCGTCCGCTACGTCGTTCGGATGCGAAGACGGCCAGCCGCGCGCTGGTTCGGCGGCGCCATCCCGATCGTGTTCCACCTCGTGCTCGCGACGTACCTCTTCGCCCTCGGAAGTTTCCATGTCAGTAGCTGAACGAGTCGTGATCGTGGGCGCCGGCGCCGCCGGGCTCTCGACCGCGGCCGCCCTGACGCGCCGAGGAGTCGACGCGCTCGTCCTCGATCGTTCGGACCGGATCGGCGGGAGCTGGGCTTCCCGATACGAGCGCCTCCATCTGCACACGATCCGTCGATTCTCCGGTCTCGCGCATCACGCGATTCCGAGCCGCTATCCGCGGTACCTCTCGAAGGACGAGTATGCCGCCTATCTCGAGGAGTACGCGAAACGATTTGGCCTGCGCGTCGCGCTCGACGAGGAAGTCACCGCGATCCGCCCGGTACCGGGAGAGAGCACCTGGGAGATCGAGACCGCGACGAGGACGGTCGGAGCGCACGTGGTCATCGTCGCGACCGGGCACTACGCGGAGCCGAGAATCCCCGAATGGGAGGGCGTGGACGAGTACCGCGGCCGACTGATCCATTCGGCCGCGTATCGCTCGGGTCGTGAGTTCGCAGGCTCGCGGGCGCTCGTGGTCGGCCTCGGGAACAGCGGCGCAGAGATCGCGGCCGACCTCGTCGAACAGGGCGCCGCCTCGGTCTCCGTCGCGGTGCGAAAGCCCCCACCGATCGTCACGCGCGAGATGTTCGGGGTCGTCCCTGTGCAGCTCTTCGGCATCGTGCTCATGCCGCTCGGGATCCCTCGTACCGTCGATCGCATCGGGGCGACGCTTCGGAAACGTGCCGTCGGCGATCTACGTCCCTTTGGGATCGGAGACGCCGCCTGGGGGCCGTTCACCGCGCGGCGACCCGCCGTCATCGACGTCGGCTTCCTCGAGGTGCTCAAGGCCGGCCAGGTGACCGTGCGCCCCTCGCTGGCGGGCTTGACCCGCGACGGTGTCGAGTTCGCGGATGGCTCGAGCGGCGAATTCGACGTCGTGGTGGTCGCTACCGGATTCGGGACCGGTCTCGAGACGATCCTCCGCGGCGTGCCCGACCTCGTGTCGGAGGACGGTCAGCCGCTCGCGCGTTCGGGGCAGCCGACAGCCGCGTCCGGCCTCTACTTCATCGGCTTCGACGAGACCATTCGCGGCCACCTGTTCGAGGCTCGCCGGGAGTCGAAGCGCCTCGCCCGCCGAGTTGCGCGGTTCGTCAGGACGCCAGCCGGAACGTCCAGCGCTTGAACATCACGTAGGCGGGCGGGGTGACGGCGAGGAGCGAGAGCGCCTGCGCGAGCGTCTCGTCGAGGCCGAGGCCTTCGACGAGAAGGGCGAGTACGGCGGCGTTGAGCGCGACGACCACGAGCCCGACGAGGAGGTAGCGGGCGTACGCGGACCAGAATCCCTCGTTCCCGAGTTGGAACGTGAAGTAGCGGTTCCCGAGGTACATGAGGGCGTTCGAGACGAGGTACGAGAGGATGGACGCAAGCACGTACCTCACTCCGGCGGCAACGAGCAGCGCGAACGTCAGCAGGTTGACGCCGTAGCCCGCCGCGCCGACGACGAGGAAGCGCGCAGGCTGTGCCGCCCGCTGCACGGCGACGCTCATGGGCCGGCCTTTGGCCCATGAGCGTGGCGCGGTGTGGGGAACCGGGAGGTTCCCCACGATTTCGAGAAGAAGGGCGAGGCGCGCGGGAAACATGGTTTCCCCCGCGAACGCGAGCCGGAGGCGAGCGTTGCTCATGGGGCGAGGAGTGCCTTGTGGTGTCGGTACCAGTCGCTCTGGAAGCGCTCCTCGGGGTCGTGGCGGAGCTTCTCCTCGAGGAAGG
Organism: uncultured Thermoleophilia bacterium; assembly: GCA_963758065.1. GTDB lineage: Bacteria > Actinomycetota > Thermoleophilia > Gaiellales > Gaiellaceae > GMQP-bins7. The sequence continues at coordinate 563,849 of CAVWTX010000010.1, read as the reverse complement.
CTCGGAAGCGCGGGTAGCAGCGCTCGACCTGGTCGCGTGTAGCCCAGCGGTGGTACGTCAGGAAGTACGAGCCGCCGCGATCGGCCGCGATATCGATAAGCCGGCGGAACGCGTCCGCCGAATGCGCGAGGCCCTCGTCGGTATGAACCGTGTGCAGGTTGAAGATGACGCACGCCCAGGGCTCGCGAGCCCATGGCAGGAACGAGTCTTCGTCGCGCTCGATCAGGCGGATCGTCCCGTAGATCGCGTCGACCTCGTTCCGGCGGAAGTCGTCAGCGACGTCCGCCATGAAGTCGGCGAGCCGATCGCGCGGGACGTAGAGCTCGGAGATCATCTCCGTCGCACGGTGCTGTGAGCCGAGGAATGCGTCGAGCGCGACGTGGTAGCCGTCCTCGTAGTCGGCGAGCTGGTGCGCGTCGGAGTAGTAGAGCTGACCGGACGTCGCCAGGTAGTGCTCGGCGTAGAGGTCGAACGCGCGGCCCTTCTCCGTGTGAGCGAGCACGATCAGCCGCCTCCAGTCGTCGCGGGTGAGCACGCGCTGCCCCTCCGGCAGCGGCCCCTCGTGCTCGACCGGGCGGTAGCACGAGAACACGCCGCGGCGGAGGAAGTCCTCGCTCGCAGGGTCTGTCGCGAACTGGAAGTCGCCGTAGAGGAACCCCTCCGCGATACGGCTGTCGAACATCGCCAACAGATCGTCGATCTGCCGGACCTCGACGACGCGCTCGAGCGTTCGGCGAGGGACGAGCCGCATCGTCACGTCCACGACGCACCCGAAGAGCCCGTAGCCGCCGGCTACGAGCGCGAAGAGCTCGGCGTTCTCGTCGCGGCTGCACACGACGAGCTCGCCGCGGGCGTCGACGAGCGTGAACGAGTCCACGTCGGAGACGAACGGTGGGAACGTGAGCCCCCGCCCGTGCGCATTCGCGGCGAGCGCGCCGCCGATCGAGAGGCGATCGGCACCGGTCTGCTTCTGCCGGATCGCCCAGGGAACGCCGTCCGTGCCCGGGCGCTCGCCAAGGTACTCGATGAGGGCCGGCCACTCGATACCGGCCTGGACCACGATCGTGCCGGAGTCCCGGTCGAGCGAGACGACGTCGTCGAGGACGTGCGCGTCGAGCAGCAGGCCGCCCGAGCAGAACTGCTGGCCGCCCATGGCATGGCGTCCGCCCGCGATCGCGATGGGCAGGCCGTTCTTGGCCGCGCGCCGGATCGCGTGCTGGGCGTCCTCGACCGACGAGACGGCCGCGACCTCCGCGACCGTGGTCTCGTTGAGCGCCGAGTGGATGTCGTTGACTGTTGGCATCGCCTCCGATCCTGGTCGAGCAGGCTCAAGATTCTCTCAACGCTCGGCAGCTCGATCCAGGGACGACCTGGGATCATGGAGCAGGTGTCGGCCCACGTCTCCACCACGGCGCTCGTCGCGGTACGCGAGGTGCTCCGAAATGCAGCCATTCGGCGGATCGAGATCGCCTGGACGGCCGGAACGGCCGCCGACGGGGCGTTCCTCGTCGTCCTCCTCGTCGTGGCCTACGATGCGGGAGGCGCGCTCGCGGCAGGGATTCTCGGCGCGATCCGAGTCATTCCGTGGATCGCCTCCGCCCCGTTCGCGCCGCGGCTCGTCGTCCGCTTCCGGGGCGATCGCGTTCTCGCGGCCATCAACGCCGTCCGCGCCCTCGGCGCCATCGCCACCGCTGCCGTCATCGCGGCAGGCCTTCCCGTCGAGCTGACGTACGTGCTCGCCGCCGTCGTCGCCGGCGCCGGATCCCTCGTCCGGCCGATCCAGACCGCGCTGCTTCCGGCCCTCGCGCGCTCGCCCCGGGAGCTCGTCGCGGCCAACGTCGCATCGAGCATGGGCGAGGGACTGGGAACGTTCGCCGGTCCCCTGCTCGCCGGAATCCTCATCGCGACGACGGGTTCCGTGGCAGCGAGCGTGCTCGTGGCGGCGATCTTCGCCGGCGCGGCGGCGGCAGTGACCGGGATTCGCTTCGAGCGCATGGCGGACGCACGCGGCGGGGCGGAAGCCGAGGCGCCGCGGCCTCGGCTGTCGGAGGCCCCACGCGTCCTGCGGCGGTACCCGACGGCGCTGCTCGTCATCGGCGACTTCACGGCGCAGGTCACGATCCGCGGACTGCTTTTCACGCTCATCGTCGTCGGGTCGAACGAGTTCCTCGACATGGGCGACTCGGGGGTCGGCTTGCTCACCGCTGCGATTGGCCTTGGCGGGCTCGCGGGCGCTGCCGGTGCGCTCGGCCTCTCGGGCGGATCCGGCCTCGGACGAGTGTTCGTGATCTCGCTCGCGGCTTGGGGTCTTCCGCTCATCCTGATCGGCGCCGTGCCCCTTCCGGCTGTCGCGCTCGCCGCGCTCTTCGCAACCGGGGTGAGCAACGCCGTCTTGGACGTCTCCGGGTTCACGCTCATGCAGCGCGGCGTGAGCAACGAGGATCGGGTCACCGTCTTCGCCGCGAGTGAGAGCATGTGGGGCATCGGTCTCCTCGTCGGCAGCTTGCTCGCTCCCGGCGCTCATCGCGGTCTTCGGCCCGCAAGGAGCATTCATCGTCGCGGGCGCAGTCCTGCCGGTGCTCGCGATCGTCACGGGGCGCCCGATCGCGCGGGGATCGCGGACTGCGCCGGATACCGAGGCGCACCTCGCGCTGCTGCGCCGCAACCCTCTCTTCGCGCCGCTTCCGCTGACCGCGCTCGACCGGCTGTCGGAAGGTCTCGTGTCCGGTCACCTTCGCAGCCGGCGAGATCGTCATGCGTGAGGGCGACGCAGGAGACCGATACCTACTGATCGCGGAAGGAGAGGTCGAGGTCAGCACCGACGGCCGTCACCTCCGAACGTGCGGGCCGGGAGACGGCATCGGCGAGATCGCGCTACTCCGGCAGGTCCCGAGGACGGCCACCGTCCTGGCCAAGACCGACGTCAGCGCGTTCGAGATCGACGGCGCCGCCTTCCTCGCGGCCGTGTCCGGGCCCGCCGCCGCAGCCGCAGCCGAGGCCGTCGCGACCGCGCGGCTCGAGCACTCGCGGACCCAGTAGCTCCGCGATGCCCGTCCGTGCTCAGACCGCCACGGTCGGAAGCCCCGCGAGCGCCATCGCCACCTCGTCCTCCGAGTACTCGTGGTCTTCGAGCTTGCCGGCGAAGTAGTCGATGTACGCCTGCATGTCGAAGTGGCCGTGGCCGCAGAGGTTGAAGAGGATCGCCTCGGACACGCCCTCCTCGCGGCAGCGGACGGCCTCGTCGATCGTCGCCTTGACGGCGTGGTTCGCCTCGGGGGCGGGGAGAATCCCCTCGATTCGCGCGAACTCGACACCGGCGGCGAAGACCTCGGTCTGCGTGTAGGCGCGCGCCTCGATCAGCCCGAGCTCGTGCAGATGGCTGACGAGCGGCGCCATGCCGTGGTAGCGCAGCCCGCCCGCATGGAACGGCGGCGGGCACGAACGTCGAGCCGAGCGTGTGCATCTTGACGAGCGGCGTCAGATGGCCCGTGTCGCCGAAGTCGAAGGCGTAGAGCCCCTTCGTGAGGCTCGGGCAGGCGGCCGGCTCGACCGCGATCACGCGGATCCTCGCCTCTTCGCGCAGGGCCCGGCCGATGAACGGGAACGAGAGGCCCGAGAAGTTCGAGCCGCCGCCCGTGCAGCCGATCACGACGTCCGGGTAGTCCTCGGCCGCCTCGAGCTGCATCAGCGCCTCCTCGCCGATCACGGTCTGGTGCATGAGGACGTGGTTCAAGACCGAGCCGAGCGAGTACTTCGTGTCCTCGCGCGGCGCGGCGGCCTCGACGGCCTCGGAGATCGCGATCCCGAGGCTGCCCGTGGAGTCCGGGTGCTCCGCGAGGATCGCGCGGCCCGCGTTCGTCTCCTCCGACGGGCTCGCGACGACGCGCGCCGCCGAACGCCTCGATCAGCCCGCGCCGGTACGGCTTCTGGTCGTACGAGACCTTGACCATCCACACGTCGACCTCGAGGCCGAAGATCCCGCCGGCGAAGGCGAGCGCCGAGCCCCACTGACCGGCACCCGTCTCGGTCGTCAGGCGGGTGACGCCCTCGGCCTTGTTGTAGTACGCCTGCGCGACCGCCGTGTTCGGCTTGTGCGAGCCGGTCGGGGAGACGCCCTCGTACTTGTAGTAGATGCGCGCCGGCGTCTCGAGCGCTGCCTCGAGCCGCCGTGCCCGGTAGAGCGGCGTCGGCCTCCACTGGCGATAGACCGTGCGCACCTCCTCCGGGATCGCGACGAGACGGTCGGTCGAGACCTCCTGCAGGATGATCTGCATCGGGAAGAGCGGCGCGAGGTCGTCCGGCCCGACCGGCTGGCCCGTGCCCGGGTGGAGGACGGGTGGAGGCGGCGCCGGAAGGTCGGCCGCGATGTTGTACCAGGCCTCCGGCAGGCGGCTCTCGTCGAGGACGTACTTCACCGGGTCGCTCATCGCGGCTCCTCTCCGCTCCGGTGTCAGACACCGGATTCTGTCAAGAGATCTCTGTATCGATCGTAGCGACAATCGCTCCACAGAAGCAACGCCGATGTCTGGGCGGCTGCTCGCCCGTGTCACGACCGTCGGCCATGTCCTCGCCGCAGCTGCTGCCAGTGTCGGACGCGTCCTGAGACGGTGTCTGACACCGTGGCTCGGTAGGCTCGCGCGCCGATGGGGGTGCTCACGACGCAGGTCACGAGCGACGGGACGTTCGACGCACGGCGGCAGCGGATGGAAGACCTCGTCGCGGAGCTGCGCGAGCGCACCGCGCTCGTCGCCCCCGGCGGCGGCGACAAGGCGCGTCGAACGGCACCGCTCGCGCGGCAAGCTGCCCGCGCGCGAGCGCATCGACCTTCTGTGCGACCCCGGCACCGCCTTCCTCGAGCTGAATGCGCTCGCCGCGTGGGATCTCTACGACGGCGACGCGCCGTCGGCGGGGATCGTGACCGGGATCGGCGTCGTCGAGGGACGCCAGTGCGTGATCGTCGCCAACGACGCGACCGTGAAGGGCGGCTCGTACTACCCGCTGACGGTGAAGAAGCACCTCCGCGCCCAGGAGGTCGCACGCCAGAACCGCCTCCCGTGCCTCTACCTCGTCGACTCGGGCGGCGCGTTCCTCCCGCTCCAGGCCGAGGTCTTCCCCGACCGCGACCACTTCGGGCGGATCTTCTTCAACCAGGCGCGGCTCTCGGCGCTCGGCATCCCGCAGATCGCCGTCGTCATGGGCTCGTGCACCGCCGGAGGCGCCTACGTGCCGGCGATGTCGGACGAGACGGTGATCGTGCGAGGCACGGGGACGATCTTCATCGGCGGCCCGCCGCTCGTGAAGGCCGCGACCGGCCAGGACGTCACCGCCGAGGAGCTCGGCGGCGCCGACGTGCACGCGCGCCGCTCCGGAGTCGCCGACCACTACGCGACCTCGGACGAGCACGCGCTCGCGATCGCACGCGAGATCGTCCGCCACCTCGATCCGCCTCTCCCGTCGCCCTGGGAGCTCGCTCCGCCCGAGCCGCCCGCGCTCGACCCTGGCGAGCTGTACGGGCTCGTTCCGGAGGACTTCCGGCACGAGCTCGACGCCCGCGAGGTGATCGGCCGGATCGTCGACGGCTCTCGCTTTCAGGAGTTCAAGGAGCTCTACGGCGACACGCTCGTCTGCGGCTTCGCCCGCATCGAGGGCTACCCGGTCGCGATCCTCGCGAACCAGGGCATCCTCTTCGCCGAGTCGTCCCAGAAGGGCGCGCACTTCATCGAGCTCGCCTGCAAGCGGCGGATCCCGCTCGTCTTCCTCCAGAACATCACCGGCTTCATGGTCGGGAAGGAGTACGAGGAGGGCGGCATCGCGCGCGACGGCGCGAAGCTCGTCATGGCGGTCGCGTGCGCGGAGGTGCCGAAGTTCACGGTCGTCGTCGGCGGCTCGTTCGGCGCGGGGAACTACGCGATGTGCGGCCGCGCGTACGAGCCGAGGCAGCTCTGGATGTGGCCGAACGCGAGGATCTCGGTCATGGGCGGCGAGCAGGCGGCGACCGTGCTGACGATGGTCGGAGACGCCGATCCGGAGGAGATCCAGGCGACGTACGAGGCCGAGGGCAACCCCTACTACTCGACCGCGCGGCTCTGGGACGACGGGATCATCGACCCGCTCGACACGCGGCGCGTGCTCGCGCTCGGCCTTGCGGCCGCGGCGAACGCCCCCGTGCCCGAGACCACGTTCGGCATCTTCCGCATGTAGATGGTCGTTCGCATTCTGATCTGGAACCTCTTCGAGTCGAAGACGACGATCGACGAGCTCCGCGACTCGCTCCCGGAGCTCGAGCCGCCGAGCAGGTGGATCTGGAACGAGGCGACGGAGCGCTTCGGGATCGTCGCTGTCGGCGAGGACCTGCCCGAGGCGGCCGGCTGGGCGCAGGACCTCATCGGAGGCGAAGCCGACGTCTACGAGGAGTTCGACTCCAGCGACTTGTACAGGCCGGAGCTGTGCAATCTTGCAGCCCGAGCCGTCGCCGAGAGCTGACAACGTCTTGTCGACAAGGCTCGGAGAGCGACGCGTACCAGCCGTCGAGCTCGTCGCGCTCCTCCGGCGTGAGCGAGCGCAAGGGAGCCCGCACGTCCTCGTGAATCGGGACTCCTTGCAGGCCGAGCAAGCGCTTCAGCGCTGCCTGACGCGGGAAACGCTCCACGAACGCGCGGAGCTCACCCAGCGTGGCCGCTCCCTCCGGAGTGGGGTCGCGGACCACGTCGGCGACGTGTCCAGGCAGGGCCGACGCGAGCGCCGACACGGCACCGACCGCACCGCGGGCCATCCCCTCCGCGATGAGCGCCTCGGGCCCGACGAAGATGTCGAGGCCGGGGAGCAGATAGCGCGCGAAGCGCTCGAACGGCGTGTCCGACACCTTGAGCCCGACGAGGTTCGAGGCGTCCTCGCGCAGTCGCTCGAGCACGGCCGGCGCGACCTCGTAGCCGGTCGTCGCAGCGAACTCGTACACGTAGAACGGCAGCGGTGCGCAGGCGGTGGCCGCCGCGAGGAAGTGCGCGTACTGGGCCTGCTCGTCGAGCCGGAAGTACGGCGGCCCGATGACGACGACTGCGTCGGCCCCGACCTCGGCAGCGTGCACCGACAGCGCGACCGTGTCCGCTGTCGTCTGCGCGCCGCAGTGCACCGCAACCTGAAGCCGGCGGTCGGACGCCTGCAGAAAGAGATCGGTCGCGCGGCGACGCTCCTCCGGCCGGAGGAGGATCCCCTCCCCAGCCGTCCCCAGCGCGAGGACGCCGTCGAGGCCCTCTCGGACGAAGAAGTCGACGAGCGGGCCGAAGGCGTCTTCGTCGAGCGCGCTGCCGTGATCCTGAAGCGGCGTGACCGACGCGGCGAGCGCGCCGCGAAGTGGCGTCATCGGCGCTGCGGCTCGCCCTCGAGGACGCGTTCGACCGTCGCCGCGATGCGCCGCGACCGCGTCTCGGGCCGCTTGGCCTCCTCGACCCACTCGACGTACTCGCGCCGATGCGTGAACGACAGCTTCGCGAAGGCCGCCTCCGCAACCGGATCAGCCGCCAGGGCCGCCTTGCAGGTCGGCTGGGAAGCGCGACGTTCCGTGGCTCCGTGTCGAGCTCCATCGTGACGCGGACGCGATCGCCGGCGTCGACTCCGGTGGCCGCCTTCACGGCACGGTTGACGACGATGTGGCCGACGCCGTCGTACACGCCGGGTGTCGTGCGCCACGTGTGACCGCGAATCGTGACCCTCACCGGAGGACGCGCCCGACCGAACGCCTCCTTCAGGTCGAACGGCACGCGGAACATCGTCGCCGTCTTCTGGACGCGCTCGAGCTCGACCGTGAAGCGCTTCGTGAGGCACCTGCGAAACCATAAGGTGTCGGTTCGATGGCCGCACTTCGCGTGGAGCGGGACGGTCTCGTCCTCCGAGTGACGCTCGCGAAGCCCGACCGCCGGAACGCGTTCGACGCCGCCCTCATCGCGGAGCTCACCGACGCGTTCGCGGACGTCGGTGACGCGCGGGCGGTCGTCCTCGCCGGCGAAGGGCCGAGCTTCTGCGCCGGGGCGGACGTCGAATGGCAGCGCTCGTCGATCGACCTCTCGTACGACGAGAACGTCGAGGACGCGATGCGCCTCTATCGCATGCTCGAGGCGATCGACTCGTGCCCCGCCCCGGTGGTGTGCTGCGTCCACGGGTACGCGCTGGGAGGCGGCTCCGGGCTCGTCGCGTGCGCCGACATCGCGGTCGCCCGGCCAGACGCGGTGTTCGGGTTCTCCGAGGTGCGGCTCGGGATCATCCCAGCGGTCATCTCACCGTTCGTCCTCGCCAAGGTCGGCGCCGCAGCGCGTCGCTACTTCGTGACGGGCGAGCGCTTCACCGCCGAGGTGGCGCTCCGGATCGGGCTCGTGGACGAGGTCTCGAAGGACGCAGAGAAGATCGCCGAGGCAATCGTGCGAGACATCCTGGCAGGCGGCCCACAGGCCGTGCGGGAGGCGAAGCGCCTGGTTCGCGAGCGCCCCACAGGCATCGAGACCGCGCGCATCGCGGCAGCGAGACGGACCAGTGAGGAAGGTCAGGACGGCCTGCGGGCGTTCCTCGAACGCGGCCGACCCGGCTGGACCGACGAGACCTAAGCGCGCCGCTCTTCGAGGTACTTCTTGAGCCCGAGGTAGGGCAGGATGAAGACGGCCAGCAACGAGGCGAGCCAGACGACGACCGTCGCTCCGATCCAGGTGCCGATTCCGCTGATGGACAGACCGTCGGACACGAGGTCGGTGACGAGCAGCGCGACGAACGTCGAGATGAGCGCGACACCTCCGAGCGCTGCCGACGTGGACGGATTCCTCCGAAGCGCGTTCGCGAGGAACGGGGTCATCAACGCCAGGACGACCGTGAAGATGACGAGCGCCACGATGAATGCGGTGACGTCGATGTCGAAGCCGTCGAGGACGAGCGAGGCGACGATCAGTCCGACAGCGTTCCCGGCCAGCGAAATTGCCGTCCTCACGAGAAGCCGAATCACGGCGGTGAGCGTAACGCGCACGCCGACGGAGACCCGTGCATAGAGTGCGCGCGTGCCGATCCGGCGGCTGCTCGTCGCAAATCGAGGCGAGATCGCGGTTCGTGTCTTCCGCACCTGCCGCGAGCTCGGGATCTCCACCGTGGCCGTCGTCGCTCCGGACGACACGGGCTCGCTTCACGCCCGCTCGGCCGACGACGTCGTCGAGATCGCCAGCTACCTCCACTCGGAGGAGCACATCCGCGCCGCCAGATCGGTCGGAGCCGACGCGATCCACCCCGGCTACGGGTTCCTCGCCGAGAGTGACGATTTCGCCGAGGCGGTCGAGGCGGCGGGCCTGACCTGGATCGGACCGTCACCCGAAGCGCTACGGCGCGGCGGCGACAAGATCGAGGCCAAGCGATCCGCGCAGGAGGCCGGGGTTCCCGTCCTTCCGGACGGAGATCCGCGCGAGCTCGGTTTTCCCTTGCTCGTGAAGGCGGCAGCGGGTGGGGGCGGCCGCGGGATGCGCATCGTTCGATCGCAGGCAGACCTGGACGAGGCGCTCGCTGCCGCCGAGCGCGAGGCAGTCGGTGCGTTCGGCGACGGCGCCCTCTACTGCGAGCGGTACCTCGAGCGCCCCCGGCACGTGGAGGTGCAACTGCTCGCTGACGCCCATGGAACGGTCGTCGCAGTCGGCGAGCGCGACTGCTCCGTGCAGCGTCGCCATCAGAAGGTGCTCGAGGAGTCGCCCGCTCCCGCTCTCGACGACCGCTTGCGCGCCCGGATGCTCGACGCCGCGGTGGAATTCGGCGGGGCCATCGGGTACCGCAGCGCCGGCACGGTCGAGTTCCTGGTCGACGGGGACGAGTTCTTCTTCCTCGAGCTGAACGGCCGGATCCAGGTGGAGCATCCGGTCACGGAGGCCGTCACCGGTCTCGACCTCGTCGAGCGCCAGATTCGCATCGCCGAGGGCGAGCGTCTTGCAACAACTTGTTACAAGACCGAGGGGCATGCCGTCGAGGTCCGCCTCTATGCCGAGGATCCAGGGACATTCCTCCCCCAGACCGGACGGATCGAGCGGCTCCACCTGCCAAGCAACAACCTGGCGCAAGCGAGGATTCGCGTCGACGCCGGGGTCGAGGAAGGCGACGAGGTTGGCATCGCGTACGACCCGCTGATCGCGAAGCTCATCGCCCACGGGAGAGACCGAGCGGATGCGCTCGGCACGCTCGCCGCCGCTCTCGACGAAACCGACGTCGACGGCGTCACGACGAACCTCCCATTCCTGCGCTGGCTCGTCTCCCACCCCGTGGTGCGCGCGGGCGAGGCGACGACTGCCTTTCTCACCGAGCATCCGCCCCTCTCCGTCCGCCCGCTCGTGCTGGCACCAGCTGTCTGGCGGACGCCCTGGCGGCTGAACCTTCCCGCTCCGCCAGCCGCGTCGCCCCCCGACGTCGACGTCGAATCGCATCGCGAGAGCGCACCGCACGGCGCGAGCACGGTGACGGCGCCCATGCCGGGGACGGTCATCCGCGTCGAGGTCGAAGCGGGCACTGCGGTCGCGGCCCGGCAGTCTCTCGTCGTGCTCGAGGCGATGAAGATGGAGATACCCGTCCACTCGCCGTTCGAGGGGACCGTGAAGGCCGTCCACGTCACGGCCGGCGATCGCGTCGCAGGCGGAGCTCTTCTCGTCGAGCTCGAGAGCTAGCGCCTCGACGCCTCTACGTGCCCGGCTTCACGACCATGACGAACACGATCACGAACAGCAGGAGGATCAACACACGCGCGAGGCGGACGAGCGTATTGACGCGGCCAAGCAACGTCGGGCTCGGACCCTCCGCTGCCATCTGCGCTCCGATTCTCCCCATCTGGCGCGAGACGTAGCCGAAGGCGGTCAGCGACACGACGCCCCAGCCGAGGAGCCCGAAGACGATGAACGGCTCGCTCCAGTCCCAGTTGCCGTCCTCGGTCACAAAGACGCCCGAGACGAGAACGACGATCGACGACGGGAGAAAGACTCGGAGCCCGACGAACGAGATGTCACGCCCGAATGCAGCCGCCCGCGCAGGGTCGTCCGAACGCTTCGCCAGCACTGCGAACACCTGGGCAACGGCAGCGCCGCCGATCCACACGATGGCAGCCACGATGTGGAGGAACAACCACAGCTCGTACGACGTCATCTGGCGTACTCGACGCCGCGGACTCGATCGAGCAGCCACCCGACCGAGAAGTTCACGATCCAGACGATGATCGTGGCTCCGACGTACGTCCAGAAACCGTCGATGGTGAAGTTCGGTGCGATCCACTCTGCGAGCGCGAGCATGAGCACGTTGAGGGCGAAGTACGCGAGGCCGAACGTGACGACGATGAGCGGCAGCGTGAGGATCGCGAGGATCGGCTTCAGAATCGTGTTCCCGACCGTCAGGACGAACGCGCCGAGCAGCAGCGATCCCCAGCGTCCGATCGATACGCCGCTGAACATCCAGTCGACGACGATCAGCGCCAGGACGTTGATGCCCCAGAGAACGAGGAAGCGGACGAACAGGATCATCGCCGCGTCATGTCCATCAGTGGGCTAGAAGAGCTTCTGGAGCTTCATCGCCGCACCCATATCGCCCTTGATCTTGAGCTTCCCGGTCATGTACGCAGTCGTCGGGTTCTGCTCTCCGGCGACGATCTTCGCGAAGCTCTCCTCGCTCGCCGAGAACGTGGTGTCGGCGTCGCCGACACCTTCAGTGACCTCGATCGCACCGTCCGCGATCGCGACGGTCCAGGCGCCGGCGCCCTCGATGTCGAAGACGTACGTGTTGTTCATCCCCGCGATCCGATCCGCGGGCACCCGCGCCGCCAGGCCTTCGAAGAACTCCTGAACGCTCCCCATCGCTTCCGTCTCCTCTCGCTGGAACGGGGCGGAGCCTACCGCGCGGCTACCATCCGCGCGGCGTGGACTTCGACCTCTCTTCCGAGCAGGAGCTGATCCGCGACACCGTCCGGACGTTCGCACGAGAGCGAGTCGAGCCGGTCGCCGCCGAGCTCGACCGCGACGGCCGCTTCCCGTACGAGCTCGTCGAGGAGCTGGCCGGGCTCGGGCTCATGGGGCTCCCGATCCCGGAGGAGTACGGCGGCGCCGGGGGGACACACTTTCGTACGCGATCGCGATCGAGGAGCTCACGCGCATCGACTCGTCCCTGGCGATCACCGTCGCCGCACACACCTCGCTCGGAACGATGCCGATCCTTCTGTACGGGACGGAGGAGCAGAAGAGGCGCTGGCTCCCGGACCTCGCGTCGGGTCGGCGGCTGGCGGCTTTCGGCCTCACTGAGCCGGATGCAGGCTCCGACGCGGGCGCGACCCGCACGACCGCGGAGCTCCGCGACGGCTCGTGGATCGTCAACGGCTCCAAGCTCTTCATCACGAACGCCGGCACGGACATCACGTGGGGCGTCACGATCACGGCACGCACGGGCGACGACGAGATCTCGAACATCGTCGTCGAGAACGGGACGCCCGGGTACACGATCTCGTCGCCGATGAAGAAGCTCGGCTGGCGTGCGTCGGACACGCGCGAGCTCTCCTTCGAGGACTGCGCCGTGCCCGAGGAGAACCTGCTCGGGGAGCGCGGAGCCGGCTTCCGCCAGTTCCTCGAGATCCTCGACGGAGGGCGCATCTCGGTCGCGGCGATGGGAGTCGGGCTCGCACAGGGGGCTACGACCTTGCGCATGCGTACGCCAGGGAACGCGTCCAGTTCGGCAAGCCCATTGCGTCCTTCCAGGCGATCAGGTTCAAGCTCGCCGACATGGCGACCGAGATCGAGGCGGGCCGCGCGATGGTCCACAAGGCCGCCTGGCTCAAGGACGCGGGGCGCCCGTTCGCGCGCGAGGCGGCGATGGCGAAGCTCTACACGGGTGAGCTCTCGAACCGCGTCGCGGACGCCGCGCTCCAGATCCACGGCGGCTTCGGTTACATGGACGAGTCGGCCATCTCGCGCCTCTACCGCGACCAGAAGATTCTCGAGATCGGCGAGGGCACGAATGAGGTGCAGCGGATGGTCATCGCTCGCCATCTCGGCCTCTGAGCTTCGAACGTGATGATCGCCCCTCGCTGTGGGGATGATGGACGCCGTGAGGCAAGGACGCAGGGAGCGCGCATATCCGCAGCGATATGGGCGCGACCGAGGACGCAGCATCAGGGTGTCCAGCGCCGCACGGCGACATGGCCGTTCATTGCGTCAGGAGCTCTTGGCGCGGTCGCGGCCGCACTCGTCCTCGCAGTCTCGGCCTCCGCGCACGTCGTCGCCCAGCCTTCATACATCGCCATGGGCGAGTCGTCGACGCTCGAGCTGAGGGGCCCGAACGAGCGCGACGCACCGATGACCGGGTTCTCCGTGTCCGTTCCGAACGGCCTCGAGATCCTCCACGCGCATCCGGTCGATGGCTGGGAAGAGGCGATCGAGGGCCAGACGGCGACGTGGAACGGAGGCTCGCTCGCAGCCAACTCGGAGGAGACCTTCGGGATCGAGCTCGAGGCCTCGGTCGAGCCCGGAGTCGTCCAGCTCGAAGCCGAGCAGCTCTATCGCACGGGCGATGCCGTTCGCTGGCCGGTCAGCCTGACCGTGATACCGGGCTCGGACACCCCCTCGCAGAACCTCGGCCTGGCGGCAGTCGTGGGGCTCATCGGGCTTCTCGCCGTCGCAGCGGTCGTCGTGCTCGCCTGGCGCAGGCGAGCGGAATCGAGCTAGCGGGCCTGCGCCGCTGCTGCTCCGAGGATCCGGCCGAAGTCCTCCTCGCGAAACGCGTAGCCCATCGCGATTCTGAGGCGGCGGAGCATCAGGAGTGCTGAGAGCATGTCGGCCAACGGGTTCGCAGCACGTCAGCGGAGTCCCGCGGCCGAGCACTTCAAGAGAGATAGCGGGAGCCGCTGCTACCGTCGCCACTCGTGATCTTCACGCAGTTCGTCGACGACGCGCTCGGGTGCGCGTCGTACCTCGTCGGCGACGCGGACACTCGAAGCGCGGTCGTCGTCGACCCGGCGTTCGCGATCGAGCAGTACCTCGACGAGGCCGGGCGACAGGACGTACGGATCGTTCGCACGATCGAGACGCACACGCACGCAGACCACGTCGCGGGCCACGGCCGGCTGGCGCTCGAGCACGACGTTCCCGTCAGCATCCATCCAGCAGCCGGGGCCACGTACCCACACGACCCGATGGAGGACGAAGACGAGATCGCGGTGGGTCAGGTCGTGCTGCGGTGCATGCACACGCCCGGACACCGGCCGGAGCACTGCTGCCTCGCCGTGAGCGACCGCTCGCGCGGGCCCGACCCGTGGGTCGTGCTCACCGGCGACTCGCTGTTCGTCGGGGACGCCGCACGTCCGGATCTCGCCCTGGACGCTCGTCAGGGCGCCGAGGGGCTCTTCCATTCCCTCCGGCGCCTCGTCGAGCTCGGCGACGGCGTGGAGGTATACCCGGGCCATGTCGCCGGGTCGCTCTGCGGCAAAGCGATGAGCTCGAAGGCCTCGACGACGATCGGCTTCGAGCGACGCTTCAACCCCGCGCTGGCAGGCGACGACATGGCGCTGTTCGTCGCCGAGTCGGCGGCGGTCTCAGCTCCTCGCCCGCCGAACATGGAGGCGATTGTGGAGCTGAATCGTGGGCCGTTCGTCGGAGCCCAACCCGAGCCCCCGGAGCTGCCCGCGCCGCCGCCGGACGCACAGGTGCTCGACGTCCGGCCCGTCGAAGCGTTCGCGAAGGGTCACTTCGCGGGCGCTCTGAACGTGCCGGTGACGGGGAACGGATTCTCGACGAAGGCGGCTTTCGTGCTGGAGCGGCGGCCTGTCGTCGTCTCGACCGCGGATGCGGAGGAGGCGGCGGAGGCCATTCGCGCACTCCGCTCGGTCGGGTTCTTCGACATTCCCGGCTATGTCCTCGGAGCTGGACCCGAGACGCTCGCGCTGGTATCCGTCGACGAGCTCGACAGCCTTCTCGAGAAAGGGGCCGAGCTCGTCGACGTACGCGAGAAGGACGAGCGCGACACGGGCTACATCGCGGGGAGTCGCAACATCCCGTACCGCCTCCTCGCGCTCGGCGAGGCCGACCTACCACGCGACCGGCCGATCGTGACGATCTGCGAGATCGGGCCTCGCGCGCCGCGATCGCGGCGAGCATCCTCGCCGCCCGAGGGTTCGATGCACGTCCCGTCGTGAACGGCGGGATCGACAGCTGGGCGGCCGCCGGGAAGCCCACCGTCGAGTTCCGCCGCTGCGGCAGCTGAGTTTCAACTCGCGGCCGCGAGAAGCGCCTCGCCCTCACGGATGTAACGTGTCGCACCCACGGACCGCCAGAAGGCGAGCGCCTGCGCGAGCTGCTCGTCCGCCTCGGGGCGCCGACCTGCGGCAACGAGCTTCTCGGCCGCACGAAGGCGTGCGAGTGCTTCGTCCGGGAGCGAGCCGATCTCGCCGAACAGGTCTGCCGAGCGCTCGAACTCTCCACGCACCCAGAACGTCGCGGCCTCGAGCCATGGCGTCTGTGTCCCGAACCCCTGCGCACGTTCGATGAACTCCCGTCCTCGACCGAGCTCGTCCATCGCGGCGGCCAGGTAGGGAGCCCAGAAGTTGACATCTACCACGTCGTCGGCCTCGAGGTCGGCGAGGAGCGCGTCCACCTGCGAGGCCGCATCCTCGTGACGCCCCGCCGCGATGAAGACTTTCGCGGCCGCAGCCTGAGCCGGATGGAGCACCTGAGGATCCTTGACGCCGGCGGCAAGCTCGAGCATCGCCGTCGCATCGTCGACGGCGGCGCTGTACGTCCCCACGCGCGAGGTGAATCCTCGAGCGCATCTCTCGGCACGAGGCCTCCATGTAGTGTCGCGTCTCCTCGGACTGAGCGATCAGGGAGTCGAGCTCCGACATCGCAACGTCCCAGCGTCCCGCGTAGTAGGCGTAGATCGCGAGCTCGGCTCGATCCCAGAAAGCGGCCGCGACCATCCCGAATCGCTGAGAGACCTCGCTGCTCTCGTGACTGATCGCTTCGGCACGGCGGATATCTCCGAAAGCGAAGACGATCGAGCCGAGATTGTTCAACCCTCGTCGCGCCTCCGGCAGGTTGTGCTCGAGAGCGATGTCGATGCTCGCCTGCAGGTCGTCGAGCCCTGAGAGGTCTCCGGCGTTCGCCTTGGCGACTCCGATGTTGTTCAGCGCGTGAGCCCGCAAGCCGTCGAGCCCGAGCTCCTCTGCCATCGCGAGCGCATCCGAGCCGGTTCGGATGGCCTCGTCGCTCCTACCCGCCAGCATGAGGAAGCGGGAGATGCTGCTCGTCACGAACGCCTTGGCCGGCGACCGGCCTACGGTTGCCACGAGCGACGCAGCCGTGTCGAAGTGAGAGGCTGAAGCGTCGCGGCCGCCCTGGATGAAGCGCAGAATGCCTCGCTCGATCTCGGCCTCGGCCGCGGTCTCGACGTCGTCGATTGCGAGCGCCGCCTCGGCCGCTGCGGCAAATTGTTCGTCGCCTCCCATCTCGGCGTTCGAGAGGGCCCTGCCGTACGCGAGGAGCCGCTTCGGATCGAGCTCTGCCAGCTCGAGCGCGGACGCGTAATAGCGCGCAGCGACGGCGAACGCGTTGAGCGCAAACGCACGGTCGCCCGCCTCCCGGAGGGCCGCGGCTGCGTGGACCGCCAGATCCTCGGCCTCGATTCCGGCGCTGCGTGAATAGTCGAGCGCAGCGACGTAGTGGTGCGCGAGCATCTCCGCGCGGTCCTCGGAGCGGTCGGGAGCGAGCGTCTCGATCCACTCGGCGGCCCGTCTGTGCAGGCGAGCCCGCTCGGCCCTTGGTACCTGACCGTACGCCGCGTCCCGCACGAGTGCGTGGACGAAAGCCAGTTGTCGTGCGCCCGCGACGATGGATCGACGCTCTCTCCGCACGAACTCCTTTCGCTCGAGCGCGAAGAGCATCTCGTCGAGATCCTCTGCGGGCCCGGTGCTCGCGACTGCGGCGAGGGCGTCGGTCCAGAAGATCTTTCCGAGGACCGCGGCGGCCTGGAGAAGCGCCTTCTCGCCGCTCGGTAGGCCGTCGATGCGCGCCACGACGATGCCGTGCAGCGTCTCCGGCACGTCTGCGGTACCCCCGCCATGCTGCATGCGGACGTACTCCTCGGCGAAGAGCGGGATCCCGCCGGCTCGCTGGAGTAGCTCGAGCTGCTGCTCCGCGGGAAGCACGGCGCGGTCGAGGAGCTCTCCCAGGAGGCGTGCGGTCTCCTCGTCGGAGAGGGGCGCGATCGAGACCGTGGTCGCGTTGCGCTTCCCTCCGCCCCACCCCGGGCGCCGCTCGAGCAGCTCGGGTCTCGCCGAGCAGACGACGAGAAGTGGCACATCGACCACTCGGTCGGCGAGCGAATCGACGAAGTCGAGGAGGGCGTCGTCCGCCCAGTGCAGGTCCTCGAAGACGAGGATGGTCGGTCGAGACTCGGCCATCGCCTCGAGAAAGCGGCGCCAAGCCGTGAACGCCTCCTCGAGGCTGGCTTCTCCCACCGACAGGCTGTCACGAATCCCCGCGAGGGGCCGGAGATGCCGCTCGATCCAACGAGCTTCGACGTCATCGGCGACGAGGTCGCGCACCGCCCCGGACAGCTTGGCCGAGGCTTCGTCCGCACGATCCGTCTCGAGGATCCCCGCTTGCGCCTTCACCATCTCGCCGAGCGCCCAGAGCGCGACTCCCTCGCCGTACGGAAGCGAGCGCCCCTGGCGCCAGATGATGAGCTGCGGCGTCTGCTCGACGATCTGAAAGAGCTCCTGGACGAGTCGCGACTTCCCGATCCCCGGCACACCGACCAGCGTCACGAGCTGCGCCTCCCTGCGGGTGCGCACGCGGGACAGTGCGCTCGAGAGCACATCGAGCTCCTCGGTGCGTCCGACGAGCGGAGCGCGAAGGCCCTCGCCCAGATCGATGCCGAACCTCGCGCGCCGCGCGACAGCGAGCCACGCGCGCAGCGGCTCGGACTTTCCCTTGGCGGTTACGGGGTCGTGATCGGTGTACTCGATCGCGCGCTCGGTGACTCGGTAGGTGGCCTCGCCGACGAGAATTCCCCCGGGCGGCGCGGCCGACTGGAGGCGAGCGGCGGTGTTCATCACGTCACCCGCGACCATCGCCTCGCCCAACTCGGGCCGTACGCCGATCGATACGAGCGCTTCGCCCGAGTGCACGCCGACTCGCACCTCCAGCTCGAGCCGCGGATCCGCATCGTTGAGCTCCGCGATCGCGTCCTGGATCGTGAGTGCCGCGCGTACTGCCCGCTCGGGATCGTCCTCGTGCGCGACCGGCGCACCGAAGACGCCGACGACCGCGTCTCCGATGAACTTCTCGACGGTGCCTCCGTGCCGCTCGAGCTCCTGCCGCAGCCGATCGTGGTAGGGCGCGAGGATCGCGCGGACGTCCTCGGGATCGAGCCGCTCGGCGCGCGCGGTCGAGCCGACGAGGTCGGCGAAGACGACCGTAACGACCTTCCGCTCCTCGCGGCGGGCGCTCGGCTGCGGCGGCAAGCGCGGTGCCGCATTCGGAGCAGAACTTCGCGCCCTCGGCGTTCTCGAACCCGCAGGACGGGCAGGCTGCGCATGCCCTACGACGCGGCCGCGAGAAGCGCCTCGCCCTCGCGGATGTACCGGGTCGCGCCGACGGAGCGGAAGAACGCGAGCGCATGTCCGGAGCTGCTCGTCGGCCTCGGCCCGGCGGCCCGAGCCTGCGAGGCGCTCGGCGGCCCGGAGACGCGCGAGCGCCTCGTCGGGCGCGCGCCGATCTCCTCCCAGGACCTCGGCCGCGCGCTCGAACTCGCCCTGCGCCCAGAGCTCCGCGGCCTCGGCCCACCGAGTCGACGCCCCGAGCGTCGGCAACCGCTCGAGGAAATCGCGTTCGCGGCCGGCCGCAGCCATGGCGACAGCGAGGTCGAGCACCCAGAATGGAGCGTGCTGTTGCACCCCTTCCGTGTTGACCTCGGCGAGTAGCGTGTTCACCTGAGACGATCGCCGTCCCCCGAGCGACCCGCGGCCTGGAAGACTCGCGCCGCGCCCGCGCGCGCCGGGTAGAGGACTTGAGGGTCCTTGATCCCGTCCGCGAGCTCGACGATCGCCGAGGCGTCGTCGACGGCGCCGTCGAGGTCCCCACGCGCCAGGCGGATCCGGGCGCGGATCGTCACGGCACGGCCCCTCCATGTAGTGCGGAGCCCTCTGTGCGAAGTCCGCGATGAGCTCGTCGACCACCGCGATCGCCTCGTCCCAGCGGCCCGCGTGATAAGCAAAGTCGGCGAGCTCGGCCCGACACCAGCGAGACGTCGTGGCTGATGCCGAACCGCTCGGCGACCGAGAGCGACTCTCTGGAGAGCGGCTCGGCTTGGCGAAGGTCGCCCAGCTCCTTGAGGTTCGAAGCAAGGTTGTTGAGGCCTCGCCGCGCCTCGGGAGAATTGAGCTCCGAGGCGATGTCGATGCTCCGGCGCAGATCGTCGAGCCCCGAGCGATCGCCCAACTGCATTTTCGCCATGCCGATGTTGTTGAGCGCGTGCGCCTGCAACTCGTCGAGGCCTAGCGTCTCGGCCATCTTCAGAGCTTCGCTGCCGATCCGGATCGCCTCCTCGCTCCGCCCCGCGATCGCCAGGAAGCGCGAGATGTTGCTCATCACGAACGCCTTGGACGGCGATGCCGGCGCATCTGCTACGAGTGCCGCTGCCCGCTCGAAATGGGAGAACGTCTGCTCGCGGTTCCCCTGGTAATGCGCGACCTCTCCTCTGAGCATCTCCGCCTCGGCGGCGGTCTCTGCGTCATTCGCCGCCAATGCGCCCTCGGCCGCCTCCTCGAGTACGTCGTCGCCCCGTGCCTCGCTGTACGCAAGCGCCTTGCCGTAGGCGAGCAACCTCCTAGGGTCGAGCTCGCCGAGCTCGGAGGCGGATGCGTAGTAGCGGACTGCAGCAGCGAAGGCGTTGAGCGCGATCGCTCGATCCCCAGCCTCCTGCAGCGCCGCGCTCGCGAGAGCAACGAGGTCCCCAGGCTGCAGGCCGGAGCTTCTCGCATACTCGAGCGCACTCGAGTAGTGGTGGGCCAACATCTCGGAGCGGTCCTCCGCACGGTCCGGAGCGAGCGACTCGATCCACGCGGCAGCCCGACGGTGGCGGTCCGCACGCGCCGGTCGTGTCATCTGCCCGTAGGCGACGTCGCGGACGAGCACGTGGTGGAACGCGTACTGGGCCTCGCCTGCGACGGCGGAGCGCCGCTCGCGGTGGACAAACTCCTTGCGCTCGAGCGCGTGGAGCCGCTCGTCGAGCTCCAGACGTTCGAGGTCCGACAGTGCGGTCAATGCGTCGGTCCAGAACACCTTGCCGAGCACCGACGCATCCTGGAGGACGGCCTTCTCGTCCTCGCCGAGGAGGTCGAGCCGTGCGGCGACGATGCCCTGCACGGTCTCCGGGAGCGGCATCTCGTCGTCGCCCCGATCGGCGAGCATGCGAACGTACTCCTCCGCGTACAGCGGGTTTCCCCCGGCGCGCTGAAGGAGCGTGGCCTGCGTCTCCGCCGGTAGCACCGGACGGTCGAGGAGTGCGGCGATCAGGCGCACGGTCTCGGCCTCCGTGAGCGGGGCGAGGGAGACCGTCGCCGCGTTGCGCTTGCCTCCACCCCAGCCCGGACGCCGCTCCAGCAGCTCCGGCCGTGCGCTGCACACGATGAGGAGTGGCACTCCCGACACGCGCTCGGCGAGTGCGTCCACGAAATCGAGCAAGCCGTCGTCGGCCCAGTGGAGATCCTCGAACACGAGCACGAGCGGGCTTCGCTCGGCGAGTGCCTCGAAGAACCGCCGCCAGGCCGCGAATGCCTCGTGCGGGCTCTCGGCACTCGTGTCGCCACCTGCCGCGATGCCGACGAGGGGTCGCAGATGCCCTTCCACCCAGCGCGCCTCGCGCTCGTCCGGCACCAGGTCGAGGACGGACTCCCGGAGCTTGTCATCGGCCTCGAGACCCGTGTCGGTCTCGAGGATTCCTGCTTGAGCCTTGGCCATCTCACCCAGCGCCCAGAAGGTGACGCCGTCGCCGTACGGCAGGCAGCGGCCCTGGCGCCAGTAGATGAGGTCCGGGTCGCGCTCGACGAGCCCGAACAGCTCCCAGACGAGTCGCGACTTGCCGATTCCCGGCACTCCTACGAGGGTCACGAGCTCCGGCATACGGTCGGCTCGGACGCGCGCGAGCGCATCGCCGAGAAGGTCGAGCTCGCGCTCGCGGCCGATCAGCTGCGCACCGCCTGGCCGCCCGATATCGACGCCGTAGCTCGATCTGGCCTGAATTGCGCCGCCAGACCGCGATCGGCGCCGCCTTCCCCTTCGCCGCGACCGGTTCGGCCTCCATGTATTCGATCGCGCGTTCGGTCGCCCAGAACGTCTGCTCGCCGACAAGGATGCCGCCGGGCGGCGCGGCCTCCTGCAACCGCGCGCCGGTGTTCATCACGTCCCCCGACACCATCGACTCGCCCTCGGCTGGACGGGCGCCGAGCGAGACGAGCGCCTCCCCCGTCGAGACCCCGATCCGGACCTGCAGCTCGAGGTCGGGATGCTGCTCGTTCAGGTCCGTCATCGCGTCCTGGATCGCGAGCGCAGCGCGCACGGCGCGCTCCGCGTCGTCCTCGTGTGCGAGCGGGGCGCCGAAGACGCCGACGACGGCGTCCCCGATGAACTTCTCTACCGTGCCCCCGAAACGCTCGAGCTCACGTCGGAGCCGTTCGTGGTACGGAGCGAGGATCGCGCGCACGTCTTCCGGGTCGAGACGTTCCGCCCGCGCGGTCGAGCCGACCATGTCCGCGTAGACGACGGTCACGACCTTGCGCTCCTCGCGCACCGCGGTATCTCCCACCTCGAGAGGCGCAGCGCAGGCGTTGCAGAAGCGCGATTCCGGCGGGTTCTCATGCCCGCAGGCGGAGCAGATCAGCACGGCCGGAGTCTAGGTCGAACAGGGACGCGACTACGAAGGCGGCCCGACCCGCTCCACAATGTCGCCCGCCGCGCGCAGCGCTTCCAAGAGCTCCTGGCAGTGCTCCTCGTCGCGCGTCGAGACGACGAGCTCGATCTCGGTCTGAAGCGCGCTCGTCGTCCGTCCCTCGCGGTGGTGATCGACGGAGACGACGTTGCCGCGCTCGCGTGCGATGAGGTCGAGGACGTTGCGCAGCTCTCCCGGCCTGTCGGGGATCAGCAGGCGGACGGCGAGGAATCGACCGGCGCGCGTGAGACCGTGCCGCAGCACGGAGATCAGCGTGGTCGCGTCGATGTTCCCGCCTGAAAGGACGACCGCCACCGAGCCCGCTCCCGGAACGCGACCGGCGAGCAGCGCGGCGAGCCCGACTGCGCCCGCGCCCTCCACGAGGAACTTCGTGCGCTCGACGCAGAGCACGAGCGCCTCCGAGATCTCGTCGTCCGAGACGGAGACCGTGTCGTCGAGAACACGCTCGAGGATCGAGGACGCGAGGTCACCTCGGTACTTCACCGCGATGCCGTCCGCGATCGTGTAGCCCGGCTGACACAGGACACCGACGACCCGAGCTGCAGGGCGCCGCTCCTTGAGCGCCGTGGCGATGCCGGCGGCGAGCCCGCCGCCGCCGATCGGGATCAGCACCGTCGCCGCGTCGGGCGCCTGCTCGGCGAGCTCGAGCCCGATCGTCCCCTGGCCGGCGATCACGCGTTCGTCCTCGAAGGCGTGGACGAGCGTCGCGCCGGTGCTCGCGACGTGCGCATCCGCCGCTGCGACCGCCTCCTCGAAGCCCTCCCCCACGAGCTCGGTCGCTCCGCCGTAGGAGCGCGTCGCCTCGACCTTGGCCATGGGTGCGTCCTGCGGCATGAAGATCGTGGCGGGAATGCCGGCCTCTCGCGCCGCCCACGCGACCGCCTGCCCGTGGTTGCCTGCGCTCGCGGCGACCACGCCGGCTCGACGCTCTCTCTCGCCGAGCGTCGCGATCGTGTTGTATGCGCCGCGGATCTTGAAGGAGCCCGTCCGCTGCAGGTTCTCCGCCTTGAGGAAGACCTGGCGGCCGGTGAGCCGCGAGAACGTCTCGGTCGGGTAGACCGGGGTCTCGCGCGCGACGCCCGCGAGGCGCTGGCGGGCGGCCTCGATGTCGGCGATGGTTGGTTCGCCGCTCATGGGGTCAGACCCGTGGGGTCTGACCCCATGTCCGCTGCGGGGTCAGACCCGTGGGGTCTGACCCCGTCTGGCGTATCGGCCGACCCGACTTCCTCTGCGGGGTCAGACCCCACGGGTCTGACCCCGTCTGGCGTATCGCCCGACCCCACGTGAAACACCTCGTCCAGGATCCGCTGAACCGCGGTCAACGGATCGAGCTCTCGTCTCTCGACGGCATCGAGCACGCGGCGAAGCTCGGGATCCTCGGCGACCGCCGCCTGTAAGTGACTCTTCGCCCGGTTCGATGCAACCGCGAACACCTCGGCCGCGAGGTTGCGGCGACGCAGCTCCTCGAGGCGGCCGTCGCTCGCGAGCGCGGCACGGCGCTCCTCGAGCGCTGCCCACAGCTCGGGCACGTTCTCTCCCCGCAGTGCTTCTGTCAGCAGGATCGCGGGCCGCCGATCGGGCTCCGCGAGCCCGACGATCGAGCGCACCTCGTTGAGCATCGTCTTCGCCGCGGCGTGATCCATCTTGTTGACGGCGATCACGTCGGGAATCTCCATGATCCCGGCCTTGAGTGCTTGAACGGAGTCGCCGGAGCCGGGCATGAGGACGAGAAGAACGGTGTCGGCGATCCCGGTGACCTCGACCTCGCTCTGGCCCGCGCCGACCGTCTCGACGAAGACGACGTCCTTCCCCGCCGCGTCGAGCAGGAGCACCGCCTGCAGCGTCGCTTCCGCAAGCCCGCCGAGGTGTCCCCGCGTTCCCATCGACCGGATGTAGACGCCTGGATCCAGGAAGTGGTCGGAGAGTCGAATTCGGTCCCCGAGCAGGGCGCCACGGGAGAAAGGGCTCGAGGGATCGACCGAGACGACCCCGACCGTGGTACCGACTTGGCGGACGTGCGCGACGAGCGCCGCGATGAGGCTCGACTTGCCGACTCCCGGCGGCCCGGTGACGCCGATGACTGCCGCGTTGCCCGTCTCCGGGTAGAGCTCGCGCACGAGCCCGTAGGCAAGCGGGTCCCCGTCCTCCACGAGCGAGATGGAGCGGGCCAGCGCCCGCCGATCCGCTCCGCGCACGCCTTCGACGAGCTCTGCGAGCGTCCACTCCTTGCGCGCCACGGCCGGACTCTACGCGCGGCGAGAGCGATCGATCGTCAGTGGGACCGGCGCTGTGCTTCGAGCTCGCGGCGCGCCTCGATCTCCTCGAGCAGCGTCGCAATCCGCTCGAGGCCGATGGGCTGCCTTCCGTTCGGGACGAGCACCGGCTCGGGCAGCGTTCGGGCTTCGGGTCGGGCTCTCGGCTCGGCGGCTCGGCTCCGGCCGGGCGCCACACCGCTCGTATGGCGTACCCGAGCGCAGCCACCGCGGACTCGGAGCTCACCTCGACCGCCTCCCACTCGTCGGTCTGCGAAACGGGAAGCCAGCGTGTCATCAGCAACGCGACGAACGAGCCGACGAGGTAGATGCACCCGGCGGCCAACCAGATCGCGCGAGCGCCGAAAATGTCGGTCAAGACGCCGGCCGCCGCCATCCCGAGCCCGAGGACGGCGTAGTTCGAGCTCATGATCGTCACGAGCGCTCGCCCTCGATACTGGTCGGGCACCCCTCGCTGTACGAGAAGCCGGTTGCAGACGACCGCGGCGCCGTTGCCAGCCGCGCCCCCGATCACGAACAGCACCGCGAGCCAGATCGAGCCGCTGAGCGCGGCAGCACCCCAACCGACGCCCATGAGGACGATCGAGCTCGACATAGGCGCGCCTGAGCCCGGCCTTGCCGAGCGCATTGGGCGCGAGGAAGCTTCCGAGGACGAGGCCGACGCCGCTCGCGGCTACGAGAGCGCCGAAGCCCAGGTTTCCCGCACCGAGCGTGTCCTTCGCGAATACGACCTCGGCGACGTTTATCGCTGCGGCGCCGAGGATGACGACGTTCCACACGACGAGCACGGTCCGCAGCGGACGTGCGGTGACGACGAGCCGGAGCCCGTCGGCCACGTCCCGCCAGTGCCCGCGGGACAACGACTCGTCCGACTGGAGCTTGTGCCGGGGGATGCGCGCGATGAGGGCCGCCGAGACGAGGAAGGTGACCGCGTTCACCGCGTACGGAAGGGATGTCCCGGAAAGCGCGAGCATGATGCCGCCGAGGACCGGTCCGATCATCGCGGCGAGTGTCTCGATGGTCACGATGAGCGAGTTCGCATTCGTGAGCTCTTCGTCCGGCACGAGGTTCGGAAGGCCCGCGACCCCGGCCGGCACGAAGAAGCCGGTCGCGACCCCCGAGACCGCCGCGAGACCGACCACAGCCGCCGGGCTGTCGACGAACGGAAGCGCCGCGAACACGCCGCAGCGGACGAGGTCGGAGACGATCATCAGCCGGCGTCGCGAAAGCCGGTCGACGAGTGGCCCGAGGAGCAGCCCGACGAGGACGATCGGGAGGAAGTCGGCGATGAGGAGCGCGGCGACCCAGACGCCGGAACCGGTCTCGTCGTAGACGTCGACCGTGAGCGCAACGGCGGCGAGATACGTGCCGACGCTCGACCCCGCCGTCGCGAGGAAGAGGTACGCGAACGACGGTGAGCGGCGAAGTAGGCCGAGACGGCTTGAGCTCTCCACGACCGGCGGTGACGCTACCACCAGTTCTCGATTCTCTCTACGGCGCTTTTGGCCGTGTCTTGAGCGGGCATGGGCGAAAAGTTCGCCGCTCGGAGCGCGCCGCCTGCCCTACGGGCCGCCCATCGCCCTCGTCATTCGCGCCGCCGTCACCTTCGCGAGCCTGCGCTCCTCCGCCGCGGGCGGAGGTGAGAGCCCCGACCCGTAGACGACGGCCACCTGTGCTCTCGAGTGCTGCAGCGCGACGAGGTCCAGGTAGATGCGGACGCCCCCTTGCTGCTCGGCCACCACTCGGTACAGGACCGAACGCTGCGCGAACGCCGGGAACGGGAGCTTCCGGAACGAGACGAGCCTGACGCTCGTGCCCTGTATCTCGCTCTGCAGCCCCTGGCGCAGGCATTGCTGACCTGCCGCGCTCGTACCCCGCCGCCACGACGCGTTCGCGTCTGCCCGAGAGGTGTACACGTAGGCGGTGGAGGTCGCGAACTCGACCCCGCCCGAAAGCTCGGGGACTCGGCCTGGCCCGTCACGGTCAGGTCGGACTCGTCGAGGGCGGCGCAGTAGAAATCGGCGCCGGTCGAGGCAGGCCCGGCTCTGAACGCCAGGCTGAAGTCGGACTTGCGAAGCAACATCGCCCTCGCTCGCGCCTGGTCCGCGGGGGTGATCCTCTTCTTCGGATCGCCCCGTGCACCCAGGCTGACGCCCGAGAGGACGAGCGCGAGCACGAGAAGGGCGGCGGCGAGCCACTTCACGGGGCGCCATGGTAGAGGCATCTACTCGGGCTCGTACGCGAGGTTCGGGCGGAGCCAGCGCTCGGCGTCCGCGACAGCGAAGCCCTTCCGCTGGGCGTAGTCGACGACCTGGTCTCGCCCGATCCTCCCGACCGAGAAGTAGCGCGCCTGCGGGTGGCCGAAGTAGAGGCCGCTCACGCTTGCCGCCGGCGTCGTCGCGAAGCTCTCCGTCAGGCCGATCCCCGCTCGCTCGGCGTCGAGCAGTGCGAGGAGCGTCTGCTTCTCGGAGTGGTCGGGACAGGCCGGGTAGCCGTAGGCGGGCCGGATGCCGCGGAAGCGCTCTCCGATCAGCTCGTCGCCCGTCAGGGCCTCCTCTGGCGAGTGCCACTCGTGGCGGGCGACCTCGTGGAGCCGCTCGGCGAACGCCTCCGCGAGGCGATCGGCCAGAGCGCGCACCATGATCGACCGGTAGTCGTCTTTGTCGGCGGCGAACCGGTCGGCGAGCGCTTCTCCTCCGTGGATTGCGACCGCAAATGCACCCACGTGGTCGGTGAGGCCGGCATCCGAGGGAGCGACGAAGTCGGCGAGGGAGCGATTCGGTCGCGAGTCTGCGTGATCGGCCTGCTGACGCAACATTGGGAATCGGACGTCCCAACGTTCTTGCACGACCGGGATCCGCGCGTCAGCGGATCCCGGTCTTGCGCTGGGAGTCTGATCGAGCACGACGTCGTCCTCCTCTGCCCGCGCGGGCCAGAAGCCGTAGACCCCGCGCGCCGCCAGCGTGCGCCCGGCGACGATCTCGTCGAGGAGCTCGTTCGCGGCTGCGAAGAGATCCCGCGCGACCTCGCCCTTCTCGGGGTCGTCCAGGATCGCCGGAAAGCGCCCCTTGAGCTCCCACGCGTGGAAGAAGAACGTCCAGTCGACGTACCCCCTGAGCGTGGCGATCTCCTCCTCTACGACGCGCGCGCCCAGGAACGCCGGCGTGGCGAGGTCCTCCTGGTGCCACTCGATCGGCGTGCGGCGCGTGCGCGCCTCGCGTAGCGAGAGGAGCGGCTTCCGGCCGCGCTCGGCGTGCAGCACGCGGAGCCGGTCCTGCTCGACGCGGTTTTCCGTATCGAGGCGCGCTCGCCGATCTCCGTCGAGCAGGTCGCCGACGACCCCGACGACGCGGGACGCGTCGAGCACGTGCAACGTGGGCTGCTCGTACTCCGGCGCGATGCGCACCGCGGTGTGCTGCTTCGACGTCGTCGCCCCTCCGATCAGCAAGGGCAGCTCGAGCCCGCGCCGCTCCATCTCCTTCGCCACGCCGACCATCTCGTCGAGAGAGGGCGTGATCAGGCCGGAGAGCCCCACGATGTCGCAGTCCTGTTCGACGGCGACGTCCAGGATCCGATCCGCCGGCACCATCACTCCGAGGTCGATCACCTCGTATCCGTTGCACCCGAGCACGACGCCGACGATGTTCTTGCCGATGTCGTGGACGTCACCCTTCACGGTCGCGAGGACGATGCGAGCGGCCGAGCGGCGGCTCGTCTTCTCGGCCTCCATGTACGGCTCGAGGTAAGAAACGGCGCGCTTCATCGCCCGCGCGCTCTTCACCACCTGCGGAAGGAACATCTTCCCGGAGCCGAAGAGGTCGCCGACGATCTTCATCCCGTCCATGAGCGGGCCCTCGATGACGTCGAGCGGGCGGGCGGCGCCGCGGCGCGCTTCCTCGGTGTCCTCCTCGATGAAGTCCACGATCCCGTGCACCAGGGCGTGCGCCAGGCGCTCACCGACCTGAGCGTCGCGCCAGGACAGGTCGAGCTCTCGCTGCATGGCGCCGCCTGTCACCGTGGCCGCGCGCTCGACGAGCCGCTCGGTCGCATCGGGCCTCCGGTCGAAGAGCACGTCCTCGACCCGCTCGAGCAGATCCGGCTCGACGTCCTCGTAGACGGCGAGCTGGCCCGCGTTGACGATTCCCATGTCGAGGCCGTTGCGAATCGCGTGGTAGAGGAACGAGGCGTGCATTGCCTCGCGCACGGGGTCGTTCCCGCGAAACGCGAACGAGAGATTCGAGATCCCCCCGGAGACGAGCGCGCCCGGGCAGCGCTCCTCGAGCAGCGGAATCGTGTCGATGAAAGCTTTGGCGAACGCCGCGTGCTCCTCGATGCCCGTGGCGACAGCCAGGACGTTCGGGTCGAGGATCACGTCCGTGGGCGCGAAGTCGGCCTCCCCGATCAGCAGGTCGTACGCACGACCGAGGATCTCGACCTTCCGCTCGACCGTCTCCGCCTGCCCGCGCTCGTCGAACGCCATGACGACGACCGCCGCGCCATAGCGCCGAATCGTCCGCGCCTGCTCGAGGAACGGCTCTTCTCCCTCCTTGAGCGAGATCGAGTTGACCACGCCCTTTCCCTGGAGACACTTGAGGCCCGCCTCGAGCGCCCCGAACCGGGAGCTGTCGACCATGACCGGGAGGCGCGCCGCCTCGGGCTCGGTCGCGAGGAGGTTGAGGAACGTCGTCATCGCCTGCTCGGCGTCGAGCAGATCGGCGTCCATGTTCACGTCGAGCAGGTTCGCCCCGCCTCGCACCTGCTCGAGGGCGACGTCCACGGCACTCTGGAAGTCATTCGCCTCGATCAGCCTGCGGAACTTCGCCGAGCCGGTGACGTTCGACCGCTCGCCGACGATGACGAACCCTGTATCGGGACCGATCACGAAGGGATCGAGCCCGGAGAAGCGCGGCAGAGGCGACGGAGCGGGTACACGGCGCGGCGGGAGTCCGGAAACGGCTCTGACGATCTCCCCTGTGTGCTCGGGCGTCGTTCCGCAGCACCCTCCGACGAGGTTGACGAGACCGTCCTCGGCGAACGACCGGAGAAAACGGCTCGTGTCGCCCGGCTGCTCGTCGTGGAGTCCGAGTTCGTTCGGAAGTCCCGCGTTCGGATGGCACGAGACGTACGTGGAGGCGACGTTCGAGAGCCGCTCCAGGAACGGCCGCATCTCGGTGGCGCCGAGCGAGCAGTTGACGCCGACGATGAACGGCTCGGCGTGCTCGACCGAGATCCAGAAGGCATCCGAGGTCTGTCCGGAGAGATTCCGCCCGCTCTTGTCGACGGCCGTGAACGAGAGCCAGAGGGGAAGCTCGGGCGCGACGTCGCGTGCGGCCACGATTGCGGCTTTGGCGTTCAGCGTGTCGAAGATGGTCTCGATCAGGAGCAGGTCGACCCCACCGTCGCGGAGCGCGGCGACCTGCTCCTCGTAGGCCTCGCGCACCTCGTCGAACGTAACCGCTCGGTACGCGGCGTCCTCCACACGCGGGGACAACGAGAGCGTGACATTGAGCGGGCCGACGGAGCCTGCGACGAAGCGGGGCTTCTCGGGCGTTTGTGCGGTCCATTCGTCAGCGGCGCTGCGGGCGAGACGCGCGCCCTCCAGGCTCATCTCGGCGGCCGCCCCTTCGAGCCCGTAGTCGGCCTGGCCGATACGGGTCGCCGTGAAGGTGTTGGTCGTCGCGATGTCCGCGCCGGATTCGAAGTAGGAGTCGTGGATCTCGGCGACGACAGCGGGCTGGGTCAGGTTGAGTAGATCCGGATCGCCTTGGACGTCCCGCGAGTGGCCGGAGAAGCGCGCGCCGCGATACTCCTCTTCGGAGAGCCCTCGCCGGTGGATGAGCACCCCCCACGATCCGTCCAGCACGAGGATCCTCTCGGCGAGGAGTTGCTCGAAGTGTGTGCGGACGTCCTTCACGAATTCGGCTCCCGCCTAAAGAGGTCGGGAGCCGGGAAGGCCCGCGGGCTCTTTAGGCGTTTTTTATCCTGGTCGCCAAGCTGCCGTTCAAAGCTGTCCAGGTTCGCTCAGGCTAGCGAATACGGTCGCGGGCGGGCAATTCCTGCCGACGATCGATCGGCTAACCGGCGAACTCGGACAAGACGTCGCGCCCGTTTCCCACGAAGGGCTCGCCGTGTGCAAGCAGCAGGTGCTCGGAAGTCGAGCTTCGCCAGCACGTCTATATGACTCGCGCAGTCCGTCCTTCGTCTCGCGCGGGCTCGTCCATTAGGCGGTCCGGGACGAACGCGAGGGGACCGCGGGACTCCCACCGCACGGCGCCGTCGGCGAGCGCCAGCGCCCCGCGAGCAGGGACGTAGAGCGCGGTCTCGTCCGGGCAGATCGCGCCGACCTCGTGGGCGATCACCCCACCCGGCAGCTCGTCTCCGAAGTCGAACGGCTCGACCTGCTCTCCGCCGGTGAACTCGTGCATTCCCTCGCGGACGCAGTGCACGGCGACGCCGAAGCGCTCGCACAAACCGTGCGCTCGTCCCGGTAGTGGTGGCGGTTCGTCAGCAGCACGTCGGTGGGCTGGCCCGTGCTCGACGAACCAGTCGAGCCCTTCACTGGGCACGAGCGGGTCGATCAGGACACGCTCGGCAGGCAGGTAGTAGGTGCTGACGTCGATCTTGATGCGAGGATGGCGAGCCGTCCAGTGCCAGATCCCAGGCGCGATCTCCTCCATGGCGCAAACTACCCCCTCAGCCTGAGAACCCGAGCCGCTCGGCATTCTCGATCGCGTCCTCGCGCAACGGTGGGTTCAGCATCAACTCGACGATCCGTTCCACCTGCGGATCGTCCGTGGCACGCATGAGGGCGACTGCTGCCTCGACGTCGTAGTCGGTGCACCGTAACTCCACGTCGGGTCCGAGAAGCGCCCAGTAGGCGCCTCGTTCACCCTCGTACGGCAGGCCGACGCTGCCGGGACTCAGCAGCCTCACGCCGTCGACTTCGCGGTCATAGCTCACGTGGACGTGCGCGGTGACGACGATCCGCTCGTCGACGCCTGCTATGAGCTCGCGCACTCGCTCGGCGGGAGTTCGCTCGGTGACCAACTCCTCGTCCGAGCGCGGCGAGCCGTGACAGAAGCACGTGGGCCCGAGTCCGTCGACCTCGACGGAGACGGTCTGGGCGAAGCCCGCGAGGAACGCGAGGTCCCGCTCGGTGTGCTTCGAGGCCATCCATCGGTCACGTTCGCTCTCCACATCCGTCCCGACGGCCCGATCGGCGTTGCCGCGCACGAACCGCGCCGGCATCTCGAGAGCCCGGACGAGCGCGAGCGTCTCGCCTGGAAGCGATCCCCAGGTGAGATCACCGCAGAAGACGATCAGGTCGGGCGCCTCGCGCGCGACTTCCGCCAGCACCGCCGCGAGAGCCGGCGCGTTCCCGTGGACGTCCGCCAGCGCGGCGACGCGCATCAGCCAGTGGTCCGCCCGGAGACCGTGAGCTGGTTCTCGGCGTGCTTGATCCGTTGCTCGAGCTGCCAGCGGTCGGCCTGCGACTCGCCCGCGTCGACCTTCGCGAGCTCGGATTGCGCCGCCTCGAGCTGTTCGCGCGCCCGCGCGTCGTCGATCTCCGTTGACGCTCACGGCGTCGTCCACGAGCGCGAGCGCGCGGTCGAGCTCGACCTTGAAGAACCCGGGGCCCGTCGCGAACTCGAGGATCTCGTTCGGGTTCAAGTGAATGCGGGTCGAGCCCGCCTTGAGCGTCGCGACCAGCGGAGCGTGCCTGGCAAGGACACCGATCTCCCCCGCCGCCCCGGGCACGATGATCATCTCCGCCTCTCCGTCGAACGCCGCGCCGTCTGGCGTGACGAGCGCGACGTCGAACTTCGGGTGCGATTCGGCCATGCTCCGGATCAGGCGGCGACGGCCTCGGCCTGCTTCGCCTTCTCGACCGCGTCCTCGATCGTGCCGACCATGTAGAAGGCCGACTCGGGAAGCTCGTCGTGCTCTCCGTCGATGATGGCGCGGAACCCGCGGATCGTGTCCTCGAGCTTCACGTACTTGCCTGGCGTACCGGTGAACTGCTCGGCGACGAAGTTCGGCTGCGAGAGGAACCGCTCGATCCGGCGAGCACGGGCGACGACGACCTTGTCCTCGTCGGTGAGCTCGTCCATGCCGAGGATGGCGATGATGTCCTGCAGGTCGCGATAGCGCTGCAGGATCTGCTGAAGCGTCGTCGCGACCTCGTAGTGCTCGTCCGACACGATGCCGCGCTGGAGCGCCCGCGAGAACGAGTCGAGCGGATCGACCGCCGGGTAGATGCCCTTCTCGACGATGGACCGCGAGAGTGTGATGAAGGCGTCCAGGTGGGCGAAGGTGTTGGCCGGCGCCGGATCGGTGAGGTCGTCCGCCGGAACGTAGATCGCCTGCACCGAAGTGACCGAGCCCGTGCGGGTCGACGTGATCCGCTCCTGGAGCTGACCCATCTCGCTCGCGAGCGTCGGCTGGTAGCCGACGGCGCTCGGCATGCGCCCGAGGAGAGCGGACACCTCCGAGCCTGCTTGAACGAACCGGAAGATGTTGTCGATGAAGAGGAGAACGTCCTGTCCCTGGTCGCGGAAGTACTCCGCCATGGTCAGTCCCGAGAGACCGACCCGCAGTCGCGCTCCCGGAGGTTCGTTCATCTGACCGAAGACGAGCGCGACCTTGTCCAGGACGCCCGACTCCTCCATCTCGCGCCAGAGGTCGTTCCCTTCGCGTGAGCGTTCACCCGACGCCGGCGAAGACCGAGACGCCGCCGTGCTCCCTGGCGACGTTGTGGATGAGCTCCTGGATGAGGACCGTCTTCCCCAGTCCCGCGCCTCCGAAGAAGCCGACCTTGCCGCCCTTCACGAAGGGCGCGATGAGGTCGATGACCTTGAGGCCGGTCTCGAAGATCTCGATCTTCGGCGAGAGGTCGCGGAACGCCGGTGGGTCGCGATGGATCGACCAGCGCTCGACGCCCTCTGGCACGTCGCCCTGCTCGTCGATCGGCTCGCCGACGACGTTCCACAAGCGACCGAGCGTCGGATCGCCGACGGGGACGGAGATCGGCCCCTCGGTGTCGACGCACACTGCGCCGCGAGCGAGACCGTCCGTCGAGTCCATCGCCACCGCACGGACGCGATCGTCGCCGAGGTGTTGCTGCACCTCCGCGATCAGCGTCCGCGTGCTGCCGCCCGAGTCGCCGATCTCGACCTCGAGAGCCGTGTAGATCTCCGGCAGCCGTTCTGCGAAGACGGCGTCGATCACGACGCCCTTGACCTCGACAACCCGGCCGATGTTCCGGCCGTCGTCCTCTTTTCTGTTCGACACTCGACTCCTCGGGTACGGTTCGAAAGGAAAGCCCGGCACGGGCCCGGGCGAGCGCCCGGAGTCTAGCGAAGGGCCGCGCCGAGCTATCGGGCGTAGCACGGCCAAATACCGCTCTCAGAATGAGCGACCGTGTCGGGCGATCACTCCGAAAGGGTTCTAACCGCGAGCGCGCGGGTACGTCTTATGTAGTCGTGCACATGAGCCACGTGAGTCCGATCCTGCCCGAGGTCTGCAATCGGACCCGCATGCAGGCCTCGCTGCGCCTCGACTCGGAGCTCTCAGAGCTCGAGGAGGCGCTGATGGCCGCTCATCTCGCGCGGTGCGCAGCCTGCCGCTCGTTTGCCGACGATCTCGGGACCCTGACGGACACCCTGCGCACGGCGCCGCTCGTCGAGCCGTCCATGCAGTTCCAGGTTCCACGGAGCCGCCTGCGTTTCGGGGTTGCACAAGCGGGTACAGCTGCAGCAGCGACGATCACCGCCGCGATCGCGCTCGGCGGGTTCGTCGGCCTCGACCCCGCGCCGGCCCGGATCTCGGCGTCGGACGTCCAGAGCGCGCACGAACGCATGTTCCTGAAGGAAAAGCTGATGCAAGACATGGACACCCCGATTGTTCCGCTCGAAGAAACGCGTCCCGCGGGGCTTCGAGGCCGCCAAGGACGCGACCGTGAGTGCCACCCGGAGTCCACGATGACGGAGGTGGAGGCTATGTGACACCCCAGTCGGGTCGCGCGACGTCGTCCTCGTGACGACTCGTAACAGACCCGACAATCGGTTAGGATGACCAGCCTCGCGCCCAGGATACACGCGGCGCGACACAAGGGCGAAACCTCAAGGAGGAACGAATGCGAAAGGGAACGAGATGGTCTCTGTGGGCGACTGCCCTCGCGGCCATCGCGATTATCGTGGTCGGCTCGGCGGCCGCCGCTCCGGATCAGAAGACGCAGAACCTGCGGATTCTGATTCTCGGAGACGCCTCGTCGCTCGACGCCGGCCTCGCCACCGACACGACCTCGTCCAACATCATCCAGGCCCTCAACGAGCCGCTCGTCAACTTCGGGCCGCCTCCGCAGCTGAAGGCGATTCCCGCGGCGGCGCAGAGCTGGACCGTGAAGGGTCCGGTCGTTACGATCAAGCTCCGCAACGACCTGCGCTGGACGACCGGGCAGCAGGTGACCGCACAGGACTACGTGTGGTCCTGGCTGCGGGCGATCTCGCCTGAGCTCGCGAGCGACTACGCCTACCAGTTCTTCGGCATCCGGGGAGCCGAGGCGTACAACGCCTGCAAGGAGAACTGCGCAGCCCTGCGCTCGCAGGTCGCGATCAGGGCAGTGAACAAGACGACGATCAGAGTGACGTTGATCGCGCCCCAGGCGTGGTTCGTCCAGCAGCTGAACCACACGTCGTTCATCCCGGTGCCTCGGGCAGCCGTCGAGAAGTACGGCGAGAAGTGGACGGAGCCGGGCAACATCGTCTCCTTCGGGCCCTACAGGCTCCAGTCTTGGAAGCACGACGCGCAGATCGTGCTCGTCAAGAACACGAAGTGGCGTGACGCCAAGAACGTCAGGATCGCCAAGGTCACCTTCACCGCCATCAGCGACGCGGCGACGGCCGAGAACGCGTACTCCGCGGGCAACGCCGACATCAACGAGGTCGACCTGACGGGGGCGCTCGTCGACAAGTGGATCAAGAGCAAGGAGTACAAGACGTACGGGACGATCGGGACGTACTACTACGGGTTCAACGTCAAGAACATCCCGGACGTCAACCAGCGCCGCGCGATGGCGTTCGCCATCGACCGGAAGGCGATCATCAAGTTCGTCACCAAGGGCGGCCAGTTCCCGGCCCGTGCCTTCACGCCGAGCAGAGCACCAGGCGCCAAGGAGATCAACAAGAACTCCACGATGCCTCGCACTGCGAAGCTGGCCCAGGCAAAGGCGTTCATGGCCAAGGCCAGGAACCCGAAGCTGAACGTCAACCTCTACTTCAACACCTCCACCGGCCACGCCGCGATCGCCACGGCGGTCCAGGCGTACTGGAAGGAGCTGGGTATCACATCGACCCTCAAGAACATGGAGTTCGGCCAGTACCTCGAGTTCCTGGGGCCGCCGCCGAACGCCGACGTCGATGTCTACCGACTCGGCTGGATCTACGACTACCCGGATGCGTACAACGGGTTCGAGCTCTGGACCTGCGATTCGGGGAACAACAACACCAACTGGTGCAACAGGAAGTACGACGCCATCGTTCAGAAGGCAGCGCGAACGCCGAACGACGACGCTCGCTTCAAGCTGTACCAGCAGGCCGAGACGATCCTCACCGGCAAGAGCGGCGCGCTGCCGATCATGCCGATCTACTGGTACGTCTTCCACTCCCTGGTCAAGCCGAACATCCAGGGATACAACGTCGACCTCCTTGACCGGACCGACTACACGGGAATGTCGGTCAATTAAGGAAGTCGTCGTCTTCACCGCTACGGGCAGGGCGCGTCCAGCGCCCTGCCCGTACGTTTCACCATGTAGCACGCTCGTCCGCTTTCGTTGATACTGAGGTTCTAGTCGATGCTCAAGTTCGTCGTCAGACGCATCCTGTGGACGATCCCGGTGCTCCTGCTCGTCATCCTGATGACGTTCCTGATGATGCGTCAGATCGGCGGCAATCCGTTCCGGACGACCGAGCGTGCCGTCCCGCCGGCGATCCAGGCCAACCTCGAGCGGAAGTTCCACGTCGACCAACCCTGGTGGAAGCAGTACTACTACTACACACGGGGAATCTTCACGCTGGACTTCGGCCCTTCGCTCACGCTGAGAAACCAGAGCGTGAACGACATCATCAAGCAGCGCTTCCCGGTCTCGCTCCATCTCGGTGTGCTCGCGATGCTCTGGGCCCTCGTCGTCGGGATCCCGCTCGGGATCATCGCTGCGCTTCGGCCGAACTCGATTTGGGACTACATCACGATGTCCTTCGTGAACGTCGGCTACGCGCTTGCCGAACTTTCTCATCTCCACGCTGCTCATCTACTTCTTCGCCGTCAGGCTCAGGGATCAAACGGGCTTACCGACGAACGGCTGGGAGTCGTGGCAATACTGGATCCTCCCGGCGATCGCGCTCGGCCACGCGCCGATGACCATCTTCGCGCGCATCACCCGGGGCTCCATGCTCGAGACGCTGCAGCAGGACTACATCAGGACCGCGAAGGCGAAGGGCCTTCGCTGGCGGCGGGTCGTGGGGGTGCACGTGATGCGCAACTCGCTCATTCCCGTGGTGACCGCCGCGGGGCCCCTGCTCGGCTTCCTCATCACGGGTTCGTTCATCGTCGAGACGATATTCGGCATCCCCGGGATCGGGCGTTACTACGTCATCTCGGTGACGCGCGCGAGACTACTCCGTCGTGTTGGGGATCACGGTCCTGCTCGCGGTCATCATCATCCTCTGCAACATGGTGGTCGACATCCTCTACGGATACCTCGACCCGCGGATACGGGACGCGCGCACCTGATGGTCCTCGATCGCACCCGAGACCGCCGCGCCGAGTTCGAGGCCGCACTTTCACGCACCGCGGAGGCGCGCGGGCAGGAAGCAGGCGCCGCGAGTGCACGCGCGTCGCTGTGGCGCGACGCCCTGTATCGCTTCCGTAAGAACCGCGCGTCCGTCGTAGCCGCAGTCGCATTTCTCGCACTGCTCGCCTACGTGATCTTCGCCCCGATCTTCAGCCGCTATGACCCGAACGCCATCGACTTCTCCCAGGCCTTCGAACGGCCGAGCAGGGAGCATCTGTTCGGAACAGACCAGTTCGGCCGCGACCTCTTCGTCCGCACGGCACTTGGTGGCCGCATCTCCATCGGCATCGGCTTCGCGGCAACGATCGCGATCATGGGCGTCGGGATCACCTACGGCGCGATCTCGGGCTTCCTCGGTGGCTGGGTCGACAACGGCATGATGCGCTTCCTCGACGCGCTCTACGGCCTTCCCTACCTGCCGTTCGCCATCATCACGCTCGCGATCTTCGGAACGGTCAATTTCTGGACGATGGTCGTCGCCTTGACCATCGCCTCCTGGTTCACGACAGCGCGGGTCATGCGCGGCCAGATCATCACCCTGAAGGAGAACGACTACGTGCGCGCCGCCCACGCAGTCGGCGCGCGCTGGCATCGGGTCCTCTTCCGGCACCTGCTGCCGAACACGCTCGGCGTCATCATCATCTTCGTCTTCCTCGAGCTGCCCGGAGTCGTCCTGGGCGAGGCCTTCCTCTCCTTCATCGGACTCGGGATCAGCCCGCCCAATGCCTCCTGGGGAACGCTGGCACAGGACGGATACACCGCCTACCAGACGCACCCGTACATCATCGTCATCCCCAGTCTGTGCATCGCCTGGTTGATCATGAGCGCGTTCTTCATCGCAGACGGGCTGCGCGACGCCCTCGATCCTCGGGCGAAGGTGGAGGCGGTCTAGCGTTGGCGCTCCTCGAGGTCGAAGACCTTCGGACGTTCTTCAAGACCAGAGCGGGTGAGGTGCGCGCGGTCGACGGAGTCTCGTTCTCGCTCGAGGAGAGGAGGACGCTCGGAATCGTCGGAGAGTCGGGCTCCGGCAAGTCGGTGACGATGCTGTCGCTCATGGGCCTCGTGCTGCCCCCGGGACGGGTCGTCTCCGGCTCGGTGCGCTTCGCCGGGCAGGAGCTCACGACCATGAAGTCCAAGCAGCTCGAGGACATCCGCGGCGACCGGATCGGGATGATCTTTCAGGATCCGATGACGTCGCTCAACCCGACGCTGACGATCGGGAAGCAGATCACGGAGACGCTCGAGCGTCACCGGGACATGTCCCGCCAAGAGGCGCGGAAGCGCGCGATCGAGCTGCTCGAGGAGGTCCAGCATCCCGAAGGCCGCCAGTCGCCTCGACGACTACCCGCACCGTTACTCGGGCGGGATGCGCCAGCGGGTGATGATCGCGATCGCGATCTCCTGCGACCCGAAGCTCTTGATCGCCGACGAGCCGACTACCGCGCTCGACGTCACGGTGCAGGCCGGCATTCTCGACCTGCTGGAGGAGTTGCGCCGAGACCACGACATGGCGATGATCATCATCACCCACAACATGGGAGTCGTCGCCGAGGCGGCCGACGACATCGCCGTCATGTACGCCGGCCAGATCGTCGAGCAGGCAACTGCAGAGGACCTCTTCGACCGACCGGAGCACCCGTACACGGAGGCGCTGCTCGGAGCGCTTCCCACGCTCGAAGGCGACGCTCGACACGCCCGCCTGGCGACGATTCCGGGCCGTCCACCCGACCTGATCGCGCCGCCCGAGGCGTGCCGCTTCGCTCCCCGCTGCAAGCACGCGGGGATGGACGACTGCAACACCGTGGCGCCGGAGCTGCGCGAGATCCGCCCCGGCCACTGGGTCCGGTCGGCGCACCCTGCCTCGGAGCGAGCCGCCGAAGCCCTGGTCACGGCATGAGCAACGCTCCCCTTCGGCTCGCGTTCGTGGGGGAAACCATGTTTCCCCCACGTGCCCCCTTCTTTATGAGTGCGTGGGGAACCTCCCGGTTCCCCACACCCCTCCACGCTCATGGGCGAAAGGCTCGCCCATGGCGACCAGATCGGCACCCTCGACGCCGCAGAGGCAGTGCAGACAGAGAGCTCTACGGCCAGCAGGACCGGGGAGCCGCTGCTCGTCGTCGAGAACCTCAAGAAGTATTTCCCGATCAAGAAGGGCTTCCTCATCGATCGCACGGTCGACTACGTCAGGGCAGTCGACGACGTCTCGTTCGAGATTCGCGAGGGCGAGACGCTCGGCCTCGTCGGCGAGTCGGGGTCCGGAAAGTCGACGACCGGCTACTGCATCCTCCAGCTGCTGAAGGCGACGTCCGGGTCGGTCCGCTTCCAGGGCGAGGAGCTGACGAAGCTGAAGCGCGAGGCGCTGCGCGCCACGCGCCGGGAGATGCAAATCGTCTTCCAGGATCCATACGCCTCGCTCAACCCACGGATGACGATCGGCGACATCGTCGGCGAGCCGCTGCTCGTCCACGGCCTCGGCACGCGGCAGCGCAGGCGCAGGACCGTCGAGGAGCTGCTCGAGGTCGTCGGCTTCAACCCCGACTTCATCAACCGCTACCCGCACGAGTTCTCGGGCGGGCAGCGTCAACGCATCGGCATCGCCCGCGCACTGGCGCTCAACCCTCGGCTCATCATCTGCGACGAGCCCGTCTCAGCCCTCGACGTCTCGATCCAGGCCCAGATCCTCAACCTGCTCAAGGATCTTCAGCAGGAGTTCTTCCTCTCGTACCTCTTCATCGCCCACGACCTTGCGGTGGTCAAGGGGATGAGCGACCGTATCGCCGTCATGAACCTCGGCAAGATCGTCGAGATCGGCCCTGCCGACGACGTGTACACGAGACCGAAAGACGAGTACACGAAGGCCCTTCTGGCCGCGGTCCCGGTGCCGGATCCACGCCAGATGCGCGAGCGCAAGGCCGAGCGCCGCAAGCTCAAGCACGTGCTCGCCGAGTCGATCTAACCTTCTACCGCGCGTCGACGAGCGCCCACTCCAGCTCCGTCCCGGCCACCGGGAGCGTGTCGACCACGGCGCCATCGAGGACGACGCCCGTCGGCGTCGGCTCGGCGCGCGCTCGACACGTGCTCACGACGTCGGCCGCCCAGCCGGCCGCGGCGAGCTCCGCCAGGAGCGTGTCTCGGTAAACGAGCCCCTCGAGTCCGAGACGGCGGATCTCGGCTCCGTTCACGCCGTCGCCTGGAGGGTAGAACGACGTCGTGGCGAGGAAGCGGCCCGAGGCTACGCGGCGTAGCTCCCCGAGGAGCGCGCCAGGCTCGACGACATTCGCAAGCCCGAGGTGTGTCGTCATTGTCGGGACGGCACCGTCGCGAAAGGGCATCGTGCGCGCGTCGCAGGCGACGAGGCTTACCCGGCCGCCGAGGCCGAGCTCGGCGAGCGCGCGACCGGTGCGCAGGAGCACGTGCGGGCTCGCGTCCGTCGCGACGATCCTCTGGTCGAGCTCGGCCGCCAGCCGTTCGACGAGCGTTCCGCGTCCGCTTGCCACGTCGACCACGGGCTCGCCGCCCGTCGCGGCGGAAGCGACGAGCGCGGTGAGCTGACGGTCGCGGCAAGCACGCGTCTCTTGCCGAGTACAGCCCGTCGTCCGGCGAGTGCCGCTACTCGCCGCGTGCCGCCCCGAAGTCGCCTCGCTCCTCGAGGACGAGCGCGCGATAGAAGAGATCGGCGGGGGCGAGCTCGGACCGGATCCGGGGCCAGCAGCGCATGCTCGAGGGCAGGGCGCTCCCGAAGGAGCCCGGCGAGCCGACTCTCGGCCTCCTGCCAGAACATCGAGCGGCCCAGGTTCGGGCGGAAGCATCACCGCAACGCCCCCTCGCACCGCGTACCGGGCGCCGCAGCCGCCGCATCTGGTCGAGGCCGCGTCGACGTCGTTGCCGCGGTATGACGTGAATAGCCAGTCGAGCGGTCCACGGCAGGCCGGGCACTGGAGGAGCTCGAGCAACGCTTCGTCCACGAAGGTCAGTGACGTTCGAGCGGCGGGACCTCGATCCCCTGAGCGTCCAGTGCCTCGAGCGCTCGATTTACCGCGTCCCAACTCTCGAAGCTCAACCCCTTCGTGCCGGCGAGGAAATCGCTGAAGCCCGGCTGACGGATCTGGTCGGCGGTCGCCTGGACGTCGAACGCAAGCTGACGGAGTGAACCGACGAGCGCGCCCAGATCGGCGTCGAGCCGCTCGGGGGCGCCGACATCCTCGAGGTCGCTCGCGGCACCGTCGATGGCGCTCGCCGCCTCGTCCATGCGCTCGAGCAGATCCTCCTTCGACTGCGCACGTGTGATCCGCGCCAGGGCGAAGTCGACTCGGTCTCGAGCCGAGACGACCGACCGCCCGAGCTCCTCAACCGTAGTCGCGCTGCTTCCTCCGCACCCGGCGGCGACCGCGACGGCCGCAGCGACGAGAGCGACGATGATCGGGCGAGGCATCGTCAGGCGGTCAGACAGTCGTCGTGGGCGGCGCGTGGTCGCCGGGCTCGGCCGAGGCGGCCTGCTCGGTGAGGGCAAGCGGGCTCGAGACCTCAGCGAAGTGGCACGCGACCGGATGATCACCGCCCGCACGGGGAACCAGCTCGGGTTCCTCCTGAGCGCAGATCTCCTGCGCCTTCCAACAGCGTGTCCTGAACCGGCAGCCCGAAGGAGGATCCGCCGGGCTCGGGACGTCGCCCTCGAGCACGATGCGCGCACGCGTCCCCCTCAGGCGCGGCGACTCGATCGGGGCTGCGGAGAGCAGCGCCTGTGTGTACGGATGCATGGGCGCTTCGTAGATCTGATCGCGAGTCCCGACCTCCACCACCTTGCCGAGGTACATGACCGCCACCCGGTCCGAGACGTGACGAACCACCGAGAGGTCGTGGGCGATGAAGAGGTAGGTGAGCCCGAGCTCGTCCTGCAGCTGACCGAGGAGGTTCACGACCTGCGCCTGGATCGAGACGTCGAGAGCGGAGACGGGCTCGTCGAGCACGATCAGCCTCGGCTCGAGCGCGAGCGCGCGCGCAACGCCGATCCGCTGTCGCTGGCCACCCGAGAACTCGTGTGGGAAGCGGTTCGCGTGCTCCGGGCTCAGGCCGACCAGCTGCAGGAGCTCCTCGACCCGCCGTCTTCCGCCGCCACCCCGGTACAGGCGATGGATACGCAGCGGCTCGGCGACGATCTCGCGCACTGTCATCCGCGGGTTCAGCGATGCATAGGGGTCCTGAAAGACGATCTGGAGGTCGCGCCGCACCGGACGCATCTGGCGTCTCGAGAGAGGCGCGAGATCCCGGCCTTCGAAGACGATCCTGCCGGCGGTCGGCTCGAGGAGCTTCATGATCGTGCGCCCCAGCGTCGTCTTCCCGCAGCCGGACTCGCCGACGACCCCGAGCGTCTCCCGCTCGCGAACCGTG
This sequence comes from uncultured Thermoleophilia bacterium, assembly GCA_963758065.1. Lineage (GTDB taxonomy): Bacteria > Actinomycetota > Thermoleophilia > Gaiellales > Gaiellaceae > GMQP-bins7. The sequence continues at coordinate 521,360 of CAVWTX010000010.1, read as the reverse complement.
ACGTCGACACCATCCACGGCCCTGACGTACCCGACCGTGTGCTTGAAGACGCCCGCCTTGATCGGAAAGTGCTTGACGAGGCCCTCGACGCGAAGGAGCTCGTCACCGTTCGCCAGCGGCGCCCCGGTCACGCGGGACCACCGACTGGCCGGCCGGCAGCCGTGAGCTCCTCGGCGAAGTGACATGCCGCTCGGTGCCCGCCCTCCGAGCCGAGGGCCCGTAGCTCCGGAACGTCCGTCCTGCACGCCGCCCGGCCCCGAGACAGCGCGCAGCGCGGGTGGAAAGCGCAACCCGGAGGCGGGGTGATCAGGCTGGGTGGCTGCCCGGCGATCGGCTCGAGCCGGTCCACGTCCGCGTCGAGCCGTGCGAGGCTCGTCAGCAGGCCGGCGGTGTACGGGTGCCGAGGGGAGTCGAAGATCGAGAAGACGTCGCCGATCTCGACGACCTTCCCCGCGTACATGACGACGACACGGTCGGCGAGCTCGGCGATCACGCCGAGGTCGTGCGTGATGAGGACGGTCGCCGCCTGCGTCTCGCGCTGAGCCGTCTTCAGCACTTCGATGATCTGCGCCTGGATCGTCACGTCGAGCGCTGTCGTCGGCTCGTCTGCGACCAGGACGCCGGGATCGTTCGCAATCGCCATCGCGATCATCGCGCGCTGACGCATGCCGCCCGAGAACTCGTGCGGATACTGGTGGTACCGCTCCGCCGCGGATGGGACGCCGACGAGCTCCAGAAGCTCCACCGTTCGCGTCCGCGCGGCTGCGTCGCTCGAGTCCGGGTCGTGCACCTTGATCGCCTCGGAGATCTGGTCGCCGATCCTGAGCACCGGATTCAGCGAGGTCAGCGGGTCCTGGAAGATCATGGCAATCGGCCCGCCGCGGATCCGGCGGAGACGGCTCTCGGGCAGCTTCAAGCAGGTCCTCGCCCCTGAAGACCGCCTCGCCCGAGACGATCCGCCCCGGCGGCATCGGGATCAGCCCCAGCACCGAGAGCATCGACACGCTCTTCCCGCAGCCGGACTCCCCGACCACCCCGAGCACCTCCCCGGGATACAGGTCGTAGCTGACATCGGTGACGGCGTGGACGACTCCGTCCTCGGTGTCGAACTCGACGGTCAGGTCACGGATCGTGAGGATCGGTTCAGACTCGAGGCACGGACCCTTGCGCTGCAGTCGGGATCGAACGCGTCGCGAAGGCCGTCCCCGACGAAGTTGACGCAGAGAGCGATGAGCACGATCACGAGTCCCGGGAAGGTGACGAGCCACCAGAGCTCGAACCCCTCGGCCTGCCCCTCGGAGACGAGCTTTCCGAGTGCTGCGTTCGGCGGCTGAATCCCGAAGCCGAGGAAGGAGAGCGCGGCCTCGACGAGGATCGCGGCGGCGACGACGAGAGTCGTGTTGACGATGATCGGCCCGAGGCAGTTCGGGAGCATGTGACGAACGATGATGCGGAGGTCGCTCGCTCCAGCGGCCTTCGCCGCCTCGACGAACTCCCGCTCGCGCAGCGAGAGGAAGAGACCGCGCACGATTCTCGCAACCGCCGTCCAGAACAGGAACGCGAGGATCAGGCCGATCGTCAGCGGATCACCGGAGCCGAGGAAGACGGACGCAGTGAGCAGGACGGCGAGGCCCGGCAGCGTGAGTATGAGGTCCGTGAGCCGCATCAGCGCGTTGTCCACGTGGCCGCTGTAGTAGCCGGCCAGAGCGCCGACCGTGGTCCCGATGACGGTCGAGACGAGAGCGACGAAGATCGCTACCCAGAGCGAGGTCCGAATCCCGTACATGACACGGCTCAGGTAGTCGCGGCCGAGCTGATCCGTTCCGAACAGGTGCCATCCGTCGAACGTCGGAGCACGGTTTTGGCTCGCCGTGATGTCCTCGAGCGGGATCTCGTCGTAACCGTAGGGAGCGAGCTGCGGGGCGAAGACGCCGACGAGCCCGATCAAGAGGAGGACGATGAGGCTGGCCACCGCGAGCCGGTGCCGGAGGAAGCGCATCCGAACGTAGGCCCACTGGCTGCGCGCCTTCACTTCGACCCCGGACTCGTAGCTCAGCGCGATATCCGGCGAGCCGGACACAGCGCTCACGCTCGTCCTCAGATCACGCGCAGCCGACGAAGGGTCGTCAGTCATAGCGCACGCGCGGGTCGAGGTAGCCGTACGCGATGTCGGCGAGGAGATTGAAGACGATGATCATCGTCGCCGTGACCATCAACCACGCCATGACGCGGTAGGGATCATTGTCACGCAGAGCGTTGACGAAGTAGAGGCCCATCCCGTCGAGGGAGAAGACCGTCTCGACGACGATGGCACCGCCGAGCAGGGTCCCGAAACTGAGCGCGACGAGCGTCACGAGAGGGATGAGTGCGTTTCGGAACGCATGCTTCATGGTCACCTGGCGCTCGGGGAGACCCTTCGCTCGCGCAGTGCGCAAGTAGTCGGAGCCCATGACCTCGAGCATCGATGCCCGGATGTAGCGCGAGTAGCTGGCGACGCTGGCGACCATGAGCACGAGGACCGGCAGCACGAGGTGATGTGCGCGATCGAGGGCGAAGTGGATCCCGCCTCCGGGATCGACCGAGTTCAGGCTCGCTATCGGGAAGATCTTGTATCCCGTGTGCTCGAAGATCTGGACGACCAGGACCTGCAGCATCAGCGCCATCCAGAACACCGGCGTCGCGAGCCCGAGGAAGCTGAACGTCGTCGCCGTGTAGTCGAACGCGGAGTACTGGCGCCTGGCGGAGTACACGCCGATCCCGACCGCCACGATGATCGCGAGGAGCTCGGCGACGAGGACGAGCTGCAGCGTGTTCTTCATGACCCGCCAGAGGTCGGGCAGGATCGGCCGGTCGCCGAGCAGCGTGGTCCCGAACTGGTTCGTCACCGCGTCCTTCACCCAGTACCCGTATCGGACGGGGATCGGGTCGTCGAGGTGCTTGCGGTCGATGACGTTCTGCTTGGTCTCCTCGGAGACGTTCGGGATGATGTTCAGCTGGGCGAGCGGGTCGCCGGAGACCGAGACGAACGTGAAGACGAGAAAGCTGGCCGCGACGAGGACGACGACGCTATAGAGCAGCCTTCGAACGACGTAGCTCAGCACGACGCCACTCCCCGGATGCTAGTGGTCTCTCCGGGAAGTACGGACTGGATTCACCGGCGAAAAGCAAGCCCGGGTAGGACGCAGGGAGGCCGCATACCGGAAAGGTATGTGGCCGACTGAGGACGACGCCGGGCGCCGCTTTGCAGCCGCGTGAAGACGGTGCGTACTTCCCGGAGCGACCACTAAACCGGCGGCCTAGTGCCGCGGGCGACGAAAGCGGATCCGGAGGCCCGAGCCGTAGCTGGCAAACCGCGTCACTTCAGCTGCCAGGTGGCGACGTTCCAGGGTGTGCCCTCACTCGTCGTGTTGAGCACCGCACCCGTGAGACCGCCCGTCGAGATGACGAATTTCGGCCGCGTGTACAACGGAATCGACGGGAGGTCTACGGCGAGCTGGGCATCTCCCCTGTTGAGGAGAGCGTGCCGCTTCGCGACGTCGAACTCCCTCGTGGCCGCGTTGAAGGCCGCGGTCGCCTTCGGGCTGCAGTAGTTGCCGTAGTTCTGGTCTCCCCCGCAGGAGTAGAGCGTGTTGCTCGTGATCTTCGAGTCCGGACCGCCGCCGTACGTGAACATGATCAGGTCCCAGTCACCGGACGGAAGCGTCCCTCCGAAAAGGGTTCCGGCCGTCTGGAACCGTGGAATGAGCTCGATGCCCGCGCTCTTGAGCTGCCTCTGGATGACCTCGAACGCGAGTGTTCGGAGCTGGTTCCCGGCGGTCGTGTAGAAGCGGAACGCCAGCCTGCCGACGCCCGGGCACGAGAAGATCGCAGTGTTCGAATCGCTGGGAGCATCGGGCCCGCCGGTGCAGCCCTTGCCCTTCAGGATGCTGATGACCCTGCTCGGGTTGTAGGCCCACTTCCTGAAGTGCGGCTGGTAGGTGCCCTTCTCGAACGGCTTGAAGACGAGGTTGTCGAGCTTGGGCAGGCCGGGAGCGAGCGTCCGGAACAGCGCGCTCGCGAGCTGCTGGCGGTTGATCCCGGTCATGAGCGCCTGGCGGACGTACAGCAGCTTGAGCGCCGGGTGGCCTCGTGGCCCGAGCTGGATGTCGACGTGCTCGAAAGCGAACTCCGGCTCCCTCTGCACCTTGAAGTCACTGTCGTTGACGATGTCGGCGATCTGCAGCTGCGGCTGCGGCTCCATGACATGGCCCTCGCCCGCTTTCATTGCCTGAAAGCGCGCGTTCGTGTCCAGGATGTAACGAAAGACGACGCGATCGAGCTTCATCGCCGGGCCGGCCTTGAAGCGGGCGTTCTTCACGAGCGTGAGCTGAACGCCCCTCTGCCAGCTCTGGAACTTCCAAGGCCCGCTGGAGACCGGGATCCCGTCGTTGAACATCTGATTCATGTTCTTGCCGCGGATGACGTGTGCGGCATACGCGCCACCCGATACGAGCGACTCCCACGCGGCGAACGGCCTCGCGAAGACGATCGTCCCTGCCTTGCCTTTGCAGGTGACGGACTTGATGTCCTCGAAGCCCGCCCGGCTGACGACGTTGAACTGCGGATTCACGTACACGCGCCACGTCGCCTTCCAGTCCTCGCACGTCACGGGCTTGCCGTCACTCCACACCGCTGACGCCTTGTACTTGAAGGTGACGGTTTGGGGATTCCTCGAGATGAGCTTCGGCTTGGCCTCGAAGAGCCGCGGCTTGAGACGCGCGGCGCTGTCGTAGATCTGGCCGCCGTACCAGATGTTGTTCGTGACGAGACCGGTCGCGAGGAGGCTGTTGTCGACCCAGCCCCCTCGGAGCGTCGGGGGTTCCTGCTCGTGGATGAAGACGACGGTCCCGGCAGTCGTGCGCTCCGACCCGGCGGGCGCCGCGGGCCCGAAGACGAGGCTTCCGATCGCCGCGACTGCGAGAACGGAGAGTGCGATCGAACGCTTGGTCACGCCTACTCCCTGCATCTGCGTCCGGATATCGCCCCTACTCTCGTCACGTGCAAGGATCATACGTATGTGACGTGCCCGATCGACGTTCGTTAGGAGGGCGTAAGAGAATGACGGGCAAACGCGGAAGGGGTCGTGGCTCCCGCTCCGGCTTCGCGGCGGAAGCCGCCTCGGAGCTTGCCGACGAAGCGCCGCAGCTGATCGACAGCGCGGCAGGCGTCGAATGGTACGAGCGGCCCGGGAGCGACGTCGACTATGCCGGATTCATGCTCTGCCGGCTTCGGCGGGCGCGGGCCGGGGCGAAGGGCGGCCCTCGGCACGGCGACGAGGCCGTGCGGGCGGCCCTCGTACAGGCCGATCGGGACGCACTCGTCTGGTTCGCGAGCCGCGCGGTCTCGTACATGGACGAGACCGGCTTTCCCGAGGCCGTCGAGCGCTGGTTCGCCGAGCCGGAGGATGGCTGACCGTTTGGATCTCCCTCGCTTCGAGCTCGGCTATCGGCGGACCGCGCTGCGACAGAAGCTCGTCGACGCCGTGCTGCGCGGCGACAAGACCGCCACCGCCGGGCTCTACGAGCCGAGCGAGCCGCTTCCGGCGATCGGGCAGAGGTGGGGGCTGCTCGGCTTCGACGACGAGCCGGTCGCCGTCGTGGAGACGACCGAAGCTCGGGTGATCCGGGTAGGCGACGTCGATCTCGCCTTCGCCCTGGACGAGGGCGAAGGATTCGGGACCGTCGCCGACTGGCGGCGCGCCCACGAGAGCTTCTGGGCAGACCGGCGGATCGACGACGAGACGCTGATCGTCGCCGAGCGCTTCAGGCTCGTCGAGCGTCTCTGACGCCCGCTGGCTGCTGCGGGACGACGGCGGGGGAGGCGACGCCGATCGGGACGATCACATCGGTAGGCGGCAGGTCTCGGAGCCGCACCTCCACCTCACCATGGAACCAGCACGTTCCAGACGACGGCGCGAGGATGCCGTTCGCGACGCCGGGCAGCTCGTGGTCGACGAGCAGTCCGACGGATTCGACGTCGTCGTCCGAGGCACGCACCACGTGACCTACGCCCAGCACCGCCAACATCGGCAAACCTGGATGCCGGGCGGCGAGTAGTCGCTGCGCCATTCCTCTCTCTCGCGTCCGGCCCCCTCGGATCCGGCGCGGTCGAGCAGCACGATCCGATCGAGTCGGTCGCCCAAGTGCTCGAGCAGGCGCACGTGCCCGGCCGTGAAGCGTCCGTCACCGGAGAAGACCTCCGCCGACGGCGGCAACGCCCACAGTGCGTCAGAGTCGACGGCGCCGGTCGTGAGCACCGGCTGGACGACGTCGTCCAGGTCGTCGGACGACCACTCGAAGGCGAGGGCACGAACCCCGAGGCGCTCCACGAGTCCGAGAATCGCGCGCGGTGTCTGTGCGACGCCGTGAACCTCACCGAGCAGGAAGAGACCGGTCCGCTCGAGAGAGGCGGCAGCGAATGCGAGCGCGCCGGCGGGCGGTGCGAGATCGGTCAGGGCGTAGTCTGCGACCGCTCGCTCGAACGCCGTGCGCCGACCCGGCTCTATCGGTCGCGCCGCCAGAACAGGAGCGTCAGGGGGAGGAAGACTGCGGCCGCAAGATACGGCGCCAGGGCTATCTGGTCCGGGCGATGCGGCTGCGCGACGGTCGGCCCGCTGCCGAGAAGGTCGCGAGCCTCGTTCATGGCCGGCTCGAGGCTCTCCTCGTCGTAGACGCTCCCACCTGTCGCCGCCGCCAACCGGTCGAGGATCGAGCGCGCGGCGGGATCCGGCTTGTACTCCAGCTCGGGCGCGCCATTCGAGAAGACCTGCTCGTCCGCGGCCCAGAACTGGACGAACAGGGTCTCGATCCTCGCCCGGCGTAGGCTTCGTCCGACGGCAGCCTCCGAGACATCCGCGCTCTCGCCGTCTGTGAGCACCACGAGGAGCCGGTGCGCCGCGGCCGGAGAGTAGAAGCGCTGGGTCCCGACGTCGGCAAGCGATGCAAGGCTCGTGGCGTTCGCTACTGGCTCATTCGGGGCGAGGAAGCTCGAGCCCGGCGGAGGACGCTCGATGCCGATGGCGCGCTCGAGCGTCGCTTCGAAAACGTCTCCGTCCGCGCTCGGGAAGAGATGTGGCAGCACCCGGTTGGTCATCGAGCCAATCCCGATCGGAACGCCGGGGAGCGAAGCACGCAGCCGGGCGCCTGCGGACTTGGCTCGCTCGAGCCGCGACGGAGCTTCGAGGCCGTCGCGCGCGAGCATGGAGCGGGAGACGTCGACGACCAGCAGCACCTCTGCGTCGGAGCGCACGTGGCGTGCCGAGGTCCGCCCAAGGAGTGGCTGCGCCGCGGCAAGACCGAGTAATCCCGCGACGGCGAGGACCGCGCCGACGGGGAGGAGACGCAGCCGCATCGACAACTCGGGGAGCCCGAGTCCTCGCCGTACACGTGATGCGCGTCTCGAGAGGCTGACGAACGCCGCCAGTGGGGCGAGCACGGCGAGAGCGACCAGGGCGCCCGCGGGCGTCAAGAACTCGAGCGTCACCGCTGCCCCGTGTCGAGCATCAGTGGTCTCTCCGGGAAGTTCGGTGCCCGTTCGCCGGCGAGAACCGAGCGGGCCCAGCAAGCAGGCACGAGCACGCAGGGAGGCCGCATCCAAAGGTATTTGGCCGACCGAGGACGACGGCATGCGATGCGTTCGCAGCCGCGCGAAGGGGTGGCGTGCTTCCCGGAGCGACCACTAGTAACCGCTGCCGGCGGAACCCGTTGCGGCGCCCCTGGCGGTATTCGGAGTCCCTGCGGGATTCGGGAGTGATCCTCCCTGTGCGCTCAGGCCCACGCTGCGTCGCCGGAGCGCCCACTCGAGGTTGAACTTGGCTTCGTCGTTGTCCGGATCGAGCTCGATCGCGGTTTGCAGGTGCTTGACAGCGGCCCTCAGTGCGGCGAGCTGTTCCTCGGTAGTCGTGACGGGCGTGGCGAGGAGGATCACGCCGACGAGGGTCATCGCCCTCGAGCGTCGCGTGGGATCGCCGCCGCCCCCTGCGATCGCCTCGAGTTGCCGCTGTGCCTCCGCACGCTGGATCAGGACATTCGTGTCGTAGCTCCTCGTATCCTCGAGCTTCCCGAGACGCATCGCGCGCACGGCCCGCCGGAAAGCGAGATCGTCGCCGAGGGCGAGGCTGTTCCGCGCCACGTCGAGCGGGACGAGCGCGCCCGGATCCCACAGGTCACCGCCGCCCGGAGCGGCCTGGTAGCGGGTGTCGTCTGCGCGTACGGCATCGCCCCACCGCCAGACGTCGGCGGCAAGAAGGACGAGAAAGGCGCCTAGCACGATGCAGACGAGAGCACCGCCGACGAGCCCGATTCGCCTCATGCGTGCTGCCTTCTGATGCGCGGCAGACCGAGGCGGCCCGCGAAGTGCTCGTGGGCGGCGAGCAATGCGAGCAGAACGCCGCCGAGCACGAGGAACTCGGTCGGGAGCGGCGCCTGAGTCCTGGTCGACACGCGCTTCGGATTTCGCAGCTGGGATGGCTCGATCAGTGCGCTCTTGCCCAGCAATGTCTCGAAGACCGCGCGGCCGGTCTGCAGAGGCGAGAGAGGGACGACGCGGACGGTGATGGATTGTCGTTTGAGCGTGTGAAGCGTCCGGGTGAGCTCGGCAACGTCCTCAGGCGCAGTCACGAGGTCGCTGACGAGCAGGATCGAGCCGTTCTTCACACCGTCGCGGTCCAGAATTTCCCGCGCGAGATCGAGCGCCGCCGAGATCCGCGTCCCCGCCGAGAAGCTCTCGGACCATGGGCTGACGGGCCTCCCCGCATCGGCTCCGTCTGCGCGGCCAGACACGAGATAGCGAACGAGCGGACGCAGCTCCGCCGAGGGCGTCCCCGGCGGCAACAGCTCGTAGGCCAGATCCGAGAAGATCACGAGCCCCATGGACCCGTCGTCGTCGATCAGACGGCGGAGGGTCCGGCGAATGTCCGCGTAGTCCTTCTCTCCGATGCTGAGGGAGAGATCCAGGACGAGGACACCGGATCTTTCCGGCAGGAACGTCGGCTTGGCAGGATCGAGCGCGCGCGCGGACGCGGTCGCGAGCGCGAACAGAGCGAGGGCGGCGACGACGAGCACGGCCTGCAGTAGGCGCGTTCGTAGGGACACACGTCGGAGCGCACGCGCGTCGTGGCTGTCGACCGCAGGAGACCGGTTCCAGATGCTCATCCGGCTCCGTCCCAGAGCGCGGTGCGGGCCCGTACCGCAAGTCCGTTCGGTGTCCGCGACCGCCGGCACCGGCTTCGACCACGCGAGCGTCCGAGACGCCAGCGCCAGCTTCGGGTTGCCACGCTCGGCCAGCGCCGCTGCCACGAGCTCGAGCGCACGGCGTTGATCGGCTGCGCCGTCCACCCGATCGGTGATCTCGAGCAGCGAAAGAGCGCGCTCGAGCGGCGACAGCACCGGTTCCGACGACCCCGCCTCCGGGGCGATCGCTGCTTTGCGACGCGGCCGGAGGCGGTAGGCGAGCGCGCCTCCTGCCGAGGCGAGCAAGACGCCTCCCACGAGCGAGCAGGGCGGTGAGAAGGCCCGGGGACATGCGGTACGTCGCGGCCGGCATCGAGTCGAGGTCTGCGCGCCACCCGGTCAAGGACGCGCCGGCAGCCTGCGCGTCCCTTGCCGAGTACCGCGCGCCGACGAGAAGCCGGGGCCACGGTGCTCGAAGCGAGTCACGCCCGCTTCGTGCAGCTCCCACCGGAGCCGTGTATGTCACTCGCGCCTGCCCGAAGGTCTGAATCGCCTTGTCGAGGATGACCAGGTCTTCATCGCTCGATACGCAGCGGTTCCCCAGACAACGCAGCACGTACGAGAACCGCAGGGAGGTCGTCGTTCCCTGATCGCGCCGCACCCGCTCGGGCCTGGCGATGAGCTTCCAGGGTGCGAAGTCGGACTCGACGCGGACCGAGTCAGGATCGACGCGGCGCGGATCGAGCGTCACCTCGACGAGCCCGGTGACGGTGTCCCCGAAGAACAGGCTTCGCGGAGAGAGGTCGGTGCGAGCCTCGATCGCGGAGCCCGCAGCGCTCGGCGACTCGCTTCCCTGTACTCGGTCCCACACGAGCGCGGTGAGGAGAGCGGCCAAGCCGAGTGCCGCTGCGCTCACGAGCGCCCGATCTCGACTCACGAGCTCACGCTCCCAGGACCCGCCGCGTGCGGCGCAGGTCGGTCCAGACGAGGAAAGGCGCGAGGACCTCGGCCGGGTCGCTCGACGAGACGAGGATCGGGTCGATGTCGAGCGTTCGGAAGGTCTCGAGCAGGCCCTGGACACGCTCCTCGTTGGACGCCCTCCGAGCCGCAGCCTCCTTCGCCCGCAGCCGAACGGGTGCGAGCCGTCCCGTGCGGGGATCGCGCAGCGAGACGACGATCCCGCTCACGTCGGGGAAGCTCTGCTCCCAGGTCGGATCCTGAATCACCACCGGGAACGAGGTCCCAACGGTGCTCGATCGCCGTCAACCACATCTCTTTAGACGGCGGCGGGATGAAATCGGACAGCACGAAGACGAACGTGCCCACCCCGACTGCGCGCGGGTGCTCCGCCAGATGAGCCAGCGAGCGCTCGAGCCAGTCCGGCGGGCCGCCGTACTCCGACGACCAGAGGCGTTCGTCCCGAATCTCGATCAGCTTTCGCTCGCCTTTGGGCTGACGCCAGTGCGGGTCGCCGTCGGCGTAGTCGAGATAGCCGACGAACCCGCCGGCGGCGCCCGCGCTCGCGAGGATCAGCTCGACGACCGTCCGCATCGCCTGCGGCTTGTCGAGCCATGGCAGCGACGCATCGAAGTACGACATCTCCGGCCGGCGGTCGCAGACGATCACGATCTTCGGGGCTTGCTCGGCGAACCGCTCGCGAACGACGAACTCGTCGCTCCCCTTCGCAGTCGACAGCTTGGCGGATGCCCCCCAGTCGATGGCGTCGATGTCGTCACCGGGCCGGTACGGCCTCGAGCCGGCGATGTCGCTGCCCGAGCCGCGGCGTAGGCTCCTCATGGTCCCGAAGGAGATGCCGACGAAGCGGCGCCGAGGAACGAGCGGGAACGTCAGCCGAGCGCTCGGCACGGCGTCCGCTACGGCGAGACCCGTCCGGCTCGCCCCGCCCGCCCTCGAAGAGGGGGTCCTCCTCGGAGCCGGGGCGCGGAGCGCGCTCGAGGCAGGCCTGCCGGAACTCCTCGATCGTCTCGGCCCAGCCGGTGGCACGCGCGCGAGCGACGAATCCGGGGGTGAACACGACCCGGTGTACGAGCACCGGCACGAACAGCCGCTCGATGTCCGCGGGGATCACGTGGCTGCGGCCGTCGAGGAGAGCCCAGGCCCGCGCGGCTCGCTCGAGCGCAAGGCTCCCGCGCACCGAGCTGCCGATGACGACGGCCTCCTGCTCGCGGGTGGCCCGAACGAGGTCGACCACCCAGCGATGAAGGACGTCATCGACGTAGACGTGCTGGGCCGCGGAGCGCAGCTCGTGCACCTCGTCGAGACCGACGACCGGACGCAGGCCCTCGAGCGGGTGCGAATAGCGCTGGTCGACGAGGATCCGGAGCTCGTCCTCGACTCCCGGGTAGCCGAGCGCCGTCCGCAGGAAGAAGCGGTCGAGCTGCGCCTCGGGGAGCGGAAACGTCCCTTCGTACTCGATCGGGTTCTCGGTCGCGAGAACGAGGAACGGATACGGGAGCTCCCGCGTCACTCCGTCGACCGTCACCTGCCGCTCGGCCATCGCCTCGAGCAGCGCCGATTGCGTCTTCGGCGTCGCCCGGTTGATCTCGTCGACGAGAACGACGTTCGCGAAGACCGGCCCCGGCCGGAACTCGAAGTTCCGTGACCGCTGGTCGAAGACCGAGAGCCCGGTGACATCGGTGGGCTGGAGGTCCGGCGTGCACTGGATGCGCTGCGGGACGGCGCCCTCGATGCTGCCGGCTATCGCCCGCGCGAGGACGGTCTTCGCCGTACCCGGCACGTCCTCGAGGAGGACATGCCCGTCACACGCGAGCGCCGCGAGGACGAGCTTGATCTCGTCCCGCTTGCCGTAGACGACCGTCTCGATGTTGTCGACGAGGCGATCCGAGATCGCCCCGGCTTTCTCGAAGCGTTCGGGCTCGGACGCCGGTGCGAGAACGGGCTCCACGGGCGCGATGGTATCTACGGGAGGGTCGTGGGCAGGGCTCGTCATCTCCGCGTCAGGTACTTCTACGAAGGGTAGGCCAGGTTGTTAGCGAGTGGGTTCAGAGCGTGGGGCCTGAACCCTCGTGCCGCTCGACCAGCCCGGACCTCTCAGGGTCTGACCCGTGTGCCGCTCGACCGGACCACACGCGTGGGGTATTGACCGGATGAGAGCAACCGAATGCCGCGGGGTCAGACCCCACGGGTCTGACCCCCTCCGCCTACGTAAGCGCTTCCGCGCCGGCGACCACCTCGAGGATCTCCTGCGTGATCTCGGCCTGGCGCGCGCGATTCATCCCGAGCGTCAGAGAGTCGATGAGCTCGCCCGCGTTCTTCGAGGCGTTGCGCATCGCGGTCATGCGGGCGCCCTGCTCCGACGCGGTCGACTCGAGCAGCGCGCGGTACACCTGGGTCTCCAGGTAGACGGGGAGCAGGCGCTGCATGATCTCCTCGGGTTCGGGCTCGAAGATGAAGTCACCGCGCAGCGTGTCCGCGGCGCGCTCGTCCTCGTCCGTCTCGAGGATGTCGGGAGAGATCGGGAGGATGTCCTGCTCGGTCACTCGCTGCGTGAGCGCCGAGATGTACGTGTTGTAGACGAGCGTGACGCGATCGACCTCACCGGAGGTGAACAGCTCGGCGCAACGATGGGCGACGGCCTGCGCGTCCTCGTACGCCGGCTTGTCCGTGAAGCCCGTGTAACCGCCGGCGAGCTCGCGACGCCGAAAGAGGAGCGTCGAGCGGCCCTTCTTGCCGACGGCAACCCAGCGGATGCCCTTGCCCTCGGCCTGGAGCGAGCGCTCGAGCGCGAACGCGCGACGCACGATCTGCGCATTGAAGGCTCCGGCGAGTCCGCGGTCTCCGGTCAGGGGGACGATCGCAACCGTCTCCACGGTCTCCCGCTGCTCGAGCAAAGGGAGCCGGACGGACGCCGAAGCCCTTCCCACGCCGGCGATCAGCTCGTTCATCGTCTCGGCATACGGTCGGAGCGCCTTGATCCGCTGCTCCGCGCGCCTCAGCTTCGCCGCAGCGACGAGCTCCATGGCGCGCGTGATCTTGCGCGTGTTGCGGACCGAGCGTATGCGCCGCTTGAGGTCCTGTACGGATGCCATGGAGCGACACGCGCCGACGTCAGCCGGCGAGACCCCTTTCCTCCTCGACGTTGAAGCCGTGGACGAACCGCTCGAGCTCCGCCTTCACGCTCTCCTCGGTCTCGTCCGAGATCTGGCTCGCCTCACGGATCGACTCGAGGATCGACCCCTGGGCACGCAGATGCTCGCGCAACTCCTCGTGAAAGCGTGGAACCTGCCCGACGGGGACGGTGTCGAGATACCCGTGGGCGCCCGCATAGATGCTCGTCACCTGCTCTTCGAGAGGCCAAGGCTCGTACTGCGGCTGGTTCAGCGTCGCCACCATCCGCTCGCCCCGGGCGAGGGCGTTCTGCGTCGCCGAGTCGAGCTCGGAGCCGAACTGCGCGAAGGCCTCGAGCTCGCGGTACTGCGCTAGGTCGAGGCGAAGGCGGCCGGCGACTTGCTTCATCGCCTTCGTCTGCGCATTGCCGCCGACGCGCGAGACCGAGATGCCGACGTTGATCGCCGGGCGCACTCCCGAGAAGAAGAGGCTCGACTCGAGGTAGATCTGCCCGTCCGTGATGGAGATGACGTTCGTCGGGATGTATGCGGACACGTCGTTCGCCTGGGTCTCGATCACCGGCAACGCCGTCAGCGAGCCACCGCCGAGCTCGTCCGAGAGCTTGCACGCGCGCTCGAGCAGCCTCGAGTGCAGATAGAAGACGTCACCCGGAAACGCCTCGCGTCCCGGCGGTCGCCGTAGCAACAGCGAGAGCTGCCGGTACGCGTCTGCGTGCTTGGAGAGGTCGTCGTAGATGCAGAGCGCATGCCCGCCCGCGTAGAGGAAGTATTCGCCCATTGCGCACCCTGCGAAGGGCGCCATCCACTTGATCGGCGCTGCTTCATGCGCTGGGGCCGAGACGACGATCGTGTACTCCATTGCTCCTGCATCGCGGAGCCGCTCGACGACCTGCGCCACCGTCGAGCCCTTCTGCCCGACCGCGACGTAGATGCAAACGACGTCGCCGCCGCGCTGATTGAGAATCGTGTCGATGGCGATCGCCGTCTTGCCCGTCGAGCGGTCGCCGATGATGAGCTCGCGCTGACCGCGGCCGATCGGAGTCAGCGAGTCGATCGCCTTCACACCCGTCTGCAGCGGCTCCTTCACCGGCTGCCGCTGGACGACGCCGGGCGCCTTGAACTCGAGCGGTCGGCGCTCCGTCGTCTCGATGGGGCCGAGACCGTCGAGCGGATTCCCCAGCGGGTCGACGACACGACCGAGCAGCCCCGGGCCCACAGGAACGCTCATGACCGCGCCCGTGCGGCGGACGGGCTCGCCCTCCTTCACGTGCTGCCACTCGCCGAAGAGCGCCGCGCCGACGTTGTCCTCCTCGAGGTTGAACGCGATACCGACCACGCCGTGCTCGAGCTCGAGCCGCTCGAGCGACGACGCAGTTCTCGAGCCCGTGGATGCGGGCGATTCCGTCCCCGACCTGGAGGACCGTGCCGACCTCGCTGAGATCGGTCTCGACGTCGAACTTCTGAATGCGGTCCTTGAGGATCGCGGTGATCTCTTCGGGGCGTAGCTTCACGTGGGTTCCTCGATTCTCGGTCAGTGCGTGGTCACGAGTTCGTGGCGCAGCCGCTCGAGACGTCCGCGGACGCTGCCGTCGGCGCGATGCGATCCGATCTGGAGCACCATTCCGCCGATCAGGCTCGGATCGACCGACCGGGTCGCCTCGATCTTCCGGCCGGAGGCCGTCTCGATCGTCTCGACGATCGACTGCGCCTCGGCGTCGGAGAGCTCGTACGACGTGGTGAGCTCGACGGACAGGCGGTTCTGCGCGCGAGCAACGAGCGTCTCCAGCTCGGCGTTCATTTCCGCGAGCTCGCCTGCCCGCCCCTTCTCCGCGACGAGCCGGACGAAGTTCGAAACGAGCTCGTCGGCGCCCGCTGAGATCTGCTCGAGCACCTCTGCCTTGCCCGCCGGCTCGATCTGAGGGTTTCGCAGGAACGCCTGCAACTCGGGCACGTCCTCGACCGTCGCAGCGAGAGCGGCGAGATCCGCAGACACGGCCTCGAGCCGCCCCTCGTCGCGCGCAGCCTCGAAGAGTGCGCGGGCGTACATGCGCTGCGCGACCGCCATTAGTCTTTGGTTATTTTGGGGGGGAGAAGGGAGGAAGGAAGAGGGAGAGAATACGGAGGGTGAGAGGACGCTGCGTGGGCGTTTGCAGGAAAGGGGGGAATGCTGAGGGAGCACTTCTACGTCGTCTCCTTCTCGAGCGCGGAGAAGTCGAGCTCGGCGATCGCCTCGTCGATGAGGCGGCGCTGGTCCTCCGCGTCGAGCACCTTGCCGGTGACTCGAGCGGTGGCCTCGAGAGTCAGGTCCGCCACCTCGGAGCGAATCGCGTCGAGCGATCGCTTCGTCTCGGCGTCGATCTGGCGGCGGGTCTCCTCGAGCCGGCGCTCGCGCTCCGCCTCCGACTCCTCCTTCACGCGCTCGATCTGTGCGTCGGCGACCTTGCGGGCGTCCGCGAGGATCTCGGCGGCATCGCCCTTCGCGTCCGCGATCAGCTGGCGGTGCTGCTCCAGGAGGTCCCGGGCCTCCTCACGGGCCTTGTCGGCCTCGTCGACCGCCGCCCGGATCCGGTCGCGCCGCTCGTCGATCGTCTTCTGGATCGGCCCGAAGGCAAACCGCTTGAGAACGAAGAACGTGATCGCGAACGCGATGAGCGTCCAGATCATCAGGCCGGGGACGACCTCGATCAGGCCGGATGCGGGAAGAAGCGCCACGCTCAGACCAGGACGTAGGCGAGGAGGCCTCCGATGAGGCCGTAGAAGACGACGGCCTCGGTCAGGGCGAATCCGAGCCACTGGATGCCGGTGAGCTCCCCGCGGAGCTCGGGTTGCCGGGCGACTGCCTGGATCATCGAGCCGAAGATGTTGCCGATGCCTATTCCGGCACCGAGCGAGCCGAGGCCGATGCCGAGCGCGAGTGCGATCGCCTTGCCGGCGTCGGCGCCGTCTTCGGCGGCGGCGAGGAAGAAGAACGACGAAAGCATGGCGGGGTGGCCTCCTTAGTGCTCGGGCTCGATGGCCGAGCCGATGTAGATGGCGGACAGGGCGGCGAAGATGTACGCCTGGATCGAGACGACGATGACGACCTCGAAGAGGTAGAAGAGCGCGGCCGCCGGAACCGCGACGATCGCGAGAAAGACGTTCTCGAGCACGATGATCAGCCCGACGAACGTGAGGATCAGCATGTGACCGGCGAGCATGTTGGCGTAGAGACGGACGGAGAGGCTGATCAGGCGCATGAACTGGCCGAGGATCTCGAGCGGCACGATGAGCGGGAGCATCCCCTTCGGCACATCGGGAATCCAGCTCTTGAAGTAGTTCCACGACGCCGTTCGCGCGAATCCCTTCGACGTGCGTGAAGACGAACGTCATGAGGGCGAGGGCGAGCGTCACCGAGAGCGTCGACGTGGCCGCGAAGATCGCGAGCGTCGGCAGCTCGACCCCCGCGATCGTGACCTTCTCGTCCGAGAGCGGCAGCGGGATGAAACCGAGCATGTTGACGGTCCAGATGAAGATCATCAGCGAGGCGACGTAGGGGAACCAGCGTCCGATCGCCTTCGTCGGGAGGCCCTGCTCTGCGACCTGCACCTGGGCGATCTCGTAGATCGTCTCGCCGAGTGCCTGGCGTCTGGTGGGATCGCGTCCGATCTTGACGCGCATGAGAACGATCCCGATGAGGCACGCGCAGAGCGCGCCCAGCAGCAGGTACGCCACGGCCTTGTTGATCGACATGTCGATCGGCCCGAGGTGGATCGGGATCCACTCGTGCAGCTCCCACTCTTCCGAGATGAAGGCGCCCTTGTTCTCCGCCTCCCCTTCGGTCTGTGCGAGCGCGACGGAGGGGAGGACCAGCGCCAGCCCGAAGAGGAGTGACAGCGAGCCGTTTCACGTCGTCGCTTCCCGCCGAAGTAGGCGGCGAGCCCGACTCCCAGCTCCACGGTGAACGCAAGGGCGTAGACGAGCGCCGCCGCCACGCCGACAGTCTCGTCGGTCACCGTCACGATCACGAGCGGGATGCCGACGAGGAGTGCACGAGAGGTCGTCCCGATTCCCCGCATTCCTGCGGCGGCGAGGTTATCTTGGCTTGCCGGGAGACGCGCCAGTACCAGCGCGAACACCTCTGCGGCGACCCAGAGGACGGCGGCGAGCGCCCAGCCCGAGAGCGGCCAGCCTGCGACGGCGAAGACGGGCAGCGCGAGCGCGATCACGAGACCTCCCGCGACGGTGGGCGCAAGCCGGCTCGGGACCGAACGCGGCGTCGAGAAGATGCCCGCGTTCACGTGCTGCTCGCCCTCCCGTACACCTGATAGACGACGAGAACGCCGAGCGGAATGCCGACGAGCGCGCCAATGAGCAGGCCGATTCCCGCCGCGCCGAAGAGCCATCCCACGAGCGCGCCGACGATCATCGCGGCGGCAAGCGCGCCCAGGAGCAACCCCGAGGCGGTGGCGAGCGAGTGAGGCGAGGAGGCCGCGGGCGGCGTCATCCTAACCTGAGCATATCACCGTGCTTGTAACAGCTATTTTCCCCTACAGGAGCGGAAAGTGGCGATGTTAGTTACACGTTGGGACCGGGCTGTGCGGCAGCTCCTACTCGTGCACGGAAGCGTGGTCGGAGGGCGGTCGACCTGGGCTGCGCAGAAGCCGCTCGCCGAGCGGTTCGAGCTCGGTCGAACGACTGGTACTTCCCGGCTTCGGACACACCGCGCAGCTCCACCGGAGTTCAAGGCCGCCTTCGCCGACTTCGTCATGCGAGCGTGAGCAGAGCTCGGGGCGTAAGGAACGGCCCGGCCCTACGCGGTCATGCGCTCGCGCGTCTCGGCCTGCTCGCGCTCACGGCGCCGAACGCGCGGGTTCATGAGCTTCACGATCTCGAGGAGGTACACGACATAGATCGAGAACGCGAGCGCGAAGAACCCGATCGCGAGCACCGCGATCGTCTCCCAGAGATGCCACTCGCCTCCATCGCGGAACGGGACGAACCGCGTGGCCAGGGCGGCCCCGGCGAGGCTTGCGCACCAGAGCCACATCGTGACCGCGGCCCTCCGCTGAGAGAAGCCGATGTTGAGGAAACGGTGGTGGAGATGGCTGCGATCGGCCGAGTAGATCGGCCGGTTGTGCTTCAGCCGTCGCGCGACGACGAACGAGGTGTCGATGATGGGGACGGCGAGCACGAGCAGCGGGAGCACGAGGACGACGGTCGATGCGGTCTTGAGCAGCCCCTGAATCGACACCGCGGCGAGGATGAAACCGAGGCACAGCGCGCCGGAGTCGCCCATGAAGATCCGCGCCGGGAAGAAGTTGTGCCGCAGGAAGCCGAGGCACGCTCCGGCGACGATCGCCGAGAGAATTGCCGGATCCGTCGTCCCGAGCGAGAGGGCCAGGATCGCGTAGGTCACGCCGGCGATTCCGCATACCCCGGCCGCGAGACCGTCGAGTCCGTCGAGGAAGTTGACCATGTTCATCACGGCCACGATGAAGATCATCGAGAGCGGGACGCCGATCCATGCCGGCAGGTCGACGACGCCGAGGAACGGGAAGGTGAAGTGGTCGATCCAGACGCCGAACATCGCCGGGATCGACGCCGCGACGAACTGGCCCGCGAGCTTCGTCGGAGGAGCGAGGCCGCGGAAATCGTCGACAGCGCCGACCACCGTCGCCACTGCCGCACCCAGAAGGACTCCGCGGCTCTCGCCGGAGAGATCGAGGAACGCTAGCGACGGAACGAGGATCCCGAGAAAGATCGCGAGCCCGCCGAGGCGCGGGATCGGACGACGGTTCAGGCGGCGTGCGTCGGGGCGGTCAACCGCGCCGAGAAGTCGAGCCATGCCGCCGACCGCAGGTGTCAGCAGCACAACGATGACGAACGCGATCGCGGCCCCGTAGAGGACCTCCGGCGTCGCCCGCAGCTCGTCGAACACTATGCGCTACTTCGTCCCGTACAGCCGGTCGCCTGCATCGCCGAGACCCGGGAGGATGTAGCCCTTGTCGTTGAGGCTACGGTCGACCGAGGCGACGACGATGGCGACGTCCGGATGCTCACCGTGCACTCGGGCAATGCCCTCGGGTGCGGCGATGAGCGCGATGAGGCGAACCGACGTCGCACCTGCGCGCTTCACGGTCTCGACCGCCGCCGCCGTGGAGTTCCCGGTCGCGAGCATGGGGTCGAGCAGGATGACGTCGCGATCGGCAATGTCGCCCGGCAGCTTCACGTAGTACTCGACCGGCTCGAGCGTCTCCTCGTCCCGGAAGAGGCCGATGAAGCCGACGCGCGCACCCGGAACGAGCGAGAGGACGGCGTCGAGCATCCCCATACCGGCACGCAGGATCGGGCAGATCGCGACCTTCTTCCCCGAGATTCGCCGGGCGATCGTTCGCTCGAGAGGGGTCTCGATCTCGACCTCCTCGTCCGCGAGGTCTTTCGTCGCTTCGTACGTGAGCAGAAGCGTCAGCTCGTTCACGAGCTGGCGGAACATCTGGGTGGTCGTCGTCACGTCTCGGAGCAGCCCGAGCTTGTGCTGGACGAGCGGATGCGTCACCTCCACGACGGTGCCGGTCGAGGACGGGACGAGATGAGTCGTGGATTCCATGAGAGATCTCCTCTAGATGCTTGATCGGAAAGTAACGCGCAGTCGAGGGCGGTCACGACCAAGCCGGGCGCCGCACGCACGTGTCGTGCAGGCTTGAAGCCTGTGCTGCACGCGCGGGTGGCGGGCCGGCGCCGTGTCGTGGCTGTCAGTCGGCACGCGTGACTTTCCGATCAAGCATCTTCTAGATGCTTTCGCTCGCGAACGTGGGAAACGCGCTGTGACCGGGATAGAGAGGACGACGTGACAGCAGGTCAGCGCTTCGCTCGCGGAGCGCCGTCACATCGGGGTCCGGCTCGAGCGCGCCGCAGATGATGCGTCCGACCTCCCGGAAGTCCTCTTCGTCGAGACCGCGCATCGTCATCGCAGGGGTGCCCACGCGGAGACCCGAGGCCACCGTCGGCGGCCGCTCGTCGAACGGCACCGTGTTGCGGTTGACGGTGACTGAGACCTCCGCCAAACGCTCCTCCGCGTCCTTGCCGGTCCACTCCGTCCGGCGCAGGTCGACGAGCAGGAGATGCGTGTCGGTACCTCCGGTCAAGACGTCGAGACCCCCGTCCTGCAGCGTCTCGCCGAGTGCGTCGGCGTTCGCGCGCACTCCTTCCTGATAACGCCGGAACGGCTCGGACGCGGCAATGCGGAAGCACGCGGCCTTCGCGGCGATCACGTGGTTGAGCGGCCCGCCCTGCATCCCGGGGAAGACCGCTCGGTCGAGCGCCTGGGCGTGCTCGGCTCGACAGAGCACGAACCCCGAGCGTGGACCGGCGAGCGTCTTGTGTGTCGTCGAGGTGACGAAGTCGCAGTGCTCGACGGGATTCGGGTGGAGCCCGGCAGCCACGAGCCCTGCGAAGTGGGCCATGTCGCAGAGCAGGAGTGCGTCCACCTCGTCCGCGATCTCTCGAAAGCGCCATGCCTCGACGGTGCGTGGATACGCCGAGCCACCGCAGACGATGAGCTTGGGTCGGTGCTCCTTCGCCAGTCGGAGCACGTCGTCGTAGTCGACGAGATTCGTCGCGCGGGAGACGCCATAGTGGACGATCCGGTAGAGGCGCCCGGAGAAGTTGACCTTGAGGCCGTGCGTGAGATGGCCGCCGTGAGCGAGCTCGAGAGAGAGGATCGTATCCCCGGGCTCGAGCGTCGCGAAGTACACGGCCATGTTGGTCTGGGCGCCCGCGTGCGGCTGGACGTTTGCGTGCTCGGCGCCGAAGAGGCTCTTGGCGCGGTCGATCGCAAGTTGCTCGATCTCGTCGACGACCTCGCACCCGCCGTAGTAGCGCCGCCCCGGATACCCCTCCGAGTACTTGTTCGTGCCGACCCCTCCGACGGCCTCGAGCATCGACGGCCAAGTGAAATTCTCGGAGGCGATCAGCTCGATCTCGTCGCGCTGGCGCTCGAGCTCGCGCGCGAGGAGTGCCGCGACGTCCGGGTCGACGTCTGCGAGCCCCGCCGTGCGAAGGTCCTCGAGCGTCAACGGCACCGTGGCCATGCGCCGGATGCTACTCGGCGTGTAGCGCAGCGACACGCGCGAGCGCGTCGGCGGCAGGCACCGCGCCCTCACGCAGGACGCGCGGCTTCGGCGCAGTGAGGTCGAGCACGGTCGATGGAGTACCGGGTAGCTCGCCGCCGTCGATGATCGCCGCAACAGCATCGAGGATCTCCGGCGGAACGTCCGCGAGGCGCCGTGGATCCACGCCGCCGTGGAGGTTGGCACTCGTCGCAGCGACCGCCCCGACGTCGGCGAGCACCTCCCCCGCCGCGCCCTCGAGCTCAGGTACGCGCACCCCGATCGTCTGCGGATGCTCTCCCGTCAGACACGGGTATCGGCGGGCCGGGTTCCGAAAGACGAGCGTGAACGGCCCCGGGAGAAGCGAGCGGGCGAGAGACTCGGCGCGGCCGCGAAGCTCCGGGACGCGCTCGATCAGACCGTCGACGGTCGCTGCCACGAGCGCGATGGGCTGGCCGGCGGGGCGTCTCTTCAGCCGGGAGAGCGCGCGGACCGCTGCTGCGTCCTCCGGCGCGCACGCGAGGCCGTACACCGTGTCGGTGGGAATGACGACGAGCCGGCCGGCCCTGATAGCGGCGGCCGCTCGCTCGACTTCACTCACGCGCCGAGCACCGTCCAGCCAAGGGAACGCGCAACATCAGCCAGGCGACGATCGAAAGTGGCTATCGGTAGTCCGCCCTCAGCGCCTGCCGTTGACGCGGCTCCGAGATGCAAGGCATCCAGCGTCTTGGCGCCGGTTATCTCCGCGAGCTCCGCCGCACGTGAACACACCGCCTCGTTCAGCTCGACGACGGCGAGTTCGCTCCAGTCGTGTTCGAACCAGCGGCGGAATGTGTCGAGTTCGGTCCCCGCGAGCAGCCTCGAGAGGTTTCGACGCACCTCGACCAGCGTGTGGCGGGCGGTCGTCCACGCGCTCGGATCAACGAGGATCCGGCGCGCATCGGAGCTTTGCTCCTCCTCGACGTACAGCTTGAGAAGGGCGGACGGGTCGACGTAAAGCGTCAATCCTCGCGATCCTCGGCCATGGCCTCGGCGATGGTCATCCTCCCTTTCGCGCCTCGTTCCGGCCTCTTGCGACCCGAGAGGCCACCTGGTCGTCCGGGGCGGATCCACCCCTCCTCGATGCCCTGTTGGATGCGCTCCTCGACGGAGAGCGCGCGGATCTCGGCCTTCGCCTTTCCACGGTCGGTGACGACGATCGTCTCGCCGGAAGCGGCGCGCTCGAGGTAGTGCGACAGCTTCGCCTTCAGCTCCCGGATGCCCACGCGAGTAGTCACGTTACCTCGGATTGTAGTCACGTCAATCGGCTGATGTGGTCACGCCCTCGACCACCCTGTCGCGCCCGGCCAGGTCCTTCGTGACCGTGACCGCGGCGTAGCCGAGGCCGCGCAGCAGCTCCACGACGCGGCCCGCGTCGCCGTCGGCTACTTCGAGCACGAGCGCTCCGCCCGGTCGCAAGGCGTCGCGCGCCGCGCCCGCAACCGCCTCGGTCGCCCCCTCGCCTACGAGCGCCCGGCGAGGTTCCCATGTGTGCACCTCGGGCTCCAAGCGCGCGATCTCGTCGGTCGGACATACGGCGGATTCGAGACGACGAGATCCCACGGGCCTTCCGGCAGCCCCGCGAACAGGTCCCATTCGACGAGATCGACGGCGAGGTTCGTGCGGCGCACGTTCTCGCAGGCGACCACGAGCGCCTCGGCCGAGGCGTCCAGCCCCGTCACGCGCGCTCCCCGATGCTCGTCGGCAATCGCAAGAGCGATCGCACCGCTACCCGTTCCGACGTCGAGAGCCCGCGGAGCCTCGGCCCCGCGCATCAGGGCAAGACAGCGCTCGACGACGACCTCGGTCTCGGGGCGAGGGATGAGCACGCGCGGATCGACCGCGAGCGTCAGCCGACGGAAGCCCCATTCGCCGAGGACGTACGCGAGCGGCTCGCGCCTCTCGCGCCGAGCTACGAGCCGCTCGAGCTCTGCGAGATCGTCGGCTGACAGCTCGCTCGCACGGGCAGCACGCAGTATCGAGCGTGGTACCCCGAGTATGTGCGAGACGAGGATCTCGGCATCGACTCCCGGTGATTCGCACCCCGCCAGCTCGAGCCGCTCGGAGGTCCGAGCGACCACCTCGCCCGCTGTCACGCCGAGGCGGCCGCGAGCGCCTGCCGCTGCTCCTCGGCTCGGAGAGCGGCAGTGAACTCGTCGAGCTCCCCGCCGAGCACCTGCTCCAGCCGGTGGACCGTGAGCTTGATGCGGTGATCCGTGAGCCGGTTCTCCGGGAAGTTGTAGGTGCGGATCTTCTCGGCCCGCTCCCCTCCCCGATCTGAGAGCGACGGGTCGCCGCGAGCGCCGCCTGCTGCTTGTCACGCTCCGCCTCGTAGAGACGTGCGCGCAGCACTCGCATCGCCTTCTGCCGGTTCTGGAGCTGCGACTTCTCGTCCTGCATGGCGACGACGATCCCGGTCGGAAGGTGGGTGATGCGCACGGCGGAGTCGGTCGTGTTGACGCTCTGCCCACCGGGCCCGGTCGATCGCATGACGTCGACCTTGAGATCCTTCTCCTCGATCTCGACCTCGACCTCCTCCACCTCCGGCATGACGGCGACGGTCGCGGTCGACGTGTGAATCCGGCCCTGCGACTCGGTCTCGGGGACGCGCTGAACACGGTGTGTGCCGCCCTCGTACTTGAACACGGAGAACGCGCCCTGCCCCTTCACCGCGAACACGATCTCCTTGAACCCGCCGGCCTCGTTCTCGCTCGTCGAGAGCGTCTCCGTTCGGAAGCGTTGACGTTCCGCGTAGCGCGTGAGCATGCGAAAGAGATCACCGGCCCAGAGCGCGGCCTCGTCCCCACCGACCCCCTGCCGGATCTCCACGATCACGTCCTTCTCGTCGGCCGGGTCCCGTTCGACGAGCGCGAGCTTCAGCTCCTCCTCGAGCCGCTCCAGCTCGGCCTCGAGCTCGGACGTCATGCCGCCGAGCTCCGGATCGCTGCGCGCGGCGTCGAGGTCGGCGCGCGCCTGGCGCCACTGATCGGCGAGCTTCTTCGGCGTCTCGAGCTCCTTCAACCGCCTACCGGCATCGGCCACCTGCCGATGGTCGTTGTAGACCGCAGGATCGGCCAGGCGCTCCTGCGCCTCGGCGTGCGAGCGTTCGAGCTCCTCGACGAGCCGGTCGATCGCGGTCATTCGCGTGATGGTAGTGGGGCTCGCCTACGAGGCGAGACTCGCGTCGAGCGTGATCTCGGGGACCGCCGCGAGCGCCTTCGAGACCGGGCAGCCTTCCTTCGCGGCCGCGGCCGCCTCGGCGAACTCGGTCGCGCCGATCCCCGGTACCGAGCCGCGAACGACGAGCGCGATCCTCGTGATGCCGGTGCCGGGGATGAAAGTCACGGTCGCCGACGTGTCGAGGCGCGCGGCCGGAGTCCCGGCCTCGGCGAGCCCGTGGGAGAGAGCCATCGAGAAGCAGGCCGCGTGAGCGGCCGCGATCAGCTCCTCCGGGCTCGTAAGCCCCTCCGGATCCTCGGTACGTGACGCCCAGGTGACCTCGAGCGGGCCGAACGCGCCGCTCGAGACGCTCTCGATCGTCCCACTCCCTTCCATCAGCGAGCCAGACCAGGTGACGTTCGCGGTGCGATCGGTCATCAAGATCCCTCCTCGAGAGTTGCTTGCACGGTGACGGTCGCGCTCGCCTTGATGAGCGCGGAGAACGGACACCCGGCGTCGGCGGCCTCGGCCGCCTGAGCGAACGACGCTGCATCCACGCCGCGCGCCGACCCGCGTGCGGAAATGGCAGACGACACGATCCGGTGGCCCATTCCAGCGACCTCGTCCATCGTGATGGTGCACAGGACGTCGAGTTGCTCGGGCGGCGTCCCTGCTCTGGCGAGCTCGCTTCCGAACGAGGTGACGAAGCACGTCGCGTGGGCCGCGGCGAGAAGCTCCTCCGGGCTCGTCTTCCCCTCCGGATCGCCGATGCGCGACGCGATCGTCACCGGAAGCTCGAAGGCGCCAGAGCTCGAAGCGCTGACGACCCCGGCGCCGCGCGAGACGCGTGCCCTCCCAGGCGACGCGGCCTCTCTGACGATGCGCGGCACGGGCGGCTACGCCATGACCTCGACGCGCGACTCGAGCCGCCGCTGCTCGGCCGTCTCGGCGGCCTCGCGATCGAGCACGCTGCGAAGCGCGCGGATCGAGACCTCGACCTGATCGTCGGTCGGCGCACGGGTCGTGAGGCGCTGCAGCCACAGCCCCGGGGCGAGCAGCGTCATCAGGACACTGTTGTCCTGGTGCTTGCCGGCGTATCGGATCAGCTCGTACGCGAGCCCGGCGATCACGGGCAAGAGCAGGATCCTGCTGAGGATCGAGCCAGTACCAGACCGGCCGGCCCACGAACGCGAATACGAAGATCGCGATCACCATCACCCAGAGCAAAAACGCGGTTCCGCAACGCGGGTGAATCAAGCTGAACTTCTGCACGTTGCTCGGGGTGAGCTCGGCGCCCGCCTCGAGCGCGTTGATCGCCTTGTGCTCCGCGCCGTGGTACTGGAACACGCGCCGGAGATCCGGGAGCAGCGAGATGAGGAGGATGTAGCCGATGAAGACGGCGACTCGGATCAGGCCCTCGACGACCACGAAGAGGCCCGTCGACTCGATGGGAAGCCAGTTCGTGAGGAGCGCCGGGCCGACCTTGAACAACAAGAGCGCAAAGCCGATCGCGATCGCGAACGAGAAGATGATCTGGCCCCGGCTGATCTGCGTCGAGATCTCGCCGTCCTCGTCGCGTTCCTGCGAGGCGACGTTGGCCGAGATCGCGAGGGCGCGAAAGCCGATCGCCAGCGACTCGCCGAGCGCGATAACGCCTCGAATGACCGGGCAGTCGCCAGATCTTGCGCCGCTGCATCGGCGACGTGATCTCGCGGATGACCTCCGTGATCTCGCCCTCGGGCGTCCGGATCGCGACAGCCCAGCTCGACGGGCTGCGCATCATCACGCCTTCGAGGACGGCCTGCCCGCCGTAGCTGACGGCCATGCGCGCTAGTCGTCGCTCGGCGCGAGCCGGCTTTTTCGAGCCGGCGCTGGAAGCGCTCCACCCGACCGCCCGTGTCGACGAGCTTCTGCTTGCCCGTGTAGAAGGGGTGACACTCGGCGCAGATCTCGACGTGCAGCTCGGCCTTCGTCGAGCGGGTCCAGAACTCGTTGCCGCACGAGCACGTCACGTGCGCAATCACGTAGTCGGGGTGAATGTCGGCCTTCATCGGCCTGCCAGGATACCAGCCGCGATCCGGGGATCCGCGTTCCCGCCCGACACCACTGCGACGACCGTCGATCCGGGCTCGACGCCAATCCTGCCGCCAGCAAGGCGGCCGCAGCGGCAGCCCCAGCCGGCTCGCACGCTAACTTCGCGCGCGTGTAGAGGAACCGCATGCCGTCCGCGATCTCGTCGTCGCTCACCAGCACGACCTCGTCGACGCGCTCTCGGACAGACCGCGAGCGTGCCGGTCCCTGTGAACGGCGCATTGAGGCCATCGGCGATCGAAGTCGGTTCGATCGCGACCGGCTCGCCCGGCCGCAAGCGCAGCGGTCAGTGAAGGCGCTCTCTCCGGCTCGACGCCGACGACGCCGGCAGTCCACCGCCGAGGCCACGCCCGGCGATCAGGCCACCCCCGCCGATCGGGAACGACGATGGTGTCCACGTCAGGTATGTCCTCGACGATCTCGAGCCCGAGCGTCCCGTGACCGGCCTGAAGCACCGGGTCGTCGAACGGATGGACGAACGTGCGACCGGTTGCCTCGACGTGCTCGAGCACGCGCTCGTGCGCCTCGGCCGAGGTTCGCCGCCTCGAGGTCGACCTCCGCTCCGTACGCCCGCGTCGCCGCGACCTTGAGCGGATTCGCGGTGGCCCACATGAACGACGAGCGCACTCCACGCCCTCCTGCGCAGCCGCGAACGCGGCCCCCTGGGCCGCGTTCCCCGCGGACCAGGTCGACGATACCCGCGCGACTTCTCCTCGTCCGTCAGCGACGCGAGCTTCGCGAGCATCCCGCGCGGCTTGAACGAGCCCGTCTTCTGGAAGAGCTCGGCCTTCAGGAACACGTCCGGCCCGAGGGAACGACACGAGAGAGTCGGCGTGCGATGGACGTTCCCGCGGATAAGGCCGGCCGCGCGCTCGACGTCGTCGCGGTGAACGGCCAGACCAGCCACGGGGCGATCCTACGGGAACCTTCCCGCGCGCTCCCGGTGTAGATACGTCGTGCGCTTCCTGTTCCCCTCGCCGCGCTCGTGCTCCTCGTCTCGGCGGCCGCACGCGAAGATCCCGCCGCCGCCGGTCGAGGCCGCCGTCATCCAGACCGGCCGCGCGCCGTGCGGCCTCGCCGCTCGCGGCGGTGAGCTGTGGGTGGGCGTCTACGAGACGGGCAAGGTGCTCCGGCTCGATCGCGCCGGCGCGCGTGCAGCGCCGACACCGCGTCGGCCGCTGGGCCTGCACCGTCGCGGTCGAGCCGACGCGCCGCGTGGGTCACGCGGGACAACGCGAACGAGCTCGTCCGCATCGACGTCCGCTCGGGTCGCCTGACGAGGATCCAGGTCACGTCGCCGTACCACCTCGTGCTCGGCGCCGGCGCGATCTGGGCGACGAGCTTCGACACCGGCACCGTCCGCGGATCGACCCGAGGACGGCTCGCGCGACCCGCGTCTGGAACCTCGGCGCCAACCCGGCTGGGCTCGCGTCCTGCGCCGGGAAGCGTCGTGGGTCGGTCACGGCGCGCAGCGCGACGTGGGTCACCGTCGATCGATCCGCGCACGGATCGGACGCAGCGGATCGACGTCGCGGTCCGCGCTCCCCGCGATGGCCGCGGTGCATCAGCGGTGAGCTCTGGGTGACGAACCAGGACTCGGCGCTGCGCTGTCGCCGCATACGGGCGAGGTCCTCGGGCACGTCGTGCTCGGCGGCACGCCGGCGGAGGCAGGCGCCGCCGGAGCGCCGGCGGCGGCTCTCGCGATCTGGGTCACGGACAAGCAGCGCTCGCTCGTGCATCGCCTCATCCGTCTCGAGGGCACCTGGTCGTCGACTGTTTCCCCGCCGGGCCGGGCGCATTCGCGCACGCCCGCTTCGGCAACTCGGTCTGGATCACGAGCTTCGCCGGGTCGGACGTTCGCCGCTTCGACCCCTGAGCTCGTCCGCGGCTGACGATCACATGCGGCCGCGCAACGGGGGCCTGACCGTTGCGCGTGGGTCTGCGTGTGGGTCCGACCCCAGCATGCGCGAGAATACGGCCGTGGCCGCCGTCGCCGAACAGCGCCCGATCCGGCTCGTCGTGCGCGATGCGGAGTTGCGACGCAGCAGGCTCACCGTGTTCTTCCGCCTGCTCCTCGCGATCCCACTGTTCGTCTGGGTGACGCTCCGAGGAATCGCGGCGTTCGTCGTGGCCTTCGTCCTCTGGCTCGCAGTCCTCATCGAGGGGAGGACGCCCGAGAGCCTCCACGAGTTCGTCGCCGGTTACCTCCGCTACGCGACCCAGGTGAGCGCGTACGTCTTCCTCGCCGCTGATCCGTATCCCTGGTTTCGGTGCCAGACGGACTATCCGGTCGACCTCGAGATCGACCCGCCCGTACGTCAGAGCCGGTGGACGGGCTTCTTCCGTCTCCTGCTCGCTCTCCCGGCGCTCCTCCTCGCCGCGGCCCTCGGCGGAGGGCTGTCGAGCGGATCGCCGGGCCAGAGCTGGACCGCCGGTTCCAGCGCGGGCGACGAGTACGCGGCCTGGTACGCGTTTTCCGTCGGGCGGCGTCGCCGCCGTGGCCGCGTTCCTCGCCTGGTTCGCGATTCTCGCGCGTGGCGCTGAGCCGCGCGGCCTCCGCGACCTCACCGCCTTCGCGCTCAACTACGCAGCGCAGGCTGGCGGCTATCTGCTCCTCCTCACTCCGATCTACCCGACATCGGACCCGAAGCTCGCCGAGCCCTACTCCGACCTGCCGGAGCACCCCGTGCGAATCGTCGTGACGGACGACCTCGAGCGTCCCCGCCTGACGGTGCTGTTTCGGCTGCTGCTCGCCATTCCCCACTTCGTCTGGCTGCTGCTGTGGTCCGTGGCGGCGTTCTTCGCCGCGATAGCGGCGTGGTTCGCTGCGCTCGTCGACCGGGCGAGTGCCGTCGGCGTTGCACCGCTTCCTGGCTGCGTACGATCCGTTACGGGACGCACCTCTTCGCCTACGTCTACGTCGTGGGTCGAAGGTTCCCCGGCTTCACCGGCCGCGCCGGCTCGTACGGCGTCGACCTCGAGATCGATCCGCCCGAACGACAGAACCGCTGGACGGTCCTCTTCCGCCTCTTCCTCGCGATCCCGGCCCTGCTCCTCGGAAGCGCGCTCGGCGGCGTCGCCCTCGTCGTCGCCTTGCTCGGATGGTGGTATGCGCTCGCGCGAGGTCGTATGCCCGAAGGTCTTCGCAACCTCGGAGCGTCGTGTCTTCGGTACAGCGCCCAGTCGTACGCATACCTCTTCCTGCTGACGGCCCGCTATCCGTTCGCCGCCCCGGTGCTCGAGCGGCGCCTCGAGCCTGAGCCCGAGCTCGACCCGAGCCCGCTCGCCGTTCCCGGAGACACGTTCTGAGGGCAGTCTTCGCGGTCGCCGTCGCCGCCGCCCTCGTCACCGGCGCGTTCCTGCTCTTTCCCACTGCGGTGCCGGACGATCTGAGCCTCCCGGCCGTCGACGTCGACCGGACCTTCGGCGCCGATTTCGTCGACGAGGCGAAGCGCTACGAGCGCTTCTTCTACGTCGACTGGATCCTCGCCCAGATCGCGCTGCTCGCCACGCTCTGGCTCTACTCGCGCCGCGGCGCGGCGTTCACTCGCGAGTCCTCCGCAGGCCCCATCGGCACGGGGATGCTCCTCGGCATGCTGGGGCTGGGCATCGCCTGGCTCGTCGGGATTCCCTTCAGGGTCGCCGCGCACTGGTGGAGCCGTCGTCACGACCAGACCGATCAGAACTACCTCGACTGGATCGTCGAGGACTGGACGATCCTCGGCGCCGAGTTCCTCTCGATCTGCCTCGCGCTCCTGATCGTCATGGGGCTTGCGCGCTGGCTCGGAGAGCGCTGGTGGCTCCCGGGCGCGGCGGTGTTCGTCGCGATCGCCGCGCTGTTCAACTTCGTGGCGCCATACCTCGACTTCACGACGGAGCCGCTGGAGGACAAGGCGCTCCTCGCCGACGCCGCGCGCTACGAGGACGAGCTCGGGCTGGCGAGCATCCCGATTCGCGTGGAAGAGGTCAGCAAGGACACCGACCAGGCGAATGCATACGCCTTCGGCCTCGGACCGAGTCGCCGCGTCGTGTTCTGGGACACGATGCTGCAGGAGCCGTTCTCGGATGACGAGCAGCGCGTCGTGCTCGCGCACGAGCTCGCACACCATTCGCAGACACATCTCCCCGAGGGCATCGGGTGGTTCGCTCTGTTCGCGGTCCCGGGCGCGTGGATTCTCATGCGGGCGACGCGCGGGCGAGGAGGGATGGGCTCGCCGGAGGCCGTTCCGCTCACGCTGCTCGTGGTCGTCGTCTTCCAGCTCGTGACGACGCCGCTGGCGAACGTCATCTCACGGCGGATGGAGGCCGAGGCGGATTGGAAAGCGCTCGAGGTGACACGGGATCCGGCGGCGCTCGAGGGGCTCATGGTCGGCTTCTCGGAGACCGGGCTCGGAGACCCCGACCCGCCCGCCTGGGTTCAGCTCATGCTCGGAACCCATCCGGCGCTCGCCGATCGCGTCGCGATGTCGCGCGCCTGGGCTCTCCGCTCCTCTCCGTGACCGAGCGCGCTGGCGCCACTCACGGGGTCAGACCCCACGGGTCTGACCCCATCGCGACGGGAGGACGTAAGGGGTCAGACCCGTGGGGTCTGACCCTGCTCAGGTCAGGGTGTACTCGGGCTCCCGACGCCGCCCTCGGGAGGGGTCAGCCGGCATGTCGTACGGGGTCAGACCCGTGGGGTCTGACCCTGCTCAGGTCAGGGTGTATTCGGGGCCGGAGCCGCCCTCGGGAGGCGTCAGCCGGCCGCCCTTCGCGGTGATCGCGCCGCACTGCACGCAGTTGGAGGGCGTTATCTCGACGGCCACCATGCCGTCGCCGAGATCGCGCCCCACCTCGTACACGTGGGCGGGGCACATCCACTCCCACGCCTCCGCGACCGGCCGGCGCACGCGCGTGGAAACCTTGAGGTGGTTGGGCTGGTCGTCCCGCGTCCGATTGCCCGACGCGAAGACCGAGGAGAGCTTGTCGAAGACGTATTTGCCGTCCGGGCTCGGATACCGCGACGCTCTCCCCGTCCTCATCAAGGGCGCGGCCGAGTTCGGGTGCGCCGGGAAGCGGCCGTTGGGCATTCGCCCCTTGGTCACCGTCATCATGCTCGCGAGCGCGCCGCCCACGAAGAAGCCTTTGTCGAAGGCCTGGCGCATGTTGCGCACCTCGTACAGCTCCTTCCAGAGCGCGCTCTCGCGGAGTGACTCGTCGTACGAGTCGAGCGCTCCGACACGACTCGCGACCTCCCCACGCCGCAGCGCCCGGAACGCCGCCTCGGCGGCGAGCCGGCCCGACTCGATCGCATAGTGGATCCCCTTGAGGCGCGGGACATTGACGAGCCCCGCTCCCTCGCCGACGAGCAACAGGCCGGGCGAGTTGAACCGCCGAGGCAGCGAGAAGTACCCACCCTCGGTGATCGTCTTCGCGCCCCACGCGACTCGCTCACCGCCTCCGAGGATCTTCCATACGAGGCGGTGCGTCTTGAACTCCTGCAGCACGTCGTGAACCGAGAACTCGACGTCCTTCGCCTCGAGCCCCGCGACGAACCCCACCGTGACGAGCTCGTCGCCCATCGGGTAGATGAACGAGCCGCCGAACTCGCCGTAGCCCGCCGACTTCCTGAGCGGCCAGCCCATCGTGTGAACGATGCGGCGCAGCGGCTTCGGCACGCGCCAGACCTCCTTCACGCCGAGCGCCCAGATCTGCGGGTTCTCGCCTTGCAGGCCGAAGCTCTCGATCGCCGCCGCGGTGAGGTACCCCTGCGTTCCCTCGGCGAGCACGGTGATCCCGGCGACGACGTCGGAGCCCTGCTCGAACGTCGACAGCGGTTCTCCCTCTCTCCCCCGCCCGCGATCGCCGGTCCGGATCCCGACGACGCGCCCGTGCTCGACGAGCAGCTTCGTCGCGGCCGTCTCCGGGAGCACCACCACACCGAGCGCCTCGGCCTGCTCGGCCAGGAATCGGCCGAGCTCGGAGACCGAGAGGATGACGTTGCCGTGATTTCGCATCGTCGGCGGCGCGGGAATGCGGACGGCCGAACGGCGGGACATGAGATATACGGCCTCGCCGGCAACCTCGCCATAGGTCGGGACGTCCGCCATCGTGAGCCTGCCCTCGAAGAGCCGGCGGAGCGCCCGCGGGCTGACGACCGCGCCCGAGAGGAGATGCGAGCCGGGCTGCTTGCCCTTTTCGAGGACGGCCACCGGAACCTCGCCGAGCCGCTCGCGCACGTCGGGGTGCTCCTCGAGGAGCTGGCCGAGCCGGATCGCGCAGGCGAGCCCCCCCGGACCCGCGCCCACGATGGCCACGCCGACCTCGATGCGCTCCTCGACGCGGATCGGTGGGAGCGCCGACGGCGTCGATCGCCCCGAATGCAGGCGCGAAGTCGCTCGGCCGGGCCATCTACGAACGGGCGGAGCGCACGAGCTCCGTCAGCTTCGGCACGATCTGATGCAGGTCTCCGACGACTCCGACATCGCAGAAGTCGAAGATCGGCGCATTCGGGTCCTTGTTGATCGCGATGATCGTGCCGGCGCCCTGCATCCCGACCTTGTGCTGGATCGCGCCGGAGATACCGCACGCGATGTAGAGCTTCGGCGACACGGTCTTCCCCGTCTGACCGACCTGGGTCGAATACGGGTACCAGCCCGCGTCGACGACTGCGCGTGTGGCCGCGACGGCTCCGCCGAGGGCCGCCGCGAGCTCCTCGAGCAGCGAGAAGGCCTCCGGCGAGCCCAGTCCACGGCCCCCGGCGACGATGATGTCCGCGTCCTCGATCGACGGCCCGCTCGTCGCTTCCACCGTCTGGCCGATCAGCGCGGAACGCGACGAGAAATCGGAGAACTGCGACTCGAACGCCTCGACCTCCGCCGAGCCACCGGACTCGACCGGGTCGAACGCGCCCGCGCGCACGAGGCCGAGCCGCGGGGAGCCCGTCCAGCCGACGTCGACCAGGACCGTGTCACCCAACGCCTGCCGCTTGCCGACGAGCTCGTCGCCTCGGAGCTCGAAGTCGGTGAGGTCCCAGTTGAGACCCGCCTCGAGCCGCGCTGCGAGCCCTGCCGCGACGTCCGCCGCGAGGACGGAGGCGGCAAAGAGGACGCAATCCGCTCCGGTCTTCTCGACGAGCGCCTCGAGCGCGTCGACGCGCGGCTGCGGGAGCGCGGCTGCGAGGG
This sequence comes from uncultured Thermoleophilia bacterium, assembly GCA_963758065.1. Lineage (GTDB taxonomy): Bacteria > Actinomycetota > Thermoleophilia > Gaiellales > Gaiellaceae > GMQP-bins7. Next base: position 487,503 of record CAVWTX010000010.1, on the reverse strand, counting down.
CCTCGTCCTCGCATGCGTACGCCTTCACCGCGCCATATGCACCGGCGCGGGCAGCCAGCTCGCGAGCGCCGGGGCCGAGCACGACTCCGGCAGCGTCTCCGAGCGAGGCGGCTTTCGAGAGGACGCCCAGCCCGCCCTTCTCGAGCCCGCCTTCGTGGTGCTCGAGGAAGACGAGGAACTTCACGTGCGCTCCTCGCGGGCACCGGTCCTCGGTAGGCGCCCGGGGTCAGACCCGTGGGGTCTGACCCCATTTAGCCGCGCGCTCCGTAGGCGCACGGGGTCAGACCCGTGGGGTCTGACCCCATTCAGCGGCGCGCTTGGCAAGTGCACTGGGGTCAGACCCGTGGGGTCTGACCCCGTGCAACCGCGCGCTTGGTACGTACCTGGGGTCAGACCCGACGGGTCTGACCCCATTCAACCGCGCGCTGGGGTCTGGCTTCAGCCAGACCCCGCTCCTCTGGCGAGAGGGGCGGATCACAGCAGCCGCTTCTCGAGAATCAGGTCGACGATCTTCTGGGCGGCGCTGCCGTCGTCCTCGATCTTGATCTGGTCGCCTCGCGACGGAGGTGGCCCGAGGTCGAGAACGGTCGTCCTCGCGGAGGCGTCGCCGGCTTCGTCGGACGCCAAACCGATCTCTGCCAGCGAGAGCGTCTCCTGCGGCTTCGTCTTGGCGCCCATGATCCCCTTGAGCGAGGGATAGCGCGGCTCGTTGATCGCGTCCGAGACCGCGACGACGGCCGGCAGGGGCACGGAGATCGTGTCGTAGCCGTGCTCGGTCTGGCGCTTCCCGTGCACCTCGTCCCCCTCGAACGTCAGCGCCGCGACCTGCGAGATCACGGGTTGCCGCAGGCGATCTGCGACCGCGGCCCAGAGAACGGCGCCGTCGCCGTCGCTCGAGGCCTGCCCGAAGAGCACGAGGTCCGCTGCCTCGCGCTCGAGCACGGCCGCGAGCACGCGGCTCGTTCCCAGGAGATCCGATCCGGCGGCCCCTTCGTCGCTCACGAGCACCGCCCGGTCGGCGCCCATCGCAAGCGCCTTGCGCAGCGAGTCGGCCGCCTTCGCGGGACCGAGCGACACGAGCACGACCTCGCCGCCCTGCGCCTCCTTGATCCGCAGCGCCTCCTCGACGGCGTTCAGGTCGGTCGGGTTGAGAGCCGACTCACCCGAGCGGTCGAGACGCTTCGTGGTCGGGTCGATCCGCTTGTGGACGGTCGCGTCCGGCACGTGCTTCACGCAGACGGCGATCTTCATCGGCGGGGACTCTAGCCGGCGCCGTCACCGGGGCGACGACGGCCACGACGTCGTGCTGAGCCACCAGCGCGCGGACAGGCGCGCTGCGGACCGACCTCGGCGCACGGCGTCCGACGCAGGCGGCTCGGCCGCATGGTGCAGCGTCGAGCACGTCGCGCAGGCGGCGCGCCGCGCTCGTCCGTCCGCAGAGCCGGCCGATGACGAGGCCGACCCCGCAGATAGCAGTCGCGCGCGCAGGCGCCGCGGCGCCACGCGTGCGCAGAGCGCAGGCGGCCGGCGCGCGCTCGGCGTAGTTCCGGACACCGTCGCGAACGTCCTGCGCAGCGCCCGCACGAGCATCGTCGCCCTCGCCGCGCATCCGGACGCGCGCGATCGCGCAGGTACGCCGCGGACTCGCCTCGCGTCGCGCGCGTCCGACCGACGGCGTCTCGCCCGTACGCCTCGGAAGCAGGCGGCGCCGCAAGTCCGTCTCGACCGCGAGCACGCAGCGTCCGCGCCGTCCGCGAAGTCGTCACCGTTCAGCTCGCAGGATCCGCGAGTGACGCGCAGGTAGCACGAGTGCCTGTCGCGCGCGCGACTCGCGTCGCACGGATACAGCGGGATCGTCGTCGCGGAGCCAGGGCGAGCGAATGCCGAAGCGCGTGCGAGGTTCTCCATGAACGACGCCGCCCGTGCACGCGTCGTGATCCCAGCCGTACCCAGTCGAGCGCACACGGACAACGAGCCAGTGGGAGGTCGTAGCCCGTCTGGATCATGAACCCGTGACCGAGGCCGTGACGGCACTGGTAGTCGAGGAACCACGCCGCCGATGCGCCTGCGTCGCGCGCAGAGCCACGCGCGCGACCTTCGCCCGAGCTCGCGCTTCGACGACTTGACGCCGACGAGCGCGCGCTCGAGCATCCCGTGGTAGTAGCCGAGACGCAGCAGTCGGCGAGCCCTCAGCGAACGTGCGCGCGACGTTTCCGTCGTACCGCTCGAGCGCCGCCGCACCAATCGAGTGAGCGCGATCCGATGACAGTCTCGCTCGATCCGGTTGCCGCTCCGTGACGACGTCGACGAAGCCGCGAGTGCCTGTTTGGGCCCCTGGTAAGCAGATGTTCCCGAAGGCCTGCTCGAGAGCACCGCGCTCGTCGCCGCACTCCTCGAGCGCGCGTGCTCGTCCGGGTCGAAGCGTCCCGGCGATCGGGTGGAGGGTTCCGCTCGGCCCTGAGCGAGCGCGGCCGACGCCCGGTCGCCACGGAGACGGCGAGGGAACGCGGCGTCGACAGCGCGACGACGGCACGAGGAGCGAGACGGCAGCGCTCGCCCCGGAACCGCTCTGCCCAGACGCATGCTCTGACGTCCATCCGAACCACGGAAGGGGAGTCGATCGGACTCGTCGACCGCTCGACCGAGCCGGGCCTAGCCGATGGACCGACGGTCTGCTAGCCTCCCGCCCTTCGCGCTCGAACCGGAGCACCTTCTCGTATGAGACGCCACCGGACGACGCACGAGGGACCTTCGTCTCTCTCCTCCTCACCGGCATCGCCGCCGCCGTCGCTCACCCCCTCGGCGAGCGGAGGCGAGGAAGCGGTTCCACGCCTCGTGTTCCCGCTCGTGGCCAAGACGGAGCTCTGGGACAACTACGGCGACCCTCGCGGGAACGGCCGGCACGCGGGAATCGACATGGAGAACCCGTGGCGCGCTCCCGTCGTCGCGGTCGGAGGACGGGCGCGTCGAGTTCTGGGCAGTCCAGCCTCGGCGGCTGCATGCTCTACCTCTACGGGCGGAGCGGGACGATGTACCTCTACATCCACCTGAACAACGACCTGACCGCGCGAAACGACAACAAGGGCGGCTGCGTCAAACACGTCACGTTCGCGGTCCCGAACGGCGCTCGGGTCTCGGCAGGAGAGCAGGTCGCCTGGAACGGCGACTCCGGCGACGCGAGCGGCAACCCGCACCTGCATTTCGAGGTGCATCCGAACGGCGGCGCCGACGTGAATCCGCTGAAGTACCTGAAGCGCGCGAGCCGGCCGCTCTTCGCCGCGAAGCCCGGCTCGGAGTTCAGCCTCGGCCTCCGTGGGCGGCTCATCGCTGCGGGCGCGGGCACCATCGAGCTCCACGTCGAGCGCGTCCGCCACTACCCCGGTGGGCGCTGGCTCGAGATCGAGGCGAGGTCACTCGAGCTGACGGTGCCGCCCGGGCCGCATGGCGCCTTCGATCGGCGGGATCACCGGCGCGACGCTCCGGCGTTCCGCACGCCCGTGCCGGTCGTCGCCTACACCCTCAAGGCGAAACGACGCCGACGCGATCGTCGGCTCCGCGGGGCGCTCAGATCAGCCGCGTCGCGCCGCTTTCAGTAGAACGTCAGCCGGTCGCGTCAGCAGCATTCCCGCGATGGCCAGCGACCTCTCGATCCTCATGCCGGTCTTCAACGAGCGCTCGACGGTCGAGGCGGCGATCCGCGACGCGCTCGACGCCGAGCTCCCCGTAGCGAGTCGCGAGCTGATCGTCGTCGACGACGGCTCGACCGACGGCACGCGTGAGCTGCTCGGCTCGCAGAGCTGGCCGGACAACGTACGCGTCGTGTTCCACACCGGCAACCAGGGCAAAGGCGCAGCCGTTCGAACCGGACTCGGCCACGCGAGCGGTGAGTTCTCCGCGATCCTCGACGCGGATCTCGAGTACCGCGCCGGCGACCTCGCCGACCTCCTCGACCCCCTCGTGTCCGGTGAGGCGAGGGTCGTCTTCGGCACGCGCGCGTGGACGTCCCAGTCCTCGTTCAGCTTCTGGTACGTGATGGGGAACAAGGCCGTCACCTTCACGACCAACCTCCTCTACAACTGCTGGATCTCGGACGTGATGACGGGTCACAAGGCCATGAGCACCGACCTCTTCCGCTCGTTGCGGCTGCGGGAGCGAGGATTCGCGATCGAGCCCGAGATCGCGGCGCGCGTACTTCTCGCGGGAGAACGGATCCACGAGGTGCCGATCCACTACAGGGCGCGCGGCCGAGACGCCGGGAAGAAGCTCACCGCGTTCGACGGTGTCCGCGTCCTGCGCACGCTCGTACGCTGCCGCGTGATGTGAGCGAGCTCGGCGGCACCGGGCCGCCGTGTTAACGGTCGCGGTGCCGCTGCGATCGTCACGGCGTCGTACCTCGTCCTCGGATCGCTCCTCTGCTGGTCGCGCTTCGTCGGGCTGAACCACGGCTACTGCGAGCGACGAGCTCATGACGGTCGCGGAACTACGTGAGGAGAGGGCCTCACGAGATCCTGGTCGGGCACGTACATCCCCAACAACCACGAGCTCTTCAGCCTTGCTCGGCTGGGCGACGAGTTCGATCTTCGGCGAATCCGAGGTCGCGCTTCGCTTGTGGTCCGCGGTCCCCTTCGTCGCGGGAGTGATCATCGTCACCGCGTGGCTGCACGTGCGGCTCGGCGCGCTGTCGGGCGTGCTCTTCCTCTTCCTGGCGACGGCTTCGCCGCTGCTCCTCGACATCACGCGCCAGGCACGCGGATACGGTCTCGCCTTTCTCGCGATGGGCGTACTGGTCGTCGCTGCGCTCGAGGCAGTCCGCTCGCCGCGAGCCTGGACGATCGTCGCTTTCTGCGGCGCTGGGGTGGTCGGCACCTGGACGCTGCCACACTTCGGAATCGCGTTCGCCGCCACTGGTCTTGTCCTGCTGACGCAACGCGAGCTCCGCAGAGCCGTGGTGATCGGGCTGACGGCATCGCTCATCGCGGTCATCGCCTGGTACGCCCCGCACTTCGACGATCTCGTGTCGAGCTCGCGCCAGAACTACGGCGCGCCGATCGACGGCGCGTGGGTCGTTACCGCTCCGATCGATCAGATACTCATGCCGGGCCTGAGATGGATCGACGAAGTGCTCGTGGACCCGGGTCTGGGATCGCTCGTGCTCGTCGCGGGACTGGCATTGCTCATCGGCTCGAGTCCCCTCCTCCGCACTCGTGACTCAGCGCTCGTCCTCGGCGCGGGCGTGGTGGCGACCGTCGTGACGCTCTGGCTCACCCGAACCAACGTGGCCCCGCGCTTCTTCAGCTTTCTTCTCGTCCCGCTCCTGATCGCTCTTGCGAGCGGAATTGCCGCGATTCTGGCGCGGCGTCACCAGCCGTCCCGCGGGCGTCCGAACGGTGCTCGCCGTGACGGTGCTGGGGCTCGTCGCCTCATCTCGGCGCCATACATGTGGAACGTCACCCGACTTCCCCGGGAGTCGATTCAGGATGCAGCCGCGACGATCCGGACGGTCGCACGACCATCAGCGCCCGTATTCGCGTACGTGCCGTATCCGAGGGACCTCGAGTTCTATCTCGGACGAGTCCGTGGAAGTGCCCCGGCAGCGCCCATGAACTCCGCCGGGTATGTCAGGCAGTACGCGAAGTGGTCTTCGTCAGCCAGCCGTGGCTGCTGCCGCCCGTGACCGTTCCCTGCACGCAGCGCGAGGGCGCGCGACACGTTCGCTTCCGCCAATACGCGCGCGGCGAGGAGGTGAACGTGTGGCTCATCCCGCCCGCGCAGTAGCGCCCCGAGGTCGCGCTGAGCTCATCACGGCCGCGTCGTACGCGATTCTCGGATCGGCGTTGCTGGCGACACGCCTCATCGGCCTCGACCAGAGCTTCTGGCACGACGAGGTCGTTGCGGTCGAGGAGTTCATCCGAGCGGGGCCTCGCGAGATCCTCGCCGGGCCGGATCTCAGCCACGAGCTCTTCAGCCTGCTCGCCTGGGCGACGAGCGGTGTCGTAGGCGAGTCGGAGATCGCCTTTCGACTGTGGTCGGTGGTGCCGTTCATCGCGGGAGTCGCTCTCGTCACCGCGTGGCTCCACAAGCGCGTGACTCCGCTCGCAGGCGTGCTCTTCCTCTTCTTCGCCACCGTCTCGCCACTGCTTCTCGACATCACCCGGCAGGCGCGTGGATACGGCCTCGCCTTTCTCGCCATGAGCATCGTGGTCGTGGCTGCGCTCGAGGCAGGACGCTCGGGGCAGAGCTGGACGATCGTCGCTTTCTGCGCCGGAGGAATCCTCGGTACCTGGACCCTTCCGCAGTTCGGGATCGCGTATGTCGCGACCGGCGCGGTCCTGCTCGCGGATCGCGAGCTCCGCCGCCGGACGGCGCTCGGGTTGGGCGCCTCTCTTCTGGCGATCGGTCGCGTGGTACTCGCCCTCACCTCGGCCAGGTCCGGGACGCGGCGCGAATCGAGGACGGTGTTCGGATCGACACTCTCTGGCTCGTCACGGCGCCCATCGACCAGGTCCTGATCCCCGCGTTCTTGTGGATCGACGGCACCGCACTGGTCGCGGGGCTCGCCTGGCTGCCGCTCGTTGCGCCTGGCAGCACTCATCATGGGGTCGAGCCCGCTCGTACGCGACAGGCGTACGGCGCTCGTGCTCGTCGCGGGTGTCGTTGCCACGTCCTCGTCCTTTGGCTGGGGCGGGCATACATCGTTCCGCGCTACCTCAGCTACCTCCTCGTGCCGCTCTTCGTTCTGCTGGCCACCGGCATGGCTGAGGTCTTCGGACGCATCCGAACCCGCCCAGCGATCGTGCGCACGCTGGCGAGCATCGTGCTCCTCGGACTCCTCGCGGCCAACTTCGTCGTCATCGCACCGGACGTGACTCGACTGCCGCGGGAGGCATACAAGGACGCCGCGGCGATCATCGAGCGCGAGAGCCCGGAGGCCCCGGTGTTCGCGTACGTTCGCAACCCGGAAGGTCTCGACTACTACCTGGGGCGACCGCGTCCGCCACCTCCGCAGCCGGGCGAGGTCGCAGCGGCGGTCTGCGGAGGCCGCGAGGCCATCGCATACGTGATGCAGCCGTTCGCCCTCGAACCGGTCGACGTACCCTGCCTCGGCCGAGATCAGGTGCGCGACTACCGTTTCGAGCAGTACGCGCGCGGGGACGAGATGAACGTCTGGCTCGTGCCTCCCGGTTCCTAAGGTCGCACGAACGCGAGTAGGTCGAGGCCGTCCTCGGCCCGAGCCTCGTCGTGCGTTACGCGATCGAGTGTGAACTCGGAACGATCCACGTCCGCGGGCGCCGTTCGCCGTACGACCCGACGGAGCGGCGCGTTCAGCGACTCCGGGAGCCAGTACCGGAGCCCGAAGGGGTCGAGTCGCGCCAGCTTGCGCGCACGCGCGGCCCGCGCTCGCACGACCGAGTCGATGGGCTCCGAAGCGAGGATTCCGTAGACCGTGACGTCCGAGAAGGTCGTCGCGAGCAGCCGCCTGAACTCGTCCGCCGAGTACTCGCGCGCGTGGTAGCGGTTCCACGGCCGTTGCCCTTCATAGAGACGATAGACGCGGTTCGGAGTCGTGATGAGCGCGGTACCGTCCGGGTCGAGAACGCGCCGGATCTCCCGCAGCCACGGAACGGGATCGGCGAGGTATGCGATCACCTGAAACGCGACCACCAGGTCGAACGCACCGTCATCGGCGTGGATCGACGACCCGTCGTACGTGTCGAACCGGGGCCCGTAGCGCTCGCGCGCGTGGTCGACGATCTCGGGGTCGACCTCGAGACCCTGATAGTCGGCGCCGGCGCCCGAGAGGATCTCGGATCCGTAGCCCTCCCCGAAGCCGATGTCCAGTACGCGCGTTCCGGGACGGACGAGGCCGGCCGCGGTTTCGTACGCGTAGAGGTGAAGCACGGCGATGCCGAGCTCGTCGGGCGACGTCGCTTCGCCGGGATCGAACCTCACCGTGGTGGGCTTCAAACTCACGGCGCGCGCCTCCAGAGCTGGGCGCTCACCCGCCGGCCGAACTGCAGCCTCTCGACGAGTCGGTGGTCGCCGAAGCCGAGCGGTCGCCGCTGGGACTCCGGCAGTCCGTGTCCGTCCTCCGACCAGACGAGCACCCAGAGTGAGTCGGCGGACGAGATGCCGGTCGGAGAGGCGCCGTAGTACTTCGCCGCGGGATTGGGCCACCACGGGACGACCATCACCGCATCGCTCTCCGAGCGGCGCTCGAGGACCGTCCCGACGGCGCTTCTCCAGTCCTCGCCGCGCCAGTTTCCGCGATCGGCCGTGCGCATACCAGAGGACGAGGCCGACGCTCGTCGCGACGGCAGCCGCAACGCCGAGCGCGACGCCGGCGCGCCGGCCGACACTCAGGACTGCCACGCCCGCGAGCAACGCGAATGCGGGAGCGGCCGTGATCAGGTAGCGGTCGAGGTAGATGGGCGTGACGAAGGACACCGCGAGAGCGAGCACGAACGGCGCGAACGCCCACACGCCGAGCCAGAGCGCGAGCTCGCTTCGACCCGCTCGCCGTAGGACGAGGAGTCCGACGACCGCAAGCAGGAGACCGAAGCCCGCCGCGCCCGAGATGTCCAGCAAGGTGTCGAGCGCGACTCGAGGGGACGGCCGATCGAGCCAGTCCTGCGGCGGCGTCTGCTTGACGCGCGCGAACGCCCACGGCACGCCCAGCGCGACGATGGCGCATGCCGCCAGCAGGCCGTGCGGGAGCAGCTTCTCGCGCCGCCGGCCGACGAGGACGGCGTGCGCCGGCACGAGCACGAAGGCAGAGACCGGGTGCATGGCAAACACGAGCGAGAACGCAACCCCGTAGGCCAGCCACGCGCCGCGCGATCCCCGCTCGAGCGCCCGAAGCAAGAGCAGCATCGCAAGGATGCTCACGGCGAGCACGAGCGTGTATCCGCGCGCCTGCTGCGACCACTTCACGAGGAACGGGCTCGTGGCGAGGAACAGACCGCTCGCGAGCGCCACCCAGCGGTCGAACAGCCTGCGTGCCAGCGGTACGAGCAAGCCGCACGCCAGCATCGACGCGAACACCGACGGCGTGCGGAGCGCCCACTCCGACGTCCCCGCGAGCGGTCGTCCATGCAGTGACGAGCGAGTAGTAGAACCAGTGGTACTGGTCGATCGGGTTGAGGAACGTCTCGCGAACGGCACCCGCAGTAAACGTCTCGTCGACCCAGAGCGACGGGGTTCCGAGCCGGATCGACCCGAGGACGAGCGCGACGCCGCAGACGATCGCGATATCGAGCGCGAGCGCGCTCGTCTGCACCCGGTCGATGCGGCCACGCCGCAGGCCATGGAGTCTGCCTGGCGACCGCAGTCTTCAGCTCTCCCCCATTGTCACGTAGTACCGTCGGCCGGGAGCACTTCGGACTGGACCCTCATCGGGCACCCAGCGCGCGTTTGCCTCTCCAGAGGCCGCGAATCGTCGAGCGGAGGTTGGTCTTCGCTTCCTCCCAGGACGCGACCGGACATCGGAGCTGGGCAAGCAGACTCGCTTTCCGTGCGGGGAAGTCGACCATCTTGTCGTCGTGCCACTCGACGAGCAACTCTTTGACCAGAGCATCGGCGCCCGTTTCCACCATTCTCTCGAGGATCGGGAACTCCGCGCCTTCGACGTCGAACTTGACGATCGGCGGCTCGGGCAGCGTGCGGAGCCACGCGGAGAAGTCGAAACACGGAACGCGGATGATCGTCGCCCGCGCCCGACCATTCACCACGCGAGTTCTTTTCGCGCATCACGGTCGAATCCCACGCTCGGAACCTCCGGACGCGGGCGAACTCGATCTCGCCGTCGGCCGTCCAAGCCGCCTTGTCGCGTGAGGATGACACGCGTCCCCTCGAACTGGTCTCCCCCTCGATCAGCGCGGGCCACGGGTCGAACCCGTAGAGAACGTCAGGCCGATAGCGCCTTACGAGCGGTTCGATGGAGATCTCGTCCCGATGAGGGAAACAGCCGAGGTCGACGACGATCACCCGATCGACTCCCCGGCCGGCATACGTGCGCAGCCGCCAACGGCCCCGGTCTTCACGGCGTGCACAACTACAAGGATGCGCTCCTCGGGGACGTCGCACGAGCGCCGATCGTGTTGTCCTGCCTGGACAAGGGGCTAGTCATGCGTTTCACGAGATGCGAGAGACTTGATTGAGCCGTGAACGGAAGTACGCTCAGCATGGACCGCACGGGAGCGAACGACGTGGATGCCGCCAAGCTACTCGCTGAAGATTTCGACATGTCGCGAGGAGGAAGACGCCACTCGCACATGCAAGGCTTCTCCCGGCTCGGATGGGTACGCCGGTGCGCAGTCGTTGCCGTCGTGACCTTCCTCGTCGTCGTTACAGCGGGCGTGACGGTCGACCAGACGCAGCGCGCGGCTGCTCGTGACTCCTTCGCGGACGACTTCGAGACGAGCATCTGGAATCCCGGCCGCGCAGTCCTCGATGGCCGAAGCCCGGTGCGGGAGTACACGGCGGAGGGACATGACGGAGGAAGCGTCTATCCGCCCGCTGCGACGCTCGCGACCCTCCCATTCTCGGTGCTCCCGTATCGCACCGGCCTCGTTCTCTGGTTGCTGACGCTGTCGGCCGCCGTGGTTGGGGGTCTGTGGCTCTGCGGCGTCAGAGATTGGCGTTGCTACCTCGCCGCGGCGGCCAGCCCGCCGGTCATCGCCGGGCTTCTCTACGCCAACGTTTCGCTCCTGTTCGTGCTCGCGCTCGCACTCATCTGGCGATGGAGGGATCGCCCACGTCTCGGCGCGCCGCTTCTCGGGCTCGTGATCGCGGCCAAGCTGTTCCTCTGGCCCCTCGTCGTCTGGCTCGCGCTCACGCGCCGGTGGTCCACGTTTGCCTTCTCGGCGGTATTCGCAGGTCTGGTGAGCGTCGTCGCCTGGGCCGCCGTGGGCTTCGAGGGCATTGTCGACTACCCCGGGATGATTCGGCGGCATGCCGAGGCCCAGGGTCAGGACGGCCTGTCCGTCGCGGCGCTCGCGGCACCGCTCGGAGAAGCAGCAAGTCCCGCACTCGGGGTCGCTGCGGGCCTCGTTGCCCTCGCAGTCGCGGCGTCGCGGCGTCGCGACGATCTCGGATCGTTCGCGTGGTCGGTGGCGGCCGCCCTGTTCGCATCGCCGATGGTATGGACGCACTACTACGCCCTTCTCCTCGTTCCCCTCGCGCTCGCGACCCCGGCCTGGGGCATCCTCTGGCTCGCTCCGTTCTTGACGTTGCCCCAGGTATTGGACGCCGCAACGGGCGTGGCCTTGACGATCTTCGTCGCGTTCTGGGCAACGACGCGCGAGTCCGACTACGGAACGACATCGTCCCCTGCGACACTCGCACGGCCTCGACTTCGGCGGATCGTCCCCGCCAGGCGATCTGACACATCTCCCTGCTAGCTTCAAGCTCGGTGACGTCGGCTCCGGAGGTCTCGGTGATCATCCCGTGCCTGAACGAGGAGGCGGCCGTGGGGACCGTCGTCGACCACGCGTTCGAGGGAATCCGTCGCTCTGGCCGCCCTGGCGAGGTCGTGGTCGTCGACAACGGGTCCTCGGACGGCTCCGCTGCGGTCGCGGCCGCCCGAGGAGCACAGGTCGTCGAAGAACGGCGACGCGGCTACGGAAACGCCTACCTCGCGGGCCTCGCCGCGGCACAGGGCGAGTACCTCGTCATGGGCGATGCGGACGACACGTACCCGATGCAGGAGCTGGCGCCGTTCGTGGACCGCCTCGAGCAAGGCGACGACCTTGTGATCGGCTCGCGCTTCAACGGCACGATTCACGGAGACGCGATGCCGTTCTTGAACCGGTTCGTGGGAAACCCGATCTTGACGGGCATGCTCAACCTCCTGTTCGGGGTGAAGGTCTCCGACGCCCACTGCGGAATGCGTGCGCTCCGCCGGGAGGCACTTCCGGTTCTCGACCTGCACTCGACCGGAATGGAGTTCGCCTCGGAGATGGTCTTCAAGGCCTACCGGCGAGGGCTCACGGTAAGCGAGATCCCGATCGACTACTACCCGCGGGTCGGCGAGTCGAAGCTGAACCGCTTCGGCGACGCCTGGCGGCACGTGCGCTTCATGCTCCTGTACAGCCCGAGCTGGCTCTACCTGGTTCCCGGAGGCCTCATGCTCCTGCTCGGGATCATCGGCATGGTGATCCTCGCGGCCGGCCCAATCGACCTCTTCGGCCGGTCGTGGCAGATCCACACGATGCTCGCGTTCGTCGCGTTGACACTCATAGGAGCCCAGGTCGTCCAGCTCGGCGTTTTCGCGCGAACGTACGCACGCGTTCGGATCGGCGAGCGGGATCCGCTGCTCGAGCGCTTCGCGCGTCACCTCCGGATGGAGCATGGCCTCGTAGTGGGAGGCGTCCTCGTGCTGCTCGCGGTTGCCGGCCTGACAGCAGTCGGCGTGGAATGGGCCGTCAACGGCTTCGGGACACTCGGCCGCGTCTACGAGACGGCACTTCTTGCCACGACGCTCGGGCTCGGGATCCAGATCGTCTTCGGCGCCTTCTTCCTCGCGCTCTTGACCATGCCCCTGCGCCGAAGCGATCCGACCGGCGGCGCTGCGTAGAGCCGTTGCCCGCGCCCGACTCCGCCGGCTATGTCGAGCTCAACACCCGTCCCCTCGGCGGCCATGCTCGGCTCCTGGACCTCGTCGGGGCCGGCAAGCGGGTGCTCGACGTCGGTTGCTCGAGCGGCTACCTCGCGCGTCCGCTCGTGGAGCGCGGCTGCACGGTCATCGGGATCGAGCGGGACGCGAGCGCGGCCGAGGCTGCTCGCGACGTCTGCGAGGAGGTGCTGGTCGGCGACGTCGAGGTGATGGCCTTGCCGTTCGAGAGCGACTCCTTCGACGTCGTCCTCTGCGGCGACCTCATCGAGCACTTGCGCGAGCCCGAGCAGTTCCTCGCGCGCGTGCATCGCTACCTTCGAGACGGCGGACGGCTCGTGCTGAGCACGCCGAACGTCGCGAACTGGACGATGCGGCTCGGCCTCCTCGGCGGGCGTTGGCGCTACACGGAGAGAGGGATCCTTGACCGCACGCACCTGCATCTCTTCACGCGCAAGTCGCTCGTCGAGATGCTCGAGCGCGCCGGATACCGTGTCGTCGAACTCGACTTCACCGTTCCCGTGCCGATCGTGGGGACGCCGAGAGTCGAGCGCGTCGCGCACGCGCTCGGGCGGCTACGGCCGCAGCTTTTCGCGTACCAGTTCCTGGCCGCCGCCGAGCCGAGATGATCTCGGTCGTCCTCCCGGTCAAGAACGGAGGCGCCGATCTCGTGCGGTGCCTCGAGGCGATCGCGGTACAGGAGGTCGACGACGAGGTTGAGGTCGTCGCCGTGGACTCGGGCTCCAGCGACGGAAGCGCCGAGACGGCGCAGCGGCTCGGTGCGCGTGTCCACTCGATCGCGCCGACTGAGTTTCACCACGGACGCACGCGAAACCTCGGGGCGGAGCTCGCCGCCGGCGAGACCCTCGTCTTCACGAGCCAGGACGCACACGCAGCCGACGAGCACTGGCTCGCGAACTTGACGTCGCCGCTCGAATCGGGTGAAGACATCGCGGGGGTGTACGGTCGACAGCTGCCCCACCGTGACGCCCGGCCGCCGGAGCGGTACTTCCTCGACTTCCTCTACGGGCCGGACGGACGGATTCAACGACTCACGGGCGCAAACGAGCTCAGCTTCGAGCTGACGCTGTTCTCGAACGTCAACTCCGCCATGCCGAGGCAGGTGTGGGAGCGATATCGCTTCGCCGAGGACATCATCATGAGCGAGGACCAGGAATGGTCGAGGCGGGTGCTGCGTGCCGGAATGACCATCCACTACGAGCCGCGCGCCGCGGTTCACCACTCCCACGCGTACACCGTCGCCGACGCCTTCCGGCGTTTCTTCGACTCCGGCGCGTCCGCCGAACGGTCGTACGTCGACGAGAGTCGCGAGTCCAAGGCCGCGCTCTGGAAAGCCGGTGCGCAGTACGCGTGTGGTGAGATCGCATGGCTGTGGAGGACGGGCGAGCGTCGCTGGATCCCCTACGCAACGCTCTACGAGCTCGCGAAGTTCGTCGGGCTCCAGCTCGGGCGCCGCCACCGCCGCGTTCCTTCGGCTCTCAAGCGTCGGCTCAGCGACTACCCGGGCTACTGGAGCTCCTAGACGCGCGGACGGGTCAGCTCAGGCTCGCGCGCGCCCAGGCGACGGTTCGCGCGATCCCGTTCTTGAGATCCGTATGCGGCGCCCAGCCGAGCGCGGAGATCCTGCTGATATCGGCCGCCGAACGACGTTGGTCCCCGAGCTGTGCCGGCGCCGAGCCGACGTCCCAGCTCGCGCGGGACTCGCCGAACGCGGCCAATACCGCGTCGGCCAGCTCGTTGACGGACGTCCCCCGACCACTGCCCACGTTGAGGACGGCGCCGAACGTCTCGGGCATGTCGAGGACGCGCATCCACGCATCGACGACGTCATCGATGTAGACGAAGTCCCTCGTTTGTAGGCCGTCGCCGTGAATCGTGATCGGCTCGCCGCGGAGCGCGTTGCCGATGAAGATCGCGAGCACCCCTTGGTACGGGTTGTCGATGCTCTGGCGCTCTCCGTACACGTTGAACATCCGCAACGAGGTCACGTTCAGCTCGACGTCGTTCCGCTCACCTGTGATCTGGGCGTAGCGCTCGGCGGCGTACTTGGTGACCCCGTAGTAGGAGACGGGCACACACGGAACCTCCTCGGGTGTCGGCACCAGCTCGGGCTGGCCGTACGCCGTCATCGAGCTCGCATTGACGAGCCTGCGCACGCCCGACTCGAGACAGCCGCGGACGACATTCAGCGTCCCGAGCACGTTCGTGCTCAAGTCGGTCTCCGGCGCCGCGAACGAGAGACGAATGCTCGCCTGGCCGGCAATGTGGAACACGGCGTCGAAGCGCTGGCTCGCGAACAGCCCGTCCACGAACGCGGGATCGCTCACGTCGCCCTCGACGAGCGTCGCCTCAGGCGGCCACGTGCTCGAGAGACCCGGTGGAGAGGTTGTCGAGCACGGTCACCGCGAAGCCGTCTGCAAGCAGGCGCTCGACGAGGTGCGACCCGATGAACCCGGCGCCGCCTGTCACGAGAACGCGTCTCACGTGCTTGCGGAGGCGCGAGCCCGGCTCCGACCCACGAGCTCGGCGAAGATGTCGTCGAGGGTTACCGTCAACTCCCAGCCCGGATAGTCGCCCCGGAGCCGGCGAAGATCGCTGATGTAACAGATGTGATCTCCGCGCCGAGGCTCGTCGACGTACTCACGGTCGAGCGTCCTCCCGACGAGATCCTCGAAGCGGGCGATCGCCTCGAGAATCGAGACCGCGTTGCCGCGCCCTCCTCCGATGTTGTACACGGCGCCCGCGCGAGGACTCTCGGCGAACGCCAGAACTGCTGTACAGACATCCTGGGAATGGATGTTGTCGCGAACCTGCTTGCCCTTGTAGCCGTAGATGCGGTAGGTGCGGCCTTCGAGGATGCACCGCGCGAGGTACGCCAGGAACCCGTGGAGCTCGGCGCTCGCATGCGTCGAGCCCGTGAGGCATCCGCCCCGGAAACACACCGTCGGCATGCCGAAGTAGCGGCCGTATTCCTGGACGAGCAGATCGGCGGCCGCCTTCGAGGCCCCGAAGAGGCTGTGCGTCGTCGCGTCGATCCGGCAGCTCTCGTCGATCCCCTCGCGCTGATCGGGATCCGCGTAGTCGAACCGTGTCTCGAGCTCGACCAGCTCGAGCTCGTTCGGGGCGTCGCCGTACACCTTGTTGGTGGAGAGAAAGACGAAGGGCGACTCGGGACAGCTCGCGCGCGCAGCCTCGAGCAGGTTCAGCGTCCCGACGGCGTTGACCTCGAAGTCGTCGAACGGTCGTCGGGCGGCAAGGTCGTGGGACGGCTGGGCCGCGCAGTGCACGATCAGGTCGGGACGCACTTCCGCGATCAGCCGACCGAGGCCCGCGCGATCGCGGACGTCGATGTCGTGATGGGTGAATCGCTTCGTGCTGCCGAGCAGTCGCTCCAGATTGGCCGTCGTGTCGCCGTCCTCGCCGAAGAAGTCGCGCCGCATGTTGTTGTCGACGCCGTGGGACCTCCAGCCGAGACGATCGAGCATCGCGACCATCTCCGAGCCGATCAGGCCGCTCGAGCCGGTGACGACCGCTGACGCCATCAAGCCGGACGCTCGGCGATGAAGAGCGTCTGCTTCCCGAGCACGAACCACGCGGGCCTGAACGCGAGGTATGCACGCACGAGCAGAGGGCTCTTGGGAAGCCTGCTCTTGGTGGTGTACGGGAAGAAGCGCTTGATCACCTTGGTGGCACGAAGCCCGGCGAGCTCTGCGGCCTCGGCAAGGCTCCGCTCCGTGAGCGCGACCTTGTGGTCGATGAAGTCCCAGTACGCCCCGCCGAGAAGCCGCACGTTCGGCTGGAGGATGATGACCGAGCCACCGGGACGAAGCAGGTCGGCCACGACACGGAGCTGTGCCACGACGTCGTCACCGGACGGCAAGTGCTCCAGGTAGTTGCTCATGAACACGACGTCGAATGTTCCGTTGGGCAGATCGCGATCGAGCGTCAGACCGTCGGCCTGAACGAACCGGATCTCGTCCGAGAGGTAGGAGGAGACATCGCGGATATCGGTTGCCCACCGTTCCTTCGCACGAATGTTCTCGATGAAGTACCCGCGATCGCATGCGAGATCGAGGACGGTCGACCCGTCGTCGACGTAGCGCTGGAGATGACGCCCGATCACACGCCACATGGCGTGCTTCTCGACCGCCTCTGCGTCACTGAAGCGGCGCCGATAGACGTCCTCGAGCGGCTCGCTCACGAGCACTCGCTCCGATCGCTCGTCACCGGCGTGCAAGCGCTTGCGAACGCCGACGCGCCGTCGGTCGTGAACCGCCCCGGTCGGCTTTCGCCGGTAGTCGCCGCGGCTGAGATGCCGCTCGAGGAGAACGTAGAGGACGATGAACAGGTAGCGGCTCCCCATCTCCTGAAGCGCGAGCTTCGACTCGCCGTCCGTGCGATTCCGCCAGCCGATCGGCACGACCGCATAGCTGTGCCCGCGCACGATCGCCTTCAGCGGGATCTCGACCGTCAGGTTGAAGTGATTCGAGAGCAGCGGCTGCACCGTCTCGATCACCTCGCGCCTGTATGCCTTGAAGGCGTTCGTCGTGTCGTTGTATCCACTTCGGAAGAGCATCCGGATCCCCCAGTTGACGATTCGGTTGAGAACGAGCTTGACCTCGGGTAGTCGTGAACCGAGAGCTCCGCGAATGAACCGGGAGCCGAACGCGCAGTCGTATCCCTCCCGGATGACGTCGTGGTACCGGACGAGATCGGCCGGATCGTCGGACCCGTCCGCCATCACGACGGCGACGACGTCGCCGCTGAACAGGTCGAGCCCCGCCCGAACGGTGAACCCGAAGCCGCGTGGGTTGCGTGACAGCTCGTACCGGACCCGCGGATTTTCGGCGCTGAGCGACTCGCACGATGTCGGCAGTGGAGTCCGTGCTCGCATCGTCGATGACGAGCACCTCGTAGTCGATGTCCTCACGCTCCAGAGCTTCGACGAGCCCTTCGATCGTGGATCGGATGCAGCCGGCCTCGTTGTGCGCCGGAATGATCACCGAAAGGAGACTCGACTCCTCGGCCGGAGCTCCAGCCGACTGCAACTGGAATCGGATCTCGGATGTGCTGTCTGCCGAAGGCATTGTTTGCGTCGAGGCCTCGCGTGGAGCATGGCGGGTGCAGCGCGGATCGATCGTAGTCGCGGCATCGGCGGTCCCGGCGGGCACCGACGGAACGCTCGTTCAAACTCCTGGGGCGTGACAGCTCACACCGAAGAGCCCGTGATCCATGTCGCACTCCGCGACCAGGGATCGGGTCGTGGAGGTGCTTCTCGTGGTCGGCGTGCTCGGCGCACTCGTGGCGTTCGTGGCCCCGACGCTCCGCCAGCCGCTGGTCGAGCGCCACGGATTCCGGCAGACTCAGACCGCGTTCCAGGCGCGCGTCTTTCACGAGGAAGGCATCGACCTCGCCCACCCGCAAGGTTCCGGTTCTCGGCGAGCCGTTCGAGATCCCGTTCGAGTTTCCGCTCCTTCAGGCCGGCGCGTCGATCGTGATGGATCTCGGCGTCGATGACGATCTGGCGATGCGACTGTCCGGCCTGGCGTGCTTCCTCGCGACCGCCTTGCTCCTCTACGGCCTCGTCCGCCAGGTTGCAGGACCGGTCGCCGCGTTCGGCACGCTCGTCGCATTCGTCCTCACGCCGTTCGCGCTCCTGTGGAGCCGCACGTCGATGATCGAGTATCTCGCGACTGCGGGAGCGGTCGGCTTCACCTGGGCTTTCGATCGCGAGGCGAGAGAGTGGCCGACCGCTGTTCGGTGCTCTCGCACTCGTCGCCGGCTCGATCGGGATGCTCGTCAAGCCGACGACGGCGATCTTCTGGATCCTGCCGGCGCTCCTCTATCGCCCGGTGAACCCGAGAAGCGCCTCGCGCCGCCGCCTCGTCGATCCGTGGACGTGTCGTACTCGTCGGCGTCCCGATCGTCGCAGCACTGCTCTGGACGCGGCACGCCGACGCAGTGAAGGCCGCGAGCCAAACGACCACGTGGCTCACGAGCGAAGAGCTCCGCAGCTGGAACTTCGGAACGCTCGGCCAGCGATTCGATCCGGCAGTGTGGCAGGTGATCTCCGATCGCATTTGGCTATACGTCCTCGGGCTGTTCGGCGATCTTCCTGCCTCTCGCGGTCGTCGCCGTCGCCCGGTCGCCGCAGTGGCGGTTCTGGCTCGGGATCATGTCCGCGGCGTACCTGCCGCCGCTCGTCTTCACGAACCTCTACCTGATCCACGACTACTACCTGGCGGCGATCACGCCGGCCCTCGCGGCACTCGTCGGGCTCGCGGTGGGATACGGGTGGAACGCGCTGCCTCGACACAGAGCCATCGTCTTCGCAGCGATCTCGGTGGGTCTCCTCGCGGTGCTCGGCACCCTCTACTTCGGGCGCGACTACTCCATGGTGGCCTACGAGGATCAGAATGATTCCGGCGACGTGGCGTTGGCACGAGAGATCGCGACATTGACACGACCCGACGAGCACATCGCCATCGTCGGCCTCGACTGGTCTCCGGCCGTTCTCTACTACGCGAACAGGCGGGGGCACATGGTGCCGCCCGCGAACGAGGGCATCGCTTACGACCTGATTCGAGATCAGGGCTATCGACATCTCATGGTCGCCTCACCTATGTCAACCGGGCTCGATTTTCTCTCGAGATGGCAGTGGATAGGCGCCCTCGGACCGCATACCTACGGCATCGCCGACTCTCCGGATCGGCTCCCGCAGGCATCGTTCGTCGCAGCAGACGACGCGGGGTCGCCCGGGAAGCGAGGTGAGCGCGTGACTACCGGACTCCACGTCCCATGTGATCGGACAGTTCGTGTTCCGAGCGGTACCAGTGGCACGTGGCTCCGCCTCCAGCCCGCCCCCGCGGGCGCGCTGGTATCGGTCTCGAGTGAGCTCGCCCCACTACCGGCGCGAGCGACAATGTTCGTCGCGCCGGAGTTGGCGCGCGCCCGGGAGCTCGCACTCTCGTGTACCGGTGCAGACTCGCTCGCGATCGCCGAGGTGGTCGACGCAGGACCGCCGCGCTGACGTCGCTCCTGGCGCCGCCTGAGAGAGGCGCCCACCGGCACCGCGCTCATACTTGACCGGATGTCGGCACTTCGTCGCGCCGCTGACTCGACGCGGCGACTCGTGCTCCGTGCGCCGTTCGAGTGCGGCGTATTCGCCCTGGCCGTCGTCTACGTAGCCCTGCATCTCTCGCCCTCTTCCTATGCGCTTGCACTTGGGCAGCTCGGCGAGCCGGAGACTCCGCTGCTCGGTTCGCCGCGCGCAATCCGGACGGACGAGTGGTCCGTGATGACGCCGCTGTTCGAAGCTTCCGTGAACAACGACTTTCGCGAGGTCAACGAGACGTCGTTCTACCGCGAGACGCTCCGCAGCTTCATCGGTCTCCCCTTGTTGAACTGGGGCCTCGTCTTCAAGCCGCTGGTGTGGCCGTTCTTCGTTGTGCCGCCCGCGCTCGCCTACAGCTTCTTCTGGGCAGCATGCGCGGCATTGATGCTGATCGGCTGGTCCGTCCTGCTGCGTGAGCTGGGTTTCGGTCGGACCGTTGCCGGTTTCACTTCGGCCATCCTCTACTTCTCGCCGTTCGTGCAGGCATGGTCCGGCCCGAGTCCCCTGCTCGCACTCTTCCCCTGGGTCCTCCTCGCGGTCGTGCGCATTAAGTCTCCGAGACACATCGCCCTCACGCTTTCTCTGCTCGTACCCGTATGGCTGCTGGGGATGTTCTATCCCCCCGCGCTCCCGCCACTCCTCTTCCTCGCACTCGCCTTGTGCATCGCCTTTCGACCCGAGATCTTCTCCTTGCGCCGACTCTCCGGCGTGCTGGTCGGCACAGCCGTGGGGCTCTCGATCACATTTGCGTACTTCGCTCCCGTGTTTCGCGCATACGCAGACTCCGTTTACCCCGGTCATCGGTGGGCGACGGGCGGCGACCTCCCTCTATGGCAAGTCGCCTCGCAGTTCCTCCCCGCGACGACGACCGAGCACTTCACGAACCTCATCGCACCGAACATCTCCGAGGCCGCGACAGTTACCAGCTGGCTCGCGGTCCTGGCACTTTGCGCAGTCGATGTCGGCGAGATTCGAAGCCGTTACGGAAACGACCTAGAGCTGCGGCAGGATCTGCGGCGGCTGGCCGTGCTCGGTCTCATGTGGGCCCTGATCACGCTCTGGCAGCTCTTGCCGTTCCCGCCTCTCAGCTTCGTCCTCGGCTTCGGCCTCTCGCCCGAGGCGCGAACGCTCTTCGCCTCGGGAACACTGCTGCTCATTGCCGCCGCCTACGCAGTGGATCGACTTCCGCTACGGATCACGCCCGTTCGTATGGCCGTGTTCGCAGCGGCCGTCGTCGTGGCCTGGCTCGCCGCCTCGCTCGATCTTCACGAGAACGACCTCGGCTTCCGCGACGAGCTGTTCGTCCTTCCGCTCGTTGCGGGCATCGCGGCGTTTGCGTTGGTTGCGCGAGACCCTTCGGTACGAACGACACGCCTCGCGATTCTCCTCGTAGCCCTCATCCCGACGATGGTCTGGGGCATCTTCAATCCCCTGCAGAGCACACGGGTGATGTTCCGCAAGCCCGATACCACCCTTACGAGGAAGCTCGACACGCTCGCGGCCACGCGCCCGGATGGTGCGATCGCGGTCTTTGGGCCGGCCGATGCGGTGCTCAACGGCGTGGGCTACCGGTCGGTGACGCATGTTGTTGCGACACCGAGCCCGCACCTCTTCCGGAAGTACTTCCCGGGGATGGACGAGGAGACGTTCAACGAAATCTTCAATCGCTACACACACGTCTCGCTGACCATGAGGGCAGCGCCGTTTATCGCGAACCCGGATGTGATCCGATTGCCCATCCGGACGATGGCAAAGTACGCAGCGACGAAGTCGCCGCACGGGCGATTACGCGCCGCGAGGCACGCGTGGAGAAGCTAGATCCGTCAAGCGAGCCGGAACCCACACACGCTGACTCGTCCGCTCACACCCGGGATCTCCAGCCTGATCCGCCACCTGTCATCGTCGCCCGTGTCCGGAACTACAACATCCGCGGGCGAACCCGCCGCCGCTTCGAAATCGACGGCCCGTGACGGAGGAAATTCCTGACCTAGCACCGCGGCGCCGCTGATCGCTGAGTCGGCGGTCACGCGAATGTGAGTTCCGCCCGGCGCGGTGAAGGTCGTCGCTCCTTCGCGCCCCGCATTTCTGAGGACAAAGCATGACCCGTTCCGTGCTACCTCCACATCCTCGATCGCGACGAGCACCAGTCGTGTCTGCTGGCCAGCACGCGTCGTCCGCACAACACGAAACCCGTCGCCGACGATGAAGAGCAGGGCGATCTCACGCGCCCTTTTCGCCGGAGCCGGGAGCGCCCTCGGCACGAGGTCGTCTCGGAGTGGAGATCCATGCTTCCTTATGGTTGCCACCAGCTCGGGAACCGGCGGCATCAGGGCAAACATCGAGTCACGATCCACCCACGACTCCTCGCCGCGGTTGATTGCAAGGGAGATGTAGGCACGAGTGACGTCAGCGTTGAGACGAGCCTGTGCCTGATTGGCAGCGAGGGCGTCGACGTTGGCCACGGTCACGGCCCCGAGCGCAAGCATGAATCCGCCGATGCCAGCCAACCTCGCATATCGGCGCGACAGAAGACTGGCCGTCACCCCGGGGATCCAGTCCGCGACTGCGAGGACGAGGAGAAACGCGACTGGGTAGGCGTAGCGGCTGCGAGTCTCCTGCAACGGAAAGTCCGCTCTGACAAGCCCGATCAGAACGTAGTTCGTGGCAATTCCGAGGAAGCAGCTAGCTGCGAGGGCGCGCCGTCTGGGGGTCGCCGCCGCCCAGCAGGTCGCGATCAGGAAGACCGTGACCAGGACAAACGCGAAAACGCGGCCGCCGGGAAGATGTCCAACGCCCGAGAATGAGGCGACCGAGTGGCTGACGCCACGAACGGCGAACCAGGCTACGTCTTGTAGCCCTGCGATCGGGCTCGGTCGGTCGAGTTCGTCGTGAACGCGCCCGACCAGCGAGAACCATAGGAGGTACGCCGCCCCAGGTGGAATCGTCGCGAGGATTCGTATGCGTAGAGATGGGTCGAAGACCGTCCGCGCCGAGACACGCGACGAGAAAGACAGGGCCGAGGCCCGATGACATCAGCGATGCGAGAAGAAGAACGGAAGCGATCACCGACGACCACCGTCCGGGCCGCTCGATGAACGCGAGCGCCCACACGCCGAACATCACCGAACCGACGAGCCCGGTCTGGAACGCCCAGAACAGATTCTCCGATCCGGCGCCGAGGAACAGCAGCGGAATCGCCAGCGCCATCGCCACGAGCGGATCGACCCGCCTCCGCATGAGAACGTACGCGCCGGCGACCGCCAACAGGTGCAGAACGATCACCTCGGCGAGGTACGGCAGATACGTATCGAAGCTCGAACGACCCTGAAAGTGGCTCTGTAAAGCAGGAGCGGAAACGTCGACCAGTGCTCGTTCACCGGCCTCAGGATAGTCGATTGCGCCCCCGCTGAAGGTGATGGAGCGCCACTCGTCATGCCAGAACGTGAGAGAGCGGCCGAGGTACAGGAAAACGACGCCGGCAACATCGAGCAGAGCAACGAACGTGATGTCCGCACGTGTCGAACGCTGACTGGCGTGGTCCGTCATCCAGCTGGACCGTATCGGCGAAACCGCGTGGTTCGAGTTACGCTGCCACGGCGCCGCGAAGGAAGTCCACGATCTCGCTCGTCGTAGCGCCCGGCCCGAAGACCTCCGCGACGCCGTGAGCCTTGAGCTCGTCCGCGTCGTCCTGCGGGATGGTCCCTCCGACGACGACGAGGACGTCGTCCGCACCGTTCTCGCGGAGCCCGTCGACGATCCGCGGCACGAGCGTCATGTGCGCGCCGGAGAGGATGGAGACGCCGACGGCGTCCGCATCCTCCTGAATCGCCGTCTCGACGATCTGCTCCGGGGTCTGGTGGAGCCCCGTGTAGATGACCTCCATGCCCGCGTCCCGCAAGGCTCGCGCGATGATCTTGGCGCCCCGATCGTGGCCGTCCAGACCGGGCTTTGCGATCACCACTCGGATCTTCCCCGGCACATGGGCAGAATACCGCGGTGCGCCTGAACGTCATCGGCTCCTCGCCGGCGTGGCCGAACCCCGGCAGCGCACACTCGGGATACATGCTCCAGGCCGACGGGAGCCGCGTTCTGCTCGACTGCGGCCCGGGCGTCCTGGGTCGTCTGCGTGAGCACACGGAGTGGCCCGACGTCGACGCCATCGCGATCACGCACTTCCATCTCGATCACTGGGGCGACCTCGTGCCTTGGGTGTGGGGGAGCTTCTACCTCGCGTCGAAGCGCCCTGTCCCGAAGCCCGCGCTCTGGGTGCAGCCTGGCGGCGCTGAGTTCCTGGCAGGACTCGGGGAGAGGCTCGGATTCCCCGACATGTTCGAGCGAACCTTCCATCTGAGCGAATACGCGCCCGACACGCCCTTCTCGATCGGCAAGCTCTCGGTCACGGCGACGAGGGTTCCGCACTACACACTCCAGACCTACGCGTTCCGCGTGCAGTCGAACGGCGCGGTGCTCGCGTACTCGGGCGACTCCGCACCATCGCAGGAGCTTGTACAGGCGGCGCGGGACGCCGACCTCTTCGTCTGCGAGGCAACTCTGCTGCGCGGAGAGCTCGACGGGGAGCCTCGTGGGCATCTGTCGCTCGAGGAGGCGGTGGAGGCGTTCGAGGCGTCCGGAGCGAAGCGGCTCCTCGTTACGCACCGGCCGTGTGAGCTGCCGACACCGGACAGGTACGAACTTGCGCACGATGGGCTCGAGCTCGACATTTGAGCTCAAGAGCACCGACCCGGAACGCCGATACCTTCTCCGCATGAGCCGCCGTAGCGGAAAGCTCGGCAAGGGGCTGCTGGCGCTCGCCGGCCTGGCGGTCAGCGCGGTCTTTCTCTGGCTCGCCGTCCGCAATGCGGACGTCGACGCCGTCAGGGAAGAGCTCCAAGCGGCCAGCGTCGGCCTCATCCTCGTTGCCGTCGTCGTTCTCGGGCTCGGTTACGCGTTCCAGGCCGCGCGCTGGAAGCGGATCGCGGACACACCCACTTTGGGGCTGGGCAGGTTCTACGGAATGGTCCTGAGCGGGCTCGCCTGCAACAACGTGCTCCCCATTCGAATCGGCGAGCTCGTGCGAGCGCGCATGCTGAGCCAGGATGCGCCGATGGCAGGCGGGCGCGCGCTCGGAACGGTCGCGCTCGACCGAGCCTGTGACATCGTCACGCTCGCGCTGCTCCTGGTGATCGGGTTGCAGGCCGTCGCGAGCCCGGGCTGGCTCGTTCAGCTGGCGATCGGCGTGCTTGTTGCTGTCGTCGTGGTTGCCGGTGCCCTGATCTTCGCCCGGCTGTACACGGCAAGGCGCGAGCGAGAGCGCCGCGGTCGGAGTCGAGCTCGGCGCCTCGTACGCGACACGCTCGAGATGCTCGCCGAGCCGATCGGGCGCCGCCGAGCGGCTCTCTGGTTGGGATTGAGCTTCTGCACCTGGACCCTCGGCTGCGTCGCCGTGACCCTAGTCGCGCGATCCGTAGGAATCGAGCTCGCGCCGGTGGAAGCGGCGTTCGTAGCCGCCACGTTGAGCCTCGGCGTCGCCATTCCGTCCTCACCCGGGTACGTCGGTACGTACCAGTGGCTCGGAGTCGCGTCGCTCGGACTACTCGACGTGCCCGTGAACGAGGCGCTCGCCTTCACGATCCTGATGCAGGCGAGTTGGTACGTCCCGACGACGATTGCCGGTGGGGCGTTCCTCGGGATTCGAGCGCTCCGGTCGCATGCGGGCCACGCCGGGGTCAGACCCGTGGGGTCTGACCCCCTTGCCGGAGTGGAGCCCGTCAGACCCGTGGGGTCTAACCCCCTTGCCGGGGTGGAGCCCCGGGGTCAGACCCCACGGGTCTGACCCTTCCCGGAATGAAGACATCGACCTGGGACGCCGATACCCTCCTGTCGTGATCTCCGTCGTCGTGCCGCTGTTCAACGAAGAGCACTCGCTCGAGACGCTCTACCGGGAGATCGCGAGCGCGCTCGAATCCCAGGACGACTTCGAGGTGATCTTCGTGGACGACGGATCGACCGACGGGAGCCTGTCGGTCCTCGATCGCCTCTACGCCGACTCGACGAACGTCGTCGTCGTCCATCTTCGGAGGAACTTCGGCAAGGCCGCCGCGCTGCAGGCGGGATTCCTCGAAGCGCGCGGCGACGTCGTCGTCACCATCGACGCAGACCTTCAGGACGATCCGGCGGAGATCCCGCGGCTGCTCGCGAAGCTCGACGAGGGCTTCGATCTCGTCTCGGGCTGGAAGACGCGCCGCAACGACTCCCTGACGCGACGACTCTTCTCGAGGATCTTCAACTGGTCGACGGCGATGGTGTCGGGCGTGCGGCTCCACGACGTGAACTGCGGATTGAAGGCGTATCGGGCCGAGGTGCTGCAGGGGATGCGCCTCTACGGGGAGCTCCATCGGTTCATCCCCGTGCTCGCGTCCTATCGAGGCTTCCGAGTTGCAGAGACTCCGGTCAACCACCGGCCTCGTCCGCACGGCCGGTCTCGGTACGGGCCCGAGCGTTACCTCCGCGGGTTCTTCGATCTGCTCAGCGTCACGTTCATGGGGCGATATCGGCATCGCCCCCTGCACCTCTTCGGCGGAGTCGGGCTGCTCATGGGCGCCGTCGGCTTCATCATCCTCCTCTACCTGACCGTCGCCTGGTTCTGGGGCCAGGGCATCGGCGGCCGCCCGCTCTTCACCCTCGGCGTCCTGCTCATGGTCGTCGGCATTCAGTTCGTCTCGCTCGGACTCGTCTCCGAGCTGATCACGTCGCAGCACGAGGAGCGGATCGACGAGCGCGAACGGATCGAGCGGCTCGTCGAGGCGGTCCGGCGCTGAGCTCGCTCGGCTGATCGGCCGCGCGTGAACGTGCTGGCGATCACCTCGTCGTACCCGCGGTACGAGGGGGACCCGACGGCTCCGTTCGTCGAGTCGATCGTCCGGCACGTCGCCGCGCGAGGACACACGGTCCACGTGCTTCTCCCCGAGAGTCGCAGCTGGAGCCGGCCGGCCACGGAGGGGCGCATCCACTACCACTCGTACCGCTACTCACCGGTCCGGTCGTGGACTCCGTGGGGGTACTCCGAGTCGCTCGAAGGCGGCGTGAGGATCAAGCGGCCGCTGTACGCGCTCGCGCCGCTCGTCGTTCTCTCCGCACTCCGGGCCGCCGGCTCGCTGCTCAGGCGCGGCGAATTCGATCTCGTTCATGCTCACTGGGTCGTCCCGAACGGGCCCATCGGCGCCGTCGCGGCGCGGCGACACGACCTCCCGCTGGTCGTGACGCTGCACGGCTCCGACATGGCGGTCTCCGAGCGTTCCCGCTCCATCGGGCGGGCGACGCGGTGGACTCTTGCACGAGCCGCTGCCGTGACCGCACCGAGCGGAGATCTGCTCGAGCGCGCGCGCAGGCTCGGCGCTCGACGTCTGCGGGAGCTGATCCCGTACGGCGCGGACGCTCGTGCTTCGAGGCCGATCCAGGAGAGGTCGAGCGCCTGCGCGAGCGCCTCGGGCTTCGGCCCGACCACGTGGTCGTCGCCGGCCTCGGACGGTTCATCCCGGTCAAGGGGTTCGAGTACCTCGTCGAGGCTCACGCGAAGGCACGCGTCCATGATCCCCGGCTCCGCCTCGTGCTCGTCGGCGACGGCGATCTCGCGCGAGGAATTGCGTGCGCGCGCACGGTCTCTCGGCGCCGCCGACAGCGTGATCTTCGCCGGCATGGTCGAGCGTGACGAGATTCCTGCGTACCTCGCGGCCGCGGATGTCGTCGTCGTTCCGTCGGTCCGCTACGAGGGCTACGTCGACGGACTGCCGAATGTCGCGCTCGAGGCGATGGCCGCCGGCAAGCCGCTGGTGGCGACCCGGGTCGGAGGACTGCCGGAGCTCGTTCGTCCCGGCGAGACCGGGCTGCTGGTCGACGAGAAAGACCCCGACGCGCTGGCTGAAGCGATCGTCACGCTCGCGCGCGAGCCCGACCTGCGGGCGCGAATGGGCGACAGCGGCCGCGCGCTGATCCGCGACTCGATGAGCTGGGATTCGGTCGCAGAGCGGTTCGAGGCGGTGTACGAGCGCGTCACGTCACTGGGTCGACGACCACCTCGGGGTCTGACCCGTCGGCGCCTGTTCGAGCGCACGATGAGCCCCGGGGTCATCACGTCCACCGCAACCGCCGCGGTCCGGCGTCTCGGATCAGTGGAGCGCGGGTCCGCGGCGGACCCGGGAGGTCTGACCCCGAGCTCAGAAGACCGGCGTCTCGCGCCACACGCCCCACACCTCGCGGAGCGCGTCGCACATCTCACCGAGCGTCACGTGGTCGCGCGACGCGTCGATGATCGGCGGCATCAGGTTGACGCCTTCCTTGGCCGCCGCCTCCCTGAGCGTTGCCAGCCGCGATTCGACCACGGCGGAATCGCGGGCCGCCCGCACCGCGGCCAAGCGGTCGATCTGCTTCTGCTCGAGCGACGGGTCGATCTTGAGAATCGGGATCGGCTCGTCGTCGTCGAGCAAGTAGCGGTTGACGCCGACGATGACGCGCTTCCCCGACTCGACCTCGGACTGGTAGCGGAACGACGCCTCGGCGATCTCGCGCTGGAAGAAGTTGTCCTTGATCGCGGCGATGACGCCTCCGAGCCGCTCGATCCGGTCGAAGTACTCGTACGCCTGCGCCTCGAGGTTCGAGGTCAGGTGCTCGACGTAGTACGAGCCGCCGAGCGGGTCGATCGTGTTGACGGCACCGGACTCGTGCGCGATCACCTGCTGCGTGCGAAGAGCGAGGCGCGCCGCCTCCTCGGTCGGGAGAGCGAGTGCCTCGTCGAACGAGTTGGTGTGCAGGCTCTGCGTCCCGCCGAGAACCGCGGCGAGCGCCTCGAGCGCCGTCCGCACGATGTTCACCTCGGGCTGCTGCGCGGTGAGCGAGACACCGGCGGTCTGCGTGTGGAAGCGCATCAGGAGCGAGCGCTCGCTGCGGGCGCCGAAGCGGTCGCGCATCTCGCGCGCCCAGATCCTTCTCGCAGCGCGGTACTTCGCGATCTCCTCGAAGAAGTCGAGATGAGCGTTGAAGAAGAAGGAGAGGCGGGGAGCGAAGTCGTCGACGTCGAGGCCTCGCTCGACCGCGGCTTCGACGTAGGCGAACCCGTCTGCAAGCGTGAACGCGAGCTCCTGGGCGGCAGTCGATCCGGCCTCGCGAATGTGGTACCCGGAGATCGAGATCGGGTGGAAGAGCGGCATCTCGCGCGCGCAGAACTCGATCATGTCCACGACGAGCCGCATCGACGGCTCGGGCGGGAAGATCCACTCCTTCTGGGCGATGTACTCCTTGAGGATGTCCGTCTGGGCCGTGCCTCGAAGCCGGTCGCGCGAAACTCCCTGCTCCTCGCCCACGCAGACGTAGTACGCCAACACGATCGCGGCCGGCGAGTTGATGGTCATCGAGGTGGAGACCTCGCCGAGCGGGATGCCCGCGAAGAGCGTCTCCATGTCGGCGAGCGAGTCGACGGCGACGCCCTCGCGTCCCACCTCGCCGAGCGAGCGCGGGTGATCCGAGTCGTAGCCCATGAGCGTGGGCATGTCGAAGGCGGTCGAGAGCCCTGTCTGTCCGTGATCGAGCAGGTAGTGGAACCGCTCGTTCGTCTCCTCGGCGGTGCCGAAACCCGCGAACTGGCGCATCGTCCAGAGGCGCCCGCGGTACATCGAGGGGTAGACGCCACGCGTGAACGGGTACTCGCCCGGATAGCCGAGGTCCCGGGCGTAGTCGAGATCGCCCGTCTCGGGAGTGTGGAGCGGCTCGTTCTCGACGCCGGAGATCGTGGAGAAGAGCTCGTCGGAGCGCTCAGGCGCGCGGTCGTACGACTTCTCGCGCCATGCCCCGACCGAGTCGGCCGCGCCGCGGTCCTCGGTCGTCGCCATCGCGCGCATTGTAGGCGGGCACGAGGAGGGGTCAGACCCCGGGACGCGTCTTGCGGGAACCTGATCGCGAGATCGAGGGATAGCTGCCTTCGGGCGAGCCGCCGACGAAATCCGCGTGCGAGTGCGCTCCCTCCTCGCAGCTCTCGTCGCCGCCGCAGTGCTCGTCGCGCTCGTGACCGCCTCGACGACTGCAACCGCCGGACAGGCCTGCGCGGGCGCGACGGGCGCCAACGGCTACTCCTACGCGGGCCACCAGGCGACCTACCGTGGCCATGGCGTCCGGGCCACGCTCACGCTCGTCAACAAGCCGAACGTCGCGTCGGGCCACGTCGCCGGATGGGTCGGCGTCGGCGGGCCGGGCCAGGGAGCGAACGGCGAGGACGCGTGGATCCAGGCAGGCGTTGCATCGATGCCGGGCATGGATCCGTTTCTCTACGCGGAGATCACCCGCGACGGCCGAGAGCCGGAGTTCATCCTCATCGAGCAGGGAGTTCCCGTCGGCCGGAGTCACCGGATCGCCGTTCTCGAGATGTCCGGACGCCGCGGTTGGTGGCGCGTCTGGATCGACGGTCACGCAGTGACGGAGCCGGTGCGCCTGCGCCAGTCGTCCGGCCGGTGGGCGCCCATCGCGACCGCCGAGAGCTGGAACGGCGGCGAGGCGTCGTGCAACGCCTTCTCGTTCCGGTTCGAGCGCGTTTCGGTCTCGTACGGCGGGGGCGGCTCCTGGAGGCCGTTCGTTCCGGCTCACCGCTTCCTCGACGGCGCCTACAGATTGCGCAACCTCGCGTCGGCGCCGGCGCAGACGGGCGCCTATCGCGCGCTTGCGAGCGCGAGCGTCCTGCCCTACGCGTTCGTCGCCGCGTCGGGCTGAGACCCGGCAGAGTCGCGCCTCAACCGGTCGGCGGCACGTTCGCGACCATGACGGCGGCGAGCTCGTAGCTCCCCGGAGGCAACCCCATGATCGTCGGCCACGCAGCGACGAGCCGCGGATCGGGACACGGCCGCTCGAGGCGGACACCCGACGTCGGTCGCTCCTCGTAGAGAGTGAATTGCGGGCGGTCGCTTCCGCATCCGAAGGTGAGCGTCGAGGCTTCGGGTATCGAGATCGACCGCCCCGACGTCGTCTCCGCAGTCAGCGAGATGTCACACACGGCATCCCGGCAGCTCGCCGTGTATCCGATCGGCCCGAGCTGACGGCTCTCGATCCTGGGAAGCCCGTTCGAGCGAGCTCCTGCGAGCGCACCCACGACCACCGCGCCGACGACGACGGCGAGGATGACGAACCCGAACTCGGGCGAGAACCGCCCGCCTCGACGTCGCGAGAGGAGGAGCCAGAGCCCCGCGGAGACCAGGCTGACGGCGACCACCGCGGTCAGCAGAGCGGGCAGGAGGAAATCCCGGGCGAAGCCGTACCGAAGATGGGGCGAGCCGGTCATCGTGCTGGCCGAGTAGCCGAGCACTATCCCCACGGAGGCGACGGTCATCTCGAGCAGAAGCTGGATCTCTCGCATTCGCTCCGACGCGGCCGATCGGCGCCGCGCTGCCCAGACGACGACCGCTGCGACCGCGAGGACGCAGAGAGGAAGAAGGACGAGCGACGGAAGCTGGATCGCGAGGGGCAGACGCCAGAGGCGTTCGTTCCCGGCCGCTTCTGCGAGCTGCGGCGGAAGCGGCCGTGTTCCTCCCGCGTAGTCCGAGACCGAGCACAGCGACAGGTAGCAGGGCTCGACGAAGAGCTGGACGAGCTTCGCCGGGACGAGCGAGAGGCTGAACGTCGGGGTCTCGGCGACCTCCGCCGCGAGAACGCTCCCCGATTGGCGATCGAGATGGTTCTCGTAGAGAAAGAAGAGATCGCGCTTCCCGGTCGTGAGATAGACCGCGGCAGTCGTGGCGACGAACACGCCTGCGCCGATCGCGACGTTTCGCAGCTGCCATCTCCTCGGGCTCGACAGCCTCAGGGCAGCGAGCGTCATCAGGGCGATTCCCCATGCCGCGACGAGTGCGACGAGCTCGAAGCTCCTCGTCAGCGCGAGCAACGCCAGCAGGACTCCGACGCCACCGGCTTGAACCGCAGTCGCACGCGTGGGTGCGTATCGGACCGCGTAGAGGCTCACCGCCAGAAAGGCCGCGAAGAAGTGACTCCAGGGAACGTCCGACCAGTGCCACGTCCCGGCGGCGAACACCAGTGCCATGAACAGGAGCTGCGCCGCGATCGAGGCGAAGGCCGGAGCAGCGACCAGTCGACCGAACCGCCACCCGCACGAGCACCATGCCGGCGGCCGCTGCCAGAACATACGAACCTCGCGTCAGCGCGACGAGAGCGTCTTCCGGGCTCAGGCCGAAGATGGAGTGGATCCACGCCGCAGCCGCGATGTAGGCGGGCCCGATGACACTGTCGGCGATCGCGTCTGCTCGCCCGTCGGCCAGCACCGACCGAAGCGCCTCGAGATCGCGCCGCTGGTCGAACCACGACTCGAACATGACGGACGCCCAGCCGCTGACGGGAAGCAGGAGGTAGAACCCGATCCAGACGAGCGGGAAGAACCGATCCGCGAGCTCCACGCCGCTCCCGACACGTGGCGTCGCGCTCGCTGACCGAGGTCCACTCACGTCAACGCTCACCCGCGACGCGTTCGACACGCGCGGGGAATTCCTGCCTCTGAAGTTTCAGCGGACGATCTTGACCGGCGTCCCGAGGGGGACCCGGTTGCGGAGGAACTCGATGTTGTCGTTGTGCACTCGGATGCACCCGTGGGAGACTGCCTGCCCGAGGAGCGAGGGCCAGGGAGTGCCGTGCATCCCGACGATCCCTCCGCCAGGCCAGTCCGTCAGCTTCGAGTACGCACTCGTCTCGAATGCATACGCGCCCAGGATCGCCCACTCGGGGTCGATCGAGGGGTTGAACTTCCAGGTGACGTAGAAGAGGCCAAGTGGCGTCTCGGCTCCCGCCTTGCCGACCGCGACCTTCCCGGCACGCACGAGCTTGCGTCCGTCCCAGTACTCGAACCGCTTCGCACCGCGATAGACGATCAGGCGCTTCTGCACCGGGTGGAGCTCGAGACCGCCTGCGCGCACCCAGCCGGTCCGACCGTTCGGACGCCCCGGGATACTGATCCGATACCAGGTCGGCTTCCCCGTCTTCTTGGCTCTGAGGACGTCGAGCGCGAGCACGTACTGGGGACGAAAGTCCGGGCGGAACTGCTTCAGGACCGCGAGCCGCTTCGCTCCGGCGCTCGGCTTCGCGAGGACGGAGATCTGATGCCAGGCGATCGTTCCCGACCCGGCGACGTCCACACTCGTGATGCTGGAGGACGTCGCTCCGGCGCCCGGGGCAAGCGACAGCGCCATCGCGAACGCAAGCATCGCCCCGGACGCGACGCCGAGCCACAGTCTGATCGGAATCGCTTTCGTCACGCCGATTCTCAGGGTATCCCCCGCCGGAGGGAGGGGCAATTACTCGTTCGAGTGACCATTACGGATGGTCTCACGGAGCGCGTAGAAAACTGAGGGGCGACCGCAGCCGCCCCTCAGTCTCTTGCGTAGCGCCCCCTCCCCGCTAGCCCGTGAGCGGCGGCAGGAAGACCCCCACGACCCCGATCCGCTTGGGGCCGCACACCTTCTGGTTGGGCTCGGAGGCGGTGATGGTGATGATCCCGGCCTTGCGCGGGTTGATCCGCAGGAGCGCCACGCCCTTGCCGTTCGAGGTGCCCGACTTGCGAACGCCGGCTCCCGAGACGACGACCTTGACGCCCTTCAGCCGCTTCTGCCCGGCGCTGACCCGGACGGAGACCTTGTCCGGCTTGCCGTCGGCCTTGATCATCTGCGGGGAGACCGTGAGCGTGATGCAGACTGCTGCCGGCTTCGGGGTCGGCTTCACAGTCGGCGGCCTGAGCGGAGCCGGGACGACCGTGACCGCCGAGTCGACGTTGTCGGCGGGGTTCGTCTCGCGCCCGCCCGAGCCCGTGACCGTGGCCGTGTTCGTGTGCGAGCCGACCGCCGTCGCCCGCGCGCTGATCGCGATCGTCACCGTCTGGCCGGGAGCGATCGTGCCGAGCGAGCAGGTGACGAGCGACGGGCTCACCGCGCAGCTGCCCTGGGACGGGTTCGCCGTCAGGTACGTGATCCCCACGGGAGCCGGATCGGCGACCTGGACGTTCGTAGCCGTGTCTGGACCGCGGTTCGTCACCGTCAGCGTGTAGTTGACGATTCCGTTCAGCGGCGTCGGCGAGCTCGCCTCCTTGACGATGACGAGGTCGATCAGGCGCGGATGATGTCGACTCGCGCGTCGTCCGAGTCGGAGACGGGTTTGCCGTTCTCGTCCTGCCCCGACGCCGTGACCGTGTTCACGTGCGACGTACCGCCCGCGCCCGTGATCGTCCGCTCGAAGGTGCAGTTCACGCTTCTCGCCGGGGGCGAGGTTGACTGGCACGTCGAAGCAGCCGTTCCCGCCGTCGTCGTCGAGGTCGCCGAACTTGTCGTCGACGACGTTCGTGATGGCCACGTCGACAGTCGAGACGTTCGTGATCGTCACCGAGAATGTGACCGGGCCACCCGGCTCCAGGATGCGGGTCGGGTTCGCGGACTTCTGGACGTCGATCGCGCCTTGCCCGAGGTTCTGGTTCAGCGAGTTGAAGAACGAGCACTTGACGACCTCGCCCGCCTCGAGCCTGAACGTCGCCATCCGCGTCCCGACGCTGCCCGAGGAGTTGCCGTCGTCGCAGGTGATCGCCGTCAGAGTCCAGCCGTCCGCCGCGGCCTCCGTCGAGGTGTACGTGCCGGCAGCGAGATCTGAGACCACGATCTGGCCACCGTCGCCGATCGACCCGGCGGCGTCGCCTGTGAAGGAGAAGCTGCCGGCTGCGCCGTTCGGGCTCGTCTGCTTCTCGACGATGATCGTCGCGAGCTCCGTGTTCGTGAACACGCAGGTCACGACCTCGCCCGCTCCGAGCTCGATCGAGCTCGGATCGGACTCGTCACTGCAGACTGCAGACGTGAGCTCCCAGCCCGCGGGCACGTTCTCGGCAACCGAGTAGGTGCCCGGCTCGAGGCTTCCCGAGTTGTTCTGCTGCCCGTCGGAGAGCGAGAAGCCGCCTTCGTCGTAGCTCGCCTCGA
Source organism: uncultured Thermoleophilia bacterium (assembly GCA_963758065.1). Taxonomy (GTDB): domain Bacteria; phylum Actinomycetota; class Thermoleophilia; order Gaiellales; family Gaiellaceae; genus GMQP-bins7. Next base: position 452,765 of record CAVWTX010000010.1, on the reverse strand, counting down.
AGTCGAAGACCTGGGGGCTTCCGTTCGGGTTCGTCTGCTTCTCGACGATGATCCTGCCCGCCTGCGTGTTCGTGAAGACGCACGTCACGGTCTCGCCGGCCTGCAAGTCGATCGAGCTCGGGTCGGATCCGTCGGAGCACACATTCGACGTGAGCTCCCAGCCCTGCGGCACGTTCTCCGAGACCGAGTACGTGCCCGGGTCGAGGTCGCCCGACTCCGACTGCTCCGTCGGAGAGCGAGAAGCCGTTCGCGTCGTAGCTCGCGTTGAACGAGAACACTTGCGGGCTTCCGTTCGGGTCCGTCTGCTTCTCGACGATGATGTTCGCGTCCTTCACGTTCGTGAAGACACAGGTCACCGTCTCGCCCGGATCGAGCTCGATCGCGTCTGCGCTGCTCTGGTCGCTGCAGACCGCAGACTCGAGATCCCACCCCGCCGGCACCGTCTCGGAGACCGAGTACGTGCCCGGAAGCAGCTCGCCCGACTCCGACTGCTGACCGTCGGAGAGCGAGAAGCCGTTCGCGTCGTAGCTCGCGGTGAAGTCGAAGACCTGTGGGTCACCGCCCGGATCGGTCTGCTTCTCGACGATGATGCGCCCGCGCCTGAGCGTGTTCGTGAAGACGCAGGTCACCGTCTCGCCCGCTGCAAGGGCGATCGCATTCCGCGGCGAGCCATCGGAGCAGACCGCCGACGTGAGATCCCAGCCTGCCGGAACGATCTCGGAGACCGAGTACGTGCCCGGGTCGAGGTCGCCCGAGTTGTTCGACTGGCCGTCGGAGAGCGAGAAGCCACTGGCGTCGTAGCTCGCGTCGAAGTCGAAGACCTGCGGGCTACCGTTCGGGTCCGTCTGCTTCTCGACGATGATGTTCGCGTCCCTCACGTTCGTGAAGACGCACGTCACGGTCTCGCCGGCCTGAAGGCCGATCGCGCTCGGATCCGAGGAGTCCGAGCACACGGCCGACGCGAGATCCCAGCCCGCCGGCACGTTCTCGGAGACCGAGTGGACGCCCGGGTTGAGGTCGCCCGAGTTGTTCGACTGGCCGTCCGAAAGCGTGAATCCGTTCGCGTCGTAGCTCGCGCTGAAGCTGAAGACCTGTGGATCTCCGTCAGGATTCGTCTGCTTCTCGACCACGATGAACGCGTCCTTCACGTTCGTGAAGACGCACGTCACCGTCTCGCCGGCAGCGAGGCCGATGGACGCGGGAGCGCTGCCGTCGTCACAGACCGCCGACCCGAGATCCCATCCTGCCGGCACCGTCTCGGAGACGGAGTACGTGCCCGGATCGAGGACGCCCGAGTTGTTCGATTGCCCGTCGGAGAGCGTGAATCCGTTCGCGTCGTAGCTCGCAGCGAAGGCGAACACCTGCGGATCCCCGTTCGGGTTCGTCTGCTTCTCGACGATGATCATTGCGTCCTTCGCGTTCGTGAAGACGCAGGTCACCGTCTCGCCCGGGCCGAGTGCGATTGCGCTTGGATCAGACTGGTCGCTACAGACGGCCGAAGCGAGGTTCCAGCCCGCCGGCACGGTCTCGGAGACCGAGTAGGTGCCGGGAAGCAGGGCGCCCGAGTTGTTCGACTGGCCATCGGAGAGCGAGAACCCGTTGGCGTCGTAGCTCGCGGTGAAGGCGAACACCTGCGGATCCCCGTCGGGGTTCGTCTGCTTCTGGACGATGATCCGACCGCGCCTCAACGTGTTCGAGAAGACGCAGGTCACCGTCTCGTCGGACGCGAGGGCGATCGAGCCCGGCGCGCTGCCGTCATCGCACACCGCGGACTCGAGATCCCACCCATCTGGCACCGTCTCGGCGACCGAGTACGTGCCCGGCGCAAGCGGGCCCGAGTTGTTCGACTGCCCGTCCGTGAGCGAGAAGCCGTCCGCGTCGTAGCTCGCCGTGAACGCGAACGACTGCGGCGAGCCGTCCGGATCCGTCTGCTTCTGGACGATGATCTCTCCCGCCTTCGTGTTCGTGAACACGCAGGTCACGGTCTCGTTCGGGCCGAGGACGATCGAGCTCGGCGACGAGCCGTCCGAGCATGTCGCGCTCGTCAGGTTCCAACCCGCCGGCACGGTCTCGGAGACCGAGTAGGTGCCAGGAACGATCAGGCCGGAGTTGTTCTGCTGCCCGTCCGAGAGCTGGAAGCTCGACCCGTAGCTCGGCGTGAAAGAGAAGAGAGTTGGATCGCCGTTCGGGACCGTCTGCTTCTCGACGATGATCCTGCCGCGCCTCGTGTTCGTGAACGTGCACGTGACTGTCTCGCCCGCCTCGAGTGAGATCGAGCCGGGCGACGAGCCGTCGGAGCAGGTCGAGCTCGTCAGATCCCAACCCGCCGGAACGCTCGTCTCGGCCGCCGCGTACGTGCCTGGCTTGACGAGACCCGAGTTGTGCGGGGCCGCCGAGTCGGTCAGGCTGAAGCCCTGGTTGATCGCGTCGGGACCTCCCGTCAGCGTGAACGGGAAGCTCTGCGGGTCGCCCGAGGGCGCAGTGACCTTGTCGACGACGATCGAGCCGCGCAGCGTGTTCGTATAGGTGCACGTCGCGGTCTCGCCCGCGGCGAGGACGATGTTCGACGTCATGCCGGTTGTCGCTCGAGTTGCCGTCCTCGTCGACGCACTCGAGGCTCGTGAAGTCCCAGCCCGCAGGAGGCGCGGACTCGGTCACCGTGTACGAGCCCGGCGTGATGTTCGTGAACGACTGGCTGCCGGTACCGCCCGAGGTCGCAATCGGGAACGACGCAGGCGACAGTCCGCCCGTCGACGTGTAGTTGAACGTCGCGTCGCCGCCGACGGCGACCTTCTCGATGAGGAGGTTCGCAGGCGCCAGGATCGCGCCGGACATGATCTGGTTGTCGCGACAGCCGACGGACGCGCCGTCGGCCTCGCAGATGCTGATGTGGTACGGGCCGCCGGAGATCGACCCGGCGCCCACGCCGACACCCCAGCCGCGCGGGCCGGTGCTCGCGGCGATGTGGCCGCCGAAGAGGAGCATGACCTTGCCGGCGCTCGAGAGATTCGGAACCGAATACGTCACGATGACGTGTGCGTCCTCGTCACCCGATCCGCTCGGATCGTCGTGGGTCGGGACCGAGATCCCGGTGATCGTGCCGCCGTACATCGTCATGACCTGGCCGCCGAGCTGGTGACCCGACGTCGCGCTCCCAGCGCCGTTGTTGTCGGCAACGACCGTCGGGTCCGCGGGAATCGGGAACGTCGAAGCAGATCCGGCGACGCAGTCCGCGGGGTTGTTGAGGTCCGAGCAGCGGTCGGCCGTCGTTTGCGTGTGGTTCCACGTCGCGAGGGAGTCGTATGCGTGCACTCCGCCCTTGCGTGTCTGGTAGTCGATCTTCACGGTGCGGCCGGTCAGCGGGCCGCCCTTCGGAAGGATGAGAATCACGCGCTGCGGCGTTACGTCGTCCTCGGCGTAGTGCGAGTTGTTCGCATTGAGGATGCCGAAGATCCAGTTGCTCGGACAGTCGGTCGCCGTGCTCGGCGGCGGCCGTTCGCGCACTGGTCGAACGCTCTTGACCGACGCGTCCGTGCCCGGCGCCGCCCCCGAGATCGCGACAGCGACGAGTGCCACCGCGAGCACGACCATGCCGACGAGGACCATGCGAAGCGATCGTCCGTCGCCCCCGCGTGCCGACTCATCGGGCTCGACGACGTCGACAAGCCGTGTGAGGTTGCCCACCTTCCCCATCTCAGTGTTCTCCCTTCGCTGCTTGGAACTCGTCCGATCCCGTTCGCTCGCTTCCCCCTCGAGTAACAGGCAGCTGGGTTCGGATCTCGTGGTCTGCGCCTCAGGTTATCCCCCACCTGGGGGCGCGACAATCCCTCGGACGAGGGTCAGGACGATGGTCCAGGAACAGCCTGGCTGACCCGGAAGGGGGCCTCCCCGATCCCGCGGTCGGGGAGCCGGAGAGCGGACCGCAGCCGCCCTCCGGCTCCTCTTGCCACCCCTCCCCCAGCTAGCCCGTGACGGGCGGTAGGAACACTCCCACCACGCCGATTCGCTTCGGGCCACAGAGCTTCCGGTTCGTCTCGCGCGCCGCGATCGTGAGGATCCCGGCCTTCCTCGGGTTGATCCGGAGCACCACCAGACCCTTGCCGTTCGAGATCCCGGTCCTCTCGACGCCCGCCCCTCGGACGGTGACCGTGACACCATTCACCCGCTTGGAGCCGGCGGTGACGCGAACCGTGATCCGGTCGGGCTTGCCGTCGGCCTTGATCATCCTCGGCGAGACCGTGAGCGCGATGCAGGGCTCGGACACCGGCGGCTTCGGCTTTGTCGGGGGCCTCGTCGTCGGCGGAGCCGGGACGACCGTGACCGCCGAGTCGATGTTGTCGGCGGGGTTCGTCTCGCGCCCGCCCGAGCCCGTCACCGTGGCCGTGTTCGTGTGCTGCCCGACCGCCGTCGCCCGCGCCGTGATCGCGATCGTCACCGTCTGTCCGGGAGCGATCGTGCCGAGCGAGCAGGTGACGAGCGCGGGCCCGAGGTTGCACGTCCCCTGCGAGGGAGTCGCGGTCAGGTAGGTGATCCCCACGGGAGCCGGATCGGCGACCTGGACGTCGGTCGCCGTCTCCGGGCCGCGGTTGGTGACCGACAGCGAGTAGTTGACGATCCCGTTCAGCGGCGTGGGCGAGCTCGCTTCCTTCACGATCACGAGGTCGATCAGGCGCGGGGTGATGTCGACGCGGGCGTCGTCCGAGTCGAAGACCAGGTTGCCGAATGCGTCGCGCCCGTGAACCGCCACCGTGTTGACGTGCGACGTCCCGCCCGGCCCCGTGATCTCACGCTGAAACGTGCAGTTCACGCTCTCCATCGGCATGAGGTTGACGGGCACGTCGAAGCAGGCGTTGCCGCCTTCGTCGTCGAGGTCGCCGAACTTGTCGTCGACGACCTCCTCGATCGCGACGTTCACGACGGAGACGTTCTTGATCGTCACCGAGAAGGTGACCGGGCCTCCGGGCTCCTTGAGCGACGTCGGACTTGCACTCTTCTGGACGTCGATCTCGCCCCGGCCGAGCAGCGGCACGAGCGTGTTCTCGAACACGCAGGTCACGTTCTCGCCTGCGGAGAGCTCGATCGCGTCCGGGTCCGAGCCGTCCGAGCAGGTGGCCGCGGTCAGGTTCCAGCCGGCGGGCAGGTTCTCGGAGACGGCATACGTCCCCGGAAGGAGCGGGCCAGAATCGTTCCGCTCGCCGTCCGAGAGCGAGAACCCGTTGGCGTCGTAGCTCGCCTCGAAGTCGAAGGACTGTGGATGCCCGTCGGGATCGGTCTGCTTCTCGATGATGATGGAGCCCACCCGCCGCTCGTTCGTGAAGGTGCAGGTGACCGTCTCGCCCTCCTCCACTCTGAAGGTGGCCGTGCGCTGCGAGATGCTGCCCGACGAGTTCTCGTCGTCGCAGTCGATGGAGCCGAGGTTCCAACCGGCCTTCGGCAGCTCCGTCGAGGTGTACTGGCCGGCCACGACGTCAGCCGAGATCGTGCCTCCGTCCTCTGAGATGGATCCCGCAGGAGTGCCGGTGAACTCGAACGTGTCCGTGCCGCCGTTCATGACCTTCTCGACGATGACGCGGCCGTGCTCCGGCGGCTCGGGCTCGTCGTCGTTCGTGATCGTGCAGACCTCGCGGTCGCCCTTGTCGAGGACCAGATCCGTGCAGTTGTCGTACGTCGTCGTGTAGCCGGAGACGGGAAGCTCGGTCACCGTGTACGTCCCCGGATCGACCTCGAGAACGTTGCGACCGTCGGTTTCGAACTGCTGCGCTGGTCCGCCGTTCACCCGGAACGAGAAGTCGTCGGGCGTCGCCGTGCCGTCGTCGTCGTTGACGACGATCTTCTCTACGACGAGCTTCGGCTTCTCCTCCTCGCACTCATCGCCGCCGTCGCCGTTGCCGCCGTTGCCGTTGCCGCCGGTCATGCGCACGTCGTCCGGGCAGGGCGGAGGCTCGCAGCCGTTGTCGCCGTCTGCCGTTGTCCGCCGTTGCCGTCGCCGCCGGTCATGCGCGCGTCGTCCGGGCAGGGCGGGGAGGCGGAGGCTCGCAGCCGTTGTCGCCGTCGCCGTCGCCGCCATTGCCGTCGCCGCCGGTCATGCGCGCGTCGTCCGGGCAGGGCGGCGGAGGCGGAGGCTCGCAGCCGTTGTCCCCGTCGCCGTTGCCGTGCCGCCGGTCATGCGCACGTCGTCCGGGCAGGGCGGAGGCTCGCAGCCGTTGTCGCCGTCGCCGTTGCCGCTGCCGCCGGTCATGCGCACGTCGTCCGGGCAGGGAGGCGGAGGCTCGCAGCCGTTGTCGCCGTTGCCGTCGCCGCCGGTCATGCGCACGTCGTCCGGGCAGGGCGGCGGAGGCGGAGGCTCGCAGCCGTTGTCGCCGTTGCCGTCGCCGCCATTGCCGTCGCCGCCGGTCATGCGCACGTCGTCCGGGCAGGGCGGCGGAGGCGGAGGCTCGCAGCCGTTGTCGCCGTCGCCGTTGTCGCCGTTGCCGTCGCCGCCGGTCATGCGCGCGTCGTCCGGGCAGGGCGGCGGAGGCGGCGGCGGAGGCGGCTCGCATTCGTTGGCGAAGATCGCCTGGCCTGCGGCGTCCCAGTTCTTGCCGGGGTAGCTCTGCGGGTTGCCCTTGTTGTCCGTGTAGTCGAACGGCGGGATGATGTCGCCGGAATGGCCGTCGTGGCCATTCCCGCCGCTGGACCCGGCACCGAGGACGCCGTCGTCGTCGGTCGTGATCACGACGTACGGGTTCGTCTGGCTCGAGGTCGCGTGACAGAGCGTGACGGGCGTGTGCCCGCGGCCCGAGCCAGTGCGCGAGTGCACGCTGTGCTCGCCCGATCCCGACCCACTCCCAACGTGAGGAACGAGGTCGAGAGCCGCCTGCGCGAGGCCGACTCCGGCGGCCTGCGCACCGACGGCCGCAGCCATGATCCCAACGAGCGCCGCGACTCGAAGCAGCCTCAGATTCCCGTTCCTCCCCATCGTTCTTCCCCTTCGCGCTCGTCCTCAGGAGTCCTGTCGCTCTTCCCCTCGAGCAACCGTCCGCTGCGTTTCCTTCTCCTGGGAAGGTATCCCCCGATCGGGGGAGCGGCAACCCCAGGACGAGGGTCTGGACCCATGGCCAGGATGAACCTGGCTACCCCGTTGAGCGCCCCCCAGTCGGAGTGGAGCACGATGTCTGCTCAGGTAGATGCCTTTTGAGCATCTGCTCGTCACGGGCCTATGCCACACTGCTGACCGATGCGGGTTGTGATCGCCGACGACCACCGACTCGTCCTCGACGGGATCCGTAGAGCGCTCGAAGAGGACGGCGGATTCGAGATCGTGGGCGAGACGCAGTCGGGGACGCAGGTGCTTCCACTCGTCGGGCGGACGAAGCCCGACCTCGTGCTGCTCGACGTTCGGATGCCACACATGGACGGTCTCGCCTGCCTGGACGAGATCCGGCGCCGGCATCCCGATACCCGGGTCGTCATGCTCTCCGCGTCGACGAACCAGGAGCTGATCGAGGCGGCCCTCAGGCGCGGTGCAGCGGCCTACGTCGTCAAGACGGTGAACCCGAACGATCTCCCTGCGACGCTACGCCAGGCGCTGGAGGGGAACATCCACACAGCCGTCGGGGTCGAGGAGAGCGAGCGAGCCGGAGCGAAGGCGCTCGGGCTCACGGAGCGTGAGCTCACCATCCTCGGGGCGCTCGCGCGCGGGCTCTCGAACGACGAGATCGCGAAGGAATTCTGGGTCGCGCCGCAGACGGTGAAGTTCCATCTGACGAACATCTACCGCAAGCTCGGCGTGAAGAACCGCACGGAGGCGACGCGCCTGGCGTATCAGCATGGGCTCGTGGAAAGCCCGATCTACGCCGACGAATAGGATTTGAGCGGGGTCAGACCCGTGGGGTCTGACCCCGAGACACCGCCCGGGGGTCAGACCCCACGGGTCTGACCCCGTTCCGTCAACCAGCGATGCGAACCATCAGACGAATCGCCGAGGAGGAGTACATCCTCGTCGTCCTCCTGGCCGGGTTCGGGCTCATCTTCCTGCTGATCTTCCCTCCGGCGATCTTCGTCAACGACAGCTGGCTCAACCTGATGGCCGGTCGAGAAGTGGTGGACAACGGCCTACCGAGTCGTGACGAGATCACGGTCTACGGGCTCGGCAACACCTGGACCGACCAGCAGTGGCTCGCCCAGATCTTCATCTACGGCGCCTACTCGCTCGGCGGCCATGCGCTTCTCTCGATCGTGACCGCAACGCTCGTCGTCCTCGCCTTCGCGATCGCGACGGCGGCCGCACGCTCCCTCGGCGCCGGCCCGCGAGCGATCTGGGTCCTGTTCCTCCCCGTGCTCATGGCCGCGCCGTGGGCCTGGTCGATTCGCGCCCAGATGCTCGCGCTGCCCCTCTACACGGGCTTGCTGTGGCTTCTCGCCACCGAGGCCCGTCGCCCCACGAGACGCGTCTGGCTCGCATTCGCGCTCCTCGTCGTCTGGGCGAACGTGCACGGGAGCGTGGCGCTCGGCGCGCTCCTGGTGATGCTGCTCGGCGTCTACGAGCTCGTCCGCAGCCGCGGCCGGTCCGGGCTGCGCAGCATCGCGCTCGTCGCCCTCCCCCCGCTCGCGCTGCTCGTTACGCCGTACAACCCTGCCGACACGATCCGCTACTACCACCTCCTGCTGGTCGATCCGCCCTTCGCAGGACGCGTGACCGAATGGCGCTGGGCGGCCCCCGCTGTGAACACGTTGTTCTTCTACGTGCTCGTGGCGATCGCGATCGCGCTGCTCCTCCGCGCGCCACAGGCGGCTCGACTCTTCGACCTCGTCATCCTCGCGATCACGCTCGTCGGCGCAGTGACGGCCATACGCGGGATCGTGTGGTTCGCCCTCGCGTGCATGGTGTTCCTCCCGGTGGCGATCGGCCGCAGCCTCGAGAGCCGGAATCCCGGCGAGCCCCGGCGCCGCTTCAACGTCGTCCTGACGGCAGGGCTGTGCGCGACGCTCGCGGTCGTCGCGGCCTCGTCGTTCCTGCGCTCCACCTCCTGGTACGAGACGTACTGGCCCCGCGAGGCGGTGGAGGCCGTGCGCGCGGAGGTTCAGCCAGGCGACAAGGTCTTCGCCCCCGACCGCTTCTCCGACTGGATGCTCTTCAAGATCCCGGAGCTCCGAGGACGCGTGGCGTACGACGTTCGCTTCGAGGTGTACGACCGTGAGTTCTTCGACCGGCTGCAGGTGTACGCCGGCGAGACGGGCGCTGACTGGAAGTCGTTCGCCGACGGCTACCGCATCGTCATCGTGGACGAGACGCGGCGCTCGCACACGGCGGACTTCCTCGAAGGAGCCGGGCGCGCGCGCGCTCTACCGCGGCGACGAGATCACGGTCGTGCTGCGGCCGGAGAGCTGACGGCATCGCTCCGTCCGCTCCCGAACGAAACGGGACGGAGCGCCAACACGATCGTCAACGCCGCGGCGACGAGAACGGCAACCGTCTGCACGCGTGGACCCGTTGTAGGTACCGGTCGTGACGAAGTCGTTCAAAGGGAGTCCGATGAACCACAAAGGACCGAGTCGCGGCTGGACCACCGCGACGATGACGAGGAGCAACACGAAGTAGTGGAGCCAGACGATGGGTGAGATCGCGATAGCGGCCGTGAGCGCGAGGACGAACGCGCGCTGGTCGTCACCGCGGTTGCCGAGGACCACGGTCGCCGCGACGAGCAACGTCGCGAGCGCCGAGCCACATCGCGCGCGCCAGGCTGGGTGAGAGCCCGATATCGAGACCGAGTGCGTAGAGCGTGTATCCGTGATCGCCGTATGTCTCGCTCACTCGCCGAAGCACGTCGGGATACTCGGTGAACCCGCGAAACCCGACCAAGAACCAGCTCGCAAGCACGACGGCCGCGGCGATGGCGAGGCTCCAGACGGCGGCTGCCACACGCCGAGTCGTGGCGAGCCACAGCGCAAGGGGCGCGAGGAAGAACTTCGCTGCGATGCCGATGCCGACGCTCGCTCCCGCTAGCGCGCGGCGAGTCTCGGAATCTCCAGGCGAGCGCAGCCGAGAAGCCGAGCAGGAATCGTCACGTTGCCGGTCGGAGATCGCGTCGGTGACGGGCGGCCACAAGAACGCGAGCCCGTAGCAGCGCCAGTCCCGCACGCCGAGCACGACGAGCGTGCCGACGAAGACGGCAACGAGCAGCACTTGAAAGATGCTCTCCGCCAATCCGACCGGCAGCACTCGTCCACGGCAGTGATACGATCGCGACGACGGGCGAGTAGACGTAGTAGCTGTCGACGGAGTAGAAGCTCACGCCGGCGCGGATTGCCTCGGCCGCGTAGTAGTAGTTCGTGTGGAAGTCGACGACTTGCCTGTCGCCGAATGCCGCCGGCGCGATGGCGTAGTAGAGCGTGACGAGCGGCAGGAAGCCACACAGAAGCACCCAGAACAGACGCCCGGCGACGAGCCGCACGGCACGAGCGTCAGGTGTCACTCGCTACCTCGCCGGAACACGAGCACGCGGTCGCGCTCGAAGACCTTGCGCCAGTCCGGGCTCTGCTCGAGCCGCTCGGCGAAAGCTCGAACGACCTCCGGATGCCTGTTCAGGAGCGGCGAGTCGGGGCGAACCGTCCACGGATCGTCGAGGTCGACGACCACCCACTCGGCCCTTTCGAGCAGCGGAACGGAGTAGACGTAGCGTCGAGCCGAGAGGTGTGCGCCGGCAGGATTGCTCGCGGTCACGGCCACGCCGTCGGGGACGAGGGCAACTGCGTCCGAGAGCGCTGCGATGTGCTCGCTGCGACAGCGCCGTGCGACCACCGAGCGGCGTCAGCCCCACCACACGCGCCCACGGACCCACGACGAGCGCGAGCACGCCCGAGACGACGAGCACGGATGCGGCCGCTCCAACCCGGCGGTGGGCGGGCAACCGGGCGACGCCGAGGACGGTCGCGGCCATGAGAAACGGAACGATCCCGGCGAGGCTGTGGTAGCGCGGGTCGGTCATCGAGCGGAAGTCCGAGAGCGTGTTGACGAGCAGCTGCGGCAGAGCGACCGCGGCAAGACCGGGCGCAAGGAAGAAGAGACCGCAGAGCGGCACGGTCAGCCACAGGAGGTAGGCGAGATCGTGCGACCTCGAACAGCGCCGCGAGGATGGCGCCAGGATCGGTGAAGACCGTTCGGATCAGCCCGTCGGGCGATCCGCCGACGTGATCGTAGAAACCGTAGAAGTGGCTGGACTCGCCGTAGAACGCAGGCACGACGAAGTAGACGGCGACGAACGTCCATGCCGCCCCGACGACCGCGATCGCAGCACCTCGCTCGGCGCTGCCCGCGGGCGAGCGCAAACCAGATTCCGAGCGCCGCCACCGATAGCCCCATGAGCTCACCGGTCGACAGGACGAGCACAGCGCAGGCGGCGAAGGGGACGAGGCGATCGGTCTCGAGGAACCAGATACAGAAGAGAAGGAGTGGAACCGCGAACGTCACGGGGTGGATCGAGGCGATCGCCGTCACCGCAACCCACGGGTAGGCGAGGTAGCCGAGCGCGAGCAGCGCCGCAATGCGTTCGGACCCGAGGTGCCTGCGCCCGAGCCAGAACACCGGGAGCGCTCCCAGAGAGACAGCAACCACCTGAGCGAGGGCGAGCGCAAGCGGGGACTGCCACACCATCCAGAGCGGGGTCAGCAGCACGAGGAAGGGATCGACATGGCCGCCGAGGCGAACGATCTGCTCCCCTGTCGACCCGTTGGTGGTCTCGAGCGGGCGGCCCTGAGTCGTGCTCCATACGGCCTGCACCATGTTCCCGAGGTCGAATCGACCGACTCGGAACTCGAGATACGCGTCACGCGTGACCGTGAAGAGCAAGCTCGTCCAGACCGCCATGGCGGTCCACACAGCGATCGCCCAGGCTCGATCGCGGACGACGCCGACCGACGGCTGAAGGCGACCGAGTGCTCGCCGCAGCACCCGCGGTCGCGCTCACCCGATCACCCAGGCTCCTAACGCACTGAGCGACCATGTCGCTGTGCGGCGCTGGGCGATCACTGCGTTAGAAGCTCTGCGGAAGACGAACACGCCGTCGACGGCGTACACCCTCCGCCACTCCGAGCTCTGCTCGAGCCGTTCCCGGAACGAGCGCAGCGCTTCCGGGTTCTCGTCACCGCCGGCTTCCCGTGGTACCCAGGTATCGGACGACTCGAGAACGACCCACTCCGCTCGGCCGAGGACCGGCGCGCTGTACACGTAGCGCCTGGCCGACAGGTGCGAGCCCGCTCGGTTCGTCGAGCTGACAGGCGCGTCGTCGGGTATGAGAGCGACGGCTCGACGTACCGCTGCGATGTGCTCGGACGGTGTGTCCAGGCGGTAGAAGGAAGGAGATCCGGCGACCGCCCACGGCCAGGGGCCGACCATGATCGTCGCGGCGAGATGACAGGGTCAGCACGAGAATGGCGCCACGCACTCGCCCGGTCGGAGAGAGCCGGCCGAGCCCCACCGCGATCGCGGCGAAGAAGAACGGAAGGATCCCCGCGACGTAGTGCGCATGAGGATCGGTCGCGGAGGACAGGTCCGCCAGGTGATTCGCCGCGAGCTGCGGCAGCGCGACGGCCGCGAGACCGGGTGCAAGCAGAAACGCGAACGCGACCGGTGCCCCGAGGAGGAACACATAGAGGAGGTCGCGGCCCTGGCCGACGGCGGACAGGATCGCGACCGGATCGGTGAGGGTCGTGCGCACGATGCCCCACGGCGAGCCCCCTACGTCCTCGTAGAAGCCGTAGAACGCGCTCTCACCGCCGGAGAATCGGGGCACGATCGCGTAGAGAGCGACGAACGTCCAGCCGACACCAGCCGCGGCTATCGCGATGCCGGCACGTCTTCGCCTTCGAGCGACCGCGTACCAGACTCCGAGCGCGGCTACGACGACTCCCATGAGCTCGCCTGTCGCAAAAGCCAGAACTGCGCAAACCGCGAACGGCAGGAGTCGGTCCGAGTCGAGGAACCAGACGGCGAAGAGCAGGGCGGGGATCGCGAGCGTCACCGGATGGAACGCATCGACCGCGGTCCAGGCGATCCACGGGTAGGCGAGGTACGCAAGCGCGACCAGGGCGGCCGTTCTCTCCGAACCCAGGTGACGGCGACCGAGCCAGAAGACCGGAAGAGCGCCGAGGGCGACGGCGCCGACCTGAACCGCGACGAGCGTGAGCGGCGACGGCACGACGATCCAAAGAGGGGCGAGCGCCGCGAGAATCGGGTCGACGTGACCGCCGAGGCGAACGATCTGCTCGCCGGTCGTCCCATGCGTGATCTCGAGCGGCCGACCCTCGGCGGTGCTCCAGACGGCCTGCACCATGTTCCCGAGGTCGTAGCGCGCGAGCCGGTAGTTGACGAAGTGGTCGCGAACGACGGCGAAGAGCGCCGCCGACCACGCGATCATCGCTGCCCACACGGCTATCGACCAGGCCCGCTCCCGTACGAGTCCGGCGATCGTTGCGTGCTCGGGGTCAGACCCGTGGGGTCTGACCCCCTCGGACGATCTGGGGTCAGACCCCGACGGGTCGTGACCCCGGTCTGATCCACCGAGGTCGACAGAGCCGCTCACGCCGCCCTCGCTTCGGCGACGGCGAGGGACGCGGAGTCAGACCGCACCGAGCCCGCTCCACCGAGGGTCTCACGAAGTGCGAGTGCGATCGTCAGCGCCGCGGCACCCAGCGCGACCGCCGTCTCGAGCAGTGTGGGATTCCCGCGCCCGGGACACACGAACATGACGAGAGGAAGGAACCACAGCGCTCCGAGCCTCGGCTGCGCGAGGGCAACGACCACGACGAGCAATGCGAAGTAGTGGAGCCAGACGAGCGGCGAGAGGGCCAGCGCCGCGGCGATGGCGAGGATGAACGCGCTGCGCTCGTCACCGCGGCGAGCGATCCAGACGACCGCCGCCAGGATCAGGAGCCCGAAAGCCAGCGATAGCGCCCGCGCCGCTTCAGGGGACGCCCCGAGATCGATCGCCATGATGTAGGTCGTGTACGCGTCCTGGCCGATGGTGTCCTCGAGCCGACGCAGGAGATCCGGGTAGCCGGTGAGACCGGCGAAGCCGATCGCCGCCCACGAGAGAAACAAGAGCACGCCGGCGATCGCGCAAGCTGAGGACGGCGCTACCGAGCCGACGCGTCGCCGCCAGCCAGACGACGAGAGGCCAGAGGACGAACTTGACCGCGAGCGTCCAGCCCAGGCTCGCAGACGCAGCGATGCGGTGGTCGCGGTAGCGCCACGCAACAGCAGCAGCGAGCGCGAACAGGAGTGTCGGGTTGCTCGTCTGGATCGCCGAGATCACCGGCGGCCAGAGAAAGACAACGCCGAAGCATCGCCAGTCGCGCACGCCGAGCACGAACGGAATCGCCAGCAGGACGAGGACCTGCGCAGACATGACCAGGATCTCCGCAATCGAGAGCGAGACCACCGTGAACGGAATCGCGGCGATCGCCGGAAGCGGCGGATAGACGTACGGGCGCCCCGACGCCGTGAGCGGGTCGCCAGAGGACGGATACGGGTTCTCGCCGTTGAGAACGTCCTCGGCGCCGCGATAGAACTGGCGAAAGTCGATCGCGTCGGAGCCGTCGTAGATCGAGACCGAGAAGAGCGTGATGAGCGCAACAGCCGGGAGGGCGGCGCAGAACACAACCGACGCGAGCCAGGCGGCCCGAGAGAACGTCGCCGACCGGGGCGCCGCGCCCGAAGCGGCCGAGCTCGTCACCGGAATCACGCAGCCGCCTCCATGGCGACGTTCCCGCCACGCGGACGCACGAGCAGCACGGTCAGGAGAAGCGCAGTCACGACTGCGGGAAGGAATGGCTCGAGCCCATCTCCGTGTGACGAACGTGGACCGACCCAGAGCACGATCGGCAGAAGCCAGACGGCCGTGAAGCGGGGTCGGGCGAGCCCGAGCGGCACGATGAGAAGCACGAGGTAGTGCAGCCACACGATCGGGCTCAGCGCGAGCGCAGCGGCGACCGCAACGGTGAACGCACGTTGCTCCTCACCCCGGCGACCGAGCGTCACACAGAGACCGACCAGAGTTGCGCCGACGACGAACGCGACCAGATGCCCGGCGTCGGCGCCGAAGCCGAGCACCATCGTGATGTCGACGATCGAGTAGCTGTCCTGGGCTGCAACTCTGGCGAGCACGTCTGGATAGCGCGAGAGACCGACGAACCCGATCGCTGCCCACGAAGCGAAGGTGATCACCAGGCCAACTGCGACTGCAGCAGCGGCTGGTCGGAACCGCCGCGTCGCGCCCGCCCAGAACAGCATGGGAAAGAGGAAGAGCTTGAGAGAGACCATCATCCCCAGAGCCGTCGCAAGAGGCCAGAGGGTCGCACGAAACCGCCAGACCACGGCGAGCAGCAACGCCAGGAGAGCCGACAGGTTGGCCATCTCGATCGCGTTCCAGCTCGACCCCCAGAGGGGAACGACCGCGTAGCAGCGCATGTCGCGCACGCCGACGAGCCAGAGCGCTCCCATGAGCGAAGCGAGCGTTGCCAGCACCGCAACCGTAACGGCAGCACCGACCGGAAGCAGCGTCAGTGGAGTCAGCGCGACCGCAAGCTGTGGTGGATAGGCGTAGGAGCGATCTACCTCGAGGGCCGGATCGTCCGGCGACTGGTACGGCGACGTGCCCTCGAGGATCGACTCGGCCGCTGGAAGGTACGCAAAACGAAAGTCCCAGCCGAGTTGGACGGGAGGGTCGGAACCGAACGCGATGAGCAACCCGATGCCGAGAGTTGCGGCGCTCGCGATCAAAACGCCGGTGGTGAGGAGGCGCCACCACCCGAGCGGGTGAGCACCGTAGAAAACGTTCACGCGTGGACCTCCGCCCCGACGACGACACCCTCCTGACGGGGGCGTGCGAGTATCGCCGCGAGCAGAACTACCACAGCGATCGCGGGCAGGAAGGTCGCGAACCCTTCGGTATACCCGGGCTGCGGGCTGACCCAGAGCAGCGCCGGAACGAGCCAGATCCAGGAGAAGCGAGGTCGCGCGACCGCGAGCGGCACGAGCAGTAGAGCGAGGTAGTGCAACCACACGATCGGACTCAGCGCGAGGGCCGCTGCCAGGGCGCAGGTGAGCGACCGCAGATCGTCGTCGCGGCGTGCGAAGGCAACGCACATGACAAGGAGGCCCACACCGGCGCCGATCGTCAACAGCCGACCGACTGCGTCGGAGAGACCGACCTCCGCTGCCATGCCCACGATCGAGTAGCTGTTCTCCGCGTGCTTCTCGCCGAGCTTTCGAAGCAGGCCCGCGTACCCCGCGAGCCCCTGGAATCCGATCACGGCCCACGCGCCGAACGTGACGCCGACCCCGACGACCACGGCCAGCAACGCCGCTCGGAGCCGCCGCGTCGCGACTGCCCAGACGAGGATCGGCCACAGGAAGAGCTTGGCCGAGGCTGCAACTCCGAGAGCGACCGCCAGAGGCCAGACGGTCGCGCGCAGCCGCCAGGCGATGGCCAGTGCGAGGACGAGGAACGGCGTGAGATTGATCACCGTGAGAGCTCCGATCGTCGGCGCCCAGACGAGGACGGCTGCGTAGCAGCGCGGATCCCGGACGCCGAGGACGGCCAACGCCCCCATGAGTGCCGCGAGGGACGCGACCAGCGCCAGGACCGTCGCCGCATCGACCGAGAGCGGCGTCAGCGGGACGAGGGCGACCGCGAGCTGAGGCGGGTACACGTACGCACTGATCTGGCCCAGCGCCTGATCGAGCACCACATCGTCAGGAGCGAGGTACAGCGGCCGGCCGGCGATAACGTCCTCTGCCCCCGCGAAGTACTGATAGCGAAAGTCCCAGCCGAACCGATCAGCAGGAGCCTCGACCAGGAGGCCGGTGACGAAGATCGCGGCCGCCGCGAGGAGCAGTCCGAAAGACAGGAGCCGCGGCCACCCGAGCTCGGCGCGGGCCCGGGGCGCGCTCACGGAACGCTCGGCCATGCTCATGCGGGAGTCTCTGCCGCGACGCTCCGAGGCCCAGGGCGCGCGAGAAGCACCGCGAACAGAACTGTCGCGGCGATCGCGGGCATGAACGTCTCGTACCCCTCCGCATACCCGGGCCGCGGGCTCACCCAGAGCAGGACCGGAAGCAGCCAGATCAGCGAGAACCGGGGCCGGAGGATCGCCAGCGGCACGAGTAGCGCGACGAGGTAGTGGAGCCAGACGATGGGGCTCAGAGCAAGCGTCGCCGCGACCGCGCACGTGAACGCTCGCTCGTCGTCGCCCCGGCGGCCGAGGATGACGCACCACACGAGAAGCCCTGCACCGGCAGCAAGCGTCAGCACCTGGCCGACGATCTCGCCAAGACCGAGGGTCGCCCCCATCCCGACGATCGAGTAGCTCCGCTCGGCCTGGATCTCCGAGAGCCGTCGAAGCAGGTCCGGGTAGCCGCCAAAGCCGTCGAACCCGATGAGCGCCCACGCGCCTAGCGTCGCCCCCAGCCCGATGAGGACCGCCCAGACCGTTGCGCGAATCCGCCGCGTCGCGAGCATCCAGACGAATATCGGCCAGAGGAGCAGCTTCGCGGAGACCGCGAGCCCCAGTGCGAGAGCGGGTGGCCAGATCGCGTTTCGATAGCGCCAGGAGACGGCAAGCGCGAACGCGAGCGGGATCGAGATGTTCGCGAGCAGCACGCCGCTGATCGCAGGTACCCAGAGCAGCGCCGCGGCGTAGCAGCGGACATCGCGAATCTCGAGAACGTAGAGCGTGAGACCGAGGAGAGCGAGCATGCCGAGGGTCACGAGAACCGCGGCGACGTCGACAGGCAGCGGCGCCAGCGGCAAGAGCGCCAGGAGGAGCTGCGGTGGATAGACGTATCCCTTCTGCTCCTCGAGGATCGGATCCTCGAGCTCCGGATAGGGCGACCGCCCGTCGAGCACGGCGTCGGCGGCGGGCAGGTACGCGAACCGTACGTCCCAGGCGAGGAGGCCTTCGTTGGCGCTCAAGCCGATGACGCCCAGCATCACGGTCGCAGCTAGGAACACGAGCGCGACCGTCAGCAGGCCCGGGCGTGGCGTCGCACGGCGGCTCTCGGACCAGGACTCAGAGGCGTCGGCGGCCGACCTCACGATCGGATGATGGACTTCCGCTCGGAGGGCTGCGCATCCGATGGTCCAGCGGAGTCACCACTTCGGTCTAGTCGGGATCCACCGTTCGGGTAGTTGCCCGAAGGGTTTGCGCTCCGACGATGAACTGAAGTCCGTCAAGCAGTCGGGCAGAAGTGACCCTCAGGGGCGCGTCGCGCCCCTTCACCGCAGGAGGAACCTCATATGACCGACATCCTGATGCGACCGCTCGTTCGGCTCCAGGTCTACGTGGCCGAGCTGCGGGAGCGCGAGGATGGCCAGACGACGACCGAGTACGCGATTCTGCTCGGCTTCCTCGCGATCGCCATCATCGTCGCGCTCTTCTTCCTCAGGAACATCCTCCGTGACCTGTTCTCCGATGCGGCGAGCAGCGTCTCGGGCGCGCCGACGTCGTAGCGCGCGGAGACCGGCCGTCGGTCCCTCGACGGCCAGCACGAAGTCCACCAGCACCGACCTGGAGACATCGCCCGGGTCGGTGCTGGGTGCCTGGATACCGTCGCATGCGCGAGCCCATGGTCTAGTGGGAACCCATCCATCGGCCGGTTGTAGGACGAGGAGCGCGCGCGGAACCTGAGTAGGCCCACTGAGTCGGACGGGCGAACTGCCAGACGATAGGGGTGTGCCGGCCCCTCTGACCGCAGGAGGAACCTCCAAATGACCGACATCCTGATGCGACCGTTCGTTCGGCTCCAGGTCTAGTGGCCGAGCTGCGGGAGCGCGAGGATGGCCAGACGACGACCGAGTACGCGATTCTGCTCGGCTTCCTCGCGATCGCCATCATCGTCGCGCTCTACTTCCTCAGGAACATCCTCCGTGACCTGTTCTCCGATGCGGCGAGCAGCGTCTCGGGTGCGCCGACGTCAGTAACAGGCGGAGACCGGCCGTCAGTCCCTCGACGGCCAGCACGAAGTCCACCAGCACCGACCCTGACACGGGTCGGTGCTGGTGTCTGGACCGGCCCTTTGCGGTTAGCTCGAAGGTGAAGCCCATGGTCTAGTGGGAACCCATCCATCGGCCGGTTGTCGGACGCCAAGCGAACGGGCTGAACCTGAGTGGGCCCACTGAGTCGGACGGGCGAAACGACAGACGTAGGGGCGATCCCGCCCCTCTGACAGCAGGAGGAACCTCCAAATGACCGACATCCTGATGCGACCGTTCGTTCGGCTCCAGGTCTACGTGGCCGAGCTGCGGGAGCGCGAGGATGGCCAGACGACGACCGAGTACGCGATTCTGCTCGGCTTCCTCGCGATCGCCATCATCGTTGCGCTCTTCTTCCTCAGGAACATCCTCCGTGACCTGTTCTCCGATGCGGCGAGCAGCGTCTCGGGTGCGCCTGGCTAAGGAACAGGCGTAGCGGCCGTCGGCGAGTCTGACGGTCACGTGGCAATGTGCGCCGGCCCGGTTACCCCCTCGACCGGGCCGGCGCATACGTTTTCCAGATCTTCGCAAAGAGGGGCAAAAATCACCCTTTCGGAATCGGTCGAGGGGCGGCACAATGCGAACACGACGGCACACTCCCCAGCCGTCGACCAGGGGAAGGAGACCAAGGCTCATGTTGGAGCCGCGTCGTTCCGATAGGAGCCTTCGAACACTCGTGAAGACTCGCGATCTCATCACCCTGCGGCGGCGTCAGAACCCTGAGAGCGGACAGGCGACCACCGAGTTCGCGCTCATTCTCTTCCCGCTGCTCGTTCTCGTTGGCGGGATCATCTACTTCGGCATCGGGCTGAACTACTGGCTCGACATGCAGCGCATCGCCAACCAGGGTGCGCGCTGGGCAGCCGTCAACAACTGGCCGCCTGACTGCCCGGTCGGCACGGCTGATCCGCCCAGGGTGCCCGTCGCCCAACACGCTTCAGGAATCGCTCAAGCGGATGGCGATCGCCGATGGCCTGGAGGGCTCAATGGCCATGCCCACCGTCTGCTACCCGACGGGCAGCATGGCCGCGGGTGAGCCGGTGAGGGTCCATCTCGAATCCGACTTCACGTTCTGGTTCATCGACTCAGTCTCGGTGAAGCTCGTCGGCGAGGCGACCATGCGCCTCGAGCAGTCACAGGAGCCAGGCGAGGGCGGTCTCATCACAGGAGCGGTGACCTGTCCGTGACACGCACGACGTCTTCCCCGTCGCGCGCCGAGAGCGGCCAGGTGATCGTCTTCTTCGCCCTGTTGATCCCTGTGCTCTTCGCGATCGGAGCGGTCGTCCTCGACGTCGGCAACTGGTACGTCCACAAGCGGCATCTCCAGACGCAGGTCGACGCAGCGGCGCTTGCGTCCGGACCGCAGTTCGTCGGTTGCTTCCACGATCCCGCAGCCGCGAACCTCGCCATCGCGAGCCGCGCGCTGGCATATGCGGGCGACACGATTCGACCCGGCCAGTACGGCCCGAACGCTCCGCTGTCCACGACGAACCTTCAGTTCCAGGAGCCAAACGACGTACGCGTCGCGCTCAACGCTCAGCGGTACTGGGACAAGCCCGACGGCATCGTTCCAGGCGTGAACGGATACAACGACCTCGACAACAAGCTCGACTCGGCAGACGCCGATCTCCTCGGCGATCCATGCAACGAGCGCTACCTGGACGTGAAGGCGACGGATGACGACGCGCCCGCGATCTGGGGCCTGATCCCGATCACGCCGAGCCCGAAGACTCACGCCAAGATCCAGATTCACGACCTCTGAGTCGGCCCAGCAACATGCTCCCCTGGGCAGTACCCGAGATCGATCCAGCAGCAGTCGTCGCCTTGTTCGTCGAACGAAGACATCTGCGGAGCAAGATGCTCGGTCTTCGCCTCACAACTGCTCATCTCGGCCGACGATCCCGCACTACCGTGGTCCGAGTGGGTAACCCCAGTCGGACAGGAGAACGTCACGCTCCACGGCGGGCACGAGAACACGGGCGTCGTGATCCTGATCAGCAAGAACGATCACCAACCATCACGAACGCTGTCCGGCATTTGTCGCCAGGATGATGCAATGCCGCCACGAGCTCTCGTCACGTGCTGCCCAACCTGGGCAACCGGCCACTCCGCCAGGGCAGACGAGCGGCCTGTCGTTCATCCACGGCTACAACGGCGGTGGCGGCGGCACCGTCCCGGTTCTCCGATCATTCGACAGGTGGAGCTTGTCGGCGATCGGGTGCACCGCGGCAGATCTCTCGGCTCCCTACTTCACGCTCGGACGGAGGCTGTTCGGCAACGGTCCAGGCGGTGATCGACTTCGGCAACTTCGCAGGCAACGGCGACCCGCGCCCACTCTCAGCGGCCTGTGCGACAGTGAACGGCTACGACTGGAGCGCCTGGCGGCGCCAGGCGGCGCGCTAGGAACGTGGACCGGCGCTGTGAACCTTCCGGCGGGCTCCGGTCGCCAAACGCGTGAATCTCAGCTGGAGTCCGGCAACAACGAACAGGGCAACTCTGGCAACTGCGCCAACAACCAGCCAAACTCGGGCACATTCCCCAAAGTCGCCGCACCGTATGTCGCGAACCACAGCCTCGGGTCCGGTCCAGTACCTCGACCTTACGGCGTTCAAGGCCGACGGCGGTTACGCTCATGCCCGACGCGAACTCGGTCGAGCTGAACGACCCAGGCAACCCCAACTACAAGTACTTCGTCACCGTTGGAGTGCCCCAAGCCGCACACCGTCGCCGAACTACACCGATCCACCGCTCCTGCTACGGATGGCGAGCCCCTCGGGCAGCCAGAATCAGGCGCTGGGACTGCGATCGAGGCGGCCAGTACAGCTTCGAGGATGAGATCAGAGACCGGCTGCCACACGACGGTACATCGAGAACTACCGAGACACGACAACTGACGGCGACCTCAGAGTGGAACAACATCCTCTGCCCCGGCTACGAGCACCGCAGAACCTCCCGCCGTCCACGTTCAATCCGAACCCGCGTATCCGGACTGTGTGATCACCGAGACCGGGAGACAAGACCGGCCCAGCTCAGGGAGGGTCTCAAGACCGCGTTTCGAGTCGCCTTGCGTACCGAACAACTGGCCCGACGACGCTGGCGAGGCCGACGTCTTCTTTGGTCCGAACGGCGGCGGATACGGCAAAGACCCGCGTTACGTGACGCTGATCATCACCGACGACACGGCTTTCACGGGAGTCGGTGCAACGACCCGCTGCCCATCAAGTACTTCGCCGGCTTCTACATCACTGGGCTGGGATCTTGCACCGAACGGGAACGGCCCGCAGAACACCCAGGGTTGTCCCAGACCCAGACGGGCCAGGGCCACTCAAGGGCAACGACTGTCATCCCGCTCTACGGCTGCAGGGCACTACAATCAACCTCGACAACGGCGATGTCTGGGGCTACTTCGTCAACATCGTCGTATTCTCCGGCGAGGGCGACCCGAGCGACGACCTGTGCACGTTCGGTGGAGACCCGGCCGCGTGCGTCGCCGTCCTGGTCGAATGACCTCCGTGTGACACGAGACTCATGTAATCCCTCGAGCATGCCGAAATAGGAGCAGCAGGAACAGCAAGGAGAGGAAGCCACATGTCCAACACATTGACCGGAAAAGTCTCGGGCAGGATGTCGTCCCGCGGGTGGGCAATCGCCCTCGGGATCGGCGCGATCGTGCTCGCCGCGATCCTGCTCGTCGTCTACCTCGACCGCTACCGCGCCCGCGTCGGCGGCGAGAACGCCCCGACCCCCGTGCTCGTGGCGAAGCAGTACATCCCGGCGGGGACGCCGGGGACGCTCATCGCGAGCGGCCCGATGTATGCGCCCACCACGCTTCCGCGCAAGGAGATCGAGGTCGGAGCGATCTCCGATCCTCAGTACCTGAGCGGGCGTGCCGCATCGATCGAGATCTTCCCCGGGCAGCAGTTCACGGCGACCGACTTCGCCGCGAGCGACACCGCGTCCGTCGACTCGCAGATCACCGGCACCCAGCGGGCGTCTCGATCTCGATCGACGGTGTCCATCCGGAAGCTCTTCGCAGATCATGCCCGGCGACTACGTCGACATCTACATCGGTCTCGGCGGTAGCGGACCCTCCGGCCAGGGGCTCATCAAGCTCTTCAAGCCCAACGTCAAGGTCATTACGACTCCGGCGGTGCCGGGGCCGGCAGGCGGGTCGAACCTCGTCCTTCTGGTCAATACGAAGGACGTATCCGAGTACCTGTACGCCGCGAATCACTCGCAGCTCTACTTCGCCATTCGGCCGGTCGTGGGTGCGAAGAAGACTGCCAAGTCCACTGCGACGGCGGCGTCGCTCTTGAGGTAGAACGGAACCGACTGATGCCGAGCCGCCCGGTCAAAGCACTCCTCGCCGTCGAGCCAGGCGTCGACGTCGAGAACGTGCAGGACTCGCTGCCCGCCGACGACGAGTTCAACGTCGTGGCAGTGGTGTCCGGCGCCGAGGACGCCCTGCAGTGGCTGCGAAACGGCATCGCAGACCTGCTGCTCGTCGCCTGCGCCGGCTACTCGGACCGCGCCCTGCTGCTCCTGGACGCCGTGTCCCGCCAGAACCCCGACCTGAACGTCATGGTTCTGGGACACGGATCGCCCAACGGCTTCCTCAGGCGCGCGTTCGAGGCCGGCGCAGACGACATCGTCATGCTCCCGGCGACTCCCGAGCAGGTTCGTTTCGAGGTCCACAAGCTGCTCGCGCGAAAGCAGGGCGCCGAGACGCCGGTGTCGATCGAGGGTTCGCGCCTCGTCTGCATCCTCGGCCCCAAGGGCGGCACGGGCAAGACGCTGACGTCCACGAACCTCGCCGTCTGCCTCGCGCAGCGCGGCGAGCGGGTGGCACTCATCGACCTCGACCTCCAGTTCGGCGACGTCGCCCTGTGCCTGGGCCTGCCGCCGGAGAGAACGGTGTACGACCTCGCCCAGTCGCCGGGCGCGCTCGACTTCGACAAGCTCCAGGCCTTCCTCGCCCTGCACTCCTCCGGAGTCCACACCCTGATCGCGCCGCGGCGCCCCGATCAGGCGAGCGCAGTGGGAGCGGAGCTGCTCCGCGAGATCTACTCGATCCTGCGCGCGAACTTCGACTGGGTCATCATCGACACACCCCCGGGCTTCACCGCCGAGGTCATCACCTCGATCGACAACTCGACCGAGATCGTCATGGTCGGGATGCTCGACTCGCTGTCGCTGAAGAACACGAAGCTCGGCCTCGAGACGCTCGAGCTCATGAAGTACGACACCGACCGGATCTTCCTGCTCCTGAACCGCGCGCACTCGCGGGTCGGGATCAGCCAGTCTGACGTCGAAGCCGTCCTCGGACGCACACCCGACGTCTTCATCCCGTCCGACCGCGAGATCCCGCGAACGGTGAACGAGGGGATCCCGATCGTCGTCGCGCGGCCGCAGTCCGAGCCGGCCGAGGCGTTCGGTCGTCTGGCCGACCTGCTCGCCGGTGACCTCACGGCCGTCGAGGCACCCGTCCCCGCGCTGGCCGGCGCCGACTCGGGCTCCAAGCGCCGACTCTTCGGAAGAAAGGCCTAACCGATGGAACTCCACGAGCGAATCAGTACGCAGCGGACCCCGTCGCGGGAGCAGGAGCCGTTCGCAGAGCTGAAGAACCGCGTCCACATGAGCGTCATCTCGGAGCTCGGGCCGCAGCTCTTCAACATCGCGATCGATCCGAGCGATCTCCGCGACCGCGTCACCGCCGATATTCGGCGCCTCCTGAACGACGAGGCGGGCCTCGCACGCGAGGACCGCGAGCGCCTGACGGCGGAGATCCTCGACGACATCCTCGGCTACGGGCCGCTCGAGCGCCTGCTCGCGGACGACTCGATCACCGAGGTCATGTGCAACGGTCCCGACGACGTCTGGATCGAGCGCGGCGGCAAGCTCTACGAGACGACCGTCCGCTTCACGGACGAGTCGCACCTGCGCCGCATCATCAACAAGATCGTGTCGCAGATCGGCCGCCGCATCGACGAGTCCTCGCCGATGGTGGACGCGCGCCTGCCGGACGGGAGCCGCGTGAACGCGATCATCCCGCCGCTGTCGCTCTCCGGCCCGCTCATGACGATCCGGAAGTTCAGCCGCCGGCGCCTGTCCCTCGAGGACATGATCAACATCGGCTCGCTGTCGTCCGAGTCCGTCGACTTCCTCTCCCGCTGCATCGAAGCGCAGCTCAACATGCTGATCTCGGGCGGTACGGGCTCGGGGAAGACGACGCTCCTGAACGCGCTCTCGTCCGCGATTCCGAACAACGAGCGCATCGTGACGATCGAGGACGCCGCGGAGCTCCAGCTCCATCAGCGCCACGTGCTCAGGCTCGAGGCCCGTCCTCCCAACATCGAGGGCGAAGGCCACATCCCGATCCGCGACCTCGTGCGCAACTCGCTCCGTATGCGACCCGACCGGATCATCGTCGGCGAGTGTCGCGGCGCCGAGGCGCTCGACATGCTCCAGGCGATGAACACGGGGCACGACGGGTCGCTCTCGACCGTGCACTCGAACTCGCCCCGAGACGGCCTCCACCGCATCGAGACGATGGTGATGATGGCCGGCTACGACCTGCCGCTACGCGCCATCCGGCAGCACGTCTCGGCGGCGCTCGACCTGCTCGTCCACATCGACCGCCTCGAGGATGGCTCACGCCGCGTCGTTCAGGTCACCGAGGTGCTCCGCATGGAGTCCGACGTGATCCAGCTTCAGGACATCTTCGAGTTCGAGATCGAGTCGGTCGCGCCCGACCGGACGATCACCGGCGCTCTCCGGCCGACGGGTCTTCGGCCTGTGTTCCTCGACAAGTTCCGCAAGCGTGGCATCGAGCTCCCGCAGAGCATGTTCGGTGAGCGCGTCGCCTCGCTCGAGGAGCGGCGAGGCGCCACGGCGTGAGGCTTCTCGCCCGAATCGCAGTGACGAGCGCGGCACTCGCCGCGCTCGTTGCGCCGACCCTGGCTCTCGCGCAGGGTGGGTCGCCGACGCTTACGGAGGCGCAGGACTCGGAGTACCCGGACCGCGTCTACCTCTATCGAACGCCTGAGCCGAGGGCACTCACCGCGTCGAACCTCGACGTGACGGAGAACGGCGGGCCGGTGTCCGGCCTGTCCGTCGACAGCGGCGCGGAGTCGAGCGGCGCGGTTCTGCTCATCGACGCCTCGAACAGCATGGCGGGTGCTCCGATCACCGGCGCCATGGCTGCGGCTCGCGCCTTCATGGCCGAGCGCAAGGACGAGCTTCCCGTCGCGGTCATCGCCTACAACGACGAGATCACGGTTCTCACCGACTTCACGACCGACAAGGGTGAGTTGTCTGCTGCCGTGGCCAAGCCGCCCGCCCTTGCGGAAGGCACGAGGATCTACGACGCGCTCATCGAGGCTGCCGACCTTGCGAAGTCCGCCGGGTACGCGCGGACGACCGCGGTCCTGCTCTCGGACGGCCACCGGCGCTTCGTTCAGGCGAGCCGCGCCGAGACCCTCCAGGCACTCAACGACGCGAACGTGCGCGTGATCTCGGTCGGCCTCAGTTCGCCCGAATACGACGCCGAGACCCTGCAGAGCGTGGCGCGGCGAACCGGCGGCACGTACGTCGAGAGCGCCACCCCGGCCGCGCTCGAGCCGATCTTCTCGGCGATCGGTCAGCAGCTGTCGAACGAGTACGTGGTGGCCTACCGGTCCCTGCTCGGGCCGAACGTGAAAGCGATCGTGACCGCGACGGCGGCGGGTCTCCCCCCGCGACGGCCAGCTACACGACTCCCCCGCTCGACTTCACCGCGCGCGGTACGTTCGAGCGCAACTGGATCGACGACGTGATCACCTCGCCGTGGCTCATGGTGTTCGTCATCGTCTCCGTGCTCGCGCTCGTCGCGTTCGCCCTGCTCACGGCCGTCGACGTGCGCAATCGCTCGCTTCGGCGTCGCATGGCCCAGTACGTGACGGTTCCCACCGAGGAAGAGTCCCGCCTGCGCCGAGCCGAGGTTACGACGATGCTTGCCGACACCGCGCAAAAGACCGTCGGCGGGCAGAAGTGGTGGCAACGCTTCGAGTCGGACGTCGAGCTCGGCGGGTGGAAACTGTCGGCGCTCGCGATCGCGGGCTGGACGATCGTCGGCGGTATCGCCGCCTCGATCGCCGCCGCCATCATCCTGCAGTCGCTCTGGGGACTGCTCCTCGGCCTCCTCGCGCCGTTCTTCACCCGGTGGCTCGTCTCACGCCGCGTGAGCAAGAAGCGAAAGGACTTCCAAGAGCAGCTGCCGGACAACCTCGACGTGCTCGCCGGCGCGATGCGGACGGGCCACTCCACGATGGGCGCCCTCAGCGTCATGGTCGACAGCGCGGACGAGCCCTCGAAGTCGGAGTTCCGCCGCGTGCTCCAGGACGAACAGCTTGGCGTTCCGCTCGACGAAGCGCTCATGGTGATGGCGCGCCGCATGGCGAGCAGCGATGCCGAGCAGATCGCCCTCGTCATGCGACTTCAGCGCGAAGCCGGAGGCAACACGGCCGAAGTGCTCGATCGCGTCGCAGAGGTGATCAGGGGCCGCATGGAGCTCAGGCGACTCGTGGAGGTGCTCACCGCGCAGGCGCGCATCTCACGGTGGATCCTGACGGGCCTGCCCATCTTCGTGCTCTTCTCGCTGATGTTCTCGGGTGGAGACTTCCTCGACCCGATGCTCAACTCGCTGGTCGGGCGGCTCGCGCTCGTTTTTGCAGGGATCATGATTCTGATCGGCTCCTTCTGGATCAAGCGACTCGCGAAGCTGGACGTGTGACGTGGGAATCGGGCTGATCGCTGTCGCCGGCATCCTGCTCCTCGGGGCGGGTATCACGATTCTCGTCGTCAACCTCGGACGCTCGCGTGGGGCGGCCGGGACGATCGATCAGATCCAGACGTACGGCTACGTGGCCGAGAGCGCCGGCGGGTCGGAAGTCGACAGTGCCGCACGACGTCCGCTCGACTCCATCGCAGGACGCGTCGGAGATTTCGCGGCCAGGCGCACGGACCGGTTCGGTGAAGCGAAGATCCGCGAGAAGCTCGTCGCCGCGGGCATGTACGGCACGACGCCGCGGAAGGTCCTCGGGTATCAGTGCCTCTCCGCCGTCGCGGCCTGCCTGCTCACGCTGTGGGTGGCTCCGGCGATGGGCTACTCGATCTTCGTCGCCGTCGCAGCGGCGATCGGAATGACCGCGGCCGGGTGGTATGCGCCTGTCTACTACGTCGAGCTCAAGCGGCGGTCTCGGATGGAGAAGATCGACAAGCAGCTTCCCGACATGATCGACCTCCTCGTAGTCACGATCGAGGCCGGTCTCGGGATTCTCGCCTCGATGCGCGTCGCATCCGAGACCATGGCCGACCCTCTAGGGCAGGAGCTCCGGCTCACGCTCCAGGAGCAGAGAATGGGCCTCTCGGTGAACCAGGCGATCGAGAGTCTCGGGCGGCGCGCCGATGCGTCGAACATGCGCATCTTCGTCCGCGCGCTCACGCAAGGCGAGAAGCTCGGCGTCTCCATGGGAGCGACGATGCGCAACCTCTCGGTCGAGATGCGGAAGCGGCGGAGGGCGGCGGCGGAGGAGAAGGCACAGAAGATGCCCATCAAGATGCTCTTCCCGCTCATCTTCTGTATCTTCCCGGCGCTCTTCGTGGTGATTCTGACGCCGATGATGATCAACATCGTCAACGCCCTGGGCTAGCTCATGGCCACATTGACGCTCCGCCGAGAGGACGGCCGGATCGTCTGCGAGCGCGTCGTCGTGGCCGATCGCGCGCACCGGCGCATGCGTGGTCTCCTCGGTCGCAAGTATCTCCGCCAGGGCGAGGGCATGGTCCTGCGCCCGGGCTGGAGCATCCACACCGCGTTCATGCGCTTCTCCATCGATGCGGTTTTCCTCGATGCCGACCAGGTCGTCATCAAGATCGAGCCCGAGATCGGTGCCTGGCGCACCGTGTCGTGCCGCGGTGCACGCGAGGTGGTCGAGCTTGCGGCGGGCGAGTGCTATCGCCGTGGTCTCGAGGTGGGTGACCGCGTTGCGTGGGCATCGCGTAGCGCCATGGACGCACGTGCCGACCGAGCCGCCGCGACGTGGGACGGCGAGGACCCGGAGCCGCGGGCGAAAGTGCTGGTCGCAAGCCGTGACCCGCGGTTCGTGCGACTCGCGCGATTCCTCCTCGGCGGACGTGACCTCGAGGTCGAGGAGCTCACGACGCCCGAACGGCTCCCGGACGCGATTCTCGAGCCGGAGCTCGATCTCGTCGTCCTCGACGGCGGCGAGGCGGTCGCGGAGGCGTTGCGCACCGCCAACGCAGCGCGGGCGCGGCGGCCGGAGGTGCCCATCGTGATCGCAGCCGAGACGGGTGGAAAGAGCCCGGGCGGCATCCGCGTGTTCGATCGCTGGAACGAGACCGAAGAGCTTCTCCTCGACGTCGAGCGACTGCTCTCGGAGCGAGACGCCAGCGTCGCTCCGATCGTCCGCGGGTGATGGCTGGAAGTCGTAGGATGTCCGAGGGAGGAGGACCGCCTCGGACCATGAACCAGTCGGAGTCCGAGGAAGAGGATTGATGACGTCCGAGGCAGGCACGCACTTCGAATCCGGGAGGCCACTCCCGCTTCCCCGCTCGCGCCAGGAGGCGGGGCACGCGTACCAACGCGAGCCCGAGGAGCGTCTCGATCGCCTGCACTCGTACTTCCTCGAAGGCTGCGCCGACGAGCTTCGTCCGGTGCTCGAGTCGGTTCTCGTCGATGCCCGAAGCATTCGGAACGGATACGGGGACGACGAGGTCGGTGACGGCCTCGCCTCGGTCTGGTACGCGGCCGCTGCGGTCATCGAGCTGGGCGCTGCGCTCGAGCTCGACGAAGCCGACATACGTGGCGCGGCCGCCGCCGTGGCCGAGGCCTGCGCGCTTCCGCTCTCGGCTGCACGCTACGTCCTCTTCAGCGAAGCGGTCGGAAATCCCAGGCTTCTCGAGTTACCGCCGCTCGTGGCCGTCGAGATCCAGCTCCGGCTGTTGCTCGGCTTCGACGTGCTCGCGGACGTGTCCCTGTGGACTCACAGCTCGGAGGGGATCGAGTGCATCATCAGCCTCGGAACTGACGGACGCCCGCCTCGACGCGTGCGCGCCGAGGCGAAGGCGACCCTTCGCGGGCGTTCGCGTCTCTCCCTGCTCGGCGGGTCGCAGCTGCGCTCGAACCCCGTGCTTCGCTTCGGCGGAGTCTATGCGGCGATCGTGGGACATCTCGGCTCGGTGGAGCCAAGGGTCGCCGACGCGTATCTCACCGAGGCTGCGGCAGCGCTCAGCCCCGTCATCGAGCGGGAGCACCTTCTCGAGCATTCGGCCGCCCGCGAGCGAACGCTCGTCGCGTCGGCGGAACGGCGCCTGATGCGCCTCGGGTTCGATCTGCACGACGGCCCGATTCAGGACGTGCTGGCGCTCGCCGCCGACGTTCAGCTTCTTCAGCAGCAGGTGTACCCGTTCGTCCTGGACGAGTACCGCGAGCAGGCGAACGGACGCTTCGACGATCTCTCCTTGCGCCTGGTAGAGCTCGATCGGCAGCTTCGCGAGATCGCTCATTCACTCGAGACGAAAAGCGTCATCAGCCGACCGCTCGGCGAGATTCTGCATCGCGAGGTCGACGGGTTCTCCGAGCGCTCCGGCATCAAGGCCGAACTCGAGATCCGAGGGGATCCGGACTCGCTCACGTCGGCTCAACGCATCACGGTGTTCCGCGCGATCCAGGAGGCGCTTGCGAACGTCCGCGAGCACGCGGGCGCGACGAACGTCTCCGTGCGCGTCCGCGCGCGGCGGAGCGCGATCGAGCTCCAGATCTTCGACGACGGAATGGGCTTCGAGGTCGAGCGCGCGCTGGCTCAGGCAGCAGAGCGCGGCCGGCTCGGCCTGGTCGGGATAGGCGAGCGCGTCCGGATGGTGGGCGGCACCTTCGAGCTCGCGAGCGCGCCGGGCGGTCCCACGACGCTGAAGCTCACGCTCCCGCGCTGGGAGCCCCTGACGCCGCCGTAAGCCCTCGGGTCGGGGCGGACCCCGACACAGCGCATCTCAGCTCAGGCCACGTCACAGGCCAGGGGTCAGACCCCACGCGTCTGACCCGCGCAGCGCGGCTCGGGTCGGCGGGGTCAGACCCCACGGGTCTGACCCACGCAGCGCGGCTCGGGCCGGGGCGGGGTCAGACCCCACGGGTCTGACCCCATTCTCTCCACGGGCCATGTCTCGAACTGCGACTCGCGAGACCGACCGTTGCCAGCGATCCTGTCGTCGTGCCGCGACAGCTGAGAGACGAGGCGCCAGGGGCGGTTCATCACGTCGTCGCCAAGGGAAACGCCGGTGACGCGATCGTCCAGGACGATGTCGACCGACGCACGTTCCTCTCCCGCCTTGGACGGGCAGTCGAGCGGTATCGATGGTCATGTTTCGCGTACTGCCTCCTCGACACCCACGCCCATCTCGTCCTTCGAACCCCGGAGCCCAATCTCGGGCTGGGCATGAAATGGCTCAAAGCCGCCTACGCACAGGACTACAACTATCGGCACGGCCGACGAGGGCACGTCTTTGGCGGACGCTACTACTCCGTGAGGCTGAAGAGCGATCATCACCTCGTGGCCGCGATCGTCTACGTCTCGCTCAACCCTCTGCGTGCAGGCGTCGTCGGGCAGCCGGAGTTGTGGCCCTGGAGCGGATTTGCCGCCACCATAGGTCTGGCTTCCCCGCCACCGTTTCTCGATCGCGGGGCGGTGCTCGAGCTCTTTGACAGCGGCAATGGTCGGGGGCGGGAACACCTCATCGCCGCGGTGGCGGACACCGCGGCTCGTGATCGCGACGTACGCCAGGGGTCAGACCCGTGGGGTCTGACCCCGAGTACTCGCGCGGTTGCGGGCCAGGTCAGACCCGTGGGGTCTGACCCCAAGACGAGGCGGGGTCAGACCCGTGGGGTCTGACCCCGCGGACGACCGCAGAAAGCGGCGAAGGAGGTCTTTCGACCTCCTTCGCTTCTCTTCCCCCTACCGCCGCAACCGGTGCCGCCGACCGCTGCGGTTCTGGAGCTCAGGACGAGGAGCCTTGCTCCTTCGCGAGCTTCGAGACGCACTTGCCGAACGCGTTCTTCTTGTTCGCGTTCGTTCCGTAGTGGTCCGCGAACGACTTTCCGCCGTGACTCGCCGCAAAGGTCGCGTCGGCTCGCTCGGCCTTGCACTTCTTGGCCGCATTCAGCGTCGCGTCCTGTTGCGCCTCGACCGCGGCGCTCGTCTTCGACGAGACGCACTTGCCGAACGCGTTCTTCTTGTTCGGGTTCGTTCCGTAGTGATCCGCGAACGTCTTGCCGCCGTGGCTGGTGGCGAAGTTTGGATCTGCCTGCTCGGCCTTGCACACCTTCGCCGCGTTCTTGCCGGCCGCGGAGGTCACCTGAACGTACTTGGTCAGGCAAGCATCCATGGCGGCCTTCGGGGTACCGGTGGGCGCATACAGGGCGCGGAAGGCACTCATGCCGATGAAGTTCCTCTGCTGCTTGCAGAGTTGCGATGCGCTGGGAGTTGCCGACGGCCCGCCGGGCCCTTGACCGGCCGGCGGGACCGCAAGGGCCGTCGGCGCGGCGAGGCAGAAGATGGCGGCAAGGATGGAGAGTCTGGTCATCGGGTGTCCCTTGGATTGGGTTCGGCATGACAGAAGACGAGATCGGGCAACGGTTCTTGCGCGGCAAATTGTTAAGAGTTTGTGAGGTGGGTTGCAGAGGCTGTCCGAGCCAAGGACCGTTCTACAGAGATGGCTGTTACCGAGTCCGGCCACTTGGCCTCGAGCGCGATCGACGATCTCTACCGGAAGCACGGCGGCGAGATCTATCGCTACGCGCTCGCGGTTCTCGGCAACCATGCGGACGCGGAGGACGTCACGCAGACGACGTTCCTGAACGCGTACCGCTCTCTCGAGCAGGGCGTTCGCCCACGCAAGCCGCTGAACTGGCTCCTGACGATCGCGAGCAATTCGATCAAGCAGCGCTTCCGCCAGGAGCAGACCCGTCCGAGACAGGTCGAGTTCGTCGAGGAAACCGCGGAAAGCGGAGTCGAAGACGACGGTGGACCGAGCGTCGGAGAGCTCCTCGTTGCGCTCTCGAAGATCCCCCCGCAACAGCGCCAGGCCATCGTGCTCCGTGAGTTCGAGGGTCGCTCGTACGCAGAGATCGCACAGATCCTGGATGTGACCACGACAGCGCTCGAGACGTTGCTCTTCAGGGCACGACGCTCCCTCGCCGAGGAGCTCGAGCACCAGCTCACCTGCACCGAGGCGCAGCTGGCGATCTCGCGCGCTGCGGACGGGAAGCTCGGCCGCAAGGAGCGGCGACGGCTGCGGGACCATCTGTCCGAGTGCCCGGACTGCGCGCGCTTCGCAAGCCTGCAGCAGCGGAACCGGCGTGCGCTGAAGGGCCTCATGCTCGTCCCCATTCCCCTCTCGCTGACGTTCTTCAAGGGGTTCGAAGGGACGGCAACGGCAGCCACTGTGCCGGCCGCGGCGAGCGGCGTTGCTGCGGTCGGTGCGACGACGGTTGCCACGGGGGGCGCAACGGGCGGTGGAATCTTCGCCGGCGGGATCGCCGTGAAGGCTGCAGCGGTCGTCACGGCGGCATCCTTGACCGGCGGCGTCGCGGTCGTCGGCTCCTCGCCGACCGACTCGAAGCCGGCGAGCGAGCGTCCGGCAGAGTCGGGGAAGCCCGGCGAACGCCTCGGGCAGGTGGCTCCGCGCGGTGTGCTCGTCCCGGGGAACGGAGTCGCACGCGGGAAAGCCGATGCGCCCGGGCAGGTCAAGCGGCTGGGAGCGAAGGAACGAATCCGCGCGGCGAAGGCACGGGCGCGCGCAGCGAAAGCACGCAAGGAAGCGCAGTCCGCTCGTAGCGCCGCGGCACGAGCCAACGCGCCCGGCCAGGCGAAGCGCACCACCGAGCCGGAGAGCTCCACGGCCCGCGCGGGCAAGAAGGACACCAAGCCGAAGCCGCAGGCGAGCGCTGGCCAGAATGCCGCAAAGAAGAGTACGTCCCGGTCTTCCTCGAGCGGTTCAGCGGACAAGCCCGAGAAGACGACCGGCCACGCCAACGGGCCGAAAGCTCAGTCGTAGACACCCCCGCCCTCCCTCGTTCGAGGGACATGACGTGATCGCGCACTAGCACATGGAGGTTCGAGCCATGCGACGCCGAGCGAGACAGGAAGACGGCGCGCCCGCCGGTCAGAGCATGCGCTACGCGGCCAGCGGGTGGATCGGCGTGCTCGTCGGATCGATCTCCGTGGCGAATCCGCGGTCCCAACGCACGACGACGTGTCCGCGCTCGTCGATCTTGTCGACGACGCCGCGATCCCCTTTACACAACCCGGAGTCGTCGCTCGCGTCCTGGACGAGCTCGACTCTCGCACCGATGGCGACCCCCGCGCGGATCCGCGCCGCCAGGAGTCTGGCACCGTTCGCATCCATGGTCCTTATATCGGTTCGGGAGCGCGAATCTTGATCCTCCCGCGAATCTTGATCCTCCCGCGAAGGGTCTCGCGGGCAGGAAACCCCGTGGGCTCGGCGAACTCGCGCCTCGCCGGCGGACAGTTCCGAACTCGACGGCTTAGGATCGGTTCGCCGGCATCGCCTTCCGGGCCGGAGTGCATGCCGTGACGAACCCCGACCATCGCCACTCCGCCGACCGCGAATCGACATCCGATGCGCCCGAAGGGCTCGGAGGGCTCGTTCGGAGAGTCTTCACCCCGGGCCCCACTCCGGAGGAACGGCTCGAAGAGCTGCTCGCGGAACGGCGTCGCGAGCTCGACGAGCACGCGGCACGCTTCGATGCGTCCATCGAGGATCTCGAGCGCCGCGAGGAGCTCCTGCGCGACTCACGCGCTGCGGTCGAGCGGATGCTCAGGCTCGGTAACTCCGATCTCGAGGCGCGTGAGACCGAGCTCACCGACTTCCTGCGTGATTTCACGGAGCGCGAAGCTCGCCTTGCCGCGGCCGAGGCCGACCTGGCACGACGACGTAGCGAGCTGGGCGCCGTGGAGCTCATGCGCGCCGCGGTCGAACGACGCGAGCGCGACGTCGCCGCGAGAGAGGAGCGTATTGCCGATCTCGAGTCTCGCTTGGAGCACCCGGACGCCGTGCGGAGCGCTGAGCCGTCGAGCGCCGCCCGCTCGATCGAGCTCGCCGTGGTGCCCGGAGCGGAGTACCGGATCCTCGAGATCGGCGGACGCGAGCTCGCCCGCGGCAACACACTCGAGCTCGACGGCGAGGAGTACGTCGTCGCGCGTACGGGACCCTCCCCGCTGCCCGCCGATTCTCGCCGCTGCGCCTACCTCATCCGCCGAGCCGGCGGTCCTTCGTCGTCCGGCAGCTCGTAGACGCGGGGACGCGCACTCGGCTGCCCGGAGACGTCGACGACCTCGAGTCGGCGCGCGGCCTGCGCGGTGAGGAACTCGGCCACGGCCACCTCGTCGTCGGTAAAGCTCCGGAGACGCATCTCGTAGAGCTCGACGAGCCCCCACGGGCGTCCGGAGACCTGAAGAGGAAGCAATAGCAACGCATTCATCCCGAGCTCGCGGAGGATGAAAGCCTCCGCAGGCTCGACGTCGCCGTCGGCGAAGGAGATCGCGCGCGGCCTGCCCGAGCGAAGGACTTCGGCGGTAAGTGGAAAGTCGTCGATCCGATACGCGGCCTCGTCGCCGAGCGACACGTCGCGTAGGGCGTGGTCCGTGGCGTCGACGACGAAGTCACCCACGACGCGGGAGGCAGAGCAGGCGGTGGCCCCGACGACGAACACGAGCGCCTTGCAGAGACGATTGCAGACGGCCTCGACGCTCTGCTCCGCCTCGAGGACTCCGGACGCCGCGAGGGCGTCGGCCAGCACCGACCCGGACCCGTCGCTTCGACCACGGCGTCGGGTCTCGACCAGCTTCAGGCCACCGCCCGCCGAAGCACCTGGTGGAGCCAAGACGACGTCTCGAAACGAGGCGACGCGATCCTTCCCACCGTTCTTCGCAGCGTAGAGCGCCTGATCGGCCGCACGCAGAAGCGCTGTCGAGCCGGCTCCGTCGAACGGATACGTCGAGACCCCGGCGCTGATGCGCAGAGGAAAGCCCGCGTCCATGAGGCCCTCCGCGAGAAGACGCCTGATCTGACCGCCGAGCGCGTCGGCCGCGTCCGCGCCGGCGTCCGGCAGCATGACGACGAACTCGTCGCCGCCGAGGCGCGCTGCGACCGCGCCATCGGGCAGCGCACCGCCGAGTGCATCTGCGATCTCGCACAGAAGGCTGTCACCGAATTCGTGCCCCGCGCGATCGTTGATCTCCTTGAAGTCGTCGCAGTCGATCACGAGGATGCTC
This sequence comes from uncultured Thermoleophilia bacterium, assembly GCA_963758065.1. Lineage (GTDB taxonomy): Bacteria > Actinomycetota > Thermoleophilia > Gaiellales > Gaiellaceae > GMQP-bins7. The sequence continues at coordinate 416,407 of CAVWTX010000010.1, read as the reverse complement.
AGCGGCATGCGACCATCTTGTGCATCGGCCAGCGCATGCTCGAGGCGCTCCTCGAATCCGCGCCGATTCAGGATTCCGGTCAGCGAGTCGGTCACGGCGCTCTGTCGTTCGCGACCCAGAGCGAATGCAGCGTCCAACGATGCGGCAACGTGTGCGGCGAGAACCGCCGCCGTGTCGAGGTTCACCGGGTCCACGTTCGCGGTCCGACTGCTCCGGCCCAGGAGCGCCCCAAGGCCCTTCCCGTTCACGCGCAGCGGGAGCCAGACGAGCGGCCCGGGGAATCTCGCCGGCCCGCGAGCCGGGTCGAGCACCTGACACACGATGCTCGGATCGACGAGCGCGCTCGCCGCCTCGAGCTGCGGCTGCGTGAAGGGTGCCTCGCCGGACCCGTCGAGGCGCCAGAAGGACAGCGTCGCCGGCACGCCGAGCTCGTCCCACGTGATCACCTGGCTGGCGTCGACCGGGAGGATCCTCGGCAGGGAAGCGGCAGCGAGCGCCGCGATCTCACCTGCGTCGCGAATGCTGCTCAGATGAACGAACAGGCGGGCGAGCGAAGCCAGGTCGAGCGTACGACGGGTGCGCAGGGCTTCGGCATGTACGCCAAGGGCCGACGCCAGCGGTCGCACGGCTTCCGCGGCGCCGTCCGGCAGCGCCCGGTCGGATTCCAGGTTGAGCACGCCGACGACGACACGTCCCGTGCGAAGCGGAACCGCGAGCTCCGAGACGATGCCGGGGCGAACCGCGAAGTAGTCGGGGTCGGCGGTGACGTCGGGCACCAACTGAGGGCTTCCCAGTCGCAGCGCGCGCCCCATGATGCCGCTCACCACCCGAATCCCGTCCGGCACCACCGAGTGCCCGCGTTGCGCAACGAGCCAGAAGCGCCCGTGGTCGAGGACGAAGATCGATGGCAACAAGCCGGCGATCTCGGCGTGCAGCGCCTCCACCGCGCTGTCGATCGACGCAGCAGGATCGTCCCCGTCGCCGAGGACGGCCGCGGCCTTCTTCGCGGCCGCGGCAAGCAGCGCAACGTCGACCGGAGACGATATGCGGGCAGGCGTCGCTGCGCTCTCCATAGCCGAGAAATCGGCTGTCGAGGCGGCGGCCTAAAGACCCCTTTGTCGCGCGACCGCTACGCGGCGAGCTGCCGGTACCAGTCGAAGATCGCGCCGCCCCAGAAGAGCGCGACGACGGCGCCGAGCGCCAGAAACGGCCCGAGCGGGATCGCCTGCGTTCTCGCCTCCCGGCCGTGCCGGATCAACAAGAGCGCGGCCGGAACGAAGGCGGCGAAGAACCCGACGAACAGCGCCGGAATCACGGAGACGCCGAGCCCGGCGCCAAGTAGTGCCGACAGCTTCACGTCCCCCAGGCCGAGCCCCTTCGGGTGTACAAGCACGATCAGGAAGAGAAAGAGCCCTGCCCCGAGAGAGCTGAGAATCCATTCGACGCTCGGATCGTCGATCGTTCGGAGCGCGAGGATCACGACGGTCGCGGGAAGGACGATCTTGTCGGGTATCAGCCGGTGCTCGAGATCGGTGCGCGTGACGACGACGAGCGCCCAGCAGAGGAGCACCGAGGCCAGCGCCTCGAGCGTGAAGCCGAACACGAGCCCGCATGCACCTGCGAGGAGCGCGGTGCCCAGCGTAACGAGCGGGAGGCGCTGCGACCGCGGCACGCTCCTGAGAAGAGGATCGTGCAGGGGCGCGTTCGTCGCAACGCGATCAGCGAGCGGCCCGACGAGCGCGCCCGCAAGCAGTCCGACGAGTCCCGCCGCGACATCCACTAGCGCTCTCTCCGGAAGGTACGGGCCCGATTCACCGGCGAAAGGCAAGCGCGGCTAGGACGCAGGGAGGCCTCATACCGGAGAGGCATGTGGCCGACCGAGGACGACGCCGGGCGCAGCGTTGCAGCCGCGTGAAGACGGTGCGTACTTCCCGGAGCGACCACTAGCCCTCGATTCACGGAGAGACGTCCGCCTCCTTCCTCCCTATCCCTCTTCCAGGGGATGACCGTCCCTCGATCTGGGGGTGATCGACCTCTGCAACGCGACTACTGTCGGAAGAGCACTGCGGACGCTCCCTCGCGGAGCAAGAACGGCGGCGGATCTCGAGTGACAATCAGGTCAAGGCGGCATCTCAGCGGTACCCTCGCGTGGGCGTTGACCCTCGCCGCGCTCGTGCTCGCCGCGAGCCTGCTCACCGAGGCCCTCCGCGAGACACCCAACCGCGTGCTGGTGACGCTCGCGATCCTCGCGTGCACGGCGGCGGCCTGCGGAGTCGTGCTCAACTGGAGGCTGCGGAGAGCAGCGTCGGGTGCTCTTCGAGACCCGCTCACGGGTTTGCCCAATCGAGTGCTGCTGGATGACCGAATCGAGCAGGCGCTGCGACGCTCCCGGCGTTCAGGTGAGCCCTTCACCCTCATCGTCGTCGACCTCGACGGCTTCAAGGACGTCAACGACGTCCGCGGCCACCGGGCGGGCGACACCGTTCTCCGGACTCTCGCCCGTCGCTTCGAGTCCATCATGCGCGCGAGCGACACCGTCGCCCGCGTGGGCGGCGACGAGTTCGTGGTCCTTTCGATGGAGACGGGAAGCGACGACACCGCGGCCGCCCTCGTCGGACGGCTTCGCCATGCCCTTCGGCGTCCGTTCAGGGTCGACGGGACGACGATCGAGATCGACGGCAGCGTCGGATGGGCGGTCTTCCCGGCACACGGGACGACGTCTGACGAACTGCTGTCGCGCGCGGACGGACAGATGTACGCGACGAAGCGAGATACCTCCGACGACGCGGTCTTCGTGAGGCGCGGCGTGGATGCGGGCATCGTGCGCGACGTCGAGCTCGCGCTCGAGCAGAAGGAGCTCCTGGTCGTGTACCAGCCGATCCTCGACGTCGCGACGGGTGCGACGCACTCCGCCGAGGCGTTGATTCGGCGCGTGCGCCCGGAAGGTGTCCTGGTCCCGCCCTCCGAGTTCATGCCGCACGTCGAGCGCACCCCACTCGCCCGGGAGCTCACGTTTCTCGTCGTCGCCGACGCGCTCGATTCGGCTCAGCGGTGGTCGCAGGCAGGACACGACCTCGGCGTGTCGATCAACATCCCCTACCGGCTCCTCGACGATCCGGTGTTCGCCGACGGTCTCGCAGCGATGCTCCGCTCGGTCGATCTGGCCAGGAACTCCGTCACCCTCGAGGTCGTCCCGGCGGGACCGGGCGCCGGCGCCGAGCTCGACGACGAGGTGCTGGGACGTTTCGCGATGCTGGGAGTACGCCTCTCGCTCGACGACGGCGGGCGGGCCTCGTCCTTCAGCGCGCTGCGTGTCCTACCGCTCGACGAGCTGAAGATCGACGCGGGGTTCGTCCACGGCCTGGGCAAGAGCACGACCGACGCTGCACTCGTCCGCGGGATGATCGACATCGGGCACGCGCTCGGCCTCACAGTGGTCGCCGAGGGCGTCGAGACGAGGCAGGCGTGGAACGTCCTCGGAGACTGGGGCTGCGACCTCGCGCAGGGCTTCTACGTCGCGAGCCCGCGACCGCCGGACGAGCTCGTCGAATGGCTCGACGGCCGCTGGCCGGCGGTGGCGTAACTCGGGGGTCAGACCCGTGGGGTCTGACCCCTCTTGACCTGGGTGCCGTGGGGGTCAGACCCCACGGGTCTGACCCCTTCTACCTCGCGACCTGAACCGCAAAGACGACGCCCACGACGACGAGGACGAGCCCGAGCGCGAGTCTGAGGCTGTTCTCCGAGATGCGGCCCGTCGCCCTTGCGCCGAGCCAGCCCCCGGGAAGCGCGCCGGCGAGGCCCGCAACGAGAACGCCCCACGCCACTCCCTCGCCGGCGGCGTGGGTCGCGAACCCGGCGACACCGAGAAGGAATCCGACCACGAGGTTCGTCCCCGCGGCTCGCCGCACGTCGAGCCCGACGGAGCGGACGAGCGCCGGCATCCGTAGCGTCCCGAGAATCACGCCGACGGCGCCACCAAGGACGCCGATGAAGAAGGCGAGCGCTCCCCCACGTCCCACACGGAGGCGGTCCCGCGGCCGCGCAGCGATTGGACGAAGTACGAGGTCGATGCCGCTCCAGACGAGCACCGCCGCGATCAGCGCGTACAGGAGTCTCTCGGAGACGTCGTCGGCAAGCAGCGCGCCGGCAACCGCGCCCGCGACCGACGGCGGCGCGGTCCAGGCGACAACCCGCCAGTCGACGCGGCCCTCGCGGGCGTGCTTCAGGCCGCCGGCTCCCGCCGCAGCGGCGGAGATCGCGATGTTCGTCCCCGCTGCGGCGAGCGGGCTCCCCGTCGCGAGGATCACGAAGGGCAGACGCAGGGTCCCCAGGACGAGGCCCAGCATCGAGCCGACATAGCCGGCGACGAACGACGCGGCAAAGGCTAGGCCGAGCTCCCAGGCCTCCAGAGCGGCTCCTCGTGACCGTCCGCCGCGTTCGCTGCGCGGGCGAGGATGAACAGCAGGTCGGACAGGCGGTTGAGATAGGTGAGCACGAGAGGATTCACGGCGTGGACTGCCGCTGCGGAGAACGCCTCGCGCTCCGCTCGCCGGCAGACGGTGCGCGCGGCGTGGAGCCTCGCGGCCGGCTCCCCCCCGCCCGGAAGGACGAAGCTCTTGAGCTCCGGGAGCTCTGCGTTGAACCGGTCGCAATCGTGCTCGAGCGAATCGACCTGCTCTTGTGTGACGCGAAGGCGCGCATCGCCTTCGAGTGGCACCGAGAGGTCTGCGCCGAGGTCGAAGAGCTCGTTCTGGATCCGTCCGAGCACGGGACGCATCGCATCCGGGCACTGTGCTGCAAGAACGAGTCCCACGGCCGAGTTCAGCTCGTCGACGGTCCCGTACGCGGCGATCCGTGCATCGCGCTTCGACACCCTCGATCCGTCGCCCAGCGACGTCTCCCCCGCGTCCCCGCCGCGGGTGTAGATCTTCGTCAGCCGGACCGGCTCGTCGCGATCGCGAGGCATGCGCCGTAGGGTACGGCGATGGTCAGACGCGCGACGCTGGACGATGCATCAGTCGTCGCGCTCCGTCTTCCGCCGCTCCTTCGGGACATTGACGTTCCTGCCGACGCTTCACACACCGGAGGAGGACCGCGCCTACTTCGAGCGCGTTGTGACCGAGTGGGAGCTCTGGGTATACGAGCTCGACGGCACCATCCACGGCTTCTACGGGCTGAACGGGGCCGAGTTGACGCATCTCTACGTCGAGCCCGAATCGTTTCGCCGAGGGATCGGCACGGCTCTCATCGACGATGCGAGGCGGCGCAGGCCGGACGGCCTTTGGTTCTGGGTCTTTCAGGAGAACGAGGGCGCTCGCCGCTTCTACGAGCGCCACGGCTGCCGCCTCGTCGAGCTCGGAGACGGCTCCGGGAACGAGGAGCGCGAGCCCGACGCCCGCTACGAGTGGGCCCCCTGAAGGGGTCAGACCCGTGGGGTCAGACCCGTGGGGTCAGACCCGTGACGTGGCGTGTGACTCGTGGCGTGTGACACCTGGCGTGGGGTGACTCGGGGGTCAGACCCCGCGGGGTCTGACCCCCGACCACGGGTTCCTCCCGTAGCTGGCGCCCGAGGATCGAGCGGGCGATCACGAGCCGCTGGATCTCGCTCGTTCCTTCGTAGATCTCCGTGATCTTGGCATCCCGGTAGAACCGCTCGGCGGGAGACTCCTTCGTGTAGCCGTAGCCCCCGAGAATCTGGATGGCCTCGGCGGTCTGGCGCCGCGCCATCTCCGATGCGAAGAGCTTCGCCTTCGCACCCTCCGCTGTGTGTGGCCGTCCCGCCTGTTTGAGCCAGCCGGCGCGATACGTGAGGAGGCGCGCCGCGTCGATCTCGGTCGCCATGTCTGCGAGCTTCCACTGGATCGCCTGGAAGTCTCCGATGCGTCGCCCGAACTGATGCCGCTCCTGGGCGTAGGCGCGCGCGACGTCGTAGGCAGCCTGGGCGATCCCGAGTGCCTGGGCGGCGATGCCGATCCTGCCACCGTCGAGCGTCGCCATGGCCACGCGGAAACCGCGCCCTTCGTCGTGGAGGAGGCGGTCGCGGCCGACGTGAGATCCCTCGATTGCGAGGTCGGACGTGGTCGACGAGTTGAGGCCGAGCTTCTCCTCCTCGCGCGTCACACGCACGTGGCCGGCGTCGAGCACGAAGCACGAGATGCCTCGCGCGCCCACTGTCGCCAGATCGGTTCGGGCGAAGAGGACGAAGGTGCCCGCTCGCGATCCGTTCGTGATCCACTGCTTCGAGCCGGTGATCCGCCAGCCGTCCTCGTCCGGCTCCGCAGTCGTACGGAGTGACCCGGCATCGGACCCCGAGCCCGACTCGGTGAGCGCGAACGCTCCGAGCTGCTCGCCACGCGCGAGCGGTGGAACGAACCGCGATCTCTGATCCTCGGTGCCGAACGTCAGGATCGGAAGCGTCGTCGCACTCGTGTGAACCGCCACTGTCACCCCCACTCCTGCGTCTGCCCGGGAGAGCTCCTCGAGCACGAGGACGTACGAGACGAAGTCCGCGCCTGCGCCGCCGTACTCCTCGGGGACGCAGACGCCCATGAGACCGAGCTCCGCGAGCTTGGGGAAGAGCTCGTCCGGAAAGCGGCGCTCGCGGTCCCAGGAGGCCGCGTTCGGAACGATCTCCGCCTCCGCGATCTCGCGGGTGAGCGTCTGAACGGCCTGCTGATCTGCGGTGAGCTCGAAGTCCATCGCGAGAGTTCTAGCCGTTCGCTTCCTGTCGATGCCGTAGGGGACGAGCTCGGCGGCGAGCTGTCGTCGCCAGGCCGGACGGTGTCAGTAGCCGCCGAAGTCGACCCGGCGAGAGCGCTGCGCAGAGAACCGCGGACGCCGCGGGGCCGCGCTCACCGTAGCGAACGCCCTCCGGCCGAAAAGCCGGTGCGGCACGCCAGCCCTCCGGCGTAAGCTCGTACGCCTCCATCTCCTCGATGAAGAAATCTGCGCGCGCGAAGAGCTCGGTCCAGCCATCCTGGTCCTCCTGCCGAAACCAGCCGTGGTCACCCGGCTCTCCGAGGGGAACGGTGACGAGCAGACTGCCGTCTCCGTGCAGCACGCGTTTCAGTTCGCGGAGCGTCGCGAGGCGGGCTCCCACGTCACTCTCGGCATCGAGCCCGTACACGGTGTTGTCGGCGCCGATGTGCTCGAGGGTGGATACGAGCAGGACCTGGTCGAACGAGTGATCGGGGAACGGAAGCCCGCGGGCATCGGCCTCGATTGTCTCCATGCCCTCGACTTCCCGCGTCGCGAGGTCGGCGCCGACGAGCTCCACGCCCGAGCGGAGCAACGCCGCAAGGTACGCCGGCTCCGCGAATGCGTACCCGACCTCGAGCACCCGCCCTCCGGCCTTCAGCCTCGAGAGCACCCAGGGAATCTCGACGACGCGCTCGTCGGTGCCGCCCGCTGCCCCAAGCCAACGGATCGGCTCGCCGCGCGCCCTCGCGCCGAGCCCGAGCGCCACCGCGTCGTCGAGCTGACGGACCCGTGTCGACTCCTCACTCGTCGCGAGCTCGTGGATCAGAGTCGCACGCGAGAGAGTTCCCTCCTCCAGCTTCGCGAGTGCCCGTTCGCGGGCCTCGTCGTCGCCGGGCCTGCGGAGGATGTGCCGGAACGCCAGGTCCACGAATTCGTCGTTCGGGACCACGTACGCGGTGAGCTCGGCGGCCAGCCGCGCGTCCATCGTGCCTAGCCGGGGTCAGACCCCACGGGTCTGACCCCTCTCCGGGTTCTCGTACTCGTAGAAGCCGCGACCCGTCTTGCGCCCGAGACGTCCAGCCGCGACGTACTGGCGAAGCAGCGGGCACGGCGCGTACTTGGGATCGCCGAGGCCCTCGTGGAGGACCTCCATGATCGAGACGCACGTGTCGAGCCCGATCAGGTCGGCGAGCGCGAGAGGCCCCATCGGATGTGCGAAGCCGAGCTTCGCGATGGTGTCGATCGCCTCGGGCTCGGCCACCCCTTCCATCAGTGCGTACGCCGCTTCGTTGACGAACGGCATCAGGATCCGGTTGGAGACGAAACCCGGGAAGTCGCGCGCCTCCGCGGGGACCTTCCCGAGATCGCGTGCGAGCTCGACGATCGCCGCGATGGTCTCGTCCGACGTCTGTACGGCGCGGATGACCTCGACGAGCTCGAGCACGGGAACCGGGTTGAAGAAGTGCATGCCGATGACGCGATCCGGGCGTCCTGTGACGGCGGCAAGTGTCGTAATCGGGATCGAGGACGTGTTCGAGGCGAGAATCGCCTCTTCCGGCAGAACCCTGTCGGCGGCCTGGAAGAGCTGCTTCTTCACGTCGGAGTCCTCGACGACGGCCTCGATCATGAGATCGGCCGGAACGAGCCCGTCGACGGGCGACACCCGCTCGAGTACCCCGGCCGGATCAGGACCGCCTTTCTCGACGAGCTTCGCGAGGCTTCGCTCCATCGCCGCAATGCCACGCTCGACTGCTCCGGACACCTCGTCGTGGAGTGAGACCTGGCGTCCCGATGCGGCGACGACCTGGGCGATCCCGCCGCCCATCTGCCCCGCTCCGACCACGAGAACGTGCTGGAAGCGCACGGGCGGAGTATCTCGGACGGGGTCAGACCCGTGGGGTCTGACCCCATACCGGCACCGTGTTGCTACGGGGGTCAGACCCCACGGGTCTGACCCCTTCCTGACCCCATCGACCTAGGGCTCGGGAGCGCCCGGGAGATCGGGTCGAGCGCCTCGCCTCAACCGTCGCAGCGCCCACAGGAGAACGAGCCCGAGGATGACGATCCCGATCACCACCTTGATCACCCCGCCGCGCGGCTCGCCCCCCTCGGCAACGAGTTGGCCCGGGGAGACCACGCTGCAGGCTGTCCCCAGCCAGGCACCATCCTCACTGCGTGTGAGCAGGAGACCGATCGCCTTGTCGTGGGCGATGAGAAGATCGCAGTCGGACCCGGACGGACTGCGCACGACGATCGTGCCGTCGAGGTCGCCCTTCACGCGCTGGTCGACATCGATGGTGAACAACCGCTGCGGCGCTCCGTTCACTTCGCCGTCCGTCTCGGCCACGACCCGTCCGACGATCGCGGCGTCGGCAGAGTCGAGGCGCTCGCGGAGAGGTTGTTCGGCGCAGACGCACGCACCTGCCACGCCCGTCAGCGCGAATGCCGCAGCGACGGAGCAGACGAGCGCAGCGGCTGTCCGAGGCAGAGGCAAGTTACAACTTGTTACTAGCGTCGAATCGCCCGCGGAGCAGCTCGACGAGCGGGATCAACGACAAGTTACAACGTGTAGCTTGGACTTCAGACCTCGATGAGCAGCGCGTCGCCCTGGCCCCCGCCGGAGCAGATCGCGGCGAGGCCGAGTCCGCCGCCTTGCCGCCGCAGCTCGTGGATCATCGTCGCCACGATGCGGCCGCCCGACGCACCGATCGGGTGACCGAGCGCCACGGCGCCGCCGTTGACGTTCACGATCTCCTCGTCGGCGCCGAGCATACGCGTCGAGTTCTTGGCGACGGATGCGAAGGCCTCGTTGATCTCGACTCTCTTCACGTCGTCGATCGTCTTCCCGGCCGCAGAGAGAGCCAGCTCGCCGGCCCGCGCGGGCGTTCGCGCCAGATACGCGTAGTCGTCGGCCACGTACCCCTGCGCAAGAATCGTCGCGAGCGGCTCGAGCCCGCGGCGGTTCGCGAACTCCTCGGAGCAGACGACGACGCAGGAGGCGCCGTCGTTCAGACCCGGCGCGTTGCCTGCGGTCGTCGTACCCTCCTCGTCGAAGACCGGCGGCAGCGCGGCCAGCTTCTCGAGCGTCGTATCGCGCCGGATGCTCTCGTCGGCCTCGAGCGCGCCGACCGGCACGATCTCGTCCACGAACCGACCCGCGTCCTCGGCCGCTGCCGCGCGCCGTTGGGATCTGTAGGCCCACTCGTCCTGCTCTTCGCGGGAGATCCCGAGCTCGCGCGAGACCTTCGACGCCTGCTCGACCATGTGCAGCCCGTCGAACGTCGACCTGAGCCCGTCGAACACCAGGTGATCGACGACCTCGCCGTTTCCGAGCCTGTAGCCGAAGCGCGCCTTCGGGAGGAGATAGGGCGCATTCGACATCGACTCCATGCCACCAGTGACGACGAGACCGTGCCCGCCCGCGCGGATCATCAGATCGGCGATCTCGAGAGCCCTAATCGAGGACGCGCACACCTTGTTGATCGTGTCCGCCGGGATCTCCTTCGGAATCCCCGCGGCGACGGCGGCCTGCCGCGCAGGGGCCTGGCCTGCACCGGCCTGAAGGACCTGACCCATGATCGCGTACTCGACCTCGGCGGGCTCGAGCCCGACTCGCTCGAGCGCCGCACGCATCGCGATCGACCCGAGCTCTGTCGCGGGGTACGCCGCGAGCCCACCCCCCAGCCGTCCGAAGGGTGTGCGAACAGCGCTGACGATGACTGATCGGGCCACGTCGTCAGACTAGCGATGCGTCCCTTCGGGAACTCGTCGAGCGCCTGGCGAAACGGAAGCTACGACCCTTGGGACGCTGAAGGAAAGCTTGCTTCGGAACGAAGCCGAGCTATCTGCTCGACCGTTCGAGCAACTCGATCAACCACTGCCCGCGTCTCTGCGAGCTCTGCCCTGAGTGCCGCGAGCTCGACAGCCTGAGCAGTAGCCGCGTCCGACGCCCGGACGAGGTCTGAGACCGTCGTCTCGGTGATCTCGGCCATCTGCCGTAGCCGCGGAAGCGTTGGAGTCGTCACGCCGCGCTCCCAGCGGGACACCGTGATCGCCTCGACCCCGAGCTCGGCCGCAAGCTGTTTCTGAGTCAGCCCGGCACCGCGCCGCGCCGTCCGCAAACGCTCGCCCACGCCGCCGCTAGTGTGGGTACCCAACTGGTGGTTTCATACCACACGAGTCTCCCCCGGCGCCACGCCCACGATCAGCGGCCTCTCAGCCGAACCCGCTTGCCGCACCGCTCGCAGTGTTGGTAGCGCTCGGTGAGGAAGAACGGCCGGCGCCGGCGGGGAAGACGATGGCCGAGGATGCGGCAGAGAGCCTTCATCCGGACGGGCCGACCTTCACGAGCATCTTCCCGATGTTCTCACCCCGGAGGAGCCCGAGGAAGGCGTGCGGCGCGTTCTCGATTCCCTCGATGATCGTCTCGCGATAGCGAAGCCGTCCGTCGCGAACCCACTCCTGCGCGGCTGCGTAGAACTCGCCGAAGCGGTCCCAGTGGTCACTGATGATGTACCCCTGGATCCGTAGTCGCTTCGTCACGACCATGAACATGTTCCGCGGGCCGGGCGTTGGCTCGACGTCGTTGTAGCGCGAGATCGACCCACACGCGACGACGCGTCCGTATGTCGCGGAGCGCACCGATCGCAGCCTCGAGATGGTCACCGCCGACATTGTCGAAGTAGATGTCGATCCCGTCGGGAGCCAGCTCGGCCAGAGCCTCCCTGGCACCTCGCTCCCGGTAGTTGAAGACGGCGTCGAAGCCGAGCTCACGAAGCCAGGCGAGCTTCTCGTCCGACCCGGCGCTCCCGATGACCCGGCAGCCCGCGATCTTCGCCATCTGTCCCGCGGTGCTTCCGACCGCGCCCGCGGCGCCGGAGACGAAGACGATCTCGCCCTCCTTCGGAGTGCCGAGCTCGAACAGACCGTAGTACGCGGTCAGCCCTGGCATTCCGAGCACACCGAGTGCGGTCGACACGGGTGCGACGGATGCGTCGATTCGGCGAAGGCCGGATCCCTCCGACAACGCCCACTCGCGCCATCCGAGCCCGTGCACCACCCAGCTCCCCTCGGGATGCCCCTCGTTGTGCGAGACGACGACCTGTCCGACCGCACCGCCCGTCATCGCCTCCCCCAAGGTGAACGGTGCAACGTATGACCGAACGTCGTTCATGCGCGGACGCATGTAGGGATCGACCGAGAAGTAGGCATTGCGGATGAGCAGCTGTCCGGCGGCAGGCTCTGGAACGGGTGTCTCGGCGACCTCGAACAGATCCTCGCCGGGAAACCCCTGCGGGCGAGCGACGAGCCGGATCTCCCGAGAGACGCCCTCCATGCGACGATGATAAGCGCGTGGATACGCTCAGAGGGCAACTCCTGATCGCGGGCCCGTCGCTCGTCGACCCGAACTTCTGGCGGACCGTCGTACTCGTGGGCGAGCACTCCGAGGAAGGCGCGCTCGGCGTCGTACTGAACCGCGCATCGGACGCGGCCGTCGACGAGACCGTCCCGGAGCTCGCGATCCTCGGCGACGACCTCGGCCACGTCCACGTCGGCGGTCCGGTGCAACCGTCGGCCATCGTCGTCCTCGCGGACTTTCTCGAGCCGGAGCGCGCGGCTTCGCTCGTTCTCGAGTCGGTCGGGTTCCTGCCGGCCGAGGTGGATCCCACCACGCTCGGCGAGCTGAAACGGGCGCGCGTGTTTGCGGGGTATGCAGGCTGGGGCCCGGGTCAGCTCGACGACGAGCTGGAGGAGGGCTCCTGGATCGTCGAGCCCGCCCTCCCCGAAGACGTCTTCACCTCCGAGCCGAGCACGCTCTGGAGCGATGTGCTTCGTCGCAAGGGTGGCCCTTTTGGAGTACTCGCGCTGATGCCCCCCGACCCCTCACTGAACTAAGAGGACGTCGTGACCGCAGCACTCCTGCCCGCGCAATGAGGATCGCTTACGTGGTCGACGTCCACGACCGCTTCGACTCGGTGTCTCGAGCGCTGACGAAGACGGAGGCCGTAGATGTCCTTGTCGTAGGCGGCGACCTGACGAATGCGGGCACGCCGTCCGAGGCCGAGCATGCGATCGAGCTGTGGCGACGGCTGGCGCCCACACTGCTCGCCGTGGCCGGGAACATGGACTCGCCGGCGATCGACGCCCGGCTCGTCGAGCTCGGCGTCTCGCTCGACGGCCGTAGCGCCGTCCTCGAGGACGTGGGGTTCGCGGGCGCTTCGGCTGCTCCGCCCACGACGCTCAACACGCCGCACGAGATCCCTGATGACGAGTTCGCGCGCCGGGCAGCGAAAGGGCTCGCCGAGATCGCCGAATGCAGAGTGCGCATCCTGTGCCCGCACGCGCCGCCGCGTGACACCGCATGCGATCGGCTCCGATCCGGCGACCATGTCGGGAGCCAGGCGCTGCGCGAGTTGATCGAGCGCGAGCAGCCCGACCTCGTGCTCTGCGGCCACATCCACGAGTCACGAGGCGAAGATGTGATCGGGGCGAGCCGAATCGTCAATCCCGGCCCGGTCGCGTCCGGCCACTATGCGGTCGTCGAGATCGGCGAGACGATCGCCGTCGCGCTGGACTGACCGGCCGCGCCGTGCAACCATCCGGCGACTCACGAGCCACGATCGAGGAGGGGACATGACGGCAATCGAGGAGCAGATCGGCTCGCTCTCCACCGTTGTCTCGGGAACGGTGCTGATGCCCGAGGACACGGGGTACGACGAGGCGCGGCAGTGCCATAACGGTCTGATCGACAAGCATCCAGCAGTGATCGTCCGCTGCCGCAACGCGGCCGACGTCGCCGCCGCGATCGCGTTCGCACGAGAGGCGGCGCTCGAGATCTCGATCCGCGGCGGCGGACACAACGTAGGTGGACGAGCGGTGACCGAGGGCGGCGTGATGATCGACCTCGCGGAGATGAAGGGAATCGAGGTAGACGCCGACGCACGCACCGCTCGCGCGGAGGGCGGCGTGACCTGGGCCGAACTCAACAACGCGAACGCGGAGCATGGCCTCGCCGTGACGGGAGGTCTGGTCTCGACCACCGGTATCGCCGGCTACACGCTCGGCGGAGGGCTGGGCTGGCTGATGGGCGGCCACGGGCTCGCAGCCGACAATCTGATCTCCGTGGAGCTCGTCACGGCGACCGGAGACGTGCTGAACGTCACCGCCCAGTCGCATCCCGACCTCTTGTGGGCCCTTCGCGGCGGTGGTGGGAACTTTGGTGTCGCGACGGTGTTCGAGTATCAGTTGCACCCGCTGAGCGAGGTGACAGCCGGCCTCGTCGCCCATCCGATCGATGCGGCACAGGACGTCCTCCGCTTCTATCGGGAGTTCACGAAAACCGAGCCCGATGAGCTCGGAGTCATCGCCGCACTCGTCCACGCTCCTGATGGATCGGGTTCGAAGCTGGCTGCGATGGCCCTCTGCCACGCGGGCCCGGAGGATCAGGCCGAACGCGACATCGCCGCCATCCGGGAGTTCGGTTCACCCGCGCTGGTCGACATCGGGCGAATGCCCTACCCGGTGTCGAACACGCTGCTCGACGACGCCTTCCCTCGAGGCGCGCTCAACTACTGGAAATCGAGCTTCGTTCGAGATCTGGACGACGCGCTCCTCGATGCCATGGTCGAGCGCTTCGCGTCGACCCCGTCTCCGATGACGAACATCGTCCTGGAGCACTTCCACGGTGCCGTAACGCGAATCGGCGTGACGGAGACGGCCGTGCCTCACCGCGACGAGGCCTACAACCTCCTGATCACCAGCGTCTGGACGGACCGCGCCGACACCGAGGCGAACGTCGCGTGGACGCGCGAGACCTTCGAGGCCGCGCGCCCGTACTTCGCCCAGGGACGTTGGCTCAATTACTTCAGCGACGACGACGCAATCGACGCTGTCCGCGCCGCCTATGGCCCGAACTACGACCGCCTCGTCGAGGTCAAGCGCCGCTACGACCCGGAGAACGTCTTCCACCTGAACCACAACATTCCCGCGTAGCCGTGCTTCGACCCGGGGTCAGACCCGTGGGGTCTGACCCCCCGGGGTGCGCGACCCCCTGAACGTCAATTGACCACACAGGGAAGAGCTGGGGGTCAGACCCCACGGGTCTGACCCCATCTCAGAACGGCGCGTCGAGCGCGCCGCACAGGAAGCGCACGAGCGGCGACGCCTCGCGGCACATACGGGCGAACTCTTCGACGAATCCACGCGCACACACGTCGCGCTCCGAGAGCGCGGCGACGCAGATGAAGTCCTTGCGCCGTAGATCCTCGATGAGTGGATGCTCGGAGTCGTAGCCGGAGGGCGCACGCTTGAGGCTGTCCCCTGCCAGTCGGAAGCGCTCTCCGATGCGCCTGCCGGCTTTCCAGGCCCTCGCGTCGCGCGCGATCGCATCGCGGATCCTCCCGAGAGTGACCGCATCCGGGTGCCAGATGCCGGCGGCCACGAACACCTCCCTCGGCTGCAGGTGGAGGTAGAACCCCGGCGCGTGCGCATCCCGCGCGAGCTCGTGCCGGAACTGGATACCGGTGTACGTCTTGTACGGGCTCTTGTCCTTCGAGAAGCGCGTGTCGCGGTGGATACGGAAGAGGGAGCCTCCCGACGGCCTCGGATCGGCGACGAAGTGCGGGCTGACCCGCTCGAGGTGGGGCGCGACGTCGGCGACGAAGTCGAGTGCCGGCCCTCGCACGAGCTCCTCGTACCGGCTCTTGTTCGCCGCGAACCATTCCCTGTCGTTGTTCGCCTTCAGCTCGCGCAGGAATCGGAAGAGAGCCGGGTCGAACGAGCGTTGGGCCGTGCTGACCGCCATCGCGGGTGACACTAGCGCGGAACGTTAGGCTCGGCGCCGTGATCGTCTCCAGGGTGTCACGCGCCGCGATCCTGCGCGCAGCCGAGAGCGATCGCCTGCAGCGCGTGGTGCAGGGACACGGGATGCGACTCGGCGCCGCGCGCTTCGTCGCGGGCGAGACGCTCGACGAGTGCGTTGCCGTGATCCGGCGGCTGAACGAGGCAGGACTGCACGCGAACACGACGCTCCTGGGAGAGGCGATTCTCGATCCCGCGGGCTCGAGCGCCGTGACGGACGAGTACGTTCGGATCCTGGATCGTCTCGTCGCGGAGGAGCTGCGCGCAAACGTCGCGCTCAAGCTGACACACCTCGGGCTTTCCTTCGACGAGGAGACCGCGTATACGAACGTCGAGCGGCTCGTCACGCACGCTGCAGCTCTGGGGACGTTCATCCGCATCGACATGGAGCAGTCGGAATACCTCGACGCGACGCTTCGGATCTTCCAGCGGCTCCATGAGGCTGGGCGCGACAGCGTCGGAACGGTGCTCCAGACCTACCTGTACCGGACGCCGGACGATCTCGAGCGTCTGCTCCCACTCCGCCCGAACCTCCGCATCGTCAAGGGCGCGTACCTCGAGCCAGCGGAGATCGCGTATCCGGAGAAGAGGGACGTCGATCGCGCGTACCTGGAGATCGTGGAGCGGGGCATGCGCGGCGGCGCCTACATCGCTGTCGCGACCCACGACGAGGCGATCATCCGGCAGGTGCAAGCGTTCGCCGAGAGCGAGGGCGTCGGACGCGACCGCTTCGAGTTCCAGATGCTCTACGGCGTCCGACCCGGGCTGCAACGGTCGATCGCGGCCGAGGGCTACAAGGTGCTCGTCGCCACGCCGTTCGGCCCGGACTGGTACCCGTATCTCATGCGCAGGCTCGCCGAGCGCCCCGCGAACCTCGGGTTCTTCCTGCGCAACCTCGTCCGCCGATGAATCGTTCTCCCGAGCGCGCTGACGTCGTCGTGATCGGTGGCGGGGTCATCGGCACGAGCGTCGCCTTCCATCTCGCCGAAGCCGGAGTCGATGTCTGCGTCGTCGAGCGAGGCGATCTCGCGTCCGGCTCGACGAGCCGTGCCGCAGGAGGGTTCCGCGCTCAGTTCTCGGACCCACTGAACATCGCGATCGGGCTTCGCAGCATCGAGGCCTTCACCCGCTTCGCAGAAAGACCCGGAGGTGAGATCGACCTCGCGCAGGTCGGGTACCTCTTCCTGCTCGATCGCGACGAGGACGTTGCGGCCTTCGAGCAGAGCGTCGCGCTCCAGAACGAGCTCGGAGTCCCGAGTCGCTTCGTCTCGCTGGTCGAGGTCGGCGAGCTCTGCCCCCTGGCGGGAGTCGAGGGCGTACTGGCTGCGACCTACTGCCCGCTCGACGGGCACGCGAGCCCCGAGGCAGTCGTCCAGGGCTACGCCGCCGGTTCACGGCGCCACGGCGCGACCGTGCTCACGCGCTGCACGGCAACTCACATCGGCTCTTCCGCCGGCGAGATTCACACGGTCACGACGGACGGTGGAGAGATAGAGACAGGCGTCGTCGTCTGCGCGGCCGGTGTGTGGTCGCCCGCGATCGCGAGGATGGTCGGCGTCGACCTCCCTGTCCAGCCCGTGCTGCGCGAGGTCGGCTTCACGGGACCCGTCACGGGGCTCCCGAGGCGGATTCCGCTGACCGTGGATTTCTCGACCGGCTTCTACTTCCACCGAGAAGGGCCTGGGCTGCTCTTCGGCATGGCCGATCGCGCGCAAGCGCCGGGGCTCGACGCGCCGACCGATCCACGTTGGCTCGAGCGCATCTCGGAGGTCGCCGAACGCCGCCTGCCGACGCTCCCCGACATGGGTCTTGCCGGAGGCTGGAAAGGAGCCTACGAGGTCACACCCGACCACAACGCACTCGTGGGCGAGGCGCTGGACGTCTCGCGCTTCCTCTACGCGACCGGGTTCTCCGGCCACGGCTTTCTCCAGGGACCGGCCGTGGGCGAGATCGTCCGCGACCTCGTCCTCGGTCGCCGGCCGTTCGTCGACGTGTCGCCACTCGCGGTCGAGCGCTTCGCCCTCGAGGCACCGAGACCCGAGCACAACGTGATCTGAGCTTTGCAGCGATTAGCCTTTAGCGGTATGCCTGCGTCCGACACTCTCGTGTTCATCCCCGCCTGGAACGAGGAGCAGAACCTACCTGCGGTTCTCGACGAGCTCCACGCGGGCGTTCCCCAAGCTGATGTTCTGGTCGTCGACGACGGCTCGACCGACAGCACGGCGACGGTCGCCAGAGCGCACGGAGCCGAGGTCCTGTCGTTCGGCGAGAACCGCGGCCTCCAGGAAGGGATCGCGGCCGGCTATGCGTTCGCGGACGAGAAGGGCTATGCGTTCGTCGGCCGTGTCGACGCCGACGGGCAACACCCGGTGGAGGAGCTCGCCCGGCTGCTCGAGATCGTCCGCGAGGGCCAGGCGGACGTCGCCGTCGGATCGCGCTTCGCCACCGGCGACGGCTACGAGGCTTACCGCTACGAGCCCTCGCCGAGCCGACGCCTCGGAACCTCGGTGCTGCGACGCGCGATGGGCGTCGCCCTGGGGCGTCCGTTCCACGACGCGACGAGTGGCATGTACGCAGCGAACCGGCAGGCCATGCCCGCTCTCGGCGTGCCCTATTCGAGCGGTGCTCCCGAGGTGGAGTCACTGCTCCGTCTGCGCGAGGCGGGCCTGAGCGTCGTCGAGGTGCCCGTTCACATGCGCGAGCGCGCGGGTGGCGAGTCGAAGCTCCGAGGTAGCAAGGCGGTCAAGCTCGTCCTCACCGTCGCAGGCACCCTGCTGGTCTACGGCCTGTGGCGTCGGCGTCGGCGTCGAGCAGGCTAGTGATGCGACTCGTCGCCGTACTCGGCTATTCGGACCGGCAGGGTGATGCGCTGCACCCCGTGTGTGCCGCCCGTCTGGCGCGAGCCGAGAGCGAAGTCCGGCCCGACGACACCGTACTCCTCTCGGGCTGGGCGAAGCGGAGGGCTGAAGCCGCGGAGGCCGAGCTCATGGCCCGTGCCTGGACGGCACACGCAGGCCGCGTCATCCTCGACCGCACCGCTCGCTCGACCGTGGGCAACGCGGTGGGTATCGCCCGAGTTGCTCGACAGGCGGGTGCGCGAGAGGTCGTCGTGGTCACGTCCAGCTGGCACGGACGGCGTGCGTCCGTCCTCGCGCGCGCCGCTCTCACCGGCTCACACGTGAACGTCACGCTCGCGACGACCGACGAGCGGGGGACATATCGCGCGCGTGCTCGCGAGCTCGCGTGCTGGCTGACGCTCCCGTTCATGGCCATCGTGGCTGCGCGGGCGAGGTAGCGTGTAGGCATGACTAGGAAACTTTTGGCCACTGCAGGTGCTTCGCTCGCGCTCGTCGCCGCAGGGTGCGGTGGCGGCGACGAATCGTCATCCGCTTCCCCGACCGACGAGTGGGCGGAGGGCTTCTGCACTTCCATCACGACATGGACCGACTCGCTCACGGGCATCACGGACCAGTTCAGCAGCCCGTCGTCGCTCACGTCAGAGGCGCTCAGCGAGGCCGCGAACGACGTCAAGAGCTCGACCGATACGCTCGTCGACGATCTGAGAGCGCTCGGCGCGCCGGACACCGAGTCGGGCGAGGACGTCAAGACCTCGATCGACGAGCTGTCGAACACCGTCGAGAGCGAGGCCGCGAAAATCGAGAGCGCGGCGGAGGACGTCTCGGGGCTGGCGGATCTGCCGAGCGCCATCACCTCGATCACGACGTCCCTCTCGGCGATGAGCAGCGCGTTCTCCTCGACGCTGCAGTCGGCCGAGAGCGCGGATGCCAGCGGCGAGCTTCGGACCGCTCTCGAAGACTCACCCGCCTGCGCGGACATCTCCAGCTAGCGCAGCGGGCTCGCAGAGGGGGTCAGACCCGTGGGGTCTGACCCCACGGGTCTGAGCCAGCTCATGACATCGGGTCAGACCCCAGGGTCTGACCCCGGATAGCCGGTGCCCTACGGAACCCGAACGTTGCTTTCAGCCGCGGCCAGGCTGTCGCGGTGCTGACATCGGGGTCAGACCCCACGGGTCTGACCCCCTCCGCCCGTAGCCACCTATGGAACTCGCGCGCCAGCTGCGGCCCCGCTCTCGAGGTACTGGTGCACGCGCTGCATCACGACCGACCCCTCGCCCACGGCCGACGCCACCCGCTTCACCGACCCCGCGCGCACGTCGCCGATCGCGAACACGCCGGGCAGAGTCGTCGCGTAGTCGGGGCCCGTGAGCACGAATCCGTACTCGTCGCGCCCGATCTCGGCCGGAAGCCATTCGGTCCCCGCCTGGGCCCCGATGAGGATGAAGAGCGCGTCCGCCGGCTCGGTCGTTTCACCGCCCGCATGACGAAGACGCAAGCTCTCGACCCGTTCGTCGCCCTCGGCGCCGACGACCTCGGTCTCCAGCCGCAGCTCGATGTTCTCCTTCCCGCGCGATCTCGTCGATCAGATACCGGGACATGCTCGCCGCCAGTGACTCGCCGCGAACGACGAGACTGACCTTTGCGGCGTACCGGCTCAGGTGGACGGCGGCCTGCCCCGCGGAGTTGGCCCCTCCGACGACGTAGACGCTCGCCCCGGTGAACTGGAGCGCGTCCGAGGGCGACGACCCGTAGAACACACCGGCGCCCTCGAGCGTCGCGAGCGTCGGGACCTCGAGGCGCCGGTACGAGACACCCGTCGCGAGGATGACCGCTCGCGCCTCCACCTCGATCCCGCCCGAGATCGAGACGACGTGACCGCCGTTCTCGGTGCGCAGCTCGGTGACGTCGCGCGTCAGGAGGAACGTCGCCCCGAAGACCCACGCCTGCTGGTATGCCCGCTGAGCGAGCTCGGCCCCACTCAGGCCTCGCGAGAACCCGAGGTAGTTGCGAATCCGGGCGCTCGACCCCGCCTGGCCACCGATCGAGTGACGCTCGACGACGAGCGCGCGCAACCCCTCGGACGAGGCGTACACGCTCGCGGCCAGGCCCGCCGGACCTGCTCCGACGATCACGACGTCGAAGGGCTCCGGATCGTCGAGCTCCGTTCGCATCCGCGTCCCGTGCTGCGCGATGTCCTCCGGTCTCGGATCGACGAGCGCGCTCCCGTCCGGCAGGAGGACCACCGGGACCTGCGATCCCTCGTGACCGCACCCGCGGAGGAACTCCGCACCCTCTTCCGAGTCGCACGTATGGAAGGCGTGAGGCACGCCGTTCCGCGCGAGGAGGTTACGAAGCTCGTACCCGGACGGCGACCACGGGTCGGCGATGACCGTGATCTCACGGCGGCCAGGCGCGTTCGCACGCCTCCACTCCTGGAGGAACTCGGAGACGAGCCGGTGGAACAGCTCGTCGGGCGTGCTCCAGGGCTTGAGCGCGTAGTAGTCGATGTGCCCGACGGCCATCGCCGTGCGGATCGCGTCGGCGGTCTCCTCGTCGGCCCAGCCGCCCCACGGGATGAGCAACGCCCGCTTGGCGTGTGGATGCAGGTCGTGCACTTGCGCGAGCAGATCCTCCCCCTTGAGCTCCTGCGTGCCACGAGCTGCGAGCACGATTGCGACCGCGTCGTTCCGCTCGCGCATCGTCTCCAGCTGTCGGAGCGCCGCCTCGGTCGAGGGGCCGCAGACCACGCTGTAGTCGCGCGCGTAGCGCTGCAGCTCCCCGGTGATGCGCTCGAGCGCGTCCGCGTCTTCGTCGACAGCGAGGATCAGCGGGAGCTCGGTCATGCGGGGAGGCGCTCCGGCTCGACCAGGAAGGCGGCGAGGCGCCACTCGCCGTCCAGTCCCTTGAATGTGTGAGTCCCCCGATCCTCGAACGTCAGACCCGACGCTCCGGCGAGGGCGCGCGTAAGGTCGGAGACGAGGATCTCACCCGGATCGGCGACCGCCATGATGCGCGCAGCTTCGTGGACGGTGACGCCGCGAACGTCCTGGCCCACGAGCTCGACTTCGCCGACGTGTACCCCAGCGCGAATGCTGAGACCGTCGCGGCTCGCAGCCCGGCGAATCGCGGCCGCACAGTGCAGTGCGCGGGCAGGACCCTCGAACGTCGCGAGCATGCCGTCGCCCGTCGTGACGATCTCGCGTCCGCCGTAGCGTTCGAACTCGATCCGCGCAGCCTCGAAATGGGACGAAAGAAGCTCCCGCCACCGCGTGTCGCCCAGGCTGGCGGCTTTCGCGGTGGAATCCACGAGATCGGTGAGAAGGAGCGTGGCGAGGACGCGGCTGTGGATGCCGGTCGGGAACCCGGCAAAGGCGCGGATGCCACTCCACTCGATCTGCACGCACGGTTCGTCGCCCGACGGTGAACCCGTCGTGGCCGGGCGGGATGTCGAATACGTCGTTGGGCCCGAACTCGAGCTCGGTCCCATCCCTCAGGACGATGCCGAGCCGCCCGGATAGGACGACCCCGATGTGGCGAGCCTGACACCACTCGCCGCCCACCGTGGGCTTGACGTGCGTCGACCACCGCCACCCGGGCTCGGACACGAGCTCTCCGACGGTGAGATCGCCGAGCTCGACGACCCGAGCCGTCATCCCCGGGAACTCGATGACGCTGTCCGGCGACTCGAGGCTCTTGGACAGAGCGTCGGGCATACAGTCAGCGTGCGCTCACGGTATCCCCGACGTCTGCGATCGCGCGTAGTGCCTGTCCGAGCGCGATCGGGATCGTGGCGATGAAGATCGACACCGGCAGGCCGATGAGGAGCACGCCGATCGTCTGCCAGAACCCCTCCACCTCGAACGCCCACACGATCGATCCGATCGCGGCGGCGATCATCCCGAACACGCCGACGAGCGTCGCGATGAACGCCCAGGTGCGAAGCGTCCCGTACTGCGTCATGTTGCACCTCCCGAGGGTTTGTGGAGGTTCGAGTCTACGCCTGGTCTTCAGTTCGCAGTAGGGGCATGAAGAGCCCGCACCGCGTCGATGGTGTCCGCCTCCTCCGCGCGCTTGTCCGGCCGGTACCCCTTGACCCGCGCGAAGCGGAGCGCCACGCCGCCGGGGTAGCGCGGGCTCGTCTGAACGCCGTCGAACGCGATCTCCACCACGAGCTCCGGGCGCAGATGCACGGTGTACCGGTCGCGGTGCGTCTCGAGTTGCTGGAACCGCTCGGTCTGCCACGCGAGCATCTCGTCCGTCATCCCCTTGAACGTCTTCCCGAGCATGACGAAGCCGCCGCCCGCCGGATCGCGAGCGCCGAGATGGATGTTCGAGAGCTTGCCGCGGCGGCGGCCGTGCCCCCACTCCGCACCGAGCACGACGAGATCGAGCGTGTGCGCGGGCTTCACCTTGAGCCAGCCGGTTCCGCGACGGCCTGCTTCGTAAGGAGCGTCGAGCGCTTTCACCATGACGCCTTCGTGGCCCCGCGCGAGAGCGTCCTCGACGAACGCCTGAGCCGCCGCCTCGTCGTCGGTCTCGATTCGAGGCACCACGATCGACCCTGGAACATGCTCGTCGAGCGCAGCGAGCCGCTCGCGCGCGGGACGGTCGATCAGATCCTTGCCGTCGGCGTGCAGGCAGTCGAAGAAGAAGGCCGAGAGTGGCGTCGCGCGCACGAGATCGTCCACGACGACCTTCGTTCCGAACCGGCTCATCGTGACCTGGAACGGATGCGGGCGCCCGTCGTCGCGGAGCGCGATCGCCTCCCCGTCGAGCACGATCGCGTCGGTCGACAGGGAGCCGATCGCCTCGACGACCTCGGGAGCTCGATCCGTGATGTCTGCGAGGTTCCTCGTGAAGATCCGGACCTCTTCCCCGACACGGTGCACCTGTATCCGGGCACCGTCGAGCTTCCATTCGACCGCAGCCGGTCCGACGCGCTCGAGCGCTTCCGCGACTCCGTCAGCGGTCTGCGCGAGCATCGGCTTCACGGGGCGAAGCGGAGTGAGCCGGAACCGCGCCAGCCCGTCTGGCCCGTGCGTGAGCGCGGCCTCCGCGATCGTCGGCAAGTCCCCTGCGAGCATCGCGGCTCGTCTCACCTCTGGTGCGGGGATCCCTGCAGCCTTGGCGACCGCATCGACCATGACGCCCCCGAGAGCACCCTGCCGCAGCTCTCCGACCAACAGGCCGGAGAGGAAGCGCTGCTCGAGCTCGGTGGCCTTGCCGAACAGGCGCGCGAGCTCCTCACGGCGGGCCGCCTGCGAGCCACGTCCCGCGATTGCCTGAAGGCGGGACAGGGCACCGTCGACCTCTGTCAGCTCGAGCTTCGGAGGGTCGTCGGCCGGCGGAGGAAGATCGCGGAGCGCCGCCCACCCCACTCCGATCGTTCCCTGGGGCAACTCCCCGGTCAGGTAGGCGACCGCGATCGAGACCTCCCGTGCGCGCGCCAGCGCAAGGCAGTCGGCGAGCCGGGCGACCTTGGCGAGACGGGCCGAAGTCGCCGCGACGTCCTGGGAGGCTTGCGCGATCTCGTGAAAGAGCATCTCGCAAGAGTCTGGCAGTCGTCACCGCCGATGGCTCTTCACACGACGGGGTCAGACCCGCGGGGTCTGACCCCCCCACCTGGCTCTTCACACGACGGGGTCAGACCCCACGGGTCTGACCCCGTCCACACGCATTCAGCGCGCATTCAGCGCGTGCACTTCTCGTCGTAGACCTCGAGCATCCGCTCGAGGCGATCCTCGAGCTCGTCCTGCAGCGCTTCGAGCTTGCGAAGGGCCATCTTCGCTCGCGCTTCCTGCGGGCGGGTCAGTTCCCCACTCGCGATCCTGTGTCTGATCCGCTCCTGCACGGCCTGGATCTCGCCGATCCTCGCCCGCACATCGTGCGCGGCCTGCAGGAGGCGGTCACAGAACGCGCGGTGTTCGCCGGGGCCGCGCTGAGGCGCCCTGTCCTCGGCCAGCGCAGCTCCGGTCAACGTGAGCGACCCGAGCACGACCGACGCGATCGCGGTTGCCACGCGACGCTTCGCCATTCTCCGACTCCCTTCTGGCTTGGACATCGGGAACTCCCCTCTGTCTTCGTATGAGGGAGCCGCGTGAGGGTTCTCTGTGCCGGCTGTAAGGGTTTCGGAAGCGGAGTGTTAGAGAGCTGCCAGCGCTTCGAGCTCGTCGTCCCCGAGCTGCCACGAGCCTGCGGCGGCGTTGGCCCTCACCTGCTCGGGTTTGGTGGCTCCCGCAATGACGGACCCGATTCCCGGCGTCGAAGCCAGCGCCGAGATCGCGAGCTCGAGAAGGCCGTGCCCGCGCGCTTCGGCATATCGCTCGAGGGCCTCGACCCGCGCGAGCCGACCGGCGTCGATCGTGCGACCGGCGAGCCGCGCACCCTCGGGAGCCGGCGCTCCTCGCCGGTACTTCCCGGTCAGGAGCCCGCTCGCCAGCGGAAAGTACGGGACGTAGGCGACGTCGAGCTCCCGGCACAGCGGGAGGACCTCCTCCTCGTCGCCGCGCTCGAGCAGGTTGTAGTGGTTCTGGAGGACCGTGAAGCGGGTCGTGCCCTGCTCGCGGGCGATCCGGTCGGCGTCCGCGAGCTGCTCGGCCGAGAAGTTCGAGCACCCGATGGCGCGCACCTTCCCCGCCGAAATGAGCCCGTGAAGGGCGCCGAGCGTCTCGGCAATCGGAGTCTCCGGATCGGGCCTGTGCACGTAGTAGAGGTCGACGTAGTCGGTACGAAGGCGCTCGAGCGAGCCGTCGATCGCATCCCGGATGTACTCCGCTGTATTGGTGCCGCGCTCCCGGCCCCAGCCGAACTTGGTCGCGAGGACGACCCGGCCGCGGCGGCCTTCGAGGATCTCGCCCAGGAAGCGCTCGCTTCCTCCGCCGTTGCCGTACACGTCCGCGGTGTCGAAGAAGGTGACTCCGACGTCGAGCGCCGCCTCCACGACCGCGCGAGTTGCGGCGAGCTCTATCCGGCCGCCGAAGTTGTTGCACCCGAGCCCGACCCGCGAGACGCGCAGGCCGCTGGCGCCGAGGTCGACGAGCTCCACGGCAGGACGTTAGCGGGCTGCTGGTGTGTGGCCGGTCCGCGAAGCGGACGACGCCGCACGCTGACGCCGGCGGAAGGCGCGGATCATGGCTACGCCTTCTTTCGTGGCCGGCTTCGCCTTGGCAACCTGAAGCGCTGCCTGAATGAGTCGGGAGACGTCCTGCTCCGTCCAACGAAGCCCCCCGTGCCCGTCCGACCTCGGTTCGGCAACGCGGCCGAGCTCCGAGAGCAGGGTGTGGCGCCTCGGAGCCAGCAGCCAGTCGAGTGGGGCAGCCTTTTCGGAGTACGCCTCCCGAAACAGCTCGATCGTCGCGATGGCGAACATCCGGTACACGAGATCCTGGGCACCGCGCCGAGTTCTGACCCGGCGAGCGTACGAGAACGATGCAGCCTGCCGGAGTGCCTGGTCCGAGAAGACCCGTGGTCGCCCGCGAGGTCTCTTGGATGCCGTTTCCGAAGACGTCGCCATGGGAGACTGCTTCCGAAAACGCGATAGGGAATCTGCTTCCGATGGAGCCATAGAAGAACCCTGCTTCCGAAGGGAGCGATGGGAACCTGCTTCCGAAAAGATCGTGTGGAAAGCAACGCGCGGCAACCCCACAAAGGGTGAGAGCGCCCGCGCGTCGTCGTCGGCCGACGTCCTCGATGATCTCGACAGCTCGTCCAGGCGATACCCGCCGCGCCGGGCGAAGTCGACGAGCTGCCTGATCCGTAGGTAGTCCGGCACGCGTCACCTGAGTGGGAGAACGCTCTGGCGTAGGATGACGACGTGCGAGGCGCCCACGTCCTCGAGCTGGGTGCCCCGCCGGAACCAGTCGAGGTCGACGGCGAGGGACCCTTCGAGATCGTCGCCGTCGCGCTGAACCCGCTTGACCTCGCGGTCGGAGCCGGTCGTTTCGCGGGCGGACATCCGCCGCTCCCGTACGTACCGGGCTGTGAGGCGATCGCGCGTCGAGAGGGCGCGCGGGTTCACCTCTTCGGAGACGGGCGCGGGACGGCGAAGGACGGCTTCCTCATCGAGCGCGTGGATCTCCCGGACGCGCTTGCAGTTCCGGTGCCGGACGGCCTCGACGACGCGCGCGCGGCCGTCTGTGGAATCGCCGGCATGGCCGGCTGGGCGCCGGTCGCACTTCGGGCGCCGGTGCGACCGGACGACCGCGTGCTTGTCCTCGCGGCGACCGGCACCGTCGGCTCCATTGCCCTCCAGGGCGCGCGTGTCCTTGGTGCCGAAAGGGTGATCGCGGCCGGACGAGACGAGGCGAAGCTCCGCCACGCTCTGGAGCTGGGCGCGGATGACACGGTGACGCTGGACGGAAACGACCTCTCCGCGCGCTTTCGCCAAGCCTGTGGTGGTGACGGGCCGACTCTCGTCGTCGACCCGGTATGGGGAGACCCAGCGCGGGCGGCGATCGAGGCGGCGGCTCCCGGAGCGCGCATCGTCCAGGTCGGCCAATCGGCCGCGCCCGAGGCGACCCTCACGTCCGCGGCGATTCGGCTAAAGCAGCTCTCGATCCTCGGCTACACGGTCTTCGCGCTCACGCCCGAGCAGCGGCGCGAGGTGTACCTCGGGCTCGCCGAGCACGTCGTGTCCGGGCGCATCCAGGTCGACGTCGAGACGTTCTCGCTCGCCGACATCGCGAGCGCATGGAGCGCGCAGGGCGAGGGACGCAAAGCCGTCGTCTTCGTCTGAGAGAGCATCGAGCACGCCCCGCCCAGATCAGTACTGCTGTTGGCTCTCACGCTCTGGCTCGTCCCACTCGGAGCTTCGCTCGAAGCCGCGGACCGCGAACCAGACCGACCAAACCACGAGCGCAATCGTCAACGGAAGTCCGGCCACCTGGACGAGGACGAATGCTCCGATGCTTCCGCTCGCAAGCGCGAGCATTCGGACTCCACTCCGGGCGAGCAGGTACCCGCCCCACACCATCGACTCGATACCGAACACGCGACGGTACGTGCGCGATGCCTTGACGACCGGCGGGAACGAATACCAGGAGTCGGCGAACACGCCCGCCAGCGGCCGTCCGACAAGAGCCGAGCCGATGTTGGCGATGCCCCAGATCGCGCTCACGATGACCGGCTGGGCGAGGTAGACGACCGCACTATCGGCAATCAGACCGACAGCCGCCTGGACGAGCACGAAGGCGACCGAGACGAGTGCGAGAGCTCCCGACCGACCGCGTCGACGCTCGTACAGCTCGAGAGCGATTCCAACCACACTGGCGAGGACGATCGCGACAAGGAGGTTTCCGACCTTCCAACCGACGTAGAAGGCAGCCACGGGACCAAAGGCCTCGCGCGCGAACCGAGGTGCGCCGGCGAGGAAGATCGAGCGAAAGCTCGTGTCCGCGGCGTCGGGCTCGCGAGCCACTGGTACGGGCTCGACGGCGCTCACGCCGCGTCCGCCGTCGCGTCGCGAAGCTCCGCTTCGTACCGCTCGCACCAGGCAATGTTGAACTCGGCGTACGCGATGCCATAGCGCATCACGAGGTCGACGAACGGCGGGTCCTCGCCGGGAATCGCATCGATCTCGCGCAGTAGCGACAGGAACTGCTCGTGCCCGAGGCGCCGCATCCGAAGCTGCTCCAGCGCTTGTTCCAACGGAAGCTCGTCTGCGAAGAACAGCTTGAGCAAGCTCTCGTCGCGCAGCTCCGGCATCTGCGGTGGCGCGCCCAGCCACTCGGCGAGCTCGAGGCGACCCGCCTCGGCCAGCTCGTACTCCCGTCGTTTCCGCGCACCCGTGGGAACACTCCTGCCGACGATCAGGCCGGCCTTCTCGAGGCGCCGGAGCTCGGGGTAGATCTGCCCGTAGCTCGCGGCCCAGAAGAAGCGCGTCGAGCGCTCGACGATCCGCTTGATGTCGTACCCGGTCCGCGCGCCGAGAGCGAGCATGCCCAGAACGACGTACCTGGTACCAGTCATGCGGTCGCTCATATCGCAGTAGGATATATCTTTTCGATATATTTTGCAAGCTTGCTGAGCGCGGCTTCACGCCATCAGCACCGGCTCGACACATGGCTCGAGGAGCCGTGCAGCTCTGCATGTGGCAGTCGAGCTGCAGCTGAAGACGCTCGGTACCGAAGTCGTGCGCATCGCACAACAGTTCGCCGGAGATGAGGCGTTCATCGCCAGGCCGAGTGCCACGAGGCCGCCGAACGGGTCGCGGTCGCCACCGCCTGGTCATCGCAAACTGGCACGGAAGCTCCGGCGCATCAGGACGCTGTGCGGCGCGGCGCATTGAGCTGATCGGCCCTGTCTCCGGCACGATTCGGCGATGCACCTCGAGGTTCAGGAGGGCGTCGTTGCGCTGGGACTCATCCTGGCTGTCGCGACGATGCTCGCGGTCGCACCAGCGCTGCGGATTCCGTATCCCATCCTGCTCGTGCTGGGCGGGTTGGCGATCGGCGTCGTCCCGGGGATGCCCGAGTTCGAGCTGGAGCCGGAGCTCGTCTTCTTCGGAGTCCTGCCACCGCTGCTCTACAGCGCAGCCTTCTTCACCTCCCTTCGCGAGCTACGAGCGAACGCCCGACCGATCGGGCTGCTGGCAGTCGGCCTGGTCGCCGTCACGACCGTCGGCGTAGCCGTCGTCGCGCATACATTCATCGACGGTCTCCCCTGG
Source organism: uncultured Thermoleophilia bacterium (assembly GCA_963758065.1). Taxonomy (GTDB): domain Bacteria; phylum Actinomycetota; class Thermoleophilia; order Gaiellales; family Gaiellaceae; genus GMQP-bins7. The sequence continues at coordinate 387,328 of CAVWTX010000010.1, read as the reverse complement.
AGCAGCGCGTTCGTGCTCGGGGCGATCGTCTCTCCAACCGATCCATTGGCGGCGACCTCGATCGCGCGTCGCCTCGGGGTCCCGCGCAAGCTCGTGACCATCGTGGAAGGCGAGAGCCTCGTGAACGACGGCACCGGGCTCGTGCTGTACCGAGTCGCGGTCGCCGCGGTCGTCACTGGATCCTTCTCCGCCTTCTACACGGGTGGACTCTTTCTCGTCAGCGCGGGCGGTGGCATTGCCGTGGGACTCGCAGTTGGCTGGGTCGTTCGCCAAGTCCGGAGCCGCGTCGACAACCCTCCAGCGGAGATCACGATCTCGCTTCTGACCGGCTACTTCGCATTCATTCCGGCCGAGCTGATTGGGGTCTCGGCCGTGCTCGCCGCCGTAGCCGCCGGGATCTACCTCGGCTGGCACACGCCCGAGTTGACGAACGCCCAGGTACGCCTCCAGGGACTCGCCGTGTGGGAGATCGTCCAATACCTCCTGAATGCGCTCCTGTTCGTGCTCGTCGGCCTCCAGCTTCCGGTCGTCATCGACGCCCTCGGCGATCTCTCTGCGGGGCAGTTGCTGGGCTACGCCGCACTCGTGAGCACCACCGTGATCGCGCTTCGTTTTGCATGGGTATTCGCGGTCCTGCACGCTCCGAAGTGGATCGCGAGACGGATGTCGAACTGGCGAGGAGCCGTCTTCCTCTCGTGGGCCGGGATGCGTGGTGCCGTCTCGCTCGCTGCCGCCCTCGCGTTGCCGCTCGAGACCGATGCTGGCGCGCCCTTCCCCGGCCGCGAGCTGATCCTCTTCCTCACCTTCTCGGTCATCCTCGTGACGCTCGTCGGTCAAGGTCTGACCCTCCCCTTCGTCATCCGCGTCCTCGGCCTCGAGGACGACGGGATCGAAGATCGCGAGGACGCGAAAGCGCGCATTCACGCGGCAGAGGCAGCTCTGGCGCGACTCGAGGAGCTCGTCAGCGAGGACTGGGTGCGCGAGGACACCGCGGAGCGCATGCGGGGCGCGTATCGATTCCGGACGACTCGCTTTCAGGCGCGCCTCGACGACGGAGACGACGGCGTCATCGAGACCCGCTCGCAGGACTATCAGCGCTTGCGCCGCGAGCTGCTCGATGCCGAGCGACAGGCCCTCGTCGATCTCCGTCGCAGCGGTGCGATCAGCAACGACGTGTGGCTACGTGTCGGCCGCGATCTCGACTTGGAGGACGAGCGACTCGATGCGTGAGGAACGACACCCATCCATGTCGATCAGGGCTCCGAAGGCCGCGAGAAGGCGTCCTGTAGGATCGATCGCACTTTGCCTCACGTCCTGGGCGTTCGTCGGCAGCCGCTGTACGTCGCAGCCGCAAGCGCTCCCGACTCCAGGCACAGCCGCCAGCCGAGGAGGATGGCGCAACGCGTGAGCGCGACAGCCCGTCTCGACGCCGACACGATACGGGCGCTCTCCCCGGCCTCCCTCTTCGCGCTCGACGGGAAGGTCGCTGTCGTCACGGGCGCGGCCGGTGGACTCGGGCAGTGGTTCTCGGCGGCGCTCGGAGCGGCGGGGGCAGCGGTGCTCGTAACGGATCTGGAGCCCGGGCCCGTCGACTCGCTCGTAGCCGTTCTTGGCGAGGCCGGCATCGAAGCGGCGGGCGTCGTCGTCGACCTCGTCGACGACGACGCGCCGGAACGGATCGTCACTTCCGCGATCGACGAGCTCGGAGGCGTGCACGTGCTCGTGAACAACGCCGCCGTCAACCGGCGGATGCCCATCCTCGAGATGGATCGGGAGACATGGGACTCGATTACGCGGGTCGATCTGCGCGTGCCGTACTTCCTCTCACAAGCCGCAGCCCGACGCATGATCGAGCAGGGCGCCGGCGGGTCGATCGTCTCGATCTCCTCGCTGAACGCGCTCTATGCACTGGAGCAGATCTCGGTCTACGGGCCCGCGAAGGCAGGCCTGAGCCAACTGACGAAGGTCATGGCGCTCGAGTGGGCAGAGCACGGCATCCGCGCCAATGCGATCGCGCCAGGGTTCATGGACACGCCACTCGCCGCGCCCGTCTGGGCGAACGACGACATGCGGCGCTGGATCTTCAACCGAGTCCCGGTCGAGCGCCCGGGCCTGCCGCGCGAGCTCGTCGGCGCCTGCCTCCTACTCGCCTCGGACGCGGGGTCCTTCCTCACCGGGCAGACGCTCCACGTCGATGGTGGAGCGAGTGCCGGGGGCAGGTGGTTTCACCCTGACCGGTAGACCTATAGGATCGCATTCCGATTTCTCACGAAGGAAGGATCCGATGAAGATCGCCGTCGTCGGCGCCGGAGCGATGGGATCCATCTTCGGTGCTCGCTTCGCTCAGGCCGGGCACGACACCGTGCTCGTCGACGTCGCCGAGCCGCTCGTCGACGCGATCAATGCCGGAGGCGTGACGGTCGTACGCGGCGACGAGGAGACGACGACGCGCATGCCGGCCACCTCCGACTTCGCCTCGGTCGGGCCGGTGGAGGTCGCCGTCTTCTTCGTCAAGTGCTACCACACAGCCTCTGCGGCCGAGATGGCGCGGCCGCTCGTCGGCCCGGACACCGTCGTCGCTTCCCTGCAGAACGGATGGGGCAACGGCGACGTGCTCGCCGCCCTCTTTCCGCCGGAGCAGGTCACGATCGGCGTGACCTACAACAGTGGTCTCCTCCAGGGGCCGGGTCGTGTGCTGCACCCGGCCGAGCAACCGACGTTCGTCGGCCCGTTTGCGGATGGTGCAAGCGACGGACCGGCGAAGCTCGCTCGGGCCCTCAACGACGCCGGGCTAGCGGCCACAGTCGTCTCGCCCGTCCGGCCCGAGATCTGGAAGAAGCTCGTTCTCAACGCCGCCACGCTGCCGATCGCCGCCCTCACCGGGATGAACGCCGGTGCGCTCACCGCATGCGTGGACACGCACGTCCTCGTCACGGACACCGCCCGTGAGGCGGTCGCCGTGGCGCGGGCGCTGGGGTACGACATCGACGCCGACGAGCGCACGATGGCGATCCACGCGCTGCTCGAGAAGGCCGGCCCGACGAAGGGTTCGATGCTGCAGGACTTCGAGGCGGGCCGCCGGACCGAGATCGACGTCATCAACGGCGCCGTCGTCAAGGCGGCCGACGAGGTGGGCGCGGACATCCCGCTCAACCGCGCATTCGTGCGCCTCGTCAAGGGGTGGGAGTCGCTGCGGGGCCTGGTTGGTCCTTGAGCACGCGGCTCACCTACTTCGGCGCCGCCGGCTACGAGATCGTCGGCCCTGCGCATCGCTTCTTGATCGACCCGTTCCTCTCGCAGAACCCGCTCGCACCGTGTTCGCCGGACGAGCTCGAGACCCCGGACGCCATCCTCGTAAGCCACGCTGCTTTCGACCACTACGGCGATACCGCTGCGCTCGCGAAGCGCACCGGGGCTCCGGTCGTATGCGATGCGGCCGTGCGCTTCATGCTCATCGACGACGGTGTCCCCACCGAGCAGATCACCGCGACGACCTGGGGCATCGTCGTCGAGGTGGCCGGGCTGGTGGTACGCCCGGTCGAATGTCACCACTGGTCTTCGGCGACACTGAAGGACGGCCGGCAGGTGGTCGGCAACCCGATCGCCTTCATCGTCGAGACCGAGCCGGACGTTCGGATCTACCACTACGGCGACACGTGCATCTTCGACATGCGGCTCATCGGCGAGCTGTACCGTCCAACCGTGGGATTGCTCGGGTGCACGCTGCCCCGCGAGCTCGCGCACATGATCCCCGGGCCCGGCATCTTTCAGACGGGCGAGATGGACGCCGATGAGGCGGCTCGCGTCGCCGAGATGCTCGGCGTCGAGCTCGCGGTCGCATGCCACTACTTGGCACCGGACGAGGAGGTGGAGCGGTTCGTCGACCTCGTGCCACGGTACGACTCGACAGGGCGGCGCCGAGTGGTCGCACCCCTCGTCGGCGAGACGCTCGTCGTCGACGGCGACCGGCACTGGGTCGAGGCGAAGAGGGGCTAGCGTCTCGTCGGATCATGAGGGAGAACCCCGTCAAGCGGGCGCTCGCGGCCGGGGAGATCCCGGTCGGGACGATGGTATGCGAGTTCTTGACGACAAACGTCGCCCGGCTCGTTCGCTCGGCGGGCGCCGACTTCGTCCTCTACGACCTCGAGCACTCCGGGTTCGGAATCGAGCGGTTGCGCGACCTCCTCCCCGCCACGAACGCGACCGAGGTCGTCCCGCTCGTGCGCGTGCCCGACGCGGTATACGACTCGATCTCCCGCGCGCTCGACCTCGGCGCGCTCGGGGTGATGATCCCAGCCTGCGAGAGCGCTGCGGAGGCAAGGATGCTCGTCGATTCGGCGAGGTTCCCACCTGCTGGAAAGCGCGGCTTCGGGCTCCTCTACCAGGACTCGTGGGAGCCCGGCGGTCTCCCCGACACGCTTGCCAAGTCGAACGCCGAGACGCTTCTCATCGTGCAGATCGAGACCCTTGCGGGACTCGAGTCAGTGGAGGAGATCGCGGCCGTCGAGGGGATCGACGTGCTCTGGATCGGGCAGTTCGACCTCACGGCCTCGCTCGGTATCCCGGGCGGGTTCGAGACCGACGCGTTCAGTGACGCCGTGTCGCGGATCGTGGCGGCTGCTCGTGCGGAGGGAAAGCACGTCGGCATGGTGTGCAGCACGGTCGAGGAGTGTCGCGCGATGCTCGCTCAGGGGTTGTCGATGATCGGCTACTCGTTCGACACCTGGCTCTACGAGAGCGCTCTGCGCGCGGGGATCGCCGAACTCCGCGCGACGGCGTGACGCCGGGCGGAACTCGCACCCTCGGCGGGACGACGGTTCGTGTCTCGCGACTCGGCCTGGGCTCGGCGCCCCTCGGCGACCTGTTCACCCACGTCGGCGACGACGAGGCGCACGCGGTTCTCGACGCCGCACTGGACGCGGGGATGACGCTGATCGACACCGCACCGTACTACGGCGTCGGGCTGAGCGAGCAGCGTATCGGCCGCTTCGTCCGCTCGGTCGAGCGGAACCGCGTCATCCTCGCGACGAAGGTCGGCCGCGTGTTGCACCGGGCGCAACACGGTCGCGCGAGACGGGAACCAGGCTGGGTGGGAGGCCTCGACTTCGCGTATCGCTTCGACTACGGCTACGACGGCGTCCTGCAGTCGTACGAAGGGAGCCTGCAGCGGCTCGGCGTCGAGCGCGTCGAGATGCTCGCGATTCATGATCTCGACTCGAAGCACTGGACTGTCGAGGAGTTCGAGGCCCGGCTGCACGAGCTGGAGCGCGGCGGCGTGAGGGCTCTCGAGGAGCTGCGCACGAGCCGTGGGGTCGAGGCGGTCGGCCTGGGAATCAACACGCTCGGTTCGATCCCGCGCGTGCTCGAAGTCATCGACCTCGACTACGCGATCGTCGCCATGCCGTACACGCTGCTCGATCAGGACGCGCTCGAAGAGGAGCTACCGCTGTGCCTCGAGCGAAACGTGAGCGTCATCGTCGGAGCCGTGTTCGCATCGGGTGTGCTCGCGGTGGACGAGGGCTCCGGCCCCTACGGCTACGCGGCTGCGCCCCGGGAGATCGTCGACCGTGTGGGACGGATGCGCGCGGTATGCGAGCGCAATGGGGCTTCGCTCGCGGCGGCGGCCTTGCAATTCCCGCTCGCCCACCCGGCCGTCGCGGCTGTGATACCCGGCGCGATCTCCGCGGAGCAGGTTCGGCAGAACGTCGCCCGGCTCACCGCCCACATTCCCGACGCAGTGTGGGAGGAGCTCAAAGCCGAGGGGCTGCTCCATCCGGACGCGCCCGTTCCGTCCGAGGCCGCGCCGGCGGGCGCCGCTACGAGCACGCAAGCCGAGTCAAGCTGAGCGCCTGATCTCGCGCACCGGCTCGCGTGGGTCGACCGTGATCCCGAGCCCCGGCTTCCCGTTCAAGCGCACAGCTCCGTCTTCGGCGAGCGGCTCGCCCGCGAAAAGCCAGTGAGGTAGCTCGTTGCCGACCTCGATGGCGTTCGGCGGGAAGTACTCCGCCATGGGGCACGCCGGCTGGCTGGCGACGACGTGGTAGTTGTGCACCTGACCGGCGTGCGGGACGACCGTCAGGCCGAACGCTTCTGCGAGTGCGCAGATCTTCACTGCCTGCGTGATGCCGCCCACGCGGTTCGTGTCGAACTGGATGACATCGGCCGCGCCACGTCGCACGAGGTCCGCGAAGCCCTTGAGTGCGAACTCGTGCTCGCCGTGCGCGATCGGGATCGGGCTCTGGCGCGTCAGCGCCGCGTAGCCTTCGAGCTCGTCCGGGATGAGCGGCTCCTCCAGCCAGCGCAGGTCGAACGGCTCGAGCAGCCGCACCATCGCACGCGCGTAGTCGAGGTCCCAGCCCATGTAGGCGTCGGCCATGAGCTCGACGTCGTCTCCGATCGTCTCGCGCACGGTGCGCACGAGCTCGACGTTCGCCCGCATGCCTCTGCGACCGTCGCGCGGCCCCCAGAGGAAGCGTTGCTTGACGGCCGTGAACCCCTGCCTCACGTAGCCCGCGGCCTCCTCGGCGAGCGCGTCCAGGTCATCGCTGCCGTAGAGCCTGCTCGCGTACACGGGGATCGTGTCGGACCGTCGACCCCCGAGCAGGTCGTGCACAGGCGCGCCGAGCGACTGACCGAGCGCATCCCAGAGCGCGAGGTCGACGGCGCTGATCGCGACCATGCCGAGCCCCTTGCGGCCGAATGCCATCGTGGCTCGGTACATGAGCTGCCAGCTCTCCTGAATCTCCTCCACTCTTCGGCCTCGCAGGAGCGGTGCAAGACGAGTCTCGACGATCGGCCCGATGAGATCCGCGGCGAGGCCTGCGTTCCCGATGCCGACGATGCCCGCCGACGTCTCGACCTCCACAACGAGCCAGCGCGGGAAAGCGAAACCGCGCTCGTCGCGTTGCGGGTCCCAGCCGCGGAGAGGGTTCGCGTAACGCACGCCGGCGCCCTCGGTCGGCGCCTCGAACAGTCGGCAGCGGACGTCGACTACGACGCCGGCGGACTCGTCCGCGCTCATGCGATCCCTTCCGTCGGATAGTCGTCACGCAGCTCCTGCGCGAGCGCCTCGTCCCGAGCTGCGGCGTCGGCGGCCACGTCGCCGCTCATGATCGCGATCTCACGCAGATCGGGCAGTTCCGGTCGAGTCGAGAGCTCCGGCACGATGTTTCGGCCCGAGCGATTCCACGTGTCGACGCCGCCAAGGGCGATTGCGCGCAGCGGCCCGACGTGCCGCCAGCGGCGAGCCAGCCCCTCGCTCACCACGGTATCCACGTCCTCTGCCGCGGCCACGCCGTTCTCGACGAGCCAGGCACACTCGCGCACGAGCGCGAACTGCAGCCGGTTCCAGACGAAACCCGGCACGTCGCGCTCGACGACGATCGGTAGCTTGCCGAGAGTCGCGAGTGTCTCGAACACGGAGGCCACCGTCTCCTCCGACGTTTTGCTGCCTGCGATGACCTCGACCGGCGGCATGAGGAGCGGCGGGTTCAGGTAGTGGGTGCCCACGGTCTGCTCCGGGACCCCGATGGCCTCGCCGATGGTCGTGATGGACAACGATGACGTGTTCGTCGCGACGACGGCGTCCGGCGCAGCGACGGCGATCGCCGTCCGCAGCAACGCCGCCTTGAGCTCGAGGTCTTCCGGGAGCGACTCGACGAGGATCTCCGCACCGTTCGCCGCATCGGTGAGGTCGGTGGTCGCCGTCACGCGGCGCGCTGCCGCATCGACCTCGTCGGACGCGCGCAGAGCGTTCGAACGAAGCAGCGCGAAGGCCGCGTCGACACGGGCCCGAGCGGCGTCGCGATCGCGCGAGTGGAGCGCGACTTCGTAGCCGCCGAGGGCGTACTCGACCCCGATCTGAGCGCCCATGAGCCCAGCACCGATGACGGCTGCGCGCACGGCTCGTAGTATCGTCGTACAGCTTGGAGGAGCGTGTCGCCATCGTCACCGGGGCCGGCTCCGGCATCGGAGAGGCGACGGCCCGGCTGCTCGCCGACGCGGGGCTGGATGTTGCGCTCGTGGGCCGCAGGGCAGAGCGACTGGACGCCGTCGTCGGCGAGATCGCCCGAGCGGGAGGCAACGCGTTCGCGGTGCCGACCGACTTGGCGCGGCCGCGGGCACCGTGGGACGTCGTCGAGGCCGTACTGGCGGAACGAGGACGCCTCGACGTGATCGTCAACAACGCGGCGAGTTTCCGGCTCAAGCGGGTCGACGAGTTCACGCTCGAGGAGTTCGACGACCACGTTGCCGTCAACGTTCGCGCCGCCTACTTCCTCGTCCAGGCCGCGCTGCCTAGCCTCCGCTCATCCCCCGCCCCGGTCGTCGTCAACGTCTCGTCCGCAGCCGCGGCGATGTACCGCCCTGGGCAGACGGTCTACGGCCTCACGAAGGCGGCGCTCGAGCACTTGACCATGAACATGGCGGCCGAGCTTGCGCCCGAAGGGATACGAGTTGTCTGCATACGCCCGGGGCCTGTCGCGACAGAGCTCCACCTGGCTGTCGCCGACCCGGAGGAGCGGCTACGCGAGCTCGGGAAGCTCGTTCCGCTCGGTCGCGTGGCGCAGCCCGTCGAGATCGCTCGCTGGATCGGCCACGTCGTCGACCCGGAGGCTGAGTGGGTCACCGGGACCGTGTTCACGATCGACGGCGGTCGCGTTCTCGGTCCACCGGACGTCTGACCGACGCTGACGCCCGTCAGCGGCCCGCACGCCGCACGATCCACCTGGGGAAGCGGTCGATGCGGAAAGGCTCGAAGAGCGCCGGACGGTCGCCGGTCGTGATCATCTCCGCCATCGCCTCGCCGGCAGGCTGCGAGAGCGTCATGCCGAGCATCGAGTAGCCGGTCGCGACGTAGGTGTTGCGGAACGGCTGCGCCCAGTCGAGGATGGGCAGTCCGTCGACCGTCATCGGGCGAAGGCCGGCCCACGGCTCCTCGTAGTCGGGCGTCTCGAGTTCGACGTAGTCGCGCGCCAGGGTGAACAGGTTGGAGATGCGCCTCTCGTCGATCGAGAGGTTGTACCCGGAGAACTCCATCGTCCCCCCGATCCGCATGCGCTCGCCGAGCGGAGTCGCGCCGGCATGGATGTCCGCGAAGAGGATGCCGTGCCTCGGCATCACCTTCGGCCTGAGCAGGAAGGAGTAGCCCTTCCCGGGCTGCATGGGGATCGAGATGCCGAGCTCGCGCACGAGCGGCGTCGTCCAGGACCCGGCCGCGAGCACGACGTGGTCGCCCGCGATCTCGCCCTGACGGGTGCGCACCGCCCGCACGCGGGTGTCGGCGCGGTCGAAGCCCGTGACCTCCGCGTCCTCCACGATCTCGACGCCCAACTCGCGTAGCTTCGCCGCGAGCCCCAGGACGAGAGTGTCCGCTTTGACGTTCCACTGGCCGGCGAGATGGAAACCTGCCTTGATGCGGCCGTTGAGCGAGGGCTCGAGCTCGTGAACCTCGTCCTCGCCGAGAACGTCGTCGGGGAGCTCGTAGCCGTGCTCGCGCATCCCCTCGAGGCTGCGCAGCACCTTGCGCGCGTCCTCGGCCTTCGAGGTCGCGCAGATCATGCCGAGCTTCCACAGGTCGAAGCGGATCCCGTCCTCGACCATTGCGTCCACGAGCTCGAACGACCGCTTGCCGAGCGCCGCGAGCGCCGCCGTGCCCCGGTCATAGTCGCGCTGGTTGCAGTACGTCCAGAAGCGGAGCGAGCCAAGGCGCGAGGTGCGGCAGGTAGCCCGGCCGGAAGTAGAGCGCCGAGTCGGCGTTCAGCAGCGCTCGCAGGCCGTAGACGGTGAGACCGGGCTCGGGGAGCGGCCCCGCCTGTGCGGGAGCGATCCAGCCGCCGTTCCCCCACGAGGATGCGGTGCGGGCGCCAACATGCGTCGAGTCCACGATCGTCACGTCGACGTCCCGCTTGCGCAGGTAGTACGCGCAGCAGAGCCCGGAGATGCCCCCGCCGACGACGACGACCTTCACGAAGGGATCCCTGCAGTGACCTCGATCTCGATCAGCATTCCCGGCACGGTGAAGCCGGTCACGATCGTCGTGCGCACAGGCCGCGGCGCGGGAAAGCTCTCGGCCCAGATCCGGTTCCACTCGCCGAAGTCGTCTGCCCGCAGGAGGTAGCACTGCACGCGCAGGACATGCTCCGGCCCGGATCCGGCCTCCGCCAGAGCGGTCATGATCTGGTCGAGCACGCTCTGCGCCTGCTCGGCGAAGTCGGTCGAGACGACCTCCATCGTGGCGGTGTCGATCGGCGCCCTGCCCGAGAGGAAGAGGAGGTCGCCCCAACGCACGGCGCTCGAGATGAGCGGCTCCGACCCTCCGACCGGCAGCTCTCCGACGACGACGCGCTCCGTCATTCCAAGCACCTCCAGTCTGAGAGAATCGATCATACGGCATGCCTGACGACCGGCATGAGCACTTTCGCATCGGTGTCACGCGCGACGTGCGCCGCCCCGAGGGCACGTTCGTCTTCGCCCCTTTCGACCTCTCGGCGCTCGAGGTCGAAGGCGTGTCGTGGGACTTCCTCGCGGACGACGCGCGGCCGCTCGCACCGCAGCTTCTCCAGGACATCGACGGCCTCTACCACTTCTCGTCGCCGGTGACGGCCGCCAGCCTCGACGGCGTCACACGTCTCGCCGTGCTCGCACGGCACGGTGTCGGCCTCGACTTCGTCGACGTCGCAGCGTGCACGGAGCGCGGCATCGCGGTCACGATCACGCCGCACGGAGTGACCCGCCCGATGGCCTCGGCCGCGGCGGCGCTCGTGCTCGCGCTCGCGCACCGCCTGCGCGAGCGGGACCGCGCGCTGCACGAGGGCGACTGGGGCCGGCGGCGTTTCGCTCCGCGCGGTGTAGGGCTGACGGGGCGCGCGCTCGGTATCGTCGGCTACGGCCGGATCGGACGTGAGCTGGTGCGTCTGCTCGCACCGTGGCAGATGCGCATCCTCGTCACACAGCGCACGCCGGTCGCGGAAGACGGCGTGACGTACGTGCCGCTCGAGAAGCTGCTCGCAGAGGCAGACGTGGTGGTAGTCGCCTGCCCGCTCACCGACGAGACGCGGAACCTACTCGACGATCAGGCGCCTCCGGCTGATGAAGTCCACCGCGTTCCTCGTCAACGTCTCCCGCGGCGCGATCGTCGACCAGAGCGCGCTCGTCGACGCCCTGCGCGAAGGGCGCCTCGCAGGGGTCGGAGTGGACGTCGTCGATCCCGAGCCGCTCCCGGCCGACGACCCCCTGCTGGCCCTGCCGAACGTCGTCGGCGCACCGCATTCGCTCGGCTACACGGACGAGCTCCTGCGCGGCTGTGTGGGCGGGGCCTGCGATGCTCTGCTGGCGGTCGCCGCCGGCCGCGTCCCACCCGATCTCGTGAACCCGGACGTGCTCGACAACCCGCTCTTCACCACGAAACTGGCTCGATTCGGCGCTCCGACAAGGAGGATCTCCATGAGCATCTCGCGCGACCGCCTGCGGCTGCTGCACGGGACCGATGCCCCGTTCTCCGAGATGCGCACGCTGCGCGCCGGCCCGGTCTCGATGCTGCTCGACGGCGTCGACCTGCGCTACCTCAGGATCGGCGGCACGGAGCTCGTCCGGCGCATCTATCCGGCCGTGCGCGACGTGGACTGGGACACCGTCCCCGGCGTCGTCTCCGGGCTGGAGCTGGACGAGAACGAGGACGGATTCCGGCTCGAATTCGACGCACGTCACGCCCGGCGGGAGGTCGACTTCTCCTGGCACGGGACGATCACCGGAGACAAGAGCGGTCGGGTCGAGTTCGTCTTCGACGGGAAGGCCGAGAAGGTCTGCCCCTACAACCGGATCGGCATCTGCGTGCATCACCCGTGGCGCGAGACGAAAGGAGCGCACTTCCGTGCGCGCACCGCGGACGGCGAGAGCGAGGGAACGTTCCCGGATCTCATCGGTGCCCAACGGTTCGAGGGCGGCGTCTACCACGCGCTCTTTCCAGCCTTCGATCGCCTCGAGGTCGACCTCGCGAGGCGGCGGGCGCGTCCTGCTCGAGTTCGAGGGAGACCTCTGGGAGACGGAGGACCACCGGAACTGGACCGACGCGAACTTCAAGACGTACTCGACCCCGCTCGGGCTCGGCCGGCCTGCGCCGCTCGAGGATGGCGAAGAGCTCCGTCAGCGGCTCGTCGTGACCCCGCTCGACGTGCCGACGGGCGCGGTCGAGAGCGGCCCTGTGCGGCTCACCGTGGGCGCGCCGACGGGCACAGCGGTCCCCGCCGTCGGGCTGGGTCAGGACCGTGATCACCACCACCTCGACGAGAAGGAGCAGAAGCTGATCGCTGCGCTCGCCCCGCACCACCTCCGAGTCGAGCTGCGGCTCGACCGGGACGACTGGCGCGACGTGCTCGAGCGTGCGCGGGAAACCGCCTCGGCCGTGGGTGCCGGACTGGAGGTGGCGCTCATGTTCCGCGACGAGCACGCCTCGAGTCTCGCGGCCGTCGCGGAGGCCCTCGCCGGCGGACCGCAGGTCGAACGGGTCCTCGTGACGCTCGCCGGTGGACGCACGGCCACCCGGGACGAGACGACCCCTGCTCACCTGGTGGACCGGGCCCGGCAAGCGATCGCGGCTCGAACCCCGAACGCCGCCTTCGTCGGTGGCACCGAGATCTACTTCACCGAGATCAACCGCACGCGTCCGCAGCACGAGATCTGGGACGGCGTCTGCTACTCGATCTCGCCGCAGATCCACGCGTTCACGGACACGGATGTGATGGAGAACCTCGATGCCCAGGCCGAGACCGTGCGGAGCGCCCTCGGGCTCTCAGGGGGAAAGCCGGTGATCGTGTCGCCCATCACTCTGCGCCGCCGCGTCAACTTCCACGCGGCGGGTGACCCTCCCCCGACGCCGCCGGGAGAGCTTCCCGACTCCGTCGACGTGCGCCAGTCGGCCCTCTTCGGCGCCGCCTGGACCGCGGGCAGCCTCAAGTACGTGTCCGAGGCGGGCGCATCGTCCGTGACCTACTACGAGACGACCGGCTGGCGCGGCGTCGTCGAGCGGGCAGGCGGCTCGGAGCAGCCGGAGAAGTTCCGCTCGGCCGCCGGCGAGGTCTTTCCCCTCTACCACGCCCTCGCAGACGTGATCGAGTGGCACGCAGCAGACGTCCTCGCGTGCGACTCGAGCGACGTGCTGGCGGCAGTCGGGCTCGCCGCGAGGGCGAAGGACGGCGCGCTGCGACTGCTCGTGGCCAACCTCACGCCCGCCGAGCGGGAGATTCTGATCGGCCCTCTCGAAGGCGACGTCGCCCTGCGACGCCTGAACGAGACGACGGCCGGCGAGGCGGCGGCCGACCCGGCGGGATTCCGAAGGAGATTCGAGCGGACGAGCGCTCCCGGCGACCTCACGCTCACCCTGCAGCCGTACGAGGTGGTCCGGATCGACCCGGCGTGAGCGAGGTCGCCGGCCGGGACCGGTGCCAGTCGGTCTCCATCTGCACCGCGACACCCGCGCGGAGAACAAGGCCATCGCGCCAGCGAGAGGCGACGAGCTGCGCTCCGACAGGCGCACCATTCGCCGTTAGCCCGCAGGGAATCGACAGGGAGGGTGCGTGAGCGAAGCTCGAGAGATGCGTGTAGGGCACCACGGCCGCTGGTCGTCTCCACGGTGTCGGCGCCGTCCGCGAACGGCGCCTCTACGGGGATCGTCGGCAGGAGGAGAAGGTCGACTCCAGCGAGCGCCTCGTCGAACGCATCGGCCCAAAGAGATCTGGCCCGCCGCAGTTCCTCGACCTCCGCCACGGTGACCTCGGCGACAAGGGCGAGCCGCCTTCGCGTGCCCACTTCCAGTAGCTCGCGCCGCGTCGCGAGAGCCTCGCGGTAGACGTCGAGCGCCTCGGCCTTGATCAGCTGCCCACACTTCTCGACTGCGACTTCCCACGCCGGAAGCTCGACCCGCACGATGCGGGCGCCCAGCGCGGCAAGCACGTCGGCAACAGCACGGACGCACGCGGCGACGTCGGCATGGGAGCGTTCGACGAGCTCGCTCGCGACACCGACGAGCAGTCCGGCAACGCCGTTCTCGCCCGCGAGGTGGAGCTGCCGGTCGATCGAGCAGGGATCCGCGGCGTCGTAGCCTGCGATCGCCGCGAGCACGGCCCGGACGTCCAAGACCGAGCGCGCCAGCGGTCCGACGGTATCGAGCGTCGAGCTCACGGGCTGGACCCCCCGGGTCGAAACCGCACCGTAGGTCGGCCGCAGGCCCGACACTCCGCACAACGACGCGGGTAGCCGGACGGAGCCGCCCGTGTCGGTTCCGATCGCGGCAAGGCAGAGGTCCGCCGCGACCGCTGCCCCCGAGCCGCCGCTCGAGCCTCCGGGCACACGGTCCGGGGCGGCGGGGTTGAGCACGTGCCCGAACGCTTCGTTCCGCGAGGTCGCGCCGAAGGCGAGCTCGTGCATGTTCGCCTTTCCGAGGATCACAGCGCCGGTGGCGCGCAGGCGACGGATCACCTCGGCGTCCACGCTAGCGACGCGACCGGCGAACAGGCGCGAGCCGACGGTCGTGCGCACGCCCGCGACGTCGACGTTGTCCTTCACGACGATCGGAAGGCCATCGAGGGCGAGTCGCTCGCCGCGTGAGCGCCGTTCGTCGACCGCTCGCGCGGCGTCGAGCGCGAGCTCGGGCGTGATCGTGATCATCGTGTGGAGCCCCGCCTGGGTCTCCTCGAGCCGGGTCAAGAGGACCTCCGCCAGCTCGACCGCGGGCACGTGCGAGCGCAGCGGCGGAACGTCGATCAGCGCGTGGAGGTCGTCCTCGGTCACGCTTGGGCGATCACGGCGTCGAGCGCCCGAAGCACCGCGTCGCCGGCGCTCGCGCTGCCGGCCGAGCCGCCGAGATCGCGCGTCAGCGCCGAGCCGTCGGCGAGCGCGAGGGCAACCGCCTCGTCGACCCAGCCGGCGGCGCGTGCTCCAGCCTCGTCGTCACGTCTGCGCCCGAGCCACTCGAGCATCATCCCGGCGGAAAGGATCGTCGCGATGGGATTGGCGGTGCCCGTGCCCGCGATGTCGGGCGCGGAGCCATGCGACGCCTGGAAGAGGCCGTGCCGGTCTCCGACGTCGGCGGAGGGAGCAAGCCCGAGCCCCCCGACGGTGCCCGCGCCCAGGTCGGAGATGATGTCGCCGAGCATGTTCTCCGCGACGAGCACGTCGAACGTCGACGGCCGTTGCACGAGGTAGAGGGCGACCGCGTCGACGTACACGCCCTCGAAGGCGATCTCGGGTTGCGTCGCGGCAACTTCGGCGGCGACCTCACGAAAGAACGCGTACGACCCGAGCACGTTGGCCTTGTCCACGCAGGTCACGCGCGAGATCCCGTCGGCCGGCGCACCGGACCGGCTCGCAGCGAGGGCAAACGCTTGCTCCACGATCCGCCTCGTCCCGGCGCGCGTGACGATGCTCGTATCGGCTGCGACCTCTCCCTCGATGCGGCTTCCGCCGTGACGGGCCGCGTAGAGGCCCTCGACGTTCTCGCGCACGATGACGTAATCGATGCCCGCGCCTGAGTCGCGCAACGGCGTCGAGACACCGGGGTAGAGACGCACCGGGCGGATACCCGCATAGAGGTCGAGCCCGAAGCGAAGGCGAAAAACGGCATCCGATCCCGCCTCGCGCCCATCCGGGTAACGGACGTCCGGTAGCCCAGCGGCGCCGAGGAGCATCGCGTCCGCGGCGCCGCAGGCCGTGAACGCAGCGTCCGAGATCGCCTCGCCCGTCCGGCGCCAAGCGCCCGCGCCGACGTCGAACGCCTCGAAGCGGAAGGCGACGTCGCCGCCGCTCGCCCGCTCGATGTGCTCGAGCACGCGGACGGCCTCCCCCACGACCTCCGGACCGATGCCGTCGCCCGGAAGGAGCGCGACGTCGTAGGTCACGATCGGCTACCGCGTCGACTCGTAGAAGGCGCGGTAGTGCTCGACGTACTGGGCGATGCCGTCACGGATCGACGCGTACTGGGGCTCCCAGCCGAGCTGCGCCCGCGCGTTCTCGACCGAGAGCTGGCCGCGCAGGGCGACGACCGGCTTCTCGCCCTCGGAGAGCTCCTCACCGATCTCCACGTCCGCGCCGGGGACGAGCTCACGCACGATCTGCGCAACCTCGGTGGTCGTGACCATCGGGCCGCCCGTGGAGCCGTAGAAGATGCGGTCGGCATCATCGGGCGCGTCGAGCATGGCGACCACGAGGCCGGCGATGTCGCGCGCATGCGTATACGCGCGCGGGTGCGCGCCGCCGAACTCGAAGTGGGCCGGCTCGCCGCGCACCGCGTTCTCGACCATCGCCTTGATCGGCCCGACGTACTGGTTCATGCCCAGGCCGTACACCGCTGAGGGGCGTATGGTCCGGAAGTCGAGACCGAGCGCCTGGTTGTAGGCGAACAGCATCACCTCGGCGGCGACCTTGGTCGAGCCGTAGAAATCGGTGCCCGGGCCGGCGTCGGCGAGCACGATCGGGTGGTTCCCGTCGATCGGCTGATAGAGCACTCTCGGCAGCACGCCGATCGAGGAGAAATTGACGAGGCGCGGCACGCCGAAGGCGATCATCGCCTCGACGAGGTTGATCACGCCGCCGACGTTGACCTGGAACGCCGTGGAGCGGTTCGCTGCGAGGTAGGCCGGGTCGAGGATCATGCCGGCGTGCACGACCTCGTCCGGGCGGTGTACGCGGAAGGCGTCGAGGACCCGCGCCGGGTCGCCGATCGAGGCGATTTCCAGGGGCACGGCGTCGACGTCGTCGCCGATCACGAACCGCGCCTCCGGAATGAAAGGCTGCACGTCCAGCACGACGACCCTGCGTCCGCTGTCGAGAAGCGCGCGCACCAGGTGTCCGCCGATGAAGCCCGCTCCGCCCGTGACGAGGGTCGTCCGCTCACCAACCGGACGGAGCTCGTGACTCCGCGTGCCGATGTCGACCTCGGGCCGCGCCATCCCCTGCTGGTAAGGCTGGCTCATGCCTTCGTCCGCGCAGCTGTAACGAGCGCGTCGATCGGGGCCCAGAATGCGCGTGTCGCAGCCGGCGTCATCTCCTTCGGCGCCTCGTGGGTCGCGGTCAGAGCCGCGCTCGAGCGAATCAGTCGATACGTCTTCTTGGCGGCGGGATGGCCCTTGAGCCAGGCCAGAAAGTCGAGCGCTCCGGCCGTGCCGACGACCTCGTCGCGATCGCCGGCGAGGAGGACGAAACGAACCGACCTCGGAGCCGTGCCGGCTGACCTTCCGGGCACCCTCGTCGTCGGGAAGATGCTGAGCACGCTTCTCGGCACCGGCACGCCCCAGCGCTTGGCGTGGCCGGCGTAGTAGTTGACCAGAGCCCCACCGAACGAGAAGCCGGCGGCGACGACAGGCACGTCGACACTACCGAGCTGGGCGAACCCGGTCCGCACGCCGCGACGGAACCCGTCGACCCCTTGCTGCCAGGTGTCGGACCCGTCGACCTGGTAGCGCGGGAAGACGACGACGCTACCGCGCGTGCAGAGGTGGTCGAACCGAACACGGTGCCAGTCGGTGGGTTCCACCGCGGTCCAGCCGTGGGCGAAGAGGACGACGCTCTTCGGAGCCTCGGATGGTCGCAAGAGCCAGACCTGGTTGCGCCCGGATCCGAACGGGCCGGTGATCGTGCAACCCGCGGCAGGACGGAGTCTCGGCCGACCCGACGCCCGCGCAGAGCGACATCAGCGCGACGAGCGCCAGCGCCACGACGTGTCTCAACCCTGCACCGCCCCGAGCGTCAGGCCCCGCACGAGGTGCCGCTGGACGAGGATTCCGAGGATCAGGGCGGGGATGAGGGAGACCATCGTGAGGGCGCTCGCCTGGCCGTAGAGGTTGCCCTGGAAGAACGTGATCAAGCCGGCCAGAGCCACGGGGGCCGTGATCGCGTCGTCACGCGCGAGCACCTGCGCGAAGAGGAACTCGGTCCAGGAGAAGATGAACGCGAACGCAGCCGCGGACACGACCCCCGGCGCCGCGAGCGGCCAGGCGATCTTGCGCAACGCCTGGAGGCGCGAGCAGCCGTCCACGAGGGCCGCCTCCTCGAGCTCAGGCGGCATCTGCCGGAAGTAGGCATACATCATCCAGACGGTGAAGGGCAGCGCGAACACCGTGTAGAGAAGGATCAAGCCGGCCCGCGTGTCGATGAGCGTGAAGCCGAACCACTCTTCGGAGTAGCGGCTGTAGAGCAGGAAGATGGGGATGACGATCGCTATCGGCGGCAGCATGCGCCCCGAGAGAAACCAAAAAGCGAGATGCTTGCCACCCGTGCGAAAGCGCGCTATCGAGTACGCGGCCGCCGTTCCGAGTGCCACGGCGATGATCGTCGTCACGACGGCGACGACGATCGAGTTCTCGAGGCCCTTCCACCCGTTGAAGTTGTTGAGCGCGTCGCTGTAGTTGATCGACGTCGGGTTGGAGGGAAACCAGACGGGTGGATCGGAGAGCTGGTCCTCCTGCCCTTTGATCGACGTGACGGCCATCCAGTACAGCGGCAGGAGGAGAAAGCCCGTGTAGGCGGCGATGAAGGCGAACCGCAGGACGCCGCCAACGCGGAAGCGCCTTCCGCGGACGACGCGGCTCGAGCCGTGTCGCTCGGACTGCGCGCGCTCGACGGCCACGTCTGCCATCAGGCCTCCTCGACGGGCTTGAGCAGCCGCCGAACGAGCCAGAACGAGATGAAGGTGAGCATGATCACGAACATCCAGGCGCCTGCCGTCCCCTGGCCGAGGTGGAAGAACTCGAACCCCTGTTGGTAGAGGTAGTACGACGTCGTGTACGTGTCGGTCCCGGGCCCGCCGCGCGTGAGCGTGAAGATGATGTCGAAGAGCTTCACCGCGTCGATGAACCGAAACGTCACGGCGATCAGGATGATCGGCAGGAGCAGCGGCAGAGTCACGAAGACGAACGACTGCCGCGGCTTCGCCCCGTCCAGGTCGGCAGCCTCGTAGAGGGTGTCCGGAATCGCGGCCAGCCCTGCGAGCAGGATCACGAACACGAACGGCGTCCACTGCCAGACGTCGGCGAGGATCAGGACGATGTAGACCCACGGCGAGTCCTGGGAGAAGTCGATCGTGACGTCACCGGGCCATACCCAGCTCGCGAGCTGGTTCGCGACGCCGTGCGGCCGGCGGATGAAGAGGTCGAAGAACCCGCCCACCACGACCGGGCTCATGAACAGCGGGACCACATAGAGCGTCATCAGCACCCGCCGTCCCCGGAACGGCCGGAGCATCGCGAGCGCGAGCAGGAGGCCGAGCGTCAGCTCGACGGCGACCGCTGTTACCGAGAACCACAGCGTCCGCCAGAGCGAGGCACGCCACACGGGGTCCTTCCAGTTCTCGACGAAATTGTCGAGCCCGATCCAGGGATGCGCCGGACCGAGCGCGAAGTCGTACTGGACGAACGCGACCCAGAGCGAGAAGCCGAGCGGGAAGATGGTGAGCGCGACCACGATCAGGATCGCAGGCGCGACGAGCAGCCAGCGGATGTGCCGGTCCATCCAGGAGGAGGCGGCCGAGGGCCGCCTCCTCCTGATCGGTTCTGCTCGTGTCGCCACGGCGTGCGGCTACGCCGCTAGCACTTGACAGCCTGCCCGAGCTTCCTCACCGTGGTCTTGACCGTCGCGCCCGGGTACCTCAGGAAGATCGCGTACGAGGCGCGCTGCTTCGCCACCCCGAGCTTGTTCGTGATCGCGTCCCACTCGCGGGCTGCCTCGTTCAGCCCGGCCTGGACGTCCTCCCCCGCGTAGATCGAGGTCATCGCCCGGTCGAGCGCGTTGGCGTAGTCGCCGGCGCCGCTCATGGAGAGGTCGAGCACGGCGTCGTTCGCCGCCTCGCAGAGCGTCTCCAGGTACTTGTCGGCGCCCTTCCAGAGCTTCTGGTACGCCGGCGCGCGGTAGTGCGAGATCCGGTACGGGTCGCGCAACGTGTAGGGCAGCATCACCCGCTGGAGGGAGACCGACGGGCTCGTCGCCCACTGGTTGTACAAGTAGGCGGCCTCCTGGTTCTCCGACGTGGCCATCACGCCCTTGATGAAGGCGCCCGCGTGCTCGCCGTTCAGACCGGGCACCCGAGCGTACGCGGTCTTGCCCACGATCTTGGACTTGGGCAGCGTCGCGAACGCCTTGTCGCGCTGGAGGATGTTCTCCGAGATACGCCCGGTCGGTGGCCAGGCCATGATCATCGCCGTCTTGCCCTCGAGCCAGAGGCCCCAGCCCGAGATGAAGCTGAGCT
Source organism: uncultured Thermoleophilia bacterium (assembly GCA_963758065.1). Classification (GTDB taxonomy): domain Bacteria; phylum Actinomycetota; class Thermoleophilia; order Gaiellales; family Gaiellaceae; genus GMQP-bins7. Next base: position 367,098 of record CAVWTX010000010.1, on the reverse strand, counting down.
TCTCGACCCCTGGCGGCGACGCCTTGTTCTGGGCGAGGATCTGCTGCATCGTCCTCACGCCGATGGCGTTGTTGATCTCGGCCTTCATCGTCCGCGGGTTGAAGAACCGGCCGCCGTTCGAGCGGAACTGCTGGTAGAAGTAGAACTGGTTGCCCGGGTTGCCGAGGGCGCGCCCCATGCCGGTGCCGTACACCTTGGGCGCCATCTGATCGGTGATGAACTGGGCGACCTGGTTGAACTCGTTCCACCCGCGCGGCACGCGGAGGTCACGCTTGTACTTCGCCTTGTACGCCCTCCGGAGCCTTGCGTTGCCGAAGATGTCCTTCCGGTAGTAGAGCGCCCAGACGTCACCGTCGTCGAAGAAGCCCCACGTCTTTCCCTTGTAGCGGGCGAGCCCGCGGTACAGCGGGTGCAGGTCGGCGAGCGTCGCCTGCGCCTTGTGCTTGCGGATCAGCGAGTCGATCGGGAGGAGCACCCCCTGGTCCGCGAAGTCGGGGATCCACGCGGGCGAGAGCTCGACCGAGTCGAACGCCCCGGACTTCGCGAGGTGCTCGGCGATGATCTTCGTCCGGATCTCGGCGAACGTCGCCTCGGTGAGGTTCGTCTCGATCCCGGTGAGCTTCTCCCACAGCGGCCCCGAGAAGTTCTTGTCGTCGAGCGATTGCGGTCCGGTCTCGTTGATGCGACCCATGGAGAGCCCGCTGAACTGCTTCGCTTTGGCGGCCGCCGACGCCGCGATCGGGTCGCGCCTCTGCGCGACGCCTACGGAAGCCTCGATGGCAGCGGCCGCTTGCTCCGTCTTGAGCCATGTCGGCGCGGCTGCGGCCGCTGCGGCCGCGAGCCCGCTCTTGACGAGAAAGTCGCGCCGCGCCATGCGAAGCCCGGACATGTATTCCTCTTGGGACATGTCCGGATCGTGGTGCACTTCGTCACTCATCGGCCTCGAGCTCCTTTCGGATGGCCTGCCATATGACTGTTCGGCCGATCATCCCTCCGCGCCTTCGCCTAGTCAAGTCGCCCTAAACGGTGCTCAGGCCCCGACTCGCACCCCCGTTTCGGCGTCGAAGAAGCGGAGCGCCCCGGGCGCGACTGCGATCTCCGCGACCGAGCCCTCGGCCACCGCCGACTCCACACCGAAGCGGCCCACGAACGACGTACGCTGCACCACGCGCAGGTGGTCGAGCTCGGTCAGCGCGGAGGCGTCGACGTCCTCGGCGATCTCCCGGACCTCCTCCATGACCACGGGCGCCGCATCGACCTCGAAGTGGACAACGACCTCCGAGCCGAGAAGCTCACGGAGTCGAACGCGCCCCTTCAAGCGACGATCACCCGCCGTCTCGCGCGCCAGCGCCGCGTCCTCGAGGTGCTCCGGGCGAATCCCGAAGACCACTTTGCGCTCGTGCATGCTCTCGATTCCCTTGGCCAGCGTCTCGCTCGGCTCCATCGACCGCGAGGCGCTGGCCGTCGCCGAAGGTGACCGCGACGACACCGTCGGACGAGTCCAGGGCGCCTTCGAAGAAGTTCATCGCGGGGCTTCCGATGAAACCTGCGACGAACAGGTTGAGCGGCCTGTTGTAGAGCTCGGCCGGGGCCGCGACCTGCTGCAGCTCGCCTTTGCGCATCACTGCGACGCGCTGCCCGAGCGTCATGGCCTCCACCTGATCGTGTGTGACGTAGATCGTAGTTACCCCGATTTCCTTGTGCAGCAGGCTGATCTCCGCCCGCATCTGGGTGCGAAGCTTCGCGTCGAGGTTCGACAGCGGCTCGTCCATGAGGAACGCCTGCGGCTCACGAATGATGGCGCGGCCCATTGCCACCCGCTGTCGCTGGCCGCCCGAGAGTTGGCGAGGCTTGCGGCTCAGCTGCTCCTCGAGCTCGAGCACGCGGGCCATCCGGCGCACGCGCTCGTCGATCTCCTGTTTTCCCATCCGGCGCAGCTTGAGGGGAAAGGAGAGATTGTCGTAGACGCTCTTGTGCGGGTACAGGGCGTAGTTCTGGAAGACCATGGCCACGTCGCGGTCGCGTGGCGGCAGCCCGTTGACCACTTCCGTGCCGATCCGTATCTCGCCCTCCGTGATCTCCTCCAGTCCGGCGACCATGCGCAGCGCCGTCGTCTTTCCGCACCCTGACGGCCCGACGAACACCATCAGCTCGCCGTCCGGGATCTGCAGGGAGAAGTCCTCGAGAGCGACGGTGCCGTCGGGATAGACCTTGGTGGCGCGCTCGAATGAGACCGTGGCCAAGGAGGTGAAGCTATACGATGGCGTACCGACCGTCCAGGATTGAGCGGTATGCGGTAGGACGTATGATCGCGTGATGAGCGAGGGGCGGGCAAACGCGGCCGATACGCCGGCGGGAGTCTTGTTCGAGCAGGTTTCCCGAGAGCCGCGTCTCTCGGACAAGGTGGCGAACATGATGCTCGAGACGATCCTCTCGCGACGACTCGAGGTCGGCGACCGACTGCCGTCCGAACGCGAGCTCGGCGAGCAGTTCGGCGTCTCGCGCACCGTCGTGCGCGAGGCGGTCCGGGCTCTCGTCGCGAAGGGCTTGATCGAGGTGCGGTCGGGCAGCGGGCTACGCGTCGCGGCCGTCGACGCGGCCGCTGTGAGCGAGTCGATGAGCCTCTACCTGCGCGGCAGCACGCTCGACTTCGAGAAGGTGCACGAGGTACGCGCACTGTTCGAGGTCCACATCGCGGGCGTCGCCGCGGAGCGAGCCACGGAGGAAGACGTGACGCGGTTGCGAGAGGTCCACGAGCGGATGCGGGCCGAAGGCGACGACGTCGAAGCGGCGGCCCGAGACGACCTCGAGTTCCACCGTGTGATCGCGCGGGCCACGCAGAACGACCTGTACCTGCTCCTGATGGACTCGATCGGCTCCGCGCTCATCGACATCCGCCGCGAGAATCTCGGCTCTGGCTCGGCGCCGATGACGCTCGACCAACACGAGGTGATCCTCGAGCGCATCGCTACAGGCGACCCCGAGGGAGCGCGCGCGGCGATGGCGGTGCACCTGGAAGGCGTGGCGCGGTGGTGGCGCGAGCATTCGCAAGCGACGCCGTTCGCGACGATGGTATCTGCGTGACACCGCTTCGCCGGCTCGACCACGTCGCGGTGCTCGTGCGCTCGACCGACGAGGCGCTCCGCTTCTACGAGGGCCGTCTCGGACTGCGCGTCCACTCGAGTGAGGAGATCGACGAACCCCGCGTCCGGCTGACGTACCTCGACACGGGGAACGCCTTCCTCCAACTCGTGGAGCCCCTCGACGCACAGTCACCCCTCGCAGCGTGGCTCGACGAGCACGGCGAGGGGTTGCACCACATCTGCTTCGGCGTGGACGACGTCGAGTCCGCCGTCACCGAGCTGTCCGACCCGGGGTCGGTCGTCAGGCTCGGAAGTGGTCGGGGACGGGTCTCGAGCTTCCTCACGAGCGCGGCGGCGAACGGCGTTCGCATCGAGTGCACGGGCTTCGACCGGGCCGAGGACGTCGACGCGTCCGCCGGCTGGCTCCACGCCTAGCTTCGGGTCAACGGCCGTCAGCGCGGACGCGTGCGGGCGGTCCCGGCGACGACGGGGTTCGTGAGCTCGCCGATGCCGTCGGCGGACACGGTGACTACGTCCCCGGGCTTCAGGAAGCTCGGCGGGTTCATGAAGGTGCCGCAGCCGGCCGGTGTGCCGGTGGAGAGGACGTCGCCGGGCTCGAGCGAGATGATCGACGACAGCCATTCGATAGCAGCAGGGGGCGGCCCGATCTGCTCGCCGACGAGGGCCTCCTGGCGCAGCTCGCCGTTGACGTGCGACTGGATCCGAATCGCCTCCCAGTCCGGAAGCTCGTCCTTCGTCACGATGCACGGTCCCATCGGGGAGAAGCTGTCGAAGCTCTTGCCGAGGTCGACCTGTGCGTTGTGGAACTGCACCGCGCGCGAGCCGACGTCGTTGATCACCGTGTAGCCGAAGATGTGGTCGAGCGCGTCCTCGGCACGCACGTTCTTCGCGAGCCTGCCGATGACCACGCCGAACTCGACCTCGTAGTCGACCGCGAAGCCGTGGTCGCGAAGCGGACCGGCCGTGTCGCCCGGAACGCGCTTGATCACGTCGTCGTTCGGCGGTATGACGATCGGGTCGCCTGGGCCGATGAGCGCGCTCGAGAGCTTGACGAAGTCCCAGCGGAGCTCGTCCGGGAAGACGTATCCGGGCTCCTCGTCTCCGTGACTGCGATAGTTGACGCCCGAGCCGAGGATCTTCCATGGCCGGATCGGATAGGTGATCTTGTCGACGGCGACGGGGTCACCCGACGCCGCTGCTGCGGCCTCGAGCCCGCGCTCGCCGTCCTCCACGAGCGCGAGCGTCGTCGGATACCCGGTGGCGAAGACGTCATCACCGACCTGGACGCCGCAGCCCAACTCACCTGCGGACACGTACTGCACGATTCTCATTGCCTCCGCCTTCCCGTCGTCGCCAATAGCGCGAGAACCATATCTGTATGACAGTAGGATCACCTCGTGAAAGGCGAGGGTGCCGGCGACCGGCGGTTCGTCGTCCTCGACGACGACCCGACTGGAGTGCAAACCCTGGCCGGGGTCCGTGTTCTGCTCACATGGGACGTGACGCGGATCCGGGAGTCGCTGGAACAACGAGACGCAGTCCACCTGATCACCAACGCACGCGCCCTTCCGCCGGAGCGCGTCCAGCCACTGATCGAGGCCGCGGCCCGGGCAGGGCGCGAGGCCGTGCGCGGCGCTCAGATCCTCCTCCGCGGCGACAGCACCCTTCGCGGCCACCTGCGCGAGGAGTACCTCGGCGTGCGCGAAGCGACCACTACAACGGCTTGGCCCGTGCTCCTGCTTGTTCCCGCGCTCCCCTCGGCAGGGCGAATCACCGTGGACGGCGTGCACGTGTTCGAGCGCGACGGCGTGCGCGTCCCACTCCACGAGACCGAGTACGCGAACGACGGCGTGTTCTCGTACCGGAGCGCCAGGCTTCTCGACTGGGCCGAGGAGCGGTCCCGCGGACTGTTCCGAGCCAGCACCGGGCGTGAACTACATCTCGATACGCTGCGCTCGAACGGGTCGGCGGCGGTCGTCGATGCACTGGAGGAGTTGGCCGCTACCGGCGAGCCTGCCGTGCTGGCGCCCGATGCCGAGACCGTCGCCGACCTCGAGCTGATCGCCGGCGGTTACAAGCAGGCCGTCCAGGACGGGGCGGCCGTCATCGGACGCTGCGCGCCGACCTTCGCCGGCGTCCTCGCTGGAACCACGGCCACTGCCGCAGCGCCGCTGCCCGAGGCGGGTGCGGGCGTCCTCGTCGTCTGCGGCTCCTATGTGCCTCTGGCGACGAGGCAGCTCGACCGGCTCCTCGCGAGCCGTCCTCAGACACTCGTCGAGGCGGACGTGGTCGCGCTCGCCGGGCCGACACCGGGTGCGGAAATCGAGCGACTGGGCGCCGAGACCTCGGCAATGCTCGCCAGGGACCAGGTCGCGGTTCTCGCGACACCGCGCGAGCGCCCCGACGGAACGACATCTCTCGAAGCGGGCGACCGGATAGCCGTCAACCTCGCTCGTGTCGTCGGCGTCATGGATCCACGGCCGTCGGTACTCATCGCAAAGGGCGGCATCACGTCCGCCGTCACCCTGCGTGCCGGGGTCGGCGCGAGCGAGGCCGAGGTCCTCGGGCCCGTCACGCCGGGAGTCTCGCGGTGGGCGGCGTTCTGGCCCGACGGCCGGGCCATCGACTACCTCGTCGTGCCCGGCAACGTAGGCGCCGACGAGCTTCTCGTGCAACTGGTGGACGGAGTCGTGAGAGGATCGCCGCCGTGCTAGTGCCGTTCCGCGACGTGCTCGAGGAGCGGCGCGCTGCCGGCGCGGCCGCCGGAGCGTTCACCTGTTACGACGTGACGACGGCACTCGGCGTGGCACGTGCGGCGGAGAGGCGCGCCGTGCCCGCGATCCTGCTCCTGGCCGAGGGTTCGTTCCGCAGCGAGGACGGTCGCCTCCTTCTGCCGGCGCTGCTCGGGGTCGCCCGCGAAGCAACCGTTCCGATGTGCGTGCAGCTCGATCACGTCGCGGACGACGTAGTGATCGACGCCGCGCTCGCGGCCGGCGTCGGGGCCGTCATGGCAGACGGCTCGAAGCTGCCGTTGGCAGCCAACATCGCCTTCGTCTCCGCCGTGCGCAAGCGGGCCGGCGCCACCGGTGTCGAGGTCGAGCTAGGCCACATCGAAGGAGACGAAGACGTCGCCGCGGCGACTGAGGCGGGCGCCCTCACGGACCCAGACGAGGCGATCGACTTCGTTGCCTCTACACGTTGCGATTGCCTCGCAGTCTCGATCGGCAACGTGCACGGGCGCTACGCGTCGGCTCCAAGCCTCGATTGGCATCGCCTCGAGCAGATCCGGAAGCGCGTCGACGTTCCACTGTCGCTGCACGGGGCATCCGGTCTCCCCGACGAGGACGTACGCCGCGCGGTCGGGCTCGGCGTGTGCAAGGTGAACGTGAACGCCGAGCTTCGCGAGCGCTACCTGCGCCGTCTGAGCGAGCGGCTACCCGCGGCGCTCGACGGCCTGCGGCTTCTCGAGCTCTCGGCGACGGTGGTCGACGCGGTGGCGGAGATCGCGACGGCCAAGCTCGATCTGCTGGACACGAGGCGCCGTCCGTAACGGCGCTCGGTTCGGCATACAGAAGAGTCGTCGGGGCATGGCCCCGGACTCGCGGAGTCGGAGGTCGTTCAGGAGACATTTGGAACTCCAACTCGGCGATCTCCGGATCGCATGCAGTGGACTACCCGTCGAGCTTGTGCGCCCCGCCGGCAGGAGGGCGAGCTCCGGGGCGCGCTGGACTCGTCGTAGCACGGCGCTCCGACTTGCGGCGAACTACCGAGCGCTGCCCGTAGCGCCCACGATGCCGGCGTGACGTGGACGGCGGAGCATGGCTCTGTAAGTCGACACGAGGAGGACTGTCATGTCTGCAACAGAGGTGCGACCCCCGAGCACGGAGCTCACAACCAGCTCCTACCGTGCCGCGGTCGTGCATGACTTCGCGGAGCCGCTCCGCGTCGAGGAAGTCGGACGCCGCCCGTTGGCACCCGGCCAGATCCGCGTGCGCGTCGAGGCCTCCGGCCTCTGCCATACCGACATCCATGCCGCCCACGGCGACTGGCCAGTGAAGCCGTCGCCTCCGTTCGTGCCCGGGCACGAGGGTGTAGGCATCGTCGAGGAGCTCGGTCCGGGCGTCGTCGAGGTCGGGGTCGGCGACCGCGTCGCGATGCCGTGGCTTGGCTACGCCTGCGGCACCTGTGACTACTGCGTCTCCGGCTGGGAGACGCTCTGCCTCGAGCAGAAGAACATGGGGTATTCGATCGACGGCGGGTTCGGCGAGTACGCGACCGCGTACGCGCGCTACGTCGTCAGGGTTCCCGGCGGCGTAGACCCGTTCGATGCGGCGCCGCTCACGTGTGCCGGAGTCACTACGTACAAGGCGATCAAGGTCGCCGGAACCCGGTCCTCCGATCTCGTCGCGGTGTTCGGGGTCGGAGGCCTCGGGCACATGGCGATCCAGTACGCGCGCATCGCCGGCGGACGGGTCATTGCCGTCGACCTCCATGACGAGAAGCTCGACCTCGCCCGCGGCCTTGGCGCCGAGTTCACGGTGAACGCGGTGAAGGAGGACCCGGCCGCCGCGATCCAGCAGCTGGGCGGTGCCGATCAGGCCATCGCGCTGGCGGTCTCGCCGAAGTCGTTCGAGCAGGCGTACCGCTCGCTTCGGCGAGGCGGCACGCTCGTCTTCGTCGCACTCCCGGCCGAAAACCAGATGACCCTGCCGATTTTCGAGACCGTCCTCAACGGCATCACAGTCGTCGGCTCGATCGTCGGCACGCGGACCGACCTGCGCGAGGTCTTCGAGCTGCACGCAGCCGGTAAGACGGTCGTCACGCGTGAGATCCGGCCGCTCGAGGACGTCAACGAAGCGATCGCAGACGTCGAGGCCGGACGGGTCGCTGCTCGCGTCGTCTTCCGGCCTTAAGGAAGGCGTCCTGCTCGCGCTGCATGCGCGACGGCACAAAGCGAGCACACCGCGCCGCTTGGTCGTTGACACTTAACTGGCGGTCAGTTCCTCGAATGTGGGGTCGTCGCGGATCGGATCGAAGTCGGAATCGTCCTGCGCAAGGGTGCGAAACCGCTCCGACATCTCGATCGCGCGCCGCAGGTGGTCGACCGCGTCCTCCGTGCGGCCGGCCATGCTCTCGCAGCAGGCGAGGTTGTAGAACAGCAAGGCGTACTGCGGATTTGTGTCGACCACGTCGCGGAGGCGATCACCAGCCTCGGCGTACTCTCCCTTCTCGTAGAGCGGCCAAAGTGGCGCCCAGAGCTCCCAGCCGGTGGCCTCGTAGGCCTTCCCCGGCGTGCCGCCGAGCGCGACGATCGTCGTCCCGGGCTCCTCGGCGAACGCCGTTCGCGTCACAGCGGGGCGGGCAAAGACGAAGGTGCCGGCGGGCGCGTCCACCCGGTCGCCGTCGAGCTCGAACACGGCGCGCCCCTGCATTACGAGGTAGAGCTCCTCGTCGGAGCCCGACTCGTCGTGCTCGTTGATGATCCGCTCGCCCGCCTCACGGCCAGTCCACGCCGTGACTCCGAAGCCCGTGATGCCGAAGTGATGCCGGACCGGTCGAAATGCACGGCGCTCGTCCTTGACCTCGCCAATCTCGTCGAGGTGCGCGACCGCGTAACCACTCATGAGATCTCCTTCAGTCGTCGTTGCTCGCCGTGTTACCACCTTCCTCCGGGCGACTAACCGCCTGCTTGTGCGAGCGTACTCCTGCTTGAAAGAGCTCGCACGAACCGGGCACACATGGACACATCGTGTCGGCCGAAGGCAAAAGTTGGGCAAGAAGCTCTGCCCGCCGATCGCCGCACTGAGAACAGAAAAGCCCCGTTTCCGGGGCTTTTCGAGTAGCCGGGGGCAGGATTTGAACCTGCGACCTCCGGGTTATGAGATCGTCCGAGGGAGGTCTGCTGACACCGATTCCCCACTGTTGAGCGGAACTCGGTCTCGTGGGATCACCTGAAATCACCCCACGCGGGTAGAAAGTTGGGTAGAAAGTTCTTCGACCTCGTCCGGACTAGTTCACTAGGTCGACACTAGTCGGGCGCCCAGTGACCTCCCCCGGTCGTTCTCAGCTCGTGATGTTCGCGCAGTCGGGGGAGTTGTCGATCGCGTCCTTGATCGTCACCCTGTGCGTCCGCGCCCTCGATCGTGGCGATGGTGGACGTGAGCGCGGTGCTCATCGTGTCGATCGATGCCTTGGCGGCCGTGACTGCATTCGGCACGTCGGCGAGGCTGGAAACGTCACCGACGGCAGTCTCGATGGAGTCGGCCTCGGTCTGGACGGTCGTCGAGAGCTCGTCGACCGAGGACCTGATCTCGTCGCCGGACTCCGTATCCGGTGTGCCGAGCGCTTCGAGGTCGTCCCTGAACGTGTCGGTGGCTGCTTTCGCATCGTCTGCAGCGCTTTGGAGCCCATCCTCCGTCAGCGAGGACGGGTCGGTGAACCGGTTCGCGATGCTCGAGAGCTCACCCTTCCAGGTGCTGACCGCGCTGCACAGCCCGTCCGCCCATTCAGCGGTGGCGGAACCTTCGGCTGAAGTTGTCGTCTCGTCGTCGCTTCCGCCGCAGCCCGCTGCCACCGCGGCAACGGCGAGGACGAGGAACGTGAGGACAACGCTCCGACGCACGCGACGGAACCCAGCGCCCTCAGGGGCCACGGCTACTCGGCGGATGTTGTTCGGGCCGTTCTCCATGGTCTCCCCCTCAGTGCTCATGCTGTAGGCGATTCCGGGCGCTTGAAGATCACGACGTGCCCGTCCTTCTCGCCGTGGAGGTTCTGATCCATGAGGATCCACGCGAGCTCGTATCCCTCCGTGCCGAGCGCATTGAACTGCTGTTCGAGGTCATCGCGTCTCAGTTCGTCGCTGTGCCGTCCCATGAATCCGCCGGTCAGCACGATCGTCTTGTAGTCCCACTTCACCGCACCAGGGTCTCCGATCCCCCAGCGCCCGACATCATCCACACTGGGTGATTGCGAACCGCCGGGGAGAACTACTGGGCGGGTGCCCTCGTGAAGTGATTCGTGTACGACACGAAGCGCAAGCCGTCGGGTGTTCTAAGCAGGTGACAGGTCGTACTGATGTCGCGGACCACCGTCCCGTCCGCGTCGAGTCCGTTCCAGCGCACGGTTGCGAAGATGGTGTGGTCGCCGAGTTCGTTGACATCGGTTTCGATCCGTTCCCACGTTGCGACACCGCCCGTGCGAAACGCGTCGATCACCCCTGCCAAGTGGTCGCGCACGGCGTTGCGGTCGGGCAGGTGGATCTCCACGCCGTCCCGAACCGCAACGAAAGGCACAATGCAGACCTCGGTCGCACCGTCCACATCACCCTCGGAGTACCAACGGATGTACTGATCCAGAAACGCATCGACCGTCGCTGGCATAGTCTTTGCGCCTCCTTCCGCAAGTGGCCGGTTGCCGTCGCTCCACCGTACAGGGGGCACCCCCGCACCCGACGCGATGCGTTCGACCTCTGCGGTCACGAGTCGATGCAGCATTCCGACGCATCGCGACATACTCCGCACGTGGCGAGCGACGATCGACAGCGTCCAGGCATTGCAGACGCGGCCGGGCGTGCAGCGTTCTACTCGGCCCGCGCGGCTGCGCGTGCATGGCGAGGGCCGCTGGAGGAAGCAATGGACGAGGTCCTCTCCGCGCCGGAGATCGCACGGGTGGTCGACCGCGCGCTCGCCGGTGCGCTACCCGAGGAAGTCGCTCGATCGCTCGTGCGCCATCGAGTCCTCGAGCGCATCGCCGCCGAGCTCGCAGCAAGCGGCGAACTGGAGCGCCTCGCCACCGAGGCGCTGGGGAGCCCTCAGACGCTCGAGATCACCGACAGGGTGCTGGCAAGCGACGAGATGCAACGCGTTGTACGCCACGTAGCCTCGAGCCCCGAACTCCGTGCTGCGATCGCGCAGCAGACGGCGGGGCTTGCCGAGGAGGTGGTAGGGGGTGTTCGCGCCTCGGCCGTGAGGCTCGACGACCGGGCTGAGCTGGTCGTCCGCCGCCGGCCGCGAGCCGACCCCACCGTCCATGCAGGGATCGCGACCCGTGCGATCGCGCTTGCGACCGACGCAGCCCTGACGCTGGTCCTCCTGATGGCGATAACGGGCGTGGTTGCGCTCATCGCGTCTCTCGTCGGAGGGCTGCGCCCGGAATGGCTCGCTGGTGTGCTTCTGGGTTCCGGCTGGTTGCTGCTTGCCGGAACCTACTTCGTTCTGTTCTGGAGCGCCGCCGGCCAGACGCCAGGCATGCGGTTGCTGCGCTTGCGGGTTCGCGGTCCCGAGGGGACGACCCCCTCGGTGGCGAGATCGCTCGTTCGTCTGGTCGGGCTCGTACTCGCGATCGTGCCGTTCTTCGCGGGCTTCATCCCCGTGTTGTTCACCGAGCGGCGTCGGGGGCTTCCGGACTTCCTCGCAAGCACCGTCGTTGTCTACGACGGCTGGCCTACCTCGTCGCAGGGCGAGAACCACGTGCACGCCGAGGTTACAGCCGACCCGCGGATCTAGACCTTCACCGCTTGCTCACGCGTCGGATTCGGCGACTCCGTCCGGGAGCGCCGGATCCGCGTTCACGTCGGTCGGAGCTGCTGCTGCCGCTGCCTTGCGCGCCTTGTTGCGCGCGACGAAGAAAACCAGCGCCAACGCGCCGGCCGTGATGGCCGAGGAGATGAGGAGCGACGCGAGCGGATATCCGGAGAGGGTGGTCGCAACGTAGTAGGCCAACCCGCACGTATAGACCGACCAGAGGATCCCGCTCACGACCGACCAGCCGAAGAAGCGACGGTAGGTGATGTCGGAGAGCCCCATCGACACGTTGACGACGAAGCGCATCCCCGGGACGTAGCGGCCGGCAACGATCAGGAGGCCCGGAGATCGGTTAAGCGCGTCCCAGGCGACGCGAACCTTGTCGTCCTCGAGCGCCTTGTCGAGATGAGGCTGCATCTTGGCGGAACTCAGGCGGGAGATCCAGAACAGCGACGAGTCGCCGACGATCGCGCCGGCCGCACCGGCCACCATGATGATCCCGAGTTCGAGCTCTCCCGCTGAGGCGAGCGTCGACGCTGCGCTCAGCGTCGTCTCGCCGGGAAAGATCGGGATGACGGCATCGAACCAGATGAACAGGAACGTGATGACGTAGGCCCACTGCTCCGGCACGTCGGCGAGCCACTTGGAGATGTCGCCGTCTTCGATGAACTGGCCCGCGATGATCACGACCAGGAGTACGAGCCAAGTCCACCGACGATCAGGGTGCCGTGGCGCTTCCAGAACGGCTCTTGCTTCTCGACGACTGCCATGACCACGCTCCCTTGCGTCGCTGCCCGGGTTCGCTTCGCCGCGAACGCAGGAAGTCTGGGCCGGGAGACGCCGCCGTTCCTCATACCGATGGGATGAAAAGGGGCCGGTACGGGGCGGCTACTCGAGCGCGTCCTCGACGTCGTAGCCCAACGCCAAGGCGAGCTTCGGGGCAGCCGACACCACCTGCGCGGCCCCGGTTACCGGCGTCACGGCCTCGAGCGTCGCGACGACTTCGCCGCAGGTTGCCCCGGCTGCGAGGGCGTGCGTGATCGCGTGCTGGAACGAGGAAGGAGCAGCATCGACGGCGATGGTCGCTGCGACACGCACGAGTGCCGAGGTCTTCGTATCGAGTGCCGAGGCGACCGAGGAGTTCTCGTCGCCTAGGAGCAGGCTGACAAGTGCATCGTCGTGGACGGCGAGACGACGCAAGTGCTCCTTGTAGTCATCCATCGGGGTCGTCTCATATACGACCTGCTGCCGTCTTTTTTCGCCTCATCCTTATGGGGTGAGATTTGCCGGGGGCGGGTAGATCGAACCCTCCAGGAGCCCCACTTCGACGGCACGCTCGATTGCCTCGCTGCGCGAGGAAGCCGTCAGTTTGCGGTAGATCGAGACCGCTTCCGTCTTGACCGTGTTGCGCGAGATGAACAGCCTGGTCGCGATCTCCGGGAACGTGAGGTGCGTGGCCAAGTAAGGCAGAAGCCGGAGCTCGGCGGCCGTCAAGCTCATCGCCCACGCGCCGGCCGGTCCCTCGGTCGCCGCCATCTGCTCGCGCAGCAATCGCGCGTCCTCCACGAGGACGCCCATGTCCGGGCGGAGCGAGAGGACCTGGTCCGTCTCGGTGAGAATCGTCCGTGCGGCGCTCGCCTCGCCGAGAGCGAGATGGGCGCGAGTGAGCTCGAGCCCGACCTGGACGGTTACCCACGGTAGACCGTGGTCGAGCATGGGACGCAGGCGATGAGCGCGCGCCAGCGCGGCGCGGCCATCCGCATGCCTTGCCTCGTGAACCGCGACGCGGGCTGTCGCCACGTGCGCAAGCGCGCTCGACGACACATCGCCGAGACCGTGCTCGTTAACGAATGCCTGTGCCGCGTCGGCGCGTTGCCCTGCCTCGTGCCAGGACCCTCGTCTGGCAGCGAGGAGGGCAAGCTGTCCTTGCGCCAGATAGCCCTCTTCCGGTGCGCTACGAGCCTGCGCCAGCGCGACGACTGCTGTGAGGTCGTTAGTCGCGCGATCCGTTGCGCCGAGTAGCGCGTTCACAACCCCGCGAGCAAGTGTCGCCGTCGTGACCCAGACGCTTTCCGCGGGAAGCTGATCGAGCGCAGTCTCGACGTCTGCCAGCGCTTGTTCGACTCCGTTCGCCATCATGTGGGCACGCAGCGTGGCGACCCAGGGCTCGATCGTCGGGCTGCCGTCCGAGAGCGGGATCGTCGAGGTCGCACCCTCCGCGAGCTCCAACAACTGCTCGGCATCTGACGGTCGCCCGGTGAGTGCGCGCACCCACGCTCCGTAGACCGCGAGCGCGGGATAGTCCACGAGCTCGTCCTCGCCGAACCAGGACAGCCACTCCTCCAAGGTCTCCATACGACCGTCGTAGTGGACGGTTAGGGCGAGTGCATCGACCAGGCCCGCGACGGTGCTCGTCTCACCCGCCGCGTGGCCGTAGGCGATCGCCTCCTCCAGCGAATTGTTCGCGATGCACCACTCCATGGCACGGCCGTTGAGAGCGGAAACCACATCCGGCTCGCTCCGCTCGAGCTCGTCCTGCAGAAGCTGGCCGAACAGATGGTGATAGCGATACCACTCACTCCGCCGGTCGAGCGGCACGACGAAGCCGTTGGTCCGCGCGAGCCGCTCGAGCATTTTCGCCGAATCCGTCGTCTCGAGCACCGCATCACAGAGGCCGCCGCGCATGCGGTCGAGGATCGAGGTGTGCATCAGGAACCGCTGCTCCTCGGCGGGCAGCCGCGAGAGGAGTTCGTACCGGAAGTAGTCGGATACGAACCGATCGTCGCCCGAGAACCTGAGCACGGAGTCTCTCGACGGGCCGGTCCCCCCGGCTTGCAGCGCGAGTCCTGCGAGATACACCCCGGCCGCCCAGCCCTCGGTCCGGGCGGTGAGCTCGGCGACCTCGCTCGCCTCGATTTCGACTCCCACGTCGTCCAGCACCGACGCGGCCTCCTGCTCGTCCAGCCGCAGATCTTCGACGCCGATCTCGTGCACCACTCCCTGCGCGCGCCAGCGGGCAAGCGGGAGTTGCGGCTCCTCCCTGCTGGCGATCGCGATCGCCGACCCGGCAGGGACGTACCCGAAGAACTCCGCGAGCACGTCGAGACAGGATGGATTGGTAACAAGGTGAAGGTCGTCGAGCACGATCACGGTCGAGCCCTCACCTTCGGTCAGTGCGCCCCCGACGAGCGAGGCGAGCAGCGGTCGCGAGGAAGCCGCGGGACCGGACAGCGCATCGAACACGGCGGATGGCACGGTCTTGACCCGATTGATCGCTGCCGCGATGTACCGCAGCAGCACCACCGGGTCGTCGTCTCGTCCATCGAGCGCCACCCACGCGAACGAGCGTGGGTCGGCCTCGGCCCAGTGGGTGAGAAATGTCGTCTTGCCGTACCCCGCCGGCGCAACCACGCTCACGAAACGGGCGCTCGCACGGCGGAGTCGTTCGATGACGTCCACCTTTGACAGCGTGCCGGCCCGTCTGAACGGCGCACTGAGTTTGACCTCGACGAGGTCGAAAGGCGCCTGCACGGTCGCCATGCCGCCCAAAGCCTAGAACAGACTGAGATTCCCCACACCGACACCAGGCAAACGAGCGGTGGCCCCCGTACGCCGCTCATTTCATGCCATCGGTATGAGGAACCCGGATGCGCGGACCGCCAATACTGCGCCGTCCCTTGTGATCCGGGACGAGCGTCGAACGAAAGGAAGGAAGCAGTATGGCCGAATCGACCACCGAGACCCCGGTCCTCGATCTGCTGGCGAGCATGACCGCGGACTCGCTCGAGGCATCGAGCCTCGATCCGGAGACGCTGATGCTCGTTCGCATCGCAGCGCTTGCTGCGGTCGACGCGCCGGCGGTCTCATACCTGCTGAACCTCGAAGCCGCTAGTCAAGTCGGCATCGACGCCGAGCAGGTCCGCGGTGTACTGGCCGCGATCGCACCGATCGTCGGCACCGCGCGCGTCGCGTCTGCGACGGGCAAGATCGCCGACGCGCTCGAGGTCGCGATCGAGGTCGCGGAGTACGAGGAGCAGGACGAACAACAGGGGCAGTAACAGCGCTCACGGGAGCCGCTCCTCTTCGGAGGGGCGGCTGACGTGGCCGCTCGCACCGAGCGGAGACGCAACCCACTAATCGGAGGTAGGAGATGGTTCTTTGGTCGATTCTGGCCGTGATCATCTGGATCGCGATCGCGTTCTGGCCGGCCCGTGTCGCAGCTCGGAAAGGGCACAGTTTCTTCTGGTATTTCGTCTTCAGCCTGGTCTTCTTCCCGCTCGCGTTGATCGTCGCCTACATGGTCGATGACCGCAGTGTGGCAATGGCCTAACCAGGGACCTCGTGCGTGAGCGAAGCCGAGAAGCCCGTGCCTGACGAGAGCCCGAAGCGCGAGGGGACGTCCCGCGGGCGGATCATCGGCGCCCGCGTGCTGACCATCGTGGCGATCCTCCTCGCGCTCGTCGGGATGCTCGCCTTCTACGTCGAGCACACAGCCCTGGACGAGGCCGGGTTCGAGACGATCTCGCGCAACATGATCGAGAACGACAGATCCGCACACAGGTCGCGGCCAAGTCCGTCGACACGCTGTTCGAGAACGTCGACGTCGAGGCGGCGATCGCCGAGCGACTGCCCCCCGCGCAGCAGGACCTGGCTCCCGTTCTTGCCGGCCTCGCCCGCTCGGGCGCCGATCGCGCGGCTGATGCCGTGCTCGAACGCCCCCGTGTGCAGACGGTGTGGGTGGAGGTGACGACCACGGACGCAGCGCCAGCTGGTGCGCCTGCTTGGACGACGACACGACGTTCATCCAGACCGAGGGTGGCGCGGTCGTGCTCGACCTCCGCCCGCTCGTGATCCAGATCGGCGACCAGGTCGCGGTGATCGGAAAGGTTGCCGAGAGGCTCCCGGAGTCCTCGGGACGGATCGCGATCATGGAGGAGAGCCAGCTGGAGGCGGCGCAGACGGCGACGAAGATCTTGCGTTCGGTCGCCGACTGGATGTGGCTCGTGGCGCTCGTGGTCGCGGCACTCGCCGTCTGGCTCGCCCGCGGGCGTCGCCGGCTCGAGCTCCGCGCGATCGCCCTCGGCCTGGTCGTCGTCGGGCTCCTGATGCTCGCCGTCCGCCGCTTCGCGGGCGACTACCTCGTCGACGAGCTCGCGCAAGACGATGCGGTCAAGCCGGCAGCGCACGGACGCCTGGGACATCCTCACGCAGGTGCTCGCGGACCGCGCATGGGTGTGGATCATCCTCGGCGTCATCACGCTCGCTCGGAGTCTGGTTCGTCGGCGAGACTCGTCGCGCCGCGCAGGCGCGCCGCGCCGCAGCGCCCATCTTGGAGAACCGCCTGACGACGTACGCCATCGCCGCGGTCGCCCTGCTCGTGGTCGCGCTCGTCGCTCCGCCCATCGCGCGCGGCTGGCTGTCGGCGCTCGTTCTGATCGCCCTCGTCGTCGCCGGCATAGAGGTCGTCCGAAACATCGTCCACCGGGAACAACAGCGACCGACTTAGGAGGCAGCCTTGTCTGAGATCCGACAGCCCAACCGCGACGTTCTGCCCATCCCCGATCGCCCGCACGTCGGCCTCACGACGTACGACGCGAAGGACCCGGCGACCTCGTTCCCGCCGATCGAGCCGTTGCGCCCGCCCGAGGGCGCGCCGAACGTCTTGATCGTATTGATCGACGACGTCGGCTTCGCAGCATCGAGCGCCTTTGGTGGCCCGATCAACACGCCGACCGCTGAGCGACTGGCCGCGAACGGGCTCAAGTACAACCGCTTCCACACGACTGCCCTCTGCTCGCCCACACGGCAGGCGCTGCTCACGGGACGGAACCACCACTCGGTTGGGATGGCCGGTGTCACCGAGATCGCGACCTCAGCCCCGGGCTACAGCTCCGTCCGCCCGAACACCTGCGCTCCGCTCGCTGAGACGCTCAAGCTGAACGGCTACTCGACCGCGCAGTTCGGCAAGTGCCACGAGGTGCCCGTCTGGGAGACGAGCCCAATGGGACCGTTCAACGCCTGGCCGACCGGCTCGGGCTTCGAGCACTTCTACGGCTTCATCGGCGGCGAGACGAACCAGTACGCGCCGGCGATCTACCGCGACACGGTGCCAGTCGAGCAGCCGAAGACACGCCGGAGGAGGGCTACCACTTCACCGAGGACATGACCGACCAGGCGATCGACTGGGTCAAGCAGCAGAAGGCGCTGATGCCCGACAAGCCGTTCTTCGTCTACTTCGCGCCGGGTGCGACCCATGCTCCACACCACGTGCGGCCCGAGTGGTCGGACAAGTACAAGGGCAGTTCGACGACGGCTGGGACGCGCTGCGCGAGCGGACGTTTGCGCGGCAGAAGGAGCTCGGCGTCATCCCGGCCGACGCGGAGCTCACCGAGCGCCCGGAGGAGATCCCCGCCTGGGACGACATGCCGGACGATCTGAAGCCGGTCCTCGCACGCCAGATGGAGGTGTACGCCGGCTTCCTCGAGCACACCGACCACCACGTCGGCAGGCTCATCGACGCGCTGACGACCTCGAGATCCTCGAGAACACGCTCGTCTACTACGTCATCGGCGACAACGGCGCTTCGGCCGAGGGCACGCCGAACGGCTGCTTCAACGAGCTCGTCGATCCTGAACGGGGCGTTCGGGCTCGAGACGACCGAGTTCATGGTCTCGCGGATCGACGACTTCGGCACGCCCGCCGCGTACAACCACTACGCCGTCGGCTGGGCGCACGCGATGGACACGCCCTACCAGTGGACGAAGCAGGTCGCGTCCCACTGGGGCGGGACGCGGAACGGCACGATCGTGCACTGGCCGACGGGCGTCACGGCGCGCGGCGAGGTCCGCTCGCAGTTCCACCACGTGATCGACGTCGCCGCCGACCGTGCTCGAGGCTGCCGGACTGCCCGAGCCCACTGAGCGTGAACGGCGTGCAGCAGCGGCCGCTCGAGGGCGTCTCGATGGCGTACTCGTTCGACGATGCCGCGCGCCGACGAGCGGCACACGACGCAGTACTTCGAGATGTTCTGCAACCGCGGCATCTACCACGAGGGCTGGACTGCGGTCACGCGGCACAGCACTCCCTGGGTCGCGACCGAGATGCCCGCGTTCGACGACGACGTGTGGGAGCTCTACGGCCCCGACGACTGGACGCAGGCGAACGACCTCGCCGACGAGCAGCCAGACAAGCTCGCGCGAGCTGCAGCGGCTGTTCCTCATCGAGGCCGGGAAGTACAACGTGCTTCCCGCTCGACGACCGCCGCTTCGAGCGTTTCAACGCCGACCTCGCCGGACGGCCGCAGCTCGTCCGCGGCACGTCTCAGCTCCTCTTCGGCGGAATGGGTCGGCTATCGGAGAACTCCGTCGTCGTGAACGAAGAACAAGTCACACGCGATCACGGCCAGATCGACGTGCCGGAGAGGGGCGCGAACGGCGTGATCATCGCCCAGGGCGGCGCGTTCGGAGGCTTCGCGCTCTACGCGAAGGACGGCAAGCCGGCGTACTGCTACAACCTCTTCGGCCTGCAGCAGTTCAAGGTCTACGGGGACGACCCGATCCCGGCGGGCGAGCACCAGGTGCGGATGGAGTTCACCTACGACGGCGGCGGGCTCGGGAAGGGCGGCGACGTCACGCTGTTCGTCGACGGCGAGCAGGTCGGCAGCGGCCGCGTCGACAGACACCGTGCCGATGGTCTTCTCCGCCGACGAGACGACGGACGTCGGCTCGCGACACGGCGACCCCCGTGAGCGACGACTACGGCGCCGAAGGACAGCGAGTTCACGGGCAAGGTGCGGTGGGTGCAGCTCGACATCGACGCCGCGGCCGAGGACACCGACCACCTGATCACCCCCGAGGAGCGTCTCCGGGTCGCGATGGCGAGGCAGTAGACGCGTGGACG
Source organism: uncultured Thermoleophilia bacterium (assembly GCA_963758065.1). GTDB lineage: Bacteria > Actinomycetota > Thermoleophilia > Gaiellales > Gaiellaceae > GMQP-bins7. The sequence continues at coordinate 347,573 of CAVWTX010000010.1, read as the reverse complement.
ATGCAGCTGATCGAGGGGCAGCGTGAAGACGGAGTTGCCGCCCCTCAGAGCGCCCTGGCCGTCGCCGGCTCCAGGCATGCGCTGGATTCCCGGCGGAACGTTCGCGATGGGCTCCGAGGACTTCTACCCCGAGGAGCGCCCGGTTCATCGCGTCTCGTCGACGGGTTCTGGATGGACGAGACGCCGGTCACGGCGGCGCAGTTCCGCCGCTTCGTCCGCGAGACCAAGTACGTGACGCTCGCCGAGCGGCCGCTCGACGCCAGCGTCTATCCCGACGCGGATCCCGAGCTCCTCGTGCCGGGCTCGCTTGTGTTCCGCAGCACCGTAGGCCCGGTCGACCTCAACGACCACCGCAACTGGTGGGAGTACGTGCCGGGTGCATTCTGGAAGCGGCCCGGTGGGAAGGGCACGACGATCAACGGCCGCGACACACATCCCGTCGTCCACATCGCGTACGAGGACGCCGAGGCGTACGCGACCTGGGCAGGGAAGGAGCTTCCGACCGAGGCCGAGTGGGAGTTCGCCGCACGCGGCGGGCTCGACGGCGCGGTCTTCGCATGGGGAGACGAGCACGTTCCCGGACGGCGAAGGCGATGGCGAACACGTGGCAGGGCGAGTTCCCGTGGCAGAACCTGAAGCTCGACGGCTACGAGGGAACCTCACCGGTCGGCAGCTTCCCGCCGAATGGCTACGGCCTCGTCGATGTGACCGGAAACGTCTGGGAGTGGACATCGTGACTGGTTCACGGCGCGCCATGCCGACGACGTCGAGAGCCCGTGCTGCGTACCGCGCAACCCGCGAGTCACGTCGCCGCGAGGCGCGGCCCGGAGAGTCCGTTCCCCGTCGTGTGATCAAGGGCGGCTCGCACCTGTGCGCGCCGAACTACTGCCTTCGCTACCGGCCGGCGGCGCGACAGGGGCAGGCGATCGACTCGTCGACGACGCACCTTGGCTTTCGTTGCATTGTTCGGCAGAATCGGCGGCACCTAGTCGAGTTCGGCTCAGGGCCCGCGTACGACGACGACTTGCTCGCCGAGCCGCCACTCCTTGACGAACTCATCGCGACCCTCGACGCGCAGCGATGTGCGTACAGTGGTCTCGGTCCGATCGATCGGCCCCACTACCTTGGCCTCGACTTCCCCCTCGTTGTCGTCGAGGTCCACCAGCATGACATCGCCCAGCTCGAGCCGCTGGACATCGATCGACATCGCCATCAGACGGCCGCCTCGACGGCGTTGCGAATGCGAAGCTCGTCATATAGCGAGCTGTTGAGGACGGCCGACAGGACCACGAGGGTCGCGGTGATGTACATGAAGAACAGGAACGTCGTCGTGGCGCCGAGGCTGCCGTACAGCGACGTCGATTTCTCGAGCTTCGGGACGAGGAAATACGTGACCACCTGATGCATCGCCTGGAACCCGATTGCCACCAGGAGCGCACCTGGCACGAGCTCTCGCCAGGTGGCGTCGCGATGCGGGAGGTGCAGAGAGGCCAGGAGCCAGAGTGCCGCGAGCGGTACGACCGTCATGAGGGCGAGAGCAGCCCGGCCAGCCGCCGCGGGCGCACCAAGTGAATGCGACGGCGGCCATGAAGGCGATCACCATGCCAGTGAATGCAAGCGAGGACTCAAGCGGCCTCGGCTTCGGAGGAGACTCGTCCCAGACGAGCGAGTGGATGAGCACGATCGCTTTCGCGCCCGTGAATCCCGCCCAGAGAAGGAGCGGGACGCCGACCGCGAGAAGCCACCACGACTCGGACTCCGCGGAGCGCGCGGCGTCGCCGACCGCGTTGGAAATCGCCCCCGGAATGCCGCCGCCCTCGACGGCTTCCTCCGTGCTTTCCGCATTCGAGAGCCCGAGCGCGCCCCCGACGAGCAGCCCGAACGGCAGCAGCCACAGGAACAGTCGGTACGCGAACCCCCCGGCCAGAACGCTCGACGCGATGCGCTTGTTGAGCTCCACGGCTCGGATGGGGACGGCGAGCGCCACGTGCCGATCGCCGGATGGCTGCCGCGGCGGACCCTGAACCGCGTCAGCGCGACCCATCACCATCGGCGTATGGGCCTGTCGCCGCCGCCACCCAGTCGTTCGAGTCGTCGATCCTCGATGTCGCTCATCGCCTCTTTCTCCAATGCGCTCTGCTCGGAACTAGCAGGGACTATGAGTGCCAAGGCATCGGCCTACGTCATCCCGATGGGATGAATTACATCGGCACTCCCGAGCTCGCGCGAGTCGAACTACTCCGTCGGACTCTCGTCGGAGGGATCGCCTCGATGCGCGTCGAGGCGGCGAGCGCGGCTTCGATGCGCTCGAGCCGCCTGTCGAGCTGACGGAAGTGCTCCACCGTCGGCGATTCGGTGTCCGCCTGCTCGAGCTCGAGACGCGAGCGCGCGACGAACGTGCTCGTGATTGCGGCAGTGATGACGGTCAGGAAGCCGATCCCGAAGAACATCACCAGTACGGCGAGCAACCGCCCTGCGACGGTCGTCGGAACGTTGTCGCCGTATCCGACCGTCGTGGTCGTTTGGACCGCCCACCAGAGCCCTTGTCCGAGCGACGGGTAGTTGTCCCGGTCGAGCACCGTCATCAGAAGGCCTGCCACGAGCGTGATCGCGATCGTCGCGGTGGCGATCACCATGGCGGCCCCGCGTGGTGTTGTGGCACGGTCGATCCAACCTTCGAGCCGTCGTTCGAACCTCGTCTCCTCCGCCATTTCGGTCTGCCTCCTAGTCGAGCGTGTGTATTGCGAACGCGACGGTGAGCCCGACCAGGATCACGAATCCGACGAGCCTCCCTCCGCGCTCGTGTTGCATCTCCTGCATGTTGTCCGCGAGCATGACCGGCGGGCATCGTCCGGACCGGGTGATTGCGCAGTCGTTCTACGACAGACGGTTTCCGCTGACCAGCGGGGGTCGGAATGCCCGTTCTCCTCGAACGATCCGGTCGACGGCGGCTCGGGCGCCAGACTGGGCCCTAGCCGTTGCCTGACTCTCCTTCGAGCATCTTCTTGACGGTGGGCTCGGCCCGGTCGGCCACGATCTTGAAGAACCCCTTCGACCGCAGCAGACCGATGCCGTGGCCCGCGATCACGGTGAACGGCACGGCCAGGAGGAGCCCGACGATGCCGAAGAGGAAGCCCCCGAGCGCCGTGACGATGATGACGAGCATCGGGTGGATATCGAGCGTACGTCCCATCACCTTGGGCTCCACGAAGTTCTCCAGCAGCAGGTTCGCGGCGAGAACCACAGGAGCATGCGGCGGCCAACCGAAGCCCGCCCTCGCCGTAGGCAACGATCACCGCGAGCCCGCCACCGAGGAACGCGCCGATGTACGGGATGTAGCCGCCGATGAAGTTCACGACGACGATGGTGAAGACGAGCGGGAGACCCATCAGGAAGCTGGCGATTCCGACGACCACCGAGACGATCGCAGACATCGCCGTCCGGCCACGCCCATAGCTACGGAGGATCTGAAACGAGTCGGTGAGGAACGCGTCGACCTCGTCCCGGATCGACGGCGCGATCTGCCGGACGACCGAGCGCCTGATGCTGGCGCCGTCCTTGAGCAGGTAGTACATGATCAGCGAGCCGAGGATCACGCCGCTGGCGAGGCCGATCAGCGCGTCGACGCCGGACGACCACCTTCGTGACGAAGCCCTCCGCGACCGCCGGAGATGTCTCCTCCGCCGCCGCCTTGGCGTCCTCGAGCGCTTCCTCGTCGATCGCGAGCTCGTCGACCGCCTTGTCTATCGCCGCATCGACCGAGTCACCGATCCCGTCTGTCTGCTGAATCACGCCGCGAACGGTCGCGACCACGACGAGCACCATCAGCGCGAGGAGGCCGAGCACGATCAGGCCGGCGCCGAGTGTCGGCTTGAGCCCGCGGCGCTCGAGGTAGCCGACCAGAGGCTTGAAGATCACGGCCAGAACTGCCGCGAACAGCAGTGGGAGCACGATCTCGCTGACCGCCCCGAACGCGATGACGATGATCACGGTCGCCGCGACGACTCCGACGAAGCTCCAGGACCAGATTCCGAGTTTCGGCACGCCGGTCATCACTGCACTCCTCGAACTCGCTCGTAGCGCGTTCACGCCGAGATCGTCGCCGGTCAGCAAACACCGAACATCATCCAAACCGGGTGATTGCGGCCCGTTCCACGCGGGCGCGCGTGAGTCCGCGCCTAGCATTTGCCTACGTGCATCGTGAATTCATCCGATCCGGATGACGCAGGCGTTCGCGCCCGCGTTCGAGAGTTCCACGGCCATCGCCCGCCAGCACGAGCGAGGAGGAGAAAGATGGCTACCAACCCGGAAGCGCGAATCGCGCCTCTCCGACGAGGACGTCGCGAAGCGTGTACTCGCGCTGATCAAGGATTCCGACAGCGTCGAGTTGAAGCTGACGATCCCCGAGACCGAGCACAGCTCGACCGTCGCGGCGCTGAGGATCGATCCCCTCGACGCCCAGATCCGGCAGGTGTTCTTCTTCGACACCCCCGACCTGACGCTGTACGAGCAGGGCGTGGTCGTTCGCGCCCGCCGCGTGCAGAAGAAGGGCGACGACTCCGTCGTCAAGCTCCGCCCCGTCGTCCCGACGCAACTCCCGAGCGGCGTCCGCCGATTGCCGGAGTTCGGCGTCGAGGTGGACGCGATGCCCGGGGCTACGTCTGCTCGGGCTCGCTGAAAGGGATACCGAAGGCGGACGTCCGAGAGACGGTCATGGGCGGGGGGCGGACACAGAAGCTCTTCTCGAAGGAGCAGCGGGCCTTCTACGCCGAGCACGCTCCGGAGGGCCTCGCGCTCGACGACCTCTCGGTTCTCGGGCCGATCTTCGTCCTCAAGCTGAAGTTCGCCCCGACGGACTTCGACCGCAGGTTGGTCGTCGAGTTGTGGCTCTATCCCGACGGCTCGCGCATTCTCGAGCTCTCCACCAAGTGCGCCCCCGCCGAGGCATTCCAGGCCGCGGCGGAGACGCGGGCCTTCCTCACCGGGCAGGGCGTGGATCTCGAGGGTGCGCAGGAGACGAAGACCCGCAAGGCGCTCGAGTTCTTCTCCGAGCGACTGAAGGCCGCGTGAGCTCCGGTCCGGCCTGATCAGGTCGACGGCTGGTCGGCGTCCTGACTGCTCCTCGTAGCAGCGTACCCTTCGGACCGCCGCGGCAAGCCGACAGCCGCGAAGACGATAGTATCGCGACACCTGGACGAGCGTCCGAGATCGCACCATCAGGCCCGATCGATGAGCTGGTGCGAACGACCCGAGGAGGCCATACAGCACCGCTCGGCAAGAGCAACGCGTACAGGCCGTACACGGGCGAGATGCCCGGCCACCTACGGCGTATGCCATCCCCGAGGGCAGGGCGAGCGCGGTCACCGTCGACAGCACGCTGGCGTGTCGGGCCGGCGAGACATCGTCCGATGTGGGTGAATCCAAGCGCCACAGCGGAGCGGGAGGATTCATCCCGATCGGATGATGCGGCGCCCTAGCCCGAGACGAGGATCGGCGGTCGATGAGCGAGATCGCCGTCCAGCCCTCGGCCGTTCACCCGTTCCACGAGCCTTCGCGCGGCAAGCGCCTGATGAAGGTGGGCGCGTGGCTCGTCGGCATCGCGATCGTCGTCGTCCTGCTGAACGTGCTCGGAATCGACGTCGTCGGCTGGTTGTCCGATCTCTGGGACGAGATCAAGGACATTCCCGCCCGCTACCTGGTCGCGGCGCTCACACTGCAGACCGGCCAGACGGTCTTTGCCGGGCTCTCCTACTACGGCATCCTGCGTGCGGCCTATCCGGGCCAGGTCGAGTTCTGGCCGATCGTCACCGCCTACGCGGTCGGCGTTGCGATGAACAACTTCCTGCCCGCGAACATCGGCACGTTCGCGACGCTGGTCATGTTCGTCGCGATCATCCCGGCCTGCACGTTCCCGGGGGCGCTCGCCGCCTACCTCGTCCAGAAGATCTTCTTCACTGTCGCGGGCACGTTCGTCTACCTCTACCTCTTCCTGTCCGTGCCCGGATCCTTCACGGAGAGCCTCGGCAACGTCTCCGAAGATCCCCTGAGATCGATCCTCATCGCGGCAGGCGCGGTCGTCCTGATCGTGATCCTCGCCAAGGTCTTCTGGAAGCAGCTGAAGAAGCTCTGGGCGAAGGCCAAGCAAGGTGGCGCGATCCTCGCCCGCCCGAAGGAGTACTTCACGCATTCGTTTCTCCCCTCGTTCGCCTCCTGGATGTGCAAGCTCGGCGTGATCGCGGTAATGCTCGCGGCCTTCACGATCCCGGTCACGTTCGAGTCGGTCATGTGGGTGACGGGATCGGGCTCGCTCGCCAACGTCGTCTCGGTCACGCCCGGCGCCGTCGGCATCACGCAGGCGACGAACGCGCTCGCGCTCGACACGTGCTGCGACGTCGCCCGTGACACTGCGGTCGACTACTCGACGGCACAGCAGCTGATCACCACCGCCTGGAACGTCCTCTTCGCGATCGTGCTCGTCGTTACGGTGTTCGGCTGGAAGGGCGGCAAGCAGCTCGTCACGCAGTCGTACGCGGACGCGAAGGTCAAGGTCGCCGAGCAGAAGGAAGCGCACGCCGAGAAGAAGGCGGAGAAGAAGGCGGAAAGCGAGCGCGAAGAGTCCGGGCGAGGACTGTTCCATCGCCACCACGACAACGGAGCCGCGGAGGATGCTTCCTCATCAGCCGATCGGAGAGGGAGAAGACCATGACGCCTAGCGATTCCCGACTCGACCCATGGCTCCACGTCCTGGCAGCCCGAACGCCCGCGCATCAAGTTGTTCCCGCTGCTCGTCGTCGTGGTTTGCGACGGGCGTCGCCTTGATGGTGGCCTCGTGGCTCTTCCCGGCGTCGACATCGGGACCTTCTGGGGTGCGCTCGTCGTCGCAGCGATCGTCGCCGCGCTGAACGCGGTCATCCCGCCGGTGCTCGCCGCGCTCCGATTGCCGCTGACGCTCGTCCTCGGCTTCCTGCTCGTGCTGATCGCGGACGCGCTCATCCTTCAGATCGCCGCCGAGCTGCTGACCGACGGCGTGTTCACCGTCGACAACTTCGGCTGGGCTCTCCTCGCCGCCTTCATCGTCGCGCGGTGAGCGTCGTGCTCGCGGTTCTTCTCGGCTCGGACGACATGGGGTCGATCCGCATCGCGCAACGGATCGCGAAGCGGCAGGGCATCATCGCCAGCACCGACGTCCCCGGGATCGTCTACCTCGAGATCGACGGGCTCGCAAAGCCGGTGCTGCAGCGCGCGATGCGCGACGGCAATGCCCCCAACATGGCGCGCTGGGCGCGCGAGACGCACCCACTCGCCGAGTGGGAGACGGATCTTTCGTCGCAGACGGGTGCCAGCCAGGCGGGCATCCTCCTGGGATCGAACGAGGACATCTCCGCTTTCCGCTGGGTGGAGAAGGAGACGGCGACGACGATGGCCTGCTCGGCGCCCCCCGACTGCGCAGAGCTCGAGCGTCGGCTCGGGACCGGCATCGGCCTCCTCGTCGACGGCGGCGCGAGCCGCGGAAACCTCCTCTCCGGCGAGGCGGAGGACGTGATCCTCACTGTCAGCCGCATGGACGCGGAGAAGAAGTCCAACCCCGGCTACCGGGCGTTCTTCGCGAACGGCGACAACGCGATCCGCACGCTCGTCCTCTTCGGCTGGGAGGTCATCCTCGAGTGGACCGCCGCCCTGCGCGCGATCCGCCGGGACGTGCAGCCGCGCGGCCACCGCGGCGGCATCTACCCGCTGATGCGAGGAGCGCTCTGCGTCTTCGTGCGCGACCTGATCGTGTCCGGCGTCCTCACCGACATCATGCGCGGGCGCCCGGCCGATCTACGCGACGTTCTCGAGCTACGACGAGGTCGCGCACCACTCGGGCCTCGAGCGCGCCGACACCCTCGAGGCGCTGCGCAAGCTCGACGACCACTTCGGCCACATCGAGCTCGCGTGCCGCTACGCGCCTCGGCCGTACGAGATCGTCGTCCTCTCCGACCACGGCCAGACGCAGGGCGCGACCTTCAAGCAGCGAAACGGCTACGGCCTCGACGAGCTCGTCGAGCGCTCGCTCGCACGCGGCGACGTCTCGGGCATCGCGGGTGGCGACGAGCAGCACTCCATGGTCAGCCTCGCCGTCACCGAGGCGACGGGCACGACGTCGGAGAAGAAGAAGCCCAAGAACGACGTCTCCGACCGCGACGTCGTCGTGATGGGCTCGGGCAACCTCGGCCTGATCTACCTGATGGAGGAGCGCCGCCGGCTCACCATGGAGGAGATCGACGAGCGGCATCCGGAGCTCCTACCGGCTCTCCGGGCGCATCCCGCACGTCGGCTGGCTGCTCGTTCGCTCGTCCGAGCACGGGGCAGTCGCGCTCGGGGCCAACGGCACCCACTACCTCGCGGAGGGCCGTGTCGAGGGCGAGGACCCGCTCGCGCACTTCTCGCCCCATGCGCCGAAGCACCTGCTCCGCACCGACGGCTTCCAGCACGTCGGCGACATCATGGTCGGGAGCTTCTACGACCCCGATCTCGACGAGGGCTGCGCGTTCGAGGAGCTGATCTCGTTCCACGGCGGCATCGGCGGGCTCCAGACGCGGCCGTTCATCCTCCACCCGGCGCACCTCGAGGTTCCGGAAGGCCCGATCCTCGGCGCCGCCAGCGTGCACGGCATCCTCGCCGGGTGGCGCCAGCAGCTCCAGAACGGGCAGGTCGAGGCTGGGCAGCGCGAGGAGGCACCGGTGGAAGTGGCCGAACCCGTCGGGCAGCCCGAGTAGCCATGGCTCTGCGTCCCGATAGCGCGTCCTAGCGCTCGGCGTCGGCCATGAACATCGTCTGGGCGATCCTCATCACGGCCGCCGTGGCCGGCGTGGCAGTGGCAGCGCTGTTGCTCGTGCGCCGTCGAGCTCCCGAAGGCGGCTACTTCGAGGACGGCGATCGCGCGGCAGGCGTCTTCGGAGTGCTCGCGACCGGGTTCTCGGTGCTGCTCGGGTTCATCGTCTTTCTCGCATTCGCGAGCTACGACCAATCGCGCGCGGGAGCCGAGCGAGAAGCCCTGATCCTCGTGCAGCAGGTCGAGAACGCACAGTTCTTCCCGCCAGCGGCTCGGGGCGAGCTGACCGCTGAACTCGTCTGCTACGGGCGGTCGGTTGCCAACGACGAGTGGGACCGGATGACCGCAGGCACACAGGGCGACGCGATCAATCCGTGGGGGGTGAAGCTCTTCCGCACGCTCCAATCCGTCCGGCCCCAGGCCGCGACCGAGCAGTCCGCCTACGACAAGTGGCTCGAGCAGACGTCGGCGCGGGAGGAAGCACGCCGCGATCGCGTCCATGGCGCTGTCGGCGTCATCCCGATCCAGCTCTGGATCGTGCTCTTCTTCATCGCGATCGTCATCTTCGTCTTCATGCTCTTCTTCGCCGACCGCGGCGAGCGTGCGGTCGTCCAGGGCATGCTGATCGGCTCCGTGGTGTCGGTGATCACGGTGCTGCTCCTCTTGCTCAACGGGCTGAACTCGCCGTTCCACGACGGCGTCGGCGGACTCCAACCGGTCGCCATGGAGCGCTCGCTGCGCATGATCGACGACGCCCTGAGCGCGGTCGGTGCCGAGGTCGAGCTCCCCTGCGACGCAGCCGGGACTCCGGTGTCTTCGTGAATGCCGACGGCGGCGGTCGCGACCGAGTCGAGCTCGTCGCCACGGTGCTCCTCGCCGTGGCAACGGTTGCCACGGCGTGGAGCGGCTACCAGTCGACGCAGATGGAACGGCGAGCAGGCGAAGGCGGGTGCACGCGCCAACGCGCTGCGGATCGAGTCCGCCAAGGCAGCAGGACTCGCCAACACCCAGACGGTCGTCGACGTGTCGGTCTTCACGGACTGGGTGAATGCCTACGCCGAGAACAAGACGGAGCTGGCGGACTTCTACTTCACGCGCTTTCGCAAGGAGTTCAAACCGGCAGTCGACGCATGGATTGCGACCAGGCCGCTCAAGAACCCGAACGCTCCCCCGTCACCGTTCGCCATGCCGCAGTACAAGCTCGAGGCGCGCGAGGAGTCGGAGCGACTCAGCGCGGAAGCGGAGGTCTTCGCCGCAGAGGTGCGGCGGGACATCCAGCGCGCGTCGAACTACGTACTCGGCGTCGTCCTGTTCGCCTCGTCGCTCTTCTTCGCCGGCATGAGCACCAAGCTGGCATCCCCGAGACTGCGCGTCGTGATGCTCTCCCTCGGCTGCGCGGTCTTCGTCCTCACCGCCGTGTGGATCGCGACCTCGCCGGTCAGCGTCTCCGTCTAGCCACGCTGGGAGGCGTGCGCCGCGCCGGGGGTCATAGCGCGCGCACGAGGTCGCGGACGCGCTCAATGCTCGCGGGTTCCCGACCGCGCAGGGCGAGGCGAACGCTGGCATCCGCAGACCGTGCGTCTGGTCGCGCTCCGGGCTGCCTGACGACTGCCGGTTCCGCCGACCAGTGCGGCGGTTCCGGGAGCCGTTCCGGAAGCCGGGCAGGACGACGGCGCGACCGTGTACCGCCGGCGGGAACGTTTCCACGGTCATTGACAATTGAGCCCGCCTCCGGCGGGCAGTGTTTCCTGGGCGGACGACTCCGGCGTCGCCAGAACCACCGCGACCTCCGCGAAGTGCCGAAGCCTCGGCGTGCCCTTCCTCAGTACCGCTCGAGCCAGCGCATCGCCGCCTTCTCGTACTCGAAGATCCGCGCTCGTAACCTCTTCGCCCCGATCCCCGTAGCGGTGGAGGGCGTCACCGGCTGACCCCGGCGACGTGCACCGGGACTCGCCATCGACGATTGCATTCCGGGCAACAACGTGCGACTGTTACTGACGCCGTCCAGATGCGAAAGGAGCGTGAAGCCCAGTCAGATGCGGGCTTGTGACGTTCCGAGAGGGAGGTAAGGATGAATTCCAAGAGCATGTCAGGGTGGATCGGCTTCGCCGCGATCGTGTTGGTGATCGTCGGCGGGATCGACTTCTTTCAGGGTCTGATCGCCGTGTTCGAGGACGAGTACTACGTGCCCACTGGGTCGGGCTTCCTCGTCTTCGACCTGACGGGCTGGGGCTGGACGATGATGCTCTGGGGAGCGCTGCTCGCCCTCGGAGGCCTCGCGTTGGCAGCCGGCCAGGGGTGGGCACGCTGGTTCGCGATCGTGGTCGTCAGCCTGAACTTCATCGCCCAGCTCGGCTTTCTCGGCAACACCCAGAACACCCTCTGGTCACTGACGGGGATAGCCCTGAGCATCATCGTGCTCTACGCGCTGACCGTGCGCTGGAGCGAGAGCCAGGCCGAGGTCACCGCCCGCTAGACCTGCGACTCACGTCGCTCGACCGCTCGACCGAGGAGGCCTCCGTGCCTCCTCGGTCGTTGCGGAGTGTCAAAGCGTTTGGCAGCAGGGCGGGGGCTGCCCCCGGGACGGCCCATCCGTACGCAGACGCTGGTCGGCTACACCGCCCAGCCGCTCGACAAAGCCGTGGATGGGGCGATCGACGAGCTTCTCGACCGGTCACCGAGCGTTACCTCCACGCCTCGCAGACGAGCTACCCCGACGCCGCCGAGCTTGCCGAGGCTCGGCTCCTCGTCGAAGGGTAGAAAGTTGGGTAGAAAATCGTCGCGCGTCGCGACCCTGAAAAGCGAAAAGCCCCGTGGCTGCGGGGCTTTTCCAGTAGCGGGGGCAGGATTTGAACCTGCGACCTCCGGGTTATGAGCCCGGCGAGCTACCTGACTGCTCCACCCCGCGTCGCGGGCCCGAGTATAGCCGCTCCGCGGCCGCTTCGACGTTGACGCGGGCCGCTCCGTACGTCGCGATGTATGCGGATGCCCCACTCGGCCGCCAACGAGGCAGGCCCGTCTCGACGACGATCGCGTCTGTCGCTCGGGCCAGCAACGTCTCGATCGCGTCTCGCTCCCACTCGTAGCGATGCGCGTCGCGCGCGACGACGACGATCTGGCGACCGTCGAGCACGTCGGCAGCCGCGTCGACGGACGCATCGCGAAGACGCACGACGTCAGCACCCCCGGCCGCTCCGAGCCAGTCGCCGGCACCCTCCGCCAGCCGACCTGCAGCCATGCCCGGCTCGGGATCGAGCTCCACGATGAGGGCGGAGCGGCTGCAGCTCCGGCTCGCCGATGCACTGAAGCGCGCGCCGCGCCGCTGCCAGCCCGACCTCGCTCCCGACGCGCTCGAGATCTTCGCTCGGCCTAGCCCACTCGGCCGTCTGCCGAACACGGCTCGCCGCCTCGACCAGGCGCTCTTCGGCGAGACGTCCGGACTGCACCGCGTCGACGAGCGCACCGCGAACGCTCACAACTGACTCGTCGAAGAGGTCATGCCCGAGGCAGAGTGCGTCGGCACCGGCCGCGATCGCTCGCACGGCACCCTCTTCCACGCCAACGGTCGCGCTGATCGCGCGCATCTCCAGCGCGTCGGTCAAGACCATGCCGCGAAATCCGAGCTCCTCACGCAGAAGCGCGTGCAGGATCTCGCGGGTCATCGTCGCTGGCGCGTCGCCGACGGATCTCACGACGATGTGCGCGGTCATGATCGACCGCACGCCGGCCTCGATCGCCAAACGAAACGGAAGGAGTGCGTCCTCCTCGAGCGAGTCCACGAACGGGAGCTCGAGGTGCGAGTCGACGGCCGTATCCCCGTGTCCGGGGAAGTGCTTCGCACAGGCGGCGATCCCTGCGCCCTGCATTCCCCGTACGAACGCCGCCACATGCCGCGACACGAGTCCGCCCTTCGACCCAAACGCTCGGATCCCGATCACAGGGTTCAGGGGGTTCGTGTTGACGTCAGCGACCGGGGCGAGGTTCAGATTGACACCCGCCTCCGCGAGATCGGCCCCCATTGCCGCGGCCACGTCCTCTGTCAGCGCGACGTCGTCGACCGCACCGAGCGCCGCGTTCCCTGGGTACGAGCTGCCCGTCGCTGCCTCGAGGCGAGTGACGTCGCCGCCCTCCTCGTCGATCGCGACGAGGACGTCGCCGCGCTCGGCGCGCAGGTCCCTCGTCAGCGCCGACACCTGTTCTCGGCTCTCGACGTTCCACGCGTAGAGAACGACGCCGCCGAGGCCTTCGTCGAGCCGGCGCCGAATCCAGTCCGGCGCGGCCGGCCCTGCGAATCCGGGGAAGATGCAGGTCGTCGCGAGCTGCTCGAGCTCGCTGCTCACGAGCGACCGCTTGGCGGGGTCATCCCTTCACGGCGCCCGCAGTGAGCCCGAACGCGATCCGCCGCTGCACGATGAGGAAGAAGATGACGACCGGGATCGCAGTCAGCGTCGACGCCGCCATGAGTCCTCCCCAGTCCGTGTTCCGGCTCGTCAAGTAAAAGTACGAGAGCCAGACTGTGAGCGTCTGGTTCGACTGGTCGGTGAGGATTACGTTGGCAAAGATGAACTCGTTCCAGCTCGTGATGAACATGAACACGGACGTCGCCACGAGCCCGGGGGCGACGAGCGGGAGCAGGATGCGGGTGAACGCGCCGAGGCGGCTCGAGCCGTCGACCATGGCCGCCTCCTCGAGCTCACGCGGGATCCCCATGATGAACCCCCGGAGAGTCCAGACCGCGAACGGCAGCAGGATCACCATGTGCGTCAGCACGAGTCCCATGAGCTCGTTCGTCAAGCCGTAGCGGGCCAGCACGACGTAGAGCGGGATGATGAGCCCCGCCTGCGGGAGCATCAGGATCCCGATGACGAGGACGACGAAGAGCTTGTTTCCGGTGAAGCGGTACTTCGCGAGGGCGACCGCCGCCAGGAACGCGACCACGACCGCGAGCACGACCACCGCGAGCACGACGATGAGGCTGTTCTTCACCGTATCCCAGAAGTACGGCCGGGCAATCGCGTCGCGAAAGTGCTCGAGCGTCGGACTCGTGGAGATCCACGTCGGCTCGAACGAGTTGATCTCCGTGTCAGGCTTGAACGCGGTGGAGACCATCCAGAACACGGGGAACGCCACCACCACGAACACCGCCAGGCCGACGATGTTCCACGCGAGACGCTGCAGACGGCGTTTGCGCACTCGCCTGCGGGCTGCGGGCCTGACGAGCGGCTGCGCATTCGTGCTCACTTCACGACCTCGCCCATCTTCACCATCCGACGCACGTAGAGCACGCTCAGCGCAGCGACGATGAGCAGCATGAGCAGGGAGATGGCCGCGCCTCGCCCGAAGTTGGTGTGCTCGTAGCCCTCGATGAACACGTAGACGCCCATGACGTAGTTCGTGACGTCGATCTGTGACGCTCCGATCAGGAGGTACGGCTGCGTGAAGACGCCGAAGTCCCAGATGATCGACAAGCTCGTAAGGATCAGGAAGATCGGCTTCAGGATCGGGAAAGTGACGTCACGGAAAACACGCAATGGTCCGGCGCCGTCGATCTCCGCCGCCTCGACCAGCTCGCGCGGCACCTGGGCGAGGCCTGCGTAGACGGTGATAGTGACGAACGGGATTGCGCCCCAGACGATCAGCAGCGTGACCATCGTGAGCTTGGAGAACGACGTCTCGTACCAGTTGTGCTGGTTGTAGTCGCCGAACCAGAGCTCCGTCAGGACGTAGTTGAGGATCCCGTTCTGGAAGTTCGTCATCCAGAACCAGACCTGCACCGCGACGACGACCGGCATCGACCAGGCGAGGATCAGACCCGCGGTCAATAGCACCCGAACCCAGCTCGAGACCTGGACGAGAAGGAATGCGATGAGCGTGCCGAGCACGATCGTGAGCCCGACGTTCGCGATCGTGAAGACGACCGTGCGGATGAGCGTGTCCCAGAAGACCCCGTCCCGGAGTACGGACGTGAAGTTGTCGAAGCCGATCCACACGCCCTTCCGCTGGATCAGCTCCGCGAGCCCGTACTGCTGGAACGACAGCGTGACGAGTTTGTACAGCGGGTAGCCGAGGATCGCCGTGATCACGCCGATCACCGGAAGAATCAGGAGATAGGGGACGGACGCGCGAAGGATGCGCTTCGTGCGCGGTCGCCGCCGAGACCGGAGGGTTGGGGTCTCGGCGACGACCGTCATGCGCTTCGGAGTTCTACTTCTGGTTCAGCGTGAAGGTGATGTTGTCGCTCGCCGTGTTGGCCGCCTCCTTGATGCTCATCTTGCCCGTGAGAATCCGGGCAAGCATGGTCCGAAGGATGTTCCCGCTCTCGACGCTGGCCCAGTGCTTCGCTACCGGGACGAACCAGCTCCGTTGAGCCGCGCGCTCGTTCACGCTTTTACCGAGCAGGCTCGTCGTGTTCGGGATGTTGCCCTTCGCGCGGAGTGCGGTCATCGACGAGTTGTCCGTGAACGCGCTGATCCACGCAGCGGCCATAGCGCGGTTGCCGCCGACCGGTGCTGCGAGCACCGAACCGCCGAGGAACCCCGGTATGGGCTGGCCCTTCGTACGGCCGGGCATGACGAACTGGGCCGACCGATCCTTGTAGTCCCCGGCGGAGCCGATGAACCAGCCCGGGCCCGGCATCGACGCTGCATTGCCCTGCGCGTACACGTCGTATGGGTTAGGCCGGACCTCGTCGGTTGTCTTGCTGGCCCGCGACGACGCATCGAAGAACCGCTTGTACGCGGCCAAGCCGGCCAGAGCCTTGGGCCGATCGAGCGCGCCGATCCACTTCCCCTTGCTCGTGATGGCGATCGTACCGCCGTAGTCGTAGACGAAGCTCATCGCGAAGTACCAGTCCGTGCCCGCGATGTAGACCGGCGAGAAGCTCTTGTCCTTGTTCCTCGTGCCGAGCTTCTTGGCGATGGCCTCGAACTCCGCAGTGGTCGTCGGGATCTTCGCGTTGACCTGCCTGAACAGGTCGGTGCGGTAGGTGATCACCCGCGACCCGGCGTAGTACGGGATCGCGTACTGCTTGCCTCCGTATCGTCCTGCCTTCGCAAGGCCGGAGAGCCAAGTGCTCTTGTTGGGAAACGAGACGCTCGACAAGTCCTGGAACGCGCCCGCGATCATGTACGGCGTCGCCTGCGAGTTTCCGACCTCGACCACGTCAGGTGCACCACCGCCGGCCAGTGTCGCATCGAGCTTCGCTCGATACGTACCCCACGTCTGATACTGGACGTCGACATCCCAGCCGGGATTCTGGGCCTTGAACTGCGCGCTGGCTGAAGCGACGACATCCGACCAGCCGGACTGCGCGTCGACCATGAGCCAGACGGTCAGCGTATTGGCGGCTTTGCCACCCGAGGCTCCCGACGCCCCTACCGCCACGACCCCAAGAGCCGCCACGAGTACAGCGGCGGCCAAATGACGTACGTTCATGCGCATCTCCCGCGGCATATGGGCACCTCGTGTACGCCGCTCTCAGCGTGGCAGTCTACGGCTCGAGCGCACCCAAGTGGTTTATACCAATCTGCCACCAGCAGGGAGGCTTCCATATTCAGGCGCCGCTGTCAAGTCCTGTTCGTTAACTTGCCTGCGCGTAATTCCCTGCTCAGAAGCCTTGTAAGCGTCAACAAGGAGTTGCTGCGACGGGAGGTAGTTTGGTACTAACCACGCTTCGCGGCAACTGCCCCTCGGCCGTCCCCGCCGGACTGAGCTCCACGCCGTCGCTCCTGGGGAAAGGACAGCGCTGTCACGAGTCGGTACCGATCGCCGCGGTAGATCGACTCCACGAACTCGACGATCTCTCCAGTCTGCGAGTGAGTAACCCGCTCGAAGCGGAACGCAGGCGAGTGGAGCGGGACGCCGAGAGCGCTGGATTCCTCCTCATCGGTGACCGTCGGCTCGATCGTCTGCTCGCCGCCCACGATGACGATCCCGTACCGCTCGCGCAGGAGCTCGTAAAACGAGTGATCCTCGAGATCACGCCCCGTGAGCCCCGGGACGTGCCTCTCACGGACGTGCACGGTCTCGATCGCCATGCTCTCGCCGTCCGCAAGCCGCAAGCGGCTCGCGACCACGACTGGCTCCGAAGGCGAGACGTGCAACAGACGGCCGAGGCGGGCCCCTGCAGGCGTTACGCGCAGCTCGAGCGTCCTTGACGCAGGCCGCATGCCCCGTCGGCGCATGTCGTCGGTGAAGGACGTCATGGTCAGCTCCTGGGCGATCTTCGGCTCGCTCACGAACGTGCCCGCGCCGCGGCGCCGTACGAGGTACCCCTCGCGCGCGAGGTCGTCGAGCGCGGCGCGCAACGTGAGGCGCGAAACGCCGAGATCGGAGCTGAGTTGCCGCTCGGATGGAATCGCCTCGCCGACGTCGAGCTGCTCGATGATGTCGAGCACGAGATCTCGTGTCTCGCTCTGCTTCGTCATGGGATAACCAATCGTAACCTACGGCTGGGAGTGGTCAATACCGGACGGGTGACGAGAACAGCTTCAGACGGTTGCATCGGGAACCATCGCCTGAAGCTCGGTGGGTCGCTTCTGCATGAGGCTTGCACCCGTCGCCGAATCGAAGAAGTGGAATCGCGTCGGGTCTACGGCAAGCCGCAGCGTCTCGCCGACGCTCGTCGCCGTCCGTGGATCGACGCGAGCGTTGAGCAGCGCGGTCTCGTCCGCGACGAGCCCTTCGTCTTGCTCACCCTCTGCCTCCAGCACCTCGGACGCGATGCGAGGTGCGTCGACGCGGAAGAAGATGTGCGCGTCCGAGCCGAGCTCCTCGAGCACGACGACGCTCACTTCGACGACGGGTAGCTCGGAGGACGCGAACGCCGCGTCCTCGAAGCTCTCGGGCCGGATGCCGAGCGTGACGTGCCCAGACCGCGACGCAGGTCGGCGCGCCGCATCGAGCGGAACACGGAACTGGCCGAATACGACATCGTCACCTTCGATCGTCGCCTCGACGAGGTTCATCGCGGGCGAGCCGATGAAGCCGGCGACGAAGCGATCCCGGGGCTGCTCGTAGAGTCGCTGAGGCACGTCGACCTGGAGGATGCGGCCCTCCCGCATCACGGCGACCCGCTGCCCGAGCGTCATCGCCTCGATCTGGTCGTGCGTCACGTACACCGTGGTCACGCCGAGCCCCTGGTGGAGCTGGGCCAGCGATGCCCGCATCCCGACGCGGAGCTTCGCGTCGAGATTCGAGAGTGGCTCGTCCATGAGGAATGCCTGCGGCTCGCGTGCGATCGCCCTGCCCATCGCCACGCGTTGACGCTGTCCGCCCGAGAGCTGCGCCGGCCTACGCTCGAGCAGGTCGTCGAGGCCGAGCATCGACGCCACCTCGGTCGACTCGGCGCTTGATCTCGGCCTTCGGCGTCCGGCGCACCCTGAGCCCGTAGCCGAGGTTCTGGCGGACGCTCATGTGCGGATACAGCGCATAGCTCTGGAAGACCATCGCGATGTCACGGTGCCGCGGAGCGAGGTCGGTGACGTCGCGCTCGCCGATCGAGATCGTCCCGTCGGTTATCTCTTCGAGGCCGGCAATCGCGCGAAGCAACGTCGACTTGCCGCACCCCGACGGGCCCGACCAGCACCATGAACTCGCCATCCTCGATTCGCAGTGAGACGTCGTCCACCGCGACGACGTCCCCCGCGAAGACCTTCGTAACGTGCTCGAGCTCGATTGCGGCCATGTGACGAGGCTATACCGATACCACATTCACACAAGAATTGGTATTGACCACCGTGAGGCAGGAGCGTAGACTCGCGCGATGGTGCAGTCAAGAAGCGACCTCGACAGCTTGGCGACCGAAGCCGGGAGCAACGCGGCGACGGAATTCGAGAAGCGCGCGACGATCGAGCTGGTCGAGCTGATGAACGCCGGCGACTCCACCGTGCCCGATGCCGTCGCAGCCGCAGCGACCTCGATCGCGAACACCGTCGACGCGATCTCGGCGCGAATGCGCGACGGCGGACGCCTCGTCTACGTCGGTGCCGGCTCGTCGGGACGCATCGCGGCGCTCGACGCGTCCGAATGCGAGTCCACCTTCTCGACCGCGCCGGGGATCGTCGTCGCGCTCGTAGCCGGCGGGGAGCGCAGCTCCGCCGCGAGCAAGAAGCCGCGGAAGACGATCCCGAGGCCGGTGCACGAGACGTCTCGAGCCTGGACGTCGGGCCGGGAGACTCCGTGGTCGGCGTGAGCGCCAGCGGAAGGACGCCGTACGTCCTCGGCGCGCTCGCTGCCGCATCGGAGGCCGGCGCGCTCACGGCGTGCATCGTCTCGGTCCATGGCTCCGAGCTGGCGCAGCTCACGGACCACGAGATCGCCGTCGTCGTCGGTCCCGAGTTTCTCGCAGGCTCGACGCGTCTGAAGGCGGGGACGGCGCAGAAGCTCGTCCTCAACACGCTCTCGACCGTGTCGATGATCCGCCTCGGGAAGACCTACGGCAATCTCATGGTGGACGTCAACGCGACGAACGAGAAGCTTCGCGCGCGCGTCAGGCGGATCGTCCACGTCGCAACCGGCGCTCCGCCGGAGCAGGTGGAGGACGCGCTCGAGGCGGCGAACGGCGACGCGAAGGTCGCGATCGTCTCTCTCGTCGCCGGGCTCGATGCGGATGCGGCACGCGCCAGGCTCGACCATGCCGGCGGCGTCGTCAGCCTCGCCGTCGAGGAGCACGAGTGAGGCTCGGAGTCGAAGCCGCGCTCGTCGACGGTCGCCTCGTCCCCGGTGACGTCGAGGTGATCGACGGCCGCGTCGCCGGTTACGGACTCTCGTCCCCGAACGGCCGTGGCGTGGCGGTTCCCGGCTTCGTCGACCTTCAAGTCAACGGCTTCGCGGGTGTCGACTTCATCGAGGCCGATGTCGACGGCTATGCGCGGCGCCGGTGACGCTCTGCTCGAGACGGGCGTTACGGCGTACCTCCCGACCTTCATCACCGCTCCCGAAGAGCAGCTCCTCGCCGCCCTCCGCGAGGTGCCTGCCGACTCGGACGGGCCTCGCATCCTGGGTGTCCATCTCGAAGGGCCGTTTCTCTCGGCCTTGCGTCTCGGAGTGCACCCGGCCGAGTCACGCCGCAATCCCGACGCCGACTACCTCGAGCGGCTGCTCGACGCGGGGCCCGTCCGACTCGTGACGCTCGCGCCGGAACTGCCGGGAGCAGACGCTCTCATCGAGATCCTCATGCGGCGCGAGATCGTCATCTCCTGTGGGCACTCGGACGCAACCTCCGAGCAGGCGAACGCGGCCTTCGATCTCGGCGTTCGAACCGTCACCCACCTGTTCAATGCGATGCATCCGTTTCACCACCGCGACCCGGGTGTCGTGGGCGCTGCCCTTGCGCGGACGGACGTCGTCGTCCAGCTGATCCTCGACGGCGTCCACATCGCCCCGACGACCGCTGAAATGGTCTGGCGCGCGGCCGAGGGGCGGGTGGCGCTCGTGACCGACGCCATGTCCGGCGCGTGCCTCACGGACGGCGTGCACTCACCTCGGCGGGATACGCGTCGAGATTCGGGACGGCGTCGCACGAGGCCCGACCGGCGCGCTCGCGGGAAGCACCCTCACGATGATCGAGGCGGTCACGAAACCTGCACGCTCTCGGCGCCTCGTTGGAAGGCGCCGTCGGAGCGGCGACGGAGGTGCCGGCTCGAGTGCTTCGGCTCCCGACAGCAGGTCGACTCGGCTGTGGGAGCGCGGGCGGATGTCGTCGTGCTGAGCGAGGAGCTGGAGATCGAACGCGTCCTCGTCGAGGGTCGAGCCCGTGTCGTCGGCTGAGGCGGTCTCGGTACCACCGGCGGGGGATGCGGGCAGCCGGTTTCTCGCAGAGATTCGAGAGCAGCCTGCGGCTCTGACCCAACTGCTGAAGGGGCAGTCGGAGTTCGCGCGCGTCGCCGCCGAGATGCACGCGCGCGGCGCGACGACAGTCCGCATGGTCGGCCACGGCTCCTCCGACAACGCCGCCTCGTACGGCGTCTACGCGTTCGGCTTGCTGCCGCACTGGACCGCACTGCGCGACTCGATCTCGCTCACCGTCTACTACGGAGCCGAGCTCGACATGTCCGGCTGCACGGCGATCGCGCTCTCACAGTCGGGACGGACGCCGGACGTCGTCGAGTACGCGCGCCGCGCTCGTCGCCGCGGAGCGTTCATCGTCGCGCTCACCAACGATCCGGAGTCGGAGCTCGCGGAGGCGGCCGACGCCGTCCTCCCGCTTGGTGCGGGGCGGGAGCAGGCCGTCGCGGCGACGAAGACGTACACGAACCAGGTTGCCGCGCTCGGTCTCCTTGCGGCGCATACGGCCGGCACGGGTGCGCGCTTCGCCGATGATCTCCGCGTCGTCACCCGTCAGCTCGACGAGCTCATCGCGCCTCGTCGAGTCGCGGATCACGGCCGTGGCCGTGCCCTTCGCGTATGCGGGTCGGATGTTCGTCGTCGGGCGGGGCGCAGAGTTCGCCACGGCGCGCGAGATTGCGTTGAAGTTCCTCGAGACCTGCCGCGTCGCGGCAGAGCCACTGACGGCGACCGATCTCGCCCACGGACCGTCGCAGCTCTCGACTCTCTCTTCCCGGTCTGGGCAATCGCCTCCGACGACGCGACGCTTCCTGCCGTGCTCGAGGCGGTCGCGCGTGCGCGCGACGCCGGAGCGACCGTCGTCGCGAGCGGGACCGCTGCCGAGCGCGTGCCGGGCGCCGACTACGTGCTCCCTGTGCCGCGCCCCCCGACGCACCTGCTCGCGCCGCTCCTCTCGGTCGTACCCGGCCAGCTGTTCGCCTGGGCGCTGGCGCGAGCAAGGGCCTCGACCCCGACGCAGCCGCGCGGACTCTCGAAGGTGACGCTGGCGCGCTAGATGCCTTGACCCGATTGCGGTCGTCTCGCGCGCCTGCGCGGCGACCTTGTCGAGGATCGCCTCGAGCAGGCGCCCGACGAGAGGACGTGCTCGCGCGCGAGCACGCGAGCGCCCTCGGGGCTGCGGGCCGCTATCGCCTCGCGAATCGCGCGGTGCTGACCGTCGTTCAAGTGGAAGAGCTCGTCGAGGTCGGCCCCCGTCGCCCAGAACGGCTTCACGAGGAACGTCCGCCGCGCCGCCTTCGCCATCCGCTCGATCAGTGGCACCTCGGCCGCCGCGTAGATCACGTCATGGAAGGAGTGGTTCGCGAACAGCCACTCGCGCGCGAGCTCGAGGTCCTGGCGGCCGGCGTGGCTCGTCTCCACGAGCTCCCGCGTGAGCTCGCTGAAGCGGCGCTCGGCGACCTCCAACTCTGTGAGGTCGGCGTCGGTCATCTTCGAGAGTCGCGATCTCGGTCGCGAGGCTCTCGAGCTCCGCGCGAACGAGGAACGCCTCGTGGAGCTCGTCGCGCGAGAGCATGCGAACGCGGACACCGCGGTTCGGCTCGAACGTGACGAGCCCGAGCGCCGCGAGCCGCCGCAGCGCCTCGCGTACAGGCGTCCTCGAGACCTGGAACTGCTCCGAGAGGTGCTCCTGGCGAAGCACGCTGCCCGGCGGGATCTCGCCCGACATGATGGACTCCTCGAGAGCGAGGGCGATGTCGTCGGCCTTCGTCCCGTCGGACACCTATGCCGCGCTCCATCAGGCGCTCGTACGCGGGAAGCGTGAGGAACTCCGTGAACCCGTCCGCGAGAGCGAGCTGCTCGAACAAGGCGCGCGCCTCCGCGTAGACCGGCTCCGGGGGCAGCTCTGCAGCCACGTCGCGCGATCGTCCGCTCGACGTCCGCCCGCGCAACCCGGCCGTGATGCACCCACTGCCAGACCTGGGAGCGGGAGATCTCCGCGGTCGCGGCGTCCTCCATCAGGTTGTCGATCGCGGCGGCCCCGACCCCTGACAGCCAGGCCGCGATGTACCGGATCCCGACCGAGACGTTCGCGCGCACGCCGGCGTCCGTGATCTCGCCGGGCGTGGCCGCGACATTGAGGAGATCGGCCGCCTCGACGGAGACGTCCTCGCGCAGTCGCTCGAGCTGGTTCGGTCGCTCGCCGAGCGCGGCGTCGAACTCCGCCATCGCCGTCGGGACGAGATCCGGGTGCGCCACCCACGTGCCGTCGAATCCGTCGCCCGACTCTCGCTGCTTGTCCTCGCGCACGCGTGCGAGGGCGATCTCGTTCACCTCGGGATCGCGCCGGCTCGGGATGAACGCAGCCATGCCGCCGATCGCGTGCGCCCCGCGCGAGTGGCACGTGCGCACCAGCAGCTCCGTGTACGCGCGCATGAACGGCACGGTCATCGTGACCTGTATGCGGTCGGGAAGCACGAAATCGTCGCGGTCATGGAACTTCTTGATCACCGAGAAGATGTAGTCCCAGCGGCCTGCGTTCAGCCCGCCCGAGTGCTCGCGGAGCTCGTACAGGATCTCCTCCATCTCGAACGCGGCGAGGATCGTCTCGATCAGGACCGTCGCCTTGATGGTGCCGCGCGGCACACCGAGGGCGTCCTGCGCGAAGCAGAAGACGTCGTTCCAGAGTCGCGCCTCGAGATGGCTTTCGAGCTTCGGAAGGTAGAAGTAGGGGCCTGTGCCGCGCGCGAGGAGCCGCTCTACGTTGCGGTGGAAGTAGACGCCGAAGTCGAAGAGGCTCGCCGAAGCCGAACGGCCGTCGATCTCCACGTTTCGCTCGAGCAGGTGCCATCCCCGCGGTCGCACGAGGAGGACGGCGACGGCGTCGTTCAGTGCGTAGCGCTTGTCAACCGTCTCTATCGAGATCGTCCGCTCGATCGCGTCCGTGAGGTTCTGCTGGCCGCCGACGACGTTCGCCCACGTGGGCGAGTTCGCGTCCTCGAAATCGGCCATGTAGATCCGCGCGCCCGAGTTGAAGGCGTTGATCACCATCTTCCGATCGCCCGCCGGCCCCGTGATCTCCACGCGGCGGTCCTGAAGGTCGCGCGGTACCGGAGCGATTTGCCAGTTCCCCTCGCGCACCGAGCGCGAGGACTCGAGGAAGTCGGGGAGCTCGCCTGCCGAGATTCGCTCCTGGCGCTCGGCACGAGCCCGAAGCAATTCTTGCCGCCGGTCCTCGAACTCGCGCTCGAGCTCCACGACGAGCTCGAGCGCCTCGCTTGTGACGACACCGCCCTCGTCGGGCGCGACGACGGCTGCCGTTCGCGCGCCGGTGCTCACCCGACGGGCGCCGCCTCGAACTGCGCCTCCTCGGTCGACCCCTTGAGCGCGAGCGTCGAGCTCTCGCCGCCCGTGATCGCCTCGAGAACAGCATCGAAGTAGCCTGCACCGACCTCGCGCTGGTGGCGCGTAGCCGTGTAGCCCTGCTCCTCGAGCGCGAACTCGTGCTCCTGGAGCTTGACGTAGGCGCTCATGCCCTCTCGAGCGTATCCGGCCGCGAGATCGAACATCGACGCACACACCGCGTGGAAGCCGGCCAGCGTCACGAACTGGAAGCGATAGCCCATTCGCGCCAACTCCCGCTGGAACGAAGCGATTGTCGGCTCGTCCAGATGGCGCTTCCAGTTGAACGACGGCGAGCAGTTGTAGGCGAGGAGCTTGCCGGGATACCGCTCGTGGATCGCGGCGGCGAATGCCTCCGCCTCCTCGAGGTCGGGAGTCGACGTCTCGAACCAGATGAGGTCGGCGTAAGGCGCGTACGCGAGCCCGCGCGCGATCGGCGCCTCGAGGCCGGGCTTCACGCAGAAGAACCCTTCGGGCGTGCGCTCACCGGTGAGGAACTCGCGATCGCGCTCGTCGACGTCGCTCGTGAGCAGCGTCGCCGAGAGTGCGTCGGTCCGGGCGACGAGGACTGTCGGGACGTCGAGGACGTCGGCTGCAAGTCGGGCCGAGATCAGTGTCCGGACGAACTGGGACGTCGGAACGAGCACCTTTCCACCGAGGTGGCCGCACTTCTTCTCCGACGAGAGCTGGTCCTCGAAATGCACGCCGGCCGCGCCCGCCTCGATGAACGCCTTCATCAGCTCGAACGCGTTCAGCGGGCCCCCGAACCCGGCCTCCGCATCGGCGACGATCGGCGCGAGCCAGTACGTCCCGTTCTTCGACTCCGCCGAGTCGATCTGATCGGCCCGAAGCAGTGCGTTGTTGATGCGCCTGACGAGGGCCGGCGCGCTGTTGGCTGGGTAGAGGCTCTGATCCGGATACGTGTGCGCGGCCAGGTTGCCGTCCGCCGCGACCTGCCAGCCGGAGAGGTAGATCGCCTCGAGGCCGGCCTTCACCATCTGCACGGCCTGGGCGCCGGTGAGCGCACCGAGTGCCGCGACGTACGGCTCGGAGTGAAGGAGCCGCCAGAGCTGCTCCGCGCCGAGCCTCGCGAGCGTGTGCTCGATGCGAAACCGTCCTCGCAGCCGCTCGACGTCTGCTTGCGAGTACGGCCGCTCGATTCCGTCCCATCTGCCCACGCCGTTCGTCCCGATCGCGCTCATGGCCCGTCCTCCCCAGCTCGAATTGTGTGCGGAGTGTACTAGATTGGATCCCAAATTCACCTTCTGAAGCATCAAGAGGTCTTTCTTCCCAGATCTTGGATCCAAGAAACGCCTCCCTGGATCCGAGATCCACCGCAGGACTCGCTGGCTTCGAACTCCGAACCGCAGCCGAGCCCCGACAGAAAGGATGCTCGAGAGGTCGCTCTAGACTTCGCGTCGTGGTTCTCGCCGCGTTTCTCGTCGGCCTCGCGCTCGTGATCGTGGCGGCCGCCTTCGCGACCGTGCGCGGGCTCGCGCTCTGGCGCGACGCGAGAGGCACGGGTGGGAGGATTTCGGACGAGCTGTCTCTGTTCGACGAGCGGTCCGCGCGGACCGAGCGCCTGCTGGCCGAAGTGGAGACATCGAGCCGAGAGCTCGAAGCCGCGCTCGAGCGGCTTCGCATCTCGCGCGCCCGCCTCGACGTGCTCCTGGGCTCGCTCGAAGCGGCGCAGCGGCGAACGCGTTGGCTGCGCGTGCTCCTGCCGCTTCGATGATCCGCGTCGCAGCGGTCGACCTCGGGACGAACTCGACCCGACTGCTCATCGCCGACGTCGAGGGAGAGCGGCTCTCCGAGATCGAGAGGCGGCTCACGATCACCAGGCTCGGCGAGGGCGTCGACAGCCGCGGACGCCTCCTCCCGCTCCCGATTTCGCGCGTCCGCAACTGCCTCTCTGACTACCGGCGAGAGATCGAGTCCCACGGGATCGATCGGACGCTCGCCATCGCCACGAGCGCCGTGCGCGATGCGGAGAACGGCGAGGCGTTCCTCGGCGAGATCGAGTGGAGCTACGGCTTCACGACGCAGCTTCTGGACGGCAGGGCCGAGGCCGCGATGATGGCTCGCGGGGTGGCGGCCGGGCGGCCCGCGCTCGAGGACACACTGCTCGTCGACATCGGCGGCGGTTCGACCGAGCTCGTCGAGTGCGCGCGTGGCGAAGTCATGAGCTCGACGAGCATCGACGTCGGCGTCGTTCGCGTCACGGAGCGCTTCCTCGCATCGGATCCGCCGACGCAGGAGGAGCTCGCCGCGGCAGCGGCCGCAGTGAAGGCCCTCCTCCCCAGCTCGAACGCGACGACCGCGATCGGAGTCGCCGGCACGATTACGACGCTCGCCGCGCTCGATCTCGGCCTCGAGAAGTACGATCCGGAGCAAACGCACGGTCACCGCATCGCGCGGGCCGACGTCGCGGAGCAGCTCGAGCGGCTCGCAGGCATGACGCTCGAGGAGCGGCTCCAGGTGCCGGGGATCGAGCCCGGGCGAGCGCCCGTCATCGTCGCCGGGCTCGTGATCCTGCGCGAGATCCTCGACGCATGCGGACTCGACGCGATCGAGGCCTCTGAGCGAGACATCCTCCATGGCGCCGCGCTCGCAGCGTCCGAGCTCCCCGAGCCCAAGGAGGGCCCCGTCCCGCCGGGCGCCTACACCTGCTGCTGAGGCCTCGCGCCCTACGCGCCGGCGGGCCAGTGCTCGACGGCGAGCTCGTCGAACGGGAAGTCGCGAGGGTTCCCTGTCGCGAGCCGTCCTCCGAGTGTCACCGCGGTGGCGCCGATCAGGCAGTCGGCCTGCTTGAGGGTCTGCCCTCGAGAAGCGAACTCTCGCCGCCACCCTCCGGCGCGCCATCCTTCGGTTCTGCCGAGGGCAGCCACACGCAGACCGGAGAACAGACGCCGTGCAGACTCGAACTCGGACGCGCGCAGTCCTCGGGCGGTCTCTTCGACATTTATCGCGCAGACGTACGCGTGATCACCGGAGTCGCGCAGCCGGCGTAGTCGTTCGATCGCCTCCGGCCGCCCGCGAAGCAGGTCGATCACGACGGTCGTGTCGAGAAGGATCGCCGCCATCTAGCCAACTCGAGATGCGTCCATCCCACGCTGCTGCTGCACCCATGCCGCCGGGTCTGCGTCCCAGTCGTGGCCGTCGTCCGCGATGGTCCCGATCGCGGACTCGACGAGATCCCAGCGGCGCTCGTCGTCGAGTGCCGCCCGAACGGCTGCGACTATGAACGCGCTTCGTCGCCTCGGCCCGACGCGACTGTCCAGCTCACGGACGACATCGTCGCTGAGCGTAATGTGTAAACGCATACACACTACTTAGCAGATTAGCCTGCACCAGGCGCGCGATCTGTACCGACTTCGCCCCGATCTCTCCACAGCCGGCGGTTACGCAGCCGGTGGCAGCGGCTCCTCGTCGTCCCCGTCCTCCTCGTCCTCGGCGAGGCGCCGCTGCAGGACGCTTCGAGAGAGCACGCCGACCAGCCGGTGGTGCTCGTCCACGACCGGGACGCGCTCGGCATCCTCCGCTTCGAGGAAGCGAAATGCATCCTCGAGCGGGACATCCGGCCCGATCGTGTGATGCGGAGGCTCTGCGATGTCGCCGAGCGCGGTCTCGCGGGGATCTCGCCCCTTCGCCACGACCTCGCGGACGAGCGTCTTTCTCGTCACGACGCCCACGAGCTGCTCGTCTTCGGTGACGAAGACCGCACGCACCTCGGTTCTGGACAGGAGCTCGCCGGCCGCCTGCGCGGATGCGTCCGCCGGGAGCTGGCCCGGGTGGGGCACCATCGCGTCGCGGACGGCGCCGTTGCTCACGGAAAGATTCCCCTGGCTTCGAGGGCGTCCGAGACCTCGCGGATCCCGGAGACGAGCGCGCCCGTGCGGAGCGGAACTCTTCGCGTTTCGGCCAGGTCCCACACTCGGTCGAAGGCATCGGAGAGCTTCGCTGACAGCTTGGCGCGTATCTCGTCGCGCGTCCAGAAGAGACGGCCCAGGTCCTGCACCCACTCGAAGTACGAGACGGTCACGCCGCCCGCATTCGTGAGGATGTCGGGCAAGACCGGAATCCCGCGCTCCGCAAGGATCCCGTCGGCCTCGAGCGACGTCGGCCCGTTCGCGCCCTCGGCGATCATCCGAGCCTGAATGCGGGGTGCGTTCTCGGCGGTGATCTGATCCTCACGTGCGGCGAGGACGAGGACGTCGCACTCGAGCTCCAGCAGCTCCTCGTTGGAGAGACGCACGCCTGCGTCGCAGTCCTCGAGCGATCCGTGCTCGCGCACGTACTCCGTGAGCAGAGGTACGTCGAGACCATCGCTCGCATAGAGGCCGCCCGACACGTCCGACACCGCCAGGACGGTAGCCCCGCGCGTGTAGAGCTCCTGAGCGGCGATACCTCCGACGTTGCCGAAGCCCTGGACGACGCACCGCTGCTGATCGAGCGGCCAGGCCAAACGGTCACACGCGCGGCTGACGACCATGACGACGCCTGCCCCGGTCGCCTCGTGCCGGAAGACCGAGCCGCCGATGGAGATCGGCTTGCCGGTGACGATCTCGGGCACCGCATACCCGCGCTGCATCGAGTACGTGTCCATCATCCACGCCATCGTCTGCTCGTTCGTCGCCATGTCCGGCGCTGGGATGTCCTCCTGTGGTCCGATGATCGGGAGCAGCTCCGACGTGAACCGGCGGGTCAGGCGCTCGAGCTCTCCCTGCGAGAGGGCGCGCGGCTCACAACGAACGCCGCCCTTCGCCCCGCCGTACGGCAGTCGGAGGAGCGCGCACTTCCACGTCATCCACATGGCGAGCGCGGCGCACTCGCCGAGCGTCACCTCCGCGTCGTAGCGGATTCCGCCCTTCGTCGGACCCATGATGCTGGAGTGCTGGACGCGGTAGCCGGGGAAGACGACGCGTCTGCCGTCGTCCATGCGCACGGGGATGCTGACGATGGTCGAGCGCTCCGGATACCGCAGCCGCTCGGCGATGTCCTCCGGAATGTCCGCGACCGTGACCGCCTGGTCGAACTGCGCGACAGCCATGCGGTAAAGCGGCGTATCCCACTCGAGCTGGGCATGGGCAAGCGCTTCCGGCGGGCTCGCCACGGCCGGCGGAGTGTATCCCGCGCATGGAAGGCCCTGGATCGCGCGTTCGTGCCGGCGCAGAACCGTCGTCGGGGCAGCTACTGATAGTCGAGTCAGGTGCCGGGGGTGGGAGTCGAACCCACACGTCCCTCGAAGGGACACCTGCTTTTAAGGCAGGCGCGTCTCACCCGTTCCGCCACCCCGGCCCGACCAGTGTACGAGGCTGTGTCAATAGGTACGCCGAGGGTCTTGTAGACCTCGGCCGCAGACCCTAGACTCGACCCGCTGTGCGTCTCAGGATGCCGCTCCTCGCATTATCGGCACTCGTCGTGCTCGCGGCCTGCGGGGGTGGGGACAACCCAGAGCCGGCGACGCTCGCGCAGCGGGTCGTCGCGGAGGAGGACGCGCCGGGCTCGAAGCCGGATCCTGTCGAGAAGCAGCAGCAGACTGCCAAGCTCGACGAGTTCATCGGCGCCCTCGAGGAGCTGGCCGTGGATCCGGACACCGAGGTCATGACCGACCTCTTCAGGGAGGCCGGGTTCCAGGCCGCGATCGCCGACACACGCTACTACGGCGAGACGCACAGCCAGACCTCGCCGCACATCTCCTCCTCTGCCACTCAGCTCCAGTCCGAAGAAGGAGCCGCGCAAGCGCTCGAGTGGTTCCACGCGGACAGCCTGAAACCCTGCCCGAAGACGTGCGCCGTCCAAATCAGCGAGTTCGAGGTGGACGGCATCCCGGATGCACGAGGCGTTCGACGGAGCGCAAGCGCGGAGGACATCGAGGCTGTCGGCACGGAGGGCGACATACCATTCGAGTCGTACCAGGTGCTCTTCAGCGACGGTCCGTTCGTTTACACGGTCGACGTTCACGGCCCGCCCGGGTCCGTGGCCGAGGAGCAGGCCCTCGAGATCGCGACTGCCCTCCACAGCCGGGTCGAAGGCGCACCGCCACCGGACGGATAGGTCGACCCCTATCCGAGCGGGAGGCTAGTTGTCGCCGGGGAGCATCGATCCCGACGAGAAGCGTTCCGGCCCCTTGAACTGGAACGCGTCGAAGAACGACGCAAAGGCGGCTTCGTCGAACGCCGAGCACTTCGCGAGATAGCCCTTTGCGTCCTCGCCGTCGGCCACCCAAGCGCCGAGAGCCACCTTGTCTCCGAGCTTGGGATAGGGCGCGAGCAGGGTTCCGTTCTTGTGATCGTCGTAGAACCCGCGGAGCTGGTCGACGACTGAGTCGGAGACCTCGTCGCCGTAAAAGATGTAGATGCCGCCGTGCTCGAGGTTGTGGACGACGCGCGCCAGTTGGAGCGGCTCGTCGTACGCGCCCCAGACGACCGTCCCGAGCTGCCCGCTCGCATCGAAGCCGAAGTGAGGACCGTTCGTCGGTGGGTCCGTGTTCCACTTGGCCGTACCGTCCGCCGTCAGCGAGTGTCTTCCGGGCTGCGCCTTCACAGCCTGCAACGTGCAACCGGCGGTCTCGAGATCCGCACGCACCGCCGCCTCGTCAGGGCCGCCTCCCCCACGACCGACGGCCGCGAAGAGAACGCCTGCGATGACGATCGCCGCGGCCAGACCACCGAAGAGCAGCAGCTGCCGCTTCCGGGCGGAGTCGTCGGAGCTAGTCGTGGCGCGCTGCTTCGGCGCCTTGACACGAGGCTTCTCGGCCATGACGCGGGCGAATGTAGCAACAGTCTTAGTTGCGTCCCCGTTGTGGTAAGGGGCGCCGTCCGCCAGCCTGATTACCGTTCGTCGACCCATGGTCATCGTCGCTCTCATCGCTGGCTTTCTCCTCGGCGCCCTGGGCGTCTACCTCGCGGTGCGCCCCGCCCTGGCCGAGCGGAGGCGGCGTACGGAGGATGTGATCGCGCTCGAACGAGCGCTCGCAGGAGCAGAGGCCGAGCTCGCCGCGGAGAAGTCCGTGTTGGACGATCGGCTCGCTGCGGCGATCAAGACGCTCTCGGCGGACGCGCTCGATGCGTCGAGCGCGCGCTTCCTCGAGCTCGCCGACGCGCGGCTCTCTGGGTACGTGCGCCCGCTCAAGGACTCGCTCGAACGGATGGACCTCCAGCTGCAGGGCGTCGAACGCATCCGTCAGGAGGCCTACGGCTCGCTCCGGGTGCAGGTGAGCGCGCTGTCGGAGCGCACTGGAAACCTCGTGAACGCACTCCGCGCCCCTCACGTCCGCGGACGCTGGGGCGAGGTGCAGCTGCGCAACGTCGTCGAGCAAGCCGGCATGGTCGAACACTGCGACTACGTACGGCAGGCGACCGCCTCCGACGAGGAGCGAACTCTGCGGCCGGACCTCGTGGTCCGCATCCCCGGCGGGAAGCACGTGATCGTGGACGCGAAAGCGCCGCTGGCCGCATACCTCGATGCGTTCGAGACGACCGACGACGACGAGCGCGCGAAGCACTTCGCCGACCACGCGCGCCAGGTACGAGACCACGTCACGAAGCTCTCGGCGAAGCAGTACTGGCGGCAGTTCGAGCCGTCACCGGACTTCGTCGTCATGTTCCTCCCTGACGAGTCGTATCTTCGGGCGGCGCACGAGCACGACCCTGCGTTGGCAGAGGACGCGTGGCGCGCGAACGTGATCCTCGCTTCCCCGAGCACGCTCGTCGCCCTGCTGCGGACCGTCGCCGCGACCTGGCAGCAGGAGACGGTCGCCGAAAGCGCGCGAGAGGTGCACGCACTGGGACGCGAGCTCTACGAGCGCATCGGAAAAGTCGGCGACCATCTCGCCAAGCTCGGCCGTAGCCTCAACAGCACGGTCGGCGCGTACAACGAGGCAGTCGGCTCACTCGAGACGCGCGTGCTCGTGACCGCACGGAAGCTCGAGGAGCACGGCATCGGCGGCGAGCTCGAGATGCCGCCTCTCGTCGATGGCACCGCACGGCCGCTCACCGCACCGGAGCTCGTCGAGCGCACGCCGCTCGCGATCCTCGCGGGCGACGCCGATGCCGCGTAACGCGGCCATGGGAACAGACAGCTGTCTGCGAGCGTTGAAAACGACATGCCCCGCAGGCCGCGGGGCTAACGTACGAAAGAGGAGCTAAGGCGTGAACGACGTCCGCGACGTGATCATCATCGGAGGCGGCCCGGCCGGGTACACGGCAGCCCTGTATACGGCTCGCGCCAACCTGAATCCGCTCGTCATCGAAGGGTTCAACTGGGGCGGGCAGCTGATGATCACGAGCGACGTCGAGAACTACCCGGGCTACGCCGACGGCGTCCTCGGGCCGGCCATGATGTCGGACTTCCGTCGCCAAGCCGAACGCTTCGGCGCAGAGTTCCTGACCGACGACGTCACGAGTGTCGACTTCTCGGAACGCCCGTTTCGGGTGCGCGTCGGAGAAGACGAGTACCGGGCGGACGCCGTCATTGTCGCGACCGGCGCAAGTGCGCGCCAGCTCGGTCTGAGCTCCGAGGAGAAACTTCAGGGTCGCGGCGTCTCGTACTGCGCGACGTGCGACGGCGCCTTCTTCCGCGACAAGGTCGTCGTGGTCGCGGGCGGCGGCGACTCGGCGATGGAGGAGGCGACCTTCTTGGCACGCTTCGCGAAGAAGGTCGTGATCGTGCACCGCAGGGACGAGTTTCGTGCGTCGCCGATCATGGTCGACCGGGCGCGAGCGAACGAGAAGATCGAGTTCGTTCTGAACGCCGTCGTCGAAGAGGTGCTCGGCGAAGCGAACGGTCACGTCACGGGCGTCAGGCTTCGCGACACACTCAGCGGCGAACAGCGCGAGCTCGAGGCGGACGGGCTCTTCGTCGCGATCGGGCACGATCCGACCACTGCTCTCTTCCTCGATTGGCTCGACCACGACGAGCACGGCTACCTCGTAACCGAGCCTCGCTCGACGCGAACCAACGTCGAAGGCGTCTTCGCCGCCGGCGACGTGCAGGACCACACCTACCGTCAGGCCGTGACCGCAGCGGGCTCCGGGACGATGGCTGCACTCGACGCGCAGCGCTGGCTCGAGGAGCGGCGCCATGGCTCCGAGGTGGCCGCAGTCTCCGCGTAGGTCTGCGCGGCTGTTCCGACCGAAGGCCTCGCTAGGCTCGGCCGAGGTGGCTGCACGATGGCTCGACCTGGTCGACCCGACCTCGGAAGAGGTGCTGGCGGTGCTCCCAGTCCACGTCGACCCGGAGGTCGTCGAGACACTCGCAGCTCGTCCCGCGAAGGGCCGAGAGCCCCGACCCGTGATCGAGGGCCACGGCGCGTACGTGTTCGGCGTGCTCATGGCCGCACGACCGGTGCCCGAGGAGGACCGCATCTCGTACCAGGAGATCGACTTCATCGCGTCACCCGGACTTCTGGTGACGGTGCGGAAGACACCGACGGACGGGACTCCTTACGATCCGGGAGGACTTCACCCGGCCGCCGCGCAAGACGCACCGGCCGGCGAGCTCGTCTTCCGGCTGGTCGACGACATCGCAGACTCGTACCTCGGCTTCCTCGACGCCGCGTACGCCGAGATCGAGGAGCTCGAGGACGAGATCGACACGTGGCCTGCGAGCCGGGTGCGCTCGCGGATCTCGGACCTCCGGCACGAGCTCCTCCACGGCCGGCGGACCGTCGCTGCGACCCGGGCAGCGGTCAGGCGCATCACAGACGGGCGTATAGAGGTCGGCGACCATGCGCTCTTCCCGCCTACGGTCGAACGGCTCTTCGCCGACGCCTATGACACGCTCGTGCGCGTCGCCGAGGAGCTCGACATCGCGCGCGAGCTTCTCGCCGGGGTGCGCGACCACCACCAGTCGAAGGTGGCGGAGGGCCAGGGTGAGGTGGGCAAGAAACTCACCGTTATCGCCTCGCTCGTGCTCGTTCCGTCCCTGATAGTCGGCTACTACGGCCAGAACTTCGAGTCTGCGTTCGACGAGGCGTACTGGTCGCTGGGTGTCTCGACCGGGCTCATCCTCGCGTCGAGCCTCGTCCAGCTAGCCCTCTTTCGTTGGCGCCACTGGATCTAGTCCAAGGACGAGGAAGGAGAGCATTGCGCCCGCTCAAGCGGCGCCTTTAGAGATGTTCGCGCGACCGGAATTCCGCGCTCGCGGATTCCGGTCTTGCGCGCGATGCAGGGCAGAGATCCTCGAGTACGCAGTGGTCGCAGAGCGGCCGCCTCGCGTCGCAGACACGTCGTCCGTGCCAGATGAGGAGATGCGGAAAGCGCGCCCAATCGTCCCGGGGCACGACGCGTTGCAGGTCGCGCTCGATCTTCACCGGATCGTCCTGCCGGGTCAGCCCGAGACGTTGCGAGAGCCGGCGCACATGCGTGTCGACGACGATCCCTTGCGCGCTCCCGAGCTCTGCGGCGACGACGTTGGCGGTCTTGCGCGCTACGCCGGGGAGCTTGACGAGGTCTTCGAGTCGGGTTGGAACACGCCCGTCGAACTCCTCGACGAGCATGCGCATCGTCCCCCTGATCGCCTTCGTCTTCTGGCGGAAGAAGCCCGTCGGGTAGATGTCGCGCTCGAGCTCCTCGGCCGGGACGGCCAGGTAGTCCTCCGGCGTGCGGTACTTCTGGAACAGCACGGGCGTGACGCGGTTGACGTTCACGTCGGTGGTCTGGGCGGAGAGCATCACCGACACGAGCAGCTCGAGATCCGAGCGGAACCGGAGGGCGATGCTCGCGTCGGCGTGCTCCGACGCGAGGCGGTCGACGATCGCGCCGATCCGCTCCCGTCGCCTGCCGAGGCCACGCCGTCGCGCCTCCGCGACGTAGCTACGGGGCACGGAGCTTCTCGAACTCGGACGCCGCCAAATCGGGCGCGGGCGGGTCGACCAGAAGCTCGAGGCCTTCCTCCTCGACCGGCGCACCGAGAGCGCGAATTAGGCTGACTGTTCTCTCGACGTCGTACTCGGTGTGCCGGAACTCGACGTCGGGTCCAAGCAGCGCCCAGAATGCGCCGCGGCGCCCCTCGTACGGCATACCGACGCTCCCGGGGTTCACGACGCGCAGCCCGCTCGAGAGCTCGCGGTCGTACTGCATGTGGGTATGGCCGCAGAGGAGAACGTCGGCGTCGACTGGGCCAAGCATCGCGACCAGCTCCTCGTCGGGAGTGAGCCGCGTGTAGATGGGCTCGTCCGAGACAGGCGTCGAATGGCACACGAGCACTGTCCCGAGACGGTCCACCTCGAGCTCGAGCGTGAGCGGCCACGCGGCGACGGTGGCGAGGCGGTCGGCACCGAGGCACTCCTCGTTCCACGCTCCTTGAGCGCTGTCGAAAGCGCGGACCTCCTCGAGCCGGTCGGCATTGCCGTGGACGATCCGCGCGCCGACCGCCTCGAGGCGATCGAAGACCTCGGCGGGCCACGGTCCGCTCACGCTGTCGCCGGCGACGACGATCGCATCGACGCGCTCCCGCTCGACGTCCGCGAGCACGGCCTCGAGGGCGGGGAGATTGCCGTGGATGTCGCTGAGCGCCGCGACTCGCATGTCAGGAAGCCACGCGCGCGGCAGGAAGTCGAGGGCCGGCACAGAGCAGGTCGAGCGCCGGACAGTCGGCGCAGACGTACTCGCCGGGCGTCGGCTCGAACTCTCCTTCGCGGATTCGAGCTATTGCAGCGGAGAGCTCGGCTTCGAGCGCCGCGATGTCGTCCACCGTGAAGGTCGCCGAAACGACGTCCTCCGGCCGCTCGAGGAACTGGTACACGATCTCGACTTCGCTCACACCGTCGCGAAGACAGGCGAGCCCGTAAACGAGTCGCTGTACGCCGTACTCGTCGTCGACGATGGCCGCCGGGGCCGCGCCCTCGAGCGCGTTCGACTTGTAGTCGACGACGAGGGCCTTCTCGCCGTCGCGCCAGAGGACGTCGAGGCGTCCGTGCAGGAGGACGCCGTCCTGCTCGAACGTGAACGGTCGCTCGGGGCGGGCACCTGGAAGCGTTGCGATGCGGCGGGCAAGCTCCGACGAGCAGTACGCGTCGACCAGACCGGAGATCCGTTCGAGCTCTGCATCCGTCGCAACCGGGTACCACTCGCGCACCGTCGTCTCGAGCTGGCTTCGCGGCGGGGGAACGGGATCGTCGAGCGAGACGAGCTCGAGCAGCCGATGGACGGCGTCCCCGATCTCCGTCGCTGCGAGTCGCTTCTCCTGCGCCTCGCCGGCACCTCCACCGGCCCGAGGCGGAAGTCCGAGAACGCGTTCGGCGAAGTACCGGTACGAGCAGCGGTCGTAGAGAGCAAGCGCGCTGTAGGAGAGACGCCGCACGTCGTGGAGCTGCGGCGTGGAGACTTCCGCCAACGTAGGGAGCTCGACTCCGAGATGCGCAGTGCCTGACGGAAGCTCTTCGAAAAGCGCCAACTGGCCGAGCTGGGGTATCTCGTCCGCGAAGGGCTGGGCTGCCGGGGGCGTGTAGCGGTCGACGGTGAGCAGGAAGCGCGCCTCGCCACGCTCGAGCTCGGTCGGCTGGTCCGTTGCGGCTCCGACGACCTCGTGAGCAGCGAGGCGATCGAGCACCCATCCGATCGGCGTCTCCCGATCGGCGGCACGCTCCGGATCGATCGCACCGGAGACGATCAAGCGATCGATCGCCCTCGTCATCGCCACGTAGTAGAGGCGAAGCCGCTCAGCGCGCTCCTGCTCGCGCCCCGCATCGCGAACCTCCTCGAAGCCGAACACGGGTCGGCGGTCACCGCGAGTCGGATGAACCATCCGAAAACCGAAGCGGCCGTCCGAGAGCGCCACGATCTCGTCGGCGCCTCGTGGCCCGCCGATGTCCCGGCCCGCGTCGGCGACGATCACGACCTTGAACTCGAGTCCCTTTGCGCCATGGATCGTGAGGAGCCGAACGGCGCCTGCGCCCTCTTCCTCGGCGACCGCCTCGAGCTCCTTCGCCCCGAGCGCCTCCTGCTCGGAGACGAACCGGACGAACCCGGCGACATCTGCGCCGCGAATTGCCTGGTAGTCGCGAGCGAGGCGCCCGAGCTTCAACAGGTTCGCGTACCGGCGGGAGCCGTCCCACCGTGCGAGAACGGCGAGGTCGTAGTCGTGATCGGCCAGGATCAGCTCGCACAGCGGCTCGAGCCCGATGCGCGCCGACGCGCGTACCAGCCGCTCGTAACGCTGGAGGAACGCGCGGAGAAGCCGCTCGTCATCGCCGGAGAGGTGCTCCGGCGTTCCCCGCTCGAGCGCGGTGAACAGGGGACGGCGCGGAGCGTTCCGCCGGAGTAGCACGAGCGCATCGTTCGAGACACCCACGAACGGGGACGCAAGCACCGTCGTCAGGGCGACGTCGTCGTAGCGGTTGTGAATGAGGCGCAGGTAGGCGAGGAGATCCGCGACCTGTTGCTGGCCGAAGTAGCCCCGCCCCGTAGCCCGATAGGTCGGGAGACCCTCCTGTCGCAGGGCTTCCTCGTAGCGTTCGGCGTCGGTCCCGGCTGCGAAGAGGACGACGATCTCACCAGGGGTCGCCTCCCCGCTTTCCACGAGCTCGTGCACCCGCGCCGCTATCGCACGCGCCTCCCCCGTTCGCCAATGCTCACCCGTGTCGCGGTAGCTCGCCTTGTCGGTGACGAGGAGCTCGACAGGATGTCCGAACACCGGGTCCGCGAACTCCGCCGAGGCCGCGAGAGGTTGATACTCGTCGCCGAACGCGCCGCCGAAGAGAAAGTTCACGGCCGCGAGCACCTGCGGACGCGAGCGGTAGTTGCTCCGCAGAGCGAGGAGGCTCGACGCCTCCGCCCGCCGCTGGCGGAAAACGTCGACGTCCGCGTGCCGGAATCCGTAGATCGACTGGAACTCGTCCCCGACGGTGAAGACGTCGGTCAGCTCGGGATGGGCAAGGAGGTCGATGAGCTCGCACTGCAAACGGTTCGTGTCCTGGAACTCGTCGACCATCAGGAGCCGGAAACGCAGCTGCATCGCCTCGCGAATGTCAGTGCGATCGCGTAAGAGGTCTTGCGCGGCGAGCTGGAGATCCTCGAAATCGATCGCCGACTCTCGACGTTTCGCGGCCGCGTACTCCCCGGCAAAGCGCTCGAGGAGCTCCTGCAGGAGGTCGCGATCGTGCGCGGCAAGCTCTTCGAGGCCGGCCCGCTCTGCAGCCTTGCGTGCTTGCTCGAACGAAGCCGCCCTTGCTCCCCTGCTCTGGACTGCCGTCAGATCGACGAGTCGTTCGGGTGGCGAGCCCTCCGTGACGACCCGGAGCGCCTCGCTCGCATTTTGCCGCTGGGTCGCGGTCGCCGATTCGTCAGCGGCGAGCACGGCCGCTTCCGAGCGCAGCCGCTCGACTGCGTCCGCAAGACTCGGGCGCTCGCCGAGCTCGAGCACGAGCTCGCGCCCCGCTGAGCGCAGCGTCTCGTAGACGCCTGTGAGCATGCGGCGCAGCCCGTCCGCCCGGTACGTGGCAAGCAGTCGAAGGCGCTCCGGATCGCCGCTCGAGCAGAAGCTCTCGAGCGCTCGCTCGAAGGCCTCGCCGCGCAGCACGGCCGCTCCCGCGTCCTCGAGCTCTCGGAAGCGCGGATCCAGGCCGACCGCGAACGGATACGTCCTCAGCAACCGGCTGCAGAAGCCGTGGATCGTCGAGATCCAGGCAGCGTCGAGCTCGCGCGCAAGATCGGGTCGACCACGGGACCGGAGCGCAGAACGGATGCGGGCTCGAAGCTCGCCCGCCGCCTTTCGCGTGTACGTGATGACGAGAATGGACTCGACGTCGATCCCGCGATCGCACACCGCGCGGACGTACCGCTCGACGAGAACGGACGTCTTGCCCGTTCCCGCGCCCGCGGAGACGAACACCGAGCCCGTCGCTTCGACCGCTTCGAGCTGCTCGTCGTTGAGCGGGGTCGTGATCTCCACGACGGTCATGCCCGCTCCACGCGACACATCGGCCAGAGGTCACACCACGCCGGACACCCGTCACCCTTTGGGTCGTGCTGCACGTCGCCCGCGCGGATCCGCAGCGCGTTCGCCGCCGCGCGCGCGCGCGCCGACTCGACCTGCGCCCAGAACGCGTCTTCGTCGAGATAGTCGGCCTTCGCGAAGCCCGGGAGATCCTCGTGCGCGCTCTCTCGGAGCATTCCGCGCGTGATGCGTCGCCCGGCGAGCGCACGGTAGACGCCTCCGAGTGGCTCGAGACCGACGAGATCGCGAAGCGCAAGGACGTAGAGCGGGATCTGGAGACGAACCTCGCTGTCGATCTTCTCGGCGGAGTGAGCGCCCTTCCCCGACTTGTAGTCCTGCACGATTCCGCGCGCGCTCAGGGGATCGATGTCGATCCGGTCGATCTTTCCCGAGAGCCACAGATCCTCGCCGAGCTGAAGCCCGCGCTGAAGCTCGGGTGCCGCACGGTCGGAGCCGAACGAGACCTCGAGCTTTCGGGGCACGAAGGCCACCTCGGACGCCGCTTCGTCGCGGACGAACCCTTCGAGATCGGCGAGCAACGTGTGCCGGAGCTCCGCATGCTGCAGCTCCGTCAGGTCGAGGCGTACTCCCGACTCGAGCGCGTCGTCCAGACAGCGGCGAACGAGCTCTAATGCTGCATCGACGTTCTCCGGAGTAACGCGCTCGGCGTCGAGCTCGCGAGGCAGCTTTGCGTAAAAGCGGTTCAGCGTCGTGTGGACGACCTGGCCGCGCAAGATGGGATCCGGCTGAGCATCGATTCGCTTCGGGTCGACCACGCGCTCGACGAGCCACGCCGACGAGCAGTCGGCGAACCGCTCGAGCTCCGTGGCGGAGAACATCGTTCGCGCCGAAAGCGTGTCGAGAACGGCCGGGCTGCGAAGCGCCGTGGAACGCTCGAACGCCTGGCGCGCTCGCTCGAGACGGCGA
The DNA here is from genome assembly GCA_963758065.1 of uncultured Thermoleophilia bacterium. Taxonomy (GTDB): domain Bacteria; phylum Actinomycetota; class Thermoleophilia; order Gaiellales; family Gaiellaceae; genus GMQP-bins7. The sequence continues at coordinate 307,705 of CAVWTX010000010.1, read as the reverse complement.
GACCAGCCATTCGCTTCCGCAAGTGCCGTCGCGCCTTCGGAATCGTCGACCGAGAGGCGTGCGACCGCTCGCAGCCGCTCGCGCTCGCTCGGTGCCGACTCGATCCCCCACGTGAGCGCCGACAGCGGACGGCGACGGGTGGCGCGCGCGATCTCGCCCTCGTCGAAGAGCGACCTCAAGTCGTCCCAGAAGGGGCTGGGCTCACGAGGCACACCCTCGTCGGTTGCGCTCTCTCGAACGAGCACGAGTCGTCGCGTTGCCCGCGTGCACGCCGTGTAGAACAGGTAGCGATCGCGGGCCACGGAATCGGGTCGCTCGAGCCGCGAGCCCAGCTCGCGTCTCAGGTCGTCGTCGAGAAGAGGCGACGGCCGCGCCCGTCGCGGAAAGCCTCCCTCTTCGAGGCCGAGGAGGAACGCCACTTCGAAGACTCGTGTTCGCGCGCGCTCGTAGTCGATCACCGCGACGCGCCCTGGCTCGCCGCTAGCCGGAGGCCACACGTTCGTGCGCTCGAGCGCCGCGACGACGTCCTCGTTCGAGAGCGGCTGCCCATCGAGGTCGGCGAAGGAGGCGAGCTCGGCCAGTGTCCTCTCCGCTGCCCGATACACCCTTGCGTCGACGCGGGCATCGTCAGAGGTGGGCGGAGAGAGGACGCCCCACGCGTTCCGCATCATCGAGCCGAGCAACGCGCTCGCGCCCGCGACGGCATCGTCCTCCGCCTGGAGCTCGACGAGCGCCGGCACCGGGGCTCCGCGTAGACGCTCGGCCTCCTCCTGCACGCGAGTCGGCTCGCTCACTGCGCGACCGCGTAGACGCCCTTCGACGTAGTCGACCGAACGCCGCTCGAGCCCTGAGAACGGCGAACGCAGGAAGGCGAAAAGCTCGCCGCGGTCGCCGTCGAGCCAGCCGAAGCGCAGCAGCGCGAGGAGCGCTCCACCGAGCGAGGTATCGCCCAGCCGCTCGAGATGTTCGGTCGCATGCGGGATGCCGAGCTGCTCGAAAGCCGTTCCGAGCGGCGCGCGCCACCGCTCGGGTGAGTCGCAGACGACGCCGATCCGATCCGGCGGGGTCCCAGCTCTGAGGAGGGCTACGAGCTCGCTCGCGATCAGCTCGGCTGTCCCTCGAGCTCCGGCGCCCTCGAGAAAGCGGACTGATCCGTCGAGGGCCGGGCCGATACGAGGGCGGTCCGCAAAGAGCTCCCGCTCGACGTGGTGCAACGGAGCCGACGTGGGCCTCGTGGACGACGGAGGGAGTTCCTCGATCCCCCCGGCAGCCAGCCCGGCGAGATCGTGGACCGTACGCTCGAGGGCGGCGAACGCAGCTCTCCCCGGCTCGTACGGGATCGAAACCGTGACCTCGGTTCGGCCAGCCAGCGCCTCTAGAAGCGCCCACTCGGCCGCGGTCAGATCCTCGAAACCGTATGCGAAAACCGGTTGCCCGCTCCAGGAGTCGAGATCGCTCCGCAGGCGTTCGATGGCTGTCCTCCGGACGAGGTACCGGTCCCGGAGCCCGAGTCGATCGAGCTCCGACCGGTATGCGTCCGCGAGCCGGGCGAGGTCCCCGTCGAGGCGACTCGGATCGAGGAGAGCCGAGTCGAGCTCACCGAGCGCGGAGAGCAGCGTGTCGGCGAAGCCGCGTGTGGACGCGGACGAGCCGAGGCCCGCGAGCTCACTCGCCGAGATCGCGCGCCGGACCAAGAGCGTGCGCTGAACCTCGGACGCGATCTCGGACCCAGCGGCTTCCCCGCCAATGTCCTCGAACAGGTCGTCGAACGTGCCGATACGTCCCGCGAGAAGAGCTGGCCGCCGCCGGATCAGATCGTGCTCGACCCGCTCGATGTCGAATCGATTCGGTACGACGAGCCACGGGTCTCGATCCAGCACGTCGAGATAGCGCTCGAGGAGCAGCGCGACCTTGCCGGCGTGCGCCGGACCGACGACGAGCGCGAGGCCCATTTCGTCATCGTAGTCTCGGCCTTGGACGCCCTTTCGTACGCGGTCGGGCGACTCTGCGCAAAGTGCGCGGAACTTGAACGGGTCAGACCCGTGGGGTCTGACCCCCGCTCGTCCCTCCGGGGTCAGACCGGCGGGGTCTGACTCCCCGCTCTTTCCTCCGCAGTCAGACCCGTGGGGTCTGACTCCCGCGCTGGTCCCTGTGGGTCAGCAGACGTCCCAAGTGGGTCAGACGCCCGCTCCTGCCGCGGGGTCAGACCCTACGGGTCTGACCCCGCTCTGCTACGCAGCGGCCTTGGGCCGGCGGCCTCGGCGCGCAACCGACTGGCCTGGCATTCCCGCGGCGCAGTCGTCGCAAAGATCGGCCTGCTTCGAACCGCGACGGGCGTCCGTGTAATTGAGGCGCATCACGGCGCCTCTGCCTTCGGCCACCTCGCTCGAGCATTTGTCGCACACGAGGATCGTCTTTCTTGCCATGTTTCTCTCCTTGTCCTCGTTCCCGGAAGAGCGAAGCCTAGAAAAACAACCGTGGAAATACAACCGTAAAGCATCGCTGTGCTTTTCACGCGGACATCGGCCGCAGTAGGATCACGACGTGCAGACGATCGTCGTTCTCGAAGGCGACCAGACCGGGCAGGAGCTTCTCGAGGAGGCTCTGCGGGTGCTCTCGCCAGACGTGATCGGCGTCGATCTCGTCTTCGAGCGCTTCGACCTCTCACTCGAGAACAGGCGTGCGACCGAGAATCGGATCGTCTACGACGCTGCAGCTGCGATCCGAGAGCATGGTTACGGTCTCAAGGCGGCGACCGTCACGCCCGAGTCAGCGGGCGACGTCGGCTCTCCCAACCGCATCCTGCGCGAGGAGATCGGCGGCAAGGTCATCGTGAGGACCGGACGCCGGATCCCGGGCGTAGTCCCTTTCGGAGGTGTCCACGCGCCGATCTCGGTCGTCCGGATGGCGGTCGGCGACGCGTATGGCGCGACGGAGTGGCGTGAAGGCGCAGGCGACGACGAGGTCGCGCTCCGTACGGAGCGCATCGAACGCCGGATCTGCCACGCGGTCGCGGAGTTCTCCTTCCGGCAGGCCGAACGGATGGGGGCGAAGGTCTTCGGAGGACCGAAGTACACGGTGAGCCCGATCTACGAGGGGATGCTCAAAGAGGAGATGGACGAAGCGGCCGGTCGCCATCCCGACGTTCCGTACGAGCCGCAGCTCATCGACGCGACGTTCGCGCTCCTGATCTCGTCGAGCGGCGCCCCGATGGTGATACCGGCGCTCAATCGGGACGGTGACATCCTCTCCGATCTCGTGCTCCCACTCTTCGGCTCGATCGCCGGGTCGGAATCGCTGCTCGTCGCGTTCGGAGACGACTACGTCCCGAACGCGCTGATGGCCGAGGCCGCCCATGGAACGGCGCCTGCGCTCCAGGGGAAAGACGTCGCCAACCCGATGGCGATGATCCTCGCAGGCGCGGTGCTCCTGTCCCACGCGGAGGAGGACCGGTGCCAGACCGCCGGACGGGCCATCCGCGAGGCCTGCCTCGAGGCGGTCGCCGAAGGCGTTCGCACGGCCGATCTCGGGGGCCACCACGGGACGCGCGCGTTCACGGACGAGGTCATCCGGCGCACGACGACGAAGCTCGAGGTCTGGGCGTCGCTGTGAACGGATTGCCTGCTGCCGATGCTGGGGGAACCTCCCGGTTCCCCCAGGCCCCTTCCCCTGGTCCGCTTCGCGGACAAGGCGCTCCCCGCCTTACATAGAGTTTCCGACCGCCATGCGAGTCGCAGTTCCGAGGGAGACCGCTCCCGGCGAGCGTCGTGTGGCGCTCGTTCCCGAGACCGTCTCCAAGCTCCGGGCCGTGGGATTCGAGGTAGCCGTCCAAAGGGATGCGGGGACGAGTGCCGGGTTCCCCGACTCAGAGTACGTCGCTGCTGGTGCCGACATCGACGACGCAGTCGCCTCTGGCGCCGACTGTGTCACGCGCGTCGCGCGACCATCGGCCGAGGATGTCTCAGCCATGCAGCCGGGAACGGTCCTCATCGGCTTCCTCGACCCGCTCACGGACACGGACGGGATCGCCCGGCTTCGCCAACGGGAGATCGTCGCGTTCGCGATGGAGTCGATTCCACGCATCACGCGCGCCCAGGCCATGGACGCGCTCTCGTCACAGGCGACGGTCGCCGGCTACAAGGCGGTTCTGCTCGCGGCCGACCGGGTGCCAAGGCTGTTCCCGATGCTGATGACGGCGGCAGGAACGATTGCTCCGGTACGCGCGCTCGTGATCGGCGCAGGTGTCGCCGGGCTCCAGGCGATCGCAACGGCGCGCCGGCTCGGGGCCGTCGTTTCGGCGTTCGACGTCCGGCCCGCGGTCAAGGAGCAGGTCGAGAGCCTCGGCGCGGCCTTCCTCGACCTCGGCGTCCGCACGCAGGAGACCGCAGGCGGCTACGCGAGCGAGCTGACAGCGGAGCAGCAAGCGCAGCAACGGGCCGCGCTGCAAGAGCGAATCCCGGACTTCGACGTCGTGATCACGACCGCAGCCGTCCCCGGGCGTCCGGCGCCGAAGCTCATCCCCACGAGCGCGGTCGAGGGCATGCGGCCGGGGTCCGTGATCGTCGACCTCGCAGCCGAGACGGGTGGAAACTGCGAGCTCACCGTCCCCGGCGAGGTCGTCGAGCACGGCGCGACGACGGTGATCGGGACGACGAACCTGCCCTCGCTCATGGCGTTCCACGCGAGCCAGCTCTACTCGCGCAACGTCGCCGCGCTCCTGCTACACCTCGCGCCGAACGGCGAGCTCGTCCTCGACTGGGAGGACGAGATCACTGCCGGCGCGTGCGTCACGAGAGCGGAGAGCGCCGGATGACGGATCTGCCGCTCGTCATCGAGCTGACGATTCTCGTACTGGCGGCGTTTCTGGGCTTCGAGGTCATCTCGAAGGTCCCGACGATGCTCCACACCCCGCTGATGTCGGGCGCCAACTTCATCCACGGCATCGTCATCGTCGGCGCGATCATCGTCCTCGGCACGGCTGACGACACCTTCACGAAGGCCGCCGGCTTCGTCGCGATGGTCCTGGCGACGGCGAACGTGGTCGGCGGCTGGTTCGTGACCGATCGCATGCTCGGCATGTTCAAGCGCCGGCCCGAGCCGAAGCAGGAGAAGAACGAGTGATCTCCGATCCCGACGTCGTCGGCCTGCTGTACCTCGTCACGATCGTCTGCTTCGTGATCGCGCTGCGCTTTCTCTCGTCCCCGAAGCACGCCCGGAAGGGAAACTGGGTCGGAGGCGCGGGAATGCTCGTCGCCATCGGGACGACCCTCCTGCTCGACGGCATCGGCAACTGGGCGCTGATCGCCGTCGGCGGCCTGATCGGAACCGTCGTGGGCATCGTCGGGGCGCGCAACGTGCGCATGACCGCGATGCCACAGATGGTGGCGATCTTCAACGGGGTCGGCGGGGGTGCAGCCGCACTCGTCGCGCTCGCAGAATGGCACAACGCCGCAGGCCCGGCGTCGGACGAGACCACGTCGATCGTGCTGTCGGCGCTGATCGGCTCGATCTCGTTCGCAGGCTCCGTCGTCGCCTTCGCCAAGCTGCAGGAGCTCCTGAGCGGGCGACCGATCGTCTTTCCCGGGCAGAACGTCGTGAACGTGCTCGTTCTGGTGGGCGCCGCCGGCCTCGGCATCGCCGCGATCGCAGGTGCGACGCCCAGTGGGTGCTCTGGGCGCTGGTCGCCCTCGCACTCGTCTTCGGCGTGATGTTCGTCCTCCCGATCGGAGGCGCGGACATGCCGGTCGTGATCTCGCTCCTGAATGCGTTCACCGGGCTCGCGGCTTCCGCAACGGGGTTCGTGCTCGACTCGACGGTGCTCATCGTCTCGGGGATGCTCGTCGGCGCGGCAGGAACGCTGCTGACCCTTCTGATGGCGAAGGCCATGAACCGCTCGGTCGCGAACGTTCTCTTCGGGGCATTCGGTCAGGTGCAGGTCGGGGTCGGTACTGCGCGCTCAGACGACGGACGCACCGTTCGGGCGACGACGGCCGAGGACGTCGCGGTTCAGCTCTCGTTCGCGCGCAAGGTCATCGTCGTCCCGGGCTACGGCATGGCGGTGGCACAGGCGCAGCACGACGTTCGACAGCTCGCGGACATCCTCGAGGGACGCGGCGTGGACGTGAGATACGCGATCCACCCGGTCGCCGGACGCATGCCGGGACACATGAACGTCCTGCTCGCAGAGGCCAACGTCCCGTACACCCAGCTTGCGGAGATGGACCAGATCAATCCCGACTTTCCGCAGACCGACGTCGCGCTCGTGATCGGCGCCAACGACGTGACGAACCCGGCGGCGCGCAGCGACCCGGCGAGCCCGATCTACGGGATGCCGATCCTGGATGTCGACAAGTCGGCGAGCATCGTCGTCCTGAAACGGTCGATGAACCCCGGATTCGCGGGAATCGACAACGAGCTCTACCTCGATCCGAAGACGACGATGCTCTTCGGCGACGCCAAGGAGTCGATTCTCAAGCTCATCTCAGCGGTCAAGAGCTCCTAGGTAGAGCGTGAGAGTGCCGGTGTTCAGTGCGCGGGACGTCGAATCCGCAGTGAGCCCGCACGAGGCGTACGACGCGGTGCGTGATGCATTCGTCTCGTACGCGCGCGGCGAATGGTCGATGCCGCCGAAGGTGTACGTCACCAACTATCCGGCCGGCGATTTCCGCGCCATGCCGGCGATCGGTGGCGGATCCGCGCTCCTCAAGTGGGTCACGTCCTTCCCCGGGAATCCCGCGCGCGGACTGCCGACGGTGACAGGTCTGGTCGTCTTGTCCGACTCCGAGGACGGCCGCCTGCTTGCCCTCCTTGACGCAGCAGCGGTGACCGCGCTCCGCACCGCGGCCGCAGGCGTGCTGGCCGCGGACACCCTATGTCGGCCGGAGGCTTCCTCGTACGCCGTCGTCGGCTGCGGGGTCAACGGCGCCGAGGCGGTGCGGATGCTCATCGCACGAGGCGCGCACCCGATCGTCTGGGACGTCGACGAGAACCGGCGTCAGCTCGTCGCCGAGCGGCTCGGCGCGCAGGTCGCATCGAGCGTGGCCGCCGCGCTCGCCTGCGAGGTCGTGCTCACGGTGACCCCCGGCTCCCAGGTGCTCTATCCGGAGGGCTCGCTCGAACCCGGCCAGCATGTCTCGCTCATGGGTGCAGACGGACCCGGGAAGGCCGAGGTCGCGCTCGAGGAGCTCGGCCGCGCCCACCTCTTCTGCGACGACTGGGAGCAGGCGAGCCACGGCGGAGAGCTCGCAGCAGGACTGGACTCGGGAGTCGTGCGACGTGAGGACGTCACCGAGCTCGGAGCTGTGCTGGTCGGCGAGGCGGACGGTCGTCGGAGCGCGCGCGACATCACACTGTTCGACTCGACTGGCCTCGCCATCCAGGATCTCGCGATCGCGAAGGCCGCCTACCGCAGGCGCGGCGAGCTGGACCTCCAGACGCTCGATCTCTAGCCGAGGCACCGGCGCCGAGCCCCCATGGGCGCGGGCCGAAGAGATTGACCTACGGACGCTCGACCTTTTGGAGGGAGCCGTAGACCTGTCCCGTCCTGCCCCTCTGACCAGGGAAGGTCCATACCGAAGACGCTGGCTGCGCGCCGAGCGCCGTGGCTACGCTGAAGCGTGAACCCGAGTCCGCGTGAGAAACGGACTGCCGACCGGTCGGCCCGCGAATCACGCCTGCCATCCTACGTTCATCGAACGTTCACCGATCTGCCACCTAGATCTTCTGAAAGACGTCCGATTCGTCGGACTGGACGAATGAGGGAGTGAAAACGCTCCCGATGCAGAAGGGCCACGAAATGTCAGCAGCAGAACTCGAGACCACATCCGCTCCCGAGGTCGACCGAGTCGAGCAGTGGCGCAGGGAAGAGCTCGAACGGGCGGGATACGACTCGACGAGCGCCGGTGTCCTCGCTACGAGTCGTGAGATCGACCTCCACACGGCAGTCGATCTGCTCGAGAGAGGTTGCCCGGTGGAGCTCGCCCTGGCGATCCTCCTCTAGATGCTTGACCGGAACTTCACGCGGGCCGACTGACGGCCACGACACGGCGCCGGCTCGCCACCCGCGCGCGTCGCACAGGCTTTCAAGCCTGCACGACGCATACGTGCGACGCCCGGCTTGGTCGTGACCGCCCTCGACTGCGCGCCAATTTCCGCGCAAGGATCTAGCTCCGTGTCGACCGCCCGCTGTCCCAACCGTCACGCCGCCTGAGCCACGACCGCGAGCTCACGAGGCCCGCGAATCCGCGGCCAAGCCCCTCGAGACTCACGGGACGAGGAGTCTTGCGGGCGCGAAGAGATCGAGCAGAGGGTCGCGGTCACCGAGGATCGCTCGGGCAACGAGCCGGCCGCAGGCGAAGCCGAGCACGTTGCCGTGCCCCGAGTAACCGCCCGCGATCCAGAGACCATCCTGATCGGGTACGAGCCCGACCACTGGGAGGAAGTCGAAGACCATCCCGAAGATCCCCGCCCAGCGGTAGTCGACGCGCAGAGCCCGTCCGAGATGCGACTCGACGAAGCGATCGAGCGCATCCTGCACGAGCGGAGTCGTCACCTCGTCGGCCGTGAACTCGGTGTCGAGCGACACGTCCCGGAAGCCTCCCGCGATGATCCGTCCGTCCGGCGCTTGGTGCCAGTAGTCGAAGCCGTGGCGCCCGTAGTGCGGAACCTCGAAAAGCCTCTCGTCGATCGGCTCGGTCGCGATCACCTGGCCTCGCGTCGGAACGATGAGCCCCTCGAGCTCGCCGAGAAGGCCGCTCGGATAGCCGTCGGTCGCGACGACGACCGTGTCCGCTCCCGTCTCGCCTGCACCGAGCCGACTCGCACGTGCTCGCGGATCTCGACTCCGGCTTCCGCAGCTCGCGCGGCGAGACGTCGAACGAGCCGCGCGGGCTGGAGGACGCCGTCCGGAGGGATGGAAGATCGCTCCGGGATAGCGCCCGTCGAGCGGAGCTCGGCAGCTCATCGCGCCACTCCGCGTCGAAGCCTCCCGCCCTGAGCGCGTCGTACTCGACTCGAAGCTCCTCGCGCTCCTCCTCGTCCGCGGCAAGTCGAAGGCTTCCGGTCGGTCGGTACGCGTCCCCTGCGACCGCCGCAAGCTCTGCGAGTTCTGCTTCCGTCCAGCGCCACAGCGCCGCCGTACGCTCGCGCCCGATCGAGTCCGCCAGCACCGGGTACGGCGCGGAGCCGCCCCGCAGCGCGAAGCCGCCATTGCGACCGCTCGCACCTCCGGCAACCTCGCGAGCCTCGTAGAGCCGGACCCGCAGGCCGGTCTCGGCGAGCGCAAGCGCACAGGCACAGCCTGTGATCCCACCGCCGACGACGGCGACGTCAGGCGCGCCGTCGAGGTGAGCGGAAGGAAGCGGATCGCGCGCCTCGGCAAGCCAGTAGGAGAGGGTCGTCACCGACCGCGATCCTAGTGGTCGCTAGATCGCAGCCCGGTAGACCCCGTCCTCGAGCGCCACTCTCCCGGCGAGCTCGAGCTCCATGAGCGACGCGGAGAGCGGCGCCGGCTCGATGCCGGTTGCACGCGCAATCTCGTCCGCAGTGAGCGGACCGTCTCCGAGAAGGGTGAGCAGATCCTGCGCGCTCGCACCGAGATCCGCACGGGATCGCTCCGCTGGAGCGAGATCGAAGAGCTCGAGGACGTCTACGGAGCCTGTCACCGGAGTCGCACCCAGCCTGAGGAGCGCGTTCGTACCCGCCGAGAGGGAGCTCGTGATCTCGCCCGGCACGGCGAGCACGTCTCTGCCCTCCTCGAGCGCGAAGTCCGCGGTGATCAGGGCACCGCTTCGCTCGCGCGCCTCGACGACGACGGTCGCAGCGCAGAGGCCGGCGATGATCCTGTTCCGCGCCGGGAAGCGCCACGGCGCAGGCTCGATGCCGGGCTCGTACTCCGAGACGATCAGTCCTCGCTCGCAGATCCGCCTCGCGAGCTCGGCGTGCGCTGCGGGGTAGTCGCGGTCGATGCCGCAGCCGAGCACTGCGACCGTCGTTCCGCCCGCCTCGAGAGCCCCGCGGTGAGCCTCTCCGTCGACGCCACGAGCCATGCCGCTCACGACGACGAGGCCCGCGGCGGCGAGCTCGCGTGACAGCGAGCGGGCGACGGAGCGTCCGTACGATGAGCACGAACGGGCTCCGACGACGGCGACCGCGGGCCGCGCGAGCACGTCCTCCTCCCCACCGCCCCGAATGAAGAGCTCTCGGTGGCGGATCGTGGATTGCTGCGAGCAACGCAGGAAACGCGTCGTCGCGACGGCGAAGCCGGCGGATCGGACGGGGCGTCACGTCGCGGCGAGCTCACCGGGCATCCGGTACGAGAGCGCCTCGGCGACGTGACGCGGGCTCCACCTCAGGCAGCGTTCGCCAGCGCGGCGATCGTCCGCGCGACCCGGGCGACTCGCACGCGGCCGCGACCGGAGAGCGGCAGCCGGTCGACCGCGCTCGAGAGGAGCTCCGAGGCGGCGTCCGTCCGCCGCGGGAAGCGCTGCGCGCAGATGCTCGCGCGCATCGACGACTCGAGCGCGCACGGCATCGCGAGGGCTCGGCCGGTGAGGCCGCGAGCTCCACCGCGCGCGGACGCGGCATCGCGACGGCGAGGTCGAAGCGGTCGAGAAGCGCACGCGAGAGCTTCTCGCGGTACGCCGCGAGGCGTTGCGCTGTGCAACCGCACTCGACGGCGGGGTCGCCGCGACCACCGCACGGGCACATGTTCATCGTCCCGACCAGCTGAAACCGCGCCGGGAACAAGCGCATGCCCACCAACGCGAGAGACTGCGACCACGCCGTCCTCGAGCGGCTGTCGTAGCGCCTCGAGCACCGAGCGCGGAAACTCCGGCAGCTCGTCGAGAAGAAGCACGCCGCGATGCGCGAGCGAGACCTCTCCCGGTCGAGGGCTCGGACCGCCGCCGACCACCGCGGGCGCGGATGCTCCGTGATGTGGGGCGCGGAAGGGAGGCACGGACACGAGCGGCCTGTCCGCCGGCAGCAGACCTGCGACCGAGTGGATGCGCGTCACCTCGAGGGCTTCCTCGCGCCGTAAGAGGCGGAAGAATCCCCGGGAGGCGCCGCGCCAGCATGGTCTTCCCGGTGCCGGGCGGCCCGGCGAGCAGCAGGTTGTGCGCGCCCGCGGCCGCGATCTCGAGGGCCCGGCGTGCCCGCTCCTGACCTCGAACGTCCTCCAGGTCGGGCACCGCGGCGCCGTCGAGATCGGCGTCCGAGAGGGGTTCGAAGGGCGGCGCGTCGATCTCTCCCCGGAAGTACGCGACGACCTCGGCGAGATGACGAACGGGAACCGGCTCGATGCCCGCGAGCGCGGCCTCCGGTGCGGACTCCGCGGCGCAGACCACTCGACGCAACCCGGCGCGACGAGCTCCTTCCGCTACCGCGAGCGTCCCGGACACGGGGCGAATTCGCCCGTCGAGCGCGAGCTCGCCGACCGCCGCGTGCTCGGCCAGCCGCTCGGGTGGAAGCTGCCGGGTCGCGGCCGAGCAACGGCGAGCGAGATGGGGAGATCGAAGCCCGATCCCTCCTTGCGGAGCGCCGCCGGAGCGAGGTTGACGGTGATGCGGCGGTTCAGAGGCCACTCGAGCGAAGCCGAGACGACGCCGCTCCGGACCCGGTGCTTGGCCTCCTGGCACGCGCGGTCCGCGAGCCCGACGATCGCGAAGCCCGGAACTCCGGGCTGCAGATGCGCTTCGACCTCCACCTTCCGCGGCTCGAGGCCGACGAGAGCGTGGGTGACCGCGCGAGCGAGCACCCGAGCGAGGGTAGGCGCGGAGGCGTCGCACGGGGTGAACGCCTCCGTGCCGAAAGTCGCTACAACTCGCTCACGGCGTGTAGCAGAGCGAGTAGACGGTGAACGTGCTCGACTTGCCCGCTGTCGTTTCCGCCGACGCCCAGGAAGCCGACCACCTGGTTCTGACGCGTTCAGGACCGGCTCGAGCCCGCCGCGTCAAGAGCTCGAGACCGGGGCCGTCGTCGCTCCATGCCGTTCCGCCGGAGATCGCGCGCTCGTTCCCGGTAGCAGATCGCATTGGATCGCTCGGCAGTGTTCGCCGCGTTCGCGGCGGTTCCGCCCGGGATCGACGACCGACTGCGAGCGGACCGTGATCGCTCCGATCATGCCCGCCGGGCCGGGGGCCCGGCGGCGCCCGCGGCGCCTGGTGGCCCTGGCGGCCCCTGCGGGCCCGTGGGCCCGGCAGGAAGCTGGCCCAGGGCGAAGTCGGACCTAGCAACGAGCGATTCGCGACCTTCGCCGAGTTGACGGCGTTGTCCCTGATCTTCGGATTCGTCACCGCGCCGAACTGGAGCTGGGCGGCCCGACGCTGTTTCTCGGAACGAGCTGATTCACCGCCGCGATGCTGGTCCCGCCGAGCGCGACGAGCAGCGCAAGGCACGCAACGACCATTGCCGGCGAGGGCCGGCGAAAGAGCTTTCGCATTTCGTCCCCTTTCGGTGGCTCGACGGCCAGGCTACCCCGAGCACCGGCTGAACCCCCGCAAACCAGGTGAATTCTTACGCCTCCCTTACGGCGACGAGGATCGACTCGAAGTACTCGCCGGCGCGTCGGCCTGTGCGACGATTGACGTGGCGCTCGAGCCGATCGACGAGCCGGAGACCACTCCGCTCGAGGATCTCGGGGTAGAGCTCGCGCCGGTCGTTCACGACGATGACCACCGCGGCATCCGGCTGGAGCGCCGCTCCGCATCGTCGAAGCACGGCCGAGACGCCGTCAACGTACGTCCGGAGGGCGGCTCGGCTCGTCCCGCGAGCAGCGGCGCCGAGCTCCCGCTCGCGGCGGTCGTCGAGACCGAGCAGCTCGTACGCGTATCGGTGCTGCTCGTGGTAGTCGATGAGACCCGGGTACGGCGGCGAGGTGAGCGACGCCGTCGAACGCCCCCGTCCAAAGACGACGTCTCGCGCGTCGCCGTGTAACACCTCGGCCTCTCGCACCCGATCTCGGACGCGCTGAAACTCCTTCAGGCGCTCGAGCGTGTCGAGGAGGTAGCGCGCGAGGAACTTGTTCGCCTCCTGCACGGGTCGACAGGTCCGCCGATGCTTGTGGCACCAGTAGGGCTCCCGCTGAGGAGCGCTCGGGAACTCGAGGTCGAAGTGCGTCGTCAGCCGCGCCGACCGGGCGGCGCGAGCGAGGACGACACGAAGGACGTCCGCATGCTCGTACTCGTCGATGAGCGAGCGGAAGTGCAGGAGCTCGGACGCGGCCTCGGGCGCGTACCACTCACGGACGTACTCGCTGGGCCGCTTCCGCGACCGGCCGTCGTACCAGCCCAGTCGCGACCGAGCATCACGTAGCTCGCTCTCGAGCGAGAACAGGTCGTATCGCTTCGTCTTCACGCCCATGAGCAGGCAGTTGAACGCGGCGATGTCGACCCCGACCGCGTCGTATCCCGACTCGAGTGCCTGCACGAGCGTCGTCCCCGAGCCCGCGAACGGGTCGAGAACCCGCCCGCTCAGAACGAACGTAGCGCTGCGAGGAGCGCTTCCACGAGCTGCGGGACGAACTTGCCGAGGTACGGATGCAGGCGGTGGACGTGCTTCGTCCGCTCACGCTCGGGAAGCTCCGCCTCCGACCACGAGAGGTGGAGCTCCGTCGTCGGCGAGCTCCGCGTACAGGGCGGCCTGCGTCGACGCCACGAAGCACTCGTTCGACGCGGCCCGGCGCGGTCCTACGTCAGCGGGACCCGCTCCACCTGCCGCCCGCGAACCGCCGCGGCCTCGACGGCGAGCTCCGCCCCGCATGTTCGGGGTGCGCTGCGAGCCAACCTTGCGCCGCCGAGTGAACCCGCCGGAGCTTCTCCTCGTCGACCATCTCGAGAGGGTGGCCATAGTCGGCGCCGCGCTTCTCCTTCACCTCGACGACGAGGAGCGCGGCCGCCGCGCCGCAGGACGAGGTCGAGCTCGTAGCGGCCGACCCGTGCGTTCGCGTCGAGCAGCCGGTATCCGCGCAGCCGATAGTGCCAGAGGGCGCGCCGCTCTCCGCGATTCACGCCGCCTCGTAGCAGGCGGCCTGGAACGAGCGGCGATGCAGCTCCGAGGGCCCGAACGCCCGGACGGCCTCCGTGTGAGCGGGCGTGATGTACCCGACGTGAGAGACGAATCCGTACCTCGGGTACAGCGCGTCGAGGCGGCGCATGACCCGGTCACGAACGACCTTGGCGACGATCGAGGCGGCCGCTATGGCCGCGCTGCGGGCGTCGCCGTCGACGACCGCGCGATGCGGCGGAGCGGTCGGGCCGAGCCGAAAGCCGTCCACGAGGCAGGCGTCGGCGATCGGATGGAGGTCTCCGAGCACCGCGCGCAGACCCGCGAGGTTGCAGCGATGCAGCCCCGAGCGGTCGATCTCGAACGCGGAAACCATGCGGACGCTGACCCGCGACGCGCACACCATCACGGTCTCGAAGAGAACCTCACGCTCGGCAGGCGACACCTGCTTGGAGTCGTTCAGCGACGCGAGTGGACGAACACAGGGCCGCGCAGCGTCTCGTAGTCGAAGAGCACTCCGGCGACGACGAGCGGGCCGGCGAGCGACCCCCGTCCGGCCTCGTCGGCTCCGGCGACAAATCGAACACCGAGCCGTCGATCGAAGGCGAGGAGACGCTGGCCGGTGGATCGAGGCACGCGGCCGAGGATAGCTCCTAACCCTGCCGGAGCTCGCGGACGCGCGCCTTCTTCCCCACTCTCTTGCGCAAGTAGTAGAGCTTGGCGCGGCGGACGTCGCCAATGGAGACGACGTCGAGCTTCTCGATCTTCGGCGTGTGGAGCGGGAACGTGCGCTCGACCCCCACGCCGAACGACTGCTTGCGCACGGTGAACGTCTCGCGGAAGCCGGAGCCCTGGCGCTTGATGCAGATCCCTTCGAAGACCTGGATCCGCTGACGGTTGCCCTCGATCACCTTGAAGTGAACTCGGAGCGTGTCGCCCGCCTTGAACTGAGGCAGGTCCGTGCGCAGATGGCGCTGCTCGAGGCTCTCGATCGTCGTGTTCATCGGAAAGGAAGGCCGGAGGCCGGCTCGCAATGCTAGCGGAACGAGATCCGCTGAGGCGGCCAGTAGGTCATGAAGACCTTGCCGATGAGATTCCCCTGCGGGAACGGCACCCCACACGCGCGAGTCGCACGACTGCGAACGGTTGTCCCCCATCACGAAGTAGCTTCCGTCCGGCACGTTGAACTTCTCCTCGGGCCCGATGTCGCGCCGGTCGTGCTCGATGTACGGCTCCTCGAGCCTGCGACCGTCGATGTAGACGAAGGCGGCGCCGCGCCGGAGTCGGACCTGAACCGTCTCTCCGGGGAGCCCGATGATCCGCTTGACGAACGTCCCTCCCGCGCCGCACTTGGCTTTCGCGGCAGGCGGGGTCTCGAACACCACCACGTCCCCTCGTTGAGGATCGCGGAAGTGGTAGATGAAGCGGTTTGCGAGTACGCGGTCGGAGAACCGAGACTCACATCCCGCAGCCGGCCTCGCGCAGTGAAGCGTCGCTTCCATCGAGGATGACGGAATCCGGTAGGGGTTGACGACCCACGCCTTGATCGCCAGCACGATCGCGACCGCACCGACGATCGTGACGATCCAATCCACGACGATCCGCATCCGGCGGGGAAGGCGACCCGTGACCCGATCGAGCGGATGGTGGAACTCGTGGTGCCCGTCCATGCGTTCCGACGAGGGCGGCGGCAACGGCCATGAGAATGGCGGTGAGGGGGGTGGCGGCTGGTACTGCTCCGGGAGACGCCATTCGAGATCGGGCCCGGCGCCGTCGACCGGCCCCTCGATTCGAAGCCGGCGCTGCTCGTCGGTCTCGCTCATGGGCCGGCCTCCAGGCTATGAGCATGGAGGGGCGTGGGGAAGGCGCGAAGCCCCTTGTCCGCAAGGCGGACCGGGTGGAGGGGTCCGGGGAAACCGGGAGGTTTCCCCAGCGTGAGCGCAGGGTCCTCCATGGTTTCCCCCGTGAACGCGAGCCGAAGGCGAGCGTTGCTCACGTGACGCTCCTGACGTGGCCGCGACGCCACGCCGCGACCCGTCCATGATCACCGGAGAGGAGGATCTCGGGCACCTCCCAACCGCGGAACTCCGCCGGTCGTGTGTAGTGCGGGTATTCGAGGCCTCCGTCCAGCGCGACGGAGAAGCTCTCGATCTCGCCCGATCCTTCGGTGAGCGCACCCGGAAGCCTGCGTGCCACGGCGTCGACGACTGCGAGCGCCGGAATCTCGCCACCCGAAAGCACGTAGGGGCCGATCGAGACCACGTCCGTGCAGAGATGATCGAGGATCCGCTGGTCGAAGCCCTCGAAGCGCGCCGAAAGGAGCGTCAGCTCATCCTCGGCCACGAGCTCCTCGACCAGCGCCTGATCGAGCTGACGGCCCTGAGGCGAGAGCGCGACGACACGGTGATCCGGACGTCCGCCGTACGTCGCATCGAGCGCGGCCGCCACGACGTCGACACGAAGCACCATCCCGGGCCCGCCGCCGTAGGGGTCGTCGTCGACCTGGCCCGCGCTGAGCGGGCTCGTGTCACGGTAGTTCAAGATCCTGAGCTCGAGCTCGGTGCCGAGCACCGCCGCCAGAGGACGGCGTGCCTGCGGCCACATGAACGCGTCCGGGATCAGCGTGAAGACATCGAGGCGCACCTACGGAGAACCGTAGCCGTCAATCCGTGAATCCGGGGTTGAGAAGGATTCGCCGGCTTTCGAGGTCGACCTCGCGCACGCAGTCCTCGACAAGTGGCAGGAGCAGACCCGTGTCGAGCTCGAGCGCATCGTTGGCGGGCCCAGGACGACGTCGCGTACGAGCCCTACGCGAACGCCGTGCTCGTCGATCACCTCCAGCCCGACGAGGTCCGCGACGTAGTACGAGTCGCTGTCGAGCGGCGGAAGCGTCCGCCCGCGACACCGTGAGCTCCGCGCCACGCTCCGCCCGACGATCGAGCTTCATCGCGAGCCGGCCCCCTCCAACACGTCGCGACACGACGACGGTCGCGGGCTCACCGTCGACCAGCAGTTGGGCACCGACCCGGAACCGGCTCGGATCCGCGCTGGCGGCTTCGACGACGAACGCACCGTCGATCCGTGAGGGCGGCCCACCCGTCCGACCTCGACGAGCTCCTCCTAATCGCTCCGGGAGCAGCCATGTCGCGATGCGGCGCCGAACGCCGTGATGCAGCGTCGTCAGTCGCACCCATGTCTACCTGGATATGGGCGCTCGCTAGGTCCTGGCCTCACGGCGTCCATCATCCGCCTCGCAACGGGCGAACATTCCGAAGGAATTTCGGGTCAGCCGGCAATCTCGAGCAGATAGCGCTCTTCGGCCCTGGCGCCGCCCGCGCGGACGATGCTACGGAGCGCGCGAGCGATCCGTCCCTGCTTGCCGATGACCTTGCCGACGTCGTCCGGCGCGACGTGGAGGTGGAACACGATCGCGTCCTCACGCTCCTCGGTCTCGACGCGAACGGCGTCCGGCTCGTCGACGAGCCGGCGCGCAATCCACTCGAGGAGCTCAGCCACTGATGCCTGAGGCGCGGATCAGCCGCGAGACGGGGGCCGTCGGCTGTGCGCCCTTGGCGATCCAGTTCTTGATCTTGGCCTCGTCGAGGTCGATCGTGGAGGGATCGGTCTGGGGGTTGTAGCGGCCGACGATCTCGATGAAGCGGCCGTCCCGCGGCGAGCGCGAGTCGGCGACGACGACGCGGTAGATCGGGTTCTTCTTGGAACCGACCCGCGTCAACCTGATCTTTACTGCCATCTGACTCCTTCGGAAGACATGGACGAGGGATTGTGCCTGTCCTAGGGGCGGCCCGGCGGCGGCATTCCGGGAAGTGCGGGCATTTTCCCCTTCCCCATCTGCTTCATCATCTTCGCCATCTGCTTGCGGGCGGCCATGAGCTTGTTCACCTCGTCCAGCGAGGTGCCGCTTCCCGCCGCAATCCTCCGGCGGCGCTGGGTCGAGATGATGTGCGGCATCCGCCGCTCCTGGGGCGTCATCGAGAGCACGATGGCCTCGACGCGCGCGAGCTGGCTCTCGTCGAGATCGAGCCCCTGAAGCTGCTTGCCGAGGCCGGGTACGAGCTTGAGCACGCCTTGGAGCGGGCCCATGCGCCGGAGCATCCCGTAGCTCGCGAGGAAGTCGTCGAAGGTGAACTCGCCCGCGCGCATGCGCCGCTCCATGTCCGCCTGCTCGTCCTCGGCGACTGCGGCTTCGGCCTTCTCGATGAGCGTGAGCACGTCGCCCATCCCGAGGATGCGCGAGGCCATGCGATCCGGATGGAAGTACTCGAGCTGATCGAGCTTCTCGCCGACGGAGGCGAGCTTCACCGGACGGCCCGTGACAGCCTTGACCGAGAGCGCCGCGCCCCCGCGCGCGTCTCCGTCGAGCTTCGTCAGGACGACGCCGTCGAAGGCGATGCGCTCCTGGAACGCGAGCGCGACGTTCACGGCTTCCTGGCCAGTCATGGCGTCGAGCACGAGGAGGATGTTCAGCGGCTTCAACGCGTCACGAACGGCTTCGAGCTCGTCCATCAGCTCCTCGTCGATGTGAAGCCGGCCGGCCGTGTCCACGATCACGACGTCGAGCCCGTCGGCGCGTGCCTGGTCGAGCCCGTGCCGGGCCGCCGCGACCGCGTCCTTGGTATCGAGCCGATAGACCGGGATCTGGATCTGCCTGCCGAGCTGCTCCAGCTGCTCCACGGCTGCGGGGCGCTGAAGATCGCAGGCCACGAGCGCCGGTCGCTTCCCTTCCTTGCGGAGGAGGAGCGCGAGCTTCGCGGCTGCCGTGGTCTTCCCCGAGCCCTGGAGCCCGGCGAGGAGGATCACGGTCGGCGGTCGTCCGAAAGCCAGCCGCGAGTCCCCCGTCCCCATGAGAGCCGTGAGCTCCTCGTGGACGATCTTCACGACCTGCTGGCCCGGCGAGAGGCTCTTGAGAACGTCCTGACCTAGTGCACGCTCCTTGACCGTCGCAGTGAAGCTCTTGGCGACCTCCAGGTTGACGTCCGCCTCGAGGAGCGCGAGCCGCACCTCGCGCATGGCCTTCGAGACCGACTCCTCGTCGAGCCGTCCGCGCCCGCGCAGATCGCCGAGCGCGCTTTGCAGCCGGTCTGAGAGCGTGTCGAACACGTCGCGCAAGTGTAGAGAGGCGGTCGTGAGCCACGGCACCGCTGGTACCGGCCGTGCCACGCTCGTAGACTCGTCTGACATGGCCGTAAGTGACGATCGGCGCAATTCGCTTCCGGGCGGCACGGTGACTCTTCTCTTCGCCGACGTCGAAGGGTCGACGAAGCTCCTGTACACGCTCGGCGAGCGGTTCGCACCGGCACGCGCACGGATGCGCACACTTGTCCGCGAGGCGGCGTCGCGCCACGGTGGCCACGAGGTCGACTGGGCAGGCGACGGTGCGTTCCTCGCGTTCTCGCGGGCGCGCAACGCCATCGTGGCCGCAGTCGAGATCCAGCGCACGCTCGGCGAGGAGCCGTGGGCACCCGACGAAGCCCTTCGCTTGAGAGTGGCGATCCACACGGGCGAGCCCGAGCTCGGCGAGGAGGGATATGTCGGCATGGACGTCGTCGTCGCCGCGCGGATCTGCGCCGCGGCACACGGGGAGCAGATCGTCGTGACGCGTGCGACCCGCGATGTCGCCGGCGACGAGCCACTCCCCGACGCGTTCTACAAGCCTCTGGGCAGGCACCGACTCAAGGACGTCCCCAGCGCCGAGCAGCTCTTCCAGCTCGCAGCTCCGGGGCTCAGGGACGAGTTTCCTCCCCTCCGGACGCTCGGAGCCACGAGCCTTCCGGCACTCCACCATCGCCTCGTCGGTCGGCGCGATGCGCTGGGCAGGATCGAGGCTCTGCTCGAGCGCCCCGACGTCCGCCTCGTGACGATCACAGGCCCTGGTGGAGCAGGGAAGAGCCGGCTTGCCCTCGAGGTCGCCGCCGAGGCGGCGCTCGACCGCCCGGTGCATCTGGTCGGCCTCGCCCCGGCCTCGCATTCGGACCGGGTGCCCGAGGCGATCGCCCGGGCGATCGGCGTTCGTGAAGTGCCGGGACGACCGCTGACCGAAAGCATCGCGGACACCCTGCACGGAACAGGTGCGCTCCTGTTTCTCGACAACCTCGAGCACCTGGCTCCCGCTGCCGTGCACGTCGCCGATCTCCTCGACCGAGCTCCCGACCTCGACGTGCTCGTGACGAGCCGCGTGCCGCTCCAGCTCTCCGAGCGAGCACGTGCTGCGGCTCGAGCCTCTCGACGTGGAGGACGCGGCGACGCTCTTCACCGAGCTGGCCGCGGCGCGCGGCGTCGTGCTCCAGGCGGACACGCTGGCGTCGGTACACGAGATCTGCCGCCGTCTCGACGGGCTCCCCCTCGCGATCGAGCTCGTCGCCGCCCGCCTCGTCGTTCTTCCTCCCGCTGAGATCCTCCGGG
Organism: uncultured Thermoleophilia bacterium; assembly: GCA_963758065.1. GTDB lineage: Bacteria > Actinomycetota > Thermoleophilia > Gaiellales > Gaiellaceae > GMQP-bins7. The sequence goes on along the minus strand of CAVWTX010000010.1, from coordinate 287,281 downwards.
CGCTGGACGAAGGCCTCGCGCTCGACATGGAAGGACCGGTCGACCTTCCGGAGCGACAACGAACGCTCCGCGCCGCAATCGAGTGGAGCTACCGGCTCCTGAGCCCGAGCCAGCGCGAGCTACACGGCGCGCTCGCGGTCTTCGCCGACGGAGGTGCGCTCGAGGACGCGCGGACGATCGCGCGTGCGGGAAACCGGTTCCTCCCAGACCTCGAGGCGCTCGTGGCGTGGAGCCTGGTGCGCAGCGACGTGACCGACGGAGACGTGCGTCTCTCGATGCTCGAGACCGTGCGCGAGCACGCCGTCGCGCACCTCCGCTCGGAGGGCGAGCTCGACGATCTCAAGAGTCGACACGCCGAACGATTCGTCGAGCTCGCACGCGCCGCCGAGGCCGAGCTCGCCGGACCACACCAAGCGGTTTGGCTCAATCGCCTCGAGCAAGAGTTCGACAACATCCGCGCTGCGCTCGACTGGTGCCTTTCGTCCGATCGCGTCGAGGATGCGCTTCGAGCAATTGCGGCGCTCGGCCGCTTCTGGCGCGCACGGGGCCATGTCACCGAAGCCCGGCGCTGGCTGTCTCGAGGCTTGTCTCAGGACGCTCATCTGTCAGCCGAGGTTCGGGCCGATGCCCTGTGGACGGCTGCCCGCCAGGCCGCTGCGCAGAGCGACTGGGGAGCTGCAACGACTCTCCTCGAAGAGGCCTTGCCGCTTTTCCGCGAAGGTGGCCGTGAGCGAGAGGTCGTATTCACCCTCTCCGAGCTCGCGTTCATGGCGCTCCGCCGAAATGAGCCGGAGCGCGCGGCGGTTCTCTGCGAGGAGGCCGTCTCGAGGGCCAGAGAGCTGGGTGACCCACGGGCAACCTCGTCCGCGCTCACGATTCTCGGCGAAGTTCGCTCGGCGCAGGGAGATCACGCGCGTGCGCTCGCACACCTCGACGAGGCCGTTGCCCAGCGCCGCGAGCTCGGCGACGCGTTGCTCGTCACCGATGCGGTGTTCAACCTCGGTTGGGTCGCCTTCCTGGCCGGGGACCTGATGCGATCGCGTGCGGCCTTCGAGGATTCTCTCGCACTGGCTCGCGAGCTGAGCGATACGCTCCACACGGCCGAGGCACTCAAGCTGCTCGGCGAGCTCGACCTCCTCGCGGGCGATGCCGAAGGCGCCGAGGCGCGGATCCGTGCGAGCCTCGCGCTCTATACCGACCCCGGGTCGACTCTCGAACGCGCAGCGTGTCTCACGGCGCTGGGCGGTGTGGCCGTGCTACGGGAATCCGACGAGGAGGCGGCACGCCTGTTCGGTGAAGCGGAGGCGTTGCGCGGGGCGGCGCCGCTCGAAGCACCGGAGCGCGCAGTCGTCGAGCACTTCTACCCGCGCCTCGAGGCGGCACTTGGCGAAGAACGCGTGGCTGAGCTGAAGGCCGAGGGGGTGGAGGGCGGGCTTGGGGCCAACCCCGCGGGCCGGCCGGCTTCGGAGTCGAGCTCCCGCGCTACGGCATAGCAGGTGGTAACTCGGGACGATCGGCGTTATCGTCGTGACAACATTCGACCGGAGGAGGAGCTGCGGTGAACGATTCGAACGATCTCGACGTCTCGGAGTTCATGGAAGAGGGCGACTTCGACGGACGGGGCGAAAAGTTCAAGGACGCGTGTGAGGACGCGTGGCGGAAGGCGATGGCGGCGGATCACCCGTCAGGCACCTGGTTCAAGGTCAAGCACCACTGGGTCAAAATGGTAAACCCGATAAGCGAACACAAGGTGATCATGGGGCCGGGCGGCTGACCGCCGCTTGCAGGGAGACTTACTCCGCGCCGGCGATCGGGTCAGCGCGGGCCTCGTTCATCGCCTTGAACCCGCCGAGCTCGGCGACGGTGACGTCGGCGACGACGCCCGCAATTCCGACCAGCGCGATGAACCGGCTTCGCTTCAGGATGCCGAGAAGCAAGAGCGCGCAGCCGGCGAGGCCCACCGGGCCGAATGCAATCGTCGTCTCGCCCTGCTTGCCCACCGGACGATCATAGTTCTTGCCCCCGGCGGCGCGGTTGAAACCGCGCCGCCGCAGGATGTCAACTAGCCCAGGTTGCCACAGCCCCCGGAAGGGAGACCGCGCCGATCCGGTCGATCACATCGGGATCTCCGGCGTACAGGTTGTGTAACGGCACGAGCGTGATCTGGGGCAGGCCGGATATTTCCAACGCTCCCATGACGGGCAAAAGGCGATGCTCGAGATAGCCGTGGAAGGCGAGCTCGGTTTGCCAAACCTCGCACACCTCGAGGCCGTCCTCGGTCAAGGCCGCGACGTGAAGAACTCCTCCGGCCGCAGGATTCACGTCGAGATCGAGACGCGCCATGACAGCGTCGTACTGGTCGGATGTGACCCCCGGCCAGTGCATGAACATCGCGACAGCCATTCCCAGTCCTCCTTAACCCTCGTCGCGTCAGGGACTAGACAGAGAGTACGTGGGCGATGGTCGCAGCGCAACGAGGTTGAGCCCTCGTTCGAGGGATTTGCAACCACGCGCTTTCGACGGGATGATCGCGGACTTCCAAGCGTCAGCCGGCGATGAGCGCGCGAGCATAGTCGTGTGCGTCGAACGGGCGAAGGTCGTCGACGCCTTCGCCGACCCCGACCAGCTTCACGGGCAGTCCGAGCTCGACCGCGATCGCGATCGCAACTCCGCCGCGCGCGCTCCCGTCGAGCTTCGTCAGCACCACCCCGGTCACCTGGGCCGCATCGCCGAAAAGCCGCGCCTGTTGGAGTCCGTTCTGGCCCGTGGTCGCGTCCACGACGAGGAGCGTCTCGTGCGGTGCGCCGTCCAGCTTCGATGCGACGACCCTTCGAACTTTCTCGAGCTCGGCCATGAGGTTCGTCTGCGTATGGAGACGGCCCGCGGTGTCGATGATCGCGACGTCGTGGCCACGCGCCCGAGCCGCCTCGACCGCGTCGAACGCGACCGCAGCCGGATCGGCGCCTCGCGGCGAGCCGACGAAATCGGCGCCCGAGCGTTGGGCCCAGATCTCGAGCTGCTCCTCGGCCGCTGCTCTGAATGTGTCGGCCGCGCCGACGAGCACCGACCGGTCGTGCTCGCGGAGCTTCTGCGCGAGCTTGCCGATGGTGGTCGTCTTGCCGGTCCCGTTCACGCCGACAACGAGGATCACGGTCGGTCTGGCAGCGAGCTCGAGAGTCGGCGGAGCGCCGAAAATTACCTCGACCTCTTCGACCAGAGCGTCCTCGAGGCCGCCGACGACGCCTCTTGCCTCGAGCCGGCTGACGATCTCGGCGGTCGCCGGAACGCCCACGTCGCTGCGAATGAGCGCCTCCTCGAGCCGCTCCCACGCCGCGTCGTCGCCAGGGTCGAAGGCCGCGGACGCGAGCTCCGCGGTCAATGCACGTCGGCTCTTCGCGAGCGACTCGCGAAGCCGTCCGAAGACACCTGTCCGCTCGGGCTCGTCTGCAGCTGCGGCGTCGTCCCCGAGCAACTCCGCCCAGGTGTAGCTCACGTGGTAACCCGGGTTGCCCCGTGAGCGCGGAGGGGCGTGGGGAAGGCGCGGAGCGCCTTGTCCGCGAAGCGGACCAGGGGAAGGGGTCTGGGGAAGGCGCGAAGCGCCTTGTCCGCAAAGCGGACCAGTGGAAGGGGCCTGGGGGAACCGGAAGGTTCCCCCAGCATATGGCCACGCGTCGGAGACATCGTTCCCCGCACGAACGTTCGCCGGAGGCGAACGTTGCTCACGCCGTGGCGGCGACGGGCTGGTGGTGCCTGGGAAGACGCCGTGACACGACCTGCGAGACGCCGTCCGGTCCCATCGTCACGCCGTAGAGGATATCCGCGGCCTCCATCGTCCTCTTCTGATGGGTCACGACGACGAACTGGGCACGATCGGAATAGCGTCGCAGGAGCTCGACGAAGCGCGCGATGTTCGTGTCGTCGAGGGCGGCTTCGACCTCGTCGAGAAGGTAGAAGGCGCACGGTCTCGCCAGGAAAAGGGCAAAGAGGAACGAGATCGCACCGAGAGCCTTCTCGCCTCCCGAGAGCAGCGAGAGCCGGGTGATTCTCTTGCCGGCCGGTCGAAGCTCTACCTCGACGCCGGGCTCTCCGCCTTCCTCGTCCGCGGCGACGAGTCGCAGCCGCCCTTCGCCGCCGGGGAAGAGCGTCGAGGCGACGTCCTCGAAGTGGTCTGCAACCGCCGCGAAGGTCTCGGTGAAGCGACGCTCGACCGTCTCGGCAAGCTCCGCGCGAAGCCTCTCGAGCTCGTCGAGGCTCCGCTCGAGATCCTCGCGCTGCATCTTGAGATCCGCGAGCCGCTCCTTCTCGGCCTCGTACTCCTCCCGGGCCAGCGGGTTCACCTGGCCGAGCGTCGCCCGGCGGACTTCGAGGCGCTCGACCCTGACCGCGAGCTCGTCGCGGTCGTCTCCTTCCGCCGGATTGACCTCCCCCGCGGCCTCCAGTCTGCGACTGGCGTCGCTCGTCTCGGCGTCGATGCGGGCGATCTCCACTTCCGCGCTCGTCAGGCGCTCGCTCGCCTCTTCGAGCTCCTGGCGAAGCCCGACCTCCGCAGCCCCGAGCCGGCGGAGCTCGTCGCCGAGCTCGCCGGTGCGAAGCGCTCCGGAGTCGACCCGTGCGCGCAACGGCGCATCGAGGCGCTCGGCAACACGCCGAGCGGCCTCGATCCCGGCGGCCAGCGCCTCGGCGAACTCGACGAGCCTGCCGAGCGCGCGGGCGTCGATCCGGGCTCCGAGCCTCGGTGCCGCGTGCCCGTACGCCGTCTCCGCAGCCCGTGCCGCGTCCCGAGCGACGGCCGCCGCGGATGTCGCAGCCGCCGCGCGCTCCTCGAGCTCGGACGCTTCGGCGGAGAGGACCCGCAAGCGCGCCTGCAGCTCGAGCAGCACCGCCTCGGCCGTCTCGCCCGCGAACCAGAGCTCGCCCCGCTTGGGGTCGTAGCCGAACCCCTCGGCGGTCACGGACGCGACGCGCACGTCGAGCAGCGCATCGAGCGCCACGACCGGAAACTCACGCACGAGGTCCTGCGGCGTGGAGCCCGTGAGAACGGTGAGGCTGCCGAGTCCCGCGGCGCGGGCACGCTGGAGCAGCGCCAGCCCCACCGCGGAGTCCGCTGCGAGCACGGCCGACGCACGCGAACGCAGCGCCGCGGCGACTGCCCGCTCCATTCCGGGCTGGACCTCGAGCGACGCGAGCGCAAGACGGGAGCCCTGCTCGGCGAGCGCGCGCGCCGCGGGCGGGAGGCCCTCCTGCTCGGCGAGGGCTTGCTCGAGAGAGCGCGTGCGCTCGTGGGCGAGCGCGGCGCGCTCGGCGAGCTCCACTCGCTCCCGCTCGGCGACCCGAGCCGCCTCCGCTGCCCGTGCCGCCTCGAGCTCGAGGCGCGTCGCATCGTCCGGTCCGACGCCCATCGCTTGACTGCGCGGGAACCTCGCTGCGGAAGCGCTCGAGCAGCGCAGCGGCAGCCTCGCCACGGAGCCCGAGGCGTTCGCTCGCACCCTGAAGCCGGTAGAGCGCCGCGACGGCCGCCTCGCGTCGACCCGCAGCGTCCGAGAGCTCGTCCTCTGCCCGCGTCCGGTCGGCCAGCAGCCCTTCGAGGCGCAATTGCGCCCCGCGGCGGGCGAGCCCAGCCGCGTCGCGCCGCCCCTCCTCCTCGAGCCGCCGCTCCGCCGAGTCGGCGAGATCGAGCTGCGCGATGCGCGCGCGGAGCGAGGCGATCTCGAGCGCGAGCTTCTCGGCGCGCTCGGCAGCGGTCGCCTGGAGCGCAAGTGGGCGAAGGCGCTTGCGCACCTCCTCCTCGACATCACGAGCGCGCTCGACCTGGAGCGCGACCCGAGCGAGCTTGAGCTCCGCGCGATGCCGGCGTCGCTTGAACTTCCCCAGCCCTGCGGCCTCCTCGACGAACGCTCGCCTGTCCTCGGGCTTCGAGGCGAGCACCTGCTCGACCTTGCCCTGGCCGACGATCGAGTGCATCGTCGAGCCGAGCCCGACGTCGGCGAGCAACTCGACGAGATCGGTGCGCCGCACGGACGCGCGATTCACGAGGTACTGCCCCTCGGCCCCACGCACGAGCCGGCGGGCTATGGAGACCTCGCTGAAGTCGAGATCCGGCCACGCGTCGTCCTCGTTGTCGAAGACGAGCTCGACCTCGCAGTGCTCAGCCGGCTTTCGATCGCCGCCGCCGGCGAAGAGAACGTCGTCGGGCTTCTCGGCGCGAAGCTCCGACGGGGTCAGCGAACCCGCCGCCCAGACGACGGCATCCGCGATGTTCGACTTGCCCGAGCCGTTCGGGCCGACGATGACGGCCACGCCAGGCTCGAGTGTGATCTCGAGCGCGTCCGGGAACGACTTGAAGCCGCGGATGCGGAGCGAGCGCAGGTGCACCGAGCGGCATTCTCGCGGTCGCCCCGGACGGGGCCGAGCCGACGAACGAACGGTCGTCAGATCCGGTCGGGAACGACGCCGAGTGCCTCGAGCGCCTGCCGTGCGGCTTCCTGCTCGGCGGCTTTCTTGGTCGTGCCACGGCCCATACCGAGCTGCGTGCCGGCGACGTGCGCCGCGCAGACGAACTGCCGATCATGCGGCGGGCCCTCGACCTCCAGCACGGTGTAGCTCACTTGCGTTCCGGAACGAGCCAGTGCCTCCTGGAGCTCGGTCTTGTAGTCGACATGGCTCGAGCGCGCGTACTCGATCTTCTCCGCGAACGCTCCGACGATCGCGCGCTCGATCCGCTCGAACCCGTGCTCGAGATAGGCCGCTGCGATCGCCGCCTCGAGCAGCGCGGCGAGGACGTTGCGACTGTGCGAGATCCGCCGGAGCTCGTCCGGCGCCACCTCGCCGGCGTACTCGAGGAGACGCTCGCCGAGGCCTAGCTCCTTGGCCACTCCGGCGCAGCTCTGTCGGGACACGACGTGAGCTCGGATCTTCGCAAGCCGCCCTTCCGAAGCCTCTCCGAAGCGGTCGTAGAGGGCGCGTGCGATCGCGAGCTCGAGCACGCTGTCGCCGAGAAACTCGAGCCTCTCGTAGGATTCGGCGCGGTCATCGGCCCACGAGGTATGCGTGAAGACCTGCTCGAGCCGAGCCGCAGGAAGCTCAGCGATCAGTCGGCCGAGCTCGTCCAGCCCGGCCGCGTGAGTCTCAGCTTTGGTGCGCGATGACGTAGTCGATCGCCTTGCCGACGGTCGTGAGCTCGCGGGCGTCCTCGTCTGGAATCTTGAGCCCGAACTCGTCCTCGAGGTCCATGACGACTTCGACGAGATCGAGCGAATCGGCGCCGAGATCCTCCTCGAACGACGCCTCTTCCGTTATCTCGCTCTCGTCGATGCCGAGCTTCTCGCTCAGCTTGCCCTTGACCTGCTCGAGAATCTCCTCACGCGAGTTCGCCACCTTGAATCCTCACCTCTCTGCCGTCGGGGTCGTGGAGCGCGCCGATGCTAACACGCCAGGCGCCATGCGCTCCTGCAGGCGTTCGACGACCTGGTGATCGACACCCCGCGCCGCAAGTCGGATGGCGTTCGCGATGGCAACGCGCGAGCTCGAGCCGTGGGCGATGACGACGAGGCCTCGCAATCCGAGCAAGTAACCGCCGCCGTACGTCTCGGGATCGAGGCGGCTCCGAAGTCGTCGGGCGGCCGGACGGATCAGAAGCCCGCCGAGCTTCCCGCGCACGGACGAGTCGAGCTCGCCTCGGAGCGAACTGAGCAGGCTCCGGACGGTCCCTTCGACCGTCTTCAGGGCGACGTTGCCCGAGAAGCCGTCGGCGATGACGACGTCGGCGTCGCCTTCGAGGATCATCCGCCCCTCGGTGTTTCCGCCGAAGCAAAGCGACGATGCTCGGAGCAGCTCGTGCGCCTCGAGCGTCAGCTGGCTGCCCTTCTCGGCCTCTTCACCGATCGAGAGCAGTCGTACCTCCGGCTCCGCGATCTCGAGGATCTCCTCCGCGAAGACGGCACCCATGTAGCCGAACTGGACGAGGTGCTCGGGACGAGCGTCGGCGTTCGCCCCGGCGTCGATGAGGACGCTCGGCCCGCGGCGCGTCGGGATCACGGCTGCGATGCCGGGTCGATGCACGCCCGGAAGTCGCCGGATGTGCAGGAGCGCGGCCGCGAGCATCGCGCCGGTGTTTCCGGCCGAGACGACTGCGTCGGCATGGTCGTCCGCAACTGCGCGTACGGCGCGCACGAGCGTCGAGTCGCGCTTCGAACGCACCGAGTCGACCGCATGGTCGTCCATCCCGATCGTCTCCGTCGCGACCTCGAGCCGGAGCCCGTGCGAGTCGAGACCTGCCGGTCCGAACAGGATCGGCTCGATCTCGGCCGACGCCGCTGCGACGGCACCGAGGACGATCTCCTCGGGAGCGCGATCGCCCCCGAGTGCATCGACCGCGACTCGGATGGTCATCCGGAGCGGTTGCTGCTACGGAGCCTGAACCCGGAGCGGCTCGACGTCGCGGCCCTTGTAGGTCTTGCAGTTCGGGCACACGCGATGCGGCCGCTTCGGCTGCTTGCACGTCGGGCACACCTGGACGCGCGGGACGGCGATCCCGTGCTGGCGCGCGACGCTTGTCGCGCCTGGACCTCGAGGTTTTTCGCTTCGGAACGGCCATGAGCGGCTGCGGAGTATACAGGCGGTCCAACGGCGAAACCGCGCGTGAAGGCTCCGTTAGCACCTGGTAAGGCTTGCGCAAGGCTCCGTTTGCTCGATCGGCATGCCCGGGTATCTCCCGCGCAGGAAAGCGGCGAAATGCAGGGAGAAGGGAGCGAGAGACATGAACGACATCAAGCCCCAGAGAGGTATTCATCGCGCGTACCTGACGATCGTGGCCGGTGCGGCGCTCGTTGCGGCGCTCGGCGCGGCCTTCGCGGCCACCCTTGCCGGAGCCTCGAGCGCGGCCCCGAACGTCACGCCGAGCAACACGGGCGAGCCGGCCGTCTCGGGCACGACCCGAGTCGGCCAGGTCCTCCGAACGACGAGAGGCAGCTGGACCGGAACCGAGCCGATCGACTACCTGTTCCGCTGGTTCCGCTGCGACGGGCGGGGCGCACCGGACGCATCGGACTGCCGTCGGATCTCCAACGCAAGCGACAACACGTACGTCCTTCGCGAAGCCGATGCAGGGTTCCGGATTCGCTCCCAGGTCGTCGCGAGGAACGCCGACGGTCAGGACACGGCAACGTCGAACCCGACGAACATCGTGATCTCGGCGCGGCCGACGAACACGGACGAGCCGTCGATATCAGGAACGGCCGCCGTCGGGTCGAGGCTCCAGGCAAACCGTGGCCAGTGGGCCGGCGATCAGCCGATCACGTACACGTTCGTCTGGCTCCGCTGCAACGACAAGGGCGAGAACTGCAGCGAGATCCAGGGTGCGAACGACCCGGAGTACGAGGTTCGCGACAGCGACGCGGCCCGGACCATCCGCGTGCGCGTGATTGCACGGAACGATCGCGGCACGACCTCTGCGATCTCGAACCCGACCGGAGTCGTCGGCTCGAGCCAGCCGCCTCCGGGCAGCTCGGTCACGGTGGAGAGCCTCAAGGCAGCCGGCGATCGCCTCGTCGTCTCGTCGGTCCAGTTCTCGCCGAATCCGGTGACGAGCCGGACCGCGCCGATCACCGTGCGCGTCCGCGTCACGAACCGCGACGCCAATCCGGTCCGAGGTGCGCTCGTGTTCATGCGCGGGACACCGCGGGTCGTCGAGGGTCAGACGGCCGCGACGGAAGCGGACGGCTGGGTGACGCTCACGCTCGTGCCGAACGGCTCTGTTCCCGCAGCCGCGGAACGGCTTCAACGTGCAGTTCTTCATCAAGGCGTTCCGTCGCGGCGACCCGGGGCTCGGCGGCATCGCCGGTTACCGCCTCGTCCAGGTCCGCCTGGCAAGCGCCGCGTAGCTCGCCGAGCACGAGAACGTGCAGATCGGAAAGGCGGCCATAGGGCCGCCTTTCCCTTTTCTTAGGGATTCGTACGGGGCTGTAAGAAGTCCGCAAGTAGTTGCAGACACGAGCTCCTCGATACGTCTAAATCGACAGAACGAATCGACGCCAATGAAGGAGGGCGGCATGATCTCTGTCCGCGACAGCCACAGGCGCTTCACGATCCCGCTAGCACTTCTTGCGCTCGCATCGTTCGCATTCCTCGGAGGCGACGGCAGGGCCGCTCCGGCCGCGCCGCCGGCGAACACCGCCGAGCCCGCGATCACAGGACGAGCCGAGCAGGGAAGAACGCTGACGTCTTCGAGCGGATCGTGGACCGGCACCCAGCCGCTCACCTTCACGTATCAATGGGTTCGCTGCGGCGCCGACGGCGGACGTCCCGACGGAGGCGACTGCACGATCATCTCCGGCGCAACGGACCGCCGGTACCAGCTCGTACGGGCCGACGTCGACTTCCGGATGCGCGTCCGCGTGACCGCGACGAACGCCCAGGGCGTCGCAAACGGTCGCCTCGAACCCGACGGCCGCCGTCCTCGGACCGCCCGTGAACACGTCGCTTCCGGTCGTCCGCGGCACGATGGTCTCGGGATCCGTCGTGACGGCCGAGCCCGGCGCGTGGACCGGCCGAGAGCCGATCTCGTTCTCGTATCGCTGGCTCCGCTGCAACACGCAGGGCGGCGACTGCCTGTCGATCGGGGGCGCGACCGGTCGCACGTACCGCCTGACGTCGACCGACGTCAACCACCGCATCCGCTTCAACGTCACCGCGCGGAACGCGGTCGGGCAGCCTCACCGTCACCTCGGCCGAGTCGCCGATCGTGACCGAGCCGCTCCCGGCGGGCGCGATCGGCTCCCGAGCGGCGAGATCTCGATCCCGGCGGCGAGCGTGCCTCGCGACCAGCGTCTGATCGTGTCGCAGGTCGTGTTCTCCCCGAACCCGGTCACGAGCCGGAGCCAGCTCATCACCGTCCGCGTCCGGGTCAAGGACACGCGAGGCTACGTCGTGCGGGACGCACTCGTCTTCGTGCGCTCGACGCCGCGGGTGACGAGCGGAGGCGATCGCCAGATCGCGACGACCGACGGCTGGGTGACGTACCAGCTCGCGCCCAACGCGAACTTCCGAGTCCGCAGCGGCTACAACGTCCAGTTCTTCGTGAAGGCCTACCGAGCTGGAGATCCGGCGCTGGCGGGCATCGCGGGCTACCGACTCGTTCAGGTGCCAACGGCGAACCGCTGAGCCTCACAGGCCTCCGCCCGCGGCCCAATAGCTCCAAACGCAAGAACGGCCGTGTCGCCGTGCGGCACTGGACGCCCAGCGACGGACGATCGTTACGTTAGGAGCTCTACAGCTCGTCGCGGAGCTCGGCGAGCGCCGCCCAGCGAGGGTCGGGCTCGCGTTCCGTGTGCTCGTGCGGCTCCGCGTTCAAGTCCTTTCCGCATACGGGACAGAGGCCCGCGCAGTCGGGCCGGCAGAGAATCTGCTCGGGGAGCTCGAGCGCGATCACGTCGCGCGCCCAGCGCCGCGACGTCGAGGTGTTCGTCGGCCACGTAGTCGGAGCGCAGTCCGTCTGCAGGCGGAGCGTCGGGGTCGTGGAACTCGCGCGCGGACATGCCGCTCTCGACCTCGGCGAAAGCCAGGCAGCGCATGCACGGGCCCGTGAGATGCGCCCGGAGGCGCAGGTCGAACACGGTCGCGCCGGAGGCCTGCGAGATTCGGAGATCGACAGGCAAGCGCGGAGGCGCGAGCTCGTAGCGCTGGCCGCCGAGAACGAAGGGCTCGAGCTCGATCTCGAGCCCTTCGTCGCGCACCTCGCCCGGCCGGAGCCGAAGTCGTCCGAGGTCGATCGTCGCCACGTCCGGAGCGTAGCGCCGCTGGCATTCGAACGTCGCGATTAGCAGTAGTGCTCGCTTGCTAGCTTCGATCATGGAACGCTGATCGCTGGCTCGGGCTCGACCTCCGCCATCTGGTCGCGCTCAAGGCGATCGCCGACGAGGGCTCGTTCGGGAAGGCCGCGGAGCGGCTCGGCTATACACAGTCTGCGATATCGCAACAGATCGCCACGCTCGAGCGCATCGTCGGGCTCCGCCTCGTCGAGCGACCCGGTGGGCCCAGACCGATCTCGCTCACCGAGGCCGGCCGGATCCTCCTCCGGCACGCAGACGCGATCCAGGCCCGACTCCTCGCTGCGAAGGCGGACATGGCCGCGCTCGAGGCCGGTGACGCCGGGCGACTACGCGTCGGCACGTTCCAGAGCGTGGGAGCACGCATCATCCCGACGCTCCTGCGCCGCTTCTCCGAGAGCCACCCGCGGGTCGAGGTCGTGCTCAGCGAGTCGCAGGACGAGAGCGACGCTGCTCGAGATGATCGAGCGCGGCGAGCTCGACCTGACCTTCTGGACCCTCCCAGTCGCGCCGGGCCCCTACGAGTCGGTCGAGCTCCTCCACCGACCCGTACGTCCTCGTCGTCCCGGCCGGATCGCCCCTGTCCGCGCTGAAGCGCACTCCGACGCTCAAGGAGATCGCGCTCCAGCCGCTCATCGGGTTCAACCACTGCAGCGCGATGGACCAGGTCGAGTCCCATCTCGCGTCGACCGGGCGCACGCCCAACATCGTGTTCCGCTCCGACAACAACGGGACCGTCCAGGGGCTCGTCGGCGCGGGCGTCGGGCTCAGCGTCGCGCCGCGGCTCACCGTCGACGAGGACGACCCGAGCATCGACGTGATCGACCTCCAGGGACGGATCCCGCCGCGCGTGATCGGCCTCGTCTGGCATCGCGACCGCCATCGGAGCCCGGCGGCGGAGGCGTTCGTCGAGTCGGCGATCGCGGTCTGCCGCGAGCTGGCGACCGAGCCGCGGCCGCGGCCTGAGCGTCTGTGCGAGAGCTCCGCGGTAGGCTTGCGGAGAACCGCTCGGTGACTCTCGTCGCGAAGCTCGAACTCGACTCTTCGGCTCGACGGCTCGGGCCGATGCCGGCGACGACGGTCTCCTGCGAGCGCTCGTGCAGGCGCTCGCGGCCGCGCTTGACCGCGGTCAGGAACTTGTCGAGATTCACCTCGAGCGTCGAGAGGATCGAGTCCGCCCAGTCCTCCATCTCGAGCCGCGTCTCGCGCGCCTTGCGTCGAGCGTCGTCGACGATGTCCTCGGCCTGGTTCTCGGCGAGCTTGACGATCTCCGTCTGCGAGGCCTCGCGCATCGCCTGCTCGCGCGCCTCCTGGACGATCCGATCGCACTCCCGCTTCGCCTCGGCGAGCATCTCCTGCCGCTCCTTGACGATCCAGCGGGCCTGCTTGATCTCCTCCGGGATGGTCGCGCGCATCTGGTCGAGGATCTCGTAGATCTCCTCGCGGTCGAGGCGCACCTGGTCGGTCAGGGGAACGGCCTTCGCGTTGTGCACGAGGTCGTCGAGCTTGTCGATGAGTACGAGTACGTCCATGGGTCGAAAAGTCTACTCGGAGGGTGAGACGGGGGCGCTCCGGGGCGGCCGTCGGGGTAGAGCTCCGCGAAGCGCCGCGCGACGGCGGCGGGCACGAGCTCGTCCACCTTGCCCCCGAACGTGGCGATCTCCTTGACGCCGCTCGAGGAGACGAAGCTGTACAGCGGGCTCGCCATCACGTACACGGTCTCGATCTCCGGCGCGAGCTGCCGGTTCAGGTGGTTCATCTGGAACTCCCACTCGAAGTCCGAGATCACGCGCAGGCCCTTCACCATGGTCTTCGCGTCGTGCTTGCGCGCGAAGTCGACGACGAGCTCGGAGAAGACGTCGACGACGACGTTCTCGCAGGACGAGAGCGCGTCCTCGAGGAACTCGACGCGCTCCTCGACGGTGAAGAGCGTCTGCTTGTGCGTCGGGTCGCGGACGACGCCCACGACGATCCGGTCGAAGATCGACGCCGCGCGTCGGATGACGTCCACGTGCCCGTTCGTGACGGGGTCGTACGAGCCTGGGCAAATCGCTGTGATCACTCGAGAGAACACCGTGATCCGCGCGGAACCGTAGCGGCGGCTCGTGACGAGGTCGAGGGGAAGCTCGCGGCTCGACGCGCGACGAGGTCTCGACGACGACGAGCGCCTCGGCGCTCGAGCAACGTCGAGCAGAAGCGGGGTCAGGGCGACCGCGTTCTCGTCCCACTCGTCGTACGGCGGGTCGGCAAGCACGAGGTCGTACCTGCGGGCTCGGCTACGCTCATCGCGCAGCGCCGCGCGTGCGTCCCGATTGACGACGATCGCGCCGGTGAGGCGCAGCTTCTCGAGGTTCGCCTGGATGACGCGGCACGCCGCGCGGTCGCGCTCGACGAAGACGCAGCGAGACGCGCCTCGCGAGAGCGCTTCGAGGCCCATCGCGCCCGAGCCCGCGAAGAGATCGAGAACGGCCGCACCCTCGATCGGGCCGATGAGCGAGAACGCAGCCTCGCGGACGCGATCACCCGTGGGGCGCGTGACGACGCCCTTCGGCGCCGCGATCCGGTGCCCCTTGCGCGAGCCGGCGACGATCCTCATCTTCTAGTGGTCTCTCCGGGAAGCCCGGCGCCCATTCGCCGACGAGAACCGAGCAGGCCGAGGACGACGGCATGCGATGCGTTCGCAGCCGCGGGAAGGGGTGGCGTACTTCCCGGAGCGACCACTAGGACTCGCCGAGGTGCTCGGAGTCGCCGAGCAGGCGGTCGACCTCTTCGGCGAGCAGCCCCTCGTCCTCGAGCTCGCGCGCGACGTCGCGGGCGCGCTCGAGCAACGCCTGGTCGCGACGAAGACGGACGAAACGGAGATCCGAGTAGCCGGACTGGCGCGCGCCGAGGAGCTGGCCCTCGCCTCGGATCTCGAGGTCGCGCTCCGCGAGCTCGAACCCGTCCGTCGTCGCGACCATCGCCTCGAGTCGCTCGCTCGCGCCCTCCGTGAGCTCCTCCTTCGGCCGGGAGACGAGGAGGCAGTACGACTGCTCGGCCCCTCGGCCGACGCGCCCGCGGAGCTGATGGAGCTGGGCGAGGCCGAACCGGTCGGCCTCCTGCACGATCATGATCGTCGCGTTCGGGACGTCGACGCCGACCTCGATCACGGTCGTCGCGACGAGGACGTCGAGCTCGCCCGCCTTGAAGCTCGCCATGATGCTCCGCCGCTCGCCCGGGGGAAGCCGGCCGTGGAGACAACCGACGCGGTATCCGCGGAGCTCGGCGCCGCGAAGGCGCTCGGCCTCGGCCTCGGCGGCGCGCGCCACCTTGGTCTCCGACTCCTCGATCAAGCGGGCAGACGACGTACGCCTGCCGCCCGTCGTCGAGGTGACGACGGAGGCGCTTGTAGGCCTCCGAGCTGCGCTCCTCAGTCACCCACGCCGTGACGACGGCCTTGCGGTTCGCCGGCGGCAGCGCGAGCTCGCTCACCTCGAGGTCGCCGTAGACGGTGAGCGCGAGCGTTCGAGGAATGGGCGTCGCAGTGAGGTGGAGGACGTGCGGGCTCCTCCCTTCGACGAGCGCGGTCCGCTGCCCGACTCCGAAGCGGTGCTGCTCGTCGACGACGGCCACCGCGAGGTCGCGGAAGTCGACCTCCTTCTGGATCAGCGCATGAGTCCCGACGACGAGCTGGGCATCGCCCGACGCGATGAGCTGCCGGGCGGCGGCGTGCTCCTTCGCGCGGAGGGAGCTCGTGAGCAGGCTGACCCGGACTCCGAGCGGCGCACAGAGCTCGTCGATCGTCAGGAAGTGCTGCTCGGCCAGGGTCTCCGTCGGCGCCATCAGCGCCCCCTGGCGCTCGAGCTCGACCGCGCGCAGGAGCGCGTAGAGCGCGACGACGGTCTTCCCCGAGCCGACGTCCCCCTGCAGCAGCCGCTGCATCGGGATCGAGCGCTCGAGATCGCGGTCGATCTCGGCGATCGAGCGCTCCTGGTCGGACGTGAGCGTGAAGGGGAGAGATGCCCGATAGCGAGCCACGAGCTCCCCGGGCGCGCCGAGGGGCACTGCGGACGCCCGTTCGCGCTCGGCGGCCGTCCGCGCGAGCGCGAGCCGAAGGACGAGGAGCTCGTCGAACGCGAGTCGCATCCGCCCGACCTCGGCTTCGGCCAGCGACGCGCGGCCCGTGCACTGCGGCGAGAGCGTCCGCACGAAGAGGCAGCGCCTCCGCCGACGAGCAACGCTCCGGGGAGCGGCTCTCCCGCGTCGCGCACGAGCTCGAGCGCCTGGGCGTGGAGATCCCTGAGCTTCTTCTGCGCGAGCTCCTCGCTCGCCGGGTAGACGGGTGCGAAGTCAGGCAGTCGCGGCCGTCGCCCTCGAGGTCGTACGAGGAGACGGCGAATCCGTACCTGTTCGCGCGTCCCCGCAGCCTGATGCGGGTGCCGGGAGACAGCTTCTCCTCGAGCCACGGCTGGTTGAACCAGGTCGCCTTGATCTCGCCGGTGTCGTCGGCGACCCTCGCGGTCAGGATCTTGAGCCGTCCGCGCCGCCTGCTCGAGGCCGAGCGCACGACGACGTCGATGACCGCCTCCTCCTCGCCGAAGAGATCGGAGACCCGTCTTCGACGGCGCCGGCTCCTCGTATCGCCGCGGACGCTGCCAGAGCAGGTCGCCGACCGTCCGCAGACCGATCCGCGCCAGTCGGCGTACGAGCGCCGGGCCGACGCCGTGGAGCACCTCGACGGAGGCGTCGAGGCGCTCGGGCCGCGGCGCCGAGCGCGGCCGAGGCCAAGCTTCAGGTGAGCCCACGCCGGCGAAGCCGACAGGGAGCCCCACTCGGGCGATCGTCCCTTTCAACCTCGAATCACTATAGGTCCAGAGGCCGGACGACCGACGGCACGGGGTCAGGTGTCGACCTGGAACGTGTACTCCCAACCCGGCTGCCAGCGAAACGAGGCCTCGACCAGTTCCGGGAAGCGGTGTGCCCTCGAGCAGATGGTCGAGGGCCCACTTCGTGGCGGAGTGACCGATCACGACGACACGCTCATTCTCGAACCTGGGTGGGAGATCGTGCAGGAAGCTTCGGACACGCGCCACGACGTCGCCATAGCTCTCCCCGCCGGGATAGGGCTCGTACGCGTGCTCGCCCCTTGTGGCCTCGAGCCTGGCAACGGGCGCGCCGTTCAGCATCCCGTAGTTGCACTCTCGGAGGCGCCAGTCGTAGAAAATAGGAATGCCCTGACCGGCGAACGCGATGCGCGCAGTCTCGGCAGCGCGGTCGAGATCCGAGGTGAACGCCGCGGCAACCTCGTCGGCGCCGTGACGCTCGCCGAGCTCCTTCGCCTGTCGTCTCCCGAGCGGTGAGAGCTGGCCGTCCAGCCAGCCGGAGGCGATCCAACGCTCGTTGTCGGTCGATGTCGAGTGCGTCTCGAAGACGATCGCGACACTGGGCTGTGCTCTGCGCCTCATGCCAGGATCCGCTCAGCGGATCTCGGCGGCGCGCAAACCCCTGAAGGCGTCCGCTTCGCGGCCGCGCGGCGCGCGTCTCCTCACCGGTTACTCATCCTGGAACCAGAAGAACCCGACGGCCCCGGGCCCTGCATGCGTCCCGACGACAGCTCCGAGAGTCGCCGTGAACTCGATCTCCGCCTGTGGGCGTACGCGCCAGACGATCTCGCTCAGCGTGCCGACCCAGTCGGCTGCGTCGGCATGGGCGATCGCGACACGCAGCCCGGCCCCGTCGGTCGGTCGCGCTCGACGAGACGGCGCTCGAACTCGGCGAGCGCCTTCTGACGGCCACGCACGCGCGCGACGGCGACGACGACGCCGTCCTGCACTCCGAGGATCGGGCGCACGTTCAGGAGCGAGCCGGCGATGGCGGCCGCTCTGCCGATCCGCCCGCCGCGCTGGAGGTACTCGAGCGTCTCCACCGTGAACACCACGTCCGCGTCACGGTGGAACCGATCGACGAGCTGTTCGATCTCCTCGTCGCTCGTCCCCCGTGCGAGCCTGCGTTGAATCGCGTGGGAGAGCATCGCGATCGCGAGCGACGCGGTCAGCGAGTCGACGACGCGCACCTTCTCGCCGCCGATCTCCTGCGCGGCGAGCTCGGCGCTCTGAAACGTCCCGGAGACCTTCGACGAGACGTGCAGGGAGTAGATCCGCTCGTACGCGGCGAGCTGCTCGTAGGCATCGACGAAGTCCTGCGGAGTCGGCTGCGCGGTCGCGGGCGTGACCGGCGACGTGCGCAGCTTCTCGTAGAACTCGGCGGGGCCGAGCTCCACGTAGTCGCGGTAGGTCTCGTCTCCGAAGCGCACGTACAACGGGACGAAGCGCATGTTCGGAAAGCGGGACGGCGCCTCCGGATAGTCCGACGTCGAATCGAGCACGACCGCGGTGTTCTCGGTGGTCAGATTCACTCGCGTCTCCTCCCGGCGGCGGCGCGCACGGCACTCGACGAGTACGGCGACTCCCTCGTCCTTGCGCACGAGTTCAGCGCCTGCGCTCGAGGCGGCATCGTACTCGTCCTCACCGGCAGACGCGCTCAGGAAGACGACGGCCGCGTCGGGACAGCGAGACTCGTAGATCAGCGGCAACTTCCGCACCGTCGACATCGGGCAGACGGAAGTCGACGACGACGACGTCCGCTCGAGCCTCGAGGCAGACCGGAGCCGCTCGAGCTCCGACGGCGACCGCTCCGACGACGTCGAGGCCGTCGACCCGCCGCAGGAGAAAGACGAGCGACTCGCGGTAGACGTCATTGTCCTCGACGAGGAGCACCCGGATCGGCGTGTCGACGCTCGTCACTCGGCGACGACGAGGAGCGGGTAGTGGGGCTGCCCGCCGTCGTGCACCTCGATCACGAGCTCGGGATGATCACGCTCGAGCGCGGCGACCAGCCCGTCGAGCGGTGGTGCGCCCTCACCGGTGAGGATGGCGAGCCACTCCCGATCGCCGGCGAGCACACGCGCGACGACCGCCTCCACGACAGCGGCCAGATCCTCTGCCGCGGCGACCGCAGTTTCGTCGACGAGTCCGAGGAAGTCGCCCTTGCGGATCTGGATTCCGTCCAGCTCGACATCGCGCGACGCGATCGTGACCTCTCCCGTCGCCACCGAGCCGAGCACCTCGAGCATGTCCCGCTCGTTCTCCTCGGGCGTGTTCGTCGGCGACGTACCGGCCGATCGCGGCGAGGCCGGCCTGGACGGAGCGCGACGGGACGACCCGAACGGACCGCCTCGCGTGCAGCGCGCGGCCTGCTCGGCCGTGAGGATGACGTTCGAGTTGTTCGGCAGCACGATGACGTCTCGCCGCAGGGGACGGCGTCGATCGCGTCGACGATCTCCGCCGCGGATGGATTCATCGTCTGCCCGCCCTCGATGACCCGCGTCGCACCGAGGCTCTCGAAGAGACGGCGATTGCCGCGCCCCGGGCACACCGCGACGAGCCCCGTCTCGAGAGTCGGAAGCGGGGCGCCTGCGCTCTCGAGCAACCGCTCCTCGCGCTGCGCCGTCTGATGATGCATGTTCGCGATCTCGACACCTTCGACGACGCCGAGCATCGTCGCTGCCGAGATCGCCGCGCCAGGATTGTCCGTATGGAGATGCACCTTGAGCGCGCTCCTGTCGCCGACGACGAGCAGCGAGTCGCCCATCTGTTCGAGCGTCGCCTCGAGGCCAGCCTGGTCGAGGCCCTCGCCCTCGACCACGAAACCGGTGCAGTACCGGTACTTCGAGAGCTCCTGATGGATCGCGTCGAGACTCAGCGCCTCGCCCTCGACGGGCGCGTCGGGAAGGGGCTCGCCCGAGGCCCCGTAGACCATCCCCCGCGCGATCTCGACCAGCCCCGCTCCGCCCGCGTCCACGACGCCGGCGTTGCGAAGGACGTCGAGCATCTCGGGCGTGCGCGCCAGCGCATCCTCTCCGCGGGCGAGGACGGCGGCCAGGAAGTCCGGCGCCGGCAGACCGCCGGTTCTCCTTCCTCTCTCCCTCCTCGGCCATCTCGCGGATCACCGTGAGCATCGTCCCCTCGACCGGTCGCTTGACCGCGCCGGTAGGCGGCGTCTGCTGGCACCGCGAAAGGCGCGGCGAAGCCGTGGTGTCGAAACGTCGTTCGTCTTGCCGAGATCGTCGACGAACCCCCGCACGATCTGAGAGAAGATGACGCCCGAGTTGCCGCGTGCGCCCATGAGCGCCGCCCGAGTGACGTCCTTCGCGACCGCCGCGCTCGTATCGGCGGTCGAGGTGTCGAGCGCCTCGACGATGGATCGCAGCGTAAGCGTGAGGTTCGTGCCCGTGTCGCCGTCGGGCACGGGGTAGACGTTGAGGTCGTCGATCCGCCGACGGTGCGCCTCGAGGTTCTGGAGCGCGCAGCGCGCGAGGTGACGCACCGCCTCGAGCTCCATCAGCTCGCCCTGACCCCGTCGACGATCACGGGCTCCTCACGTTCCACGACGCGAGCTTAGAGCTTCTAGAGCGCCTTCTGGACCTTGCCGGCCTTGAGGCACCGCGTGCAGACGTACGCGCGCGTCGGATGTCCGTCGAGCAGCACGCGAACACGCTGCAGGTTCGGGTTGAACCTGCGCTTCGTGGCGACCATCGAGTGGCTACGGCTGTGGCCGAAGCCGGGCTTCTTCCCGCAAATGGCGCAGACCTTGGACATGCGGCCGAGGAGTGTACCTGCCGTGGCGAGGGTGGCCTCGCCCGAACTTCACCGCGCGGCTGCGGCCCTGAGCTGTGAGAACAGGTCGGCCATCTCGAGCGCGCCGCGTACCGCCTCGGCGCCCTTCTCGATACGAGGCTCCGCCTGCTCGACGCGGTCGAGCGTGAGCACGCCGAACGAGACCGGGACACCCGTCTCGAGCGCAGCGAGCTGGAGGCCACTCGCAGCCTCGCTCGCGACGTAGTCGAAATGAGGCGTGTCGCCGCGGATGATGCAGCCGAGAGCGACGATGCATGCAAACCGGCGCGTCTTTGCGAGCGCCGTCGCCGCGAGCGGGAGCTCGAACGCACCGGGCACGACCATGATCGTGATCGTCTCCTGCCGCACGCCGGCTGCGGCCAGCTCCTCGAGCGCTCGATCGAGGAGCTGCGTCGTCACCTTGCCGTTGAAGCGCGACACGACGACACCGACTGCGCGGCGGCCGCCCTCGGCCTCGCCTTCGAGCACCGCGTAGCCGTCCGGAATGTGGAGATCGCCGGCGGCGTGCTCATGGGACAGCTCGACGTGGATCGGAGCACCGCCAGGCTCCAGCGGCTCAGGCTCGAAAGGCTCGGCCTTGGGCTCGGGCTCGGCCTCGGCCTCCGGTCCTGGCTCCGGCTCCGGCTCCGGCTCCGGCTGAGGTTCGGGCTGAGGCTCGGGCTGAGGTTCGGGCTCGGCGATTGCAAGTGCTTCCACGTCCTCGGGTTCGGCGTCGATCGCGACCTCCCCGCTCGACGTCCCCCACGCCGGCGCTCCGTCGTCCGCCGCCACGGCCTCGTCGTCGGCAGCGGCGAGCTCCGCCTCTCGCCGGTCCGACCAATCCTCCAGGACGTTCTCGCTCGACTCGTCGATATCGCGACTGCTCATGTCAGATCCTCGGGGGCGGATTCGGGCTCCAGACGTGACCCCTGATGATGCAGCTTCGTGATCGTGTGGCCGAGCTTCTCGCGCTTCGCGGCGAGGTAGCGCGCGTTCTCGGGCTTCGGCTCGACCTCGATCGGGATCTGCTCGACCACGGTGAGACCGAATCCGTCCAGCCCGGTGAGCTTGCGCGGGTTGTTGGTCAGGATGCGAATCGTCGTCAGACCGAGGTCGGCGAGTATCTGGTTGCCGATACCCCACTCCCGCGCATCCGCCGGGAAGCCGAGCTCGAGGTTCGCCTCGACGGTGTCGAGCCCGGACTCCTGCAGCTCGTACGCCCTGAGCTTGTTGAGCAACCCTATCCCTCGCCCCTCCTGCCCCATGTAGAGGAGGACGCCTCGGCCTTCGGCGTCGATCCGTTCGAGGGCCTGCTCGAGCTGCTCGCCGCAATCGCACAGGAGCGAGTGGAACACGTCGCCGGTCAAGCACTCGGAATGGACGCGGACGAGGACGCCCTCGGCGCCGTCGACCTCGCCCTTGAGGAGTGCGACGTGTTGTTTCCCGGTCAGTACCTCGCGATAGGCGACAGCGTCGAACTCGCCGTAGTCGGTCGGAAGCTTGACCGCGACGACGCGCTCGACGAGCTTCTCGTTGCGCCGTCGGTACTCGATGAGATCCGCGACCGTCACCATCTTGATCCCGTGGCGCTCGCAGAACGCCGTGAGGTCCGTGACCCGGGCCATCGTCCCGTCGTCGTTCATGATCTCGCAGACGACCCCGGCGGGAATGAGACCGGCCAGACGCGCGAGATCCACGGCAGCCTCGGTCTGGCCCGCGCGCCGCAGGACCCCACCGGGACGTGCCCGCAGTGGAAACACGTGCCCGGGCTGGACGAGATCGTGCGGGGTCGAGCCGGGATCGATCGCGACCTGGATGGTGCGCGCGCGGTCGTGGGCAGAAATGCCCGTGGACACGCCCTCCCGTGCTTCGATCGAGACCGTGAACGCCGTTCCGAGCGGTGTCTCGTTGTGTTCGGTCATCGGCCGCAGCTCGAGCTCGTCGCACCGCTCGGCCGTCAAGCAGAGGCAGACGAGGCCACGACCGTGAGTCGCCATGAAGTTGACGGAGTCGGGCGTGACGAACTGAGCCGCGATCGTGAGGTCGCCCTCGTTCTCACGATCCGCATCGTCGACGACGATCACGAACTTTCCGGACCTGATGTCGTCGATCGCATCCTCGATCGTCGCGAAGGGCGACGCAGTCTCTCGCGCTGACACGTCCACGCTCACCGTCGGATCGTAGCCCGATCGTGGTCAGACCCCATGGGTATGACGCCGTGCGACCAATCGCTCGACGTACTTGGCGAGAACGTCCGCCTCTAGGTTCACCTCGCGTCCCGGAACGAGGTCGGCGAGCGTCGTTGCCTCGAGCGTATGCGGGACCAGAGCCACGGCGAAAGCCTCTTCTGCCAGCTCGGCGACCGTCAGCGAGACGCCGTCGACAGTCACGGAGCCCTTCTCGACGCAATAGCGCAATACGTCGTCCGGGGCCTCGACGAAGACCCGCAGGCCTTCGCCCTCGGCCTCGACCGACTGAACGCGACCGACCCCGTCGACATGCCCCTGGACGTAGTGGCCTCCGAGAGGATCGCCGGCTCTCACCGCAGGCTCGACGTTGACGCGGTCGTCGGACTGGATCTGTCCGAGTGTCGTTCTCGCGAGTGTCTCCGAGACCGCGTGGAAGGAGACCTGCTCGCCGTCGACGGACTCCGCAGTGAGACAACAGCCGTTGATCGAAACCGAGTCGCCGACACTCGTGCTCGCGGCCACGCCGGGGGCACGAACGACGAGCGCCCGGCCGCCGCCGTGCTCGTCCGCTGAGACGATCGTCCCGAGCTCCCGCACGATCCCCGTGAACATGGTGGAACGGTACTCCTAGAGGCTTGATTCCGATCAAGCCTCTACGGTTCGCGCACGTAGCCCTGCAGAAGCACGTCCTCGCCGATCGTGCGCGCCTCGAGCCGGGTCAGCCCGAGCGCCCCGGGAAGGCCGGCGAGCATCCCGGGCCCTTCGCCCGAGAGCGTCGGGGCCACGAAGACGAGCAGCTTGTCGACCAGTCCTTGCTCGAGGAACGCGGCCGCCAGGGTAGGGCCACCCTCCAAGAGGAGCGACTGGACGCCCTCGCGAGCAAGCGCCTCGAGCTCCTCACGAAGCGGCCCCGAGCGGAGCTCGAGCGGCGACTCCTCGGGCAGCGGTCCCTTCCCGAACGCGATCCGACGCGGTTGTCTCAGGACGGGAACGTCGCGCGCGTCGAGGCGCGGGTTGTCCCAGCGTACGGTCCCCATGCCGACCGCAACTGCGTCGGAGTGGGCACGCAGGACGTGGACGAGACGGCGCGACTCCTCGCCGGTGACCCAGCGCGATCCAGGCACGGTCACGCGGCCGTCGAGCGTGACGGCGACCTTGTAGGTCACGAATGGGCGCTCGAGGGTTACCCAGGTCCGCCACTCCTCGATCTGCTGGCGGCAGCGGAAGGCGAGCCCGCCCTCGGCCACCTCGACGTCGATCCCGCTCGTGCGGAGCCGATCGAGCCCGTCGCCGTCGACGCCGGGGTTCGGGTCGATCTGGCCCGCGACGACCCGCGCGACGCCGGCCTCGACGAGAGCGGCTGCACACGGAGGAGTCGTGCCCCGATGAGCGCAGGGCTCGAGGGTGACGTAGACGGTCGATCCGCGCGCGCGCTCGCCTGCAGCGTCGAGTGCGACGATCTCGGCGTGCGGGCCTCCCTTGCGCTCGTGCCAGCCCTCTCCCACTACCTCGCCGTCAGTGACCACGACGGCACCCACAACGGGGTTCGGATGAGTCGTCCCTCTCCCCTTCTCTGCGAGCTCGAGTGCCCGCTGCATGAACCTCGTTTCCACGCAGATGATCCTACGACCCAGATCGACGCAGCCTGGCCACGAAGAACCCGGCAGTGCCGTGAAGATGCGGCAGCGTCTGGAGGAACTCGGGTCGCCGCGGATGTCGGAACCGAGGCCACTCGTCCGCGAGCGAGGCGTCGATCTCGAGCCTAGACGCGTCGACGACCGCCTCGGACTCCTCGGCGTTGATCGTGCACACCGAGTAGACGATCGTCCCTCCCTCGCGCACGCGCTCCGCTGCAGCGCGGAGCAACTCGAGCTGGAGCTCGGGGAGCGGCTCGGCTCGCCAGCGCAGGTCGGGTCGCTGGTTGAGCACTCCGAGGCCAGAGCACGGAGCATCGACGAGCGCGCGGTCGAAGTGGCGGAGCTCGGGAGGAAGGTCTCCGGCCGTCAGCGACGACGACCCGAACGTTGGTTCTACCGAGCCGACGTGTGGCCTCCTCGAGCTCGCGTGCTCGCCCTTCGTTCAGCTCGACCGCAACCACATCGCCGTGCAGCATCGTCGCCTTGCCTCCCGGCGCGGCGCAGAGATCGAGGATGCGCTCGCCCTCGCGCGAACCGACCGCGAGAGCGACGAGCTGCGACGCGGCGCTCTGCGGCCAGATCCGGCCTTCGGCCAGCGCTTGCTCGTCCACGCGGTCGACGTGCCACGCTCCCGGAACGACCGGATCGGGCACTCCCTGGATCTCTCCGCAAATCAGGCGCACGACCGTCTCGGCCGGCTCGTTCTGCGCTCGCATGAGCGCACGCGCGCCGCCCGGGCCCGAGCTCACGCCACCACGTCTCGGCCACCCAGTCGGGATACGAGTGCATGAGAGCGGCTTCTTCGGCGCTCGCATCGGAGAGTGCGTCGAGCAGCGGTCGGATCCCGTCGGCGAGCCGTCGGAGGACCGCGTTCGCGAACGCCACAGCTCGCTCGAGCCCCGCACGGCGAACGAGCTCGACGGACTCGTTCACTGCCGCATAACGAGGGACGCCGTCGACGTAGCCCAGCTGATAGGCCCCTAGTCGCAGCGCCGCCCGCACCGGAGGATCGAGGCGCGCGACCCGCCGCCTGCCGAGCTCTTCGATTGCGTGGTCGAGCGTCCTGACGCGCTGAACGGCCCCGAATGCGAGCCGCTGCGCGAGAGCGCGATCTCGCGGGTCGAGCCCGACAACGACGCTTCGGAGGACTCGGTCGGCGTAGGCACTTTCCTCGAAGACGCGGACGCAGGACCTCGAAGGCCGCCGCCCGCGCAGGCCCTACCGCCTGAGGCCGCGAAGCCATGCGTCGTAGCTCATCCGACGCCCTCCGTCGGGCTGGACGTCGACCGGCGTGAACGAGCCGTCGTCGCCGGTGCGGGCACGCCAGATCGTGAGACTCCTTCCGTGGAACTCCGCACGCGCGCCGATGTGCGGCGACAGCGCCCGCACGACGTTCACGAGCTCGTGCGACGGACGCGAGAGGTCGAGCCGACGATCTGCCGGAGAGATCTTCTCGGCATAGGTCGCCTCTCCGCGCTGTACCCGAAACTCGGGCGCGGGATCCGCGAGCACCACCTCGAGGAGATCCGTCGCGACACCAGCCGCCTTCGCGAAGACGCGCACCGGCGTCGTCGTCCCGACTCGATCGCGAACGACTCGCTGTGCCGCGATCGGGCCGGCGTCGAGCTCCTTCGCGAGCTCGGATGATCGTGACCCCGGTCTCGGCGTCACCCGCCATGATCGCCCTCTCGACGGGCGCCGCCCCGCGCCAGCGCGGGAGTAGCGACGGGTGCACGTTGAGCCAGAGCCGTTCATCGAGCAGCTCCTCGGGGACGATGAGGCCGTAGGCGACCACGACCACCGTCGACGCCCCGAGATCGAGGCCTGGAGCGAGGCGTTCGGGCTGAAGGGTCGGGATCCCGAGCCGCTCGGCGACCGTCTTCGCCGGGGGCAGCGGCGAGCTGGCGTCCGCGACCGGCCGGAGCGTCCGGCCGCGTCAGGACACCGCTGATCTCGTGCCGCGAAGCCAGCCGTTCGAGAACGTCGGCGCCGAAGGGCGCGGTTGCGGCGACCGCGATCCGTGAAGTCACCGCGCGCCGAGTACGGGTTGCGGCCTCAGCTTGGCGAGCGCCGCGCGTCGCGACTCGTCGTCGGTGCGGTCGATGATCAGCACGCCGTCCAGGTGATCGAGCTCGTGCTGGACGATGCGCGAGGAAGGAAGCCCGAGCTCGAGCTCGAGTCTCTCGCCCGACGCATCGGCGCCCTCGATCGTGACGGCCTTGAACCGCTCCACCGAAACGAGGACTTCACGAAGCGAGAGGCAGCCCTCGTCGTCGGTGTCGGATTCGGACGAGCGCTTCGTGATGACGGGATTCACGAGCACGCGATCCTCGCCCTCGTCGACGAATACGAATAGCCGTCGCAGCACACCGATCTGAGTCGCGGCGAGCCCGACGCCGCTCGCCTCGTGCATCAGAACCGTCATCCGTTCGACGAGGCGCCGCAGGTCGTCATCGAAGCTCTCGACCTCGCGCGCCCGCATGCGAAGGACGGCGTCGCCGTACTGGCGGATCCGCGAGAGCGCGATCAGTCGGCGCGCCTCGCGCTCGAGCTCCTGCTCGTCGTCGAGGTCGTCGTCGTCGAGCGGGTCTACCTCGTGCTCATGGTCGTGCTGGGTCATCGCGCGGCGAGTCTAGCCCGCCGCGCGATAGACGTCAATCGTCAGCCTCCGATGCCCGTCGACTGTCTCGCGATCTCGTCGCCCGTCGCTGCTCCCGTACAGATCGACCGCGGTCGGGCCGACGCCTCCCCGAGGTCCGACCTTCTTGAAGCGGTAACCGAACGCCCGGTACTCGTCCGACTCGAGCTGATCGTCTTTCCTCGGCGCATCTCGACGCTGGGTGCCATCGCTCATGAGCACTTGGACGGTGGCGACGTCCCGTGAGCCAGCCCGATGAGCCGCGCGTCCCGCACGTCCTCGACCGCGGGCCCACCATCGTAGGCGAGGCTCGCCGAGAGCGCGCTGCCTCCCTAGAGGATCGTCGACAGAGTTGCAGCCGCCCTGCCGCTGCTGCGACGACGCCGATGGTCGCCTCCCAGAGGCAGATACTGCCCGTTCTGTCGACCTGCACGAACACACCGCGACCGGCATCCCGTCGCCCGCCGCGATGTCCGCGACATGCCGAGGATCTCTCCTGTCTGCGAGCCCGGCGTGGAACTGCCTCCGGATCCGGGTCTCGGAACTGGCCGGCGACCATCGCCGCTCGCCAGAATCGCCGTCGCGAGCACAGAGATCGAGGCCACAATCGCCCACCGACGGCGCGTCATTCTCACTCCGACCATGCCTCCCTCCTCTCAGTTGACGACCACACAGCTGCCCCAGAAGTACGCGCTGTTGGCTCGGCAGTGCCCGCGTTTCACGTTCGAGACGAACCAGTACGTTATGTCGTCGCGGACGTGTTCCTGACCGTCGCGATGCCACGAGTAGGTGACGTTGTCGATGAACGTGACGGTCGCGTCGTGTCCGGAGCCGTTCTTGAAGAAGTAGTTGTGACTTCCAGCTCGAGCTGAACGAGCCTCCGGCGCCCTGGCCCTGCGACCACTGCCACGGGCCCGCATACGTCGTGGCGCCCGCCGAGCGCCGCTCCTGCAAGCGCGAGCGACGACCACGACAACGACCAAAGCGCCGCACTCAAGCCTCCTCACATGCCTCTCCTTCCCCTTGGTGGCTGCTACGAAGTGCATGTGTACTCGAAGGCACGGCTCGTGTCAATTGTCACAAAAGGACAATGGCCGTCCGTGCCAATGCCCGCTACAGCGACTGCGGATCGACGTCTACGACCGCGGTCAGACCGTCGCGACGCATCGCCGGAGCAGCCCCCGCGAGCAGCGAGGCAGCTCGCGAGGCGAACGCCCGCGGCGTCGTCGTCTTCGCCAGTAGCTGCGCGCGATAGCGCCCGCGTAGCCGAAGGAGTGGTGCCGGCCCGAGCAGCCGCACACCCGGTCGCTCGAGGGCGGCGCGCAGCTCGCGGAGCGCACGAAGCGGAGTCTCGACGTCTGGTCCGGAGACGACAAGTGCAACAAGATTGTGAAAAGGCGGGTAGTCGAGCTCCTCTCGTCGAGCAATCTCGCGCGCGAGGAATCCGGCGACGTCGTGGCGCATCGCGTAGGCGAACGGGACCGCGTCGGGCTGGAACGTCTGGACGATCACCTTGCCGGGCGCGTCCCGCCCACTTCGCCCGGCGAGTTGCGTCACGAGCTGGAACGTTCGCTCCTCGGCCCGGAAGTCGGGAATCGAGAGGCCGGCATCCGCATCGACGACCGCCGCGACGGAGACGCCGGAGAAGTGGTGCCCCTTCGCGACCATCTGCGTCCCGATGAGGGCCGCGGCGCGCGCGGCCGCGAAACGTTCGAGCGCCGCGCGGAGCGCTCCGGGGCTGGAAGCGGAGTCGGCGTCGAGCCGTATGCGCTCCAGACCGGGGAGGCGCCGCGCGAGCTCCGCCTCGAGCCGCTGCGTGCCGGCGCCGACCCGCGCGAGCTCGACGGACCCGCACTCCGGGCAGGCCTCGGGAAGCTCGGTCGAGTACCCGCAGTGATGACAGTGCAGACGCCGCCCCACGTGCAGGGTGAGCGCGATGTCGCAGCTTCGACATCGGCGCGTGGTGCCGCACGAGCGGCAGTGGATTGCACCGGAGATACCCCGTCGGTTGAGGAGGAGAATCGCGCGGCCGCCGCGTTCCTCGACGGCGGAAAGCTCGGCGAGCAACGGAGCCGACAAGGGATAGCCCGCCTCGCGACGGAGATCGACCATGCGAACGGACGGGAGGGGCGCCCCGATCCGCGTCGGCAGCTCGAGCCGCTCGAGTGAGACCCAGCTCTCCACCCGGGGGGTCGCGCTCCCGTAGACGGCAACAGCGCCCTCGAGCGCCGCCCGTTTGGCCGCTACGGTGCGCGCGTCGTAACGCGGATCCGATTCCTGCTTGTAGGAGGCATCGTGCTCCTCGTCCACGACGATCAACCCGAGGTCGTGGACGGGCGCGAAGATCGCAGACCGTGCGCCAACGACGACCCGCGCCTCGCCCGCCGTGATCCGCTCGCGCTCGTCGCGGCGTTCTGCATCCGTGAGGGACGAGTGGAGAACGGCGACGCTACTGCCGAAGCGAGCTCCGAACCGGCCCACGGCCTGTGGCGTCAGCGCGATCTCGGGGACGAGCACGATCGCCCCGCGACCGCGCGCCAGCGCTGCAGCACAGGCCTGGAGGTAGACCTCGGTCTTTCCGCTTCCGGTCGGACCGTGCAGGAGCAGATGACCTCCACCGGCGTCCAGCGCAGCGACGACCCGCGCGATCCCGTCCCGCTGCGCGGTCGTCAGCTCGTCCGGTTCCGGCTCGCCGGGGAGGGAATCGGTCCAGTCCGACCCTCGACGCTCGCCGCGACGCGACCGCTCGAACGGGGCGACGAGCGCGAGCGCGCGCCCGGGTGTCGACCCGTAGTAGTCGGCGAGCCAGAGCGCAAGCTCCACGAGCGTGGACGGGATGCGATCCACGACGGGCCCGGCGTCCGCGATCTCGACTCCGGCCGGCGCCTTGACACCCGTGTCGACCACGATTCCTCGGACGCGCCGGCCACCGAGACCGACGGAGACGACAGCGCCGCGCTGGACCTCCACGGGCACGTTGTAGGTGAACGGACGCGCGAGCGCGCGGGCGGTGACGAGTGGGTAGATCTCCGCGAGAGGCACGTCGTCGAGCGTAGCCTCACGATCCGATCCCTCGCCGCTCGCCGGGTCAGGGCTCGGTATCCAGGGCGGTCAAGAGGTGTAAGGTTCGCCTTACATGGATTGTTCGATGATCCGCCTCGACAGCGTGACGAAGCGCTTCGGCGACGTCGTCGCCGTCGGTGCAGCTTCACTCTGCGTCGACCGCGGCGAGGTCGTGGCCATCCTCGGGCCGTCGGGCTGTGGGAAGACCACGCTCCTGCGCCTCATCGCGGGGTTCGAGCGGCCGGGTGGAGGCACCGTCGAGATCGACGGTCGCAGAGTCGCGGGCACGGGAGCCTGGGTACCGCCGGAAGAGCGCCGGGTCGGCATGGTCTTCCAGGACTACGCGCTCTTCCCGCATCTGACCGTCTCGGAGAACATCGGGTTCGGCCTGCGACGCCACTCCCGCGCCATCCGGGTGCCGGAGCTCCTCGGCGTGGTGGGCCTCGACGGGCTCGGCAGGCGGTATCCCCACGAGCTGTCGGGCGGGCAGCAGCAGAGGGTCGCGCTCGCACGTGCACTCGCCCCCGAGCCTGACGTCGTTCTCCTCGACGAGCCGTGGTCGAACGTCGATCCGTTCCTGCGTGAGTCGCTCCGCAGCGAGGTCACCGAGATCATCCGTCCGCTCGGCATCACCGTCGTCCTCGTGACCCATGACCGCGAGGAGGCATTTTCGCTCGCCGACAGGATCGCGCTCATGCGCGGCGGGGCAGTCGTGCAGGAAGGCACCGCCGAGGAGCTCTACTTCTCGCCTCGAACGCGTTGGGCGGCAGAGTTCATCGGCACCGGAAACGTGCTCGTGGGACGCGTCGTCGAGGGACACGTCGAGACACCCATCGGCCGCTTCCCGGCGAACGGTGCGGGGTCGACCGAGGCGGCGAAGGTCCTCGTCCGACCGGAGCTCCTCGAGCTCGAGCCAGATCCTGCCGGCTCAGCCGAGGTCATCGGGCGCGAGTTTCGTGGCCACGATGTCTTCTACCGCGTCCTTCTCGATGGCGTCGAGCTGGTTTCCCAGCGACCGTCAACGGAAGTCGTCGCACTCGGGGCGCGTGTCTCGATTCGCCTTCACCAGGGCCGCGTGGCCGTCGTCCACTAGCTCGCACACTCGTACCAGCGGTATGTAAGGTTCCCCTTACATGACAACTATGGGGATCCTTACAGAAGGTCGAGCGTGAAGCTGGTCGGCGGTCTTGCGGTGCTCCTCGCCGTTTCACTCGGGGCGGTTGGTTGCGGAGGCGGCTCGGACGGCCCGCTGACGGTCTATTCCGGGCGGGAGGAGGAGCTCGTCGCGCCCCTCTTCGAGATGTTCACCGAGGAGACGGGGATCGAGGTCGACGTGCGCTACGGGGACAGCGCCGAGCTTGCGGCAACGATCGCGGAGGAAGGCGAGAATTCGCCCGCGGACGTCTTCTGGGCACAGGACCCGGGCTCGCTGGGCGCCGTCGAGGAGTCTCTCACCCCTCTCCCGGACGGCATCCTCGGAATGGTCCCGGAGCGCTTCCGAGATCGCGACGGCAGATGGGTCGGCACCTCGGGACGGTCACGCGTCCTCGTCTACAACACCGACGGCTTGGCCGAGGGCGAGGTCCCGGACTCGGTCTTCGAGCTCACGGACCCGCGGTGGAAAGGACGCATAGGCATTGCACCTACGAATGCGTCGTTCCAGGCGTTCGTCACGGCGATGCGGCTCACCGAGGGAGACGAGGCAACGCGGCAGTGGCTCCTCGACCTCGCTGCCAACGCCCCAAAGGAGTACGAGAAGAACACGCCGATCGTCGAGGCCGCGGCCGCGGGTGAGATCGATCTCGGGCTCGTGAACCACTACTACCTCTACCTCGTCAAGCAGGAGCAGCCGAACGCCCCGATCGCGAACCATTTCCTCGAGTCGGGCGATCCGGGCGCGCTCGTGAGCGTCGCGGGAGCCGGCGAGCTCGAGAGCGCGAGCAACCCGTCCAAGGCCGAGCGGTTCATCGAGTTCCTGCTCTCGGAGAACGGCCAGCGCTTCTACGTGGACGCCGCCGAGGAGGCGGAGTACCCGCTCGTGGAAGGCATCGAGCCCAAGGAAGGTCTCCCGCCGCTCGACGAGCTCGAGGGCCCGAACGTCGATCTCGCGAGCTTCGGGGCAGAGCACGAGGCCACGATCGAGCTGTTGCGCGAGACTGGCTACTTGACGTGAGACGGGGAGCGGGCGCACGCGCCCCGCTCCTGCTCGTCGCGACGGCGGGGATCGTCGTCGGGCTGCTCCTCCTCCCGCTCGCGTACCTGATCATCCGGGTCGCGGCCGGCGGCAGAACGCTCGACGTGCTCGGCGAGGCCGAGACCTGGCGACTGGTGTGGAACACGCTGATCCTGGCCGTAGGCGTCGTCACGACGACGATCGCCGTCGGCGTCCCGCTCGCCTGGCTCGTGACCCGAACCGACCTTCCTGCACGACGAGTCTGGAGCACGGCCGCCGCGCTCCCGCTCGTGATCCCGAGTTACGTGGCGGCGTTCTGCCTGCTCGGCTTCTTCGGCTCCCGCGGCCTCCTCGCGGATGCGCTCGGAGTCGACCGGCTCCCGGAGGTGAAGGGGTACTGGGGATCGCTCGCCGCCCTGACCTTGGCAACGTATCCGTACGTCTTCCTCCTCACGCGGTCCTCACTTCAGAGCCTCGACCCCTCGCTCGAGGACGCAGCACGCGGACTCGGCGTCTCCGGTGGCGGAACGCTGCTTCGGGTCACGGCTCCCGCGATTCGATCGGCTGTCGGACTCGGAGCGCTCCTGGTCGCCCTCTACACGCTCTCCGATTTCGGCGTCGTCTCGCTCATGGATTACGACACCCTCACGCGCGCCATCTACGTCCAGTACAAGAGCCTCTTCGACCGGGCCCCGGCAGCGACGCTGGCGCTGCTCCTCGTCGCCTTGACCGCGTTCGCTCTCGTGGTCGAGTACCGAACGCGACGCCGCGGGCGTCTCTATCGTGCGGGCCCCGGAGCGCAGCGGCAACCTCCGCTCGTGCGGCTCGGGCGCTGGAGGGCTGCGGCGCTGGCCTACTGCAGCCTCGTCGTCGGGCTCTTCCTCGTCCTGCCCGCGGGCGTGCTCGGATACTGGCTCGCCCGAGGAATCGCGAACGAGCGCGAGCTCGGCACTCCGTGGAGCGAGGCCGTCAACTCGCTGACAGCGTCCGGGCTTGCGGCCGTCGCCGCCGTCGCCGCGGCGATTCCCGTAGCCACCCTCGCGCTCCGCTATCCGTCGCGGTCGTCGCGCACGCTCGAGCGGCTCTCGTACGCCGGCAATGCCCTTCCAGGCCTCGTCATAGCCCTCTCGCTCGTGTTCTTCGCCGCCCGCTACGCCTCCCCCGTCTATCAGACCGTCGGGCTCCTCGTCTTTGCGTACGTCGTGCGCTTCTTCCCGCAGGGGCTCTCGGGTGTCGAATCGGCCCTCGAGCGTGTCAGCCCTCGGTACGAAGAAGCGGCCCGCAGCCTCGGCCACGGACCGCTTCGAACGACGGCATTCGTAACGGTGCCTCTGATGCGCTCGGGACTCTTGGCGGGCGCCGCGCTCGTGTTCCTCTCCGCGATGAAGGAGCTGCCGGCAACGCTGCTTCTGCGGCCGATCGGATTCGAGACCCTGGCAACCGAGATCTGGGGCCTTACCCAGGTCGGCGCGTACTCGCGGGCCGCGCTGCCGGCACTCGTGCTCATAGTCGTGTCGGCACCGGTGCTCTATCTCGTCTCCTCGACACGCCGGTTCGAATCGGGCGCCGGCGGGTAGATTTGTCCCATGGCGCAGTCTCACGGCCACTCGGTCGACGAGTATCTGGAGACGATCTACTTCCTCGCGTTCCCGATCGGCGAGTACCGGCCATCCACCGGATCGACCGCGATCGCGTCCCGAGTCGCCGAGATGCTCGGCGTGTCCCGCGCCTCTGCGGGCGAGATGCTCAAGCGCCTGGAGGCCGACGGGCTCGTGGAGCGCGGCGAGCAGAAAGAGGCCATCCTTACCGAGATCGGGACCGAGCGGGCGAAACGCGTCGTCCGGAAGCACCGGATCATCGAGCGGTTCCTGACCGACTTCATGGGATACACGGCTGCCGAGTCCCATGTCTACGCGGACGAGCTCGGTGACACGTTCACCGATGAGATGATCGAGCGGATCAACGAACGCCTCGGCCACCCGGAGCGGTGTCCGCACGGCTGGCCCGTCGAGCCGGAGGTCGAGCAGGCGGAGAACGCGGATCTCGTCACGCTCGCCGACCTCGATCCAGGGCAATCGGCGAAGATCGTCCGGCTCGCCGAGCACGACGGCGATCTTTTGCACTGGTTCTACGACGAGGGGCTCATACCGGGTACCCCCGTCGAGGTACGCACCGCGCGTCCATCAG
Source organism: uncultured Thermoleophilia bacterium (assembly GCA_963758065.1). Taxonomy (GTDB): domain Bacteria; phylum Actinomycetota; class Thermoleophilia; order Gaiellales; family Gaiellaceae; genus GMQP-bins7. Next base: position 252,918 of record CAVWTX010000010.1, on the reverse strand, counting down.
CAGGTCAGCTCGACGTGAGCGTGAGCGGCGCCGACCGTGCGATCGCCGAGAAAGCCGCGCTCGGGATCTACGTTCGCGCCGCGTAGCAGGCACGTTCGGACCGAACGCCTTTACGAAATCCTCAACGGGCGCTCAGATCACTCTCAAACGTGGCTGCGAGGATGCGCAGAGAATCAGCTCACGCCACACCTCCGGCCGGCAATGCCCGTCACAAGGAGCCGGAACCACGAAGGGCCCGCGCAAGCGGGCCCTTCTCTTAGTCAACTCTTAGAGAACTCACAGGTCCCTTTCACACGAGCGCGCTTCTATTCGGAGTTGCGCATTAAGAGAGAGGCATCGTTCCCTTCTGCCCTCCGCCGAAGGCCCGCGACGCGGGCCTTCGGGCCTTAGGAGATGACTCTTGGAAGCTCCTAGACGGCCGACTCGGACAGCAGACCGGCGGCGACGCGCAGCGCGTCGGCCTTGTCGATCCGCTCCCACGTGAAGTCGCGGTCGTCACGGCCGAAATGGCCGTACGCTGCGGTCTTGGTATAGATGGGCCGCGTTAGGTCGAGATCGCGGATGATGGCGCCCGGCCGAAGGTCGAAGTGCTCGGAGATGAGCTGCTCGATCGTCGTGAGCGGAACCGTCTCCGTGCCGAAGCAGTCGACGTTGACGCTCATCGGGTGCGCGACGCCGATTGCATACGCGACCTGGAGCTGGCAGCGATCGGCCAAACCTGCGGCGACGACGTTCTTGGCCACGTAGCGCGCCGCATACGCGGCAGAACGGTCGACCTTGGTCGGATCCTTTCCGGAGAACGCGCCGCCACCATGGGGCGCAGCGCCACCGTAGGTGTCGACGACGATCTTGCGCCCGGTCAACCCCGTGTCGCCCATCGGGCCGCCGATGACGAACTTCCCCGTCGGATTGACGTACAGGAAGTCCTTCGCACCGAGTTTCGCCGTATTGACGACGTCGCGAAAGTCGGAGTGGAGGATCGGCTCGACGACGTGCTCGAGGAGATCCGGTTTCAAGAGCGTCTCGACGTCGAGGCCGTCGCGGTGCTGGGTCGAGATCAGAATGCGTTCGATCTCGGTGGCGCGTTGGATCCCGCGCTCGTCCACCTCGTAGCGGACCGTCACCTGCGACTTGCCGTCCGGCCTCAGGTACGGGAGCACGTTCGCCTTGCGCACCTCGGCGAGGCGCTTCGTCAGCCGATGCGCGACCAGGATCGGGAGCGGCATGAGCGCCTGCGTCTCACGGGTCGCGTAGCCGAACATCATCCCCTGGTCGCCCGCGCCCAGGAGATCGATCGGATCGGTGTCGCCGTGCTGCGCCTCGTACGACTCGTCCACCCCACGCGCGATGTCGGCGGACTGCTCGTCGATCGCGACGACGACGCCGCAGGTCTCCGCGTCGAACCCGTACTTGGCCCGTGTATAGCCGATCTCGGCGATTCGCTCGCGCACCACCTCGCGCACGTCGACCCAGGTCTTGGTCGTCATCTCGCCCGCGACGACGACGAGGCCCGTTGTGATGAGCGTCTCGCACGCGACCCTCGCATTCGGATCGTCGGCGAGGACGGCGTCGAGGACGGAGTCGGAGATCTGGTCAGCGACCTTGTCGGGATGTCCTTCGGTCACCGACTCGGACGTGAACGAGAACGAGCGTGCTGCCATCGGCAGCGCAGAGTACCGATGGGGTCAGACCCGCGGGGTCTGACCCCTACTCCGTCGTGGGCTCGCGGCGCATGAGCTGCTCGACGAGGCTCGTCAACGGGACTCCCTGGAGGACGGCGCAGACGCCCTCCGAGATCGGAAGCTCGATGCCGAGTCGCCTCGAGAGGTCCCTGAGCACAGGAGCGGTCGTCAGGCCCTCGACGACCATTCCGATCTGCGCCTGCGCCTCCTCGGGGGAGACGCCCTGGGCGATGAGCTCTCCCGCGCGGCGATTGCGCCCGGTCGGCGCCCAGCACGTGACGATCAGGTCGCCCATTCCCGCCAGTCCGGCGAAGGTGTCCGGTCGTGCGCCAGCAATCTCGGCGAGGCGCCGCATCTCGGCAAGACCACGGGCGACGAGAGCGGCCTTGCCGTTGTCCCCGAGCCCGAGACCGTCGGCGCCGCCTGCCGCCAGGGCGATCACGTTCTTGGCCGCGGCGCAGAGCTCGACGCCCACGACGTCGTCGTTCACATAGACGCGGAAGATCGTCGAGTGGACGGCAAGCTGGAGCCGAACCGCGAGCTCGAGATCGTCGCTCGCGATCACGGCTGCCGCGGGGAGGCCGCGTACGATCTCGTCGGCGATGTTCGGGCCGGAGAGGACGGCGACGTTGCGCTCTCCGTACCAGTGTCGAAAGACGCTCACCGGTCGCGGGGTCGAGTCCTTTCGTCAGGCTCAGGATCGGCGCTGACCCCGGCAATGCACCCACGACCTCGCCGAACACCCTGCTCGGCACCGCGACGACCACGAGGTCGGTCTCCGCAACCGGGAGCTTCGGCGATCGTCGCGGCGCCGATGCCCGTGAGGATCGGCCTCTTGCGCGTACCGGGGATTGCGCCCCGTCCTCGCCATCGCTTCGACCTGATCGGGATCACGCGCGGCGAGTGTGACCTCGTGACCGTTGTCGCGGAGGAGGCACGCGAACGCTGTGCCCCACGACCCCGCCCCGACGACGACCGCTCTCACGCTTCTGGACGCCTCCTGCTCCCGCCGGGCAGAGCCCGGCTCCGCGGGAGGCTGACGCCGCTCGCGGCAGGATGCGTCGCGCTCGGCGCTTGTCCGTACCTCACGTACTGTCCTGCGCGCCTCGCGCTCGCCTCCTTTGCGAGCGGCGCCCCAGAAACGTGAGGAGTCACTGCGACGTGACGAAGTCGATCGAGACGGGCACGCCTTCGAGCCCGAAGCGCGCGCGCAACTCGTTCTCGACCCAGTAGCCGTAGTCACGCGTCACGAGCCGGCGATCGTTCACGAAGAGGCGAAAACGGGGAGGCCGGGAACTCACCTGTGTGCCGTAGAGGAGGTTGAGGCGGCGGCCGCGACGTCCCGGAGCCTGCCGCTTCTCTCGCAGTTCCTGCAGCGCACGATTGAGCTCGGCCGTCGCAATGCGGCCCGAGTAGCGCGAGAACAGGTCCTCGACCAGATCCAGCAGCCGCTCGAGGCCGCGCCCACGTGTGCGCTGACACGGCGATGAGCGGTGGCCGCTGGCGGAGGCGCGTGGCAATCCGCCGCCGCACGTCCTCGATCCGAATCTCCGTCACATCCCACTTCGAGAGGACGACGACGGTCGCGCACTGGGCCTTTCGCGCCACGTCTGCGACCGCCAGGTCCTGCCCGACGACTCCCTGGCTCGCGTCGACGAGGACGAGCGCGACATCGGCCCTCTCGGCAGCCTCGAGCGCGCGGAGCTCCGAGTAGTACTCGATACCCTGCCGCTGCTTCCGCTTTCGGCGCAGGCCGGCGGTGTCCACGAGGACGAACGTCGTGTCGTCCCGACGCAGCACCGTGTCGATGGCGTCCCGAGTGGTGCCCGCGACCTCGGACACGATGACGCGCTCGCGGCCAAGGAGCGCGTTCAGTAACGACGACTTGCCAACGTTCGGACGCCCGAGGATCGCGACCTTGATCGCCTCCTCGCCGACCGGCCGCTCGCTGCCACCCGGAAGACGGCTCACGACCTCGTCGAGTAGGTCGCCGGTCCCGTGGCCGTGAAGAGCCGAGATGGGAATCGGATCGCCGAGCCCGAGACGATGGAACTCGAGCGCCTCGAGATCGCGCCTGGGGTCGTCGAGCTTGTTCGCGAGCACGAGCACCGGGCGTCGCGAAGCGCGCAGGATCTCGGCGAGCTCCTCGTCGCCTGGCGTCACACCCGCCTTCGCGTCGACGACCATGAGCACGAGGTCGGCTTCCTCGACCGCTTCCCGTGCCTGGTTCGCGACCTTCGGCCCGAACGGACCCGTGTCTTCACGATCGACGCCTCCCGTGTCGATGAGCCGGAAGTACGTGCCCGACCAGTCGCACAGGAGCTCCTTCCGGTCGCGTGTGACTCCGGGCGTCTCGTGGACGACGGCGCTACGCGTCGCGGTCAGCCGATTGACGAGCGTCGACTTCGCCGACATTCGGGAAGCCGACGATGGCCACCGTGCCCGCAATCTCGATGTCGGTGTCCACGGCGCTCATGGGCCGATCTCCTGCCCATGAGCGTGGAGGGGCTTGGGGAAGGCGTGAAGCGCCTTGTCCGCGAAGCGGACCAGGGGAAGGGGTCTGGGGAAACCGGGAGGTTGCCCCAGCATCCGAGCAAGACCTGAAGCGACGTTTCCCCCGTGAACGCGAGCCGAAGGCGAGCGTTGGTCATGCCGGCGGAGTCGCGTCGCGCGGCCGACCGAGCTCGTGGATCCCGACGAGCCACTCCCAGAGCCGCCCGATTTCGCGCTCGATCTCGACCGAAGCTTCCCTGTAGCCCTTGCCACCGCGCGGCAGCCCTGCGAAGGTCGAGCGGCAGCCCCCAGGCCAGGGAGACGGGATGGAAGTTGCCCAGGCGCCAGCTCTGGCTGCCCTGCAGGGCAACGGGGATCACCGGCACGCCCTCGTTGATCGCGACCATGGCGGCGCCCGGTTGAACCGAGCCCCGGCACGCCGGAACGCTGTCGGGTGCCCTCGACGAACAGCCCGAGCGCGTGACCGTCCCGCACGATCTGGCGCATCGTCCGCACGGCGTCGCGATCCGACTCGCCGCGCCGCACCGCGAAGGCACCGAACGCACGCATGAGCTCCCCGAGACCGGGCACGCGGTGGGCCTCGACCTTCGCCATGTAGTAGAGCGTTCGGGGACACGCGGCCCCGAGCGCAGGCGGGTCGATCCAGCTGAAGTGGTTCGATGCCACGACCAGACCGCCCGTCTGCGGCACCCGCTCCGAGCCGTAGACGCGAAGGGGTGCGACGAGCCTGACGGCCGTGCCGATGGTCAGACGCCCGACGGCCCAGATCGCGTCTGTGCGGTTCACTTCCGCGCCCGTACGAGCTCGACGATTCGCTCGACGACCTCGTCGACGGTGAGCGCGGTCGTGTCGAGGATCACCGCGTCGGCCGCGGGTCGCGTGTTCAAGGCGTCTCGCTCGTCCCGGGCGCGGAGATCGGCTGCAACCTCCGTCTCGGTTCCGGGTCGCTCGGTGGCACGGCGGCGTGCGCGCTCGACCTCGTCGGCGACGAGGAAGACCTTGACCTCTGCTTCGGGTGCCACGACGCTCCCGATATCGCGCCCTTCGATGACGACATCTCCCGTCGCACCAAGCCGGCGCTGGCGCTGGCGCATGACGACTCGCACCTCCGGATGCCGCGCTACCACGGGGACGAGCCGGTCGATCTCCGCATCCCTGATCGCCGACGACACGTCCTCGCCGTCCACGGCGACCTCGCCGTCTGCCGAGAACGAGACCTCGTGCTCGCGCGCAAGCGCTCCGAGCGCACGGCCGTCGTCGAACGCGACCCCGTCCCGCCGCGCGAGCCAGGTGAGTGCGCGGTACATGGCGCCGGTGTCGAGGTACTGGAAGCCGAGGCGCTCGGCAAGCGACGCACGCGACGGTGCTCTTCCCGGATCCGGCAGGTCCGTCGATCGCGACGATCATGGCGGCGGAGAGTAGTCAACAGAGCCCGGGGCGACTTGCTGGAGGATCTCGAAGAAACCCGGAAAGCTCACGTCGACCGCATCGGCGCCTCGGAGCTCGACGCCTTCGCGCGAGGACACGCCCGCGATCGCGCCGAGCATCGCGAGCCGATGGTCGCCGCGCGACTCGACGACTCCGCCGCGGAGTCGGGCAGGAACCCCTCTGATGCGGAAGCCGTCCCGGGCTGCCCGGATGTGAGCGCCAATCCGGCGGAGCTCCTCCACCACGCCCGCGATCCGGTCGGTCTCCTTCACGCGCAGCTCGGCGGCACCGCGCACGACGGTCTCGCCGCGCGCGTGACAGGCAGCGAGCGCGAGGAGCGGCAGCTCGTCGATCAGCAACGGCACCTCGTCGCGCGAGACGGTCGCGCCCACGAGCTCGGACGCACGCATCTCGACATCCCCGGCCGGCTCGCCGCCGAGCGGGCGGCGGTTGTAGACCGAGATCCGGGCGCCCATGCGCGCGAGAACGTCGAGGAGCCCCGTACGACGCGGGTTGAGCCCGACCCCGTGCACGGTGAGCCTCGATCCCGGCACGATCGCGGCCGCGACGAGAAACGGCGCCGACGACGAGAAGTCGCCCGGGATCTCGAGCTCGGCCAGTCGCAGCACGTCGGCGGTCTCCACCGACACGCTCCCCGGTCGGCGCGCCACCCGTGCTCCGGCCCGCTCGAGGAGCCTCTCCGTATGGTCACGGGTCGGGACCGGCTCGACGACGGTGGTCGTCCCCGTGGCCAGGACACCCGCGAGCAGCACCGCGGACTTCACCTGCGCGGAGGGCACCGGGAGCTCGTAGTCGATCGCGCGGAGCTCCGCCCCCTCGATCGAGATGGGCGCATGGCCTTCGGTCGTCTCCACACGGGCGCCCATTCGCCGGAGCGGCTCGGCGACGCGCTCCATCGGCCGTACCGAGAGCGACTCGTCGCCGGCGAGCTCGAAGCGTCCCCGCTGCCCTGCGAGGATCCCCGCGACCAGCCGCATGAGCGTTCCCGCGTTTGCGCAGTCGAGGCTCCCGGCGGGCTGAGTGAGACCCCGCAGGCCGACGCCGCACACCCGCAGCGCATCGACGTCGTCGTCGACGACCTCCACACCGAGCGCCCGCACCGCGGCGATCGTCGCCTCCGTGTCGGCCGAGCGACCGAAGCCGGTGACGCGGACGTCACCTTCGCAGAGGGCGCCGACGAGGACGGCGCGGTGCGAGATCGACTTGTCGCCCGGCACCGCGACGTGCCCCTCGAGGGCGGGCACCGGCTCGACGCGCATGACCGTCAATCTAAAGGTGACACCGTCTCGCCGGTCCAGCGACAATCACGAGATGCGGATCTTCTCCGGCATTCGAGCCTCTGGCGACAAGACACTGGGCAACTACAGCGGCGGCTATCGCCAGTACCGCGCGACCCAGGAACGAGGCGAGGCGTTCTTCTGCATCGTCGACCTCCACTCGATCACGACGGCGTACGAACCCGAGGGACTTCACGAAGCGACGCTCTCGGGCGCTGCACTTCTCTTCGCCACCGGAATCGATCCTGAACGGTCGGTCGTCTTTGCTCAGAGCCACGTCGCGGCGCACGCGGAGGCAGCGTGGCTGCTGGGCTCCGCCACGAGCTTCGGTGAGCTCCGGCGCATGACGCAGTTCAAGGACAAGTCGGCAGAGCAGGAGTTCGTGTCGGCCGGACTCTTCACCTACCCCGTGTTGATGGCCGGGGACATTCTGCTCTACCAGACCGACATCGTTCCCATCGGAGACGACCAGCGCCAACATCTGGAGCTGACCCGCGACATCGCGGATCGATTCAACGGCCGTTATGGCGAGACGTTCACCGTTCCCGACGGCGTCTTCCCGGAGGAAGGCGCGCGCATCAAGAATCTGCAGGAGCCGGAACGGCTCATGTCTACTTCGGCGGGCAACCCGCAAGGGGTCGTTCGCATTGTCGACGAGCCCGACGTCATCCGGAAGAAGTTCAAGACCGCCGTGACCGACTCGGGTCGCGAGGTCCATCACGACCCGGTGACGAAGCCCGGGATCTCGAATCTCATCGAGATCATGTCGGTAGCGACGGGAGAGCCAGTCGCCTCCGTCGAGGGTCGCTACGACGGAGCGGGCTATGGGCAGTTCAAGGAGGACGTCGGTGAGGCTGTGGTCTCACTCCTCACACCGATTCAAGCCCGCTACGAGGAGTTGCGAGCCGACGAGGGAGAGTTGCGCCGCCTCCTTGCGGTCGGCGCCGACAAGGCACGCGAGGCGTCGGCTCCGACGCTCGAGGCGATGTACGACCGCATGGGCTTCGTCCCGGGTCAGACCCCACGGGTCTGACCCATGCACGACCGCATTGGCTTCGTCCGGAGGGCAGACCCCACGGGTCTGACCCCACCTACAAGCCGACCGAGCGCCGCAGCTCCGCGACCTCGTCGTCGCTGAGCTCTCGCCACTGTCCGGGCTCGAGACCGACGAGGCGGAGCCCGGCATACCGCCTCCTGTGGAGGTGCCGCACGGAGTGGCCGACTGCCACACACATGCGCTTCACCTGATGCTTACGCCCTTCGTGCAGGGTCAGCTCGATTCGGGTGACGCGCGTGCCACGCCGGACGATCCGAGCCTCGGCGGGCGCCGTTCGGCCGTCCTCGAGATCGATTCCTCTCCGCAGCGCCTCGAGAGCCTCGGGCGACGGTGAGCCGTCGAGGTCGACGTCGTACACCTTCGCGACGCCGAAGCTCGGGTGCGCCAGCCTGTTCGCGAGCTCGCCGTCGTTGGTGAGAAGAAGCGCGCCCGTCGTGTCGACGTCGAGCCGGCCGACCGGGACGATGCGCGTCGGGTGGGACACTAGATCGACGACGGTCGGACGACCGTGCGGGTCGTCCGCCGTCGTGATGACACCCGTGGGCTTGTTCAGAAGGACGTAGTGGAGCGGCTGCTTCTCGACGCGCCGCCCGTCGACCTCGACGACGTCGCTGTCGCCCACGACGGTGTTCAGCTCGCCAGGTTCACCGTTCACGCGCACGCGCCGATCGAGGATCAGCTCGTCCGCACGCCGACGCGACGCGACGCCCGCACGGGCGAGAAACGCATTCAGCCGCACGCAGGCATTTAGCCAGGTGAGATGCTCGACCGGAAATTCACGCAGCTGCGCGCCAACTTCTCGATCGAGCATCTAGGCTGCTGGCGTGCGGCAGATCGACGAGTGGACGGACAAGCTCGCCGAGCTCGCCGTCTTCGGGGCGAACGTCCAACCGGGTCAGCTCGTCGCCGTCACGAGCTTCATCGGCAAGGAATACCTCACTCGCAGGATCGCGCACGAGGCCTATCGGCGTGGGGCGAAGTACGTCGACGTCCTCTACTTCGACCAATGGGTCAAGCGCGAGCGGATCGCGCTCGCACGCGACGACACGCTCGACTACATCCCGCCCTGGATGTCGCAGCGGATGTTCCACCTCTCCGACGAGCACGCCGCGCGCATATCACTCTCGGGGCCTCATGCCCCGCGTGCGCTCGACGGCGTCGATCCGGCACGCGCAGGACGCGACCTTCTCCCCTACCTGCCCGAGACGGGGGAGGTCGTCAACCGCAGGACGACGAACTGGTGCATCGTCCCGGTCCCGACGCGATCGTGGGCCGAGGTCGTCTATCCCGAGCTCGACGAAGAAGAGGCCTACGCAGCGCTCTGGGAAACGATCGCGCACATCTGCCGGCTCGAAGCGGACGATCCCGCCGAGGCCTGGAGGGAGCGGTCCGCGACGCTCAAGGCTAACGCGGGCCGACTGAGCGAGCGGAGGTTCGACGCGCTCCGCCTCCACGGTGCGGGAACGGACCTCACCATTGGCCTACTGCGGTCGGCCCACTGGGCAGGCGGCGAGGAGGTCACAGTCGACGGGCGCCGCCACTTTCCGAACATCCCGACCGAGGAGGTGTTCACGACGCCGGACCCGGAACGGGTTGACGGACATGTCTCGGCGACGATGCCGCTCGAGCTCCACGGATCGATCGTCACCGGCATTCGCGTCGAGTTCGAGGGCGGCCGAGCGGTCAAGATCGACGCCGACCGGGGAGCCGATGCGCTTCGCGCCGTCGCCTCGCGAGACGAGGGTGCCGGCAGGCTCGGGGAGATCGCCCTAGTGGACAGGGAGGGTCGCATCGGTCCGCTCGACACGGTCTTCCTGGACACGCTGATCGACGAGAACGCCGCCTCGCACATCGCGCTCGGGGGAGCCTACGAGCATCCAGTCGAAGACCCCATCGAGCGCGCGCGAATCAACCGGAGCGAGATCCACGTCGACTTCATGATCGGGAGCCCGCAGCTCGCTGTCGACGGGATTACCCGTGACGGCGAGACCGTCCCCGTGATGCGTGACGGCGCCTGGCAGATCTAGGCTGCACTTTGCGCAAGACCGGAATTCACTAGCGCGGATTCCGGTCGCGCGAAAACCCCTACAGGCGGACGCTTCGCGCCCGCATGCCTAGGACGCGCGTGCCTGTGCCACCTCGAGGAGCCGCTCGCGGATCTCGCCCACATCCTCTCCGAGATCGTCGAGCCGTGGAAGCGCGGCAAGGCTCTCGAGCCCGAACACCCGCTCGAACAACGGTGTCGTCCGGTAGCGCACCGCACCGCCTGCCCCCAGCTCCCGCCCGGATTCCGTGATGAGCCCTCGCTCGACGAGGCTCGCCACCGCCGAATCGGCGGCGACACCACGAATTCGGGCGACCTCGGGCCGCGAGCAAGGGCCGAGGTAGGCGACGATCGCCAGAGTCTCGAGAGCAGCCTGCGAGAGGCCGCGCTCGACGGGTCGCTCGAAGAGCCGTGCGCAGGCGGCTGCCGCCTCGCGGCTGGCGCGAAAGGCAAAGCCGCCGGCGACCTGCTCGAGGACGATGCCGCTCCGGGCCTCGCTGTAGCGCTGTCGCAGGAGCGAGAGCGCGGTCTCGACGCGCTCGGGGTCGTCCTCGGTGGCGTCCGCGAGCTCGCCGAGCGAGAGCGGCGCCGACGCGACGACGAGAAGCGCCTCGACCGTCCGCGCGAGACGATCGACGGGGTTGGACGCGATCAGGCGGAGCGGGCTGTCCATTCGAGGATCCTTTCGTCGTCGGCCCGGGAAACCCTTATCGGAGCAAAGGCAGCGGCTTGACCGAGCGCGATCTCGCCCGTCTTGCGCAGCTCGAGCAGCGCCAGCAACGCGACCGCCTGCTCGACCCGTGACAGGTCACCGACCTCGGCGTCGAAGTCGAAGCGCCGTCGTCGTGAGAGCAGGGCGCGAAAGCGCTCCAGGAACAGCGACACCGGTGGAAAGCGAAGCGCCATGTGGCTCAGCGAGACGGTCGGGGGCGGGTGGGCCAGCGCGCGCAGCACGTGTGCGAGCGCTTCGGGATCCTGCGGCGCGAGCCTCCGCTCCTCTCGCGGAGCCAGAGACGCCGGCCCGAGCCGGAACCAGCGATCGCCTTCGCTGGCGAGTCTCTCCCTGAGCCAGGCGGCGGCCTCCTTCATGCGCCGGTACTCTGCAAGCCGCCGCGCGAGCTCTCGAGCGGCCTCTTCGGGCTCGAGCTCGCCGAGCTCGGCGGCCTCGTCGGGGAAGAGCGCGCGCGCCTTCAGCTCGAGCAACGCCGAGATCAGGACGAGGAACTCTCCGCAGGCCTCGAGGTCGAGCTCGTTTCGTTCCGCCAGGACCTCGACGAAGGCGAGCACGATCGCCGAGACGTCGACCTCGCGAGGCTCGAGCTCCTCCTTCAGGAGAAGCGTGAGGAGCAAATCGAACGGGCCCTCGAAGGCGTCGAGATCGAGCGCCAGCTCACGCACAGGGGTCGCGGGCACGGGCGGAGGCTAGCCGTGCGGCCGGACGCTGATCTTCACAGAACATCTCATGCTTGGGGAACCGGGTTGACGCTCGGGGAATCGGGTTGACGCTGGGGGAACCTCCCGGTTCCCCCAGACCCCTTCCACTGGTCCGCTTCGCGGACAAGACGCTTCGCGTCTTCCCCAGACCCCTTCCACTGGTCCGCTTCGCGGACAAGACGCTTCGCGTCTTCCCCCAGACCCCTTCCACTGGTCCGCTTCGCGGACAAGACGCTTCGCGTCTTCAGCGAAGCGACCGCGCGAGCTCGATCGCTTCGTCGCGCGTGAAGTCGCCTTCCAGCCGATACGCGACTCCGTCTCGCTCCCAGACCAGAACGTCGCGTGCGAGCCGCGCGGTCTCCTCGACGACCTCGCCGGCGGCGTCGACGAGCAGGACGAAGTGAGGCTCGCCGGTCAGGAGGAACCCGCGGGCCCCGTCCACGTCCACTTCCTCAACCCTGGTCTCGGGGCTCGCGAGCTTCTTCAGGAAGAAGTTCTCGTCGACGGAGTGGAGCGGCGTCTGAGCAACGAGGAGCCGCGACGCTACTCGGCATGCCGTAGAGGAACCACACCGTGCCGCGGTCGCCGAGGTAGACGCGATCCGGCTGCTGTGTCGAGCTCACGAAGGTCGAAACCTGCGTCTCGCCGCGCCTGATCGATCGTGGTGCGCATTCCAAGCGTCGGCTCGAGAGCGAGCCCGGCCTGCCCGGTGACCTCCGGAAGCGCATCGACGAGCACGATCTGCTCGCCGCCGATCCGCAGGATGCGGAACAGGGCCGAACGCGCGTCCGGGATAGCGAGGGTCGCAACCAGCGCAGCGAGAACGGTGACGGCAACGACGAGCACCCATCGTCGCGGGCGAGGGCGCGCCGCCCGTCGCGGCTCGATTCGCGCGAGCACGACCTGTACGAGGTCGGGGGCCGGTGGAACCTCGAGCTCGCGGCCGAGCTCGGAGAGAGCACGCTCGAGCCCGTTCATGGGTCAACCTCCTTTGACCCATGAACGGGGAAGGGTGTGGGGAACCGGGAGGTTCCCCACGATCTCAAGAAGGGAGCTTCGCAGGAGGAAACATGGTTTCCGTTCGCCCTTTTGCTGGCGAACGCGAGCCGAAGGCGAGCGTTGTTCATGACTCCAGCTCCCGCCTCAGGCGGACGAGCGCACGCGCCGTCCGCGACTTGACTGTGCCTCGACGTACGTCGAGGATGGCGGCCGTCTCGTCCTCCGAGAGCTCCAGGAAGTAACGACACGTGAGCGCGTCGCGGTCACGATCGTCGAGCCGGGAAACGGCAGCGAGCAACTCCTCACGCTGCTCGTGTCCGAGGGCGGCCCGCTCCGGAGACGGGGCCGCGTCGTCCGGAGGAAGGGCCGCCGTCGAACGCAGCCGGAGCGCCTCCTGCCTCCCCGCCGAGCGGCGCCGATTGTGCGCTTCGTTGGCCACGATGCGGAGGAGCCACGGCCTGAAGGGCGCTCCTCGCCGAAATCGAGGCAGGGCCGTCCACGCCTTGACGAAGCCGGCCTGGGCGGCGTCCTCGGCGTCTGCGGCCGATCCCGTCAGAAGATATGCAGTCCGGAAGGCGATGTCCTGGTGCATGCGAACGAGCTCCTCGAACGCGCGCTCGTCACCCCGCTTCGCACGCTCGGCGAGCGCGACGTCGTCTGGCGGCCGGCCCTCCACCGCCCTGTTCTACACCGATCGGGCGGCGGAGGTTCCATTCGCTCCGGCCTAGCGATCCTCGGGCGTACGTCCTCGAAGGTGCCTGACACCGAAGACGCCGGCGACGGGGACCACGATGGCGGCAGCGAGGAGGCCGAACGGTAGCGCCGAGAGACGCTCCCTCGTCACCACTCTGGCCCGCGATCGCCACGGGAGAGTAGGTCGTCGTCGCCGACTCGCCGTATCCGGTGGCGGCGAGGCCGTTGTCGATCTCGTAGCTCCACGTCCCGGCATCGGGGAAGACGACCCGGGCGGTGTAGACGCCGGTCTCACCAGCAGGCTCCGCCTGGAAGGACTCGGATGCTCCGCTCTGGTTGCGGATGGTCAGAACGGGCGCCGCACCGTCGGTGGGTGTGGCGCCGTGGCGCAGGACCGTGATCTCGGCTGTCCACGGCTCTCCCGCGCTGACGCCTTCCGGCATCGACGCGAGGCCGACGGTCGCCCAACCTCCGGCGCTCGCAGATCCTGCCCCGACGACCGCGAGGACGAGCGTCGAGATGACGATGAGATAACGCACTGGACCCTCCTTTCCTCGATTCTGCGGTGATACACCGCAGACGGCGGAAAGGGTCCTGGGCCGGTTACCGCTGCCTGGGGATCGCCATCGCCTCCGGCTTGGGGGGCGGCGCAGGTCCTCGCTTCCAGGTCTTCTGCCACCAGATGAAGAAGGCGGCGGAGAGGACGATGGCCACACCCGCCACGTAGACGTTCAGGCGAATCCCGCCCCATTCGTGGGATGGGTCGACGCGCAGCATCTCGATCCAGAACCGGCCGACGCTGTACAGGAGGACGTAGAGCGCGAACAGCCCGCCGGGGCGAATTCGGAACCGGCGTTCGACCAGCAGGAGAACGCCCGCTGCCGCGAAGTTCCAGAGCGCCTCGTAGAGGAAGGTGGGATGGAAAGTGTCGTGCTCGACGTCATCGAGGGGGCGATTCTCCGGCGAGATCTCGAGCCCCCACGGGAGGTCGGTCGGCTTTCCGAAGAGCTCCTGGTTCCACCAGTTGCCAAAGCGTCCGATGCCCTGCGCGACGAGAAGTGCCGGAGCGACGCAGTCGGCGAGCTTTCCGAGATCCGCACCCGAGCGCCTCGCGACTATCGCGCCCACGATGACGCCGAGGCCGATGCCGCCCCAGACTCCGAGACCGCCCTTCCAGATCGCGAACGGCCCCCACCACTCGTCCGGCAGCTCGTTCCAGCTCGTCACGACGTGGTACAGGCGGGCACCGACGATGCCCGACGCAACGCCCCACACGGCGACCCGGAAGATCAGGTCCCAGTCGCCGCCGCGGCGCGTCCAGCGAATCCCGGTGATCGCGACCGCCGCGGCGATCGCCACGAGGAGCGTCAGCCCGTAGAAGTGAATCGAGAGCGGCCCGAGCTCGATCGTGCTCGAGTCCGGCGACGGGATGGAGAGGAGCGGAAGCATCGGCGGGCATTCTGCCCACACGCAGCGCTCCTTCGTGTGAGAACCGCTAAACGGCGAGGAGGAAGGGGTTCGGGAGGAGCCCGAACGCTAGAGGAGGATCTGAAGGGCGAGATCCACCGTGCAACCCCGATTCAGCAGGTTGACCGCCTCGTGGAGGTCGACGTCGTGGCTCGCGGAGAGAACGAGCGCACTCTCGGGGTCGTAGCCCGCGCGTTCGAGCTCGTCGTGACGCCACCGCTCGATTCGATCGATCTCGGACGCATACATCGTCTCGAGTTCTGCCGCAGACATTCCGCCGCCCTTCGCCTTGGGGATCGGTTCACTCGCCTATTCGTCCGGTACGACGTATCGGACGTCCCCTTTCTGGGGGGATTGCGTTGGGGCTGCGTAAACGTTCCGTGAAGGCGCGGAGCGCCGGTCCGCGAAGCGGGATTCTTGGGGAAGCCGCGAGGGATGAGGCAAACTCGTCGCGTGCCCGTCTGCCCGCAGTGCGCCACCGACAACCCGGAGATCGCCAAGTTCTGCCTGGCGTGCGGCTCGCCGCTCGCGGAAGCGCCGCCTCCGCAGGAGTTCCGGAAAGTCGTGACCATCGTCTTCTCCGATCTCAAGGGCTCGACGGCGATGGGCGAGAAGCTCGACTCCGAGTCCCTGCGCGAGGTGATGACGCGCTACTTCGACGCAATGCGGGCGGAGCTGGAGCGGCACGGCGGCGTGGTCGAGAAGTTCATCGGCGACGCGATCATGGCCGTGTTCGGCCTTCCGAAGCTCCACGAAGACGACGCCTTGCGGGCCGTGAGGGCGGCCGCCGGGATGCAGCGGGCGCAGGCCGTGCTGAACGACGAGCTCGAGCGCCACTGGGGCGTGCGGCTCACCGTTCGAACCGGCGTGAACACGGGGCAGGTCGTCGCGGGCGATCCTACGGCCGGGCAACGCCTCGTCACGGGCGACGCCGTGAACGTTGCGGCGCGCCTGGAGCAGGCCGCGGGCTCGCAGGAGGTCCTGCTCGGCGATCTCACATACCGGCTCGTTCGCGACTACGTCGACGTCGAGGAGGTTGAGCCGCTCGAGCTCAAGGGGAAGTCCGAGCGCGTACGAGCGTATCGGCTGATCGACGCGCGGAGCGACACCGGGCGACACGTCCGCCTCGACGCGCCGATGGTGGGCCGCGAGCGCGAGCTCGAGCAGCTCCAGAGCGCGCTCGCCGAGGCGATCGAGATGCGACGGTGCCGTCTCGTCACGGTGATCGGCGAGGCCGGAGTCGGCAAGTCACGCCTCATCGACGAGTTCGTGCGATCGGTTGGCGACCAAGCCACGTTCCTCCGCGGGCGCTGCCTCCCCTACGGTGACGGGATCACGTACTGGCCGCTTGCGGAGGCCGTGCGCCAGGCGTCTGGGATCCTCGAGCGTGACACCATCGACGAGTGCGCGAGCGAAGCTCGCTGCTCTCGCCGGAGACGTCGACGTCGAAGAGCGCGTCGCGGCCGCGATCGGGCTCTCATCGACGTCGTTCCCAGCCGCCGAGCTGAGCTGGGGCGCCCGCAAGCTGCTCGAACGTCTCGCCGGCCCGCGCGCGCTTCTGGTGCTCTTCGAGGACATCCACTGGGCCGAGGCGACGTTCCTCGAACTGATCGAGCATCTCGCCGCTCAGGCCGACAGCGTGCCGATCCTGGTGGTGTGCTCGACGCGGCAGGAGCTCGTCGAGCGGCTGCCCGAGTGGTCGACGGGGCCGGGCTCGAGGCGTGTCGAGCTCGCTCGGCTGACTGCGGAGGAGACGACCGCCGTGGCGGAGCACCTGCTCGGCGATGCGGGGCTCGACGCCCGGCTGCGAACACGGATCGTCGATGCGGCGCAGGGAAATCCGCTTTTCGTCGAGCAGCTCCTCTCGATGTTCGTGGACGAAGGCTTGATTCGCTTCGAGTCGGGGCGCTGGCACGCGGCGCCGGACCTCCCCGAGATCGCCGTCCCTCCGACCATCCATGCCCTCCTCGCCGCGAGACTCGATCGACTCAGGACGGATGAACGTTTGGTCATCGAGCCGTCCGCGGTCATCGGACAGTCCTTCGTCATGGACGCCGTGCGCCACCTGACCCGCCAGAGCCGTGACGACGTCTCCTCTCGACTCGACTCGCTCACGAGCAAGCAGCTCGTCGAGCACGACCCCCGACGTCCGGCCGAGGAAGAGGCCTTCCGCTTTCACCACGTGCTCATCCGCGACACGGCGTACGAGGGAATCTTGAAAC
Organism: uncultured Thermoleophilia bacterium; assembly: GCA_963758065.1. GTDB lineage: Bacteria > Actinomycetota > Thermoleophilia > Gaiellales > Gaiellaceae > GMQP-bins7. Next base: position 236,080 of record CAVWTX010000010.1, on the reverse strand, counting down.
GCGCTCGCGCGACGTTTCACGAGCAGTTCGTCGAGTGGGCGGACAGCGTCAATCGCGAAGGTGCAACCGAGTACGAGGAGATCAACGGCTACCACCTCGAGCAGGCGTACCGCTATCTCTCCGAACTCGGGCCGCTGGACGACCACGGACGTGCTCTGGGAGCGGACGGCTCACGCCGTCTGGCGGCGGCCGGACACCGCGCATTCGCGCGCGGCGACGTTCCGGCCGCCGCGAACCTGCTGGGTCGCGCGGCAACCCTCCGACCGGATGACGATGCTCGGAGACTCGAGCTCCTTCCTGAGCTAGGGGATGCGCTCCTCCAGGTCGGCGACTTTCAACGGGCCGAGTCGATCCTCGACGAGGCGATAGAACGCTCCAGGGCGGCTGGATTGCCCACGATCGGCGCTCACGCGTCGCTCGTCCGGCTGGTCGTCCTGCTTCGCGCTGGTGATCCGGAGGGTTGGCGGGATCGTGCCGCGGAGACCATTGCCGAGGCCATGGCCGTCTTCCAGGCGGCCGACGACCACGCCGGGCTGGCGAGGGCGTGGCGTCTGCTCACCTGGTCGCATGGCACCGCCTTGCAGTTCGGGCTGGCGGCCGAATCGGCGGCGCATGCTCTCGAGCACGCACGCCTGGCCGGTGACACCCGGCAGGAGACGCGTGCCGCAACCTCATATCCGCAAGCCGCGCTGTTCGGATCGACGCCCGTGCTGGAAGCGATCGAGCGGTGCGAGGAGATTCTCGGCCAAGTGACCCGGGATCGGCACGCGGAGGCTCTTGTCCTGGCTCCGCTGGCCAGCCTCCACGCGCTGAGCGGGTCGTTCGAGCGCGCCCATGAGCGGATCACCAACTCGCGGATGATCCTCGAGGAGCTGGGCCTTCACATGGAGGCTGCGTGGACCGAGCTCGAGGCGTGGAGAATCGACATGTTGGCAGGCGACGTGGTCGCAGCCGAAAGGCGCTTGCGGAGCGCGTACGAGGCTCTCGAGCAAGTGGGCGAGAAGTACTTCCTCTCCTCGGTCGCGGGCCTGCTCGCCCAGACCGTCTATGCGCTGGGACGATACGACGAAGCCGAGCAACTCGGGGAGGCCGCGAAGGAGCTGGCCCCGGGAGACGACATCGACACGCAGACGCTCTGGCTCTGTATCTCGGGAAAGGTCCTGGCCAGACGTGGATCGTTCGACGACGCCGAGCTCCTGGTCAAGCAGGCTGTAGAGGTCCTCGAAGCGACCGACGCGGCGCTCTTCCATCACGACGCCTTGCTCGATCTCGCGCACGTACAGCGTCTCTCGGGAAACGAGCAGGAGGCGAGGACGACACTCGAAGCGGCACTCGAGATCGCAGAGCGCAAGGGCAGCCCGGTACTCGTCGAATCCCTACACGAGATGCTCGCCGGGCGCGCCGAGCCGTCCGTGGCGAGTTAGGCGCTAGCCGCCGTTGAAGCGGCCGTTGGTCTCCTCCCAGACCTCCCACTCGACCGTCGCGTTGCCCATGGGCAGGTGCGTGATCTCGACTCGCCGGCAGGGGATGTCGTCAGACGGAGGCTCGCCCGAGAACAGGGCGCCGCTGCAGGCCGCGCTGATCGTGACCTCCAACGGTACCGTTCCGGGCTCCCGGACGTGGAAGACCACGAAGTTGTTCTCCGACAGACCCGACGGTAGGTCTCCTGTCCACGTCGCTTGGACGTTTACGGGCGAGAGGTCCGGTGCGACCGTCTGAACCTGCTGGCCGAAGCAACGCAGCCCGGTCGGGCACGTGTATTCGCTCGTCTCGCGCAGTTCGAAGAGGCCGCGTGGCGCGTCATCCCCGGGCACTAGGAGCTTGCTGGACTGCCCGCCGAACCCCGCGGCAGTGGCCAGCGTCGTTGTGAGACCATCACCCGCCGTCGACACGTCCAGCTCGGGCTGAGGCTCGTAGGACGTCGGGTTCGAGACGGTCACGAGCGCGGTGGTGCCACTTCCCTTGGGCCTCTGTTCCTTTGCCGCGGCCGTGGCAGTGATTGTCGTGGCAGTGGCCGACAGCGGCGGCGCGCCCATTTCGGTTGCAGTCCGGAAGATGAGCTCGTACGTCTCGGACGCGCCTGGCCCGAGACTCTTCGGAGTCGTACAGGTGAGCGTCCGGGTTGCCGTCCCGCTGCATCGCGCGTCCGAGGGCTGATAGGCCGATGTCGTCGCGGCGCCGATGTCCTGCCACGTCACCGTGACGACGATGTTGACGAGGTTCGAGGTCGCGCCACCGTTGGCGACGTTCACGGAGTACGTCAGGTAATGGTCGGTGTCGGCGGGATGGGCGGTGGCAAAGGGTGACCGCGACGCCGGATCCGGAGTGTCGGTGATCGCCACGCAGAGCGGCTTACCCGCGCAGCCAGACACCGTGTCGGCAGCGCCTCGTTCGGCAGCTCCCAGCGACAGCGCGATCGCCGCAGCGATCGCCAGCACGACCAAACGTGTCCCTCGAGTCTTCATACCCAGATCCCCCTCCGCATAGATGACCCCCCGCAGCTCGCGAAGCATACCGACGTGTCATGTCGGAAGTCCAGGTACGCGCACCAAGCCGTCGTCGGTTTAGGATGCTGCCGTGGCGCTGCGACGCGACGCGAAGATCGAGCTCTTGAAGAAAGTGCCCTTGTTCGCCGGGTGCACGAAGGGAGAGCTTCGACAACTCGCCTCCATCGCCGACGAGATCGAGCTTCGCGAGGGAACCGTCCTCACGCGAGAAGGACGCATCGGCCACGAGTTCTTCGTGCTCATCAAGGGCACAGTGCGGGTCTCCAAGGGAGAGCGCACCCTCGCCGACCTCTCGGGGGGCGACTGGCTCGGCGAGATCGCCCTGCTGACGAAGACCCCGCGGACTGCGACCGCAACCGCGACAACCGCGGTCGACACGCTCGTGATCGTCGACCGCAACTTCCGCCGTGTGATCGAAAGCATGCCGTCGATCGCGCTAAAGGTCTTGACCGGCGTCGCCGAGCGCCTCGGGCGCGACGCGCGGAGCTAGAAAGCTAGGCCTGTAGGTCGCGCTCACCGAGCAGACGCGGTATTCGCACGCCCATCGCGTGGAGCACGATGACGACGGCCCCGGCGGCGATGACGACGTCCCCGATCGAGAACACGTTCGCGAGTGGAATCCACTCGGGCGCGGCCCAGCGATCGACGAGCCACTCGAGACGAGGATCCGCCACAGCCGTGCTGTTCGCCTGCGTCACGGCGGTCCGCCCGGCGTCGTGCATGGCCGAGGGGCTGACCGGCATGGTGCCGCCGTTCGCCACGATGGCTGCGACGTTCATGCACATCCCGAGCGCGACGATGGGAACACCCGTGATTCGGCGGTTGACGAACGCCGCGACGATCAGGAACCCGTACGACGTCAGCCAGAGCAGCGAAGCGTCGCCGGCGTCCATTCTCCACGGGAGGAAGGCGAACGGAAACGCGACGACCTGAAGGGCGATCGCGACGAAGAACAGCCAGCTCGCGCGGAGCCGAAGCCCGGCGAGGTTGCCGAGACGCCCGCCCAGGACGAGCCCGAGCGCGAGGGCGCCGACTACCGGAAACGCGAGGGACACGACGACTGCCTCGTCAGGCGACCAGGAGCCTGATCGGAACGACCTCCGCCAGATCCGACTCGAGCAAGCCGACCTCGTCGAGGTGGCACTCGAGTGCGTGGACGATCGCCGGATCGAACTGGATACCGGACTGACGGCGGAGCTCTCCGATTGCTTCGCCCACGGTCGACGCCGGGCGATACGTGCGCTCCGTCGTGATGGCGTCGAACGCGTCCGCGACCAGGATCACACGAGAGCCGAACGGGATCGCTTCCGCCGCCAGCCCGTCCGGGTAGCCGGACCCGTCCCAGTGCTCGTGGTGGTGGCGGATCCAGACGTCGACCGGCCTGATGTCCATGCCGTCGAGAAGCGACGCCCCGAGCACCGGATGATTGGCGAGCTGACTCTCCTCCGGTGGGGTCAGCTGTCCCGGTTTCTGCAAGACGCGGTCCGGGATCGCGATCTTGCCGAGATCGTGCAGCCGACCGGCGAGCTTGAGTTGCTCGACGTGCTCCTCCTCCAGGAGGAGATGACGCCCGATGGCTTCGACGAGCAGCGCGACTCGCTCCGAGTGTGCGCCCGTGTACTCGTCCTTGGCATCGACGACGCGAATGAGGTTCTCCGCGGCCCGCAGCCGCGCTTGCCTCACGACGCGGCGTTCGAGCTCGTGCGGATTGATCGTCTCGGCAACCGCAGGGCTGTAGAAACAGGCGCGGTTCTTTCCGTTCAGCTTCGCCCAGTAGAGCGCGCCGTCCGCCGCGCGTTCCAGGCCGCCGACTTCGCGTGCATGGGCGGGAAACACCGCGACTCCCACGCTGACGGTCGCGGGAGCGTCGTGCGCGAAGCGGGACGCGGACATACGCCGGTAGAGGGCTTCGACGTGCGCACGTGCTCTCGCCTCGCCACAGGCAAGGACGATCGCGAACTCGTCGCCACCGAAGCGATACGCGCCCACGCACTCCTCCCCACCGTCCAGAAGGCGCGCGATCTCCACGAGGACCTCGTCTCCGAGCGGGTGGCCGTAGGTGTCGTTGATCAGCTTGAAGTCGTCGACGTCGACGAGGCAGAGACTCAGCTTCGATCGGGTCTCCCTCGCCGAGATGAGCGCGGTCGCCAGACCGAGCTCGTAGGCGCGGTTGTTCCCGAGAAGCGTCAAGCTGTCGGTATGTGCGGCTCGCCTCGCGATCCGTGAGGCGAGCGCAGAACGCTGGTACAGCGTGACGGTGAACAGCGGGCCCGCCATGAGGATGAGCCTCCAGGGGTCGGTTGCCCACAGCGTTGCGGCCAGCGCCGCCAGGAAGGCCTGGATCGCGAAGGCAGGGCCTACGAGGCGGAGCTCTTCCTGCAGGAGTGGGAAGACCGGTGTCCGCTGGTGATACGAGATCGCAACAGAGATGAACGCGAAGTTCACGGCGACGAATGCTGCTCCCCCACTCAACGCGTAGACGGTGATCGCGACCGGGTCGCTCGCCGTGCCGCCGCCGAGGAGGAAGACCGGGAGCGCCGCCGCGAAAGCCGAAACGGCGTAGACGGCGGTATTGAACGCGGTTCGCAGGAGCGGCTTTCGCTCCACGACCTGCGCCGCCAGGGCACTCACCGTGGCGATCATGACCCCGTACTCCCAGCCGAACAGGATCACGCCGGCGAGAATGAAGACGAACGCGAGCGATACGGTGCTGAGGTCGTCCGCCTCGAGAGGAACCGGCTTCAGCTCGGCAAGGAGGGCGAGAGCGAGGAAGAGAAGGACAGCGATTGCCTGGCCGACCCCGGGTCGATCGAGCGCTATGCCCACCGCCGCTCCGGCCACGACAGGTGTAGCGAGCACGAGCGCACTCGCGATCAGGAGCCGAAGCCGGAGCGGATAGCCGGTGCGTAGAGCCTGTTCCGTCATACGGTGAGCCGGTGTCGGGTATGCCCTGGACTACGACCTAGTTCCAGCGCCAACCGGCCCCCGAAGCGATGACGAAAGCGGCGATGCTCGAGAGCGCGATCACGAGCCTCGTCCAACGAGCCTGCCATTTGAACATGGCACTAACCCCTTTCCGCAGATGTTTTGGTCGCCGAGATGCGCGGGTCTCAGTAGGCTCGTTCGCGAGCGCTGCAAACACCCCCCGAAGAGGTGACCAACAGCCCTCGCACGAGGGATCTGGAACTAGCTCTGCGATGTCTACTCGCCCCGTGACTCGCGCGCCGGCGAGCCCGGACGACGGGGAGCGACCCACGACGCCGGATCGCAACTCCCTGCGCCGCATGGCGACATGGCCCGTTCGTTGTAAAAAAGGGCTCTTGGTGCGTGCGCTTCGCGCGGCTGCGAACACGTCGCATGCCGTCGTCCTCAGTCGGGCCGATATTCACCAAAATTGGCCCCCCTGCGTCCTAGACCTGCTCGGTTCTCGCCGTCGATCACAACCGTATTTACGGCGGGAAGCACTCAGGCGATGGAGGCCTCGCCGAGGAGAGCCCTGATCTCGGCGAAGAAGTCTGCGTCCGGCTTCACGCGGTACTCGGGTCCGAGCGCGAGGGTGCGCTCGCCGACGGAGGTCTCGAGCGAGACGTACACGGGAGCGTCGCCCGGAAAGTCGGAGACGAGCGTCGCGAGCTCGTGGATCAGCCCGGCGGGCGCCTGACGCGCGTCGATTCGCAGCCGCACCTCCCGTCGCACCGCAACGACCTCGAACGGGCTGACCTCGAGTGCGACGAGCTTCGTCTCGCCGGCCTGCTTGTGGTCGACTCTTCCCTTCACGACCAGGATTCGGTCCGGCTCGAGAAGCTCTCGGGAGGCCGCGTACGTCGAGTTGAAGACCACTACCTCCGCGCTTCCGGTCGGATCGTCCAGCGTTGCGAACACCATCGGGTCACCGCGCTTCGTCGTCACCTGCTTGAGCCCCGAGACGATCCCACCCACGGTCACGATGTCGCCGTCGCGACGTCGCTCGATGTCCATGAGCGCACAGTCGGTCTTCCGCCGGAGCTCGGCGCGGACACGTTCGAGCGGATGCTCCGAGACGTAGATCCCGAGGGTCTCCTTCTCGAGCCGCAGCAGCTCCTGCTCGTCGAACTCCGTCGCCGAGATCGTCGGATGATGGCGCTCCTTCGAGGACTCCGCCTCCCCGAGGCCGTCGTCGAAGATCGAGGCCTGCCCGGCGAGACGGTCCGCGGCCAGCCTCTGCCCGTGCGCCAGCGCCGAGTCGAGGATCGTCTCCGCGAGCATCCCCATCCGGGTCGCCCCGGTCGAGTCGAGCGCACCGCAGCGGATGAGGGCTTCGAGCGCGCGCCGGTTGAGGACGCGGGGATCGACGCGCTCGGTGAAGTCCCAGATGGATTCGAAGGGCCCGCCCGCGGCACGTGCGTTGACGATGGCCTCGGCAGCGGCCTCGCCGACGTTCTTCACCGCGTTCAGCCCGAAGTGGATCACGCCACCGACGACGCCGAAGTCCTGTAGCGAGGAGTTGACGTCCGGAGGAAGCACGTCGATCCCCATCTCGCGGCACGCGTTCACGTAGAACGGCACACGATCCTTCGTGTTCATCACCGAGGAGATGAGCGCCGCCATGTACTCGCGCGGATGGTTGGCCTTGAGCCACGCCGTGCGGTAGGCGATGAGCGCGTAACAGGCCGCGTGCGCCTTGTTGAAGGAGTAGTCCTGCGATGACTCCATGTCTTTCCACAGCTGCTGGGCGACCGCCGCGGAGACCTGGTTCTCCGCGCAGCCCTCGAGGAACTCGTCCTTGAGGGACGCCATCAGCGCGTGGATCTTCTTCCCGATCGCCTTGCGCAGCGTCTCCGCCTCGGCCGGAGAGAACCCGCCGAGCTGTTTCGCGATCTCCATGTACTGCTCCTGGTAGATGCAGATCGCGTACGTCCCGCCGGTTATCTGCTCGAGTCGCGGGTCCGGATACGAGACGGGCTCGCGGCCGTGCTTGCGCGCGGCGTACGTCGAGATGTACCCCATCGGCCCGGGCCGGTACAGCGCGACGAGCGCGATCAGGTCCTCGAACTCGCTCGGCTTGACGAGCCGAAGCGCCTCGCGCATGCCCGAGGACTCGAACTGGAAGACGCCCGTCGACTCGCCTCGCGCGAGCATGGCGTACGTCGCTGGATCATCGAGCGGGAGGGAGCCGATGTCCACACCGCCGACGAGCTCGATCGCCTTGTCGATCACGTCCAGGTTGCGGAGCCCGAGGAAGTCCATCTTCAAGAGGCCGAGGTCGACGACGTCCCACATCCCGAGCTGGGTGACGACCTCCTGGTCCGGGCCCTTCTGCTGGAGCGGGACGACCTCGATGAGGGGCTGCGCGCCGATCACCACGCCTGCGGCATGGATCGAGTCAGCCCGCGTAAGCCCTTCCAGCGGTCGTGCGAGCTCGACGATCTCCTTCGCCACGGGGTCCGAGTCCACCGCCTGCCGGAGCTCCGTGCCCGAGCGGAGCGAGTCCTCGAGCGTCTGGCCGGGGCCTTCGGGGACAAGCTTGGCGATGCGGTCGACGACGCCATACGGAATGTCGAGCACGCGACCCGCGTCGCGGATCGCGGCGCGAGCAGCCATCGTGGAGAACGTGATGATCTGGGCGACGCGATCCCGGCCGTACTTCTCGGCGACGTAGTTGATGACGCGATCGCGCCCGGCGACCGAGAAGTCGATGTCCATGTCCGGCAGGTCCTTGCGGGCCGGGTTCAGGAACCGCTCGAAGAGGAGCCCGTAGCGGATGGGGTCGACATCGGTGATCTCGAGGCAGTACGCCGCCAGTGAGCCGGCCGAGGAACCGCGGCCCGGGCCGACGCTGACACCGTTCTGCTTCGCGAAGTGGATGAAGTCCCAGACGATCAGGAAGTAGTCCGCGAACCCCATCTCGCGGACCGTCTTGAGCTCGAACCGAAGGCGCTCGGTCAGCTCGGGCGTCGCCTTTCCGTACCTGCGGACGAGGCCCTTCTCGCACAGCTCGACGAGGTAGTCGAACGCGTCTCTGCCCTCGGGAACCGGATACGTCGGCAGGAGGATGCGACCGAGCTCGAGCTCGACCGAGCATCGCTCCGCGATCTCGAGCGTCCGCGCCAGGGCGTGCTCGAGGCCAGGGAAGTCTTGGGCCATCTCCTCCGGTGTCTTGAAGAAGAACTCGTTCGTGTCGAAGCGCCAGTGGTCGGGGTTCTTGAGCGTGTCGCCCGACTGGATGCAGAGGAGCGCCTCGTGAGCGTAGGCGTCGCCCGAGTCGAGGTAGTGCACGTCGCCCGTGGCGACGAGCGGAAGCCCGGTCTCCTCCGCGAGTGCGATCAGACCTGGGTTGATCTGCTGTTGCTCGGCGAGCCCGGCGTTCTGGAGCTCGACGTACGTGGAGTCGCGCCCGAAGATCTGCGCGAGTCGGTCGAGGTCCTCGCGGGCATCTTTTCCGCGCCCCTCGACGAGCGCGCGTGACACGCGCCCCGAGAGACACCCGGAGAGCGCGACCAAGCCTGTGGAATGGCCCTGCAGGAGCTCCCAGTCGACGCGCGGCTTGTAGTAGTAGCCGTCGAGGTAGCCGAGCGAGCAGAGCTTGATGAGATTCGCATAGCCCTCGTTCGACTCGGCGAGGAGCGTCAGATGCGCATACCCCTTGGTCTGCGCCCGCCGGTCGTCGGCGACGTACACCTCACAGCCGATGAGCGGCTTGATCCCGGCCTTGCGCGCTTCGCGATGGAGCTCGACCACTCCCGCGAGCGAGCCGTGGTCGGTGAGCGCGACGGCGGGCATCTCGAGTCGCGTCGCCTTCTCCACGAGGGCCGGGATTCGACACGCTCCGTCGAGAATCGAGTACTCCGAATGGACGTGCAGGTGGACGAAGGCAGGCGCAGCGGCACGACTCACGGGAGGGCCATCGTACTGCCCCGGTCCGACGGGGTCCGAAGCTACGCAGCGGTCTCGCCGGACCAGAGCGCGTCGGCGAGACGCCGCCACTCCTCCCGGAGATCTGCCCGGCCAGACACGCGCTGGAGCTCCCAGTACACACGCACGAGCGCCCCGAGATCGGCTTCGGCGCCGGCGGAGCGCCCTTCCTCGAGCACTCGCACGTACCACGATCCAGGGTCGACCTCCAGCTCCGCCACGAGGACGAGGGCACGCTCGCGGAGATCGTCGGCAGGAGTCTCGAGGCGGGTCACGTGTGAGCTATCGGCACGCGCCGAAGGCCGATTGAGATCGGTCCCCTCGGACGAGGTAGCGGGCAGACTGTGGCGTCGTGCGCCCGCCCACCGTGATCGAGACGGATCGGCTCATCGCGGGCCGGCACCCGTGCGCCTGGGGGCCCGAGAACGCTTCGGCCGAGGTCCGCGAGCTCGTGTCGGCGGGTGTGAGCCTCTTTCTCGACCTCACTCAGGAGGGTGAGCTCGAGCCCTACGCGCACCTCGTGCAGCCGCCGGCGCGCCATCTACGAATGGCGATCCGCGACTTCTCCGTTCCGACCCGGGAGCTCCTCGTTGCGACGCTGAACGAGATCGACGACGAGCTCCGCGCGGGAGGTCTCGTCTACGTCCACTGCTGGGCGGGCTGCGGACGAACGGGTGTCGTGGTCGGTGCCTGGCTCATCCGGCACGGCGTGACTCCGAGCGATGCGCTTGCTCGAATCGCCACCGCTCGCGGGCCCGGCTGCCCGCAGACGCTCGAGCAGCGGCTCTTCGTGCTCGACTGGCGGGAGGCTCAGTAACTGCTCGGTGGTAGATGCTGGGGGAACCTCCCGGTTCCCCCAGACCCCCTCCCCTGGTCCGCTGACGCGGACACGCGGCTAACGCCGCGTCACTGAGACGGGTGAGCGAGCCGAGGCGCTCGCCCACCGATACGGGTGGAGAGCATGTCCGCCGTCTTCGTGGACACCAGTTCGCTTGCGTCGAGGGGCGGAATCCAGACGCAGTGGCCAGCGCGCGGTTGTTCCTGCGGCGTTCCGGCTTCGAGTCCAGGAAGCGCGCGTGCCCACGGACGCTGGTAGCAGCCCCCAAAACGACCTCGTCGCGGCGCTCGTCGCGCGCATCGACGACATCGACGCGCAGCTTCGTGCGACTGCCGCAGCGGTCGACGAGAAGTCGCTGAAGGAGTTCCGGCGTACGGTCGAGGCGCTCTCGAAGCGCGACGAGAAGTTCGAGGAGCGAGTGACGAACAAGGTCGGCGTCGTCGCCGACCGACTCGAGACGCTCGCGCGGACGGTTTCGACCACGTCGGCCTCGCTCGCGGCCAAGGACGGCGAAATCGCGCAGCTCCGCCGTGATCTCGATGCGGGAACCACTCGCTTTCAGACCGCCTTGGCGGACGCCAACCGAGGACACGATCCCGCGGCGCTGACCGAGATCAAGCGCACACTCGCGGAGCTCTCGAAGCTGAAGCTGCCACGCGGCCTGGAAGGCCGCATCGAGGAGCTCGGCTCGAAGGTCGCGATGCTCGCGCAGCGCATCGACACCGTGTCCTCGACCGTCTCGACGACGGCTGCCGGGCTCGCCGGTCGCGATGGAGACGTGATCGCGTTGCGCCGTGCGTACGAGGCGGACTCCGACCGGATCGGCGCCGAGCTCGCAGAGATCCGGCGGGCGATCGATCCGACACCCGTCACCGAGCTACGTCAGGCGGTCGTCGAGCTTCGCCAGCGGACGTCCGATCAACGACGCACCGTCCAGCACCTCTTCGAGGAAGCCAACCTCAAGGCGGACTCACTGACCACTCGGGTCGACACGCTCGCCGCCTCGGTCGCGTCCACGTCGGCCCGTGTGTCCGGAACCGAGGAGCAGCTCTCGGCGCTTCGGGCACATGTCGAGGAGGGTGGCGTCCACCTCAACTCGCTTGCAGCCGCCGTTGCGAGCGCGAGCGAGCGCCTGGACGGGCGAGACGTGGAGCTCGAGGCGCTCGAGCGCCGGTTCCACGACGCGACCACGCGCGTCGACGGTCTCCTCGGCGAGCTCTCTCGAGCGCTCGCCGAGTTCCCCGATCCGACGTTGACGGAGCAGATGCTCGAGTCGCGCCTGAACGAGCTCGACGGCGTTCGAACCCACGACCGGGTGCGTGTCGAGGAGGTCGCGGATCGGCTCGAGTCGGTCGTCGCGACGCTGGCCGGTCGCGCACCGGAGATCGAGGAGCTCGATCGGCGCCTCGACGATCTCGCCGCGAGGATCGATGCCGGCGACGACGATCGCGCGGGAGCCTCGAGCGAGCTGGCGCGGCTCGCGGCGATTCTCGAAGTCGAGCGTGCAGGAGTGCGTTCGAAGCTCGATTCGCTCGCCGCCGCACAGGAGACCTGGGCCAGGACCGTCCCGGCCGACGAGCTGGAGGAGAGCGTCGCCGGCTTCGCCGGTCGGGTCGACGCGATCGAGCACGAGCGCGAAGCCTTGGCGGCACGCGTCGGCCGCCTCACGAGTGCATTCGACACCGAGCGAGCGTCCTTCCAAACCCAACTCGAAGCACTCGCCGCTGCGCTCTCGTGGACGTCGCCGAGATCGTCGATCGACGAGCGACTGGACGAGCTCGACCAGCGGATGCGCGATCTCGAGCGAGACAGCACAGCAGTCGCTTCGAGGGTGTCACAGGCCACGACGCTCCTTCCGAATGCGTTGCGCTCGCTGGAGGCAAGGCTCGACGAGATCGCACCCGGGTCGCGCGAGACGCCCGTCCCGGATCACCTTCCTCCCGTGTATTCGGCGCCCGGAGATCCGGAGCAGCTCGATGAGGACATCGAGCACGAGGCGGACGAGCACGGGGCGGCGGAGCGGCTGACGAGCGGTGTCGTCCCGCGCGCGGGGACGGATCCCTAGAGCCGTCCGGGACGTGAGAAGTGCTGCGGCTGATCGACACCCTTCATCTCTTCCTCAGGCGACGCAGTCCCGGAGCGCGCGGTCGCCTTGCGTACCGGATGCTCGCCGACCTCGCGAGCCTCGAGGGGGACCCCCGCAGTGCTAGTGCTCCCCGAGTGCGTAGGCCATGAGGATCGCGTCCACGTACTCGCCCGCGCGGGCGTAGTGCCGCTTGCGATACCCCTCGCGCTCGAACCCGAACGACTCGTAGAGAGCAATTGCGGGCTCGTTCCAGGGAAAGACGTGAAGCTCCAGCTTCGAGATCCCCGACGCGTGAGCCCAGGCGACTGCCTCGTCGAGCAGCATCTTCCCGATTCCCCGCCGGCGGTACCGCTCGGCGACCATCAGCCCGAGGTCGGCGACATGACGGCTGGCGGGGTGAGGATCCCGTGAGAGCGAAAGCCGTGCGGCGATCCGTCCGCCGTCCTCGGCGACGAACACGGCGGCGTCCGGATGGAGCTCGACCGATCGCAGATATCTACGCTCGTCGCTGACGGAGCGCCACGTCTCCGTGGCCAGGATCCAGCGCCCTTCCTCGCGGCCGACCTGCTCCGCGAGCGCGACGAGCGCCGCGGCGTCCGCCGGCCGTGCCGAGCGCACACGGATCATTCGACGACCAGCCCCACGCCTCCACGCCGTGGGTCGCCTGCGGCGTCGAGGAGGCCGTCAGCCCTCCGCTCGACTGCCTGAACGCCTCCGAAGAAGAGGTTCTGACCCTCCCAGCGCACGACATCCCACTCCGAAGGAAGGGCAGCGACGGCGCCGTCCGGCCAACCACCTTCGAGGTGGAGCGTTCCGCCGTCGACGTGCAGACGCGGAGCGTCGATCGCGTCGGCGACGGAAGAACCCTGAAGGATCCTCCAGGTCACCTGAGCGATCGCGCCCGCCAGCCGCACCGACCCGGCGCTGCCGATGACGAGCCGCGCACCCTCCTCGTCGAGCACGAGCGTCGGGGTCATCATGCTGGCGAGACGCTCTCCCGGTGTGTGCTCGCCCGGCCCGATGACGTCGAGCTCCCCCAGCATGTTGTTCAGCTGAGTTCCGCTGCGAAAGACTCCCGACCCCGAGCCCAGCGTCGACGAGAGCGCCGCGGCCATGCCCGCCGCGTCGATGATCGAGACGTGCGTCGTTCCCGTAAGCGGCCCTCGGCCCGCTGCGCCGTACGCGTCGGCGACCGCCCGAGCCTCGTCGTCCAGCGACGGCTCGCCGGCGGCGGCGAGCAGATCGAGCACGCGCTCGACGACCGCGCCACCACGTGAGGGTCGCGGCGTCGAGAGGATTCGTGCCCCGAGGACTTCGATCTCGAGCGGCGTCGACATCGCAACCCGGTACGAATGGAGGTCGGCCTCGAACTCGGGCAGGAGCTCGCCGACCGACACGGCACCGGTGTCCCGCAGGCGCTCGAGCGTCGGTACGAAGTCCGACGTGACGACGCGCGTCGCGTCACCGTAGACACGCCGCCCGCCCTCCTCGCGGAGAAGGACGCCTTCGAGGATGCCGTGGAGAAAGATGCGCGGCCCGTCGCGGACGTATCCCTCCCGAGCAAGCCCAAGTGCCGGCTGGACGAGGTCGGCCCAATCCCATGTTGCGAAGCGCCGATGCGCTTCCTCGAGCCCGGCGAGCAGCCCTGGCACGGCAACCGAGCCGAGGCCGACGTGGAACACCTGCGTCCCCGAGTCGGCGAAGTCGACGAGGACCTCCTCCATCTCCCCGAGCCGCGCGGAGGGTGCGGCGAAGAAGCAGTCCAGCATCGTCGTCCCACCGTCTGCCTCGTGCACGAGGATGAAGCCACCGCCCGCAGGTCCGGTCAGTGGCCCTTCGGTTACGAAAGCAGTGAACGCCGCAGCAAGTAGCGCGTCCACTGCGTTGCCGCCCTCTCGCAAGACCCGTGCGCCCGCCTCTGCGGTCAGCGGATGTCCGGCTGCGATGGCTCCGTGCATTCGCGCGAGTGTTCAGGAACGTCGCTCGAAAGGCAACCGAGCTCGTGTCGAGGCACGTAGGAGCAGACGGTGCAACCTCCCTCCGGATGGCTCCCCGGGTTCAAAGCCGACACCGGGCTCGGAGCTAAAGAAAACTGCACCCGTGGCGGTCTTAGGTGGTGTGGCGAGAAGCCGAGACGCGCTTCCGGAGGAAATCGAGTTGATCTACCGGCACCGGTACCCCGCCTTCCTCCGCGTTGCCGTCGGGATCACAGGGGACGAGCAACTTGGCGCCGACGCGGTGCAGGACGCGTTCGTCGGCATGGCGTTGCGAGCCGAGCTGGACCAGAGCGGTCATAAGTGCTTTCAACCGGTAGCGCCGTCTGCCGCTTCGTGACGTACGCGGTACAGCCGCTCCTCGCGCCAGCTTCTCGACCTCATGGATCAGATCTGCTTCGTGTTGCCGGCCGAGCATGCGATACGTCTCGAACACGTCTGGCGCGAAGCGCTGGTCACAGTCATTCGAGGGTTTCGGGCTCCCTGAGGCGACGCCGCTGCGCGATTCCTGCGACCGGACCAGGCATCGTTGCCGTGTGCGAGCGTGCTCTCCCTCGAGCGGACGCGCGCGGGCGGCTCAGCCCTGATCGAGGAACGACGGGAGGTCGTGCTCGGAGGTGCGCGACGAGTACGACGGCGCCTCGAAGTCGGGGCGGGTCGAGCGGCGGCGCGTCCCGCCCAGCCCCGTCGCTATCACCGTCACCCACACCTGCCCGGTCAGGCGCGAATCGACCGTGGCTCCGAAAATGATGTTCGTCTCGTCGGTCGCGGTCTGCCGGACGACTTCTGCCGCGTCGTTGACCTCGACGAGCGAGAGATCGTCGCCGCCCGCAATCGAGAGCAGGATTCCGCGCGCGCTGACGATCTCCGCGTCGATCAGTGGCGATCCGAGTGCTCGTTCCGCCGCCTCGCGAGCACGATTCTGTCCGGTCGAGTAGCCGATGCCCATGAGCGCGGACCCCGCGTTCTGCATCACCGTGCGCACGTCGGCGAAGTCGAGGTTGATCAGCCCGGGAGTCGTGATCAGGTCGCAGATGCCCTGGACGCCCTGCCTCAGGACGTCGTCGGCGATCTTGAACGCGTCGACCATGGAGGTCGAGCGGTCGAGCACCTCGAGCAGGCGATCGTTGGGAATCACGATGACGGTGTCGCACGCCGCTCTCAGCTCCTCGACGCCCCGGTCGGCCGCGGTGCGGCGTCGCGTCCCTTCGAAGCGGAAAGGTGTCGTGACGATTCCCACGGTCAGGGCGCCGAGCTCCCGTGCGATACGGGCGACGACGGGCGCCGCCCCCGTGCCGGTGCCACCTCCTTCTCCCGCGGTCACGAAGACCATGTCGGAGCCGCGTAGGGCGGCCTTCAGCTGGTCGACCGCCTCCTCTGCGGCGTCCTTGCCGACTGCGGGATCGGAGCCCGAGCCGAGCCCCTGCGTGACCCCCGCGCCGATCGAGATCTTGATCGGCGCGTCGGAGATCGCGAGCGCCTGGAGGTCGGTGTTCACGGCGACGAAGTCGACCTGTGCGATCCCGGCGTCCATCATGCGATGGATCGCGTTCAGCCCGGCGCCGCCGACCCCGACGACGCGGATGGCGGCGATGTACGCCGCTCCCTTCGGTGGAGGCACCCGATGGAGGCGCGGCGCGGGCTCGAGCATCGTCTGGAAGTAGCGAGCGGCGGCCCGCGACGCTGCGGCCTCGGACGGGATGTCCTCCGGGGTAGGGGCAGGCGGCGCCGATGCCGGCGCGATAGCGGCTTCTTCGGCGAAGTCGTGGACGTGCTCGACGGTCTCCTCGAGCGCTGCCTGCGCTCGGCGGTCCGGGACGGTCTCCTCGGCCGCCACTGCCGGCTCACCCTCCGGACCTGCGTCCTGGGCGCGCTGCGCGGCCTCGGTCTTCCGGAAGAGCTCGGCCAGCGGGCCCTCACGCATCGTCGCGCGCTTGCGCGCCATCGAGCACCTCCTTCGCGAGGTCGCGGTACGCCTGCGCCGCGGTGCCAGAGGGGTCGTAGCGAAGCACCGAGCTTCCCTTGACCGGTGCCTCCGCGTAGCGAACGGTCTTCCGAATCCTCGTATCGAAGACGAGATCGCCGAAATGCTCCTCGAGGATCTCGATCGCTTCGCGGGCGTGCAGCGTCCGTCCGTCGTACATCGTCGGGACGATGCCCTGGACGTGAACGCGCGGGTTGAGGTTCTCGCGCACCATCGAGAGCGTGTTCTCGAGCTGGACGAGCCCGCGCAGGGAGAGGTACTCGCACTGCACGGGCACGATGACGCCGTCGGCCGCGACGAAGGCGTTGATCGTCAGCAAGCCGAGAGACGGAGGCGTGTCGATGAGGATGTAGTCGTAGCGGTCGCGCACCTCGACGAGCGCTTTCTCGAGCGCACGCTCGCGGCCGATCAGCGCCGAGAGAGAGAGCTCGGCGCCGGCGAGATCGATCGACGCGACGGCGATGTCGACCTCGACGGTCGCGATCACGTCCGAGATGGGTACTCGATGGACGAGCACGTCGAACATCGAGCGCTCGATCGCATCCGGGTTCATCCCCTGGCTCATCGTGAGGTTGCCCTGCGGATCGAGGTCGACGACGAGGACACGGTGGCCGAACTCGTGGAGCGCGACGCCGAGGTTCAGCGTCGTCGTCGTCTTCGCGACACCGCCCTTCTGGTTCGCGAAGGCAATGACGTTCGCCATCAGGTCCTCTCGGGCGAGCGGAGCAGATGGGGGCTCGGAGGCCGGCACGGCGTGGAGGCGAGGGGTCGCGTCCTCGGGCTCGACCGGCTGAGGGTCGACAACCTGCTCCCGCGACTGGGACCGCGACAGAAGCCGTGACAGGGCCATGACCGCCTCACCTTCCCGGCCTCTGCCGAAACTCCTTCATACCGCTCGGAATGATCGCTTGGAGCACGCGCGCCGGAGCCGCGAAGTGCCCGCGCTCGTCGCGCCGGCTCCGCACGCCACCCCAGTGCGAGATCACATGGCGATCATGTCATGAGGGGCGCCGCGATGATTGATACGCAAGTTCCTAGGCGCGGAGATCGTGCCTGCGACCCACGGCCGGCCGACGACCTGACAGGTCGCGAACCTCTGTACCGTCTCGGACGTGACAGAAACCGACCGCCCGCTGGAGACCTTCGTCACCCTGATTCTCGAGGACTCCGATCCGGCACTCGCCGAAGCGCACCGAGAGCTGTATCCGGAGCGGATTCCCGAGCAGATCCCACTTTCGCTGACGCTCCTCTACCCGTGGATCCCTCGGGAATCGGTGACCAACGGAGACGAGGAGGAGCTACTGGCCTTCTTCGCAGGCCGCCGCCCGCTCACGTTCGACCTCGTTCGCCTCGCCGAATTCCCGGACGCTGTGGTCTACGCCGTGCCCGAGCCCCACGGCGAGCTCCGAGCGACGATGCGCGCGCTCTGGGCCGCCTACCCCGCATACCCGCCGTATGGGCGTCCCGGCAGCGACCCACCACCGCATGCAACACTCGGTCGGCTCGCAGGTGACTACGCGATCTCGCTCGCAACGGCGAGGGAGCGCGTCGAGCCCTTGCTCCCCGTGCGCTGCGATGTGCGCGAGGCAACGCTGATGGAGGAGTACGAGCGGGACCGGATGCGCGTCCGCGCGAGATTCCCACTCGGCGGATAGTACGGAGCGACGGCTCCGGCAACGCGGACGAGCGTCTCGCCCCCAGCTGGTTGCGGAGCGCGTTGCCTCAGGAGTCGTGGGCGATCGTGGTCTGCTCGGGCGAACTCCGATCCTGCGCGGTGTCGAGTGCCTTCCGTAGCTCGTCCACGGCTAGCTCTCCCGCATCAGCTCCCTCTGCTCGCGACCACGCCACTGCCTCGTCGACGAGCGCGCGGAGCTCGGCGACGATCTCGACCGGCTCTGGCATCGGCCCGGTCGAGCGCCTCGATCCGCTCGAGTCGCTCGAGCACCGCTTCGGACTCGTCCATGTCGCCACCGTAGCCCTGGAGCGCTCGCAGGTGGGTAACGCGTTCGAGACGACTCCGTGTCAGACGGCTGCCGACTGCACGAGCCTGCGTCGCGGCGAGCCGAGCAGCTCGCGATCGAGGTCGTGAACGAGGTTCCCGCGGTCGCGTGAGCGCAGGACAGCGACAAACGCTCTGCGTGCCGCGTCGACGGTCTGACCGCCCGCAGCATCACCGGCGGCGAGCGCGACGAGCTGCCCGTGGACCTCCTCCCTCGTCGCCGGATCCTCGCCGAGCAGGACCGAGCACCGCAACGGCCACGTGTCGCCGAGGAGCGCCGAGAGCGCCGCCCTGAGCTGCTCGCCGCGGAAGGGCTCGTTCTGGAAGAGCGAGAGCTCCCAACGGTCGAGTGCTTCCGCGAGCTCGGGATCCCCGTCGGCGTCGGCCAGCGCCGCGAGTACCTCGACTGCGATCGGCGTCCTGAAGGCATCGAGCCGAGACGGCTCACCGGGCGGCTGCGTCGCCGCGATGGGAAGGACGGGCTGGATCCCGAACGGCCGACCGTCGAGCGTTTCGAAGAGAACCGGCCCGGCCGCGAGTGCCGCCGCGGTCGTCAGCCGAAGCGCGCTGACCGCGTCGGCGATCTCCGCCGCCGCATCGGGAGGCTCACTGCCCGCGTCGAGATCCTGGCGAAGCTCGAGCACGCAGCTTCTGTCCGGCTCCCGGCCGAACCCCCTCGGTAGCAGACCGCGCGCCTCCGGCCAGTGCGACGACAGCTCGCTTCCCGAGGAGGAGCGAACCACGAGCCCTTGGGCAAGGTCTGCCGGCTTCGAGAGCGACAGGCCCGTGAGCGGGGCGATCGCGACGTAGCGCCGATGCTCCCCGTAGAGAGACGACTCGAGCAGCGCATATGCGCGCTCGAACGACTCGTCGTCCCAGTCGAAGCCGCCGCAGGCCTCGGCGGTGGAGATGAGCAGGCCGAGTAGAACGGTTCGGAAGAGCGGCCTCGTCCTCGGACGATCCTGGTCCGGCATGAGCCCGGGCGAAGATCGAGGCCGCCGGCTCGCGGCGAAGCTCCTCGACTGCGATGCGGGCGTCCTCTCGGGCGCGCAGCACCGGCTCGCGCTGCTCGATGAAGGAGCGGACGAGCGGCCGAAGCTCGTACAGCGCCGGCCCTCCCCGCTGGACGTGCTCCTCGAAGGCGAATGGAAGCTCGGAGCCTTCCTCGAGCTCACGACCGAGGACGACGAACGATCCGAGCACGAAGCCACGCAACAAGGGGTAGAGGTGGGGTGCGCGGACGGCCACGCCTCCGGGTACGCGGCTCGTGTCTCGTCTCCTGCGTCAGGGCGCCGCGACGTCGACACGAAGGCCAGCGATGCGGCGGAAGTGAGCTTCGTCGCGGTCGCCGACCAAGACGCCGAAACCCAGATGAACGGCAGTCGCCGCGACCTGGAGATCGTTGGCAGGGATCACCTCCCCGCGACGGCGTAGCTCAACGACGAGCTCGGCCCATCGCTCGGCGATCTCGCGGCCGAAGTCGACGAGCGGAATGCGCGCGAGGAGGTGCTCGATGCTCGACCGCGCCCGGACTGCTTCCTCCCCGCTCCCGACGAGCCGAGCGCCGGCGAGCAGCTCGGCGAGCACGATCGCCGGCAACGCCACGACCTCGCCTCCATGCTCGTCGAGCAGTCGGTCGAACCCCGCGTCGGCGCGCTCAAACGCGATGAGCGCACTCGTGTCGACTACGACGCCCATGGATCGTCGGGTGGCCTATCGAGCCGATTGACCTCCTCGAGGGCCTTCGCAAACTCAGGATCAGGCGGGCCCGCGGCTCTCCACGCTGCGAGGGCTTCGCGCAACGTCGTCGGGGAGCCTTCCGGAACCGGAGAGACGCGTGCTACCGGATCGCCGTTGCGCTCGACGACGAACGTGTCCCCGCGGTAGCGAACGCGCGCGAGGACGTCGCCCAATGTGCGGGCGAGCTCGGTCGCAGAGATGCGGTGTTCCATGAGCTCATGATTACAGAATTGCGTAAAATACGCAATTGGCCATTCTGGACCTGTCGAGCTACGGGCGCAGCACGGCGCGGCGCGGGCCGGCGAGGAAGCCGGCGTCCACGAGGAGCCCCATCGCGTCGGACTCGACGACCGGGGCCCCGTCGAAACGCTCGACCGCGAGGCGCTTCGCTCCGCCGGCTCTGACGTGCGCGACGAGCGCGGCGAGAGCAGGGCGCAACCACTCGGGATCGGGCTCCCGAAACGGCACCAGAGAGCGGCCACCCCGCTCCACGAAGAGAGCCGCCTCACCGTCGAGGAGCACCACCCATGCTCCGGCCACCCGAGCTGCTCGGGCGCCTGCACGACGTGGCCACGGAATCGCCGAACCATAGGGCTGGGCGGGATCGGCCGCGGCGAGCACGAGCGCCTCGCGGTCTTCCCCGCGAGGACCCGACGAGCGCAGCTCACGCAGCCGCTCGACGGCGCCCGGCAGCGCGAACTGTGCTCCGCCGAGCCCCTCGACGAAGTACCCGCGCCGGCACACACCGAGTGTCTCGAGCGCACGCAGCTGCGAGTAGACGGCCCCGTATCCGCCTCGGATTCCCTCCCCCCGCACGCTGTCGCGAGTCACGATTCCCTGGCGTTCGAGCAGGAGCTCGGCCAGTGCGCGCCGGTCCACATCGCCGGCGAAGAGCGGCGCCGCCAGCGACCACCGTCCCTGCGTCGGCGACGGCGAGGTCGCGCGGGAGCGGGCGAACCGCCGAGCGCGGCGCTCGGGACGGGGAGCGGCGTACCGCCGCGAAGCACGAAGCGGCACCCACGAGTCGTTCGTCACCTCGCCGGACCAGACGAGATCCCAGAGAGCCGAGAGCGCGTCGGCCCCCTCGAGCTCGGTCGCAAGCAGGAGATCCGCCCAGAACAGCGCTCTCTGACCGAGCGCGGAGCGGATCGCCGCAGGGGCGGCTCCCTCCGGCGGTGCCTCGCCGGCGGCCCGCCCCAGCGCAGGGGCGTCCTCGCGGAAGTACACAGAGACCCGATCGAGCCCGGCGCCGACCCAGACCAGCTCGCCGGAGGCACACAGCGCGTCGAGGTCGGCCGAGCGATAGCCCGGCACGCGGCGTGGCAGCACGTCGCTCTCCCAGAGCGAGACCGGAAGCGCGATGCCCTGGAGGGGAACGATCGCCTCGCGCAGCGTCTGGCGGCGCCCGATCCCGTGCCAGGACGGAAGGAAGCGGCCGAAGGCCGCCTGCTCGGCGGGCTCGACCTCGTGCCGCAGGACGGCGAGAGTCGCACGCCGGATTCGCCTGAGGACCTCGGGGTCACACCATTCGCGCTCGGAGCCACCCGGCCGAAGCTCGCCGCGCACGAGGTCGTCCGCATGTTCCAGCTCCTCCAGCTCACGCTCCGCGATCGCACGCTCGAGACCGAAGCGGTCCCGCGAGCTCGGCAGTGGTGAACGGGCCGCGAGTCCGTGCGTAACGCCGAGCCACCGCACGAAACGGCCGCTCGACCGGCTCGAGGAACACCTGCGGAACGCCGCCCGGCAAGGCCACGCCGAAGGCGTCGCGGACCAAACCCGCGTCCTCGACGGCGGCAAGGAGCTCGCCCTCACCGAGACGAACGCGAATCGCGCGGCGCTCGCGTACGAGGGTCTCGGCGAACCCGCGGTCGTACTCGCCGTCGACGAGCGGTCCAGCTCGCCGGAGCAGGTCGTGCAGCTCGTCCGCGTTCCGCGGCGGGCGACGTAGCGACCGCTCGACCTCCTCGATCGCGCCGGCGTCGAGGAGCTCCCGAAGCTCCTCGATCCCCATCAGCTCGCGGAGGAGCTCGCGGTCGAGGGAGAGCGCCTGCGCGCGCCGCTCCTCCGGCGGAGTGTCGTCCTCGTACATGTACGTGGCGACGTAGTCGAAGAGGAGCGAAGCCGCGAACGGAGACGCAGTCGTCGTCTCGACCTCGACCAGATCGAGCTGGCGCGTCTGGAGCCCCTTCGAGTAGTCCGCGCAGCGCTGGCAGGTCGAAGACGTCCTGGAGACACTCCCTGAAGGTCTCGAGCACGATCGGAAATTGCGGATAGCGGCGCGCGACCTGAAGCAGGCTCTGCGCCTTCAAGCGCTGCTGCCAGAGCGGCGTTCGCTGACCCGGCCGACGACGCGGGATGAGCAGCGCACGCGCTGCGTTCTCGCGGAAGCGGGCGCCGTAGAGCGCGCTGGAAGCGAGCTCGCCCAGGAGCAGGTCCTCGATCTCGTCCGGGTCGGGGAGGAGGTCGGCGACCGGCGGAGGCACGTCCGCGTCTGGAAAGTGAAGCGCGATGCCGTCGTCCGACCACAGGGACTGCACGTCCACGTCGAGCGAGTCGCGGAGACGGGCTCGGAGCGCCATCGCCCAGGGTGCGTGCACGCGGCCGCCGAAGGGCGTGAGCACGCAGACGCGCCAGTCCCCGATCTCGTCGCGGAAACGCTCGACGACGATCGACCGATCGGACGGGACGACTCCGGTCGCGCGCTCCTGCTCCCGCAAGAAGGTCAGAAGGTTTCGCGCGGCGCGCTGGTCGAGCCCGTACTCCGTCTCCAGGAGGCGGATCGCGTCCTCGTCGTCGCACGCGACGAGCTGGCGACTCGTCCTGCCGATCCGCTCACCGAGCTCGGCCGGACGGCCGACGCCCTCGCCCTTCCAGAAGGGCGCAACGCCCGGCACGCCGGGGGCGGGAGAGACGAGCACTCGATCTCTCGTGATCTCCTCGATCCGCCAGGTCGATGCGCCGAGCAGGAACGTCTGCCCCGCACGTGCCTCGTACACCATCTCCTCGTCGAGCTCGCCGACCCGCCCGCCGCCGTCGACGAGGAAGACCCCGAAGAGACCTCGATCCGGAATCGTGCCCGCGTTCGTCACGGCCAGCCGCCGCGCCCCGGTCCGGCCTCGCACGACGCCGGCCGTCCGATCCCAGACGATTCGAGGACGAAGCTCCGCGAACTCGTCGGACGGATAGCGCCCGGCGAGCATGTCGAGGACGTTCTCGAGCTGAGACCGTGAAAGCTCGGCGAAGGGGTACGCACGGCGGACGAGCCCGTGGAGCTCCTCCACGGACACCTCCTCGTCCGCGCACACGGCCACGATCTGCTGGGAGAGCACGTCGAGCGGGTTACGAGGTATCGACGTCTCCTCGATCGCTCCCTCGCGCATCGCGCGCGCGACGACGGCCGACTCGAGGAGATCCGCCCTGAACTTGGGGAAAATGCGCCCCTTCGAGACCGAATGCAGCTCGTGTCCGGCGCGCCCGACGCGCTGAAGCCCGCGGGCAACCGACTTGGGGCTCTCGACCTGAATCACGAGATCGACGGCGCCCATGTCGATCCCGAGCTCGAGCGACGAGGTCGCGACCAGGCACGGGAATCTTTCCCGCCTTCAGCAGCTCCTCCACCACGAGGCGCTGCTCCCGTGCGAGTGAGCCGTGATGCGCGCGGGCGAGCTCCTCACCGGCCAGCTCGTTCAGGCGAAGGGCCAGCCGCTCCGCCAGGCGGCGGTTGTTGACGAACACGATCGTCGACGTGTGAGCACGCACGAGGTCGAGAATCGCCGGGTAGATGGAGGGCCAGATCGAGCGGCTCGACCGCTCGACTCCAGTGCCCATCTCGACGCCGTCTGCGAGCGGAGGCACCGAGAGCTCCGCCGTCGAGCCCAGCTCGCGCATGTCCTCGACCGGGACGACGACCTCGAGGTCGAGCTCCTTGCTCACACCTGCGTCCACGAGCTCGATCTCGCGCCCCGAGCCTGCGACGAAGCGGCCGATCTCCTCGAGCGGGCGCTGGGTTGCCGAGAGCCCGACGCGCTGGAACGGCGCGTCGGCGAGCCGCTCCAGGCGCTCGAGGCTCAATGCGAGGTGGGCGCCGCGCTTCGAGCCTGCAACGGCATGCACCTCGTCCAGGATCACGGTCTCGACGCCGCGGAGGATCTCGCGTGCCTGTGACGTGAGGAGGAGGAAGAGCGACTCCGGCGTCGTGATGAGGATGTCCGGGGGTACGCGAACCATCCGGCGGCGCTCGTCCGCGGGCGTGTCGCCCGTACGGACCGCGACCTGGAGCTTCGAGCCGAGCCCGGCGAGAGGGCTGCGCAGGTTCCGCTCGATGTCGTAGTTGAGCGCCTTGAGCGGAGACACGTAGAGCAGGCGGAGCCCGTCTCCCGGGTTCTCGTGAAGCCGGTCGATCCCGATCAGGAACGCCGCGAGCGTCTTTCCCGAGCCGGTCGGCGCCTGGATGAGCACGTGCTTGCGAGTCGCGATCGCGGGCCAGCCGAGTGCCTGCGCGGGTGTGGGGTGTGCAAAAGCGCGCTCGAACCAGGCGCGCGTCGGAGGCGAGAACACCTGCAGCGGGTCCATGGCGTCAGGGTATCGCCGCGCTGTCTGCACCCGGAGTTCCAGCCAGAGACGCTGGTACCCTCGCCGCGTCGTCTACTCAGGAGGGCTCCCCTTGAGCGCTGTCCGTCTCGCGCTGTTCGCGGTCGTTTTGTCGCTGCCACTCTTCTTCGCTGCAGGCGCGAGCGCGCTCGACCTCTGCGAAGAGCCGCACTGCCAGCCTCCGCCCGGGGAGCAGAACACGTTCTACGAGTGGGAGTTCGAGGCCGAGGAAGGCTGCGTTCCCTACTTCTTCAAGCACATCAACGGAGCGCTGCCGGCGGGGCTCGCGGTCACGGACAACGGGGAGCTGGAGGGCACGCCGACCGAGGCCGGCAAGTTCGACTTCTGGGTGACGCTCAATGACAACGGGGGCCCCCACAACCCCGCGTGCATCTACAAGGGGGCGGAATCGCAGGCCCACTTCTTCCTCACGATCCTCCCGGACCTCGCGGTGACGACGGAGACGCTGCCTGCGGCGAGACCCGGGCAGCCGTACAGCGTGCAGCTGCAATTCTCGAATCCCGAGGCCGGCTGGCCGGTGAAGTGGCAGATCCTCGGAGGCGCCCTGCCTTCGGGCCTCACCCTGTCCGAGTCGGGTGTCATCTCCGGCACTCCCACCGGCGTGGACACGACGACCTTCAAGGTGCGGGCCGCCGAAGGCTTCCGCCGGTACGGCGACCGAGATCTGACGCTGACGATCTCGACGGCGCTCACGGCGAGCTCGGCGCTTCGGGCCGGCGAGGTCGGCCTTCGCTACGCGGGCAGGATTCCCGCTACGGGCGGCGTCCCGCCGCTTCGCTGGTCGGTTGCCGGCGGAGCCCTGCCGGGCGGCCTGACGCTCGACAGGGCGACCGGTACCGTGCGCGGAGTCCCACGGGCCGCGGGATCGTTCGGGGTCACCTTCGCGGTCACCGACGCGGCCGGCCAGAGCGCCACCGTTCCGGCGAACCTGCGCATCGCGGCGCGCCTGGCCGTCACGACGAGAGGCCTCCCCGCCGCCAGCGTCGGCGCCGCGTACCGTGCTCGCCTTGCGTCCAGGGGTGGTGTCGCCCCGAAAAGCTGGCGCACTCGTGGCCGGCGCACTCCCGCGCGGCGTCCGGCTCGACGCCGCGACCGGGACCCTCGCCGGGACGGCGCTCGAGACGGGTGTCTTCCGCTTCACGGTCGAGGCACGCGACAGGCTGGGTGCTCGCTCGAGACAGGCGCTCAGACTCACCGTCACCGGCTAGCAGAGTACTCGGAGCGGCGGGCGCGGTCTACACTCAGGCCGTGCCCGCTTCGCTCTACCTCACGGAGTCGGCCGAGGCGAACGAGCTCCTCGCGCGCGACCCGCTCGCGCTCCTCATCGGCTTCGCGCTCGACCAGCAGGTGACGGTGCCGACCGCCTTCGCGGGCCCGCAGAAGCTCGCCGACCGATTGGGCGGCCTCGATGCTGCCGCGATCGCGACCATGGACCCGGCGCGCCTCGAGGACGTCTTCCGCGAGCGGCCGGCGATCCACCGATTCCCGGGCTCGATGGCGCGAAGAGTGCAGGAGCTCTGCGCGGTCATCGTCGACGAGTACGGCGGCCAGGCGGAGCGGGTCTGGACGGAGGCGGTCGACGCGGCGGATCTCCGATCGCGCATCGGCGCGCTGCCCGGCTTCGGCGCGATGAAGACCATGGGGCTCGGCTCGGTGCTGGCACTGCGCTTCGGCGTGGAGGCCGCGCAGGAGCTCGTCCCGGATCATCCGTGCCTCGGCCGTATCGACTCGCCGGAGGCACTCGCGGAGTATCAGGCGGCCAAGCGCGCGCACAAGGCGGCGCTCCGCGCCGCGCAGACCGCGTGAGAGACGCTTCGGCGCGGGCGGCAATCGAGCTCGAGACGCTGACCGACGGAGGCCAGCGCCCTGCCGACGTCGCGCGCGGGATCGCCGCCTTCCTGGCCGACGCGCAGCGGTCGCTCGATATCGCGATGTACGACATCCGTTCCGAGACCGACGCGGGCGCCCTCGTGATCGCGTCGCTCCTCGCCGCCGCCCAGCGGGGTGTGGCCGTCCGTCTCGTGTACGACGTCGCCCACCCCGGCCCGATCCCCGTTCCACCGCCTCCCGAGACCGCGCCGGAGGCGATCGAGGCGCTCCCGGTCCCGACGCGCGGCATCGCCGGCATCCCCGACCTGATGCACCACAAGTTCGCAGTGCGCGACGGCGAGGCCGTGTGGACGGGCTCGACGAACTGGACGGACGACTCCTGGTCGCGGCAGGAGAACGTCATCGTGACCGTCGAATCCCGCGAGATCGCGTACGCGCACACCCTCGCGTTCGGGCAGCTCTGGGAGCGCGGTGCGGTCGAGGGCACGGGCAAGGTCGATCCTCGGCCGGAGAACGTCGGCGGAGCCCGCGTCCGCGCGTGGTTCACGCCGGAGCACGGCGAGGCCCTTTCGCACCGGGTCGCCAAGCACATCGGGCGAGCGCGCGAACGCGTGAGGGTCGCGTCGCCCGTGCTCACGTCCGGTCCGATCCTCGGGACTCTCGTCGAGGTCGTGAACGAACAGCGTTGCGACGTCGCGGGAGTCGTCGACGACACGCAGGTCGACCAGGTCTTCGGGCAATGGAAGACGAACGGCGTGAGCGCGTGGAAGATTCCGCTTCTCCGCCGCATCCTGGAGGGAGCTCCCTTCAGCGGCAAGGTCTCGACGCGCTGGCAGCCGGACTCGGTGCACGATTTCATGCATGCGAAGGTCGTCGTCGCGGACGACACGTCGTTCGTCGGCAGCTTCAACTTCTCGCGCTCGGGCGAGCGGAACGCGGAGAACGTGCTCGAGATCCGGGATCGCGTCGTCGCAGATCGGCTCGCCGGCTTCGTCGACGAGATACGCGCTCGCTATCCCGCGGCGACGCCGCCAGGCTGAACGTCTCCCACTGCGCGTTGGCGTGATCGCGGCGTCTCGCCCGAGTTCCTCGGCAAGTCGCCTGGTCGGCGTCGGTTCGCTCAGAAGCTCGTCGCGGACTGCCTCAACGAGCTCGTCCGCTGCGGGCGCGGGCGGGCTAGATGCTGTGGCGTAAGCCGGGCGACGCCGCCTGGCTTCCTGCTACGAGACGCCGGTGAGGAGGAACGCGCGCGATTCCTTGAGCATCTCGCGCGCGATCACCAGGCGCTGGATCTCGTTCGTCCCCTCGTAGATCTGCGTGATCTTCGCGTCGCGCATCATGCGCTCGACGGGGTACTCGCTGATGTAGCCGTACCCGCCCAGAATCTGCACCGCCTCCGTGGTGACCTCCATCGCCGTATCCGTGCAGAAGAGCTTCGCCATGGCTGACGCCTTCGTCAGCTCGGCGTCGGGAGCGCCCTCGTCGACCATGCGCCCGAAGCGGTAGAGGAGCCCGCGCGCAGCCTCACAGCGTGTTTCCATGTCCGCGAGCTTGCCGGCGATGAGCTGGTGGTCGGCGATCGGCTTCCCCATGGTCTGGCGCGTGCGAGCGTACTCGAGCGCATAGTCCGTCGCGCCCTGGGCGATTCCGAGCCCCTGCGCGGCCACGCCCGGCCGCGAGCGATCGAGGATCTGCATCGCGATTCGGAAGCCCTCGCCCTCCTCGCCGAGGCGGTTGCCCGCTGGAACGCGCGCGCCCTCGAAGACGAGCTCACCGGTGGTCGAGCCCGCGATCCCCATCTTCGGCTCCAGGCGGGCGACGTCGAAGCCAGGCGTGTCCGACTCGACGACGAACGCCGAGATCCCGGAGTGCCCGGCCCCCGGATCGGTCTTCGCGAAGACCGTGTAGATGCTCGCGACCGCCGCGTTCGTGATGAAGCGCTTCGAGCCGTCGAGGACGTACTCGTCACCGTCTCGGCGGGCAGTCGTCCGCATCCCAGCCGAGTCCGAGCCGGAGCCGGCCTCGGTCAGCGCGTATGCGGCGAGCCACTCTCCGCTCGCGAGCCTGGGCAGGTAGCGCTCCTTCTGCTCGTCGGTCCCCGCGACCTTGAGGCCGAGCGAGCCGAGCTCCTGGACTGCGAGGATGAGCCCGCTCGTCGCGCAGACCTTCGAGACCTCCTCGATCGCGACCAGGGACAGGAGCGTCCCCGTCCCGGTGCCGCCGTAGGACTCGTCGAACAGGAGCCCGAAGATCTCGTGCTCACGGAAGAGCTGGACGACGTCCCACGGGAACTCGTGCGACGCGTCGATCTCCGCCGCACGCGGCGCAATGCGCTCTCGGGCGAGCGCGCGCACGAGCTCGCGGATCTCGAGCTGGTCGTCGGAGAGCGGCTCCCAGGCCACGAGCGAAGTCTAGGGCGACGCGAAGCTCAAACGCGATGCTCGGCTGGAACGAACCGATCGACCTCGACCACCTTGTCCGCCGGACATTCGCGCGCCGCGCGGCGGCCAGGATCGCCTCCGATGAGGGCGCTTCGTAGAGGCAGTACGTACGCCGCCGGTCTGCGGTGATGCAGCGTTCGGTCGCTGAGCGGGAGTGGTCCGCGCGAGCGCGTCTGAAACCAGCGGCTGGCGAGTTCCGCCGTCCTCGCCTACCCGCTGGGCTCCCCGTGAATGGGCTCGGACGCCTAGCTGACCTCTACGCACCGAGCGCGGCGGCGGCCCTCTCGTAATCGGTCGGCGCGACCCAAAGGATCATCCCGTAGCGCCCCGCACCCGCACTGGTAGCCGTTGCGGCCGTGATGTTGATGTTCGCCTCTTCCAGCGTCGCTGTGATGTCAGCGACGGCGCCCATACGATCGTCCCCCTGGATCAGAAACGCCCGCTTCGCCTCGCTGAGCGTCACCCCGGCCCGCGCGGCTGCCTCTCTGAGCGAGACCGAGTCATCCGCCACGAGATCGATCTGGGACTGGCCGCCGCCGAGAGGGAATCCGTGGAAGGCGGCGAGGTTCACCCCGCTGTCCTTGAGCGCCGAGAGAATCTTCCGGACTTCTCCGGGAGCGTCTGAAACAGTTAGGTAGTAGTACTCGACGCCGCGCACTGTGTCGGCCATGTGGACCTCCTTCTCGTTCGAACTCGGTGCAGTAGCGTCAACCATACGCCGGCACCTCCGCGTGGCGGAGAGAGCCTCGCTGCCGACACCCCAGACCAGGTCGAAGAACGTCGCTCGCTCGATCGTCGCCGCTCGTTCGGGCTCCCACCGTCTGCCGTCGACCAATCCGCGTCAGGCCGCGAGATGCGCGCGCAATTCGCTGGTCGGCAGGCCGTCGGTGTATGCAGCGGTTCCAGGTTGATGCTTACGACCGCCCTCGGCGAGCGTGCCTGCGTCCACCGGGTCGAAGCCGATCTCGTCGATCAGCTCTGCGACTGTCTGCTTTGACCGTTCGTCATCGCCCGAGATCGGGATACCGAGGCGATCGTCCTCCCCGGCTGGACGGCCCTCGTCGCGCAAGCGGCTCCACAGGATCGCGTTGAACGCCTTGACGACATGCGCGCGCGGGAGGTGTGCCTGCAGCAACTCACTCGACGTCGTGTGGTCGCCGTCGAGCTCCTCGAAGTGCCCGTCTCTTCGTGGGTAGTAGTTGTTCGTATCGATCACGACCTTGCCCGCGACGCCCTCGCTCGGAAGCTCGCGGTAGCGACCGAAGGGCACCGAGACGACGACGAGATCGCCAAACTGCACAGCTTCGGCCGCGGTCATCGCGTGCGCTCGAGGACCGAGTTCCTCGACGAGGTCCGCCAGCGTCGCCGGCCCCCGCGAGTTGCTGACCGCTACTTCGTGGCCGGCATCGACGAAGCACCTTGCGAGCGTGCCACCAATGTGCCCCGATCCGATGATCCCGATCTTCATCAGAGCCTCCTCTCGCCGGCTCTCGTTCAACAACCGCCGCGGAGTTCGAAGCCTATTCCCCGATGCGAAAAGAGTGTGAGCCCGAGCGGAAGCTCACCGCAACCTCCTCCTCCTCCATCGTCTGGGCGCCTCTAGGGCTGGAGGAAGATGGCCAGAGTGGCCGTGAACCCGTGTAGGAAGGCCTTGCCCCCGACCGGGCCGATTTCGCCGCCGCAGAAGAAGCCGGCGAGCGCCTCGGTCCCGAGCGCTGCGGCGACGACGCGCGCGTCGTGGTCGGGCGCGGGGAACATGTTCGTGCCCCGGCCGTTGCAGGTGAACAGCAGCGCCCCGGCTGGCCGGCCGCGGTGGAGCGTGGCGGCGAGCCACTGGTGGAGGTCCGCGTCGGCTGAGGCTGCGTCACGGACGAAGAATCGTAGGGTCTGGCCGACCCGCACTGTGTCGCCAAGCACGAGCGCGCCCGAGGCTTCGTCGGCGCCGAGGAGACCACGCATGAGGAAGTCGCCGGCAGCGTACTCGGGCCGGTTCTCGTCGATCACGAGCCCGACCATCAGCCCGCGCGCGGCGAGCGCCTGCTCCTCGGAGGAGAGGGCGGCGATCTCCGTGCGCAGGCGCTCGAGCGCCGGCTTGCCGGCGAGCTCGTAGACGATGTTGCTCTCGGAGCGAGTGATGACCGCCTCGTGCCCCATCGGCCGACAGCCTTGCGAGACGACGGTGAAGACAGGCGCCCCCGAGACGACGGCGCCGACGGCGCCCTCGCTGTGCACGGCGTCGTCCAGGATCAGCGCCTGAGCACCCGGCCGACCCCCGCCGGCGGCGATCCCGCCCACGAGCGGGACCCGATCGTACGCCTCGTTCAAGCTCGTCAGGAATGATCCGACCGGGAACGTGAAGGGATCGACGAGGAGTGCGACGAGCCCGGGGTCGTCGAGCTCGGGAAAGCCCGCCACCGCGATCCCATCCTCCGTCGGCGCCGCCGTGGCGTGGAAGCACTCGATCTCCGCGCCGGGCAGCGCACCCGCCCAGACAGCCAGCGCAGGACCATCTTCGAGCTCGCGCCTACCCGCGACCACTCCTTCCGCGACGCAGCCGAGCATGTGCCGCGGCGCGAGCTCCTCACGGACGGCCGCGGCGGCTGCCTCAACCTCGTCCAGATGTGCCGGCGAGAGGAACAGGAAGGCGAGGTCGACCGTGTCCGCATCGCCTCCGCCGCCGCGAGCCGCACGCGCCGCCTCCGTCGCGGCGTCGCACGCGGATTGCGAGGTCGACAGACCGGCCCCGATCCGACACGCAAGCGCCTCGGACCCCATCGCGCCACCAGTCTACGCCCGCAAGGTAGCGTCGCCGACACGACGCTTCGCGCAATGGCTCGCCGAGCGCGAACGCCGGAACGAGTAAGCGCCACGGTCCAGTTCGTCTGAGCGGCAGGCGGATCCGTCTCGGCACGCCGGCCGCCGCGTTGGACGCGACCTTCTTCTCTCGCACGACGCGCGCCCGTCCAGTGATGATGGCGGGGTCCATTGAACATCGAGCTCAGGAGGATGGAACCGGCATGACCGAATTCGACATGAGCCTCGTCCAGTGCGGCGCTCGCATCCGCCGTTCGCCTTTCCACGAGGCCGAGCAGCGGTACGGACCGAAGGGCTACACGGTCTACAACGACATGCTCTTTCCCATCCGCTTCGACGACCTCGAGGCGGAGTATTGGCACCTGGTTGAACACGTCACGCTCTGGGACGTCGCGGTCGAGCGGTGCTTGGAGGTCGCGGGCCCCGACGGTTTCCGGTTCATGCAGCTCATGACACCCCGCAATCTCGGCGAGTGCGCAGTCGGCCAGGCGAAGTACGTGCTGGTCACCGCCCCCGACGGCGGAATCCTCAACGATCCCGTGCTGACACGGATGGCTGAGAATCGGTTCTGGCTCGCCCTCGCCTCGAGTGACGTACTCCTCTACGCGAAGGGGCTTGCAGCGTACGCGGGCATGGACGTCGAGCTCAAGGAGGTCGACGTGTCGCCGCTTCAGATCCAGGGGCCGAAGTCGAGGGACGTCGTCCGCGACCTCTTCGGCGACGAGATCCTCGAGCTCAGGTACTACTTCTTCACCGAGACCGAGGTCTCGGGGATCCCGGTGGTCGTGACCCGGACCGGTTGGACTTCCGAGATCGGTTATGAGATCTACCTCTGCGACTCGGCGCGGGGCACAGATCTGTGGGAGCTCATCATGAAGGCCGGCGAGCCGTACGGCATCAGGCCGACTGGTCCGTCGGACATCCGACGGATCGAGGGCGGAATTTTCAACTGGGGCGCCGATATGACGTCCGAGAACAATCCCTTCGAGCTGGGACTGGATCGGCTCGTCGACCTCGACGTCGACTGCATCGCGCGTGACGCGCTGCGGCGGATAAAGGAGGGCGCCGTGAGTCGCAGGATCGTCGGGGTGGAGATCGACGGCGACCGTTTCCCCACGCTGAACTTCGTCAAATGGCCCGTCACGGTGCGCGGCGAGCGCGTCGGGAAGGTGACGTCCGCGGTCTACTCACCCCGTCTGGAGAAAAACATCGGCTACGCATGGGTGCCCGTGCGGCTGTCGGAGCTCGGCACGCAGCTCGACGTCGAGACCGAGTGGGGCGGCCGAAGCGCCGCGGTCGTGCCGATGCCGTTCTGGGATCCCCAGAAACAAATCCCCGTTTCATAGCGCGTCGGCTGAAGGGCCAAGGTGCACCAGCTCAAAGATGCGGGGTGCCCGCGTCCGTGGGCCAGTATGCGCCAGTGCTCGAGTGGCCCCCGGCGCGCGAGGAGCTGATGGAGGAGCAGGCCAGTCGTAGCCTCGGCGACAGCCTCCAGCCGCTAGACGACGATGACGAGCTTCCCTCGCGCGTGTGTTGTTCCCAGGTAGCGCAGAGCTTCGGGCACCTCGCGCAGCGCGTAGCGCCTGTCGATCACCGACTTGACGGTTCCGGCCTCGAGGAGCTCGCGCATCGCCTCCAGGTCCTCCTTCGTGATCTTGGCGACGAAGTTGATCACCGTCTGGCTGCGGCCGAGCGCGGTCAGGCGCGTTCCGACGATGTGCTTGAGAGGTCCGAGCCCGCGCACCGACATCGGTGCTCCGACAGCCACGACGTGCGCCTGCGGGGTCAAGATGCGCCTGAACTCGCCGAACGAGCGGCTGCCGGCGATGTCGAGCATCGCGTCGTGACGCTCACCGAGCTGGGTGAAGTCCTCGTGCGTGTAGTCGACGACGCGGTCCGCCCCGAGCGACCGCACGAGCTCGACGTTCCGCGTGCTGCACACGGCGGTCACGGCTGCTCCGAGCGACTTCGCGAGCTGCACGGCGTACGTGCCGACACCTCCGGACCCACCGTTGACGAGAACCTTGTGCCCAGGCTGTACGCGCGCGTGGTCGCGCAGAGCCTGCAAAGCTGTGAGCGCCGCGATCGGCACTGCCGCCGCCTCCTCGAACGACACGTTCGCCGGCTTCCGCACGAGGCGAGACTCGCGTGCGACCGCGTACTCGGCCCAGGCACCTGGCCCCGTGCCGAACACCTCGTCACCCGGTTGAAACTCCTCGACTTCCTTCCCGACAGCTTCGACCCGCCCCGCCAGGTCGTTCCCGAGCGCCGCGCGCTTCGGTCGACGCATGCCCTCCGACGGTCGGATGAAGAACGGCCCGTGCACGCGGTACCACTCGGCCGGATTGACCGAGGACGCGTGCACGCGCACGAGCACCTGGTCATCGTCGATCGCCGGCTTGTCCACTTCTCGAAGCTCGAGCACGTCGGGCGGGCCGTACCGCTCGCCAACGATCGCTTTCATGCCCGTCCTCTCCCGTTGATGTGGGGCCTCGGTGGCGCGAGCGTGCCGTCGTTCGGCCGAGGCGGCGACGAACTCGGCTGCCTTCGCCTGTCGAGTATGGAGCGTTGTGGAGCCTAGCGGTCGCAACCGGTGGCAACCGTTGTCGACCTCCGTACCGATCTCGAGCGGGTGCCGCCGGACGTCGACGCGGCACTCAATCGGATCCGCAAGTGATCGCAGCCGTCAATTGGGCGACGCAGCATGCACCGAGACGAGGGCTTTTCGTGAAATGCGGGAGCCGCATCGTGGAGACTCCAAGGCGGAGGTCGCGACCCTTCACGGCCTCCGCCCAGGGTCGAACGGTGCGAGTTCGGGGACGCGTTCCCCACGCAACACGAGCGGGGCAAGTGCAGCCGCGGTGGCCGGAGCGAGCGTTACGCCGAGCATTGTGTGCCCTGCGGCGACGTATAGCCCCTCGCGGCCGGGAACCGCGCCGATCAGTGGCAGGCCGTCCGCGGTTGCAGGACGGAGACCAGCCCAGGCTGCGAGCGCAGTGCCGCTGTCCGGTTGCCAGCCCCCGAGGTAAGGCTCGGCCGACGTGAGGAGCCTGTCCCCCACGCCTGCCGGCGGCGTCGCGTCGCGCGCGCCCAGCTCGAAGACGCCGGCGACGCGCACCCCGTCCGTGTACGGGCTGAGACCGAGCTTCGCCTCGGCAAGGTAGAGGGCGTGTACGGGAGGCACGCCTGAGCCCGTGACAACGACGCTGTAGCCGCGCGCGCCCACGAGCGGCATTCGGATGCCATGCTCGCGCAGCAGCCGAGCCGAGCCGAGGCCGGCCGCGACGACGACCTTTTCTGCGTGGATGTCGCCTTGTGCGGACTGCAACACCCAACCGCTTCTCCCCCGCTGCAGCGACGCGACCTCCCAACTCTCGCGGATGCCAACGCCCCGATCGCGAAGAGCCTGCGCGAGACTCGCTATCAGTTCCTCCGGCCGCACGTAGCGATCACGCCCCGCGTGCAGCGCGCACGCGACCGAAGCCACGTCGAGCGCGGGCTCAACCTGCGCAGCGGCCCCACCGTCGAGCTCGGCTACAGGACCCTCGTAACCGAACCGCTGAAGCAGCTTCGCAAGCCGCCGATACGGTTCGAGGCCTTCGTAGCTCAGGGCCGCGACGACCAGGCCCGTGTCGTGCATCTCGAAAGCGATCCCCGCATCGCGGTACGCGTCGTAAAGCTCGAGCGTTCGCCGGTTGAGCGCCAACAACGAACGCGTGCCTGCCTCGTAGCGCGTCGAGGAGCAGCTCCGCCAAAACGTCCACAGCCAGCGAACAAACGTCAGATCGGCCCGTGGTCGCAGCACAAACGCGTCGCCGCCGCCAACGAGCTGGCGAAGCCCTTCGCGCACCATCCCTGGCGCCGGCAGCGGCGCGGTGATCGTGGGACAGACCCAGCCGGCGTTACCGCCGGAAACGCCCGCGCCCACCGAGTCACCGTCGAGTACGAGGACCTCAGCGCCGGCACACGTGAGCTCCCACGCGCACGCCAAACCGACGACGCCCGCGCCGACCACCACGACGGCCATACGTCAGGCCAGCTCCGATATACAGCTGATGTAAGCGACGGCCACGAGCCAAGGCATACGGACCGCGCGGAGTAGCTCTCACAA
Organism: uncultured Thermoleophilia bacterium; assembly: GCA_963758065.1. Classification (GTDB taxonomy): domain Bacteria; phylum Actinomycetota; class Thermoleophilia; order Gaiellales; family Gaiellaceae; genus GMQP-bins7. The sequence continues at coordinate 200,234 of CAVWTX010000010.1, read as the reverse complement.
CGTCACCCCGAGCCGCTCGAGGAGTGCATCCCCGTCGGCTTCGATCGCGGTGGGCTGCACCAGACCCTCGATGAGCTGTGGCGTCTTCAAACCGTCGCCGGTGACGAGCAGGACGGCGGTGTCCGTTTCCCCGATCTCGCCACGGCGCACCGCTTCGCGGAGCGCGCCGAGGGTCACGCCCGCCGCGGTCTCTCCGAAGACGCCGGTCGTCTCTGCGAGGAGCGCCATGTTCGTCCCGACCTCGTCCTCGGGGACTGCGAAGATCGCGCCCCTCGAGGCCTTCGCGGTCGCGATGGCGAGGTCGCCGTCGGCCGGGTTGCCGATAGCGAGCGAACGGGCCACGGTGCGGGGTCTGAGCGGTGACACCTTCCGGTCCTCCGCGAAAGCCGCCGCGACCGGAGCGCAGCCCTCGGCTTGACCGCCGTAGAGGCGGGGAGCCTCACCGCCGACGAGCCCGAGCTCGCGCAGCTCGGCGAAGCCCTGGTGCACCTTCGAGAAGAGCGCTCCCGAGGCAATGGGACAGGCGACTGCAGTGGGGAGACGCCATCCGAGCTGCTCGGCGATCTCGAACGCGACCGTCTTCGAGCCCTCGGCGTAGTACGAGCGCAGCCCGACGTTGACGAACGCCCAGTCGAGCTCGAAGGAGAGCTCGACCGTGAGCCTCGAGCAGTCGTCGTAGCTGCCGTCGACCGCGTAGATCGTGGCTCCGTAGACGGCCGTCGCAACGAGCTTCTCGGGCTCGAGGTCAGCCGGGCAGAAGACGACGGCTTCGATTCCCTCCGCCGCCGCCCGCGCGGCGACCGCGTTTGCGAGATTCCCCGTGGACGAGCACGCGAGCGTCTCGCAGCCGAGCTCGAGCGCCTTCGCGGCAGCGACGGCGACGACGCGGTCCTTGAACGAGTGCGTCGGGTTCGCGGTGTCGAGCTTGAGGTAGAGCTCGCCGATCCCCAGTGCGCTCGCGAGCCGCGGGGCGGGAACGAGGGGGGTTAGACCGGGTGCGAGGCGCGGCTCGACCGGCGGGGCCACGGGAAGAAGCGGCGCGTAGCGCCAGATGGAGCACGGCCCCGTCTCGATGGACTCACGCGTGAAGGTCGTGCGGAGCGCCTCCCGGTCGTAGATCGGATCGAGAGGTCCAAAGCAACGACCGCACACGCCCACCGCTTCGAGTGAGACCTCGTGCTCGCAGACCCGGCAACGTAGAAAAAGAGCTGGCACGACGACCTCCTTCTCGCTCGACACATCCGACCGGGCTTGGCACCTTGCTCGTCTGAGCAGGTTGCCGAGGCTTCACAGGGCCGGTCCCTCAGCCTCTCTCGATGCGGAGCGAGGCGTGCCTCGCTTCCGGTCGCCAGTATACAAAGTGACGTTTCCCTTCGAGACCTCATTGAGCGCGCAGTGGATTCCGTCTCATTTGCCCCGAGCCAACTGAGGCACAGAAGTAGGCACCCGAAAGCCCGGACTGAGCACGGCGCGTTGCGTGCCTCGTACCGGGCTGAGACCGAGCTAGCCGGTCCGGCCGCTCAGATCAATGCGGCTCGAGCGCCGTCGTGTGGAACGCTTTCGCGGCCTCCTGATCTAAGACGTTCACGGCTGCGTGACCGATCGTCGTCGGTCTCCTTCCTGGATACAGTCGCGGCCCATGATTCTCGAAAACGGCGTCGTGCGCGCGATGGATCCGTCGCTGCCCGTGGCACGTGCGCTGGCGATCGCGGGAGATCGTGTCGCCGGCGGGGTCGGAACACACGAGACTTCGCTCCCCACGCCCGACGTCGTCGATCTCCGGGGGCGCTGCGTCGTTCCCGGGTTCACCGACTCGCACGTCCACTTCCCCACCTGGTCGCTCGCGCAGCGCGACGTGCGCTTCGAAGGTGTGTCCGGGCTCGCCGAGGCGCTCGAGCGCGTGCGCGACCACCCCCGCCACGGCTCCTGGATCCGGGGGACGGGCTGGCGGTCCGCCGGCGTGGGACACGCAGCCGACGAAGGCGGCTCTCGACACCGTGACGGGCGACGCGCCGGCGGCGCTCTTCTCCAAGGATTACCACTCCCTATGGCTCAACTCGGCCGCACTGGCGCTGGCCGGCGGGGATCTCGAGGTCGAAGGCGGAGTCGTCGAGCGGGACGCGAGCGGCGAGCCGACCGGGATCCTTCGCGAGGAGTCGGCCTGGCAGTTCCGGGCTCGCTTCGCGACGTCTCCGGAGGACGAGTACATCGACGCGACGCGGGAGGGGCTGCGCATCGCCGCGAGCCGGGGCGTCGTCGCGATCCACGACAAGGACGGCTGGCTCGGCGCCCCTCGGATCTTCCAGCGGATCGCCGAACGGGACGGGCTCACGCTGCGTGTCTGGCAGTCGGTCCCGTACGAGCACCTGCCCGAGCTCGAGGCGGTGGCGCTCCGCTCCGGAATCGGAGACGACTTCCTCCGCGTCGGCTACCTGAAGGTCTTCATGGACGGAACGCTCGGCTCGCAGACCGCCTGGATGCTCGACGGGTCGGGGGTGGTCATAACGAGCGGCGCCGAGCTCGCCGAGATCATCCGCGCCGGCGCCCGGGCGGGTTGGCCCGTCGGCGTGCACGCGATCGGCGATCGTGCGAACCGGGAGGCGCTCGACGCGTTCGAGTCGACGCGTGAGGAATGGGTGCGATCGGGCCTCCGGCAGCGCGTCGAGCACGCGCAGTGCCTCGCTCCGGAGGACGTGGCCCGCTTTGCGGCGATCGGAGTCGCGTGCTCCGTCCAGTTCAGCCACGCGCCGTCGGATCGCGACCTCGCGGAGCGCTTCTGGACGGAGAAGGCCGACGGGGCGTATGCATTCCGCTCTCTGTGGGACTCCGGTGCGCTCGTGGCGAACGGCTCCGACGCCCCGGTCGAGGAGCTCGACCCGCTGGCGGGCATCCGTGCGGGCGTCCTTCGGACGATCGACGAGCGACCCGCGTGGCACCCGGAGCAATGTCTGACGATCCAGGAGGCGCTGCTCGCGAGCACGGTCAACCCGGCCTGGCTCTCGGGCGACGAGCGGCGTCGTGGAAAGCTCCTCCCCGGCTACCTCGCCGACCTCGTCGTCCTCGCGCGCGATCCGCTCCAGTGCCCCCCTGACGAGCTCGAGTCCGTCGAGGTGGTGGCCACGATGGTCGGTGGCCGCTGGGTGCACAACCCTCCACCCTGGGACTGATCATGCCCCAGATCGACCGGAGCGAAGGGCGTCGACTCTTCGGCGCAGATCCCGCCGCGTACGACCTCGCCCGGCCGGGCCATCACCCGCGCGTGTACGAGGTGCTCGTCGAACGCTGCGGCCTCGGGCCGGGTACGAGCGTCCTCGAGATCGGCCCCGGCACGGGACAAGCAACACGCCGTTTGCTCGAGCTCGGAGCAAGCCCGCTCGTTGCCCTGGAGCCCGACCCAGCTCTCGCCGCGTACGTACGGCGATCGTTCGGCGAGCGCGTCGAGGTCCAGGAGCTCACCATCGAAGACGCACAGCTCGCAGCGGACACCTTCGATCTCGCTGCGGCGGCGTCGTCGTTCCACTGGGTCGACGAGGCTCGCGGGCTCGAGAACGTGCGGTCGGCGCTCCGACCGGGCGGATGGTGGGCGATGTGGTGGACCCTGTTCGGCGTGCCGGGCAAGCCGGATGCATTCATCGCGGCGACGTCTCCGCTGCTCGACGGCCTCGACGCGAGCCCTTCCTCGGGCAAGGGAAGACGGATGCCGCTAGCTCTCGACACAGAGGCTTGGTTCGCTGCGCTGTCGAACGCCGGCCTTCGAGGGACAGAGCACGAGATCGCCACCTGGAGCACGAGCTGGGACATCCGCGGTATTCGCGCTCTGTACGGGACGTTCTCGCCCATTGCCCGACTCGAAGCGGAACGGCGAGACGGGTTACTCGACGCGATCGCGCACATCGCAGAGCACGAGTTCGGAGGTCACGTCGAGCGGACGCTGCTCACGTCGATCTACACGGCGCAGAAACCCGGCTGATTCGATCCCGGGTCACCCGTACAATCAGATCGTGGCCACCCGCACGATGCTCCCCGTCCACGAGGCGCCGACCTGCTCGGTCGCTGGAGCCGCCGAGATCGTCGGCTCCAAGTGGACCGTCCTGCTCGTCCACGACCTCTCGGAGGGGCCGCGGCGGTTCACGGAGCTCGAGCGCTCATGTGCGGGGATCAGCCCGCGGACGTTGGCCGAGCGCCTGCGCTGGCTCGAGGCCGAGGAGATCGTCGAGCGCAGGAGCTACCCGGAATCGCCGCCGCGGGTCGAGTACGCCTTGACCGAGAAGGGGCTCGCCCTCCTTCCGATCGTGCACGAGATGCGTCGCTTCGGTCACGTCTGGCTCGGCTGCGGCGTGCACGACACGATCTCGAGCTGAGGCCCAGGCGAACAGCTCTCAGTCCGCGAGGCCCTTGGCGCGTAGCTCGCGGAGCGCCCGCTCGGACTTCCCGAGCGCGCCGAGACCCATGCCCTCGAGCACGCGCGGGGTCTTCGTGAACTGGATGTCGCGGTAGTCGACGACTTGCCACTGGTTTCCCCACGGATCGCGGAAATCGTGGCTGCCTACCAGCTCGGCGCCGGCTTCATTTGCGCGCCGCACCGTCTCGGCCTGATCGTCGACGACGAGACCGATGTGCCCGGCGGAGACGGGTCGCCCGACCCGCTCGAGCGCGACGAACTGATCGCCCATGTCGAGGAAGGCCATGTTCCCAACCCGGCCGCGCAGCGCAACGTCGTCGAAGATTCGCTCGAAGAACGCGATCGCCTCGTCGAGGTCGCCGACCTCGACGGCGAGGTGGTTGATCCCGACGAGCCTGGCCACCTGCCCAGAGTAGCCACGGTGCGGGGTCAGACCCGTGGGGTCTGACCCCGCGGGTCAGGTGTGGGGTCTGACCCCCCCGATTCGGCCCAGACGGAGGCGAGCTCGACGATGGTGGCCGCCGCCGCAGCCATGTCCTGCACGCTCGCCCACTCCCGAACCGAGTGGTACTGCTGGCCCCCGGTGAAGAGGTTCGGGGTCGGCAGACCCAGTGCCGAGAGGACGGAGCCGTCCGTCCCGCCCCGGGTGATCGCCAGCCTCGGCTCGATCCCCGCGCGCCGGATCGCCTCGACGGCAGCGTCCACGACTCTCGGGTTCGCGTCGATCGTCGAGCGCATGTTGCGATACGAAGTGCGCTCATCGATGTCGACATGCGCTCGCGGCTCGCGTTCGACCACCTGCTGAGCGAGCTCGCGCAGGAGGCTCATGTGGCGGTCGAGGAGCTCGTCGTCGTGATCGCGCGCGATGAAGTCGACGATCGCCTCCTCGGCACTCCCGGTGATGCGCACGGGGTGGACGAATCCCTCCCGGTCCGCGGTCGTCTCGGGCGAGAGGCTGTCGCGCGGAAGGGACATGACGAGCTCGGACGCGAGCTTGACTGCGTTGACGAGCTTTCCCTTCGAGCTTCCCGGGTGCACTGAGAGACCCCGGATCGTCACCCGCATCGACATCGCCGAGAACGTCTCGATCTCGAGCTCGCCGAGACCCGAGCCATCGAGGGTGTATGCGACGTCCGCACCGAAGGCGTCCAGGTCGAAGTCCTCTGCGCCGCGGCCCACCTCCTCGTCGACAGTGAACGCGACTCGGAGCGGGGCGCGCGGGCGGTCGGGGTTCCGCGCGAGGAAGGCGACGGCGGCCATGATCTCGGCGATCCCTGCCTTGTCGTCTGCACCGAGCAGCGTTGTCCCGTCGCTCGTGACGATGTCGTGCCCTACCCGCTCGGCGAGCGCGGGAAGCTCCACCGGATCGAGCACTTGCCGGGCGTCGCCCGGAAGCACGATCGGCTCGCCGCCCCACGCCTCGTGGACGATCGGCTGGACACCCGTGCCCGCGACCTCGGGCGAGGTGTCCACGTGCGCGAGGAGCCCGAGGACCGAGCCGCCGTCCGTCCCGGGCAGGCTCGCAAAGACGGTCGCGTTCTCCGTCAGTTCGGCGTCGGCCAGACCGATCTCGCGCAGCTCGTCCACGAGCATCCGCGACAGGTCGAGCTGCTTCGCCGTGCTCGGGCGCTCGGGCACGCGGGACGCGGCTTGCGTGTCGATGCGCACGTAGCGGAGAAACCGCGCGAGGACGTCGGCAGCGAGCTCCTCGGCGAGCGGGCTCACGAACGGCGTGCTAGCCAAGCTCTCCAAGCCGGCGGAAGACCTCGCGCATGGTCTCGATGCCAGTGACGATCGCATCCTCGGGCACGTTCTCGTTGGGCGCATGGGCATTGCACTCGCTCTCGATCCCGAAACCCGTCACAAACGTCGGAAGCCCTTTCTCCACAAGCCCCGCGTAGATCGGGAGCGTGCCCCCGGATCGAACGAAGAGCGGGCGCGCCCCGACCACGTGCTCGAAGGCCTCGGCCGCGAGTTGCAGCGCGCGGTCGCCGGAGGCGGTCAGCGCCGGCCGCGCGCAGTTCCGCAGCTCGATCTCGAGGTCGGCGCCGTCCGGAAGTGCGTCGCGAACCAGCCGCTCGAACACCCCGCGGATCTCGTCGGGATCCTGACCGGGAGCAAGCCGGATCGACACGTTGGCCCGCGCTTCGACCGGGAGGACGGTCTTGACGAGGTCGGGCGAGCCGGTCGCGAATCCGTTGACGTCGAGCGACGTGTCGGCGAACGTCCGGAGGTAGAACTCGTCGGTGGCGTCCGGCGCGATCGGGACCGCCCCAAAGGGCGCAAATTGCTCCGCACCGGGAGGAAGCCTCGTCCAGGCGGCGAGCTCCTCGTCCGTGGGTGGCATCGAGCCGGAACGAAGCTCGTCGGGGAGCCGACCGTCCGCGCGCGGCAGCACATTTGTAAGCGCTGCCATGAGCGCGTGCCCGGCATTGAGGGCGGCGCCACCGAACATGCCGGAGTGCATGTCCGTCGTGCCGGTTCGCACGCGGAGGTGGAAGTACAACATCCCGCGGGCGCCCACGTAGAAGAGGGGCTCTCCCCTGCGGACCATGGCGCCGTCGAGGATCAGCGCAGCGTCCGCGCCGCGCTCGTCTTGCTCGACCCACTGCACGATCGAGTCGCCCCCGACCTCCTCCTCGCCGTCGAAGGCAAAGCGCACGGTGACCGGGAGCTCGCCCGCAGTTGCGAGCTGCGTCACCGCCTCGACGAGCACGAAGAGGTTCCCCTTGTCGTCGGCCACTCCGCGTGCGAAGAGGCGGCGGTCGCGGCGGGTGAGCTCGAAGGGCGGCGACTCCCAGAGGTCGAGCGGGTCGGGAGGCTGCACGTCGAAGTGCGCGTAACAGAGCACGGTCGGCGCCGACTCGGGGCTTTCCGAGGCGGGAAACTCGCCGATCACCAGCGGCTGGCCGCCGTTCCACGGGACGACGTCAGCAGTGCCGGCCGCGCTTCGAATCCGTTCGGCCACCCAGACCGCCGCCCGCTCGACGTCGTCGGCATGCGCCGGGTCGGCACTGACAGAAGGTATGGCGATCAGCTCGGCGAGCTGTTCGCGAAGCTCTTCCTGCGAGGGCACCTAGCTGAAGTCTTCGTCCAGCGCGACCTCGTAGAGCTCGACGCTCGTCCGGCGCCCGGCTTCCTCACCCGGAGACATGCTGTTCAACGCCTCGTCGGCACGGCGCATCCCGTCCTCCGTCTCCGAGAACGTCATGCCGAGAGCCGTCCCGGTGCGACGGTCGACGAGCTGGACGACGCGGCTGACTGTTTCGGTGAGAGTGCGCACCGCCGCGGGCGCGTCCGCCGGAAGAGCGCCCGACCTCGCTCCCTCGATCTGACTCCGCATCTCCGCGATCTGCTCGTCCATGCGGCTCGGGTCGGCTCCCTCGAAGCGTGCAACGCGTACGTACATCGTCTCTCCTCTCCGTTTCGAGTAGCTGGATACCGCCGAAGCTCAGGCGACGTCGCGAACGCGCTGGGCGTCAGCGAGCGCGCGGAGCTTCTTCAGGCCCTGGTGCTCGATCTGCCGGATCCGCTCTCGTGTCACATTGAAGGCGCGACCCACCTCGTCGAGCGTCCGAGGCTGCTGGCCGTCGAGACCGTAGCGGAGCTCGAGCACGAGGCGCTCGCGCTCGGAGAGCGCGCTCAAGATCGTGCGGAGTGCCTCGCGCTGCAGCGTCGTCTCCGCGAGCTCGTCGGGGAGCGGTGCCGTTTCGTCGGCGAGGAAGTGGCCGAACTCGGACTCGTCGTCGTCGCCGACGGGCTTTTCGAGCGAGACCGGAACCTGGGCGCTCCGCCGGATCTGCTCGACCTCCTCAGTGGTCATGTCGAGATCGCGGGCGATCTCCTCGGTCGTCGGCTCGCGGCCGCGCTCGGCGCGGATCTTCCGCTCGGAGCGGAGGATGCGATTCAGCTTCTCGACGACGTGAACGGGCATGCGGATCGTCCGGCCCTTGTCGGCGATCGCCCGCGCGACCGCCTGGCGGATCCACCACGTCGCGTACGTCGAGAACTTGAAGCCCTTGCGGTAGTCGAACTTCTCCGCCGCCCGGACGAGCCCGATCGTGCCCTCCTGGATGAGGTCGAGGAACGGCAGCCCCTGGTTCCGGTACCGCTTGGCGATCGACACGACGAGGCGAAGGTTCGCCTCTACCATCGCCTGCTTCGCGCCGTGGTCGCCGCGTTCGATCCGCTTCGCGAGCTCCACCTCCTGCGCTGCGGTGAGGAGCGGAACGCGGCCGATGTCCTTCAGGAAGAGCTGCAGCGCATCTGTCGTGATCTCGGTATCCGGCTCGATCTCAGGCTCGACGTCGTCGTCCGGCGTGACGACTGCGATCCTCGCTTCCTCGAGGGCGGCGTAGAACTCGTCCAGCTGCGCCGGCTCGAGCTCGAGCTCGTCGAGAGCCAGTGCAACCTCGTCCGCATCGAGGCTGCCCGTGCGATATCCGCTCTCGAGGAGCCGCTGCGCCTCGTCCGTCGCGAGGACGTCCTCGACGGGCGTTCGAGTGGTCGCGCCTTTTGATTCTCCTGCGGCCAGACCAGCCCCCCTTCCGCGACGGCGGTCACACGGTAGTCACAGGTACGGCTGTCGTCAAAGAACCCCTCCATACCGCGGTGTAAGACGGGTTACCAGAACGAGAATGCCAAGACGCCTGAGCGTCTAGGAGCGCGCGCGGCGGATCGTCTCCAGGTACCGGGCGGCCTCGCGGGCGAGCGGTGACCCGGGTTGCGAGCGTGCAGCGAGCCGGAACTGGCGCTGTGCCTCCTCGATGCGCCCCGTCCAGAGGAGCAGGACACCGAGATGGAAGCGCACAGTCGGCTCGTTCGGGTGCGTTCGCGTGAGCGGCCCGAGGCGGCCGAACGCGCGCTCGGGCGTGTCCTTGTCGAACCGACCGACGGCATCTGCGACCTTCGCTTCGATCTCCCCAGGCGCTCGACGTGCCGCCTGCGTGAACACACGTGACGCCGAGACCGGACGGCCCACTCGCTGGAGCCCGACCCCGTAGAGCAGGCGCTCCCGAACGCCTCCTCGCTCCGCGGCGCGGCGGAGTGCCTCGAGCTGCCGCGCCGCCGGAAGCCGCGTGATCTCAGGCGACGCGGCGAACGAGGGGATGAAGGCTGGCAGGCCGCGGGGAAGCTGCGGATGCAGCAGGTTACCGCCCACGATCGCGTACGGCGTATCCGGCTCGGCGTCGATGGCGGCGCGCCACGCCGCAACCGGGTCACCCCGGTTCGCCCACAGGCGTGCGAGGCCGAGATGAAGCTGGACGACCGCGAGCTCCGGGTACAGCTTCGCGAGCTGCTCCAGCCGGTCGAGCGATCCCTCCGGCCAGGTGGCGAGCGCGGATCCGACCTTCGCTTCGAGTGAGTCATGCTTCGCGAAGAGCGCGGCGGCGGCGCTGGTGTTACCTCGCTGGTAGAGAGCTGCGCCGCGCGTAAGGTCTCGCGCCTCGTCGTCGGTGCGAAATCCAAGCGCAAACGACACGCGGCGGACGCCCGTCGCGGAGCTCTGGCTCGGTGGCCGTCGTAGCCGAGCCCCCGTCGGAAGACACGACGGCTGCGGCAACGACCGCCACCGCCGCGGCCGACACCGCGGCCACGAGCAGCACGACTCGTCGGCGGGCGCTCACCGGACGACGATAGCCGCGTCTCGTCCGAGATCGGGGTCAGACCCGTGGGGTCTGACCGCCGGCTCCGGCTCGCTATTGCAGATAGGGGTCAGACCGTGGGGTCTGACCCCAGGTCCGGGACGCTATAGTTTCGAAAGTAATGGCGACGTATCGCGAGCTGGTGACACGGGTCCGGGAGGAGATCGACGAGATCTCGACGATCGAGGCGCACGAGCGCCTCGGGTCGTCGGAAAGCCCGCTCTTCGTCGACGTTCGCGAGCCCGACGAGTGGGAGGAAGGGCACATCCCGGGCGCCCTGTACACGGGCCGCGGTCGGCTCGAACAGCGCATCGAGGGGCTCGTGCCGGACAAGAGCCGTCCGCTCGTCGTGTACTGCTCGGCCGGATCTCGATCCGCATTCGCGGCCAAGACGCTCGCCGAGCTCGGCTACGAGAACGTGGTGAACCTCGCCGGCGGCTTCGTCGACTGGAAGCGCAACGGCTTCGAGGTCACGATTCCGCGCGTCCTCTCGTCCGAACAGCGGTCGCGCTACAGCCGGCACCTGCTCATCCCCGAGGTCGGCGAGGACGGCCAGCAGCGCCTCCTGGACGCGCGCGTCCTTCTCATCGGCGCGGGGGGCCTGGGCTCGCCCGCATCCCTCTACCTCGCCGCCGCCGGAGTCGGAACGCTCGGGATCGTCGACGCGGACGTCGTCGACGAGTCGAACCTTCAGCGCCAGATCGTGCACTCCACGGACCGCCTCGGGGAGCCGAAGGTCCTCTCCGCGAAGAGAACGCTCGAAGCGCTCAACCCGGACGTGCGCGTCGTGCCTTTCGAAGAGCGCCTTACCTCGGAGAACGTCGAGCGGATCCTCGCCGACGGCTGGGACGTGATCGTCGACGGCGCCGACAACTTCCCCACCCGCTACCTCGTGAACGACGCCTCCGTGTGGCACGGCATTCCGGTCGTCCACGGCTCGATCTTCCGCTTCGAGGGGCAGGTCACGGTCTTCGCGCCGGATGGCCCATGCTATCGCTGCCTCTTCCCGCAGCCTCCGCCGCCGGAGCTCGCGCCGAGCTGCGCGGAGGGCGGCGTGCTCGGCGTCCTTCCGGGGATCGTCGGCTCGATCCAGGCCAGCGAGGCGCTCAAGCTCATCCTCGACCGCGGCGACTCGCTCGCCGGGCGGCTTCTCCTCTTCGACGCGCTGGGGACGACGCTGGACGAGGTGACGGTGCGCAAGAACCCCGACTGCCCCGTGTGCGGCGAGCGCCCGACGATCACGGACTACGTCGACTACGTGGAGTTCTGCTCGACGCCGCTGGAGCTCAGGTGATGGCCGCGGTGCGGATTCCCCCGACGCTTCGCGCCGAGGTCGGCGGCTCGCGCGAGCTCGAGGCCAGAGGTGACACCGTCGCCGACGTCATCGACGACCTCGTCGAGCGCTATCCGGCCCTCGGCTCGCAGCTTCTGCACGACGGCGAGCTGGCGACGTTCGTCAACGTGTACCTCGGCGGCGAGGACATCCGCACGCGCGACGGGCTCGACACGCCCGTGCGTCACGGCGATCAGCTGATCCTGCTTCCGGCGATGGCCGGTGGAGATCACGGGGTCGGACCCCGTGGGGTCTGGAGCCTGTCTCACAATGAGGTTCGTCGACGGGGCACGTTGGGCGAGTGCGATGCAAGGACGCAGGGAGCGTCAATATGACGCATATTGGCGCGACTGAGGACGCCGCAGCGTGCCGCCCAGCGTGTTCCGGCGACACAAGCCCTCGTTGTGAGACAGGCTCCTGACCCCGGTGTGACGCACGACACGGCGTCGTCGCTCCTCGAGCTCGTCGGGTCGACTCCGCTCGTCGAGCTGCAGCGCCTCTCGCCCAAGCCCTCCGTCCGCATCTTCGCCAAGCTCGAGGGCCAGAACCCGACCGGCTCGATCAAGGACCGGGTCGCTGTGGCGATGATCGACGCGGCCGAGGCCGCAGGCGAGCTGACCCCCGGCCGGCGGCTTCTCGAGCCCACGAGCGGCAACACCGGCATCTCGCTCGCGCTCGTGGCGCGGCTGCGCGGGTATCCGCTCACCTGCGTCGTCCCCGCGAACGTCACCGAGGAGAGGCGGCGCATGCTTCGCCTGTACGGCGCCGACATCGTCGACTCGCCCGCGGCTGAAGGATCGAACGGCGCGGTTCGCCTCGCGCTCGAGCTCGCGGCCCGCGACTCGTCGCTCTTCATGCCGTTCCAGTATGCGAACGAGGCGAATCCGCGCGCGCACTACGAGGGAACGGGCGCGGAGATCGTCGCCGCGCTCGACCGGGTCGACGTCCTCGTCGCCGGTCTCGGGACGGGTGGAACGCTGATGGGAGCCGGGGAGCGCGTGCGCGAGGCTTTCCCGGACGTCGTCGTCGCCGCCGCGGAGCCGCTCCCCGGCGACGAGGTGATGGGGCTGCGCTCGCTCGCTGACGGCTACGTGCCCCCGATCCTCGACGTGGCAAAGCTCGACCGCAAGCTGCTCGTGACGAATGCGGAGTCGGTGACCGGTCTCCGCCTGCTCCTGGACAGCGAAGGGATCTTTGGAGGCGTGTCCTCCGGCGCAGTCGTCCACGCGGCGCTCAAGCTCGCAAGCGAACTCGACACGGGCATCGTCGTGTGCGTGCTCGCGGACGGCGGCTGGAAGTACCTCTCGGCCGGCTTCTGGGACACCGACGATGTCGAGCGGGCGATGGAGCGGTCGGTCTGGTGGTGATCCCGGCCGCGGTCCGCGGCCAGCTCGAAGCGCACGCCCGCGAGGAGGCGCCGAACGAGGCGTGCGGCGTAGTCGTGTTGAAGGACGGAGTCGCCGAGCGCTACGTGCGAGGCCGCAACGCAGCCGCGTCGCAGTACCGCTTCGAGCTCGATGTCGATCCCGAGACCTGGTTCCTCGAGGACGACGGTTACGAGCTCGCGGTCTTCCACTCGCACGGCTCCTCCCCGCCCCACCCCTCGCGGACCGACGTCGAGAACATCGGGCTCTGGGCGGGGCGGCCGTACCTCATCTACACGGTCCGCACCGGGGAGCTCGCCGCCTGGACGATCGCGGACGGCACGATCGAGCGACTCACCGTGGTCTCAGACGACGACTGACGCGCCGGTCTCGGCCGCCCGGTAGAGCGCATCGATCGTGCGGGCCTGCCCGAGCGCATCGTCGAGACCGAGCAGCGCCGGTGCGTCTCCGCCGATCGCATCCGCGAAGTTCGCCAGCTCGAGCTCGTACGCGTCGCGGCTGGGAACCCGTACACGCTCGACATCGCCGTCCCGGCGGATCTCGAGGCGCCCGCCCCAGTCGACCCTCCATGGAGCCTCGGTTCGCAGCAAGGCCTCGTCCCCGACCACGATCAGCTCCTGCCGGCGCGGCGCACGAAAGGACACGTCGAACTGCGCGACGACGTCGTCGGCGAAGCGGAGCGTGGCGTAGAAGGCCGCGTCGACCCCTGCCCTGCCCGTGACTGCCTCACCCAGTACGCGTTCGGGCTCGCCCGCGATTAGACGCGAGCCGGACACGCAGTAGCAGCCGAGGTCCATGAGGGCGCCGCCGGCAAGCTCCGGCTGAAACCGTACGTCGCGCTCGTCGGCGAGCACGAACGTGAACGTCGAGCGCAAGGACCGCACGCGACCGATCCTGCCGTCATCGACGAGCTGCTTCACGATCGCCGTCTGGGGATGGTGGCGGTACATGAACGCTTCGGCCAGGACGAGCCCTCGGCTCGCGGCCATGGCGAATGCCTCCTCGACGTCGGCCGGATCGCGCGAGTAGGGCTTCTCGCAGAGAACGTGCTTGCCGGCTTCGAGCGCTCGCATCGTCCACTCGTGGTGCAACCCGTTCGGGAGCGAGATGTAGACGGCATCGACGGCGTCGTCGGCGAGGAGATCGTCGTACGAGCCGTGGGCCGTCTCGATCCCGTGCTCGTCGGCGTACGCGACGGCACGCGCAACGTCCCGACTCGCGACAGCGCGGACCTCGACACGGGCCGACGATGCGGCTGCGGCAATGATCTCCCGGTTGATCCTCGCCGTCGACAGCAGCCCGAGGCGCAGCACTCTCAGCCGATCGCGCTCTCAGTGTCCGGATCGAAGAAGTGCAGCCGTCGGGCATCGACCGTCACCTCGACCCGGTCACCGACGCGGATCGCGGATCGCGCCTCGAACGTCGCGCAGAACGGCGTGCCTTCACGCGTGATCACGGCCACCTCCTCGAGGCCTCCTCCCGTGGCCTCGGCGATCGCCTCGCTCGTCGGCGGTGGAGCGTCCACGGTGAAGAAGCCGAGCAGGTTGGCACCAAGCGCCTCCACCCGATCGACGGTCGCCTCGAGCTTCATCCCCTCCTGGGGGCTTCCGTCCTCACGAGGGCCCTCGAGATCCTCCGGCCGAATGCCCACGATCACTTCGCGTCCCACCCAGTCGTTGAGTGAGCGCTCGCGCGCGAGCTCGGCTGGGATCGGGATCATTGCGCTGCCGACGTGCACGACCGGTTCGCCGTTCGAGCGGTCGATCGTCCCGCGAGCGAGATTCATCGGCGGCGATCCGATGAAACCCGCGACGAACAGGTTCGCGGGGTGGTCGTACACGTGCGTCGGCGTGTCGACCTGCTGCAGCTCGCCCGAGCGAAGAACCGCCACTCGGTCACCCATCGTCATCGCCTCGATCTGGTCGTGCGTGACGTACACGGTCGTGACTCCCAAGCGCTTCTGGAGCGCCTCGATCTCGCCGCGCATGTGTACCCGCAGCTGCGCGTCGAGGTTCGACAGCGGCTCGTCCATGAGGAAAACCTGCGGCTTGCGAATGATCGCCCGTCCCATCGCCACCCGCTGCCGCTGCCCACCGGAGAGCTGCTTCGGCCGCCGGTCGAGCAACTCCTCGAGGCCGAGCAGCTCTGCCGTCTCGTGGACGCGCTGTCTGATCTCCTGCTTCGGCCGCCTCGCGAGCTTGAGGCTGAAGGCGATGTTCTGCGCGACCGTCATGTGCGGGTAGAGGGCGTAGTTCTGGAAGACCATCGCGATGTCGCGGTCACGCTCGAGGACGTCGTTGACGCGCTTCCCGCCGATGTAGAGGTCGCCTGAGGAGATGTCCTCGAGCCCGGCGATCATCCGGAGCGCAGTCGTCTTCCCGCAGCCGGAGGGACCGACGAGGACGAGCAGCTCGGCCTCGCGCGATCTCGAGCGAGAGCTCCTTCACGGCCTCGAATCCGTTGGGGTACCGCTTGCCGAGCTTGTCGAGGACGATCTCAGCCATCGCTCGGGCTCATCCTTTCAGCGCTCCGGCCATCAGGCCGCGCATGAAGTAGCGGCCGAGCAGGATGTAGACGATCAGCGTCGGCAGCGACGCGATCAGCGCCGCGGCCATCTGCACGTTGTAGGGCGTCGACGAGCGAGCCGGTCGTGTTGTTCAGCGCGACCGTGACGGGCCACGAGGAAGGGTCGGTCACGATGAAGACCGCGAAGAGGAAGTCGTTCCAGATCGACGTGAACTGCCAGATCGCCGTCACGACGAAGGCCGGCGCCGAGATCGGGAGGACGACCGACCAGTACGTTCGCAGCATCCCCGCGCGGTCCATGCGCGCGGCCTCGATCAGGTCCTCCGGGATCGTGGCGTAGTAGCTGCGGAAGATCAGGGTGGTGATCGGGATGCCGTAGACGATGTGCGCGAACGCGAGCCGCGGGATCCCCTCCGGGAAGTCGACGTCGATGAAGATCTGCGTCAGCGGGATCATCACCGCCTGGTACGGGATGAAGATGCCGAAGAGCAGGAAGAGGAAGACGAGGTCGGAGCCGGGGAAGCGCCACCTCGAGAGGACGAAGCCGTTCAGCGAGCCGATCACCGTCGAGATGAGCGTGGCCGGGATGACGAGCTTGAGGCTGTTCTTCAGGAACGGGAGCAGTCCGTACTGGTCGCCGTTCCACGCCTGGCGCCATGCGTCCAGCGTCCACGTCTCCGGCAGCGCCCACGCGCGGCTCGGGTCGGCCTCGGCGCCGCCCTTGAAGCTCGCGACGAGCAGGACGTAGACCGGCAGCAGGACGAGCCACCGCGGCGAAGACGAGCGCGGCGTACTTGAGCGCGCGCGCCCGCGGCCCGCCGGCGGCGCCTGCGGCGGACGGTGCGGTCGATCGCGATCGAGGTCATACGCGCCGCTCCGAGCGCACCGTGTAGATCAGGTACGGGACGATGAGCATCGAGATCCCGACGAGCAGCAGGGTCGCGATCGCCGCGCCCTTCGCGTAGTCGCGTGCGTCGTAGATGAGGATCCACATGTAGACGGCCGGCGTCTGCGTGATGATCTGCTTCCCGCCGATGGCCACGATCAGGTCGAAGACCTTGATCGAGATGTGGCCGAGGATGATCAGCGCGGACAGCGTCACCGGCCGCAGGTGCGGGAAGACGACGTGGCGGTACACCCGCCACTCGGACGCGCCGTCCATGCGCGCCGCCTCGCGCAGCTCCTCCGGGACGCCGCGAAAGCCCGCGAGGTACAGCGCCATGATGTATCCGGACAGCGCCCACATCGCGGGGATCGCGAGCGCCGCGGCGCCCCAGTCGGGGCCGAGGTACCACTCGTTGCGCAGGAACCCGAGCCCGAGCTTCTCGAACAGGAGGTTGAAGCCCGTCGACCGGTCGCCCGGGGCCGGGTTCATCAGCCAGCGCCAGACGACGCCCGCCGCGATGAACGAGACCGCCATCGGGAACAGGTAGATCGCACGGAACATGCCCTCGCCCTTCACCCCCTTGTCGAGCAGGAAGGCGAGCGAGCCACCGATGATCAGCGCGCCCAGCACGAAGGCGACCGTGAAGAGCAGCGCGTGGTGCAGGTCGATGATCCAGGCCGGGTCGGTGCTCAGGCTCTCCGACTGCTTGCCCGGTCGCGACGCCGCTCACGAACTCGCCCGTCTCGCCGACGCCGGACGGGAAGAGCTCCTTGTAGGCGCTCGTGTCGAAGCCGGACGTCTCCTCGGCCTGCCGCCAGTCGGAGAGCGAGACCTTGACGTTCCAGCCGATGAGCCCGTAGACGAAGACGGCGACGAGCACGATCGACGGGGAGACCAGGAGAAGCCCTGGTCCCCACCGTCGAATCTTCCTCACGGCATGCCTCCGGCCAGTCACGGCTGCCGGCGTTGCCGTGTGTCCCTTCTCCTTCTCCTACTTCGCGTTCTTCTTCGCGGCTGCAACGAGCGCGGCCTGGAACCGGGCCACGTTCTTGGTCTGCAGGAACAGCCCGAGCGCGGTGCCGATGTCGGTCGACCAGGCGGCGTGCGCGACCACGCCGTGCGTCAGCGAGCCAGCGAGCGCGTCGGACTTCCAGTCCCGGAGCGCCGACTTCAGGTACGCGCCGTACAAGCCTCACCCTCGCGTCCTTGCGGGCAGGGATCGAGCCCTTCACCGGGTTGAACGTGTCCTGGGCAGCCCTGCTGCCGAGGAACGTCAGCCACTCGACGGCCGCCGCGCGGTGCGGCGCGCCCTTCGGCAGCGTGAAGCTGTCGGAGAGCCAGTCGTACACGTTGGCGGTGCCTGGCACCGGCGCCCAGCCGTATGCCGTGCCCGGCTTCAGCGCGAGGTTGCCGCCGGCCTTCTTGCCGCTGAAGTAGCCGTCCTGCCAGTCACCCATGACGTTGAAGGCGGCCTTGCCGTCCGCGACGAGCTTCCCTGCGTCCTGCCAGGTGAGCGACGCCGCATCGGAGTTCGTGTACCCGAGCACCGTGTTGAAGCGGTTGAGCGCGGCGGTCACGTTCTTCGCCGACCACTTGCTCGCGGAGCCCGGCCTCCAGAGCGCCGCCCAGCCCTTCGGGCCGAGGGTGGCGATCATCACCGTCTCGAGCAGGTGACTGCGCCGTCCACTGCTCGCCCATGCGTGAGCGGGATCAGGCCGGCTTCGTCGGCCTTCGCGAGCGCCGCCATGAACTGCGGCCACGTCCTCGGCACCGCGATGCCGTTCGACCGCAGCGTCCTCGGGTTGAACCAGAGAACGTTCGCCCGGTGGATGTTCACCGGCACCGAGTAGATCTTGCCGTTGTACCGGATCTGGCTGAGGAGCGAGGCGGGCATCGCCTTCGCGAAGCCGGCCTGCCTGTAGATGAAGTCCACCGGCTCGACCTGGCCGGCCTTGATGTAGTCGCGGAGCTCGGCGCCCGCGTGACCCTGGAACGAGTCGGGCGGGTTGCCGGCCGCAAGCCTCTGAGCGAGCACGGCCTTCGCGTTCGATGCCGGCGCCGCCGGCGACCGTCTCGTTCTTGAACTTGCAGTCGGGATTCTGCCTTGTTCCAGATCTTGATCAGCCGATCCAGCCCGGCGGCCTCGCCGCCTCCGGTCCACCACGAGAAGACCGAGAGCTGGCAGGCCTGGCTGCTCGACTCCTGGTACCCGAGACCCGCCGCCGGAAGCGCGACCGCCGCGACGGCTCCGGCGACGAGTGCTGCGGCGAGCACCGTAGACGCGGGTGCGCCCGAACCTGCCTCGCTTGGAGCGCTTCGAACATCTTTCCCTCCTTCTCTGGACGTACCTGCCGGCTCGATAAGTTCATGGCTCCGGCGTCGTGTCAAGCGGATTTTCCCACTGGCATGTAAGCGTGGTTTTTCCGTGCCACTCCCGCGGCGGCGCGCTCATCCCGCGCCCGGTCGTCAGCGGCCCGGCGCCGTCCACCTGCGGGCACAGGAACGCCTGCGGCTCGAGGCCGAGTTCGCGCACGGTAGCGGGCGCCGTCGGCCTCGACAATCGCATCGGCAGCGTCCCCGTCGTCGCACACGGCGACGACGCAGCCCCCGAACCCCGCGCCCGTGAGCCGCGCGCCGTAAGCGCCCGCGTCGACGAGCACCCGCACGAGCGCGTCGAGCTCGGGGTCGGACACGCCGAAGTCGTCGCGGAGGCTGGCGTGGCTCGCGTTCAGCAAGACGCCGAGCGCCGAGGTCGCCCTCGGCCAGCGCCTCCGCCGCAGCGAGCACGCGCATGTTCTCCGAGACCACTGACGGCCGAGCGGGTCGTCCGCGACCTGCTCGGCCGTTGCGTCGCGCAGGCTGGGACGCCGAGCTCGCGCGCGAGCTGCTCGCACTCGCGCTGCGTCGCTCCGCGTAGGGGCTCGAGTCGAGCGAGCGAGAGACTGCCGGAGTAACGACGAGGATGCCGAGAGCGCGGGAAGCGCACCGGCCGGCGCTCGAGCGACCTGCAGTCGATGAGCAGCGCGTGGCCCGCCCGTCCCGCGACGCGAGCAGCTGGTCCATGATCCCGCACGGGCACACCCGTCGCAGTCTCCTCCGCCACTCCTGACACGCCTCGGCGAGCGCGGCAACGCCGGGATCGCCACTCGGCGACGCTCGCAGAGCGCGACGGCGCACGCGACCTCGAGGGCGGCGCTCGAGGACAAGCCCCGCTCCGAGCGGGACGTCGGAGGCGACGCACGGCGTCCATCCCGGCGGGCGGACGGCCGAGCGCCGCGAGCTCGCGCACGACGCCCGCGACATAGCGGCCCCAGTGCGGCCGAACGGAGGCGGTTCGAGCGCGCCGTCCGCGGCACCTCGACGACGTCGCCGCGTCGAGCGAGCGGACGCGAACCGTGCTCCGCCGAATGCACGCCGCCAGCGCGCACGAACGGTCGATCGCGAGCGGCAGGACGAAGCCGCCCGAGTAGTCCGTGTGGTCGCCGATCAGGTTGACCCGGCCCGGCGCGCGAAACCACTGCGGGCCTCGCGGGCTCCAGCTCGCGCCGCGCGGGCGCGGCGTCGACGCCGGTCACGACCGGCCGTGCTTCACGGGTCCACCTCGACCGCATTCGGTCGGGCGAGAGTGTCTCGCGGCTAGCCGGCAACCTCGAAGCTGCCGTTCATCGAGCTCGCGTGCGGGTCGCAGACGAACGTGTACGTCCCGGCCTCGAGGTCGACCTCGAAGTCTCGACCCTTCGCCCGCCGACATCCGTCGCCTCGTCGACCCCAGGACCGGTGAGATGGAAGTTGTGCATGCTGGACTGGTCGTTCACGTCGATCGTGTACGTCCCCGCGGGGAGCGTCGTGACGCGCCTGCCCCGTCCGCGCCCGACAGGCTGATCACGAAGCCAGGGCCGACGCTGCCGGCGAGCGTATTCGGATCGGCGGGTAGCGTGACAACTCGGTGTCCGTCGTCTCGGTCGTCGTGGCTTCCTCGTCCCCGCCCCCGCAGCCGGCGACCCCGCGCAACGCGGCGGCGGCGAGATGCCGACGGCGAGGAGCAGTGCGTGACCCCACGGCGCGATCGATCTCGAGCGGGTGCCTCCTTCGGTCGCTCGACTCCGACCATACGCGACATCCGCGCCTGACGGATTGCTCCTGTGCGACCGGCAACGCGGGCCTCTCCGTAGATCGGCGCCGTGGACGTCGTCGAGATCGCGCGCACGCCTCTGGGCGCTGGACGGGCCTACCACGAGGAGTGGGAGGAGGACGTCGGCTCCGTCTACTGCGAGACGGAGGACGGCGTCGTGCTCATCGACCCGCTCGTCCCGACCGAGGACTCCGCGTCGTTCCTCGGCGCCCTCGACCGCGAGGTCGCCGGCCAGCGGGTGCACATCCTCGTCACGATCTTCTGGCACACGCGCAGCGCCGCATCTCTCGTCGAGCGGTACGGCGCCCGCGTCTGGGCGCCGACCTCGGTGCGTGCCGCGGTCACGCGCCGGTCGGGCGTCGTCACCGACGCGTTCAAGCCGGGCGACCGTCTCCCAGGCGGTATCGAGGCGTTCCGCACCGCGCGCCACGGCGAGGTCGTCTACTGGATCCCGCGAGCACGCAGCGCTCGTTCCGGGCGACGTTCTTCTGGGAGACGGAGCCGGACGGCGTGCGCATGTGCCCCGAATCCTGGCTCCCCGAAAGCACGACGCATGCCGTCCTCGCCGAGTCGCTCCGACCGTTGGCCGAACTCCCGATCGAGCGGATTCTCGTATCGCATGGCGAGCCCGTGCTCCACGACGGCCGGGCGGCTCTCGCCGCGGCCTTGACCCCTGCATAGACTCGAGCCGTGCTCTGGCTGTGGATCGTCCGTCGCCGTGGTCGCCCTCGTCGCGATCGCTCTCGCGCTCGGGTACAACAGGCTCGTTCGGCTACGGAACGAGGCCGACACCGGCTGGGCGAACATCGACGTGCAGCTCCAGCGCCGCGCCGACCTGATCCCGAACCTCGTCGAAGCGGTGCGCGGATACGCGGCCCACGAGCGCGCCGTGTTCGACGAGGTGACGAAGGCGCGAGCAGCGCTCCAGCACGCGAGTGCGCCGGGCGCCGCAGCCGATGCGAACGAGAGTCTCACGCGCCGCGCTCGGACGCCTGTTCGCCGTCGCCGAGGCGTATCCCGAGCTCCAGGCGTCCGAGAACTTCCTGCAGCTCCAGGAGGATCTCACCGACACGGAGGACAAGATCAGCGCGGCCCGGCGCTACTACAACTCGACAGTCATGCACTTCAACACGGCGATCCAGAGCATCCCCTGGCTCGCTGATCGCCAAGCCCTTCGGCTTCCGGGCCAAGGAGTTCTTCTCCGCGCACGGCGACACGGCGCCGCCGCAGGTGTCGTTCTCTCGGGCGACGTGACGCTCCAGCAGCAGATCCGCTCGAACCGCTTTCGCAGCGGGATCGTCGTCCTCGGCTTCGTCCTGCTCCTGCTGGTGCTCGCAGGCCTCGTCGGGCTCGCGCTCGACTACTCGCTGGGCGCGGTCGCGCTCGGCGTGCGCCATCGTCTACGGGGTGTTCGCGCTCCTTCGTTCGCGCAGCATGGTCGCGAGCATGACGGGCGCCCAGGAGCTCGGCGAAGCCGACCTCCGGCCCTTGCACAGGCTCGTCGAGAACGTGTCCATCGGAGCCGGGCTGCCGGTGACGCCGGAGCTGCGGATCGTCGACGACCAGTGCGCCGAACGCGTTCGCTGCCGGCCTCCGGCCGAAGTCGAGCTACGTCGGCGTGACGACGGGGCTCTTGAGGACGATGCCGAAGCGCGAGCTCGAGGCCGTTCTCGCCCACGAGGTGTCGCACATCCGCAACCGCGACACGTACCTGATGACGATGGCAGTCGGTCTTCGCCGGCGTCATCGCGCTCATCGCCGACATCGGGTTTCGCTCCCTCGCCTACGGCGGACGCTCTCGCAAGGGCGGGGCGCTCGTCGCGATCCTCGCGATCGTCGGTTTCATCCTCGCGCCGTACGCAGCTCTTCTGCTGCGCCTGAGCCTGTCCCGCCGCCGCGAGTTCCTCGCCGACGCCGGCGCTGCGGAGATCCTCAACGACCCGGAGGCGATGGCGCTGGCCCTCCGCCGCCTCGAGCTCGACCCGACGACCGTGCGCTACTGCGGACGCGTCGACGGCGCACCTCTGGGTCGAGAGCCCGACCGATCGCGTGGACTCGGAGCGACGCGGAGTGCTCGCGTTCTCGAGCCTCTTCAACACGCACCCTCCGCTGCCCGACGCGGATCGCCGCGCTCGAGGAGGCGGGAGGATTCCGGCTTTCGGAGGGCCTTCCGGCCGGCGAGCCCTTTGCCGCCGAACTGGGCCTCCTGTAGACGGTTTCGGCAAACTCGATGAAGAGTGATATACTCCGACTCAGCTTCTACCCCAATCGGGTCGATAATGGACGTGCCGTGAAAGGTCTCCGCATCGGCCGTCGCCGCGGGCGATCGAACGCGCCTACGAGCTCGCCAGTCGAGCTTGCGCTCGCTCCAGCGCTCAAGGACGAGCGCTGGCACATCCCGGACCACTTCAACTTCACGCGTGACGTGGTCGACGCGCTCGCCGGCGATCCGAAGCGACGCGCCTTGACCTGCCTGGGCAAGGACGGCGTCATCGAGCCGCGGTCGTTCATGCAGATCTCCGAGGGGGCCGCTCATTGGGCCTCGATCCTCCGCGAGCATGGCGTTCGACCCGAGGACCGGGTGGTGGTTCTCGCCGAGAGCGGCCTCGATTGGCTCGAGGTCGTCCTCGGCGTCATCAAGGTCGGCGCCATCACGGTCCCGTGCGCGCCCACGCTGAAGGCGGCAGCGCTCGAGGTTCGGGTCTCCGCCACCGAGCCCGCACTCCTGGTCGCCGAACGCTCGGTGCAGCCGGCGATCGAGCAGATGACCTTCACGGCCGACGTCCACTACCTCGACGACAGATCCCGCACGCCGCACATCGGACGCTCCCGAAGAGTCGAAGACGCACAACACGTCGTCCCGCGATCTCGCTTTCATCCTCTCGACTCCCGGCACCGCGGGCGAATCCAAGGGCGTCGCGCACACACATGCGTCCGTCTTCGCGACGTCGGGTCGCCGCAGAGCACTGGCTCGATGCCGGGCCGGGCGATGCCGTGTGGTGTCCGGTGCCGTCCGACTCTGCTCACGCCGTCTGGAACGCGCTCGCCGGGCCGTGGTCGCGCGGAGCCGAGGTCGTCCTCCATCACGGGGAGTTCGACCCACGCGAGCGACTCGACCTGCTCTATCGGCTCGGCCCCACCATCGTCTGCCAGTCGCCGGCCGAGTACCGAGCGCTCGCCGGGCTGCGCGAGCTCGATCGGTTCCGCTCGCCACGCCTCAGACGCCTCGTCTCGACCGGCGACTATCTCGAGCCCGAGGTCATCGAGGCTTTCGAGGAGCGATGGGGCATGACGATCCACGACGGCTACGGTCAGACCGAGACGAACATCGTCATCGCAAACGGTGCGGAGTCGACGGCTTCAGGCCCGGCTCGCTCGGGCGCGCGTTGCCCGGCCATCACGTCGGGATCATCGATGCGGAGGGGAACGAGCTGCCCGTCGGGATCGAGGGAGATCTGGCGGTGCGAGGACGCCCGCCGACGTTGTTCGCCGGCTACTGGGAGTCACCCGAGGAGACGAAGACCGCATTTCGCGGCGACTGGTACCTGACGGGCGACGTCGCCAAGGCGGACGAGGAAGGCTTCTTCTGGTTCGTCGGCCGAGCCGAGGACGTGATCTCGAGTAGCGGTCGGACCTTCGGCCCATACGAGGTCGAGCGGGTGCTTCGCGAGCATCAGGCGATCGCCGCGAGCGCAGTCGTCGGCCTCCGCGACCTGCAGCGCGGCGGCCAGTTCGTCCGGGCCTACGTGGTTCCTGCACGTGGCCGCGCAAGGATCGGCCGAGCTCGAGGCCGAGCTGCGTCAATTCGTCGGACAAGCGCTGGCCGCGCAGCAGGTTCCCCGCGAAATCGTCTTCGTCGACGAACTGCCGACCGTCCGCGGGCGGGTGAGCCGTCACGTCGCTTCGCGAGCACCCGGTCGGCGGCCGTCCGCTCTGGGAGCAGTCTCCGACGTCGGAGCCCGAGACGGAGCATCCTCCCGTCGCGACGGAGCCGCCTCCGCCGCCCGTCCTCGCAGAGGCCGTACCCGCGGTCGATCTGGAGCCGACAGCCGGCGAAGCGCCGGAGCCGGCGCCGCAGCAGGTCGTGCCGTCCGTGGCGGCGGCCGAGCAGCTCGTCGAGCCGGTACCGCTTCGCTCGGACGAGCCCGAGCCGCTCGTCACGCCGGAACCCGCCGTTCCTCTCGAGCCCGTGGCCGAGGCCCCACCGGAGCCGCCGCAGATCGAGCCGGTTGCCGAAGCGTCCCCGCTGCCCGAGCCGGAGCCGGAACACGTGCCTGCACCAATCCTCGTGCCCGAGCCCGAGCCCGAGCCCGCGCCCGATCATCCCTGAGCTGGAGCCCGCGGCCGAAGCCGCGCCCGCTTCCGATCCAGAGCCACCCGAGGCCCCGACCCGAGCCCGAGAAGATACAGCGTCGCGTCCGATCCATCGCCACTGCCCGACTACGTGATCGAGCCCTCCGAGCTCGAGCCTCCGAAGCCGCCCGTCAGACCGGCTCCTCCACCCGAGCCGGTGGTGTCGATCGTCCCCGAGCCCCTTCCCGATTTCATCATCCCTCCCGGAACGACGCCTGATCCACCGCCGCCGGCGCCCGCGCTCGGGCTCGAACCCGAGGACGAGGAGGATCTCGGCCCGCTGCCCGACTACGTCGTCGACCCGAGCCGGCCCCCAGATCCAGCGCCCCGAGAGCCCGAGTCCCGTCGAACCACCGCCGGTGCCGACGCCACCTGTCGAAGCCGCCGGGAATCCCGATGCCGGCAACTCCAGCGGTCTCAACTTCCCGCCCGCTGCGAGCTTCCCCGATCTGCACTCAGGGGACGGCGAACCCGAGTTCGGACGCGACGCGCACAGGACTCCCCGCGGGCGACCCGCAGCCGGATCGGCCAGATCCAAGCGCGTCAGATCGCGCGAAGCGGAGCCGGGTGACGAATCGCCGGAGGTCAGCTGGATGGAGGGTCTCTCGAATCGACTCAGTGCCTACAGCTTGGGGGGCGAAGAGGCGAGCCCTGGTAGTGAGCCGTCGGACGACGAGCCCGACGACGCCGACACCGCCCACTGACGGATCCGGTGAGGCGTGACCGACCAGGCCGCCGTGAGCCTGCTGCGGTGGCTGCGCCGGCAGCTGCAGCAACCGACTCCTCAGCGTGAGCATCTGGAAGCCGCGGTGGCCAATGACGACCCCACTGAGGCTCGGCGGCTCGTCGAGCTGATCCCCTTCACGACGGCACAGCGGCGCCACGTCGAGAGCCTCATCGCACGCTGGGAAGAGGGTCGTGCCGGCCGCTGAGAGCGAGGCGATCGTCCGGCGTATCTTCGACGCCTTCGCACGGAAGGAGGGGCTCGCGCTTCGGGGCATCTTCGCCGAAGACGCCGTCTGGACCGTGCCCGGGCGCGGTGTGATGGCCGGCGTGTACCGCGGCCGCGAGCGCATCTTTCGCTTCCTCGCAGACCTGCCGAAAGAGACCGACGGGACGTACGGCTCCGAGCTTCTCGACGTTCTCACGAGCGGCAAGAGGGCTGCCGCGCTCTATCGCGCGCGCGGGACGAGGCGCGGCCGGACGCTCGAGCTCGACCAGGTTCTGCTGTTCACGATCGAGGGCGGGCTCGTTCGGGACGTGCTCGCTCTCCCGAGCGACCCGGAGGCGTTCGAGGCATTCTGGGCGTAGTCTGGCGCGCGTGAGTGAGCAGCGCTTCGCGGACGGCCTGCGCTATCGAATCGAGATCCCGTCGGTCGAAGGACCGCGGGTGCTGGAGGCGGTGCTCGAGGAAGCCGCGCGCCGTGGGGTCGACGTGCGGCGCGTCTCGCAGGGAAGCGGCGTGATGATGCTCACGGACGACGAGATCTCCGCTATGGCGAGGATCGGCGCGGAGGCGAGGGTCGAGGTGTCGCTCTTCCTCGGCCCGCGTGGCGCCTGGGATATCGGCGGGCAGTCACTTGCCACGGCTGCTGCGGGAGGATCAGCCCGCGGAGATGCGGGTGTGGAGGCGTGTGTCGCGGAGGTGCAGCGTGGTACCAAACTCGGCGTTCGCTCCTTCCTCGTCGCGGACCTCGGAGTCCTTGCGACGCTCGGCCGGATGAAACGCGACGGTGCGCTTCCGAGCTCGGTGGTCCTGAAGACGTCGGTGCTTCTCGCATGTGCGAACGCGGCCACCGCGCGTGCCCTCGAGGAGCTCGGCGCGACGACCATCAACGTCGCGACCGACCTCTCTGTCGCCGAGCTCGGCCAGCTCCGCTCCGCGTGCTCGGCTCCGCTCGACGTCTACGTGGAGGTGCCCGACGACCAGGGAGGCTTCGTCCGCTTCTACGAGGTGCCGGAGATCGTGCGCCTCGCGGCGCCCGTGTACGTCAAGCTGGGGCTTCGCAACGCGCCGAACATCTACCCGTCCGGCCTCCACCTCGAGGAGCTTGCCGTGAAGCTGGGGCGCGAGCGTGTGCGCAGGGCTGAGCTCGTCGTGCGACTGCTTCGCGAACGCGCTCCCGACCTCGTCGAGGGCCGCGGCGCCGAGCGTCCTTCCGACCTCGGGATCCCGGAGCCGTGAGAGCCCGCTTCGCGGCGATCTACACAGCGGTGCTCGCGGACATCTTGGATGCCCGTGGCCATCACGACCAGACGTTGCCACCCTCGATCCGACCGCTCGAGAGCGGAATGCGCCTTGTCGGTCCCGCCTACACCGTGCAAGGACGCGTAGCGCAGGCCCCCGACTACGACACCGCCTTACGGAGAGTGCTCGCGATGCTGGGCGACGTACCCACCGGCCATGTCGCCGTGTACGCGTGCGCTCACGACGTGTCGGCGCACCTCGGCGAGCTCTCCGTCACGTCGCTGAAGGCACGAGGCGTCGCCGGGTGCGTCCTCGATGGCGGCTGCCGCGACGTTCGGTTCATCCTCGAAGAAGGCTTCCCGGTCTTCTCCCGTTTCGTCACGCCTGAGGATTCGACCTGGCGCTGGGAGCTCGGGGCGACGCAGGTGCCCGTCACGATCGGACGGGTCCGCATCGAGCCCGGGGACTGGGTCGTCGCGGACGACGATGGTGTGGTCATCGTCCCGCAGGCGTTGGCCGAGGACGTGCTCGCCGAAGCCGAGGAGAAGGCGACAACCGAGAGCGAGATCCGCGTCGCCGTGCGCGAGGGCATGTCGCCGCTCGACGCGTACGAGCGCTACGGGACCTTCTGAGGGCTACTCGTCCGCCGGCGGCCGCGGATTCCAGGCCGGGCTCGAGTCGTTGTTCGCGCTGTCGGTGAGCCGCTCGACGCTCCCGCCCCCGAGCTCGACGGCGAATATAGCTCCGCCTTCCTGGTAGGCGATCTTCGTCCCGTCGGGGGACCACGACGGCTCGAAGTTGTCTCCTGCCGTGGGGACGACGCTCCGCAGGCCCTTGCCGTCGACCCCGACCGTGTACAGCGCGTACACCTCACCCTCGACGTTGCTCGAGAAGACGATTCGCGAGCTGTCGGGTGACCAGGCCGGCGTGAACGCGCGGCCGCCCTGGGATGTGACGGCATGCCGCTCCGATCCGTCGGGGCGCATGAGCCAGACCTCCCGTACGGCCGTTCCCGGAGTCCGGCGGACATACGCGATCCACGACCCGTCCGGTGACCACGCGGGATCCGACTCATCCGCGAGGACGTCCGAGATTCGCATCGGCTCGGAGCCATCCTCGTTCACCGTGTGGATGTCTCCGCCACGGGCGAACGCGATCCGCGTGCCCGATTCCGACCATGTCGGATGGGAGTCGTCCTCCTTCGTCGACGTGAGCCTCCTCGTCCCGGCGCCGTCGGCAGCCATCACGTAGATGTCGAAGTTCCCGCTCCGCCTGCTCGAGAATGCGATCCTCGAACCGTCCGGCGACCAGGCCGGCTCCACCTGGAAGAACACCACCTCCGCGTTCCCGGTCTCGTCGGTGATCCGGTGCTCGGCTCCACCGTTGGCGTTCATCTGGAAGATCGCGTACTCGCCGTCGCGACTGCTGACAAAAGCGAGGTCGGGTTGCGCAGTCTCGCCGCCGCATCCGGCGAGGGCAAGCAGGGAGATCAAGACGAGGGCTCGCCGTAACACGGGAACGAGAAGCCTAGTGAGAGAGCGGCTCGACGCCGAGGTAGCGCCGCTGCAAGTCGGGGTCGCCAGAAAGCTGCGTCGCGGTCGTCTCGGCGGCGATGTTCCCCCCGATCATGACCAGCTGGCGCTCGGCGAGGGCAGTCGCGACACCGAGATTCTGCTCGATGAGCAGAATCGCGAGGCCCTCCTCCTCGAGGGTGCGGAACGTCTCGATGAGGCTCTCGATGACCGTGGGTGCAAGTCCCTCGGACGGCTCGTCCATGACGAGGATTCTGGGGTTCGTGACGAGCGCGCGTCCGATCGCGAGCATCTGCTGCTCTCCGCCCGAAAGTTGGGCACCTCCGTTTCGCTTTCGTTCGGCCAGGCGCGGGAAGAAGTCGTAGACCCGGTCGCGCGTCCATTCGCTGCCTCCGTTGGACGACGCGCCGCGGGAGGCGATGCGCAGGTGCTGGTCCACCGTTAGCGACGGGAAGAGGCGTCGTCCCTGCGGGACGTAGCCGATTCCTCGGCGAGCGATCTTGTGCGACGCGACTCCGACGAGCTCCGCTCCTTCGAACCGGATCGACCCCGTCGTACGAGGAGGCGAGATGCCCATGATCGCGTTGCACAGCGTCGTCTTCCCCATGCCGTTACGCCCGACGATCGCGATCGAATCGTGCCCCATGGAGAAGCTGACGTCCTCGAGCGCCTGGGCGCTGCCGTAGAACGCGCTCAGGTCTGCGACCTCGAGGAGCTTCGCACCCGACTCCGGCGCGCTTTGCCGGCTCACTCATTCTCGTAGCCACGGCCGAGGTAGAGATCGTGGACCGTCTCGTTCGCACGGATCTCGGCTGGCGTCCCTTCGACGATGACGCGGCCCTCGTACATCATCGTCACCTGCTCGGCGACGCGAAGCGCGATGTCCATGTCGTGCTCGATGAGGATCAGCGTGATGTCGCGATCGAGCCCGAGCAGAAGATCGGTCAGGAGCTGGCGCTCACCGCGCGAGAGGCCGGATGCCGGCTCGTCGAGCATGAGCGCCTTGGGTTCTGCGGCCAACGCCATTGCGATCGCGACCTGGCGGTGCTCCCCGTGCGAGAGAGAGCCCACGAGCTCTCCGAGCTTGTTCGAGATCGCGACTCTGCCCGCCGCTTCCCGTGCTCGCTCCCGCGCCTGGCGGTCGCGGCCGGGGAGCAGTACGGGACGGAGGCGGCCCCCCTCCACTCCGACGATCGACAGGTAGATGCTGTCCTCGACGGTGAGACCGTCGAAGAGCCGCGACTGCTGGTAGGTGCGCGCGAGGCCCAGCTTCGCCCGATACCGCGCCGGGCGCGTGGTGATGTCCTCCCCGAAGAGCTCGACGCTGCCAGCCGACGCCTCGAGGTCCCCGCAGATGACGTTGAAGAGCGTCGTCTTCCCGGCGCCGTTCGGCCCGAGGATCGCGCGACGCTCGCCGTGAGCGACCTCGAGGTCGACGTCGTCCACGGCCAGGAGTCCCCCGAAACGCCGGCCGACCCCCCGCAAGCGGAGGGTCGGCTCGGCGTGTTCGACGGACGGTGCTGCCTCGATCACCGACCTACTTGATGACCTGGTTCGTGATGACGCCGTTCCTGACGACCTTGATCTTGCCCTGCCACGGAAGCTTCCGCTTCACGCATGCCGGGACGTTGCGACCAGGTGCCTTCTTGTTCGGCCCGAAGTAGCCACCGAACGTCTGGTCGACGTTGGCCACGTAGCCCGCGATGGTTACCGCTGGCTTCCCGGCCCTCCTCACGATCCGCAGTGGGTACTGGTCCTGGACCGCCTGGCGTCGGCTGTCGAGCCTCAGGACCCCGCCGTTCGCGACCTGGAAGGCCGGCTTGAGCGTGCGAGGCAGTGCCCTCTGGAGAGCGGCACCGACCTCTCCGTTTGACTTGTTCAGGCCCTGTACGAGCGCCCAGGCTGCGTTCCAGTAGTTGTAGAAGAACCCGTCGTTGATGTCCGCTTGGCCCGGGAACCACTTACCTGCCTGCCGCACGTAACTGCGTGCCTGCTGCGTCTTCAGCTCCCCCGTCTGGGCTGTGCCGAATCCGCCCATGTACGCCCCGACGAGCTTTGACGCGACCGTTCCGAAGTTCCCCAGGAAGTAGAGGAACAGGTTCCCCGAGTGCTGTCTCGCGTTGACCGGCCCGTAGGCCTGCTCGAACGCGGTCAGAGCGGCCCCTGTGTTGGCACCGCCGACGAGCCAGAAGTAGCCGTCGACCTGGTCCGGCCGCGGCAACTGACGGATGAACGGCGCGTAATCGCCCCCCGTGGGAGGCGTCCACACGCGCTTCGTGATCCTGCCGCCGATACCGCAGAAGTCGGCGATGATGCCCGCTGCGGACGTCCACGGGAAGCTGTAGTCGTCGCCGATGAGCGCGGCCGTACGCCAGCCGAGCCGCTTGTACACGATCTCACCGAGGCCCGCGTTCCACTGGGCGCCGTCCCCGTGGTAGCGGAAGAGGTTCCTCGGCGCGATCTGCATGGTCGGATCCTGCGAGCCGGCCGTGCCGATGATCACGGTCTTCTGTGGGTTCTGCTTGGCCCAGTTGGCAATCGCGACCGCCTCGTCCCCGGACAGAGGGCCGATCATCACATCACCCTGGAGCTGAACCATCAGTCGACGCGTCTCCTTGAGCGCGAGCGCCGGAGTCTCGTCGCCGCAGCCGATCCCGACGATCCTCAGGTTCTTGCCTCCGGCCGTGCCACCCGTCATCCCGGCCGACGGCTTCTTCTTGTTCTTCGGCTTCGCGCCCGCGTACTGGGAGAACGCGGCGATGGTTCCCGCCGTGTCCACTTCGTACCCGAACGCGAACGCGCCCTTGCAGTCGGTCATGATCGCGACCCTCACCTCGTCGGCCTGCGCCGGCGTGGCGAGTGCACCCGACGTCGCGATGAGACCGCCTGCGACGAGCAGCGCAACGGGAAGCAAGAGCTTCCACCCACGTACCTTCATGTGTCCTCCTCTCGTGCCTGCACCTTCGACGTCTCCGCCTTGCATGTCAGATCGTGAGCCTACGTCAAGTCGTCCCACCGTTTCCACCTCCTTCTACGGCGACTCGTGCCGGCCGCCGGCTGCGCCTGCTCGGTCGCAACCTGCGGTGGCCCCCCTCGGCGACGGAGTACGTCCCACACCCGATCCCACAGTCCCATCAAGCCGTCGGGCGACACGATGACGATGGCGAGGAAGATGAAGCCGATCACCGTGTTGAACGTGCCGCCGATGACGGGGAGGCCCGATGCCGGGATCCGGTTCGTGATCTCGTTGTTGATGACGAGGAAGGCGAGTGCCCCCAACCAGGCGCCCTCGATCCTCCGCAGCCCGCCGATGACCGCGATCACGAGCAGCTGGATCGTCGCGTCGAGCCCCATCGTGGTCGGGGAGAGCTGCCCGAACCACCACGCGTAGAGCACGCCGCCGAGCGCGGCGATGAACGCGCCGAGCCCGAACGCGAGCGTCCGGTGGAGCGCGACGTTGTAGCCGAGCGACGCCATGCGCACGGGCTCGTCTCGAATCCCCTGGAGCGAGATCCCGAACGGCGTGCGGATCAGGTAGCGGATCAGGACGTAGACGACACAGTCACGATCAGCGCGATGAAGTAGAGGCGCCGGCGATCGGTCGCGATGTCGCCGATGAACCCGGGTGTGTACTGGTCGACACCTGCGACCGGCGAGAAGCCGCCGATGAGCGTCACGGAGCCGACGAACAGGAAGGCGATCACCGTGTATGTGAGCGTCAGCATCAGGAAGTAGATCCCGAAGCTCCGCGATGCGACGGCGCCGAACACGAGCCCGATCGCAACCGTCAAGAGATCTGCCGCACGAGCGCGAGCGTCGGGTCCCAGCCGAGCAGGAGGCCTTTCGTCTCGCCGCCGGGAACGCGCTGCGTGACCATGTTCGCGAGCGCGTAGCCCGCGATCCCCATCAGGCCGTCTGCGCCAACGAGATCATTCCGCCGTACGCAGAGAGGAAGATCAGGCTCGCTGCGCCGATGCCCGAGGATCAGCGCCTGCGTGAGGATCGTGTTCAGCCAGAAGTCGCTGACGAGCAGGGGCGCCAGCACCGCCAAGACGAGGGCGCCCACCCCGATCGCGCGCTCGGTGAAGGTCTTCGTCCGGTCGAGCGTCATCCAGCTCTCCCGAACAAGCCCTGCGGGCGGAACGCGAGCACGAGCGCCATCAGCACGAACGTGAACACGACCGAGTACTGCGTGCAGCATTCGTTCCCCGTCGTCGGCAGGTACGAGACCGCGAAGGCGAAGACGAGCCCGTAGAGCACCGAGCCGACAGCCGCGCCGGCGAGCGAGCCCATCCCGCCGATGATCACGACGACGAGCGAGATACAGGAGCCACTCGCCGTCCTGTCCCTGCGCGACGTGGCCTGCGAGCCGCCGACGACCGCGCCGAAGGCGGCGAGGGCAGACCCGACGACGAACGCGATCGCGAACGTCTACTGGATGTTGATCCCGAGCGCCGAGGTCATCTGGCGATCGTCGACGCCGGCGCGGATGACCATCCCGGTCTTCGTCCGGTGGAGCCAGAGCCACAGCGCCACCCCGACCATGACGCCGAGGGCGAGCATCGACCAGCCGCGAGAGCGAGTAGCTCGACGCCGCCGCACGTGCAGGTCGACGAGGCGGTTCGTCCAGCCCGGCCAGGTGATGCTCACGGCGTTGCCGCCGAACTGCTGGGTACCCGTCGGCACGGTGCGCGGAAAGTGCGCGATCACCTGGTCGGCGACGATGACCGAGACCGCGATCGTGATCAGCGCCTGCCGCAGGTCCTGCCCCTGGTTCCAGCGCAACAGCACTTGCTGCACCGCGAGCCCGAACACGCCGATGCAAGCCATCGCGACGAGCCACGGGACGACCCACTCCCAGGTGCTCACTTCGGTCGGGCTCAGGCCGAAGCCGGACCCGTCATCCACTGCTGGATCTCGTAGGCGACGTAGCCGCCGAGGAGGTAGAAGGCCCCGTGCGCCATGTTCACGACGCGCATGAGCCCGAAGATGAGCGAGAACCCGCTCGCCGACGATGAACAGCAGGCCCGCGAACGTAATCCCGTCGAGGAGTGTGGTCAAGAACGAGCTCGGGTCGTCGACCGCCGATCCCGTGTTCGTCGTTCGCCAGTCGCCGCCGCCGAACTCGTCCGGCGGACTGGCGATGACGAGCACGTAGAGGAGCGCGAACACGACCAGCGCGGCCGCGGCCACCCGCGGCACGGTTCCTACGACTCCCCAGGCGCGGATTCGCTCGGCCACCGGCCACGCGAACGTACCAAGCTAACGGCGCGCTTTCAACGGGGATCGCGACAAGCTTGACGCTGTCGAAGTGCGCGCTTAGCCTGGCGGTGAGAGCCCTCGAGAGGGAGGCACGATGGCGGACACGTACACAGCGGTTATCCCCTACGAGTCGCTCGACCCGCTGACGATCGGGGCCTCGGGCGACGAGGACAAGGTCACTCGAGAGACGCTCGAGCTCGAGATCCCGGAGGAGAATCTGCTCGCGGCGATCTACCCGAGGGAGCCCGCGCCGGTCGCAGATGCGACTGCGGCCGCTCGTGATGCGCTCGAGTCGCCGCTTTCAGGGCCGACGTTCTCGGAGCTCGTCTCGTCGGCCACGAAGGTGTGCGTGATCATCGACAACCAGTTCCGCCCCACGCCGCAGTCGAAGCTCCTCCCGCCCGTTCTCGATGCACTCGAGGCCGCGGGCAAGCCAGCCGTGATCGTCTGCGCGAACGGGAAGGTCTTCCCGATGTCCGATTCGGACATCCCGCAGAAGATCGGGAAGGAGAACCTCTCCCGCATGGAGCAGCTCGGAATCGCGTTCCACCAGAACGACCCGCGCAACGCCGACAACTACGAGTACGTCGGCGTCTCCTCGCGCGGCACGCCGGTCTGGCTGCACAAGGAGGTCGCCGCCTGCGACGTGAAGGTCTCGATCGGGCAGGCGCAGTCGAACCACTGGGGCGCGGGCGGTGGCGGCAAGCTGATCCTCCCCGGTGTCGTCTCGGACGAGACGATCGAGTCGAACCACTGTGCGTTCGTCCCCTCGCCGCAGACCCACTACGGCGCCTACGCGGGACCGATGCGCTCGGACATCGACGAGGTGGCGACGATGTGCGGGCTCTCCGCGACGATGAACGTCGTCCTCGATACGCACGGCCGCGTGATCGAGTGCCTCTTCGGCTCGCATCCCGACGCCCATCGCAAGGCGATCGAGCGCTTCAACGAGATCTACGCGTACGAGCATCCCGGTACGCAGGCCGACATCGCCATCTGCGGCGTCTTCGCGCCGACCGACCACCTCTTCTTCCACACCGGGTGGGGCTGCATGTCGGCCGACTTCGTCGTCAAGGACGGCGGGACGATCGTCTACTGCTCGCCGTCGCCGGGCGTCTCGACCGCGATCGGCGACTTCCCCGGTCTTGCGCTCATGGACCTCATGAAGCCGTACATGCCCGCGACGCCCGAGAACTACCAGCAGGTGCTCAAGGACATCCACGCGCGCGCGATCCAGATGTGGGCCGGGTGCATCTGGGTGCCGATCTACGAGGTCATGACCCGCAAGCACCTGAAGCTCGTGACCCTCGAGGAGAACCTCGAGATGGCGGCCGACATCGGGCTCGACGCAACGACCTCGCTCGACGAGGCTTTCGCTGAGGCGATGGAGCGTCACGGCGCCGATGCGAAGGTCCTCGTCCTGCCGTACGCCCGCTACCAGCTCCCGGCCAACATGGTGCGCATGGATGCCGCACCCATGCGCTACCCGGAGGAGGTTATCGCCCACTGACGCAGCGTGCGGTTCCAGGGCTCGTCGCGCGCGGGACGTCGGCGGATGCCCCCGAGTCGCGGCAGATCAAGGGCTCGACCACGATCGTCGAGCTCCTGCGCATGTTCCCGGAGGGAGAGGCTGCAGCACTCATGGCGCGCCTCTCGTTTGCGTGCGCCCACTGTGGCAGGGGCATTCCACGAGCCACTGACGATGGCCGCGAAGCGCCACCGACGTGACCCTCGTGCCGTCCTCGAGGCGTTCCGCGCGCTCGAGGATGGCGGGCCTAGCGATGAGCTCGTCGCGCTGGCGGCCGAGCGCGTATTGCGTTAGCCGGCGACGGCCAGGCGCCGAGTGAACGACGCGTTCAGCGAGCCAGAGCGGAACGGCTCGTCCGCGATCTCGACGTCCGCGTAGCCCGCCGAGGTGACCGCGCTCACGATGGCCGCCCGACCGGCAGGTGTCAGAGCACGGTCGAGCTCGTCTGCGCCCAGCTCGACGCGGCCCATGACTCCATGGTGGCGGACACGCAGCACGCGATAGCCGAGGCCCTTGAGGGCCAGCTCGGCGAGGTCGATCTGTGCGAGCGTGGCGGGATCGACTGCTGTCCCGTACGGGATCCGCGAAGCGAGACACGGCGAGGCCGGCTTCTCCGCGCTCGGGACGCCCAACTCTCGCGCCAAGAGCCGCACCTCGTCCTTGCCGACCCCTGCCTCGAGCAGCGGGTGGACGACGCCGTGCTCCTCGGCGGCGTGGAGGCCCGGTCGCCAGTCGCCGAGGTCGTCGGCATTGGCCCCGGAGAGCAGAACCTCGTACCCTCGCCGCGCGGCGAGGGCAGCGAGGCGGTCGTATAGCTCCGTCTTGCAGTGGTAGCAGCGGTCGCGCTCGTTCCGCCGGTAGCCCTCGCGCTCGAGCTCCGCCGTCACGATCGTCTCGTGCCGGATCCCGATCGCCTCCGCCACACCTCGGGCCCCGTCGAGCTCACCCGTCGCGAGCGCCGGGGAGACCGCGGTCACCGCGAGCGCGCGCTCGCCCAGCGAACGTGAGGCGAGAGCCGCGACGAGCGAGGAGTCGACGCCGCCCGAGAACGCGACGACGCAGCTCCTCAGCGAGCCGATCCTGGTCTCGAGCTGATCGATCCTCGTCATCGCTCCTGGGCACGGGCGAGCGCCTCGGCCCACACCGACTTTACGGAGCGCCCGGACCTGCTGGCAAGTGCCGCGCAGTCGTCGTGCTCCGGAGCGACGTTGACGACGCGGCCGTCGAGCATCGCGACCTTCAAGCGCACCGTGCCTCCCTCGACCTCGACGGTGCGCTCCTCCCGATCGAGCTCGTAGCGAGAGAGGCGCGAGACGCGGACGCCGAGCGCGGACGTCTCCTCGAGGAGCGCCCGGGCGACGTCGCTCTCGACCTCCGGCTTCGCGAGGGCGGAGAGGACGAAGCCCGGCCGTCCTTTCTTCATCTGAGCCGGCACCGTCCACACGTCGAGCGCCCCTGCTGCGAAGCACCGCTCGACCGCATCCGGTACGAGCTCGGGCAGGAAGTCGTCGAGGTTGGTCTCGAGCAGGACCACAGGGGTCAGACCCGTGGGGTCTGACCCCACTCCCTCACCGATGACGACGCGCACGATGTTCGGGCGGTCGTCGAGCTCCCTCGTGCCGGCGCCATAGCCGACCCGCTCGAGCGTCAGCGGCGGCAGCGAGCCCCATTCTGCGACGACGGTCGCCGCGATCGCCGCGCCCGTCGGCGTGACAAGCTCCGCCTCGATGTCGACGCCGACCAGGGGCACGCCTGCGAGGAGCTCGAGGGTTGCAGGCGCGGGCAGCGGGAGCACGCCGTGCGCCGCCCTCGTCAGCCCGCGCGCGAACGGGAGAGGCGAGGACGCTACGCGCTCGACTCCGAGCTCGTCGAGGAGCAAGAACGCGCCGCACACGTCGACGAGCGTGTCGAGCGAGCCGAGCTCGTGAAGATGGACGTCGTCCGCCGGGACGCCGTGAATCGCCCCCTCGACCTCGGCAAGGCGCCGGAGAGCGTCGAGCGAGCGCGACCTCACCCGCTCGGGGAGGTCGGCTTCCTCGACGAGTCCCCGGAGCCCGCGATAGTCGCGGTGGGGCTCGTCGGAGGACTCGAAGTGCAGGTGAAGCGCCCCGATGCCTTGCCGCTCGACGCGCTCGACCGAGATCTCGACACCGCCGATCCCGAGCGCGACGGGCACGCTCCGCAGGCGCTCGAGCTCGGCGCCCGCGTCGAGCAAGGCGGCGAGAAGCATGTCGCCCGCCAATCCGCCGACGCAGTCGAGATACGCGATCCGGCTCATTCCCGGCCCCGCGCAATTCGGGCCGCGATCGTGCCGGCGCCGAGCCCGTCGTCGATCCCGACGACCGCGAGCCCGGCCGCGCAGGACGCGAGCATCGCGTTCAGCGCCGTCGTCCCGCCGTGCGCAGAGCCGTACCCGACGCTGGTCGGCACTCCGATCACGGGCCCCGGTACGAGCCCTCCGACGAGGCTTGCGAGGGCACCGTCCATCCCCGCGACGACGACCACGCAGTCCGCTTGTTCGATGTCGGGAAGAGCGTCCGCCAGCCGGTGCACACCCGCGACGCCCACGTCCTGGTGCACGACGACGGTCGTCCCGAGGAGCTCGGCCCGGATGCGCGCCTCGTCGAGAACGGGGCCGTCGGACGTTCCCGCGGACAGCATGGCGACGAGGCCGCGCGGCTCGGGGACCGCGCGAGCGACCCACATGCACCGGGCACGCTCGTCCTCCTCGGCCTCCGGAGCGATCTCGCGAACGGCGGCGCGCACATGGGAATCGGCGCGGGTGACGAGGACGCTCCCGGCGCCACCGGCGAGCATCGCCTCGACGATTCGGGCGACCTGCTCGGGCGTCTTCCCCTCGGCAAGCACGGCTTCGGGGGCGCCCTGTCTCAGCTCCCTGTGCATGTCGACCCGCGCGAAGCCGAGATCCCGGTACGGCAGCGACGAGAGCGTCTCGAGCGCCTCGTCGGGGCTCGTCTCCCCTCTGCGGACGGCGTCGAGCAGCTCGCGTAGATCGTCTCGAAGCCCGGCCACAGGGCGATAGTAAGGTAGTCGCGTGGGCGCCAAGGCCGCGGTCGAGACATGGGTCGGGCGCCCGCTCCCCCGGCTCGAGGACGATGCGCTCCTGCGCGGCGAGGGCCGCTTCATCGACGACCTCGACCCGGTTCCGAACGCCCGACACGCAGCCGTGCTCCGCTCGCCGTTCGCGCACGCACGGATCACGCGTCTCGATGCGACTGCGGCAGTCGAGCTTCCGGGCGTCGCCGGCGTCCTCACGTATGAGGACGTGGCGGAGCTCTCCCGTCCCTTCCCTTCGGGCATCGACTCTCCGATCCCGCACTACGCCACGGCCCTCGGGACCACCCGCTACGTCGGCGAACCCGTGGCCGTCGTCGTCGCGCGCGACCGCTACCTCGCCGAGGACGCACTCGAGCTGATCGAGGTCGAGTACGAGCCGCTGGGGCCGGTGCTGGACGCGACTCTGGCCGTGGACACCCTGGCCTGCGTCTCCGACCGCTCGTTCGTCTACGGCGACGTCATTGCCGCTCTCGGCGAGGCCGACCTCGTCGTCAGAGAACGGTTCCGGTTCCCACGCTGGAGCTGCACCCCGGTCGAGTGCTACGGCGTCGTCGCGGACTGGAACGCCGCCGAGGGATCGCTCACCGTGTGGGCGAACTTCCAGGGCCCGTTCACGCTGCACACCGTCGCGGCCGGAGCACTCGGGCTGCCCGGCTCGAAGCTACGCCTGCTCACGCCGCCGGACTCGGGCGGCTCATTCGGGATCAAGTCCGCCGTCTTCGCCTACGTCGTCCTCATGGGCCTGGCCTCGCGCAAGCTGGGCGTCCCCGTTCGCTGGATCGAGGACCGCCTGGAGCACCTCGCCGCGAGCTCCTCGTCGAGCGGCCGGGTGACGGACGTCGAAGCCGGGTTCACATCCGAGGGTGAGCTCGTCGCGCTGCGCTACGATGCGATCGAGGACGTCGGCGCGTACGTTCGCGCGCCCGAGCCGGCGACGCTCTACCGGATGCACGGCTCGCTTTCGGGCGCCTACCGCGTCCGGAACGTGGAGGCGCGGAACCGGATCGTTCTCACGAACACGATGCCGAGCGGCCTGAACCGCGGCTTCGGAGGCCCGCAGCTGTATCTCGCGCTCGAGCGGACGATGACGATCGCGGCGAACCGGCTCGGGTTCGATCCAGTCGAGCTCCGGCGGAAGAACCTGATCTCGTCCGACGCGTTCCCGTATGCGACTCCCTCGGGCGCGCTCTACGACTCGGGCGACTACGAGGGTTGCCTCGACGACGCTCTCGAGCTCTCCCACTATGCCGAGCGTCGCACCGAGGCCACGGCGGCGCGTGCCGACGGGAGGCTCGTCGGAGTCGGCATCGCGTGCGTCGTCGAGCCGTCCATCTCGAACATGGGCTACATCACGCTCGCCGAGCCGGCCGACACGCGCGGACTACCCAAGTCGGGGAACACCGAAGGCTGCACGATCTCGGTCTCCGCCCTCGGGGGGATCACGATCCGCACGACGACGACCCCGCAGGGCCAGGGACATCGAACGGTGATCGCGCAAGTCGTCGCCGACCGGCTCGGTGTCGAGCCGCGCGACGTCGACGTCCTCACCGACTCGGACACGTCCACCTCGCCGTGGACGGTCGCCTCCGGAAACTACTCGTCGCGCTTCTCGGGTGTCGGCATGGGCGCGGTCGCAACCGCCGCCGAGCAGTTGGCCGCGAAGCTCGCAACGATCCGCCGGCACCTCGGCGACGAAAGCGCGCCGCTCCGCCGAGTGGCGGGCGTGGCGCACTGGAAT
The DNA here is from genome assembly GCA_963758065.1 of uncultured Thermoleophilia bacterium. Classification (GTDB taxonomy): domain Bacteria; phylum Actinomycetota; class Thermoleophilia; order Gaiellales; family Gaiellaceae; genus GMQP-bins7. The sequence goes on along the minus strand of CAVWTX010000010.1, from coordinate 160,246 downwards.
CCCGAGGCGCTTCCGCCCGGGATGGAGCCGGGACTCGACGGTCACCGCCTACTACGCAGCGCCGAACCTCCTTCCGCCCGACGGCGACGATCGCGTCGCCTCGTCCGCTGCGCACGGCTTCGTCGCGGACGTGGCCGTGGTCGAGATCGATCCCGCGACCGGCGAGGTCGAGGTGCTCGACTATGTCACCGTCCACGACGCGGGGCGCCTTCTTGAACCCCCTGCTCGCGGAAGGGCAGGTCCGGGGTGGACTGGCTCACGGTGCCGCGGCGGCTCTCTACGAGCGCCACGTCTATGACGAGAGCGGGAACCTCCTCACCGCCTCGTTCATGGACTACCTCTGCCCGACGGCACCGGACCTCCCGACGGCGACGATCGGACACCGCGAGTCGCCTTCCCCGTTTCTGCCTCTCGGCGCGAAGGGGCTCGGCGAGGGGACGACGATGAGCGTGCCGGCCGCCATCGCGAACGCCGTCGCCGACGCGCTCGGCCGCGACGATGTCGCGCCGCCGTTCACGCCGGGGCGCGTCTGGGAGCTCCTGCAGCGGTGAAGCCTCCTTCGTTCGAGTACGCGTGCCCGGAGACACTCGAGGAGGCGTTCGAGCTACTCGCGCAGAACGGCGACGACGCGAAGGTGCTCGCCGGCGGACAGAGTCTGGTGCCCGCGCTCAACATGCGGCTTCTCCGCCCCTCGCTGCTCGTCGACGTCAATCGGGTCCTCGGGCTCGGCGAGATCGTCGACGATGGTGGGATCAGGGTTGGCGCCACGGTCCGGCAGGCGGATACACGATTGCGCTCGCAGCCGCTGCTCGCGGAAGTCCTGCCCCACGTCGGCCACGTCGTGACGCGCAACCGCGGCACGGTGTGCGGGTCGATCGCTCACGCGGACGCGGCCGCGGAGCTCCCCGCCGCGCTCGTCGTCGCAGGTGGCTCGGTCGTCGCGGCGTCGAGGCGTGGCCGGCGGGAGATTCCGGCCGACGAACTGTTCCTCGGCCCGTACACGACCGCGATCGAGCCCGACGAGCTCGTGATCGAGGCGGTGTGGCCGGCCGCATCCGGCGACCACTTCGCCTTCGAGGAGCTCGCGCAGCGGCACGGGGACTTCGCGCTCGCGATCGCGGCAGCGCGCGTCAGAGGAGGCGAGACCGACGTCGTAGTCGGGGCGGTCACACCCGCGCCGACCCGGCTCGAGGTCGATCCGGAGCACCCGGGCGAATCCGCCGCCGAGCAGGTCGAGCCGTGGGGCTCGATCCATGCCTCGCCCGCGTACCTCAAGCAGCTGGTGCGCGTGCTCGTCGACCGCGCCGTCGCCCGCGCGCGAGAGAGGGCGGCGGCATGATCGAGGTGCACGTGACCGTGAACGGCCGGCGCTACGTCGAGAACGTCGAGCCCCGGCTGCTCCTGTCGGACTTCCTGCGCGGCCGGCTCGGCCTGACCGGAACCCACGTCGGCTGCGAGCACGGCGTCTGTGGAGCGTGCACCGTGAAGCTCGACGGCGTTGCCGTGCGCTCCTGCCTCCTGCTCGCGGCACAGACCGACGGAACGGAGGTCGAAACCGTCGAAGGTCTGGCCCGAGACGGCGCACTCACACCTCTCCAGGAGGCGTTCCACCGCCACCACGCGCTGCAGTGCGGCTTCTGTACGCCCGGGATCCTGATGGCGGCCGACGACTTGCTCGCACGCGAGCCCTCGCCGACGCGGGACCAGATCGTCGACCTGCTCTCGGGCCAGCTCTGCCGCTGCACGGGCTACACGTCCATCGTGGACGCGATTGCCGAGGTCGCCGGCGCGTGAACCTCGCGTCGAGCCTCCTGTACGCGGTCGAGCGAGAGCCCGGCGCAGAGGCACTCGTCAGTGAGAACGTGCGGTTGACCTATTCGCAGTTGGGTGAGCATGCGGCCCGGATCGCGAGTGGACTCGCGGCGCGGGGCGTGGGGACCGGCGATCGCGTCGCCTGCGTGCTCGCGAACGAGCCCGAGACGGTGGAGCTCTACTGGGGCTGCCAGTGGCTCGGTGCCGTCATCGTCCCGCTCTCCTATCGCGTCTCGCCCAGCGATCTCGACTACTGCATCGACGATTGTGGAGCCGTGGTCGTGATCCGGGAGCCGCATGACGTGCGTGAGCTCGTTGCGGACGAGGAACACCCCGGCGCACTCGCCCTCGACGAGCGGGAGACCTCCATCCAGCTCTACACGTCCGGCACGACCGGGAGGCCGAAGGGGGTCCCGAGATCGCATCGCGCCGAGCGGGCCGGCGCGATCTCGCAGGTGCTCCAGCACGGGCTTCAACCCGGTCATCGCACGCTCGGCGTCATGCCGCTCTACCACACGATGGGCATCCACTCGCTGCTGGCGGCCTCGCTCGTCGGAGGCTGCTACGTGGCCGAGCCGTCCTGGGACGCCGGCGAGGCCCTGGAGCTGATCGCGCGCGAGCGGGTCGACACGCTGTACCTCGCGCCCACGCTCTACTTCGACCTCGTGCACGATCCTCTGCTTCGGCGACGCGCACGCCTCCTCGGTGCGCGCCGTCGCTTACGCGGGCGCTCCGATGACGAGCGCGCTCGTCGACGGTGTGTCGGCCGCGCTCGAGCCGGAGATCTTCGTCAACCACTACGGCTCGACCGAGATCTACACCTTCTCCGTCCAGCGCGCACAGCGCGCGAAGCCGGGGTGCGCCGGCCGGACGGCGCTCAACGCACGACTCCGTCTCGATCCCCCCGGCGACGGCGAGATCCTCTGCCACATGTCCTCGGACGAGGCATTCACGGGCTACTGGAACCGCCCCGACGCGGACACGAAGGCGATTCGCGACGGCTGGTACCACACGGGCGATGTCGGGCGTCTCGACGAGGACGGCGACCTGTGGGTGGTCGGGCGAGTCGACGATGTGATCATCTCGGGCGGCGAGAACATCCATCCCGTGGAGGTCGAGGACGTGATCGCGCGCGCCCCTGGCGTCCGGGAGGTCGCGGTGATCGCCGCGCCCGACGAGCGCCTGGGCCAGCGCGTGGTCGCCTGCGTCGTAGTAGACGAGGACGTCACCGAGGACGCACTCGACGCCTATTGCCTCGCGTCCGACCGGCTCGCCCGCTTCAAGCGCCCGCGGGAGTACCGCTTCGTGCCCGAGCTCCCCAAGAGTCCTTCTGGGAAGATCCTCCGGCGCATGCTGCGGGAGGGCTCATGACCGATCACGACGGCTTCCGCGTCGAGCGAGACGACGAGCGACGCGTCGCGACCATCACCCTCGACGTCCCCGGCAAGTTCAACCGCGTCTCGATGAACGCACGCGACGAGCTGCGGGGCGTCTTCGAAGAGCTCGACCGCGACGACGCGGTGCGCTTCGTGGTGCTCACCGGCGCTGGCGATGCCTTCAGCGCCGGCGGTGACATTCCGGGCTTCCTCGAGCGATCCGCCTGGCACGTATCCCGCCTCGCCGACAACGTCGCGGCCGCCGAGCGCTGCTCGAAGCCGGTCATCGCGGCGCTGCGGGGCTACTGCTTCGGGGTCGGCCTCGAGCTCGCGCTTGCCTGTGACTTCCGGCTGGCCGCAAACGACGTGCAACTCGCATTCCCCGAGGTGACGATCGGGATGATCCCGGGCAGCGGCGGCACTCAGAGGCTCGCTCGCCTCGTCGGGCTCGGGCGCGCGAAGGACATCGTCATGCGCGGGCGGCGCGTCGGCGCGGAGGAGGCGCTGGCGCTCGGGCTCGTCACCGAGGTCGTCGCCGCCGAGGAACTCGGGGCCGCGGTCGCGCGGCTGATCGAGGAGTTGTCACAGCACTCCCCGCTCGCGCTCGCGATGGCGAAGCGGGTGCTCAACCATGCCTACTCCGGCCCACTCCCGCTGGGACTCGAGCTCGAGGGGCTCGCCTACGGTCTCCTCCAGCAGACGCACGACTTCCGCGAGGGCGTTGAGGCGTTCGCGGAGAAACGCCCGCCCGAGTTCCGCGGCGACTAGCCTCGCTCCCAGGCCAGGCCGGCGGCGAGGACGACCTCATCTCGCGGAGCCACGAGCTGCATGTTCCCGATCGCGAGGCCGGCCCAGCCGGTCAGGTTGACCCAGCGGAGGAACGACGTAAGCGGCAGCCGGACCTCGAGCTCGTCCGCGTCCTCGTCAGGGAGCTCGACCGCGTAGCACGGGCTCACGTAGAGATCGACCTCTGGCTCGTAGCGCCGCCACTCTTCGATCGCCCGGTACGCCGCCTCGATCTCATCGTGCTTCGCTCGCTGCGCCGCGCTGAGCTTCGTTCGCATGAGCTCGCCGTACTCGTCGGCTCGGCTCGGGAACGTGGCAGCGTGCGACTGCAGAGCCTCGTGCTGGAACTGTGGCCACGTGTTTGCCGACGGCTCCGGCACACGCGCCTCGACGACGCGCGCACCGAGGCGTTCGAGGTCGGTCACCCATGCCTCGGCGGCGTCGCTCGTCTCCGTCTCGCGGCCATCGCCGATCCCGGGCGGCTGCCTGAGGAGGCCGACGGTCATGCCCTCGAGCTTCGGCTGCGGTACCGGCCGTTGCGTGAGCACGGACCACATGAGCGCGACATCCTCCACGCTTCGTGCCATCGGCCCGGCGGTGTCCAGAGTCGGGCAGAGTGGGAACGCGCCCTCGATGGGAATCAAGCCCCACTGCGACTTCAAGCCGACGACCTGGCAAGCGGCCGAGGGAAGCCGGATCGAGCAGCCCGTGTCCGAGCCGAGCGCGAGCTCGCAGAGGCCGGCCGCAAGTGCGGACGCCGATCCGCTCGACGACCCACCCGTCGTCCTACCCGGATGCACCGGGTTGCGGCACGTCCCGTACCAGTCGCTCTGCCCGAGGACGCTCCAGGCGAACTCAGGCAGGTGGGCCTTACCGACCATGACCGCGCCGGCGTCGAGCAGGCGCTGGACCGCCACCGCCGTCCGTTCCGGGACGTGCTCCGCGTAGAGGCCCGAGCCGTAGGTCGTGCGGATTCCCGCGGTGTCGAAGAGATCCTTCACCGCAAGCGTGCGCCCCGACAGCGGCCCGGGGCTCGGCTCGCCCGGCACCACGGGCGTGATGAATGCGTTCCAGGGATCGGAGCTCAGAGACATGGATGGTTCGCCAAGTGACGAGTTGTATCTAGCTTCGCAAACTGCAGTGCTCGGCGACGAACGCGCCAAGTTACACGTTGTAACTTGGCGTCACGGCACTGCAGCGATCGCCTCGATCTCGACCTTGGCGCCCGGCACGGCGAGCCGAGGAACCTCGACGAGCGTGCTCGCGGGTCGCGTCCCTCCGAAGAACTCCTGGCGCACCGGATTGATGAGAGGCCGGTCTTCGATCTCGGTCAAGAAGATCGTGACCTTGACGACGTCCTCGAACCCGCAGCCTCCTGCCTCGAGCACCGCGCGCATGTTCTCGAACACCTGCCGCGTCTGCGCGACGACGTCCTCCCCACCGACGAGCCGGCCCTCGCCGTCGACGGCGACGATCCCGGAGACGTGGAGGAATCCGCCGGCGCGCACGGCGTCCGTGAAGTGCGAGATCGGCTCGGCGAGCCCGTCGACGCGGAGCTCCTCGCGCATCAGGTCTCCCTCGCCCTGAGCTCGCTCAGCCGGACCCGAGGGCTGATCCGCTCCGGATCGACCGGAAGCTCGAGCACCGCCGGCATGCCCGACGCGAGTGCGCGCTCGAACGCCGCCTCGAAGTCCCCCGTCCGCTCGACGCGCTCTCCATACGCGCCGAAGGCGGCCGCGAGTGCCGGGAAGTCCGGGTTCACGAGGTCGGTGCCGATCACGCGCCGCGGATACGTGCGCTCCTGATGCATGCGGATCGTCGCGTACATCCCGTTGTTCACGAGAAGGACGACGATCGGGAGCTCATACTGCACCGCGGTCGCAAGCTCGGGTGAGCTCATGACGAAATCGCCGTCCCCCGTGAAGCAGACGACCACGCGATCCGGGTGGACGAGCTTGGCGGCGACAGCAGCCGGGAGCCCGTACCCCATCGAGCCCGAGCGCGGCCCGAGCTGCGTCCCGTACTGCGTGAACTGCGCGAACCTGTGCGCCCAGACCGTGAAGTTCCCTGCGCCACAGGTCTGGATCGCGTCGCGCGGGAGGTGGCGCCGGAGAAACGCCATGACCTCGCCGAGGTCGACCGGACCCTCCATCGGCTCGTGCTCGAGGTTCCGCTCGTACTCGGCGCGAGCGCTCCTCGTCCATTCGTTCCAGCTCGACCCGACCCGCTCGAGCTCGCCAAGCCGGGCCGCGAAATCGGGGAGCCCGGAGACGATCGAAAGGTCGGTCTCGTAGACGAAGCCGAGCTCGTCGGGCGCCGGATGGACGTGGATCAGCGTCTGCCGTGGGCGCGGCGGCTCGACGAGGGTGTACCTTCGTGTGGGCACCTCTCCCAGCCGGCCGCCGATCGCGAGCACGACGTCAGCGTCGTGGAGACGGGCCGCGAGCCCCTCGTCCATCGCCACACCGAGCACGCCGACGTAGCTCGGCGACCGGTTGTCGACGAAGTCCTGACACCGGAACGCGCAGGCGACGGGGAGCTCGTTCGCCTCGGCGAAGACGCGCACACCCTCTCCGGTCTCCTGTGTCCAGCCGCCCTCGCCGACGACGACGAGCGGCCGCTCCGCTTCCGCGAGAAGCGCGCGCAGCCGTGCCAGATCCTCGTCGGACGGTGCCGGCCGCACGACCTCGACAGACTGCGAGTCCTCGATACCAGTCGTCTCGGCGAGCACGTCCTCGGGGAGCGAGAGCACGACCGGCCCCGGCCGGCCGGTGAGCGCGAGCGAGAATGCTTCACCCACGTGTTCGGGCATCCGATCCGCGCGGTCGACCTCCCAGGCACCTTTTGCGATCCCGCCGAAGACGCGCTCGTAGTCCAGCTCCTGCCAGGCCTCCCGGCCCCTGAATGCGCGTGGTACCTGCCCGACGAGCAGGAGCATCGGCGTCGAGTCCTGCCTCGCGGTGTGGACTCCGACCGCGGCCTGCGTCGCGCCCGGACCGCGGGTGACGAGGCACACGCCGGGCCGGCCTGTGAGCTTTCCGTAGGCTTCGGCGGCATTCGCCGCTCCTTGCTCGTGGCGGGACGAGACGAGCCGGATCGGGGAGTCGTACAGGGCATCGAGTACCGGGAGGAAGCTCTCGCCCGGAAGGCAGAACGCCAGGTCGACCCCGTTTTGCTCGAGCGCCGACACGAGAACCTGGCCCCCGGATCTCGTCACGGCTCGACGGGATGCTCGAGGAGGACGGTGGCTCGCTGGAGCTTCGGCTTCTCGTCGTCGGCCGGATCGAGATAGCGGATCGTTCGCTTCCCCGCCCACTCCGCAGGCAGGAGCAGGACGCGGACGAACGCGGTCTCCTCAGTCGCAGACGCGGTTGCGACCACGGGGTCGTCGGCTTCCTCGAGCCACGACTCGCCGGCGCGGTACGTGTGGGCGTCGCCGTCGCGCTCGATCGTCAGCGCGCCGTGGAGGATCCTCCGGATTCCCGGCCCCGGGTGCGCATGGCGATACGCGATCCCGCCAGGCGGGAAGTCGACCCGATCGCAGCGCAGGACCCATTCGGCCGCGCCCGGATCGGCCTCGAGTTCCCAGACGAGCGCCGCGCCGTCCACCCGGGCGGCCCCGAAGTGCGCCTCGTTGTCGCTCGAGGTCGTACACGATGCGGTTTCCGGGCCGGGTCGTCACGCCCCCCGGATGCTCGGACAACGACAGACTCAATGGAAGTACTGGCCGCCGTCGATGACCATGGTCTGGCCGGTGATGAAGTCGGCGCCGGGCGTGCAGAGGAAGACGACGGCGCCGACGACGTCCTCGGGCACCTGGTCACGCTGGATCGTCCGCGCGGCGACCGAGACGCCCTGCAGCTTCTCCACCACTTCCGGATGCGCCTTGACGCCGTCCGACATCGTGAAGCCCGGCGCGACGCAGTTCACGTGGATCGAGTCCTTGCCGAGCTCCTTCGCGAGCGCCCGCGTGAGGGCGACGATCGCGCCCTTGCTCGTCACGTAGTGGAGGAGGAACGGGACGCCGCGAAACGGCGTGCCGGACGAGATGTTCACGATCCTTCCGCCGCCCTGATCGCGCATGATGGGCAAGACGGCGCGGCACGTGAGGAACATCGACGCGACGTTCACGTCCATCACCCGCCTCCACTCGTCGAGCGGGATTTCCGTGAACGCGCGCATCTCGAGCGAGGCGTAGAGGCCCGCGTTGTTGACGAGGATGTCGATACGACCGTGGCGCGCGAGTGCCTCGGCGACCATGCTGTCCACGTCGTCCTCGGACGAGACGTCGGCGCGGATGCCGCCGGTCGGTGGATTGAGGTCGGCGACGACCACGGTCGCACCCGCCGCCGCGAGCCCGCCTCCGATCGCCTTCCCGATTCCCTGCGCGCCGCCCGTGACGATGGCGACCCTGTCGTCGAGCTCGCCCATCAGCGAAGGGGCGAGAACGACGTCGGGACGAGAATGCGGTTCTGCTGCGTGTGCATGAGCGGCTGCACCTTCGCCAGGAACTCCTTCCAGCGTTCGTCGTCCTGCAGCCGGGCACGCTTCTCCTCGCGCTCGGCGAACGAGTCGTAGCGCCAGAGCGTCGTGTACGTGGAGAGCGCTCCGACGTCCGTCGTGAACGCCCCAACGAGACCGCCGAGGATCTCGTTCTGGAGAGGTATTCCCTCGCTCTCGTAAAGCCGGACGAGCTCCGGCAGCTTTCCCGTGTACACGTGGTAGTCGCGCTGCTCGACGATCACGAATCGTCTCTCCCGACGACCACTAGGACTCGATCCCGCCGATCGCCCAGTACTTGAGCTCGAGCCACTCGTCGATGCCGTACGACGAGCCCTCGCGACCGATTCCCGACTCCTTGACACCGCCGAACGGCGCCACCTCGGTCGAGATGAGCCCGGTGTTGACGCCCACGATCCCGTACTCGAGCGCCTCGGCCACCCGGTTCACGCGCCCGAGACCCTGGGAGTAGAAGTAGGCTGCGAGCCCGTAGGGCGTGTCGTTGGCGACGCGCACCGCCTCCTCCTCAGTCGCGAATCGCGCGATGCCCGCGACGGGACCGAACGTCTCCTCATAGCTCATGGCCATGTCCGCGGTCACGCCGACGAGCACCGACGGCTCGAAGAACTGACCGTCGATCCGCTCGCCGCCGACGACGACTTCCGCCCCTCGCTCGACCGCGTCCGCAACGTGTCGCTCGACCTTCTCCACCGCGGGCTCGTCGATCAGAGGGCCGACATTCACCCCCTCCGTGAACCCGTCCGCGACCTTGAGCTTGCGCACCGCCGAAGTGAAGCGCGCGAGGAACTCGTCGTAGATCCCGTCCTGAACGAGCATCCTGTTCGCGGAGATGCAGGTCTGCCCGGAGTTGCGGTACTTGCAGGTGATCGCTCCAGCCGTGGCCCCTTCGAGGTCGGCGTCGTCGAAGACCATGAAGGGCGCGTTGCCGCCGAGCTCGAGAGAGATCTTCTTGAGCCCGGGCGCGCATTGCGCCATGAGGAGCTTCCCGACCTCCGTCGAGCCCGTGAACCCGAGCTTGCGCACGGCAGGGTTCGACGTCATCTCGCCGCCGATCAGCGGCGCGTCCTCGGCGGCGCCGGTCACGACGGAGAACACGCCTCCCGGGATGCCGGCCTCCTCGGCGAGCGCGGCGACCGCCAACGCCGAGAGCGGCGTCTGCTCCGCGGGCTTGAGCACCATCGTGCATCCGGCGGCGAGCGCGGGCGCCGACTTGCGTGTCGGCATCGCCGCGGGGAAGTTCCAGGGTGTAATGCCCGCGGTCACACCGACGGGCTCCTTCGTCACGTGAATGCGCTTGTCCAGCCACGGTGTCGGGATCGTGTCCCCGTAGACGCGCTTGGCCTCCTCCCCGAACCACTCGTAGAACGACGCCGCATAGGCGACCTCGATGCGCGCCTCGGCGAGCGGCTTGCCCTGCTCGACGACCATGAGACGCGCGAGGTCGTCCTCGTGCTCGAGCATCAGATCGGCGAGGCGGCGCAGGAGTCGCGCCCGGTCCTTCGCCGTGCGCCGTTTCCAAGCGGGCAGAGCATGCTCGGCCGCCGCGAGCGCGCGCCGCGTCTCGGCAGCTCCCATGCGCGGCAGCTCGGCGACCACGTCGCCGGTCGCCGGATTCGTCACGGCGAACGTCTCGCCGGAGTCGGCATCGACCCACTTCCCGTCGATGAATCCTTTCCGGTTCAGGAGTGCGAGCTCGACCGCGGTCACGAGCGAAAGATAGTCGGGGCCGGGCGAGCCCGGCCCCGACGAACGGTGTGATCAGACGCCGGCGCGAACTCCGGCGAGCGCCTCCGTCACCACTCCACACGTCGTCACGGTGGAGACATTCTGGAGCGCGTAGTTGATGGAGGCGTTGTGCCAGTCGGCGTTCATGGTCGAGCACCCGTCCTCGGGCACCACCATGAAGTAGCCCTTGTCCGCGCCCGTCCGCGACGTGTGCTCGATGGACATGTTCGTCCAGGCGCCGGTGACGATGATCGTATCGCGACCGAAGCCCGCGAGCAGGTTCTCGAGGCGCGTGCCCTGCCAGGCGCTCATACGCATCTTCTGGACGATGAAGTCGCCGTCCTGCGGCTCGAGGCCCTCAGCAGGCTCAGCACCCCACGTCCCGCGCACGAGCGCGTTCCCGTCTTTCACACCCTGGAAGAGGGGCGCGTTGAGCTTCAAGCCCGGCGCGTCCGGCTCGACGATGTAGTGGACGTGGATCACGGGGATGCCCTTGCCACGACACGTCTCCGCGAGAGCTATGACGTTCTCGACGACGTTCTGCTCCTTCGCGTGCTCCGGCGAGCCGGTCTCGGCGAAGGCGCCCCCGTCGATCATCACGTCGTTCTGCAGGTCCTGGATGATCAGCACGCAGCGACTGGGATCCAGGGTCAGTGCTTCGTCGTTCATGCAGTCCTCCTTAGCCCATGTATGGCTCGTGGCGTGGCCCGACGAGGGTGCGAATCGAGTAGAGCGAGGTCGAGCTCGGGATGTAGAGCGTGCGCCAGTCCTCGCCGCCCCAGGTGAGGTTGCCCGTGTTCTCGGGCACGAGGATCGTCCCGAGGTGCTCGCCCGACGACGAGATCACCCAGATCCCACCCGGCCCGGTCACCCAGATGTTCCCGCGCTCGTCGCACTTCATCCCGTCCGGGATCCCCTCCTCGATGACGCCCGAGCCGACGCCCTCGAAGAACATCCGTCCGTTCGAGATCGAGCCGTCCGGCGCGGCGTCGTAGACCTTGATGTAGGCCCTCGGCGTGTCGTTGATGTAGAAGAGCGTCTCGTCCGGCGAGAAGCAGATGCCGTTCGGCATCTCGAACTCGTCCCGCCCGACGATGAGCTCCGGGTCGCCTCCGCCCGGCCCGATCCGGTAGACGCCCTGGAAGCCGAGCCGCCGCTTGCGCGGATGGCCGAAGACCGGCATGCGGCCGTACCACGGATCCGAGAAGTAGATCGCCCCGCTCGAGTGCACGCAGACGTCGTTCGGGCTGTTCAGCTCCTCACCCTCGAACTCCTGGGCGATGATCTCGCGCGACCCGTCCGGGCTCTCCTTCACGAGCACGCTCGTCACGTGCTCGCAGACGAGCAAGTTGAGATCGGCGTCGTAGGTCATCCCGTTGCACCTGTTCGAGAAGTTCCTGACCTCGACGACCGTTCCGTCGGGTGTGTACTTGCGCCGGACATCTCCGGGCATGTCCGAGAAGAGGAGGTAGTGGTCGGTCGGGTGCCAGATCGGCCCCTCCGTGAACGTGAAGCCGCTTGCCAGTCGCTCGACCGAGGACCCTTGCTCGACGAGCTCGTAGATCGCATCCGACTTCGCCTCGATCCCGAGGCCTCGCTGAAGGAGGCGAAGCGCTGCCTCGATCTGACCGGTATCGGTGCTCGTCACCGTGCCCCCTTTCTCGCGGAATGGTGTTTCGACTCTAATACGCTGGCGCCGCGTCGTCAGCAGAATCGACCCGAGATGACCGCATCGAACACGTTCATCGCGCTGCTCCGAGGAATCAACGTCGGCGGCAAGAGCCTGATCTCGATGGCCGAGCTACGGGCATTGTTCTCCTCGCTCGGCTTCGAGGACGTCGCGACCTACATCCAGAGCGGAAACGTCGTCTTCCGAAGCCCGACCGCCGACGAAGACGCCGTCGTGACGAAGCTGGAGCGGGAGATCGCCGAGGCCTTCGACGTCAGCCCTGCGGTGCTGCTGCGGACACCCGCCGAGCTCGAGACGATCGCCGCGTTCAATCCCTACCTCTCGCCCAAGGCCGTCCTCTCGAAGCTGCACGTCGTCTTCCTCGACCGGGCTCCCGCAGCGAGTGCTGCAGCCAAGCTCGACCCGGACCGCTCTCCGCCCGACGAGTTCACCCTCCAAGGCCGCGAGCTCTTTCTCCACCTGCCGAACGGTGCAGGCCGGTCGAAGCTGACGCTCGACTACGTGGAGCGCGTGCTCGGAGTTCGCGCGACACAACGGAACTGGAACACCCTGGTGAAGCTGCTCGAGCTCGCGCGCTGCTGATCACCGCATCACGCGACCGCCGTTGACGTCGAGCGTGGCGCCGGTGACGTAGCCTGCGTCGTCGGAGGCGAGGAACGAGACGAGCGCGGCGACCTCCTCGGGGCGTCCGAGGCGGCCGACAGGGATCGCGCTCACCATCTCGGCGAGCTGCTCCGGCGGGAGCGCCCGGGCGAGGGGGCCATCGTTCGCGGCCGGCGCGACGGCGTTCACGGTAACGCCATGCGCTGCAAGCTCGCCCGCGGCGCGGCGAGTCAAGGCCACGATCGCGGCCTTCGACGCCGCGTAGTGAACACCGGAGGCACCCCCGGCCTTCTGGCCGGCGTCGCTCGCGAGGTTGACGATACGTCCGGTGCCCCGCTCGCGCAGATACGTGCCGACGACGCGGCAGCCGAGATACGTGCCTCGCAGGTTGGTCGCGAGCACGTCGTCCCACTCCTCGAGGTCGATCTCCCAGAACGTGCGGAACTCGGTTCGGGCCGCGTTGTTGACCAGGACCTGCACGTCCTCGCCGAGTCCGTCGCGGACGGCGTCGAGCATCCGCTCCCACGAGTCGAGCTCGCGCACGTCGTGCTCGAAGCCCGAGCGCGCCGTCACCGAGCTCACCGGCCACCCGCCGGACGCCTTCGACGTCGAGGTCCGTCAGCGCAATGCTGTAGCCGTCGGCGTGGAGCCTCGTCGCGATCGCCTCGCCGAGGCCGCGCGCGGCCCCGGTTACGATCGCGACCCGCGTCCCGCCGGGGTCAGACCCCACGGGTCTGACCCCACGGGAACCGCATCTCGCTCACTCGACCTCGACGTGGATGCGCTTCTTCGCGTCCTTGAGAAACCGCCCTCGCGCTGCGCGCGCACGGCGAGAATCTCGCCCAGGATCGAGAGCGCCGTCTCCTCCTGCGTGTCGGCGCCGACGTCGAGGCCGCAGGGGCCCATGATGCGCTCGATGTCTCCCTCGGAGACGCCCGCCTCGAGCAGCCGCTCGCGGCGTCGCTCTTGATTGCGCCGCGAGCCGAGCGCGCCGATGTAGAAGGCCTCCGTTCGGAGCGCGCCGATCAGCGCCGGCTCGTCGAACTTGTCGTCGTGCGTGAGAACCACGATCGCCGTCTGGTGGTCGGGCTCGAACCTGCGCGAGCGCCTCCTCCGGCCATTCGACGATGAGCTCGTCGGCCGAAGGGATGCGCTCGGGCGTCGCGAACTTCCCGCGCGCGTCGGCGACGATCACTTGCCACCCCAGAAGCTTCGCGCCGCGACACAGTGCCTCTGCCGTGTCGACGGCGCCGTAGACGAAGAGACGCGGCGGCGGGCCGTACCACTCGGCGAACACTTTCGTCCCGTCGTCGAGCGTCAGCAGGCGATTCCGCCCGCGACGGATCAACTCGTCGAACTGCGTCCACCGCCTCCTCGAGGCCATCTCCAACTTGCTCGCCCGACTCGAGGACGAGCACCTTCGTGCCCGCACCCGTTCCGTCGACCTGCGTGAAGAGGATGCCCCTTCCCTCGGACTCACGCAGCGCGGCGAGCTGCTCGAGCACCGTTAGTCCATCCTCTCGACGAACACGTCGATCTCGCCGCCACAGGGCAGGCCGACGCTCCAGGCGAGGTCGTCCTCGATGCCGTACGTCAACAACTTCGGCTCGCCGGTCTCGAACACCTCTTGCGCGCTCTCGAACACGTCGCTCTCGACGCAGCCTCCCGAGACCGAGCCGCACATCTTCCCCGACTCGGAGATCGCAAGGCTTGCGCCGATCGGCCTCGGGGCAGAACGCCGTGTCCCGACGACGGTCGCGACGACGATCTTCTCGCCCTCCTGTCTCCAACGCTCCACCTCGGGCAGGATCTCTTTCACGCTGCGTGCCTCCTTTCGATGCCGGCGAGCACGGCTCCCAGCTCTTCGAGACTGCGGAGATTATGGCCAGGGAGGAAGCGGTCGACGAAGGGCAACGCGGCCCGCATCCCGCCGGCGAGGGGCTGGTACTCGGGGTTGCCCTTCAGCGGGTTCACCCAGACGACCGCATAAGCCGCGCGGGCGAGCTTCGCCATCTCCTGACCGATCAGGTCCGGGTCGTCGCGCTCCCAGCCGTCCGAGACGATGACGACGACCGCGCCGCGCGAGAGCGCGCGGCGGCCGTAGACGGTGTTGAACTCGGCCAGCGAACTTCCGATGCGCGTGCCGCTTCCCCAGTCGACAGCGACCTCGGTCGCGCGCGCGAGCGCCGCTTCGGGGTCGCGAGTGGCGAGGTCCGGCGTCAGCCGCGTCAGCCGAGTGCCGAACGCGAAGGCCTCCACACCTTGCCCCGCCCCGACGATCGCGTGCAGGTAGAAGAGGAGCGCCCGCGCGTACGCGTCCATCGAGCCCGAGACGTCGCAGAGGACGACCAGCTTGCGGGGCACGGTCTTTCGCGCTTTCCACGGCTGCTCGATGGGCTCCCCGCCCGAGCGAAGCGAGCGCCGGCACAGGCGGCGCAGGTCGAGCCGGTCGCCCCGTGGATCGGGCGAGCGACGTCGTGATGTCCGCCGTGGACGCGAGCGCGCGATCGCGGCCATGA
Source organism: uncultured Thermoleophilia bacterium (assembly GCA_963758065.1). Classification (GTDB taxonomy): domain Bacteria; phylum Actinomycetota; class Thermoleophilia; order Gaiellales; family Gaiellaceae; genus GMQP-bins7. Next base: position 145,214 of record CAVWTX010000010.1, on the reverse strand, counting down.
GCCGCCGGACACGCTCGAACTCCTCGGGCGTCATCTCCGCGAAGTCCTTCTCGCGCAGGAGCTCGTGCGCCGAAGCCCCGCGCTCGAGCGGCTCGCCGGACTCGAACACGTCTTCGTCGTCTTCCGGCTTGGCGTCGAGCGTGTCCCGCGCGACCCGATCCGCGAACCGGCGCTGATCCCGCTGCCTGACGAGCGGCGCGACCGGACCGCGGAGGAACCAGGCGACGAACGCGCGGTCGAAGAGCTCGAGCTCGTCGTGACGGGAGACGAGCGTCTGGCGCAGCGTGAAGTAGACGTCCTCCTGTCGCGCGAGATCGACGGCACCCAGTCCGCGCATCGCGTCGGCGACGCGTCCCGGGCCGACCTCGATGCCGACCTCGCGCAGCACTCGGCCGAAGGTGACGACGTGCCGGACGATCGCGGTGCCCTGCATCCGCTAGCGGTTCGCGGTCGCGCGCGCCTCTTCGATGAGGCCGACGAGGGTCTCGTCGCGCACGGTCTCGATGTCCTCGCGGTACTTGAGGACCGAGCCGAGCGTCTGCTCGACGACCTCGGCATCGATCTCCTCACGCCCGAGCGTGGCAAGCGCCTGCGCCCAGTCGATCGTCTCCGCAACCCCAGGAGGCTTCGCGAGATCAAGTCCGCGCAACCCGCGCACGAACGCGGCCGCCTCCTCGGCGAGTCGCTCGGGGATGCCGGGCACGCGGAGTCGGACGATCTCCGACCTCGCGCTCGAGCGACGGATGCCCGATCCAATGGAAGAGGGCCCGCCGCTTGAGCGCGTCGTGCAGTTCCCGCGTTCGGTTCGACGTGAGCACGACCGCCGGCTTGCGGCGCGCGCGGATCGTCCCGATCTCCGGGATCGTGATCTGGAAGTCGGAGAGGACTTCGAGCAAGAACGCCTCGAACTCCTCGTCCGCGCGATCGACCTCGTCGATGAGGAGCACCACGTGCTCGTCGGTGTCGATCGCCTCGAGCAGGGGGCGGCGTATGAGGAACTCGGGGCCGAACAGCTCCTCCTCGGAGACCGTGCCCTCCTGGGCGGCGCGAATGTGCAGAAGCTGGCGCGGGTAGTTCCACTCGTAGACCGCATGTGAGACGTCGAGCCCCTCGTAGCACTGAAGGCGGATCAGCCGCGCGTCGAGAGCGGTCGCAAGGGCCTTCGCCGCTTCGGTCTTTCCGACTCCGGCTTCGCCTTCGAGCAGTACGGGCTTCTCGAGAGCGAGTGACAGGAAGAGCGCCGTCGCGAGTCCCCGGTCCGGCAGGTAGTCCGCTCCCCGAAGCGCCGCGTCCATCTCGTCGATGGTGCGAAACGTCACCTTTGCAGCGTAGTCGACGTGACTCGTCAGGCCGATCGAAGCGGTCTCCGTCAGGTTCAGACGGGGAGCCTGGGCGCTGCGTCCAGGAGCCTGCGCGTGTACTCGTTTCTCGGTGACGACAGAACCTGGTGGATGGGACCCTCCTCCTGGATGACGCCCCGCTCGAGCACGAGAACCCAATCGGCGATGCTCGCCACGACCGCGAGGTCGTGCGAGATGAACAGCAGCGCGAGACCGAGCTCCGAGCGAAGCTCTGCGAGCAGCTCGAGCACCGCGGCTTGCACGGAGACGTCGAGAGCAGAAGTGATCTCGTCGCAAACGATCAGGTCCGGGCTGGCGGCGAGCGCCCTCGCGATCGCGACCCGTTGTCGCTCACCGCCCGAGAGCTCGCCGGGAAAACGCGCCGCGAGCCGCGACGGGAGCCGAACGCGCTCGAGAAGCCGGTCCACTTCGGCTCGCGCCTCGCCCCCCGAGAGCCGTCGCAGGACGCGGGCCGGCCGTGCGATCGCGTCCGCCACCCTGTGCCGCGGATTCAGCGAGTCGTACGGATTCTGAAACACGATCTGGATCCGTCGGCGAGCGACCAGGGACCTGCGGCTCGCTCTTCCGGCGAGCGAGGTGCCGTCGAGCAGGATCCTGCCCGACTCGGGCTCGTGCAGACCGGCGACGCAGCGAGCGATTGTCGTCTTCCCGCTGCCGGACTCGCCCACGAGGGCGATGCAGCCTCCGGTCTCGATCGAAAAGCTGACGTCCGACGCTGCTACGGCGACTTCGTGCCGGCTGCGGTGCTCCGCACGCAGTCCTTGGACGTGAAGCAAGGGGGCGACGGACTCGGTTCGGAGCATGGTCTCCTGCGGAGGCTCGAGCGCTAGAGCCGGGGTCGCATGCCACTCGAAGCACCTCACTCGATGGTGTGCATCGACGTCCTCGAGGTCGGGCAGCTCACGCTCACACCGGTCCTGGCGTTGTGCGCAGCGCGGGGCGAAGGCGCAGCCAGGGGGTCGTTCCCCGACGCCGACAGCGACGCCGGGCATGCTGCGCAATCGGCGAGGGTTGACGTGGTCGGGGATCGAGGCGACGAGACCTCGCGTATAGGGATGCCGCGGACGCCCGAGGACGTCGGCAACCGGGCCCTCCTCGACGATGCGACCCGCGTAGAGCACCGCGATCCGGTCCGCGACCTGAGCGACGACCGCCAGGTCGTGCGATACGTACACCATTGTGAGCTGCCGCTCGTTGCGGAGTCGGTCGATCTCCTCGAGCACACGCGCCTGGGTGACGACGTCGAGCCCCGTGGTCGGCTCGTCCAGCACGACCACCGGCGGCTCGCATGCGAGGCCCATCGCAATCGTCACGCGCTGCTGCTGCCCGCCCGACAGCTGATGCGGATAGCGGCGAGAAAATGCGTCGGAGGAGGGAAGCTGGACGTTCTCGAGAGCGCGCGCGACGCTCACGTCTCGTGGGCGACTCGCGGCATGTTCGTCGAGCACGTCCTGGATCGCCGAACGCACCCGCAGAGCGGGGTTGAGAGCGTTCCCTGGATCCTGCGGGACATACGAGATCAGGCTCCCGCGGAGGGGGCGGACGGTGGCTTCGTCGCGCCCGTCGATCGTACGGCCGGCCACCTCGACGCTTCCGGCGGCGATCCGAGCGCCGGGCCGCGTATAGCCGAGGAGCGCGAGCGCCGTCGTCGTCTTCCCACTCCCGGACTCTCCGACGAGCCCGACGATCTCACCCGGAGCGACGGAGAACGACAGTTCTTCGACCACGGCGGCGCCCGAGTCGAGCTCGACCCGAAGATCGCGGACGACGAGCGTGGGCTCGCTCACCTGACGCCGGCCTCCGACGTGCGCCCGAGCGTCCGTGCGACAGCGTCGCCGACGAGGTTGAGCCCGATCGTGAGAAGCGCGATCAGGACGGCCGGCACGAGGATCACGTACGGATTGAGGTCGAGCCCCGAGCGGTTCTCGCTGATGATCAACGCCCAGTCGGCAGCGGGTGGCTGGAGGCCGAGCCCGAGGAAGTTCACCGACGCGACGAGGAGGATCGAGTACGTGAACCTCAACCCCGCGTCGGCGGCCACGGGTGCGGCGATGTTGGGCAGGATCTCGCGCCGGAGGATCGCCGTCGTCCTCTCGCCGCGCGCCACGGCGGCCTCGACGAAGCCGCGGACGGACTGCTCGAGCGTGGCCGTGCGAACGACGCGCGCGACGAGCGGCGCCTGAACCAGTGCTACGCCCACGACCAGGATCGCCTCGCTCGTGCCTGCCCCCGTGACGAGCACGAGGAGGAGGATGAGCGGCGGAACCGAAAGCACGATGTCGACGCCCCGCATGAGCACGCCGTCGGCGAGCCGGCGGTTGTAGCCGGCGAAGACTCCGATCGTGCCACCGACCAGGTACGCGAGCAACGTCGCCGCGCCCGCGAGCAGGAGGACGCTCCGCCCGCCCCAGAGGACCCGGCTCAGGACGTCGCGGCCGAGGAAGTCGGTGCCGAACGGCTGGCCGTCGGCGGGCCCCGTCAGCGGGATGCCGATCGGCTCGTCGGGAGCATGAGGCGCGAAGAGGGGTCCGATGAGCGCGATTCCGAGGACGAGCGCGAGCAGGGCCAGCCCGAGCATCCCCGTCGGCGTTCGAACGAAAGCGAACCGCCGTCTCATTCCGCGGTTCGCAGCTTCGGGACGAGGAGCACGACGAGCAGGTCGGCGACGATGTTCAGAGTGATGTAGACAGCGGCGATGAGGATCGCGACCGACTGCACCTCGCGCACGTCGCGGATAGCGACCGCGTCGACGAGCTCCTTGCCGAGGCCCGGATAAGCGAACAGGTACTCGACGACGATGATCCCGCCCACCAGGTACTGGATGTTCTGCGCGAACACCTGCACGCTCGGGGCGAGGGCATTGCGGAGTGCGTAGCGTCGGATCACCTTTCGCTCTCGAAAGCCGGACAGCCGCGCCATCTGCACGTAGTCGGTCCCGAGCGCCTCGATCATCCCCGCACGGACCATCCGGATCGAGGCGGCCATCGACGCGCCGAGAAGGGTCAGGATCGGCAGAACGAGCTCCTTGGGATACGCGAGCGGGCTCTCGCCGGGAGGGATGATCGACACCGGCGAGAGAATCCCCAGCCACGAGAAGAAGAGGAGGATCAGGAGCGAGCCGATGATGAACTCGGGCAGCGAGATGATCGCGAGCGAGCCGGCGGATACGGCGTGATCCGTTGGCCGCCCTGCCCGGACCGCGGCCAGAACGCCGAGGCCGAGCGAGACGGGGATCATGATGATCGCCGCCAGCAGGGCGAGGATCAGCGAGTTGCCCACCTCACCGGAGATCTCACCCCAGATCGGGCGCTCGCTGCCTTCCGCGAACCCGGCGGCGGAATTCCCGAGGTCGCCCGAGAGCAGGCCCCCGAGCCAGTCGAGGTAGCGCTCTGCGGCCGGGCGGTCGAGCCCCATCCGGGCACGCAGCTCGGCGAGCTGCTCCGGGGTCGCGTTCCTGCCGAGCACCGCCCCGGCGGCGTCGCCTGGGAGGACCTCGGTTCCCGCGAAGACGAGTACCGAGACGACGAGAAGGGTCAGAATGCCTGCGGCGACGCGGCGAACGACGAAGCGCAGCACCGGATGCGCCCGACGCCGGCGCGAGTGGGCGGATCCGGGAAGATCGGGGGTCGCTACGTCAGCCAGACGTCCCGATAGTTCCACCCGCCGAGGTTGAAGAACGCGCTCGGCCTCATGCCCCGCACGTGCTTACCGACGCCGTCGACGAGGTTGATGTTCGCCCACACGATGTAACCGCCTTCGTCGTACTGGATCTCCTGCACCTGCCGCCAGCGCCTGCGGGCGACCGCAAGGTTCGGAGCGCCGATCGCGGACTGGATGAGCCGGTCGTACGACTTCTCCCGCCAGTGCGTCTCGTTCCAGATCGCGGTGGAGAGGAGCGACTGCGGATACCACTGGCCGAGGGCGGTGACCGTCCAGAACGACTGCGCGAACGGCAGCTTCGTGTAGAGCAGCGACGTGTCGAAGTACGCGTTCGCGGGCTCCTTCTTCACGTTCACCGTCACGCCCGCCCTCTTCGCCTGCTGGGCGAAGAGCGTCGCCGCTTGGACGAAGCCAGGGACGATGTCAGAGGTATGGAGCGTGACCTCGAGGCCCTCCTGCCCCGCCTGCCTCAGCAGCGACTGCGCACGCTCGGGATCGCTTCTGCGAACGGGCCTCGACAACCAGAACGGAAGCCCTTGGCCGGCGAGGTCGTTTCCAGGTGTGGCGAAGCCGGCGAGCGCTCCGTCGATGAGTGCCTGACGGTTGGGGATGAGGCGGAAGGCCTGCCGCACGCGCTTGTCGTTGAACGGGGCCGCGTCGACCGCCATGAGGAACACCTGGACCGTGGCCGACGGCGCGTTCAGTACGCGGATCTGCTTGCGGCGCAGCTGAGCGCGCGCCTGCAGGGGATCGAGCTGGCTGAGCATGTCGATCCTGCCGGCGAGCAACGCGTTGAGCCTCGCCGTGTTGTCGTCGATCGAGATGTCCTCCCACTCGTCGACGTACGGTTTGCCCTCCTCCCAGTAGTTGGGATTGCGGACGCAGAGGCTGCGCTGGCCGGGGGTGAAGGACTGGAACGAGAAGGGGCCGGTGCCGATCGGGTTCGCGAAGTTCTTGAGCCCGACCGGGATGATCACGCTGTTCTGGACGTTGAAGCTGTCGTACAGCCGTGCGTTGGGCGACTTCAGCGGTACGCGGACGGTGAGGTTGTCGACCTTCCTCAGCTCTCCGAGCCGAACACCTGCGACCGCTGACGACGCGATGTGTTTCGGGTCCCCCATCGTCCGGAGCGAGTAGATGACGTCGTCCGCGGTGAAGTCCTTGCCGTTGTGGAACGTGACGTCGGGGCGGAGCCTGATCAGCCAGGCGGTCGAGTTCCTGTTCGGAACCCACTGCAACGCAAGACCGGGCGCGGAGCTGAGGTCGGGCCTGACGCGGACGAGCGGGTCGTACAGATTGAAGTAGCGCGAGGCGTCGATGAACGACGACCCGCGGCCGGGGTTGAACGTCTCCCCCTTGCCGGCGCCGACGTGGCCGACGCGAAGCCGTCCGCCCCGTCTCGGCCGTTGCCCGATGGCTCCGAGAGCCGTGTCGGCAAGCCAGCCGGCAGCGCCGAGCGACACTCCGGCGGCGGCGGCTATGCGAATGAGCTCCTCGCGTGTGTACGCAGCGTCCTCGGCGCTCTCCTCGTAGACGTCGACGTCCTGCCAACCCTCGTACCGGATCATCACGACCTCCTGAGTCTGCCCGCCGTCGAGGTGACGTTGAACCAGCGCCGCCGTTCTGTCAAGCGCCGGCGATCTCGGGGTCGGGCGGATACGCGAAGCATCGCGCCAGCGCTCCACCGTCCACCGGCAGGAGCGCACCGGTGACGAACCGGGCATCGTCCGAGAGCAGGAACGCGATCACGGACGCGATCTCGTCGGGCTCCGCTACCCGACCGAGAGGAGCGAGGTCGCGCCACGACTGGATCATGGCCTCCCGGTCCTCATGGTCGGACAGGTACCCCTCGGCCAGCGGCGTCATGACTGCACCCGGACGGACGGCGTTGCAGCGGATCCCGGCAGGCCCGTACTCGACCGCGATCTGCCTCGTGATCCCGTCGACGCCGCCCTTCGAGGCCTCGTACGCGAGTGCGGCCGGGAACGCCGCCGTGGACTCGATCGAGGAGACGTTCACGATCGCGCCCGCGGCCCGTTGCGCGAGCCACGCCGCACACGCGACGGAGCATCCGAGCGCGGTTCCCACCAGGTTCACGGTCAGGACGCGTGCGAGCGCCTCGTCGTCGAGGTCGTGCGCGCGGGTCGGGATCCAGATACCCGCGACGTTCACCCAGCCGGCCAACGTCCCGAGCTCCGTCGCCGCGGCAGCGGCCGCCTCGTGTGAGGCCCGGCTGCCGACGTCTCCGACCACCTCGTGGAAGTGCTCTCCGAGCTCCGAGGCCGTCCTGGCGAGACCGGGCTCGTCGCGGTCGAGCCCGACGACCGTGGCACCGTCCCCCACGAGCCGCCGGGCGGTGGCGAGCCCGATTCCGGACGCAGCCCCAGTGACGACGACGATCTCTTGCATGGCGCGGCTCTTATCGCACTCCCACACCCGATCCGTCAAGATCGACCGATGCCGCTCGAGACCGTCTCGTGCCCGATCGCGCGGGTCGAGGCGATCGTCTTGCGTGCGCCCGCCAGCGACGCGCGCGACCTCGACTCCTCGAGCGAGACGGTGGTCGTGAGGATCACGGACGAGGAGGGGAGGCAGGGGATCGGCGAGGCCGACGCGGCAGCCTCGGTCGTGCGCGAGCTCGTGCTCATGGACGACGTGCACGGCTGGAGTCGCGGACTTGCGGCCGTCCTCGTCGGCCGCGACCCGTTCCACATGGGCTCGCTGCACAGGGAGCTCTACGCGTCGACTATCTGGCACGGGCGCAGGGGGCTCGGCATCCACGCCCTCTCCGCGGTCGACGTGGCCCTCCACGATCTCGCCGGCAAGCAGATCGGACGGCCGGTGATGGATCTTCTCGGAGGGCCGGTTCGCGACGCGACGAACCCGTACGCCACGATCTATCAGGGAGCGGTGGGCGACCGCACGATCGGCCAGCTGATGGAGGCGACCGCGAGCCTGTTCGAGCGGGCGCTCGCCCTGGGATTCCGTGCCGTGAAGATGGAGGTGATCTGGGGCGACCTCCTGTCGGATCGAGAGCTCGTCGAGTGCATCGGCGAAGGACGACGCCTGCTGGGAGACGACGTGGCGCTGCTCGTGGACTTCGGCTACCGCTGGCACGACTGGCGGGACGCCCTCTGGACGCTGTCCAGACTCGAGAACGCCGACCTCTTCCTCGCCGAGGCCACGCTCCTCCACGACGATCTCGAAGGTCACCGGAAGCTTGCGGGTCGTGTCGAGACGCGCATCGGGGGAGCCGAGATGGCGGCGACCGTACACGAGTGCCGGGAGTGGCTTCGGGTAGGCGACGTCGACGCCCTCCAGCCGGACATAGGCCGCTGCGGCGGCCTCACCGAGCTCCGCCGAATCGCCGAGCTCGCGGAGCTCGAAGGAGCACTCGTCCTCCCTCACGGCTGGAAGACGGGCATCACCGCCGCTGCCGCGCGCCACTTCCAGGCGGCGACGCCGAACGCTCCCTACTTCGAACTGCTCCACCCGAGCCTCTTCGACTCGCCGCTGCGGCGGGAGCTGACCCGTCCCGAGCCCGAGCTGCGTGACGGCAAGCTGTCCTTACCGGAGGCACCGGGCCTCGGCGTGGAGCTCGACGACGACGCGCTCACGCGCTACCGCGTCGACGCCTGATGCCCGAGCAGCGCCCGCTCCTCGGTCAGGCAGCACTCGTCACCGGGGCAAGCCGCGGCATCGGCAGAGCGATCGCACTCGAGCTCGCACGCCAGGGAGCCGATGTCGGCCTGGTTCAGCGAGGCGACGCAGGTGATGTCGCGGCGGCGATCAGCGCGCTCGCTCGGCGTGCAGTCGTCGTTCGGGCCGATCTCGAAGATCCGACGTCCGCTGAGGAGGCCGTCGAGGCCGTCGCCGCCGGGCTCGGCCGGCTGGACATCGCCGTCTGCAACGCCGGCACCGTGCACCGCCAGCCCTCCCTCGAGATCTCCCTCGCCGACTGGCGCCGGGTCGTGGACGTGAACCTCGTCTCGGGCTTCGTCGTGGCGCGGGCAGCGGCTCGGAGATTCGTGGCGCAGGGCGAGGGCGGGCGAATCGTCTTCACGGCGTCCGTCCTCGCGTTCCAGGGCGGCTGGAACGTTTCGAGCTACGCCGCGAGCAAGGCAGGGGTCGCGAACCTGGCGCGTGCTCTCGCCAACGAGTGGGCGTCGCTCGGGATCCGCGTGAACGCGGTTGCCCCGGGGTACATCGAAAACGACCAGTCCGCACCGTTACGCGCGGACCCCGAACGGTACGCCGCGATCAGCTCCCGGATACCGGCGGAAAGATGGGGCACGAACGAAGACGTCGCCGCGACTGTGGCATTCCTCGTCTCTTCGGCCGCGGAATACGTGCACGGCTCCGTGTTGACCGTCGACGGCGGCTGGCTCGGCCGGTGACGTTTTGCGACACTCATTTGTCCGCACAGGTAAAGCCGTTCTAGACTCGGCGCACGTACCTCGCGACCAAGAAGGGTGGGCCATGGCCACAGTGAGTGCGGCAAGTGATGCTGCGACCGAGATCCTCGTACCCGGCTCCGAAAGCGAGGCAATCGCGGCATTCGGCGACGGGACGGACGTGGTCGTCGTCGGTGGCGGGACGATCGTCGTCCCGGAGATGACCTACCGCCGGCTGCAACCGGCGAAGGCGCTCATGCTCGGGCGAGCCGGGCTCGCAGGGATCGAGAAGAACGGCTCCCGAGTCACGATCGGCGCCATGACGCCGGTACAGGAGCTCGTCGGCTGAGGGAGCGCCGCTCGGCCCGTGCGCGGCCAACGTCGCGGACATCGAGATCCGCTCGCAGGGAAGCGTCGGCGGGAACATCTGCGCCGGACAGGGCAGCGAGGCACCCCGCGGCGACCTCCAGGGCGCGTTCCTCGCCCTCGGCGCGACAGTGCGCTCGGCAGGCGACGGAGGGACCACAGAGGAGCCGCTCGAGGACTTCCTGCCCAAACGGGGCGAACGGCTACTGCTCGATGTTTCGTTCGACGAGCCTGCCGCAGGCGCGTTCGCCGGTCTCGACCGCCCTCACACCCACGACTACACGGCACTCGCAGTCTCGGGAGCGCGCTCCGCGAACAGCTCGATCCGGCTCGCGGCGACTGGCGCGGGCTCGCATGGAGTCCGGCTCCTGTCCGCCGAGTCTGGCGACGCCGACGCCGCGCTCCACAACGTCACCCCGCACGACGACGCCCTCGCCTCGGCCTGGTACCGGGCGAAGGTGCTTCCGGTGCTCGTTCGTCGGGTCCTCGCCGAGCTGAAGGAGTCCGCATGAACCTGACGGTCAACGGCGTCACGCACGAGGTCGAGAGCTCCTTGCTGACTCCGCTGCTCGACGTCCTGCGCGAAGAGCTCGGGATCACCGGCCCGAAAGCAGGCTGCCACCAGGGGGGCTGCGGCGCGTGCACGGTGCTCGTCGACGGTGAGCCGCGACGCTCCTGCCTGCTGCCCGTCGCGTACGCGGACGGCGGCGAGATCACGACGGCCGAGGGTCTCGGGACACCCGATGACCTCTCGCCCATCCAGCAGGCGTTCATCCACCACTACGCGGCTCAGTGCGGCTTCTGCACGTCCGGGATGATGCTCGCCGCCCAGAGCTACATCGCCCGCGGCGGCACCGACGACGCGGAAGCGATCCAGGACGCGCTCGGCGGCCACATCTGTCGCTGCACCGGCTACGCGAAGATCGTCGAGGCCGTGGCTGCTGCCGCGCGCGGCGACTCCTTCGACCTCACGGAGACGGCCGTCGGCAAGTACACGACGATGACGACAGGAGGTGCGGAATGAAAGTCGTCGGAGCACGGATTCCGCGCTACGACGGGGTCGCGCACGTCACGGGCCGCACGACCTACGTCGACGACGTCCGTATCCCCGGAACGCTCTGGGTGAAGGCGCTCCGCTCTCCGCATCACCACGCCGGGATCACACGGATGGACACTCGACCGGCCGAGGAGATGCCGGGCGTGCATGCCGTCATCAGCTGGCAGGACGTACCGCTGCTCGAGTACGGGCACCTCGCCGCGCTCGGGATCCCGGCCGACGAGCCTCTGCTGGCGAAGGACGAAGTGCGTTACAAGGGCCAGCCGATCGCGCTCGTGGCCGCACACGACGAAGTGACTGCGGCCGAGGCCGTGTCCCGGATCGACATCGAGTTCGAGGAGCGACCCGCGCTCAGCGACGTGCGTCAGGCGTTCGACGCGGAGTCGCCCCAGATCCATCAGGAGGGCAACTGGTACAAGCACTTCGAGGACGAGATGGACCGTCGCCAGATCCGCAAGGGCGACATCGAGTGGGCCTTCGAGCACGCGGACACGATCGTCCAGGGCGTGTATCGGCCGGCGGCGATCGAGCACGCGCCGATCGAGACGCAGGTATGTCAGGTGGTACCCGAGCCGAGCGGCCGGCTGACGATCTACTCCTGCACGCAGGCGCTCTACTTCTCGATGGGCGTCGTCGCCGCGCACTTGCAAGTGCCGCTCAACAAGCTGAAGTTCGTCGGTGGGACCACCGGCGGCGGCTTCGGCGGAAAGGTGGACACCGCGACGGAGACCATGTGCGCGCTCCTGGCGATGAAATCGGGGCGACCCGTGAAGTGGCGCTGGACACGCGAGGAGGAGTTCCTCTGCTCGTCCACCCGCGCGCCGTGGCACATGGAGCTCGCGGACGCGGTGACGAAGGACGGCTGGATCCTCGGCCGCAAGATGCTCACGCTGCACGACGCGGGTGCGTACTCGCGCTTCTCGCCGTACGGCCTGACGAAGCACAGCTTCCACCACACGGGCGCCTACACGATCCCGAACCTGCAGTTCGACGGGTACGTCGTGTACACGAACCGCGTGCCGACGACCGCGATGCGCGGCTTCGGCGTCACATCCGTCTCCTTTGCGGTGGAGACGCACATGAGCCGCATTGCGGACGTGCTCGGGGTCGATCCCATCGAGATTCGCCTCAAGAACGCGAACCGAATCGGCGACACGTCGCCGAACGGAATCGTCTACACCGACCCGTCGACCGTCTCCACGATCCAGACGATGGCGGAGGCGATCGGCCACGAGCTCCCGGCCGACTACCGGACCATGACGAGCGAGCCCCGCGCGGGCAAGTGGCTGCCAGAGCACCTCGTCGCGCAGGTCGGAAACCCGGAGGATCACTAGCCATGGCCAAGCATCGAGGCAAAGGGATCGCGGCGATCGAGTACCCGACGGGGATGAACCAGAATGGCGACCCGTCGCAGGCGTGGATCAAGGTCAAGCCCGACGGGCGTATCGACGTGTTCGCGGGCACGTCCGACATCGGGAACGGCTCGAAGACGATCCAGTCGCAGATCGTCGCCGAGACGATCGGCGTGCCCTACGACTGGATCACCTACGACAACTCCAACACCGACTCGTCACCCATGTGCACCGGCACGTTCGCGTCGCGGGCGACCTTCGTGGCGGGCAAGGCTGCGGAGAAGGCGGCGCTGCAAGTGAAAGCGAAGATCCTCGAGATCGCCGGCAAGGAGCTCGAGATCGACCCCGCCGACCTCGAGATCGTCGACGGCGAGGTAATCGCCAAGGGCGCTCCGCAGACGAAGATGTCCGTGGCGGACGTCGCCGGAGCGGCCACGTTCGGTCACGGCGAGCTCATCACCGGCACTGGCGCGCAGCTCAAGCCCTACACCGCGATCGTCGACTCGGAGTCCGGTCGCGTTGACTCCCCGCCCCACTCTGCGATCTCGTACGCGACGTGCGCGGCCGAGGTCGAGGTCGACGACGAGACGGGAGAGGTGCGCGTGCTCCGGCTCCAGCAGTGCTACGACGTCGGCCGGGCGATCAACCCGACACAGGTGGAAGGACAGATCGAGGGCGGGGCGATGATGGGTCTCGGGCTCGGCGTGCTCGAGAACTGCTACCCCTACTACCCCGACGTCGAGCACCGCGGTGGCATGTTCGGGAGCTACCTCGCACCCGGGATGGAGCAGATGCCGCAGATCGACACGATCCTCATCGAGAACCCGTCTGCCGACGGCCCGTACGGCGCGAAGGGCATCGGCGAGATGGCGAACAACCCGCAGCCGCCCGCCATCGCGGCGGCGGTCTACGACGCCGTCGGAGTCTGGATCACCGAGCTGCCGATCACGCCCGAGCGTGTGCTCCGCGCGCTCGAGGAGAAGAGGGAGCCTCGTCGCGAGGGCAAGAAGGTCGTGTTCGACGAGGAGCTCTCGGTGAACACCGTCTCGAGTGGCGGCATGCGCTTCGAGGTGCCTGCCTGAGCTCGTCCTCGCCTTTTCGCACCTGGAACGGCGTGGATCGCCATACCCTCTTTCCGGGGGTGGAGATCCACGCCATCGGTGGCGAGCAAGTGATGTTGTGTCACGTCACCTACGCGCCGGGAACGACGGTCGCGCGGCACTCGCACCCGACGGCTGAGCAGGTGATGTGGATCGTCGAGGGCGACGTCACGATGACGGTCGGCGAAGAGACAGCGAGCCTGGGTGCCGGCGACGTCGTCGTCGTCAATCGTGGCGTCGAGCATGAACTCCACTCCGAGGGCGGGATGACCTTCGTCGAGGCCCTCGCGCCGGTGCTGCGTGATCACGTGCCGGACCCGGAGCGCGACCTCATCCTCGGCACGCAGGGCGACTCGCTGCACGCCGATCGCTGAGGGATACGCATGATGGGACCACTGGCTGGCCGCATTCACTGAACCCAGGGCAGTTCGTCCCAGCGTTCGGGGCGCGCGGGCTGCCATTCGGGGAACCGCTCGTAGGCCTCCGCGGGTGAGCTCGTCTCAACCTCGACACCGGCGCCGTGACGGCGGGCGAGTTCGGAGCGCGGATACACGATTCCCTGGTCCCGAGTGCGACGACCCGTCATGAAGATCACACACGGGCCGTCGCCTGCTCCGACGAAGACGTGCTCGGTGCCCGGCGGGCAATGCACGAAGTCCCATGCACGGAGGGGCGCGCTCCTCGCCCTCGACGACCAGAACGCACGCGCCCGCGAGAACGAGGAAGTCTTCCTGATTCGTCTCGGCGTGGTACAGCCCGCTCGGCTGCCCGGGCCAGATCACAGCGAGCGTGAGGCCCAGGTCAGGGAACGTCTGGGTGGCGAGATCGGGACGCTTGCGCAGAACGGGCCCGTTGGCCTCGAAGACGCAGCGGGCGCCGAACGCGTCGTTTGTCAGCCACGCCGCCTCTCGGGCGTTGACGACGAACCAGCCCTCGGTGAGAGGCGCAAGACCCGAGTCCACGGCTTCGAGACGTGCCTCCTTGACCATCTCTGCTCCTCCGTTCCCGTCGACAGAGTCTCAGATCAGCGAACAGCTCGAGCCGAGGCATGAGACGGCACCGCCGGCGCGCGTTGCAGCGGGCTCGCTAGATGAGTCCCGCGCGGGTCGCCTGAGCCGCGGCGGCCGCTCGCGACGACTGGCCGAGCTTGCGCAGCAGGTTCGCGACGTGGCGGTGCACGGTGTGCTCGCTCAGGACGAGCGATGTCGCGATCTCACGGTTCGAGAGGCCCGCGGCGACGAGGCGTAGCACCTCGGTCTCGCGCCGGGTGAGAGGCGAGTCACCGTTCGACTCGGCGGCAACCACGTCGTCGAGGAAGCCGGCGAGCGCTCGCTGGAGCTCGCGCTGGTCGTCCATGTGCGGGAGATGGGAGTCGCCGCCGAGCGCGACGAAACGCGCGTTGGGAAGGAGCGCCGCAAGCTCACGGCCGCGACCGATGGGAACCGTGCGATCGCCCCGGCGGTGGAGGACGAGAGCGGGCATCGTGACACTCGCGAGGTACGGGCGTGCGCTCGCCGTCAGCTCGAGCTCGAGGAACGCCGACGCGACCTCGGCTTCCGCCGAGTGACGCTGGTAGCGGCTCAGCGCGGCGATCTCGTCCCCGCTCGCACGCGGCACGATGAGGCCGGCGAGCATTTGCGCCGCCAGCGCCCAGTTGACGCGCACGAAGTCGACGAGCGACCGCCGCGTCGCCTCGGGCAGATCGTCGCGCGAGACGAAGCTTCCGAAGAAGACGATCTTCTCCACCCGCTCCGGGCTGTGTGCCGCCAGGCACGCGGTCACGACGGAGGCGCACGAGCAGGCGAACACCGTCGCGGCGCGCCGCCGCAGCACGCGTCGAGCACGGCCCCGAGCACCCTCGTCTCTTTCTCGACGGTAGGCGGGCCGTCGAGGTGCCGATCGGAGAGACCTGCGCCCAGCCGGTCGTAGCGCACGACGAGGTGGTTCCGAGCGAGCTCCTCGTAGAAGCTCCGCGCGAGCGGATCGTCCCACTCCTCCTCGAGGTGGGAGACCCACTTCGCGCCGAACACGAGCGGGGGGCCGTGTCCGACCGTCGCATACGCGATCCGCCGTCCGTCGAGCTCGCAGAATCGGATGTCCTGATCCATGGCCCACAGCCTGCCTGGCCCGATCGGGCCATGTCAAGAAGATGGCCCGTCGCGGGGAAGCCAGGGCGGCGCGTGGGACGTTCACCTTCGTCATATGCACACGCGCTTCGTAGACGGTCTCACGATCCGCCCGCTCCGAGACGGTGACACGGACGACGATCTCGGCTCTCTTCGAGCGTCTCGGCCCGCGCTCGCGCGAGAAGCGGTTCTGCGGCGCGAAGCCGCGACTCTCCGACGCCGAGTTCGGCCGCCCTCTCGCGCGTCGACGGGAGCCATCACGTCCTCATCGGCTACCTGGACGGCGAGTCCGTGCCGGCCGGGATCGCACGGCTCCATCGCTCCGGCGGGGTCGCCGAGTCGCGTTCGCCGTCGCGGATGCCCACCAGGGCCGCGGCGTCGGATCGATCCTCGCGCGCGAGCTCGCGGCTGACGCCCGTGCGGCGGGGATCACCGAGCTCGTGGCGACGGTCTGCGGAGACAACCCGTCGATAGTCGCTCTGCTGAGGAAGATGGCATCGTCGCTCGAGATGACCTGGCGGGGTCGCGAGCGCGAGTTCGTCGTCGAGCTCGAGCACTAACACAGGCACACTGACGCCGTGACGACGGCGCTCGCCGAGATCGATTGCGAAGCTCTCTGGGCGAAACTCGAGCGCGGAGACCCACTCGTGGTCGTAGACGCGCTCGCTCCGATCTCCTACGCCGCGAAGCACCTCCCGGGCGCGATCAACATCTCTCCTCAGCGTGTGGACGACCTGGCCGCGTCGCGCATCCCCGACCTCGACACCGAGGTCGTCGTCTACTGCGCGGATCCAGGCTGCGACGCCTCGGTGGAGGTCGCGCAGCGCCTGATCGAGCTCGGCTACCGGAACGTTCGTCACTACTCGGGCGGCACACGCGACTGGGCCGACGCAGGTCTGGCGCTCGAGGGCGGACGGGTCTAGGAGATCGGCGCCCGCAGCGGGACGTCGCTCTGATCGTCGTTCGTCCACTGGAACAACTCGAGCACATGGCCGTCCGGATCGCGGAAGAAGACCTGGGTCACGCCGTCACCGCGTGGCATGGGGCCGCCGTCGAGCGCGATGCCATGGGCTGCGAGCCGCGAGCACGCAGCCTGGAGGTCGTCGACCTCGCACGCAAGGTGGTGCGTCATACCTCGAGCCACGCCCGAGTCCGGCATCGCCTGACCCGCTCCACCCGTCGTGTGGGCTTCGGAGAGCAGATGGATCTCCGTGCCGCCGAAGCGGAACCACGCGCCGTCGAACCTGAAGTTCGACGGCCGCGGCACCTCCTCGAGCCCGAGCGCGTCCGAGTAGAACCGGCGCGACCGGTCGACGTCCGCGACGATGAGCCCGACGTGCTGGAGCCGCATCGACACGACTCGTACCGTAACGTCGCGAAACCGGGAAAGGAGGCGACATGCCGCTCATCAAGGTCGACCTGTTCGATTACCGCATGACCGAGGAGACGAGCGCGGCGCTCATCGAGAAGCTCACCGACGCACTCTGCGAGGCGACGCATCCGGGGCTGCGCGATCACACGTGGGTGATCGTCGAAGGACACTCACCGAAGAACTGGGGTCTCGGCGGAAGGCCGTGGCCGGTCGACCAGATGCCGCCGGGGCCGTCGTCGTAAGATCAAGCCAGCGAGCGAAAGGAGACGCCAGTGCCCGTCATCGACGTCCGCCTTTACGACAGGCGCGTCACCGAGGAGTCGGTGCCGAAGATGATCGAAGCGCTCACGAACGCGCTCCACGAGACGAGCGGCGCTGCGAAGGAGCACATCCATGTGATCATCACCGGAGTGCCACCCAAGCACTGGGGTCAGGGAGGCAAGCCGGGCGAATAGGCAAGGCTCGAGTCAGCTCGAGGCGACCGCCGCCAGAAGCTCGAGCTCGACCGGCTCGGCACCGGGAACGATTGCCTGCGTCTCTCGCGCGTGGAGCAGCGTCGTGCGGACGATCAGCTTCGCGCGGGCGAAGTTGTCGAGCTCGGTGGGGACCGGCCCGATTCGCTCGCCGAGCGCGTACCCCGCCGCGTTTCGTCCCATCGCACGATACGACTCGAGCGTGTAGAGAGGCGACATCCCGAAGAGCTCGAGATTGTCGAGTGGCTGGAGATCGGCGCGGTGGATGACGGCCGTCCCCTTCGACTGGATGCCGATCGCGACACCAGAGCCGGAGAGAAGGGCGCCGTCATGGGCGATGAACGCGACGTCGGCCACGCGCGCAACACGAATGAGCCGCGGCACCCCGCCTCGATCGCGGATCCCGCCGCAGACGGCTTCGAGCACGTCGCGATGGTCGAGGTCGGCGATCGTGCGGTGAATCGTGTCCCCGAAGGCAGGCCCCACCGCAACGACGACCTCCTCTGGGCGATCGGCCCTCGCAGCCGCGGCTCGCGCGGCGAGGATGGGAGCGCCGTCGGGCGCATCACCGAGAAGGTCGGCCGGTGCAACGACGTGCGGCAGGGACTGCAGAAGCTGCCAGCGATCGCCCTCGAGGAGATACCCCGTTCCGGGACCCGTATAGACGTTCGGGTCGTTGACAGCAGAGCGCACGAGCCCGTCCGCCCCGATGACTGCAGAGGTCTGCAGGTAGTCGGCCGATACGCGCTGGCGCTGCATCGCAACGACCGCCTCGGCCACGTCCTCGAACCCAGCGCGGTGGAGCCCGAGCGCGACGTCCAGACCGGACACGCCGCGGGCGAGGAGGTCGTCCGCGGCCTCGACGTCCGCAGCACGATCGCGATCCGGCATCTCGCGCGAGTCGTATCCCGGCCGTCGCGACGGCGACCTCGTCGTCGCCGATCGCCGGGAGCCCGAGCTCGGCGAAAACGGCCTGCACCGCCCGGGCCGCGCGCTCGCGCACACGCAGTACCTCGCCCTCCGGCACGGGCTCGATTCCTGCGTCCACCTGCCAATCGCGCTGAATCGTCAGCCATTCGTCCAAGTCGTCCGCGTCGAAGTTCCCCCCGCCGAACGTGTTGTCGTACTTCGGCATGACGGAGTAGCCGGACGTGACGAAGTCCGTGCCGGGCAGGAACTGGCCCATCAGCTTCGCGGTCTTGCGGATCTCGGAATGGGACGAGATCGCGTCGTTCCCGGACGCGACCTCGAGGTCGAGCCACGCCGCGAGGACGTTCTCGCCGAGGATCGCCCTGGTTCCTCCGGGAACCGAGAGGACCAAGGCCACGCACGAGATCGACCCGTTCTGCACTCCCTGCGAGCCGGCCGCCCGCACGACGGCGAGGCAGCGCGCCTCGAGGTAGAGCATCGAGAGCCCGTGCGCGTACCCCATGAGCGCCTCCGAGCCCGTGCCCGACGTGAAGCGCACCTTCACGCCTCGCGACGCGTATGCGGCGCCCAGGAACGCCTTCGACCACGGCGTGTCGTCGCCGTCGACGAACACGGGCTCGGTGCCGTACACGGAGAGCGTCTCCGCGTACGTGACGAGCCCGCGGATCGCGAGCTCGAGGTTGCGACGCTCCTCGACAGCGCACTGCGTCATGACACCAGGCCGTCCCGTCTGCGACCCGACGAGAAGCGCGATCGCGTTCAACGGCGCGTAGCGTGCGACGCCCACGGTGGTCTCCAGCTCCGCAAACCCGCGCCGTGCAGCCTCGGCGGCGTCGGCTGCAAGCAGGGCCGGGCTCTCCTTGAGATTCGTCACGTGAGCCTGGTTCGCGGGAGCTCGGCGTGCGCGGAGCTTCTTCAGCGCGAGCATGAGCTCGACGGGATCGAGCAGGCCGATGACGCGCGCGAGCTTGGCCGGCGTCAGGCCGCGCGAAAGCCGGACGAGCTTTGCGCGCGAGACGCTGACGTCGACGAGCATCCGCGCCAGCAAGGTGTCGTCGAGCGCCATGGCCTCCTGCGCGACGTCGAGATCGAGCCCATGCGCGACGACGAACCGGTCGATGACGTCGAAGTCGGCGGCGTCGCGGCCGTCCATCCGCGTGACGACCCCGTCCACGACGGTCACCTCGGGGACGGGGTCGTTGGGCCCGTTCGCGGCGACGAGTCCGAGCTCCGGCATCGGGGTGACGAGCTGCTCGTGGTGCAGGTCTCGGCGTTCACGCGCTGCGAAGCGCTTGCTACCCATCGGCGAGCAGCCCTCGTTCCAGGTACGCAGCGGCGGCTTCCCGGGCGAACGCTGCCGTGGCCGTTGCGCCGTACCCCTCCAGGCGCGTCGCCCATTCCTCGAGCGCCGCAGCAGTCGACCGGCCGGGACGGAGCGCCGTGTAGACGTCGAGTAGGAGCTCGTCGGGCACGGCCGCGAGCTCGGCCGCGCGCTCGAGGCTCTCGGCAAGCTCGGGCCTCGCCGCTGTCCGGGCGACGTCGGCCTGCATGCGCAGTGTCGACGCGGTGGCGCGCATCTCGCTCGCACCGACGCGGCCGGCGTGCAGCGCCTCGAGCGTCACCTCGGCCAGCGGAAGCCCGCCCGGGGTGGTGACCAGGTCGGGTCGCTGCGTACCCAGCGGATAGTCGCGGATCGGATCGAAGCTCATCGCCATCAAGCCTAAGTGGAGCACTTAGGCTTGCGCTCGAGAGATGGGAAACGATCAGCGATTCTCCGAGCGCGTCGCACTCGTCACCGGCGCAGCAAGCGGTATCGGCGCTGCGGTCGCGCGGCAACTCGTCCGCGAGGGTGCGAGTGTCGCGTCGCTCGATCTCCGCGCGGAGGCTCCTCGGGAAGTGCTTGCGATCGCGGGCGACGTCTCGCGCTCGGCGGACGTGGATGCCGCCGTCGCGCGCGTGGTGAAAGAGCTGGGACGGATCGACGTGCTCGTCTGCTCGGCCGGCGTACCGGGTGACTCGCTACGAACGGTGGACGTCCCTGACGAGGAGTGGCGACGGGTGATGGGGATCAACGCGGACGGTGTCTTCTACTGCAACCGCGCCGTCCTGCCCGGAATGGTCGAGCGCGGCTACGGACGAATCGTCAACGTGGCCTCGATCGCGGGCAAGGAGGGCAACCCGATGGCCGGCGCCTACTCGGCGTCGAAGGCGGCAGTCATCGGGATGACGAAGGCGATCGGGAAGGACGTCGCCCAGACGGGCGTGCTCGTCAACTGCGTCGCCCCCGCGGTGATCGAGACGCCCATCCTCGATGAGATCACGCAGGAGCACATCGAGTACATGGTGGAGCGCATCCCGATGGGTCGAATGGGTGAGCCCGAGGAGGTGGCGGCACTCGTTTGCTGGCTCGCCAGCGAAGAGTGCTCGTTCTCGACGGGCGCCACCTACGACATCTCCGGCGGTCGCGCCGTCTATTAGATGTCCATGCGTCGCGTACGCCTACGAGGGCCCGGAGGGGATCGAGCACGGCGTCGTGGAGGATGGCGTCGTCGTCACGGACGGCGCGACGACGGATCGATTTGCTCGACCCCGACACGCTCGCGCTTCCGCACCCGTACGAGCTCCTCGCACCAATCGATGCGCCCGAGGTCTGGTGCGCCGGAGTGACGTATGAGCGCTCGCGCGACGCGCGCGTGGAGGAGAGCGCCGCCAAGGACGTCTACACGCTCGTCTACGAGGCACCGCGCCCCGAGCTCTTCCTCAAGGACGCGGGAGGCCGGCGCACTGCGGGACCGGGTGAGCCGATAGGCATCCGCGACGACTCGACCTGGAACGTCCCGGAGCCCGAGATCGGCGTGGTCCTCGGCGCGCACGGGACGATCGCAGGCCTCACCATCGGGAACGACGTCTCGTCTCGCGACATCGAAGGCGCCAACCCGCTCTACCTTCCCCAGGCGAAGGTGTACGCGGGAGCGTGCGCGATCGGGCCCGCGGTCTACGAGCCCGAGCGTCTCGACGCACCGCTGCAGATTCACATGCGCGTCACGGACGAGACGGGACGAACGCAGTTCGAGGGAAACAGCTTCACCGCGAACATGCGCCGCTCGTACGCGGAGCTCGTCGAATGGTTGCTGATCGACAACCCGGTGCCCGAGGGGAGCGTTCTCCTGACGGGCACGGGCCTCGTTCCACCGGACGACTTCACTCTCCTCCCCGGCCATACGGTCGAGATCCACGTCGCCGAGATCGGCACGCTTGTCAATCCCGTCGTCCGTGCCGCAGAGTTGATGGAAAGGAGCACGTCGCATGTCTGAGACCATGACCGGCACGCCGACCCGTAACTATGTCGGCGGCGAGTGGCGCGAGAGCGCGAGCGGGGAGACCTACGAGAAGCGCAATCCCTGGCGACCGTCAGAGGTGACGGGCATCTACCCGGCATCCGACGCCGACGACGCGCGCGCGGCGATCGCCGCCGCGCACGATGCGTTTCCGGCCTGGTCGACCCTTCCCGGCCCCTCACGGGCTGCGTTCTTCACGGGGGCCGCTGCCGCGATCGAGGTGCGCGCGGGGCAGATCGCACGAGACATGACTGCCGAGATGGGCAAACCGCTTCGCGAGGCCCGAATGGAGACCCTTCGCGCCGCGACCATCCTCCGCTTTGCGGCGGGCGAGGCGTTCAGACCGGCAGGAGAGATGTACGAGGCCTCGGTTCCGAACCAGCGTCTGTACACGCTTCGCCGTCCGCTCGGTGTCGTCGGGCTCATCACTCCCTGGAACTTCCCGATCGCGATACCCGTGTGGAAGCTGGCTCCCGCGCTCATCTACGGCAACACGGTGGTCCTCAAGCTCGGCTACGAGGCACCTCGAACGGGTCTCCACGTCGCGGAGTGCTTTGCCGAGGCGGGCCTGCCACCCGGTGTGCTGAACGTGCTCACGGGCGCCGGATCGAAGGCCGGAGCCGCGATCGTCTCCAACGCCGGAGTGCGTGCGATCTCGTTCACCGGGTCGGTGCCGGTCGGCCGTGCCGTGCGAGAGGAGGCGACCGCGCGCGACTGCCGCGTTCAGCTCGAGCTGGGAGGACACAATCCGCTGATCGTCGCCGCCGACGCGGAGCTCGACCGAGCCGTCGAGGCAGCCTACGCAGGCGCGTTCTGGTCCGCCGGCCAGAAGTGCACGGCGACGCGGCGCATCCTCGTCGAAGACGGCGTGTACGACGCATTCCGCGACGGGTTCCTCGCGCGGGTGGCCGCGGGCAAAGTCGGCGACCCGGCCGATCCGGAGACCGAGGTCGGCCCCGTGGTGAACGAGGGCGCGCTGGAGGAGATCCTGGGTGCGATCGAGCGGGCTCGCGCCGAGGGAGGCGCGGTCCTCTCAGGTGGCACGCGCACCGACGACGCCGCCTACCTGATCGCCCCCACCGTCTTCGAGGGGCTCGCCGACGACGCCGAGCTCTCCTGCGAGGAGGTGTTCGGCCCCGTGACGGCGCTCTTTCGTTACTCGACGCTCGACGAGGCGATCGAACGCGCGAACGCCGTCCGCTTCGGGCTCTCGGCCTCGATCTTCACGCGCGACCTCCATACGGTCCAGCGCTTCACGAGCGAGATCGGCGCGGGGATCGTCCACGTCAACTCGCAGACAGCGGGCGCCGACGTCCACGTGCCGTTCGGCGGAATCAAGGGCTCGGGCTGGGGCCCGCACGAGCAGGGCCGCGCCGCGATCGACTTCTACACGGAGATGGTCACGGTGTACCAGGACGCGCCGCTCGCCGAAGAACTCCCTTCAGGATGAACAGCCATGTCGATAGGCGACGTGCGATCGCCCTGAAGTGAGTTCACGGACGCTCGTCACCGGGGCGCTCGGGTGTCTCGGCGCCTGGACGCTGAAGGCGCTCGTCGAGCTGGGAGAGGAGCCCGTCGGCTACGACCTCGGCTCGGATGACGCACGCCTTCGGCTCGTGCTGTCGGAGGACTGATCGCGGACGGGTCACGCTCATCGAGGGCGACGTGACCGACCTCGGCGCGGTGGGACGTGCTCTCGACGACCACGGGATAACGCACGTCGTCCACCTCGCCGCGCTGCAAGTGCCGTTCTGTCGCGCGGACCCAGAGCTCGGAGCTCGCGTCAACGTGCACGGAACCGTCGTCGTTCTCGAGGCGATCAAGGCGCGGCTCAATCGCATCCGCGGTCTCGCGTACGCGAGCTCGACCGCTGTCTACAACGCCTCCGACCCCTCCCCCGCTCCCGAGTCGGGCGGAGTCGCGCCCACGACGCTCTACGGGGTCTTCAAGCTCGCAAACGAGGGAACGGCGCGCGTCTACTGGCACGACGACGACGTTGCGTCGATCGGGATCCGCCCGTATGTCGTCTACGGGCCCGGACGCGATCAGGGGCTCACATCGGGGCCCTCCCTCGCGATGGCGGCGGCGGCGCGCGGCGAGGGACACACGATCGGCTACGGAGGAACGGCGCAGTACGACTTCGCGCCGGACGTCGGTCGCGCGTTCGCGCTCGCCGCACGAGCGGCAGCGGACAGCGCCCACGTCGCGAACTTTCCCGGCGAGTCGTCGACGATGCAGGAGGTCGTCGACGCGATCGAGGCCGCAGCGCCCGCAGTCGCGGGCAAGGTGCTCTGGGAGGAGGGCCAGCTCCCGTTCCCGGAGTCGCTGCAGGCCAACTTGCTCGAGCGCCTCGTCGGGCCGCTCCCGCGAACGCCGCTCGCCGACGGCGTCCGCCGGACGATCGAGCACTTCCGCCTGCTAGGCGGCGGCTAGACCGAGTCTGACATTCGACGGCCGCAAATCCGCATGGCGAGGAGAAGCGGTGTCAGACACCGTGTCTAGTGGACGTACGGTCGAAGGGCGTCTCGGGCGATGAGAAAGCCGCGCTTGACGAGCTCCTCCGTCGCTTCGAAGGCCCGATCCTCGTGCTCGATCGAGACGACGAAGTCGTACCCGGCTCGGTAGAGCGCCGCGACGAAGCGATCCCACCGCACTTCGCCGAGACCGGGAAGGCGCGGCACCTGCCAGCCCATCCCGAGCGACACGGTCCCGTTGCGGTAGAGGCCGTCGCGGTCGATCTCCATGTCCTTCGCGTGGACGTGGAACACCTTCGATGCGTAGTCACGTACCACCCTCTCGTAGTCGATCTGGAGCCAGACGAGGTGAGACGGGTCGAGGTTGAGCCCCAAGCTCGGGCTGTCGACGATCGCGAACATCTCGTCCCAGATGGCCGGCGTCGAGGCAAGGTTGGTCCCGCCGGGCCACTCGTCCCAGCTGAAGATCATCGGGCAGTTCTCGATCGCAATCTTCACGCTCCGCTGCTCGGCATAGTCCACGAGCCGCGGCCACACCTTGCGGAACTCGCGGAAGTTGTCGGGAACGTTCTTCGTCTTGTCGCGCCCGACGAAGGTGCCCACGATCCCGACGTCGAGCCTCGCCGCAGCGTCGATCACCTTCCGCAAGTGCGTGTTGGCCGCACGGCGCTCGACCGGATCGGGGTGGAGGTTGTTCGGGTAGTAGGCCAGCGAGGAGATCTCCGAGTCCGTGGCGCTCGAGCACGACGCGGACCGCATCCGGGTCGACGCGAGCGACGTCGATGTGCGAGGTCCCGGCGTAGCGACGGCGCTCGCCTCCGGCGGCAGGCCAGCACGCGACCTCGAGCATCTCGAAACCCTCACTCGAAGCCCACGCGGCGACCTGTGCGAGAGAGCGACGAGGGAAGGGAGCAGTGAGCAGTCCCAGCTTCATGACATGGACACCTCCACCCAGCGGCGTTCGCGGTTCGATTGAACGACGGCGTCGCAGAGCACGTTCTCGACGTGGCCGTCGCGGAAGGTCGGATAGTCGGGCTCGTCGGACGGGGCTCCCCGAGCCACGTCCGTGTACACGGCCTGGTACAGCTCGCGGAAGGTGTCTGCGAAGCCCTCGGCGTGCGCAACCGGGAGCCGCGTCCGCGCGGCGGCCGCGGGGTGCATCAGCGCCGAGTTCCGGATCAGGACGTCGTTGGGCTCGTCCCGCCGTCCGATCCAGAGCTCCTCGTGGCGCTCGGAGTCCCAGGCGAGTGCCGCGAGCGACCCGTCGACCTCGAAGCGGAGCGAGTTCTTGCGCCCGATCGAGACCTGAGAGACGACGAGCGATCCGCGCGCGCCGTTCGCAAGCCGGAGGAGGATGTGCGCGATGTCCTCGGTCGACGTCGGCGCGTCCTCCCGCTCCGCGTCCTCCGCGCTCGCGAACGTCTCCACTTCTCCCTTGGGACGCCGCCGCACCGGGATCGCGGTCGTGAGATCTGCGAAGACCTCGACGATGCGCGAGCCCGTGACGAACTGCGTGAGATCCATCCAGTGCGACCCGATGTCCCCCACCGCTCGGAGCTCGCCGGCTTTCTCCGTCTCGAGCCGCCAGTTCCAGTCAGTGGGTCGCGCGAGCCAGTCCTGCAGGTACCCGCCGTGCACGTTCCAGACTTCGCCCACCTCTCCCGCACGCACACGTTCCCGCGCCTCCTGCACGAGCGGGTAGAAGCGGATGTTGAAGTTCGTGCAGTGAACGAGCCCGGAGCGCTCCGCGAGCGCCACGAGCTCCGCAGACTGCTCTGACGTCACCGCGAGCGGCTTCTCGCAGACGACGTGCTTCCCCGCCTCGAGAGCCTGCAGCGCCTGCGGGAAGTGCAGGTGATTCGGGGTCGTGAGGTGAACGACGTCGACCCGGTCGTCTGCCAGCAAGGCGCCGTACGAGTCGTACGCCGGCGCGATCCTCTTCGCGGCTGCGCGTTCGGGCGTCGAGCCCGCGACACCGAGCACCTCGACGCCGAGCCGGCGCAGCGCATCGACGTGGACGACGCCGATGAAGCCCGTCCCGACGACGGCGGCCCTGAGGTCAGCGATCTCGGTCATCCGGCGACGACGGGATTCGTGAGGGAGCCGATCCGCTCGATCTCGATCGTCACCTCGTCGCCCGGCTGGAGGAGCCGCTGCGGATCGCGAAACACCCCGACGCCTGCCGGCGTCCCCGTGAGGATGAGGTCGCCGGGCTCGAGCGTCGTCGTCTGCGACACGTAGCTGATCACCTCGTCGACGCCGAAGATGAGGTTCGCCGTCGACGAGTCCTGGAGGACCTCGCCGCTCACGATCGCCCGAATCCTCAGGTCGTGCGGGTCGGTGATCTCGTCACGGGACACCATCCGCCCGACCGGGCAGAACGTGTCCGGCGACTTCCCGCGCGTCCACTGCCCGTCGGAGAACTGGAGGTCGCGGGCGCTGACGTCGTTCGCGCAGACGTATCCCCGGACCGCCTCGAGCGCGTTCTCCTTGGAGACAGCCTTCACACGTTCCCCGATGACGACCCCGAGCTCGGCTTCGTAGTCGCACTTCGTGACGATCGGTGGGATGACGATCGCTTCGCCCGGGCCGATGAGCGACGTCGGCCACTTGGCGAAGAGAAGTGGCTCGGACGGGAGCTCCACGCCTTGCTCCTCCGCGTGATCGCGGTAGTTGAGCCCGACGCAGACGATCTTCCCCGGACGCTCGATCGGCAGCACGGGAGAAACCTAAAGGTGCGCGTGGTCTACTGCTGGCACAACTCTCGAGTGGAGGCGAACATGAAGATCGGCGTGATCGGTGGCGGACGCGTCGGCAGCGCGCTCGGAACGACGTGGAGCGAACGAGGGCACGAGGTGGTGGTCTCCTCGCGTGCGACGGTCGGGGAGACCGCGGCGGCGAGCGAGATCGTCGTCCTCGCGACACCGGCGTCAGCTGTCCCCGACGCCCTCGGAGGCATCGGTGACCTCGACAGCAAGGTGCTCGTCGATGCGACCAACAACCTCTCCGGAGGCCCGGCCGGGCTCGAGATCGCAGCCCTGGCCTCGCGAGCGAGGTACGTCAAGGCATTCAACACCGTCTTCTCGACCTTCATGCACGAGACGCCGCCCGACCCGCCGGCATCGCTCGTCTACTGCGGAGACGACGCCGGCGCGAACGCGATCGTCGCGCAGCTGATCGCCGACGCGGGCTTCGAGCCCGTGGATGCTGGCGGCGCCGAATGCACGCCGCTCGTCGAGGCGTTCGCGAAGCTCGTGATCGGGATCGCGTACGCACGGGGCCGCGGCCCGTTCGTCTACCGCTTCGAAAGCCGGTGAGGGAGCTGACGTCGTTCTAGACTCGACGGCGTGAGCCTTCCCGCCGAATTCGTCGCAGAGCTTCAGGGAGCGCTCGGGCGAGAGCACGTGATCAACGAGCCGGAGCAGCTTCGCGTCTACGAGTGCGACGGGCTCACCGGGCACCGCGCGGTGCCGGAGCTGGTCGTCCTCCCGGGGTCGACGGAAGACGTGCAGACGGTGCTCCGCGCATGCCACCGCGAGCGTGTGCCCTTCGTCGCCCGCGGTGCAGGAACGGGGCTCTCCGGCGGCGCGACCCCGATGGCCGGCGGCGTGGTCGTGTCGCTTGCCCGCATGGATCGCATCCTCGAGATCGACCTCGCGAGCCAGCGCGTCGGCGTCGAGCCGGGCGTCGCGAACCTCGACGTCACCCGTGCGGTTGCCGCCGAGGGGTTCTTCTACGCGCCCGACCCCTCGAGCCAGCAGGTGTGCACCATCGGTGGCAACGTCGCGGAGAACTCCGGCGGCGCGCACTGCTTCAAGTACGGCTTCACGGCCCACCACGTGACCGGGCTCACGCTCGTCCTCCCGGACGGCGACGTCGTCGAGCTCGGCGGCAAGGCCCTCGACCCGGACGGCCCGGATCTCCTCGGCCTCGTCGTGGGATCGGAGGGGACGCTCGGAATCGTCACGCGAGGTCACGCTCCGGATCGTTCGAGCACCGCAGGTCGTCCGCACGCTGCTCGCCGGATTCCGAGACGATGGACGCGGCGGGTGCGGCGGTGTCCGGGATCGTCGCGGCCGGGATCCTCCCGTCGGCGATCGAGATGATGGACCGGCTGACGATCGAGGCGGCCGAGCTCGCGGTCTCGCCCGGCTATCCGGAGGACGCGGGCGCGGTGCTCCTCGTCGAGCTCGACGGCGTCGAGGAGCAGGTCGACGGACGACACCGCCGAGATCGAGCGGATCTGCCTCGAGTCCGGCGCGTTCGAGCTGCGGAACGCGGCCGACGAGGCCGACCGCGCGCGCCTCTGGAAGGGACGGAAGTCGGCGTTCGCCGCGATGGGCCGGATCGCCACGGACTACTACGTCCAGGACGGCGTCGTGCCGCGAACCAGGCTCCCCGAGGTGCTCCGGCGAATCGAGGAGCTCTCGGCCACCCACGGCTTGCGCGTCGGCAACGTCTTCCACGCCGGCGACGGCAACCTCCATCCGCTCGTCCTCTACGACGCGGAGGCAGGTGAGACGGAGGCCGCACGCGTGCTGGCGGAGGCGATCCTCGACGCCTGCCTCGATGCGGGCGGATCGCTGACCGGAGAGCACGGCGTCGGCATGGACAAGGCGTGCTCGATGCCGCGCATGTTCTCCGAGCGCGACCTGTTCACGTTCGAGCGGCTCCGGCGCGCGTTCGATCCCGCGGGGATCTGCAACCCCGGCAAGGTGATCCCGACCCCGCGCCTCTGCGGCGAGGTGCCGGGGCCGTACCGAGCCCACGCGCTCGAGAGGATCGGCGTTGCCGAGCGTCTCTAGCCTCGAGGAGGCCACTCGGTTCCTCGCCGCGGCGCACGCCGAGGGACGCGGCGTCCGGATCGGATACGACCTGACGACCGACGGCCTCGACCGGATCCTCGAGCACGAGACGGGCGATCTGACGTGCACCGTCGAGGCCGGGATGCGGCTCTCCGCGCTGAACGAGGCGTTGGGCACGAGCGGTCAGCGGCTCTCGCTCGACCCGCCCGGGGATCCCACCGTCGGCACGCTGCTCGCGACGAACGCCTCCGGCCCGCTCCGCCACCGCTTCGGCGCGCCACGCGATCTCGTCCTCGGCGTCACGCTCGTTCTCGCGGACGGGACGGTCGCCAGCGCCGGCGGCAAAGTCGTGAAGAACGTGGCCGGCTATGACCTCGCACGCCTCGTGTGCGGCTCGCTCGGCCGGCTCGCGTTGATCGCTCGTGCCAGTTTCCGGCTCCATCCGCTGCCGAAAGCCGCGCAGACGCTCGTGGTCGAGACCGGAGACCCTGCAGTGGTCGTCGCGCAGCTGCTCCGCTCACAGCTCCAGCCGAGCGCGCTCGACGTCCTCCACCCCGGGCGCGCGGCGATTCTGTTCGAGGGCTCGGAGCGTGCGGTGCGGGCACAGCTCGAATCCGCCCATGCGCTCGTCGGAGGTTCGGCTGGGGACGGCGAAGTGTGGAACGAGTCGCGCGCCCGGCAGTCCGCCGCGCGAGGCCGGCTGAGATTCGCGCCGGGCGATCTCTCGCCGAGCGCTCGACGACATGCCCGAGGCGGTCGTCCGTGCCTCGGCCGGCGTTGCCTACACGCGCGAACCGCAGCCGAGCGACGATCTGTCACAAGGCGAGACAGCCGACGCACTTCAGCGGCTGGTCGAGCGAATTCAGAGGGAGCTCGATCCGCAGGGAGTCCTCGCAGCGTGATCCGCGAGTACACCTCCGACTGCGTCCACTGCGGCTTCTGCCTTCCGACGTGCCCGACGTACGTGCTCTGGCACGAGGAGATGGACTCGCCGCGGGGTCGTATCCACCTCATGGACGCGCGCCTCGACGGAACGATCGCGCTGAACCCAACGGTGACCGAGCACTTCGACCGCTGCCTCGGCTGCATGGCCTGCCTCTCGTCGTGCCCGTCGGGCGTCCGCTACGACCGGCTCATCGAGAGCACCCGCGCGACCGTCGAGCAGGAGGTCGACCGGCCGCTGAGCGAGCGCCTGATTCGAGGACTTCTCTTTCGCGTTCTCCCATACCCCAGTCGCATGCGTGTGGCGCTCCGCCTGGCGCCGATCGGACGATTCGCACCGCTTCCGAGGCGGTTCCGCCCACTCGTCGAAGTCGCGCCTCGCTGGCGCGGCACGGGCGAGGTTCCGGAGATCACGCCCGCAGCCGGAACGCGGCGCGCCCGCGTCGGACTGCTCACGGGCTGCGTGCAGCATGCGGTCTTTCCGGACGTGAACGCAGCGACGGCGCGTGTCCTCGCGGCCGAGGAATTCGAGGTCTTCGCCCCTCCGCAGGGGTGCTGCGGCGCGCTCTCCGTGCATGCGGGCCGCCTCGAGGAGGGGAAGGCGTTCGCCCGCAACCTCATGGACAGATTCGGCGACGTCGACCTCGTGGTCGTGAACTCCTCGGGCTGCGGGTCGCACCTGAAGGAGCTCGGCTGGCTGCTCGGCGACGAGCGCGCAGAGGCGTTCTCGGCGAAGGTGCGCGATGTCGGCGAGCTGCTCGGAGATGTCACGCCGCGCGCGCCACGTCATCCGCTCTCGCTGCGGGTTGCGCTCCAGGACTCGTGCCACCTGCGTCATGCACAGCGGCTCCCGCTCTCGTCGCGTTCGTCGCTCGCGCGCATCCCCGGGCTCGAGGTCGTCGAGCCGGCCGAACAGGACCTGTGCTGCGGCTCCGCCGGCATCTACAACGTCGTCCAGCCCGAAGCAGCGCGCGACCTCGGCGACCGCAAGGCCGCGAACGTGCTCGCTACCGGAGCCGCCGCGTACGCCAGCGCGAATCCGGGCTGCCTCGTTCAGGTCTCGCAGGCGCTGCGTCGCAGACAGCAGCCGCTGCCGGCACTCCACCCGATCGAGCTCGTCGACGCCTCGATCAGGGGGGTGCCGGCCGCAAGGCTGCGTGCAAGCGCGCGCCGTTAGGACGCCATGTCCTGGACGTAGACGGCGACGTCCCCCGCGATCGCGTTTCGCCGACGCGCATGCGCGTACGCCGCCGCCCGGGGTCGACGAGCTGATACCGCGCGAGCTCGACGTGCTCCGCCTCGTTGCCCGCGGGCTCTCGAATGCAGAGATCGCCGCGACGCTCGTCGTCGGCGAGCACACGGTGAAGACACACCTGGCGCACGTCCTCCGAAAGCTCGACCTTCGCGATCGCGTACAGGCCGTCGTGCTTGCGTACGAGTCGGAACTCGTGCAGCCGGGAGAGGGCTAGGACGCTTCTGCTTCGCGGCGCCGGCGCTTCTCGGCGTTGATCGCTCGGTACCGCTCGATCATCTCCTGCAGCCGGCGCACGATGTCCTCGTGGCGGGCCTTGATCACAGCCCACTCCTCAGGAGTTTTCTTCGGTCTCTTCTTCTTCATCGTCGTCTTGGCCAAAGAGTGCACGATGGATCTCGAACACAGCAACCTTGATGTCGACGAGGGTTTCGAGCATCAGCTGAGTCGCCTCGTCGTCGCCTTCGTCCATCGGCCCATGCTGCCCGACACCGAACGAACGGCAAGATGGCCAACTCGGTCGTGTCTTAGGTCGCCTCGACCGTGACGGGC
The DNA here is from genome assembly GCA_963758065.1 of uncultured Thermoleophilia bacterium. GTDB lineage: Bacteria > Actinomycetota > Thermoleophilia > Gaiellales > Gaiellaceae > GMQP-bins7. The sequence goes on along the minus strand of CAVWTX010000010.1, from coordinate 113,660 downwards.
CGTAGCTCGTCGAGCCGGTCGACGCGGGCCAACGACGGGAACAGCTTCCACCAGACACCCGCGACGACGATCGTGGCGACACCGCCCACGACGACAGCCGGCACCGCGCCGATCAAAGCAGCCGCGACCCCCGACTCGAAGGCGCCGAGCTCGTTCGAGGCGCTGATGAAGACCATCTCGACCGCATTCACCCTTCCGCGGACCTCGTCCGGGGTCACGAGCGGGAGGATCGTCGAGCGGAGGACGACGCTCACCATGTCGAGCGCACCGCCGAGCGCGAGCGCCAGCATCGAAAGCCACATCACGCGCGAGAGCCCGAAGACGACCATGCAGGCCCCGAACCCGGCGACGACGAGGAAGAGCGTCGGCCCGGCGCGACGGCTGATCGGATTCCTGGCGAGCCAGAGCGCCGCGAGGAACGATCCGATCGCGGGCGCCGTCCGCAGGAATCCCAGCCCCGTCGGCCCCACCTCGAGGATGTCCTTGGCGAAGATCGGAAGCAGCGCGACGGCTCCCCCGAGAAGCACCGCGAAGAGATCGAGCGAGATCGCGCCCAGCAGGACGTTCGTTCTGCGGATGAGGCGCACGCCTGCGAGCACCGCGTCGAGGCCTTCCACCCCCTCCGCCGCAGGCGCACGGCCGCCCCGAAGGGCCAGAAAGCACGCAAGAGAGATCAGCGCGAGCCCGATGCCTACCGCGTAGACCAGCTCGGCCCTGAGAGCAAAGAGAAGTCCGCCCACGGCCGGGCCGGCGACGAGCGAGAGCTGAAACGCGATCGAGCGTTGCGCGAGCGCGCTCAGGAGAATCTCCTGAGGGACGAGCGAAGGCGTGAGCGCCCGCCCTGCCGGCGCTCCGATCGCGCTGCCGACTCCGAGCAGAAACGCGAGCGCGAAGAACGGCCACACCCGATCCGCGCCGGCCATCGTCACCCCGAGCAATCCCGCCAGCACGACGATGTCGAGCGAGACCATTATCGCGAGCAGCGTCCTCCGCGGAATGCGATCCGCGAGCTGCCCGGCCGGAAGCGCCAGCAGCACGAGCGGGAGGAACTCCGCAAGGCCGATGAGTCCGAGATCGAGAGGGTTCTCGCGAACCGAGTACACCTGCCACCCGATCGCGACGAGCGCCATCGAGAGCGCGAATGCCTCCGTGACGAGCCCCACCCAGAAGACCGCGAAGTCGCGGTGGCGAAACGCGGACCGGCTCGCGGAGCTCACCCTGGTGGGCTAAGGACCCCTTTCACGATGAGCGACCATGTCGCGATGCGGCCCTGACGCCTCGCGACGGGCGATCATCATGAAAGAGGTCCTATGCAGCTTCGGGCTCGTCCGCAGGCGTTTCGACGCCGAACTCGACCTCGATCCGCATGATCCGGGACCCTTCGATCTCGAGGACGGTGAGGCGGAGACCGTGGGTCGTCACCGAGTCTCCGACTTCCGGCGCTCTCCCGAGCTCGCCGAACACGAGCCCGGCCATCGTGTTGAAGTCCTCCTGCGCGAGCTCGGTGCCGAACTCCTCGTTGAAGTCGTCGATGCTGTACGTCCCCTCGATGCGGATCCGCTTGTCGTCCACTCGCTCGACCGACGTGTCGGGGAGGTCGAACTCGTCTTCGATTTCGCCCACGATCTCCTCGAGGAGGTCCTCGAGCGTCGCGATTCCCTCCATCGCGCCGTACTCGTCGATCACGATCGCCATGTGCTGCTTCTCACGCCGGAAGTCCGCTAGAAGCGCGGCGAGATCCTTCGTCTCCGGGACGACGTACGCGGGCCGCACGATCCCCTCCAGGCTGACGTTGGCGATCCCGAAGTCGTGCATCGCCGCGAAGAGGTCGCGAACGTGGAGGACGCCGACGATCTCGTCCAGGGAGTCGTGGAACACGGGGTAGCGCGTGAACGGCGAGTCGACGACGGTGGCGAGTGCCTCCTCGGGGGGCATGTCGACCGAGATCGCGACCACCTCGGGCCGGGGAACCATCACCGCCGACACCTCCTTCGAGGCGAAGTCGAAGACCTTGTACAGCATCTCCTCCTCCGCTTCCTGGAACTCACCGACGTCCTCGGCCGCGGCGACGCTGTGTCGGATGTCCTCACGCGTGTACGCGATCATCCCGGCAGGCGCGGGCTTCACACGTAGAACCCGCAGAACCGCGTTCGCAGACACCTGCAGCAGCCACACCAGCGGGTGTGCGATTCGTGCGAGCCAGTCGAGGGGGATCGCGAGCGCGACCGCGATCGGTTCCGCCTTCTGCAACGCCACGGCCTTGGGCACGAGCTCGCCCAGGACGACCGAGAGGTAGGTCAGGATCGCGAACGCGATCAGGAAGCTGACCGTCGTCGAGAGCGGAGGCTCCATGAGACCCGACAGCAGCGGCTCGCCGATGGCGCCGAGAAGGATCGCGGAGATCGTGATACCGACCTGAACGGTCGAGATGAAGCGCACGGGGTCGTCCATGAGCCGGAGCGCCGTTCGCGCACCCCTGCCGCCACGATCCGCGCGTTCCTCGAGCCGCGAGCGCCGCCCGGTGACGAGCGCGTACTCGGCGGCGACGAAGATCGCGTTCCCGAGCACGAGCAGGAGAACGATCAGGAGACGCAGAGGCGTACTCACACGCGGAGAGGAAGGCCTACTCGAACGCCCCTCGTGGGGCGCCGGTACTAGGCGGGAGGTCGTCCACCATCGATCAGGCCGCAGTATAGGTAACGGTCCCGCCGTCCTCGTGCCGGCGAGCCGTGCCCACCTGCACGAGGCGCTCGGCGTGCGAGAGCGTCTCGGCGACGGCGAACCGGCGCCCGGCGGGCGGCAGATCGGTTCCGAAGAGATCGAGCGACAGGTCGAATCCCGTCCTGCGCTCGGGCCCGAGCGCCGCGACTGTCTCCTCGAGCCGGAGGCGATGGTGCTCCTTGAGCTCGCGTGCGCGCGCCGCGGGATCCTCGATCGGCTCGCCGTGTCCCGGAAGCGCTACTCGCGGCGCGAGCTCGATCGTCCGGTCGAGCGCTGCCAGGTAGTCGCCCAGCGGATCCGCGCGGCTCGCCGGCCAGAGGCCGACCGTAGGCGTGATCCTGCCGAGCAGGTGGTCAGCCGCAACGAGGACGCCGTCCTTGAGCAGGCAGAGCTGGCCGTCGGCGTGGCCGGGTGCGGCAACGAGCTCCCACCCGTCGACGTGCTCGCCCGCCGCGACCAGGGTCGGGTCCCGCTGATAGCGGATGAACGGGCGGTAGACCGAGCTCTGGCCGACCAGCTCCGCCGTGACGTCGTCGGGCGTCCCGTGGAGCCGAAACCAGTCGACGAGGCGCTCGGACCAGGCGGGGTTGCCCCAGACGAGCTCGCATTGCGCGTAGTCGAGCGCACCCTGGACGACCGGGGCGCCCGTCAACTCGTGGAGATCGGCGGCGGCCCCGACGTGGTCGGGGTGGAAGTGCGTGACGAACACGGTGGCGACCCGGCCTCCCGCGTCTTCGAGCGCGGCGGCCCATGTCTCCTTCGCATCGGGGAGGCCGACGCCGGTGTCGACGAGCGTCCAACCGTCGTCTCCGGGAAGCAGATACGCGTGGACGTGCCCCGGCCGCGTCGGCAGCGGCAGCGTCACGCGGCGGATCCCGCCGTCGAGCTCGTCCATCGGCCGACTCTAGCCGCGCGCCGCCGGCCGGCGACCACGCTCACGCGCTCGGCTGAGCCGCGGAGGCGTTCGAGCCCTTGCACTGGTGCGAACGTATGTTCTATTTTCTGGCGGAATGCGCGCCGAGTACCGGCTCGAGCCCTGCAAGACAGCCCTCACAGCGGTGCGGGGCATGCCGTTCAAGTGGTCGCTCAACCCGTACATGGGGTTCGTGCACCGCTGCACGTCTGTTACGTCTAACAGTCATTTCTTTTCCACCACGAGACGTGGAACGAAAAGATGACGTGGATTCCGTGCAGGGCCGCTAGCGTGCCTGCGACCGGCTGAGTTCGGGAAACAGTGCTGCTCGCATAGCCGCGAGGCGAGGTAAAAGCGCTGCAAAAGGGGAGGATGCGAGCCCGGGAGTGTGCTCACCTCTCCCCGGGACCGCGCCCTCAGGTGACCTCCGACTCCGCGAGTCGGTGCTCCTCGACGAGTCGCAGGACTCCGGCAACCGTTACGAGGATGAAACGCCGCCGCTCGTCTACTGGTTCGTCTCGTGCGGACTGCCGTGGCTGCGTCGAAATGCCCGCCGACCGACCTCTGCGAAGGTGGAGTCCGACCAGGACCACGTAACGACCGAAATGCTCCCCTCGTCGAACGCGTAGACATTGAACCCGAGCGCCTCTCCACGGCGCTGCGGTCTCGGCCGCCCGAAGCCGGCGGCGGTCGCGAGAACGATCGAGTTACGTTGATCGTGCTCGACCACTTCGAACTCTCGCCGCTCGGCGACGGCACTCTGATGGACGTGGCCGCTCAGAACGAGCTCCACTCCGGCGAGACGCGAGCCTCTGCAACACCAGGTCGCGCTGGCGCACGGGACGCTTGTGTGCGGCACGCCAGGGCGGTGCGGCGAGATGGTGATGAAGCGCCGCCGTCCGCAGCGCGCCTGCCTGCGCACCTTCGAGCTTCGGCGCGAGGCGGTCGAGCTGGGACGAATCGAGCGCGCCTCCCTGCTGACGCCACGGCCGAACCGAGTTCATTCCGACGATTGCGAGCCGATCGGAGCTGTAGACGGGCTGCGTCGTTCCGAAGACACGTTCCCACGCATCGCGGGTCCGCGTGAAGCGCGTCGGGAAGACGTACGGAATGTCATGGTTTCCCGGAACCGCGAGCAGTGGGAGACCGAGGCTCTCGTAGCAGCTCACGCGCCCGCTCCAGCTCCGCCGGACGACCGCGGTGTGTGAGATCGCCCGTGACCACGAGGATCTCGGGATCCAGCCCCGGAATCAGCTCGCGTAAGGCCTGAGCGGCTCGGACGGCGCAGTCGTGTGCCCGAGATGGAGATCCGAGATGTGGAGAATCCGTCCGGTCACGGCAGTCGCTCGGCGTAGCGTCGAGTGCGAGCCTGAAGGCCCGTCGGGCGAGCTCGAGTCAGGGGACCTCGCGATTCAGCAGTCTTGCGGATGCCTGCCGGCGGCGGGCGACTCGATTACGCCGCCCCCGACGTCGGGACGCAGACAGTGACGGCACTCGGCTGGACGTCGACGCGAAACGTCTTCCTCTTCTGTCGGTCGCCTCCATCGAGCTCGTACAGGACCTTGCGGCTCAGCGTCACTTTGGCCGAGCGACCTTTGGTCATGTGGACGAAGCGAGATTTCTGAACCCCGCCTGTTGCGCTACGGGCGAGCGTCCGGCCCCACTGGAAAATGCCGTCTGCGCTACCGACGCCGATCTCGAGCAGTCCGTCGTCCGGCTGAGCGTCCGCGAATGCCTTTACTCCGGCGAACGCATTGCCGACGTTGCCGAAGAGAACCAGGCTCGCCAGCCCCTCGTACCACTCCTCTCCGTCGACCACGACCTTTGCTTCGAAGGGCTTTGCGCGAAGGTTCTTCGCCCCCGCCCACACATACGCGGAGCGTCCGAACGCGCTCTTCATCTTGGGACTCGCGTCGCGGATAACGCGTGCGTCGAAGCCTACGCCGGCCATGACAGCGAACATCTCGCCGTTCAGTCGCCCTACGTCCAGCTTGCGACGCACGCCGTTGAGCCCGACCTCGACCGCGGCATCGATGTGCTTGGGGATACCGAGGTTCGACGCGAACAGATTCGCGGTGCCCGCCGGAAGGATCGCCATCGTCGCCTTCGACCCGGCGACGACGTCGACGCAACGCTGCACCATTCCGTCGCCACCCCAGACGAAGATCAGATCTGCGCCTTGCTTCAGCGCGGACCGAACCTGTTCGGGAGCCTGGCGGCTCTTGGCCACCTCGTGCCACAGCGGATCGCCTATGCCGTTTCTCTCGAGAGCCTTGCGAAGCGCGGGAAGACCACCCTCGAGACTCTTGCCCGAGTGAGCGATGACCGCAACGGTGCTCATGCCGGAACCTCGTCAGGAGCCTCGACAGGACCGACGGCCGCAGCGTCGGCGGCGCGCTGCGCGGCGTGCTTCTCGTGGCGCAGCTCCGCGACCCTGCGGGCCGTGCGCGCTGCGAAGAGCGCGACACAGATTGCGCCGACTCCCATCAGCGCTCCAGCGACGACGTCGATGGGATGGTGCTCGCCGCGGTAGATCCGCGACGAGGCGACGACGAGCGGGAATCCTGCCGCGACCGTCCAGATCGCGACTCGCGCCCGAATGTCCTTGAAGTGCGCTGCGAGCAGCAGCGCCAGCGAACCGTAGATCGCGACGGACGCCGCCACGTGCCCGGAGGGGTAGCTGTGAAGCAGGTTGAACGTGTCGAGCTGCTCGACCGGCTCCGGGCGAGGGCGCTCGATGAACCTGGTCACGAGCCCGTAGGTGAGCACCTCGGCGAGGATCGCCTGAAGGTAGAAGCTGCCCAGCCTCCAGCGCTTCCGCAAGGCGAGCGAGAGCACGACGATCCCTACGAGCGGGATCAGAACCCAGCGGTCCGCGATGTGCGACGTGACGTACGACACGTCGTTCAGGAACGGGGTCCGCTGCTCCTCGAGCCATCTCGGCAGCCACGCGTCTGCGTCCGCGACGGCCTCGCTCGAGAGCAGCACCTTCGTGACGAAGAAGCCGAGTCCGACCATGCCGGTCGCAAGAAGGACCGCTCCGACGTTCGCCACGATCCAGGAAACGAGAAGTGCGGGAATTCGCTGCATCCGAAACGCGAGGCGCTCGGCCAAGCCGCCTTCCCCGGCCTTGATCCGGCGCGAGGCGCGCGAATCGAGCGGAACCCCGGAAACCTTGATAGGTGGCGTCACGTCAGTCATGACTCACTTCTCGAGTGCGACTGCAAGTCGCGCCGTCCGGCAAATCGAGTGGTGTATCGGAGAGGTCATTGGCGGCTCCTGACGCTCGCTTACCGCGCAACCCGTAGTCGCGCGCGACGCCGGCCAAGTGTCGGAGCCGGAAAGGATCTGCCCGCCTAAGGCTGGGGCAGGCACTTCCACCCTAGCACTCTGTGCGCCCAACTTCTAGCCACCGCGAGGGCCATGGTTGAGGAGCGCTCGCCAGCCGGACAGGACCGCGTGCACGCTTGCCGCGCCGACGATGGGCTGCTCCGGTAGCGGCAGGCCGGTCGGGGCGAGGATGAACGGGCGCGTCTGCGAGCCGCCCATGCCCCCGTGGAACGAGATCAGCTCCTCGAAGGCGCACGCCCTCGTCGACCTGTTGGTCGTAGAAGCTGTTCACGAACAGGTCCGCGGCATGCTCGAATCCACAGGTACGCGCGAGATGCTGAGCTGCGTTCTCCGAGAAGGCGCTGAGCGGATCCTCGCCTTCCACGCGGTTCTCCCGAAGGTAGTTCGCGCCCGTAGCTCCGAGCACGACCGGCCCGTGTTCCGCGGAGTCGACGAGGACGAATCCGACGTGCGGATGCTCGCGGAGCGCAGGGCACGAGTCGTGGATGTCGATCCTCGATCTCCTCGAGCGTCAGGCGATGCCGCTCCTCCATCAGGTAGATGAGGCCGAGGTTCCCCGATCCGAGCACGACGACTGCCTGGTCGTCCAGATTCTTCTCGGCGCCATTCGTCGTCGGCGCCGGCCCTGCGTCTCGCGCCTCCTCGAACGCGAGCCCGACGGCCGTTTCGTTCTCGTCGCCTCCGAGGAGCGATTGCACCGGCCGCGCCTCGATCGAGCGGCGAACGAGGTCGTCGAGCGCGTACCCGTTGCGCTGCTTGAACGTCGCGCCCTGAGTCTGGCCGTGATCGGAGAGGACGACGATCTCGTAAGGGCGCGGAGCCTGTCGGCCGGCCCGGGCAATTCGTCCCGAGCTGCTTGTCGAGCTTGCGGAGCGTCTCGAGCGTGTCGTGCCGCTCGAGGCCGGAGTGGTGTGCCACCTCGTCGTAGCCGGACAGCGTGGCGTAGACGGCCGGGCGGCCGCGGAGCATGTCCGAGATCACCGAGAAGACGATGAGGTCGCGGAGGAAGACGCACATCGCCGCACGCAGGAACGGATAGGTACCGCCGCGATGTCCGCGCGGCTTCACGTCGCGTCGTCGCTGGCGGGCAGCGGCCCAGACCTCGATGACGATCTCACCGATGAAGAGCGCCACGGCACGGGTCACGTTGTGTCCGTTCGAGAGGAATGCTCGGTAGCCGGGATTCGCCTTCCGTTCGGCCTTGATCCTGCTCACCGTGAGGATCACCTCTTCGGCGCCTCCGGAAAGGAGATTCCCGCGGCTCGTCCCTCCGTCGACGAGTAAGCCCGAGCCGTTCGTGTGGCGGCGTTCGATCTCCTTGCAGTCACCGGGCGCCGAGCACGTCATCAGCGTTCCGGTCTCCTTCTCGACCCAGCGGAAGGCTGGGATGTCGTCGTTCGAACCGAGCAGGATCCCGGCCTGGCTCGCGCCGGTCTGGGACGAGAGATCGGTCTCCCACTCGACGAGCTGGTGCGTGCCGGCCGCGAGCCAGCGTGCCATCTCCGGCGCGTGACCGTCACGGATGGCCCGTTGAAGCACGGGGTAAGCAAGGCCGTCGATCTCCACGAAGACGATGCCGGGGTTGTCCGTATGTACCTGCTCGCCCGAGCGTCGAGCCATCCGTTCGATCACCCGCAGCGAGTACGTGTCGTCGTTGTTGACGCCGAGAGCGATCTGGAACACGAGCGTCGCTGCTGCAGCGGCCAGAGCACCCGCGAGTGCCCAGCCGAACGTGTCCACGACGATGGAGTCGGGACCAGGTCGGCGGCGATCCAGAGAACCGCCGCATCCAGGAACAGAACCACCAGAAAACCGCTGAGGACGGTGAACGGCAACCGGATCTGAGTCACCGCAGGAACGGCCAGGGCGTTGAGGATGCCGATGACCGCAACGACGCCGAACGCGCCGAGTAGGCCGTCGACGCGGAGCCCTGGCAACAGAAGCGCCGCAGTCAGGAGCCCTGCGGCTGCCAGAGTCCAGCCGACGAGCAAGCTGCGAATGCGTAGCTCCGGTCGGCGGACGACCCGAGCGGCCTCTCCGCCGCCGCGTCGGGACTCTCCTTCGTAGGGGATGCGACCCCGGTCACGGCACCGCGCTTACTCGCTGTGCTCGCGCCGCTCGGCTTCCACCTTGAGATGGCGGAGCTCGTCAGCGAGGGCGGTGTCCAGCATCTGTTGGAGCCGTCGACGGAAGAGACGGGCGACGAGTCCGTCGTACGACTCCTCCGTCTTGACCAGCGTCCCGCCGTGCCGACGGCTCGAACGTGTGCACATGGATCGCCTTGACGCCAAACGACGAGCCAGTCCAGACGATTCGCCGCAGCGGATCGACGTCCTGGATCTCGGACCAAATGGTCCCCGGCCCCGCCTTCCAGCGGAACTCCGAGCCTTCCTCGATCCCCTCCTCGAACGGAACGGACTTGACAGCGGGGTTCCAGTCGGGCCACCGGCCGATCGTTGTCAGGACGTTCCAGGCAATCTCCGGCGTCGCAGCGATCTCGATCTCGCTCCTTCCGACGACCGGAGCCTTCTCGTTGATCCGGGTCCGCGCCTTCGTCGCGTCAACCATCGTGGACATCTCCTGTCACTGACTCACGGCATCACGTCGGTGAGGACGTAGCGTCAGAAAGCTTCCGAACGGCTTGTTGGCGAGGGCTGCGCCGGGACGGCGTCTGAGCGAGTGCCCACCGAGGCTCCAGAGCGTCAGGATGATCGCGCTGCCCGTCGCCCCCATGGTGTCCCAGATCAGGTCTGTCGCCGTGTCCGTTGCCGTGCCGACGAGGTTCGCCCCAGCCCACTCGTCGAGCGACCACTCGATGATCTCCCAGCCTGCTCCGATCGCCATTCCCAGCATCACAGCCGTCAGGAAGAAGCCGAACTTCTGATGTACCTGTTTGAGGTCGCTCAGTTCAGGGAGGACGCCTAGGCGGACGAGAAGGACGTAGATCAGTCCTGTGACGAGCAGCGGGACCGTGAAGTGGACCACGTTGTCGTAGGACCTCCAGGAGTCGTAGAAGCCCAGCACCTCGCCCCAGGCGATCAGGATCATGATGACGATGAGGCTGAAGTCGTAGAAACGAGGAAGGCTCACGATGCGGGCGACGATGAGCACGATCGAGGCGGCGACGAGAACCGTGACGGGCCGGCCCGAGATACCCCAGATGATCGTTCCCGCGATGAACACGATGCGCGCGACATCCAGCGGGTCGCGTACAAGGCGCGACCAGTCGCCGAGGACCACCTTCTGCCAGGTAAGGCCCGGCGCACGCGCGGGCAGCTTCTGAGCGGTGTCGTGCAGTTCTGTGCTCACCGCACCGCCACCTTGAGCCCGACGATGATGAGGCCGACGGCGGCGTTGAGACTCGCGGCTGCGAGGATGCCCGCGAGGCCGTGGCCCTCTCGCCGGGAGAAGACGACCCCCCATCCGAACAGCGCGGCGACCCCCACCGCCATCCCGAGGTCCAACGCCGCCTCGCGATCGAGAATGCCGAGCGCGCCGAGTGCGAGCGGCACGGCGAGCAGCAGGCTTGCCTGAAGGAGCGGCCACTCGCGGTGCAGCACGTGGGCCACGTCGTCTCGTCTCATGCGGTGGTGCCCTTTGATTCGGGCGGCGAGCAGGTCGGCGTACACGTGAGCGATCCAGAAGAAGGTCCCGGTGGCCAGGAGGATCCAGAACGCGCGGGCAGCGGACCCGGAGTCGCTTGCGTCGATCGTGGCGACGACTGCAGTGGCGACGATGGTTCCCTCGATTGCTGCGACCAGGTTGGGCGATCGTCGACCGGCGACGTGGCTCGGCAGGCGCCGGTCCTTGATGCGCTCGATCGCGGTCAACTGCCTCAGGCGGTCGGTTCCGCTTGAGACGTCGCGGCCGTCCAGGCGGAGTTGAGCCCGCTCTGCATGTAGCCGACGAGCACGGGTGAGATCACGAGGACGATGACGAGGCCGAGCCAGCCGTTGATCGGCGTCTGTCCGGTCAGCCGCTGAGCGGCCTGGACGCGCTTGAACGTCGTCACCATGGTCCAGATCGCCGGAACGACGATCAGGGCGCCCGGGAAGAGTGCCAGCGTCGACTTGGTCGGGTTGTCCCCGAGCTCGTTCGTCCCGCGGGCGCGGCCGTAGTCGGCCAGCTCGCGGTTCGCGTAGTACCACCAGAAGACCTGGTAGATCCCGAGCGTGATGAAGCTGAAGACGACGACCAGGATCGGGTTGCGAATCTTCGCGACTGCGCCCGGCGCCAGCTGAACGTGGTTCGGCGGCAGCGAAGAAGCCAACGCGGTCGATGGATCGGGCGACGAGACGGACATGGCGGCTCCCAACGGTTGCGTTCTGCGTCGACCACGGGTGTCGACGCCACGCCGGCCGTATGTCGGAGCCGGAAGTGCCACCTAAGCCCGGGGCAGACCCAACGACCTTACCACCGGAAGGCCGGAGAACCAACCGTGTTTCGTTGGCTCGGATCGGGGGTGGGCGCTAACGAATGGTGCGAAGTGAATTATCGGCCAAACCGAGCATCTACGCGTTCTGTTCGCGAACGAACGGAATGATCGCCTCGAGCTGGTGGCGCCGATCGTCGTCGCTCTTGGGCACGAGGTGATCGCACGCGAGATCGAGGTCGAGGACGTGGGGCAGGTCACCGCCAGGGAGCGGCCGGACGTCCCGCTCGTAGGACTCGGCGAGAGCTCCGAGCATGCACTCCACCTGATCGAGAAGATCGTCCAGGAGGCGGCTTGCCCGGTGATCGTCCTGCTCCACGCGCCGGATCCGAGCTTCGTCAAGGAAGCCTCCAAGCGCGGTGTCTGCGCTTATGTGACCGATGCCGATTCAATGGACTGGCAGAGCTCCATCGACATCGTCCTTCGACGCTTCGCCGAGTACCGGGACCTCGAAGGCGCCTACGGGCCCCCGCGCCGTCACCGAGCGCGCGAAGGGAATCCTCGTGGAGCGCTACTCGGTGGACAGGGCCACGGCTCTCGAATGCTTCGCGACTAGTCGACGAATGGGAAAACTCGTGGACATCGCCTCCGCGGTCGTCGACGGCCACGGTCTGCTACCGAAGGAGGCGCCGCGCAAGGCGCGTGACGAACGCTGCGCCAGGACGTGCCGTGACTGCGAGGACGGAGGATGCTAGGGTAGAAACTGCCTTGCCCTAGAGCCCGCCGACATCTTCCGGCCCCTCAGAATCACGGTCGGAATGGACGCGATCGGAGGAGCCGCGCATGTCGACCGAGCACCCGCCTGAGCCCATCGGTCGAGACGGCTCTTCGAGTGAGCTCAACGCGAGTCGTCGAGCACAGATCGCGGCCATTAGCGCGCTCGTCGTCTTGTTCTTGCTCGTCTGGTTCACTCTCTCGTTGATCGCCAACGATCCGGTCGGCCTCGTCCTTTCGTTCGTATCGGTGTTCCTCGTGGTGTTCGTCGCCTGGTTCGTCTTGACGCGGCGCGGTGTTCGACGCTGGCTCATCGTCCCGGTCGCCCTCTTCGCGCTCGTCGCGCTGGGCACCTACGGCTACGACCAGAAATACCAGCTGGGCGTCATGTTCGTGATGCTGCTGCTCTTCGGCGTAGCCGCTCGCTATGCGGTGCGCCACGACCAGGCGCCGCTCCGCAGGGCTGCGCTCGGCTATGCGCGACCGGCGCAGCCGGCACGGAACGGCGTGCTGATCATCAACCCCAAGTCAGGTGGCGGCAAGGCAGAGCGCTTCAACCTGCCGGAGGAAGCCAGGAAACGCAGGATCGAGCCGCTGCTGCTCGGGCCGGGTGACGATCTCTGCGAGCTCGCCGAAGCGGCAGTGAGGAAGGGTGCAGACGTCCTCGGGATGGCAGGGGGTGACGGTTCCCAGGCGTTGATCGCAACTGTTGCGATGCGGCACGACGTTGCCCACGTCTGTGTTCCTGCCGGCACCCGCAACCACTTCGCACTCGACCTCGGCCTCGACAGGAACGACGTCGTCGGTGCGCTCGATGCGTTCACCGACGGGGTCGAGCGGCGCGTCGACCTCGCGTCGCTCAATGAGCGCATCTTCGTCAACAACGCCTCGCTTGGCGTCTACGCGCGCGTCGTCCAGTCGGACGAGTATCGCGACGCCAAGCTCGCAACGTGGAGGCGGATGCTGCCAGACCTGGTCGGCCGGGAAACGGCGGGCTGCGTGCTCCGCTTCGAAACACCGCACACGAAGGACTGGTGCGATGCGGCGCTGGTGATCGTCTCGAACAACCCGTATCAGATGCGACGTTTTCGAGGCGTGGGCACGCGGGCGCATCTCGACACGGGTCGGCTCGGCATCTTCGTGGCACGTCTTCAAAGTGCCGGGGGAGTGGCGAAGCTGGTGACCCTCGGAGCCATAGGAGCTCACCGACGGTTTGGCGGCGTGCTGCAGTGGTCGAGCCTCGAGTTCGAGGTCCACTCCCAGGAGCCTGTGGCAGTCGGCCTCGACGGTGAGGCGCTGACGCTCGTGCCACCACTCCGATTCGTCTCGTTGCCGGGTGCGCTACTCGTTCGTGTGCCGCGGCATGCGTCCGGTGTCTCACCCGCAGGCGCAGCAGTCACCCTGACCCGCCGCAACCTTCGAACGCTGGTTCGGATCGCAGCCGGGAAGCCGACGGTTGTGCCAACGCAGAGGTGACGGACCTGGCGGGTCACCCTCCGAGTGCGGGCCGTGCAAGACTTCGCGGCCAACTGGCGGCGGTCGGCGCACTGATCCTCGCCGTCGGCTTCCTCCTGGGCCTTCTCTTACTGATCGTGGACGATCCCATCGGGTTTCCCTTGGCGTTCGTGTCGGTGTTCACCATCGCGTTCTTCGGCTGGTTCTTCGCGACGACGCGCGGCTACCGACGTCTACTCGGCGTGCCCGCCGTCGTCCTTGCGCTCGTCATCCTCTTCTTGTGGGCGTACGACCACAAGGTGGCGCTGCCCGTGCTGATCGGGCTGCTTGCGCTGTTCGGCCTGGTGGCCCGATATGCGGTGCGCCACGCCCGCACGCCGATGCATATTGCCGCGCCGGCATGCGCGCCCGGCAGAGCCAGCGCAGAGGGGCGTGCTGATCATTAACCCCAACTCCGGTGGTGGGAAGGCCGAGCGCTTCAACCTGCCCGAGGAGGCAAGAAGGCGCGATATCGAGCCCTTGCTGCTCGGGCGTGATGACGACCTCTACGAGCTGGCCGAGCGGGCCGTCATGCGCGGTGCCGATGTCATCGGGATGGCCGGGGGCGACGGGTCGCAGGCGCTGGTCGCGTCCGTCGCAATGAAGCATGACGTCGCCCACGTCTGCGTTCCGGCGGGGACACGTAACCACTTCGCAGCCGACCTCGGACTTGACCGAAGTGACGTCGTCGGTGCGCTCGATGCGTTCACCGACGGGGTCGAGCGGCGCGTCGACCTCGCCTCCCTTAACGAGCGCATCTTCGTCAACAACGCTTCGCTCGGCGTATACGCACAGGTCGTGCAGTCGGATGCCTACCGGGATGCGAAGCTCGGGACCTGGAGGCGGATGCTGCCGGAGATCGTCGGACGGGGCTCGGCGGTCTGCGAACTCAACTTCGACGCGCCGCACCCAAAAGACTGGTGCGACGCAGCGCTCGTAATCGTCTCGAACAACCCGTATCAGGCGCGACGGTTTCGAGGTACCGGTACGCGACCTCGTCTTGACACCGGCCGACTGGGCATCTTCGCGGCGCGCCTGCGCAGTGCGGGCGGAGTCGCCAGGCTCGTAACCTTCGGGACCATCGGTCGGTCGCTTGGTTCCGGGAGTCAGCACCGGCGTTTGAGTGGCGTGCTCCAATGGTCGTGTCTCGAGTTCGAAGTCCGTGCAAGTGCGCCGGTCGCCGTCGGTCTCGACGGTGAGGCGCTCGTGCTAGCGCCGCCGCTGCGCTTCGTCTCCTTGCCGGGCGCCCTGCGCGTCCGTGTGCCGCGGCACGCACATGGTGTTTCACCGGCGGCGGCTGCGGTCCCACTCACCCGACGCAACCTCTGGGCGCTGATGCGGATCGCGGCCGGGAGAGCCGGCCATTTGCCGTCGCAGAGGATGACCACGCTGCGCTCTTAGGTGGTGGTCTCCTGACCGAGCCGGAGAATCCGGACATCGACTTCGGGAGCGGTGTCACGCAGTGGGACTCGAGCTCCTCTGCCGGGGCGTGGAGGAACGAGCGAACGCGCCGGAAAGCAGTGCACGGAAAGTAGTCCCCCCAGTGGTAGGGTGGAAGGTGTCATCGCCCTAGAGCACGGCGGGGACCTTTCCGGCTCCAGCATTCGGTCGGCGTGGATGCGAACTAGGGAGCCGCGCATGTCTTCGCCCGAGCACTCGCCACCGCCCCGCCCTCCGGAGCCTTCGTCGAGCGCTCGCGCGAATCGTCGGGCGCGGCTGGCGGCAGTCGGCGCGCTGATCGGGTCCGTGTCATTCTCGTCCTCGCGCTCTCCGTGGTGGCGGGCGACCCCGTCAGCGTCGTCCTCATGTTCGGGTTGGTGTTCATCGCCGCGTTCTTCGGGTGGCTCGTGCTGACCAGGCGCAGCTACCTGCGCCTGCTCGGCCTGCCCTTCATCGTCTTCGGGATCGTCGGGCTGTTCGCGTTCGCGTACGACCACAAGGTCGCGCTGCCCACGCTCGTCGCCGTGCTCGTGCTGTTCGGCTTTGCGGCTCGCTACGCCGTGCGTCATGCAATCACCGCGGAGCAGGCGGCACGCCGGCATGCGCGCCCTGCGGACCCGGCGCGAAGGGGCGTGTTGATCATCAATCCCAACTCCGGTGGCGGGAAAGCGGAACGCTTCAACCTGCCCGAGGAGGCCCGGAAGCGAGGCGTCGAGCCGTTGTTGCTCGAGCGGGGCGCCAACCTCTGTGAGCTGGCCGATCGGGCGGTCACGCAGGGTGCGGACGTCATCGGGATGGCAGGGGGCGACGGCTCGCAGGCGCTCGTTGCGAGGGTGGCGATGCAGCGTGACGTTGCCCACATCTGTGTCCCCGCGGGGACGCGCAACCACTTCGCACTCGACCTCGGGCTCGACCGCGATGACGTCGTCGGGGCGCTCGACGCGTTCACCGACGGTGTCGAACGGCGCATCGATCTTGCTTCCCTCAACGAGCGCGTCTTCGTCAACAACGCCTCGCTCGGCGTCTATGCGCGGGTTGTGCAATGCGATGCTTACCGCGATGGCAAGTTCGGGACCTGGAAGCGGATGCTGCCGGAAATGCTCGGGCGGGACGCGGCGCCAGCGATCTCCTGTTCGACGCGCCGCACACAACGGACTGGGCGAACGCGTCACTCGTGATCGTCTCGAACAATCCCTATCAGCTGCGACGGTTTCGCGGGGCCGGCACGCGACCGCGTCTCGACACCGGCCGGCTGGGGATCTTCGCAACTCGCATGCGTGGAGCCGGCGCTGTCGCAAAGCTGGTGACCCTCGGCACGATCGGCCAGCACCGGCGTCTCGGGGGCGTGCTCCAGTGGTCGTCACTCGAGTTCGAGGTCCGTGCAAGTGAGCCCGTCGCCGTCGGTCTCGACGGCGAAGCGCTCGTGCTAGCGCCGCCGCTGCGCTTCGCCTCGTTGCCGGGAGCGCTACGCGTGCGCGTCCCGCGGCACGCAAGTGGCCTTTCACCAGCGGGAGTCGCCGTCACGCTGACGCGCCGGAACCTCTGGGCGCTGATGCGGATCGCGGCGGGGAAGCCAACGGTCGTGCCGTCGCAGAGGTGAGCAGAGCGCCGAGGCCCTTGCCTGGGGTCACAGCGGCAGCTCCCCCGGCTACAAGACGCACGCGTTCCGGAGCGAACGGGAAACGGCTGAGGGGTGCTAGCCGGGCTCGGTGAAAAGGTGAGGATCGTCTCGAGCCTCACACGAAGTGGGTCGTCAATTGGCCAGAGCGATTCGATCGTGAACGCGATCAGGATGCGGCTCGAGGACGCCGACCACGAGGTGAGTGGTGTACCCGTCGTGTACGAGGACCTAGACGGAGGTACCGACGAGCGAGGCTCCTGGGATGCGGCGCAAGAGGAGGCTAACGCTCGCTACGCAGCAGCCCAGCCCGACGGCCTCGCCTACATCGCAACGCTCGACACTGACGCGGCGCTCTACTCGATCCCGATCACCAACGCGGCGGATCTGCTGATGATCTCGCCCTGCAACACCTACCCGGGCTTGACCAAGCCATTCGGAACGGGAGAGCCGGACATTCACTATCCGACAGGCCGGCGCAACTATCTGCGCACCGCGTTGACCGACGATCTTCAGGGCCTTTTCGCAGCGCAATGGGCGGCCGACCTCGGAGTACAGCGCGCATTCGTCCTCCACGACACAGAGCCCTGTGGTCGCGGCGTGGCGTTGCCGTTCGCCGACGCATGCCGCCAGCTCGACGTCGGACTCGTCGAGGCGCCTGTCGGGATCGTTCCGAATCAGCCCGAGTACGCCGCGCTGGCCGAGGCCATTGTTGAGAGCGGTGCCGACCTTGTCTTCTACGGCGGCATCATCCAGAACGGAGCCGGGCCACTGTGGCGCGATATCCGCACGGCGTCGCCGGCCATCACGATGATGGGTCCCGACACCCTGTTCGAGCACGCCTTCCTCCATGATGCCGGGGCGCACGCCGAGGGCACCCTGATCACTTTCGGAGGCGCGCCGCCAGCGTTACTCGAGGGGAAGGGCCGCATGTTCTACGAGCGCTACGTCGGGCGATTCCGACGTGAGCCCGAGTGCTACGCGGCCGCCGCATACGACGCAACCGGAGTGATCCTGGATGCAATCGAGAGCGTCGGTAGCGTTGACCGCGCAGCAATCACTCAAGCCGCGTTTGCGACCCGCGAGTTCGACGGCGTGCTCGGCCGTTGGAGTTTCGACGCGAATGGCGACATTGATCTGCGCCGCGGTACACGACTCGTCGTTCGAAACGGGCGCTTCGAGCCGCTGAGCGTCCTACCGATCGAAGCATGACGCCAGTCGGACCAACGTCCTCGAGCGTGTAGCGACGCAGCTCCCACGACCCGCTTCATGCCACTTCTCGTACTCGTCCTCTTCGCACTCGGTATCGCCACGGCCGTCGCATTCGTGACCTGGCACTACCCGGCCCCGCTGGCTTCTCCGACGCCCAGTCTTGCCGCCGCGAGGGCGGTGGGACGTGAGGTCGCGCACCACAGCCGACTCCGCCGGACGATCACCGGCCGGCTCAATCCGGAGGCCGCCACGGGACTCGCCCTGACCGTCGCTCTCGGTGCTGTGGCGCTTGGAGGCATCGTCCTCGGCGCGCTCGCCTACCTGGTGCGGACGAACTCGCGACTCGTCGATCTCGATGCCAGCGTTGCGCAGTGGGGCGCCGATCACGCGGGCCCGGTCTCCGAGCGCGGACTGACCGCGATCACACAGCTTGGTGCGACGTGGCTCGTCGTCGTACTGGCGCTCGTCGTCGCGGTGGTCGGCTACCTGCAACGACCCAACCGCTGGATCCCGGTCTTTCTCCTCACGGTGCTCGCCGGCCAGTGGTTGCTCACGAACGGCATCAAGGAGCTGTTCGACCGAGTCCGCCCCACGTTGAACCCCATCGCCGAGACGCTCGGGCCGTCGTTCCCGAGCGGTCACACGGCCACAGCGGCGGCGTTCTACGCCGCTGCGGCGCTCGTTCTCGGCCGAGGCGCCAGTCCGCATGGTCGCGCACTTCTGGCTGGCGCTGCGGCAGGCATCGCCGTCGCCGTAGCGTGCACGCGCGTGTTCCTGGACGTGCATTGGCTCACGGACACCATCGCGGGGCTCTTCCTCGGCTGGGCCTGGTTCGCCGCATGCAGCATTGCGTTCGGTGGGCGACGGTTTCTCCGCTTCGGCGTTGCGGCCGAGGAGGCCATGCGTGAGGCAGATGTTGAGCAAAGCAGGGTCATCTCGCATCGCTCAGGCTGAGCCGTGTCAGCGTGTTTGTTCGATTCGTGCCGCCGAGCGAGGTCGCCGTCGATACAGCTGGGCACGTGACGACAGAGGGACGCATTCCTCTGCCGAGTATCGTGCCTCGGTACCCAATAGCGCGCCGTAGCGCTGGTTCAGCTAGCCGGGACTGGCCAATCCCGTGCTGCTGCTCGATCTGCCTCTCTTGTCCTGATCGAACATATGTTCTATCCTCGACCGATGCGGGTCGAGTATCGGATCGAGCCATGCAAGTCGGCATTAACGCAGGTGCGCGGGATGCCGTTTCGCTGGTCGCTGAACCCGTACATGGGCTGCGTGCACCGCTGTACGTTCTGCTACGTCCGGCACTTCGAACAGCGCGCGGACCGCCCCTCGGGGGACGAGTACGGGCGCTCGATCCGCGTGAAAACGAACGTCGCGGAGGTGCTCCGCCGCGAGCTCGCCTGCCGTTCCTGGAAGCGCGAGGAGGTCTCTCTCGGCTCTGCAACGGATCCGTACCAGCCCGCCGAAGGGCGCTTCGGGCTCACGCGGGCATGCATTCGCGCTCTCGCAGCCGCGTGGACGCCGTTCTCGATCGTCACGCGCGGGCCACTCGTCGTCCGGGACATCGACGTGCTTCGCGACGCGTCGTCCCGCGTTGGCGTCAGCGTCTACGTCTCGATCCCGACTCTCGACGACCGCGTGGCGGACGACCGAGCCGGGAACCGCTCCGCCCCGCAGCAGACTCGAGGCCGTGCGACGTCTCGCTGAGGCCGGCATCCACGTCGGCGTCGGCATCGCCCCCATCCTCCCCGGTCTCTCCGATCGTCCCGATGAACTCGAAGCCGTCGTCAGCGAGGCTCGCGCTGCCGGTGCCGCGAGTATCTGGGCGAGCGCCGTCCATCTTCGCCCCGGTGTGCGAGAGCACTTCCTCGAGGCACTCGGCACAAGACTGGCCCGACGAGGTCGCCCGCTACGAGGCGCTCTTTGCCTCGCGGGCGTACCTACCGGCCTCGACGACCGCGCCGATGACGGAGCCGGTCCGGCGCGCGGCGGCCTCCACAGCGAGCCGAGGGCGTGTCCCCCTGCCTCGCCGCGAGCCTGCCCAGCTCGCCCTCGCTGTCTGACCAAGCAGGAGCCTGCCGACGCGCGCCGTAGAATCGCGGCGTGGCCGACGAGATCACGTGCCTCATCGCCGACGACCACGAGGTCGTCCGTGAAGGCCTGCGCCTCGCGCTCTCCCGCTCGCCCCGGATCCGCGTGATCGGCGAGGCGACGGACGGCGCGTCCGCCGTCGCCTTGACTGAGAGGCGGCGGCCCGACGTCGTGATCATGGACCTGCGCATGCCGGACATGGACGGTCTCGAGGCGACTGAGACGCTGCTCGCGAAAGTGCCCGGAACCGGCGTCCTCATCTTCACGGCCTACGGCGAGCGCTCGCTCCTCCAGCGCGGGCTCGAATCGGGCGCGCGCGGCTACATCCTCAAGGAGACGCCGCACGAGACGCTCCTCCGCGCGATCGAAAAGGTCGCCGCGGGCGAGACCTTCGTCGACCCCGGTCTGATGGCGGAGTTCGTCTCCGGACAGGGCCAGGCCGAGATCCTGACGCCGCGTGAGCGCGAGATCCTGCAGCTGCTCGCCGACGGCATGTCGAACGTGGACGTGGCCGCGAAGCTCTTCATCAGCCAGGAGACGGTGAAGAGCCACGTTCGCCACATCCTCGCGAAGCTCGAGGCTGACACCCGCACCCAGGCGGTCGCCATCGCGCTACGCGAGGCGATGATCGATTGACCCCGGACGACGCCGAGCGCGCCCTCCTCGCCGAGCGGATCCTGGCCGAGCAGGAGGAACGCCGCCGGCTCGCGGAGCTCCTCCACGACGGGCCCGTCCAGCACCTCTCGGCGATCGCCCAGATGCTCGACGCGGGTCTTGCCAGTCTCCGTGAAGGCGATCCAGAGCGAGCAGGCGACGCTCTCACCCGCGGTCTCGCGCTCGCCCGCGAGTCGGCTCGAGATCTCCGCGCGCTTTGCGACGACCTCGAGCCGAAGGTGCTACGCGAGCTCGGCTTTGCGACCGCCGTGGGTGCGCTCGCGCGACGGCTCGCGGCGCGACACGACGTCGAGATCGACCTCGACATCGACGACGCAGACACGCTCGGTGAGAACGCGCAGACCGCGCTCTACCAGATCCTGCGCGAGGCAACGGATCAAGCCGTCAGGCGGGGAGCACCGACCCGGATCGAGATCTCCGTACGCGCAACTCCCGCCGGAGGCGCCGAGCTCGTCGTCGCCGACGACGGCCCGCCCGAGCGAAGGAGCACCGTGCTCGAGGCGCTCGCGGAGCGAGCGGCAACGCTGAACGCCCGATTCACCTCGGAAGTCCGGTACCCGCGCGGCTCGACCGTCCGGGTCGAAGTGCCGCCCTCTGCAGCTCGGCGCTGATCGAGCGTCTAGTCTTGGAAGTGATGGACGGGAACGGCCGCAGCGGGCATCTGTTCTTCGTGTGGGCGCCGACGGGCTACACGCTCGTCGAGCGACCCGGCGAGCCGCCGCGGCCTGGAACGGAGATCGAGGACGGCGAACGCCGCTACCTCGTCACGAAGCTCGCACCCTCGCCGCTCCCCGGCGATCCTCGCCTCTGCGCGTACCTCCTGCCGGCCTGACTTCCGACTCCTACGCGATCGGCTCGTTGTGGACGTCGTTCTCGAGCGCGTACTTGTCGACGAGCGGGTTGATCTTGTCGGGATCCGGGAAGGCGTAGTTGATCTCGACGAAGGCGTTCCACTTGTCGGGTAGCGCGTCCTCGGGGAAGATCGCCTCCACCGGGCACTCCGGTTCGCACGCCCCGCAATTCCCGTCGTAGATCCCGCCGGCGAGCGTGAACTCGTGCTTGCCGGGGACGACCGCGCAGAACGTGTCGGCGTCGTCGGCATCCTGCGCCTCGACGCGTCATCACGCGCCAGTACGACTCGCGCGTGGCGAGGTAGAGCCAGCGGATCGGCCGGCTCCGCACGCCGAAGTTCGTCTCCATGTTGCCTTCCTCGCCCGAGCCGACGGTCACGAAGCCTGCGAGCGGCGCAGCGCGCTCGAGCCAGGCCAGCGCCTCGTGATCGGTCGAGCGGATGCGCCAGGAGCCGGCCTTCACCGGATCTCCGTCAGCGGCGAGCCACCCGTCGACGAAACCGGCGATGTACTCAGCGTCGGCAGTCTCGGGGAGCAGGCTCTTCAGGTTGGCGCACGCGCGCACGACACCCGTGCCCGCGTAGCCGGGATGCACGTCCAAGCACGAGGAGAAGTTCACCTGGTCGAAGAAGTCCCTGAAAGCCGCCATGCGCTCCCCGTACAGCTGGACGTAGTGAAGGTGCTCGCCGGAGCGGATCTCCTGCTTGTTCCACGACCCGTCGCCGAACACCAGCCCGTGCATAGAGGCCCAACCGATAGGTCTCGGAATCCCGCTTCGGCTGCGCCTTCACCGAGGGAACGAACTGCCCAACCGCCAGCGCGTGCGTCTTCTGGCCGTCAGCTCAGGAGCCAGCCGTGCGTCGGCGTCGCCCAGACGGTCCTTCTGAAACGCGAGATGTTCCTCGTCGTCAGCCTCGTGCCCCCGTAGCGATCACGCTCCTCGAAGGCCGGGGCGAACTCGAGCTTCACGAGCGGCCTGCTGGCGGAAACGCTTCACGACCGCGGGCTTGAAGCCGGCAGTCCGTGAGCACGCGGCACGACTTGTCCTCGAGCTCCTCGAACGTGCGCAAGCCCATGCGCGGTGACTAGCTGCTCCGTCGGCGCGAAGCAGTCGATGCACTCCTCCGGATCGATGATGAGGATTCGCTCGTACTCGTGGATGCAGTCGACCGGGCAGACGTCCACGCACGAGAGGTCTTTGATGTCGATGCACGGCTCGGCGATGATGTACGTCACGCAACCGAGTCTAGCCGCGGCATGGGGCGGAGCCGGCGGCTCGGGCGACTACTCCTCGATGAGCTCGTCGACCAGCTGCGGGGCGCGTTCGACGAGTGCCGACTTGACGATCACCTGGTCGAAACCGGCTGTACGAGCTCGCTGGAGGCCCGCCTTGTCGGTGTGGTTCGTGTACCCGAGGATCGGAATGTCGGGCCAGGCGTCGACGACCTCCTCGGGCTCGACGCGCGCGATGTCCGCGATCACGAGGTCTGGCGCCTCCACGCTATCGCTCGTAACGAGTCGATGACCTGAAAGCAGACCCTCTAGTTTCCCTCGGAAGAAGAGGTCGACCCCGACGAGCAGGATCGTCGCCACGGACTCGACACTACCACCCGTCGCGGACGCTGATAATCGGCCTGTGGGACTCGAACGTGGACTCGAGCTGATCCGTACGGAGGCCTACTTCGAAGCGCACGAGGAGCTCGAGGATGAGTGGCGCGAGGCACCGAAGCCGGAGCGCGACTTCCTGCAAGGGATGGTTCACGTCGCGGTCGCCTGGCACCATGCGCGGCGGGAGAACAAGCCGGGCTGCGAGCGTCAACTCGAGAAGGCAGAGCGACGATTGGCCCCGTATCGACCGCAGCACCGCGGGGTCGACGTCGATGTCGTGCTCGAGGACGTGGCACAGGCGCGCGAGCTCGTCGAGAAGGGCTCCCTCGAGCTCCCGCGCCCACGCGTCTGATCAAAATGCGGACTCGAGGCCGAGCCACTCGAGAAAGCGGTTCAGATACACGCGAAGCACGTAGAAGCGCTCGAAGAAGAGCAGCAGCCCGAGCGCGACCATGATCGCGCCGCCGACGATCTGGATCGAGCGATAGTGGTCCCGAAGCCAGCGAAATGCCGACATCGCCCTCGTGAACACGGCTCCGGCCAGGACGAACGGCACCGCGAGCCCGAGCGAGTAGATACCGAGAAGCGCCGCGCCTTCGAGCACGGTCTCGGCCGAGCCCGCGAGAACGAGAATCGCGGCGAGCACCGGCCCGATGCACGGTGCGGCACAGACGGCGAACGCGCCGCCGAGGAGAACGCGCGAGCCGCGGCTTCGCGCTCCCTGGAGCAACCCGGCACCCAGCAGGCGCTCCGGCCAGGGCAGGAGCCCCATGAACGCCAGACCGAACACGACGAGGACGAAGCCGCTGATCCGCTCGAGCAGGAACTGGTCGGCGAAGAGGCGACCGCCCACGAGCGCTGCGCCGACACCGAGAAGCACGAAGAACGCCGTGAAGCCGAGGACGAACGGGATACTCGCGACGACGACACGGCGCGCGGTTCCCGGCTGCCCGAGCTTGTCCGCGTCCACGGCGGAGACGGCGGACAGGTATCCGGGAACGAGCGGGAGGACACACGGCGCGAGGAACGAGACCATCCCTGCCACGAACGCGACCGGGATCGCAGTCCAGCTCATCTCAGCTCAGGTATCGAATCGGGCGAGCTCGTCGTCCACCATCCGCTCGAGCTCCGGGTCGAGCGCCTGCGCGTCGTCCCGTGGCGCACGGCGCCGGCTCCACGTGCGTAGCAACACGGCGACTGCGATCGCGCCTGCGATGAGCGCAGCGAGCGGCAGGAGCCAGGCGAGGAGGCCGAAACCGCCCTTTGGGGGGGTCGCGAGCACTCCCAGCCCGAACTCGGCAACGAGAGCATCCTTGATCTCCTGCTCGCTGTCGCCGGCCGCGATACGCACACGGATGAAGGTCTTCATCCGCTCCGCAACCGGTGCCGTGGACTGATCGAGGGTCGTCTCGCACACGGGACAGACGAGCTCGGCCTCGAGATCGGCTGCGTTCGGCGGTCCCGCGCGCTGACGCACCTCCGCAGAGGACGAGCGCACCGACGGCAACGAGGAGGGCTCGGCGCCTCACGCCAGCGCCTGCTCGATGGCCGCCCGAAGCCGTGCCCGATCCTCCTCCGCGTTGACCGCACCGGCAAACGCCTCGAGGACCTTTCCCTGGCGATCGAGCACGAAGGTCTCCGGGAAACCGGTCACGCCGTAACCGCCCAGCGTGTCCCCGGGGCCGTCGTAGACGATCGGAAACGTCAGGCCGAAGCGCCCGACGAACCGGCGCGCATCGCGGCGGAAGTCCTTCGCATCGAGCCCGACGACGACCAAGCCTCGCTTCCTGTTCCGTTGCCACATCCGCTCGAGAAACGGCGCCTCTTCCTTACAGGGGATGCACCACGAGGCCCAGACGTTGAGAACTACAGCCTTCCCTTCGAGTGACGAGAGCGTGAGCTCACCTTCGCGGTCCAGCCGCTCGAGCGTGAAGTCGGGCGCCTGAGGTCGCTCACCGCGTGCCGCGGCGGCCGCGAGATTACCGCCCTCCTCTGTCAAGAGCGTCCAGGCGAGCAGGATGAAGAGCAGCGCGACCAGGCCGACGGCCACGCCCTGCGCGACGAGCTTCGCGCGTCTCGCCACCTCGTTAGTGGTTCTCCGGGAAGTCCGGTGCCGTTCGCCGGCGAGAACGAGCAGGCCTAGGACGCAGGGAGGCCGCATACCGGAAGGTATGTGGCCGACCGAGGACGACGGCATGCGATGCGTTCGCAGCCGCGCGAGGGTGCGTACTTCCCGGAGAGACCACTAGCTCACCGCGCGATGATGAAGACCGGCGTCCCGACCTCCACGCGCCTGAAGAGCCACTCGGCATCCGGTATGCGCATGCGAATGCAGCCGTGCGAGGCGGAGTAGCCGATCGACGCGGAGTCGGGCGTCCCGTGGATCCCGACGTACGGCGCCGAGATCCCCATCCAACGTGTACCGAGCGGATTGCCCGGCCCGGGCGGAACCGGCTCCGAGTCGGCGGCCCACGTGGACGGCGGCGGATACCACCACGGATTGCGCTGCTTCGTCACGATCTCATAGGTCCCGAGCGGCGTCGGGTACGACGCCTGGCCCGTGGCAACTCCGAACCAGCGCACGAACTTGCCGTCGAGGAAGTACAGGAGGCGGTTCGAGCCGCGGAGGATGACGACCGCGTGGCCAAGGTCGACCGAGGCGACCCTCGGCTTCAGAGTGTCGAACGCGAGCCGGATCGGTGTGCGCGTGTTCCGCTGCAAGGCGTACCGGAGCGCACGAGAGCTCGCGATTCGCTTTAGGCGCCGCCCCTCCTCCGACTTGATCCCGCGAATCTTCGTTCCCTCGAGGACGAGGCGGGCGTCGATCGGTTCGATGTCGAATTGACCGCCGAGCCGCTCCACATACGCGCGGACCCGAGCGCGCGGGACTTCGACGTCGAGCGGGACACTCGCTCCGGGCCGT
Organism: uncultured Thermoleophilia bacterium; assembly: GCA_963758065.1. GTDB lineage: Bacteria > Actinomycetota > Thermoleophilia > Gaiellales > Gaiellaceae > GMQP-bins7. The sequence goes on along the minus strand of CAVWTX010000010.1, from coordinate 87,617 downwards.
GCAACCCGCGCACGGCGAACCGCTTTGGGAACGTCCGGCCGCGCCCCGAGCGCGCTCGGCTGCAGGCGGATCCTTCGAGTCGGGCTGACGACGAGGACGAGCGGGCGCGCGAAGGCTCTTCTCACCACGTCGGTGGCTCGCTCGGGCATGAGACCACCAACCCTGACGCCGCCCACCGTGACTCCGAAGGCTATGGGTGCGGGAGTCGCGGGCGGCGGCTCTACCGGCGGCTCCGTGGGAGGCGGCGGCTCCGTGGTCGGTGGAGGCTCTGTGCTCGTGACCGTCGTTCCCGTGTCGGCACCAGCCGTCGCGGCGAGCGCGAACGCCGAAGCGAACCCCACGAGCGCACAGGCCGCTAGCAGCCCAGCACCGATGGCGCGAGCCCAGATCCTCACGTTTCCAGTGTAGACGCGAAAATGCGCGGATCGTTGCTCACAACGGCGTCGACGCCCGCTTCGTCGACACGGGCGAGATCGCGCGGATCGTCGATTGTCCACGCCACGACCGGAGCCCCACGAGCGTGCGCCCGGCGAACCACGCTCTCCCCGACCACTGAGTGATGGAGGACGAGCGCGGTCGCACGGGCCGCAGCGAGCGCCAGAGGCGCGCCAAACGGCGCGATCCACCGCAGGACGCTCAGCCCGACCCGCGCGAACACTGCACCGCGACCGCGCTCGGTGATCCCGAGCAGGCCGCGGGGAACGGTGATGCCGACGCGGATGCCGGGATCGAGACGCGCGAGGGATCGCGCCGTCCGAAAGTAGAACGAGCTCACGAAGCTGCGCTCCACGAGATCGAACCGGCGGATGGCCGCACCGACGTCGGCCTCCCTGCCGCAGGTCTTGAGATCGAGATGGAGGCCCACCTGACGGGCGTCGTCTGCGAAGAACGCCAGCGCCTCCTCGAGCGTCGGCAGCTCCGGACAGATCTCCTTGAGGTTCCGCAGCGACCGGTCCCGCACGGTGCCGGCCGCGGCGCCGTGGCTCACCTCGCGAAGGTCGTTCGAATGCGCGATCACGAGCTCGCCGGAACGGAGATCGAGAACGTCGAACTCGACCAGGTCGACACCTGCCTCGACGGCCGCTCGGAAGGATCGCAGCGTGTTCTCGGGCGCCAGAGCCGCGGCACCTCGATGACCGATCCTGAGCGGCCGTCCGTCACGCCGCTCGAGCGAGATCACGGGCTCGGCCTCGTCGGGAGGTAGTCCTCGTCGAGGCGGCCACCCTCGGCTGCGTAGGCGACGATCATCCTGTCCGTCACCCACTCGACCGGGGCGCGATCGTCTGTCCAGGCTCGACCGGTGGCCTCGACCGGTCTCGCATCCCGTGCGAGCAGCTCGCGTAGCGGCACGAGATCGGCCGGGCCACGCTCGAGACGACGCCGGACCTCCCTCGCGACGAGAGGCTCCGTCAGCCCGAGAACGATGGTGTTGAAGCGAAGCGCCGGCCATTCGAGCACCTGGGGCAACTCGGCCGAAAGGGTGGTCCCCACTGCCCGGACGAGTCGCTTGTCGTCGGGCACCGCCGCGACGTTGAGCGCAACGATTCCACCCGGAGCCAGGTGCTCCCGAACGAGGCGGAAGAACTCTCGGGTCGCGAGGTAGAACGGCACATACGGCTGGTGATACGCGTCGACCACGATCAGGTCGTACTCGACGTCGGTCGAGCGGAGGAACGGGCGGGCGTCCACGTCGTGGACGGTGAGGCGCGGGTTCTCGTCCATCGCAAAGTAGCGACGGCCGACACGGCTCACCGCCGGATCGAGCTCGACGCCGTCGATCGACGCCTCCGGGTAGTAGACGCCGAGCGCGCGCGCAGTCGTGCCGGCCGCATTGCCGAGAATTGCGACGCGCTCGAGCGGACGGTCGAGCAGCGGAGGGATGGCGAGAAAGGCGTCCCAAACGCCCCCGGTGAGCACGGAGTCGGGTCGCCACACCGAGTGCACGGCCACGCCTTCGTTCAGCGAGAGGAGACGCCTGCCGTCGGACTTCTCGACGACCTGGATGTACTGGTAGTACGACGTCTCCTCGTGCAGGAGCCCAGCTTCCGCCTTGACCGCACCGGGCGGAACGGCCACGAGAGCGGCAAGCGCGACGGCGACGACGAGAAAGCGCGCGCCGAGCAGGAACAGGATGACGCAGCGAGCAGCGCCGCGATGGCAAGAAACGTCCTCTGCGTGCCTATCGCCGGGATGAGGACGAGCGCAGGCAGGAACGTACCGAGGAGCGAACCCGCCGTCGAAAGCGCATAGAGACGCCCCGCGACAGTGCCGGCCGTCTCGATGGACGAAACCGCAAGACGAATGGCGAAGGGCGACACCATGCCCAACAAGACCACGGGAGGCGCGCAGAGCAACAGGACGGCGAGAAAGCTCCCGATGACGGCACCCGCGGATGCGCTGTCCAGTCCCTCGACGGTGAGATCGAGTAACGGCTTCGCCAGGAACGGAATCGCGGCAACGCAGACCGCGGCGGCGAGGACGATGAAGCCGAGAAGGGACGGCCACGGTCGCCTGTCGGCGGTGCGGCCGCCGAGCCAGTAGCCGAGGGCGAGCGCCGCGAGAACGATCCCGATGAGGTTCGCCCAGACGATGGTCGAGGACCCGAAGTACGGCGCGAGCAGCCGCGAGGCCGTGATCTCGGTCGCGAGAGCTCCGATCCCTGCGCCGAACACGAGCGCCCCGAGCGCGAGGCTCCCGGGCCTCTCGTCCGCCGTTCGAGCGAGCAACCTAGTGGTCTCTGCGGGAAGTCCGGTGCCCATTCGCCGGCGAGAACCGAGCAGGACTAGGACGCAGCGAGGCCGCATACCAAAAGGTATGTGGCCGACCGAGGACGACGGCATGCGATGTGTGCGCAGCCGCGCGAACGGGCGCGGTACTTCCCGGAGCGGCCACTAGGCGACCACTACAGTCCGAAGACGCGCTCGATCTCTCCGAGGGTCCGCGCCGCGAGCACCGCCGTCACTGCGACGACGAGCGCGAGCACGACCCAGAAGCGGAGACCCGCCCACCGCCGTTCCCGGTGCCGCTTTGCCCTGGCCGCCCGCCGGGCGCGGTGGAACCGGTACGCCCTTTCCACGGCCTCCGGATCGAGCGGTGGCTCCTCCTCGGCGGGGGTGATCGCGGGAGTGGACCTGGGCGCGACCTGAGCCATGGGTCGGATTCTACGAGCAGATTTCGACGCTGTGCAGGCTGTCCAGCCGGTACGAAGCCATATCCTTCCCGCCATGGAGGGCTCGGAAGGCCGCGGTCGCATGGGTCTTGCCGACCTCCGAGGCCTGTCCGGCCTTGGAGGTCGGCTCACGTTCCTGTCCGGACTGCTACTCGCGCTCTCCGCCTTGACCGGCTGGTACACGGGCGAGGGCAACGGCACGACGGTCTCGGTCATCGGATGGCATACCGGGACGATCGGGAAGATCGTCCTGTTCCTCGGTCTCGCCGCCGTCCTGATCATCGTGCTCAGAGAGGTGGGTGTCGACATGCCTCCCGCCGTGCCCGAGAGCCTCGTCACGATCGCGATCGGCTCGGTCGCGACGATCCTGGTGCTCGTGCGGCTCATCTCGATCCCCGACAGCTTCTTCTTCGCGAGCCGAGGGCTCGGGATCTGGATCAGCCTCGCGTGCGCGGTCGGGATCGTCCTGGCCGGCCTGCTCGAGGCTTCCGAAGAGCTCTGATCGAGATCCCCGCGCTCCGGTCGCCGGCGAAGGCGAGACGCTTGGAACAACTTGCAACTTGACTGCCCCGGACGCAGTTCACCGTTGCCCGCGTCGGAGGCAACGCTTGTTACACGTTGTAACTTGTCTTCTAGGGCGCAGTGACGGTGACGGTGACCGTGCGCACCGGCCCGCTCTGAGGCAGCGGCGAGAGGGTTCGGACGCTCGTCACCGTCGCGCCGTCCTCGGGCCGCTCGTCGAGCGTTCGCGCGAAGGCGATTCCGAGAAGGAACGCGAGCGCGAGCACGACGGCGACCAACAGCGAGGCGCAGGGCCCGCGCCGGACCGTGCACGCGGGCACGCTGTCGCCGGTCCGATCGGTCAGCCATCGTCACGGCGCATAGTCCACGGCTCCACGTGAGTAGAGATGGAACGCGGCGCCCTCGACGAGTGAGAGGGTGCGAGGCCAGCCGGGCGGAGCCCCCTCGGCGAGTGCGTCGCGCACCCAGACGTCCGCGCGAGCGTATTCGTCCACGAGCTCGCGCATCGTGAACGTCCCTCCCACCCGGCGTCGGAGCTCATTCGACACCGCGTCGAGCTGAAGGCGTAGGTGCTCGCCGCGCAACGCGTCGTGCGTCGCCTCCGCGAGAGCGCGATGCGCGCCTTCCCACTCGAGTCGCGCACTCTCGACATCCGCTCTCACGTCGGAGCAGGGTAGTCGAGCGCGCGGAGAGCCTCCGAGCAGCACTCGCTCGGAGGCCACCGGGGCTGCACCTCGGCATGAATCCGCTCTCCGAGCTCGTAGCCTGGTCGAGCGAGTGCGTAGGCCACGTGAGCATGGAGGCATTTGAGCCGCCCCGGGGAACGGGCGCCTCCGATCCCGAGATCCAGAGACTCCCCGCCGTCGAGCTCGGTACCGCCAACGCGTGCGAGCTCGTGCCGAATGCGGCGCTGATCGTCGGTCGCACTCGCCAGCGACCGCGCGAGATCGGCGTCTTCTCCTACGAGTCGGCTCCAGCGCTCGACACCGCGCAGCCGCCTCCAGCCGAGAGAGCGCAGCGACGAGGTACGAGCACGTGAGGTAGTACGTCGTCGGAAACGGCTCACCGGTCGCGTCGTACGGCGACTGCTCGGTGACAGCAGGAAGACCGTACGGACAGCGCTTGACGACACGTCGAAACGCGCGCGGCTCTCGCCCGAGCTGTCGGGCCACCACGGCTCGGTCGTCCATGAGTGAAGACTACGAGCGCCTGTCTCGCACAGCGCTGCGCGCCTGTCGCCAGGCCGGAATTCCCTTGACGACGAAGAGCTGCTCACCAGGTTTCACGTAGCCGCTTCTGCGTGCCTCGCGCTCCGTGGCCTCGAGGCTCATCGAGTTGACGAGACGCAGCTCCAGTTGCGCCCGGGCGACCTTCAACGCCTCGACCTCCGCGTGTCTCGCCGCAAGGTCGTTGCGGGTCTCGAGATAGGACGCGAGCGGTCGGTAGTAGAGGTAGGTCGCAATGCCGAGGACTGCGACGAACCAGAGAACACGGACCCGCCTGCGCTGAACGCGCGGGTGCATCTTCTTCCTCCGTAGAGGAGCCTTTGCCTTCGCCCTCCCTGCCACGACGCCAGGTTCCACGCCCGAGCTCGGGCCCCTTCCCACTCACGCCGATGTGCGGCCTGCGCGGTCCGGTCTCCTGGCGCCGCAGGGGCGGCGCTCGCAAGGGAGCCAAGCGCGAGCGGGCGCGCAGGACAGTACAACAGGTACGGACAAGCGGCGAGCGCGCAGGTTCGCGCCGCGAGCGTCGTCAGCCGGTCGCGGAGGCCGGCTCCGCCGGCCGGGAGCGACCGGCGGCCTGCGGCGTCAGGCGACGTCGACCTTGATGACGTTGGTGGAGCCGGGAATGTTCACGGCGGTGCCCGCCGTGAGGACGACGCGGTCGCCCGCCTGGACGATCCCGGCCTCACGCGTCGCCTCGATGGAGTGCCGCCAGAGGTCGTCGACGTCAGTCGACTCGGGGATCTCGAGAGGAGTCACACCCCACTCGATCGCCATGTGCTGAAGCGACGTAACCACATGGGTGAGTGCGACGACGGGCCTTCGTGGGCGAAGGCGCGCGACGGCCGACGCCGTGCGACCGGTGAACGTGGGAACGAGGATCGCCTTCGCGCCGAGCGCCTCCGCGAGGTCACACGCCGCATTTGACATCGCGCGGCCCACGGTGGGCTGCTCGGCCGCGGCCGGGAGTTGGTGCCGGTAGCCGAGGCTCGGCTCGACCGCACGCGCGATGTTCGCCATAGTGGCGACCGCCTCGACCGGGTACTCGCCGATAGCCGTCTCGGCGGAGAGCATGAGCGCCGACGTTCCGTCGAGGATCGCGTTCGCGATGTCAGATGCCTCGGCTCGCGTTGGCTCCGGGCGGTGCACCATCGTCTCGAGCATCTGAGTCGCGGTGATCGCAGGCTTTCCACGCTCGAGCGCCCCGAGGATGATCCGCTTCTGCAGCAGAGGAACTTCCGCGGCCCCGATCTCGACACCGAGATCTCCCCGGGCGATCATCACCGCGTCCGAGACGTCGAGGATCGAGTCGAGCGCCGTCACCGCGTCCTTGAGCTCGATCTTGGCGATCACCCATGCTTGCGACCCGGCTTCGTCGATCCTGGCCCGCAGGGCGGCGACGTCTGTATGCGTACGAACGAACGACTGCGCGACGTAGTCGACGCCGAGCTCGAGCGCGAACTCGAGGTCCGCCAGATCCTTCTCGGTGAGCGACGGGACCGGCAGCGGGACGCCCGGAACGTTCACTCCTTTGTGAGGCTCGACCAGCCCGCCGGTGACGACACGGCACAGCGCACGACCTCCTTCCACCCGCTCGACGCGGAGTCGAACGTGTCCGTCGTCGACGAGCACCTCGTCCTCTGGCTCGAGAACCGAACCCAGGACGTCGGGCGCGACCGGAACGTCGTCCGCGCCGCACCGGTCCTGGCCGGCGATGACGACGGCGTCGCCGACCTCGAGATCGACGGGTGCAGCGAGATCACCGATCCGGATCTTGGGTCCCTGCAGGTCGGCGATCAGCGCGAGCGGCCGTCCCACGTCCGCCTGCACCGCACGCACACGTCTGGCGCTCTCGTGATGATCGTCGCGACGGCCATGGGAGAAGTTGAGCCTCGCTCCGTCCATCCCTGCCTCGACCAGTCGGGTGAGGGTCTGCTCGTCGTTCGACGCCGGGCCGATCGTCGCCACGATCTTGGTCCTGCGCTCGTGTGGGGTCACGCCTGCCAGGCTATCTCGCGCGAAAAGGGGCTCCAGCCGGGATACACCGCATCGTCACCGAGCTCCTCCTCGATCCGGAGGAGCTGGTTGTACTTCGCCACCCGATCGGTCCGGGACGGCGCGCCGGTCTTGATCTGACCCGCGTTCACCGCCACGGCAAGGTCCGCGATGGTCGTGTCCTCGGTCTCACCGGAGCGGTGTGAAATGACGGTGGCGTACCCTGCGCCGCGCGCGAGCTCGATCACCTCGAGCGACTCCGTGAGCGTGCCGATCTGGTTCACCTTCACGAGAATCGCGTTCGCCACTGTCTCCTCGATCCCACGGCGCAGGAACTCGACGTTGGTCACGAACAAGTCGTCCCCGACGAGCTGCACCCGGTCGCCGAGGGCATCCGTCAGCGTCTTCCAGTCGCTCCACGCGTTTTCGTCGAGGCCGTCTTCGATGGACACGAGCGGGAAGCGATCGACGAGCGAGGCATAGAACGCGATCATGGCCTCGGGGTCGAGAGTGCGACCCTCACCCGCGAGCTCGTACGTTCCGTCGCGGAAGAACTCGCTCGCGGCAGGGTCGAGAGCGATCGCGACGCGCTCCGCATGCCCGGCGCGCTCGGCGGCCTCGAGGATCGCCTCGACCGCCTTCTCCGACGACTCCAGGTCGGGCGCAAATCCTCCCTCGTCCCCGACGCCTGTTGCGAGGCCCCGTTCGTGGAGGACCGCCTTCAGCGAGTGAAACACCTCGGCACCGACCCGCAGCGCCTCGGAGAACGTCGATGCGCCCGCAGGCACGACCATGAACTCCTGCAGGTCGAGGCGGTTCTGAGCGTGCGCGCCTCCGTTGATGACGTTCATCAGGGGAACGGGGAGCGTGCGAGCATCGGTCCCGCCGATCCACCGGTAGAGCGGGAGCCCCGCGTCGGCCGCCGCCGCCTTGGCGCTTGCGAGCGAGCAGCCGAGGATCGCATTCGCGCCCAGACGACTCTTGTTCGGCGTCCCGTCGAGCTCGATGAGACGGCTGTCGAGCCCGCGCTGGTCGTCGGCGTCGAACCCGGCGAGAGCCGCGGCGATCTCGCCGTTCACGTTTGCCACCGCCTTCAGGACGCCCTTGCCCTGGTACGAATGCGCGTCGCCGTCCCGGAGCTCCACCGCCTCGTGCTCGCCGGTCGAGGCGCCCGAGGGAACAGCCGCGCGCCCGAACGCACCGGAGGCGAGCCGGATGTCGACCTCGAGAGTGGGGTTGCCGCGCGAGTCCAGCAGCTGGCGAGCATGAACATGGTCGATCGCCGTCATCGGGCCCGACCCTTCGCGCGCTCGTAGTACTCGTCCTGCCCCTCGAGGTCGAGAGCCTGCCAGTCCACGCCTTCGGCGGCCGCCAGCTCGACCGCCTGCTCGACGCGGGACGTGAAGCGTCGCGTCGTTGCACGCAAAGCGAGCTCAGGATCGACGTTGAGCCTTCGAGCGACGTTCACGGCGGTGAAGAGGACGTCGCCGATCTCGTGAAACGTCGCGACATCCGCCTCCGTCTCCGGTGCGGGCTCGCCGACGTGCTCGATCGCAGCGGCGAGCTCGTCGATCTCCTCGTGGAGCTTCGCCAGCGGTCCGGAGAGATCGGGCCAGTCGAAGCCGACGTTCGCAGCTCGGCGCTGGACCTTTCGAGCGTGGAGCAAAGCGGGCAGCGCTTCGGGGACGTGGATGAAAGATGCCCGCCCTCCCCTCCTGCTCCGTCTTCAGCTCCTCCCAGCGCTCGCGAACGCGACCGGGCGTCCGCGCGTCCCCGTCGCCGAAGACGTGCGGATGGCGACGAACGAGCTTCGCGTGGATTTCGCGGGCCACCGTCTCGAGATCGCCCTCCCCACTCTCCTCGAGGAGGAGAGAGAGGAAGTACACCTGGAAGAGCAGGTCGCCGAGCTCCCCTCGGAGCTCGTCGGAGTCGCCGGTCAGGGCCGCGTCGGCCACCTCGTAGGCCTCCTCGACGGTGTGCGGCACGATGGTGCGCGCAGTCTGCTCGCGGTCCCAGGGGCACTCCCGGCGGAGATGCCGCGTCAGCTCCTGAAGGTCGAGGAGCGCCTCGGCCAGGCTCATTTGGAGACCCTACTGGGTCTCGGTCGGCGCCTCGGGAACCTCCGGGGGCTCGTAGCCCGCCGCGTAGCTCACCTTGCCCTCGTACTTCTTGCGCAGCTCCTCGACCCAGGCGGACATGTCCTCGTTCCGCTTCTGCTGAAGCAGTGTGGTGCGGATCGAGGCCTTCACCTTGGCGAGCGGCGTCGTCTTCGCGGCGCGCACCGGGGACAGTGCCTCGATGACGTGGTAGCCGTACGTCGTCTTCACGGGCTGGGACAGCTCGCCCTCTTTCAGCTCGAACGACACCTCGTCGAACTCGGGAACGGTCTGGCCCCGCGAGATCGTCAGCTCACCTCCCGAGTCCTTGCTGCCGGGATCGTCGGAGCTCGATTTCGCGAGAGCCTTGAAGTCGCCGCCCGCCTGAAGCTCGGCGTAGATCTCGTCAGCCCGTGCCTTGCTGGCCTCGAAGTCGACCTGCCCGTCCGAGCTCTTCTTCGCGATGAGGATGTGCCGGACGTCACGCGACTCTGGCGTCCCGTACTGCGACTGGTTCTGCGTGTAGTAGGCGAGCACGTCCTGCTCCGAGACCTTCGCGTCCTTCGTGACCTCTTCGTACAGCTTCTGGGCCAGCACCGACGTCTGGAGCGTCGACCGGTAGTCCGCGGCCGTCAAGCCCTGCTCCTTCAACGCCTTCTCGTACTCCTTGCGCGTCCAGTCGCGGCTGGAGATGAGCTCGTCCTCGGCCTTGTCGACGTCCTTCTCCGTGACTTCGACCCCGAGGTCGGAAGCAGCCTGCCTGAACTCCTCCCGCTGCACGAGGTACGCCACGTACTGGGTCTGGATCGTCTGGTACTCCGGAGTTCCCGCCTTCGGGAACTCCCGCTTCGTCGCCTCGTATCCCTTCTTCGCCTGGTCGAGGAGCCGGTCGAGCTCCTCCCCGGAGATCTCCGTGCCGTTGACGACTGCGACCGAGCCCGACGGGACGTCCGCGGCGCCGCTTCCGCACGCGGAAACGACGAGAGCGACGATCGTCCCCAGGACGACAAGTGTGATGCGGACGAGGTTCATCGAGGCCGAGTTCTTATAGCCGGAGGCGGTGTTAGGCACACGTTGCGGGACGGTTCGAAGGCTGGGATCGATCGGTTCGAAATCGCATAAAAAAGGCCGCGACTCAAGCGGCCAAGCGAGCCTGGACAATAGCATCGGGGAGCTCCAGCGCGCGCTCGAGGGTCTCGACCCGCAGCGAGACCTCGCGCTTTTGCGTCGAGTAGATCGCCGTCGGCTCCTTCCCGAGGAGCGCACGGACCTCCACCGAGCCCAGCGCGAGCGGCCCGACGGTCGCGCGTCCCGCGCGGTAGACGAGATAGTCGGCGCCGAGACGAGCGAGCTTCAGCTTCGCCTCCTGGATCGCGAACAAGTTCCCGACGGGCTCGGGCAACGGCCCGTACCGATCCTCGGTCGCGGCGACGAGCTCCCTGAGCTCGTCCTCGCCCTCCACGAGGGCGATCCTGCGGTGGAGGTCGATCTTGAGCGCCTCGGCCGCGACGTACCCGGCCGGTACGTACGCGTCCACGCGAGCGTCCACGCGAACGGGGCGCGCGACGACTCGCCGGCTCCCCGAGAGCTCCGCGACGGCCTCGTCGAGCATCTCCACGTAGAGCTCGAAGCCGAGCGCGGCGACGTGTCCCGACTGCTCGGGTCCGAGCAGGTCACCCGCGCCGCGGATCTCGAGGTCGCGCATCGCGATTTGGAACCCGGAGCCGAGCTCCGTGTGGTCGGCGAGCGTCGCGAGCCGCGCGCGCGCCTCGGGTGTGAGCTCGGACGCCTCCGGGTAGAAGAGGTAGGCGTAGGCGAGGACGTCCGAGCGGCCGACGCGCCCGCGGATCTGGTAGAGCTGCGCGAGTCCGAGCGCATCCGCACGCTCGACGACGAGCGTGTTCGCCTGGGGGATGTCGATGCCCGACTCGATGATCGTGGTCGAGACGAGGACGTCGGCATCTCCGGCGAGAAAGGCGTGCATCCGCTCCTCGAGCTCACGTTCTGACATCTGGCCGTGCGCGACGAGAAAGCGCAGAGCGGGGCAGAGTTGCTCGAGCTTCGTCGCGGCCTCGTCGATCGACTCGACCCGGTTGTGGAGGTAGAACGCCTGTCCACCGCGTGCGTGCTCTCGCTCGAGCGCCGTCTTCACGAGCTCGTCGTCGAACTCGCCGACGGTCGTGCGAATCGGGCGGCGCCCGATCGGGGGCGTATCGATGATCGAGATGTCGCGCAGCCCCGAGAGCGACATGTGGAGGGTGCGCGGAATCGGAGTCGCCGAGAGCGCGAGAACGTCGACCTCGAGCCGGAGTGAGCGCAGGAGCTCCTTCTGGGCGACGCCGAAGCGCTGCTCCTCGTCGAGGATGACGAGGCCGAGGTTCTGCGGGATGACGTCGCGCGAGAGGATCCGATGCGTGCCGATCAGGACCTCGACCTTTCCCGCCCGGAACTCGTCGAGGATCCGCGTCTGATCGGCTCTCGCGCGGAACCGCGACACCATCTCCACTCGTACCGGGAAGTCGCGGTAGCGCTCCCGGAACGTGTTCCAATGCTGCTCGGCGAGGATCGTCGTCGGACAGAGGACGAGCGTCTGGCGACCGTTCAGCGCCGCCGCGAACGCGGCACGAACCGCAACCTCCGTCTTCCCGAAGCCGACGTCTCCGCAGACGAGGCGATCCATCGGCCTCGCCGCCTCGAGGTCCTCCTTCACGGCCTCGATCGCCTGCAACTGGTCGTCCGTCTCCCGGTACGGGAACGAGCTCTCGAGGCGTTCGAGCCAGTCGCTCGAGAGGTCGAGCGCATGACCGGGCGCCTGCTGGCGTCTCGCGTACAGCGACAGAAGCTCGCCGGCGAGCTCCCGCACCGACGCGCGAGCGCGGCTCTTCAGATTGTGCCAGGCCTTCCCTCCGAGCTTCGAGAGGGACGGCGTGCGCGCGTCGGCGCCGATGTAGCGGGAGACCTTGGGAAGCTGCTCATGCGGGACGTACAGCCGGTCTTCGCCCTTGAACGCGAGGTAGAGGTAGTCGCGCGTGATTCCGGCGACCTCCTTCGTCTCGAACCCGAGAAGCCTCCCGACGCCGTGATCCTCGTGGACGACGTAGTCCCCGGTGCGCAGATCGGCGAACGACTGGAGCGCACGGCCGAGCCTCGCGTCCGCGCGTGGGGGTCGCTTGCGGAACACCTGGGTGTCGGGCAGGAGCGCGAGCCCCAGGTCACGCCAGACGAATCCGCGGCGTGCCGGGCTGACCGCGAACCGGAGCGAGGCGCCCGAAGGAAGTGTCTCGATGCGTTCGTCGACGGCAGCGTCGACCTTGCGGAGCAGCCGCTGGGTGCGCTGAGCTTCTCCGCGGTGCTGGAACGTGACGACGACGCGGCGCCCCTGCCGGAGCATGCCCGCGAGCTCGTTCTCGGCCTCGGAGAGCCCGCGCGCGGCGATCGCAGGCCGCTGCGCCTCGAACACATGCGGCTGCGAGCGCGGGAGCGGCTCCAGCCGGGCCGCGCCGTCGAGGCGCTGAGATTCGAGGCCCTCTTCCTCCCAGAGCTGCCTCACCTCGTCGACCTGCCAGACGACGTCGGGCGCTCCGTCCAACAGCGGCGACGCGATCGTCGGGCAGCTCGGCGGACTCCTCGAGCTCCTCCGGATCGTGGAGGCGCTCGCGCGCGGGATGGATCACCGCCTCGTCGACAGGATGAAGCGCGCGCTGGGTGAAGGGCGAGAACGCCCGGATCTGCTCGACCTCGTCCCCGAAGAGCTCGATTCGAAGCGGCTCGCGGCCCGTGCTCGGGAAGACGTCGACGATCCCACCGCGCACGGCGATCTGGCCGCGCTCCTCGGCCCGTTCGACGCGGTCGTAGCCGGCGAGCGCCAGCGCCTCCACGAGCCTGTCGATGCCCGGCTCGTCACCCGCGGGTAATGCGTACGGCCTCGGGACGCTCGTGCACGGGCGGCATGCCCTCAGCAAGTGCGCGCGCAGAGACGCAGACGAATCCGCCACCGGCGAGGACGTCGAGGGCGCGGGCGCGCTCGCCGACGAGATGGGCCGGCGGCTCGAGCCCCGATCCGGCACGAACGCCGCGGCTCGGGAGGAGCGCGATGCGGGTCGGGATCGCCGTACCAGGCGACCGCCTCGGCGGTGTCCCGCGCCTCCTCGTCCTCCGCGAGCAGGCAGACGACGGGTCGCGCGAGCTCCTCGTGCAGCGCGGCGAGCACGAGCGGAAGCGCGGGCTCGGAGACGCGGGCGGCGCACGGGAAGTCGGCGAGGAACGCGCGAAAGCGCTCGCTCGAGGCGAGCTCCTGGACGAGGCCGGAGAGCGCGGATGTCGACGGGTCCATGCGGCTGGCGGGAACGGCGTCCCGCGACGGTCATCGTAGCCGGGTCGCGTCAGGCCGGGTCATCGAGACGCCCTCGGGTGAAACGGCCGCTCGCAACCGATGGGGCCAGCTTCTCGACGGCTGACCGCGTCCGAACCACCCCCAGGGGCACCCCCGTGCCCTCTGCGAACGTTACCGAGGACATTGCAACAGTCGGGAACCCAGAGTCGAAGAACGGCGCCAATGCGCCGCGAACGCCGCGCTCAGTTGAAACGCTGCTGCGTCACGTCGAGGCCCTCCGACAGCAGCGTCTCGACGGCATCGGCAGCGCGCGCGACGATCCCGTCCCGATCCTCGTGCGGCTCGAACGGTGCGAGCACGTAGTCCGCGACGTCACGCGGGTCCCCGCGCCCCGGCCGACCCACACCGATTCGCAGCCGGAGGAACTCCGGCGTGCCGAGCGACTGCGCGATGGAGCGCAGTCCGTTGTGTCCCGCGAGCCCTCCACCCAGACGGGCCTGCAGCCGCCCGACCTCGAGGTCGACGTCGTCGTGGACGACGAGCACGTCCGTCGCAGCGGCCTTGAAGAACCGCGCGGCCGCCGAGATCGAGCGGCCGGACTCGTTCATGTACGTCTCAGGCTTCAGGAGCGCGACGCGGGCCTCCCGCACTCGCGTCTCGGAGAGTCGCCCGTTGAACTTCGACTTGAACGACGCGTCGTGCCGGCGCGCGAGCTCGTCGACCACCATCCAGCCGACGTTGTGACGGTCGCGCTCGTGCGCGCGCCCGGATTCCCGAGGCCCGCGACGAGCAGGTCGAGCGTCGAGGCCGAAGGGCCCCGACGGAAGAGGCGCACGGCTACTGCTCGGAGTCGGGCTCGGAGGGCTCGCCTTCGACTTCCGCGCCCTCCACTTCCTCTGCACGCCTCGGCCGCGGCGGCCTCCTCGGCCGCCAGCGCCTCGGCTTCCTCGAGCTCCGCGTAGCCCCTCGGCACCGAGACGGTCGCGATCACCGTCTCGTGCGGGTCGTCGAGGAACGTGACGTTGTCGATCGCGGGGACATCGTGCAAGTCGAAGGACGTCGCCGACCTCGAGGTGCGTGATGTCGACGTCGACGTGCTCGGGAACATCCGCAGGAAGCGCCTCGACCTGGAGCTCGCGACCCACGAGCGAGAGCACGCCTCCGGTCTTCACGCCGGCCGACTCGCCGACGAGGTGCACGATCACCGTTGCGTGGATTGGCTGGTCCATGCGGACCTCGCGCAGATCGATGTGCGAGATCGTGCCTCGGATCGGATCCTGCTCGTACTCCGCGAGGATCGACGGGTGCACTGTCTCCTGACCCTCGACGACGACGTCGAGGATCGCGTGCAATCCCGAGGGCCCGGTCATCGCCGTCCTGAGCTCGCGCTCGGGAACGACGATCGCGCGCGAATGACCCTTGCCGTAGAGCACGCCCGGAATCAGCCCTTGCGCGCGCAGGCGTCGCGAGCGACGAGAGCCAAGCTCCTCGCGTTCGCGCACCTCCAGTTTCAGTCTGTCCCCGGACACGGCCGCGGATTGTAGCGGGGCGCGCCGCCCCAGAGGCTAGCGCGAGCTTTGATCGGTCATGGAGTCGCCTTGTCTCCGCGCCACGCAGGATCGTCGAGCACAGAATTTCCGTAGGTGAGCGTGCGGAGAGCGCTGCCTTCCGCATCCACAACCGACAGCGACTGGGGTCTCCGCCAGAAGCGGCCGTACCAGTGTCGGACCTCGAAGACGAGACTGCGCGAGTCGGGGGCCCACGACGGATCTCCGCCGTTCGACGCGAGGAGACGCTCCTCTCCGCTCCCGTCGGCATTCGCCAGCCACAGGGCGCTAGCGGACTGGAAGGCGATCGAGCGACCATCCGGCGACCACGCAGGCTCGTACGCTGCGGTCGCGATCGCGCGCCGTTTCCCGTTCGCGATGTCCGCAGTGACGACGTGTCCGTCTCCAGCCTCGAACGCTATCTGGCGACCGTCCGGCGACCACGCCGGCTCGGTCTCCGAGGCCGAGACCGCATCCAGTGTGGGGCCGATCTCCGCAGGAACGGCGGAAGGAGTCGCCGGAGCCCGCCTCCGTCGAGACGCACCACGTAGATCGCGGTTGAAAGGTCGCGCTCCCCCTTCACCACCGCCAGAGTTCGCCCGTCAGGGGCCCATGCTGGAAGCAGAGAATTGCTCACCCAGCAAAACGCGCCTCGGGCGCCCCCGCTTCTGCGGAGCACGTAGATGCCGTGGTCGCCTTGGAATGCGATCCGTCGGCCGTCGGGCGACCAATCGACATTGCTCGCGACGCCGTGGAACAACTGCCGCAATCCCTTCCCGTCCGGCTGAATCACGTAGATGCCACCTCGCCTACGACTGCTCGCGAAGGCGATCAGTCGACCGTCCGGAGACCAATCGGGATCGGTGTCGACCGTGACGAAGGTGACCTGACCGTTGGGTTTCTGGTAGCCGCAACTCGCCGCGATGAGGCCAAGAAGCACGACGATCGCGGTCGTGAGGTAGCGGCCTCGCATGGGCCGCGAGGATACGCTCCGGCGAAGAGCACTTGCAGTGACGCGGCCGCTTCACGCACCAGACGGCCCAAGCCGAACTCCGGGAGCGACTTGTCCGCGCCGGACGCCGCGGATACCGCACGCCGAAGCCGGTACGGCGAGCGCTCGCACTCGCGGTGCGTCGGCTTGGAACATTGCCGGCGGCATGCCGGACGTGATCCTCCTCCTAGGCGTTGGCCCGGTCCTCCTCGCAGCGACGCTCGTCGACGAACTCCGATTCTGAGTTCATCCTGCGATATGGGGCGGGAGAAAGCCCCTTCAGGCGAGGCACAGCATCGGTTGCGACTCCTCGGGTCTGAGGCTTTCGATTCGGGCGTGACGCTTCTTCGATACGCGTCGGCCGCAGATACGAGCGGAAAGGCGAGCACGGCGAACTTCGTCATCACCGTGAAGCGCAGGGCGTAGCAAGAGAGGCGCTGACCCACCTTCGCCCTGCCTTCGGTTCGATTCGCGTCCAGGTGGATCGGCCCGAAAGCGCCGATGCGAAAAATGGGTCAGCTGAGTGTGACCTGGCGAGGGCGCGCTTCTACCGGCGGGCTCGGCTGCGCGCTTCTGCGGCGGCGAGAGCAGGCCGCCTAGTTGCAGATGCTCTCGGGACGTTCCGAAGCTGGCCCGATAGTGCCCTACGAGCCAGTCCTGACCGCTGCAACTCACGAGCGGGCCCCTTCTCCAAAGAAACGGAACGAGCACCCGGCGAGCGAATCGCCAAGCGCTCAGGATGGCGGTCAAGCTCGAGGAGGATGATCACGGCAGCGGTTCGGCACCTGTACTTCTTCCCGCCGCGTTCGGTTACGAAACCTGTCCCGGGGCGGTCAGCCGACCGGGATCGACTCGAACAGCGCCGAGGGGTACAAAGTCGGGGGACAAGCTCGCCCCAAACCCAGGTGGTTGAGCGGTTTCTCCTAGAAGAGCTGGTTCTCGCCGCCGAAGATCGCCGACACGGACTCGTCGGCGAACACGTTCATGATGGTCTCGGCAAGCAGGCCGGAGACGGTCAGAACCGTCATGTTCTTGGGCCGCCGAAGGGGATCGACGGGCACCGTGTCCGTGACGACGATCCCTGCGAGGTCGGCCTTCGCGAACCGTTCGAGTGCGTCCGTGGCAAAGAGCCCGTGTGTCGCGAACACCCAGACCTGCTCGGCGCCGGCCTCGGTGAGCGCGCGCGCGCCATCGAGAAGCGTGTGCCCTGTCGAGATGTTGTCATCGCCGACGATCGCGATCTTGCCTGCGACGCGGCCCGTGATCTCCGTGACCGAGGCAACGTCACGCGAGGGTCGAGTCTTGTTCATGATCGCGAAGTCCGCGTCGATCATCTCTGCGAAACGGACGGCGTGCTTCGCACGGCCGGCGTCCGGGGCCACGGACACGACACGCTCTCCGGTTAAACCGAGATCGCGGAAGTGCTGCGCGAAGAGCGGCAGCGCCGTCATGTGGTCGACCGGGATCGTGAAGAACCCCTGGATCTGGCCTGCGTGGAGATCCATGGTGAGCAAGCGATCGGCTCCGGACGCCTGAATCATGTCCGCGAGCAATCTGCTCGAGATCGGTTCCCGCGGCTTCGCCTTTCGGTCCTGCCGCGAATACGGGAACCACGGGATCACGGCCGTGATCCGCTTAGCCGACGCGAGCCGTGCCGCCTGGATCATGAACAGCAGCTCCATGATGTTCTGGTCGACGGGGCTGCAGCCGGTCTGGACGACGAACACGTCCGCGCCCCGAACCGACTCGCAGTAGCGGCAGTAGGTCTCGCCGTTCGCGAACGTCGTCAGCTCGATCTCGCCGAGCTCGACCCCCAGCTGCTCTGCGATCTTCGCGGCAAGCTCGGGGTGCGAGCGACCAGCGAACATCATCAACCGCTTCTGAGGCGTGAGCGGGATCGCGTGCCCGGTCGTCATCTCGACACGCGGGATGTCCGCTTCGAGCCCAGGGAGTGTTTGCTCAAGCGTCCCGGTTTCCACCGCGTCCTTCCTTGTTCACCTGCTTCGCGCGGGCGATCGCCAGCGCCCCTGGTGGGACATCCTCGGTGATGACGGATCCGGCTCCAATCCATGCGTGGTCGCCGATCGAGACCGGGGCGACGAAGGTATTGTCGACACCCGTCCTGACGTTGCGCCCGATGGCGGTGCGCTGCTTCACGCGAGTGTGCTCCTGGTTGGCGGTGATGTTGCCGGCGGCGATGTTGGTATCGGCACCCACGTCGGCGTCCCCGAGGTATGTGAGATGAGGCACTTTGGTCCGCTCGCCGATGATTGCGTTCTTGATCTCTACGAACGTGCCCGCCTTGGCCCCCGCCTCGAGCACCGTGCCAGGGCGAAGGTAACAGAACGGGCCGACGCTGGCACGCTCTCCGACGATCGCATCGTCCAGCACTGCGTGGGGACCGACCTCCGCGCCCGCTGCAACGCGCGAGGCGCCCCGAATGACCGTGAACGGGTGGACCACCGCATCGGGCTCGAGCACGCTCTCGGCATCGATCCAGGTCGTCTCGGGGTCGATGATCGTGGCGCCTGCCCGCATGTGTTCCTGGTTGATCCGGACGCGAAGCGCGGCGGCGGCCGCAGCCAGCTCCGCGCGTGTGTTCACACCCTCCGTCTCCACAGGATCTCCTCCCTTGTGCACCGCGACGCGTCCTCCGTCCGAAGCGAGGAGCGCGACCGAATCCGTCAGATAGAGCTCGCCCTGGACGTTGTGCGGCACGAGCCGATCGAGCACCGGCCACAACCTCTCCGCACGGAAGACGTAGATGGACGAGTTGACCTCGCGCACGGCACGCTCCTCGGCAGATGCGTCCCGATGCTCGACGATTCCGGCGAGCCCACCATCGGCGTTGCGAAGCACGCGTCCGTACTGCTTCGGATCGTCCGGCTCGAAGGAAAGCACCGTCGCCCACGCTTCCTCGCGATCGTGAGTCTCCACCAGTCCGCCGAGGAGCCCGGGCGTGAGCAGCGGCGTGTCGCCCGAGAGCACGAGCACGTTCTCGGCCCGACCCTCGAGCGCGCTGCGTGCACTGCGAACGGCGTCGCCCGTCCCGAGCGGAGCCTCCTGCACGGCGACCTCGAACCCGCTGAAGTCGTCCGCCGTCGCGGGCGAAGCGACCACGACGATGGGATCCGCCCCCAGTTCCTTCGCGGACGCGAGAACCCAGTCGACCATGCGTCGTCCGAGCAGTGGATGGAGATGCTTCGGGACATCGGAGCGCATTCGCGTTCCGAGACCCGCGGCCATCACGACCGCGCCGAGCTTCGGCTGTATCGAATTCATGCTCGATGTTCTCTGGGAGCCGGGTTGTGCCGCCCGCTGACCCCAGTCTCGCATGCCGCGCCCGCGTTCACGCCGGTTGTGCTGCCCCGCGCTCGACGCGCCTGATCTCGAGCAGGTAGGCCACCATGACGTCCTCGTCCGCGACCTTGATGTGGTAGGCGTCGGAGAGCTGCTCGACCCGCTCGATCTGTTCGCGGTTCTCCTCGAAGACCGGCTCGAAAGGGAAGAAGCTGTAGTCGACGACGCGGGCGGCAAGCCCATGCTCCGCGAGCAGCGCCTCGGTCTGTGCCTGGCCGATGATCGACAGCTGCATGAGAAATGCAGTCCCCTCGGGGGCGAGCATGCTCGGCAAGAGCCGGATGAAGTGATCGATGAGGTTGCGCCCCCAGTAGTCGAGCGGGCGATGCCCGGTCGGCTCCTCGTAGGGATCGACGGGCATCTGGTAGAGGCTCGCCACGACGAGGTCGAACCGCTCACGGGGTTCCCAGTGGAAGAAGTTGACCGCTTCCCCGGTGACGCGATCGGAGATGCCGTTTCGAAACGCGTTCGCGAGCGTGTTCGCAACCGCGTTGCGGTCGATGTCGATTGCATGAACTCGCTCCGCACCGTTGAGCGCGAGCTGGACGGCCAGAATGCCGCAGCCGCAGCCGACGTCCATGCAGCTGAGACCCGCGCCCACGCCGCTCGTGAAGAGCGACTTCCACACGAGGTAGCTGCCGGTCGTGGGGACGAACACTCCCTCCTCGACCGTGAGGTCCGGAAACGGGAGCGGGTAGAGAGAGCGACCGTGGTCGTCCCGCCACATCTCGGCCGCAGCCCGGTCCGGCTCGACCAGCAGCTGCTCGTCGACGAGCGGCCGCCGGTGTCCGGGCTTCGTCTCGGCGAGCTCCGTAACGAGAGCGCGAATATGCTCGGGCGTCACGCCACAGCAGCCACCCATGATCTGCGCTCCCTCGTCGCGCCACGCACGTGCCAGCGCCGCGTACTCGGCGGGGCCGACGAGATCGTCGAAGCGCCATTCGCGGCCCCCGTAGTCGCCCAGGTTCGGATAGACGCCGAGCGGGAGCTTCGTGAAGTCCCGAAGCCACGAGATCATCCCCGGAACGTGCTCGACCGGAAGGCAGTTGATGAGGAGTGCTCCGATTCCCATCTCCTCGAAGCGGCGTGCTGCTCGACCGAAGAGGTCGCCTTCCGGCGGGCCCCAATGCTGCCCTTGCACTCCGCACACACCGTGCCGGCAGCGGCGAAAGGACAGCCACACCGGCAACCCGGTCCCGAGAAGGAGCTCGACCGTCTCGAACGTCCTCGGCTCCCGGATCAACGTCATCGTCTCCATCAGGATCAGGTCCGGCGGGTCGTCGGCGAGCGCTCGCGTCAGCAACTCGAGCGTCTCGCGCCGCTCGGGGGAGTTCGCTTCCTCCGAGATCGCGAATGCGACGGCGCACTCGCCCGTGCGGCCGGCCTCGTCGACCGCCTGTCGCGCGAGACGAACTCCCATACGTGCGATGTCCATCCAGTGCTGCGCCTCGACGAGCCGCGACGCGCTTCCGGATCCAATCTCGGGCGCCGAGAGAATCGACCAGGTATCCGTCGAGATCACATGACAGCCAGTGACCGCGTAGCTTCGGTGAACCTCGAGGACCGCGCGGGGTGCGCGATAGAGCGCCCACGTCCCCCAGAGATCGCCGTCTTCGCCAGGCGAGCGATAACGCTGGAGCTCCGTCGCCACACCCCCGTCGAGAACGACACAGCGATCGTCGGCGATCATCTGCTGGAGGTGTTCGTACGCCGCCGATGTGCGTCCCGTCGGCGTGGTCGGGGTCGTCATCGCCCGCTGAGCGTAGTCGGCTTGCCTGGAGCGTCGGACGAGCGTGAGGCTGGGGCGCCAGGATTCGAACCTGGGGTCACGGGACCAAAACCCGTTGCCTTACCACTTGGCCACGCCCCACGGCAGGAGGTCATCTTGCCACTCGCGGCGCCTCTCTCCGTTCACACCGGCCGGGCGAGCCACGACGCTCCCGCTCGACTCACTGCGACGGCGGCGCACTCCGCGTCGACGGCGTGCTCGAAGAGGCCGTAGACGGCCGGGCCCGCGCCCGTGACATCTGTGCGGAACGCGCCGAGCCGGGCGAGCTGCTCGGCTAGAGGCGACGACGCGAGGTCGTTCATCGGCAGACGAGCGAGGTCTCGCGCACGCTCGACTCGGGTGAGCGCCCTGAGCAGAGCGGCGCGGCGCTCGTCGAAGCCCGCGGCGCCGTTTCGTGCATCGAAGGCGCGATAGACGGCTCCGGTCGACTCCTTCGACTCTCGACTCGGTACGACGAGCACGACGACGTAGTCGGTCGGAAGCTCGACGGCGTCGAGCTCGGTGCCATCGCCGGTGGCGAGTTGTGGTTCCTCGCGGAGGAAGAACGGCACGTCCGCGCCAATGGTGGCTGCGATTGCGTGGAGGGCGGGCGGCGGCACGGGCTCGGGGAGCTCAGCGTTCGCGAGGGCGAGCGCACAGGCTGCATCCGAGCTCCCGCCGCCGAGGCCGGCGGCGACCGGAATGCGCTTGTCGATGTGGACCCGCCAACGCGGAGCGAGACCTACGCTCGCCGCGAGAGCCTCGAGCGCGCTACGTACGAGTGTGTCGTCGTCGAAGCCGGCGATAGTCAAGGCATTCGCCGGCTCGAGCTCGATCTCGTCGGCGAGATCGACCCTCTGGAGTACGGTCGCCACCTCGTGCTTGCCGTCCGCACGGGCTGGGCCTACGACGAGCCCGAGGTTGATCTTGGCGCACGCCTGCGCCTGCCTCATCGGAGGGCGTCCGCCAGCGCGACGAAGTCGCCCGGCTCGAGCTCCTCCGCGCGAGCCTGCTCGGTGCGACCGATGACGCCGAGCGCCTCCTCGACGCGTGCACGTGAGGCGAGCCCGGCGATCGCGATCGAGTTTGCAAGCGTCTTCCGACGGTGGGCGAACGCGCCCTCCACGACGGGTCGCACGCCGGCGAGCGGCGGCCCGAGGACGCGAGTGAACGCGACGAGCGCCGACTCGACCCGCGGGCGCGGTCGGAACACCGTCGGTGGCACCGCGTGAAAGCCTGTCTTTCGCGCCGACAGCTGAATCAGGACGGAGACGGCCCCGTATGCCTTCGTGCGAGGTACGGCGAAGAAGCGGTCGGCGACCTCGCGCTGCACCATCACACACCAGTGCTCGAGAGACGGCATGCGCTCCAGGGTCTCGACCACGAGCGGTGTGGCGATCGAGTACGGGAGGTTCGCGACGAGCTTTCGAGGCCGCGGATCGAGGGCACCGAGATCGAGTGAGAGCGCATCGGCAAAGATCATCCGCACGTTCTCGTGGGCGCCGAGCGTGGCCGCGAGCGGCTCTTCGAGCGTACGGTCGAGCTCCACGGCGTGTACGAGACGGACGCGCGCCGCGAGGTAGCGCGTGAGGACGCCGAGACCTGGGCCAACCTCGAGCACGACGTCGTCCTCCTGGAGGTTCGCCAGGCGACCGATGACGCCAAGGATGTTCTCGTCGACGAGGAAGTGCTGCCCGAGAGCTTTCTTGGGAACGACGGTCACGGGAGGCCGAAGGCGGCAGTCGCGTTTTCGTCGGTTCGGACGGCGAAGGCGTGCTGATCCTCCTCGCGAGCGGACGCGAGGGCGGCGATGGTGTGCGTGACGTACGCAGGTTCGTTGGGTCGTCCCCTCGCGGGCTGCGGGGCGAGGTACGGGCTGTCCGACTCGACGAGGATGCGGTCCGAGGGCACGGCCTTCGCGGATTCGCGTAGCTCCGGCGCCTTCGGATAGGTCGCGTTGCCGGCGAACGAGACGTAGTACCGGCGCTCGAGCGCAGCGGGAAGCAAACCCGGCGACGAGAAGCAGTGGAGGATCACCGTGCCCTCGAACGGCGCAAGAGCGGCTGCGGTCTCGTCGGCAGCCTCTCGGCTGTGGACGACGACCGGGAGCGAGAGCTCGTCGGCGAGAGCGAGCTGGGCGTCGAAGAGCCGGCGCTGCTCGCGCGACGACGCGAACCGTCGAACGGTGTCGAGCCCCGTCTCGCCCACGGCGACCGCCTTCGGGTGGGAGAGCAGCTCACGGAGCTCGTCCAGCCGTTTCGCCTCGGGGGTCGCAGCCTGATGTGGGTCGACGCCCAAGGCGGCGAACACGCCCTCGTGCGCGTCCGCGATCGCGAGTGCGGCGCGAGACGAATCGATGCCGGTACCGATCGTGACGATGCGCGTCACGCCTGCGGCGCGTGCCCGCTCGACGAGGATCGCCGCCGGCTCGTCGCACGCGTCGAGATGCGCGTGCGAGTCGGTCACGCCGCGGGCATCTCCTCGTGGGCCTCGTCATGCGGCTCGCGCAGGGCGTCTTCCATCCGCCTGAGCTCCTCCGCAACGACCTCGTCCGGGTCCAGCTTGGGAAAGAGCGGCGCGGGCTCGAGGAGCGCCTGACCCGCTGTGAGCTCGCTCGGCGCCCAGCGCCCGCTCCAGGTCTCGTAGTCGCCCGTGAGCACGACGTGCTCCGCGTCGCCCTCGCGAACGCGCGCGAACTCGAGTGCTCCCGAGATCGTGTCGTCGTAGCCGAGCAGCTCGTGCAGCCGCTGTGCGGAGAACGGCAGGAACGGCGCCAGTAGCACCTTCAGGCTGTCGACGGCACGCAGCGTCACGTACAAGACCGTCGCGGCACGCTCCCGATCGTTCTCGAGGCTGGCCCATGGCGCTTGCTCGGCGACGTATTGGTTGCCGAGGCTCGCGAGGCGCATCGCCTCCTGCAGGGCGTTCTTGAAGCGAGCACCCTCGATGAGCGCGCCCACCGACTCGAATCCGTCGTCGACGGCTCGAAGCAGCTGTTCGTCTGAGTCGACGAGCGGCCCGGGCTCGGGCACAGCGCCGAAATTCTTGTAGGCGCTATGGAGCGTGCGGTTGACGAGATTGCCCCATGTCGCAACCAGCTCGTCGTTGTTCCTCCGAACGAACTCGGACCAGGTGAAGTCCGTGTCCTGGGTCTCCGGGCCCGCGATCGTGAGGAAATACCGAAGCGCGTCCGCCTCGTAGCGACTCAGAAAGTCCCGCACGAGGATTTGCACGCCCCGGCTGGCGCTGAACTTCTTCCCCTCCATCGTGAGAAATTCGCTCGAGGCCACGTTGTCCGGCAGCTCGAGACGGCCGCGCCCGGCGCCGAACACACCACCCTCTCCATAACCGAGCAGCATGCTCGGCCAGATCACGGTGTGGAAGACGATGTTGTCCTTTCCCATGAAGTAGGTGTGCTCGGCTACTGGGTTCTGCCACCAGTCGCGCCAGGCATCGGGCTCGCCGCGGTTCTGCGCCCACTCGATCGATGCCGAGAGGTAGCCGATCACCGCGTCGAACCAGACGTAGATCCGCTTGTCGTCGCGTTCCTCGTAGCCCTCGACAGGGATTCGCACGCCCCAGTCGAGGTCTCGCGTAATCGGCCGCGGCTTCACCTCCTGTACGAAGTTGAGCGAGAAACGCCTGACGTTCGGACGCCAGTGCTCCTGTCCTCCGATCCACTCGCTGAGCTGCTCCTTGAAGGCGGGCAGATCGAGGAAGAGGTGATTCGTCGTCCGGAACACCGGCGGCGTACCGTCGATCTTCGACCGCGGCTCGATCAGATCGGTCGGGTCGAGCTGGTTGCCGCAGTTGTCGCATTGATCACCGCGGGCACTCTCGTATCCGCAGATCGGGCACGTGCCCTCGATGTAGCGATCGGGGAGCGTGTGCCCGCTCGAGGCAGAGAACGCACCCAGCGTCTCGCGCTCGACAACGTACCCCTTCTCGTAGAGCGTTCGGAACAGGTCGCGAGTGACTTCGTGGTGGTTCCTCGTCGTGGTGCGTGTGAACAGGTCGTACGACAGCCCGAGGTCCCGGAGGTCCTCGCGAATCAGCTGATTGAATCGCTCGGCTGTCTCATGCGGCAACTCGCCTGCTGCGTCCGCGGCGACCATGACCGGCGTTCCGTGCTCGTCGGTCCCGCTCACCATGAGGACGTCGTTCCCGCGAAGCCGGTGATAGCGAGCGAACGTGTCCGACGGCACGCCGAACCCCGCCACATGACCGATGTGACGCAGCCCACTGGCGTACGGCCACGCCACCGCGACAAGGATCTTCCGGGGAGAGCTCGCCCGACTCACGGTCGCCAATGATAGGGAGTGGCCTTCGGACTACCCGTCCCACGCCGAGTCCGCCGAGGAGCAACGCACAGGCGAGCGCGCCTGCGATCAAGAGCGGAAAGCCGAGGTGCGTCGGGAACCCGGTCGGACGCTCCGGCTCTGAGTCCCGTGGAGACGGGACTGACCGGACGAGGCGAGCGAGTGGAGCACCGCGAGCGCTCCCCTTCGGGCGCGAGGTGGCAACGTCCGTCCCGGCCTGGGAACCGCGTGACGAAACGCGCGTGGATGGCTGATCGCCACCGCGCACGGAACTCACTCGCGGCTCGGTATGGACGACCCTCGACGATGGCGCGTCACTCGAGGCCGGCGCTCCGAACGACGGCTCCCGCACCGTCGTCACCACGCGCCGTTCGCCAGCGTCCGGGTTCGGCCTGGCCCGTACAGGGTTCTCCACCGCGACGGGAGCCTGCGTTGGTCCGTCTGCCGCAGGTACACCCACAGGTGGCAGCTCGGGAGTCGGAGGCTGCGCTGTGCCTGGCGCTTGCGCAGCGACCGGCGGCGACGCAGGAGCCGGAGGCGCTGTCCCGGGCGGGGCCGGTGGAGCGGGCGAAGGCGCAGCGGGTGGGGCTGCCGCCGCAGGAGGAGATACGGGTGCGGGCGCTGGTTCAGGAGGTGGGGCGGGCGGCGCCGCGGGTGCCGGGGGAGGGTTGATGGGGGCACCTCGCGGCGGAAGCAACGAGAGCGGGTCGACGTACGTTTCGCCATCCCCGACCCGTACACCGAGATGGACGTACGGCACGGAGTGCTCGGGTTCCCCGGACGGGCCGGGCGCGGCTATGACCTGACCCTCCTGGACGTGCGCACCGCGCTTCACCTGCAACGGACCGAGGTGGGTAAGCGACGCCTTGTGCCCGTCTCCAGTCGAGATCGTGACCGTGAGTCCGTGAGTGGGTACCTGTCCAGCGAAGGTGACCTCGCCGCTCACCGGCGCGGCGACCGCGGACGCGTCACCGAGCGCGATGTCCACGCCACGATGCTGTCCGCCTGCGTACTGGTTGTCGCCGAGGGCGAATTCGCGCAGGACCGGCCCGTCAGCCGGCCATGCCCATGCTAAAGAGGCGGGGGTCGAGACGAGAGCGCAGACCATCGCCGCACTGCCCACGACAGCCCATCTTGTTGCCCGTCGAGTGAACATGGATCGACGGTAGCGCCTGGTCCGGGTGGGAGCAACGCAATTGACTGTCTTGTTACAGAGAGTCGCGGTAGAGGTCGTTCCTGGAGAGGCCGGTGAGTCTCGCCACGACGTCGGCTGCCTTCCGGCGGGAGACGCCGGCAGCGACGAGCTCGGCCACAGCCTCGAGCGCCTCAGCGGGCAGCGCCTCCTTCGCAGGATCATCCTCGGGCGAGCCGAGCACGATCGTGATCTCACCCCGCGGAGGAGCTGCGAACCGCACGGCAAGCTCATCGAGCGTCCCGCGGACAACCTCCTCGTACCGCTTCGTCAGCTCGCGGCAGACAGCCGCCGGGCGCTGCGGCATGGCCTCGGCGAGCGTGGCCAGAGAAGCCGGAAGCCGGCGGGGCGACTCGAACGCGATTACCGCCCCCGGCCAGCGCACGATCGAGTTCGCGAGCGCGTCGAGCTCGGCAGCCCGGCGCGGCAGGTACCCCACGAACTGGTACCGATCGCCCGCGAGCCCGCTGGCGACGAGGGCGGTCTCCACGGACGACGCGCCCGGAAGCACTGTCACGTCGAAACCATGGGCAGCCGCCGCGCGGATCAGCCGCGTACCCGGATCGTTCACGCCCGGCAAGCCCGCGTCTGAGACGAGTGCGACCCGCTCTCCCCGCCCGAGCCGATCCAGCACCTCGGCGACGCGGGACGCCTCGTTGTGCCGGTGATAGCTGACCAGACGCGCCTCGATGCCGTGCCGGTCGAGCAGGATTCTCGTCCGGCGGGTGTCCTCGCACAGGACGACATCGGCCTCGCCCAGCTCCTCGAGCACGCGAAGCGTGACGTCTTCCAGGTTTCCGATCGGCGTTGCGCAGACCGCCAGCGGCATGCGCTAGTGCTCGATGAGGGCCTCGAAGCCGACGAGCCCGGCTCCGACGAGTCCCGCCTCCGCCCCGAGCTCCGCCGGCACGACCCGAAGAGTCTCGTTTGCGGGCGCGATCGCCTCTCGCCGAGCCGCATCGCGCGCGGGGCCGAGAACGAGTTCGCCCGCAGCGGCTCCGAAACCACCCCCCACGACGGTCAGATCGGGATCGAAGATGTTCACGAGCGATCCGATGGCCGCACCGAGCGACTCGCCGATTCGCGCGAGTGCCTCGACGGCTCCCGAGTCGCCTGCGTGACCTTTTTCGATGAGGAGGTACCCGTCCGCGTCCGGACCGTACAGGGCGCGCGCGGCTCCGTCGCCCGCGTGCCCGGACGCGAGCACCTCGAGGTGCCCGCGCCCCCCACAGGCGCACGCCGCGCCGCCTTCCTGGACGACGATGTGCCCGAGCTCGGCCCACCCGCGGAAGAGCCTCCCCTCGATCACGATTCCGCCGCCGACGCCGGTTCCGAGGGTGAGCATCACGAGATTGTTGGAGCCTCGCCCCGCCCCCCGCTTCCACTCGGCGAGCGCGGCGACACTCGCATCGTTCTCGACGCCGACGGGCAGCCCGAAGAGCTCGCGCGAGCGTGCCACGAGGTCGATGTCCGCGAGCGGGAGATTCGTCGCATGCAGTACCCGGCCCGTTCCTCGCTCGAGATTCGACGGGATGCCGAATCCGATCGCGGCAACGCGCTCGCCCAGGAGCTCCTCCACAGCAGCGTCGAGCGCGGCGAGGACGTCGTCCTCGGACTCACCCGGGCTTTGCACCTCGTGCCGGGCGAGCACCTGACCGTCGCGATCGACGAGTCCCGACAGGATCTTCGTCCCACCGACATCCAGCCCGATGACGAGGGGATCGGCCACGGCGCGGGCTACCATAGCGACCCGAATGGCCGAGGGAACCAAGCCCTACCGGCTGTATCGCGGCGGCCGCAAGAAGGGCAGAGTCCCCCTCGACAGAACGACGCGCCCCTCGACACAGCCCATGCGGACGCCCACGACGAAGCGGCGCCGGCGTCGCTGGGGTCTCTGGATCGCGCTCTCGCTGCTCGGGTTCGTGATCCTTTTCGCGGCCTGGGGTGCCCTCGGCTATCGCTCGTTCTCGAGCGGCGTCGACGAGGCCAACGCACGCCTTCCGAAGGCAGCGGAAGCACGACTCGCCAAACGAGGAGGCTCGATCCTCTCCGACCCGACGACCATCCTCGTCATCGGCACGGACGGCGGACGGGCGCCAGGAAGAGGTGACGCCAACCGCTCCGACTCGCTTCTGCTGCTCCGAACCGATCCCGGCAAGCACCGCATCTCGTACCTGTCGATCCCAAGGGACTTGAGAGTCGAGATCCCCGGCTATGGGACCTCCAAGATCAACGCTGCGAACCAGCTCGGGGGCCCCGCGCTCACGATCGCGACCGTACGCGCGCTGACCGGTCTCCCCATCGACCACGTGATCGTCGTCGACTTCGACGGCTTCAGGGAGCTCATCGACGCGCTCGGCGGGATCACCGTCGACGTCCCGAAGCGGATCCTGTCGAACCGATTCGACTGCCCGTACAAGCCTGCGAAGTGCCGTAACTGGGAGGGCTGGCGCTTCGCGAAGGGCCACCAGCACATGGACGGGCGGCGTGCGCTCGTCTACTCGCGAATCCGCACGAACCAGCTCGACCCCTCGGACACCGACATCAGCCGAGGCACGCGCCAGCAGGCGGTCGCCGACGCCGTCGGCGACGAGATCGCGAGCTTCGGGACCTTCCTGCGCCTGCCCTTCATGGGAGACGCGCTCGCGGCCCCACTGGCGACCGACCTGTCGGCGTGGGAGCTCGCGCAGTTCGGCTG
Organism: uncultured Thermoleophilia bacterium; assembly: GCA_963758065.1. Classification (GTDB taxonomy): domain Bacteria; phylum Actinomycetota; class Thermoleophilia; order Gaiellales; family Gaiellaceae; genus GMQP-bins7. The sequence goes on along the minus strand of CAVWTX010000010.1, from coordinate 58,404 downwards.
GGTGCGCTTCCGTGCCGATTCCGCACGCTCAGTGCGCTGCAGGCTCGGCGGGGAACCGTCGACGAGCGGCGGCGAGTCGGTTCTCCTCGGCTCGGAGGACAACGTCGCCGTGATCTCGATGTTCCTCGGGCGCTCCGCGCCTCTCCGGCCGCCGAAGGGCACGCTCTACGGCGCCGGCTGCACGCGCCGGGGCTAGCGCTAGCTCGAGTCGGCCGACGGTTTCGGCTTCGTCTCGCTCGCCGTCTTCTCCGCAGGCTTGTCGCCCTTGTCGGTCGCCGCGGGCGCGTCGCCCTCCTTCGCCTTCTTCTTTCCGCGACCGTAGTCGGTCGAGTAGAAGCCGGACCCCTTGAAGTGCACGGCGACCGGAAACAGGATCTTCTCCACCGGCCCTGCACCGCACGTGACACAGACCTCCGAGGGTGGGTCGGTCATCCGCTGGAAGACCTCGAACGTGTGTCCGTTCGGGCAGCGGTACTCATAGATCGGCACGTGGCCAAAAGGCTAGTTGCTCAATCGGAAATCCCTCGTACCAGTGCCGATCAGGCGCGCGAGGGAGGCGACTGCTCGCGCTGCTGCTCCTCCTCGAGAAGCTCGAGATAGCAGGGCGCGCTCTCGAAGGCGGCGAGGCCACGCGGTCGCCCACGGCGGCGCTGAGCGCGTCGGCGCCGGTTCATCGCCGCAAGCGCTGCGGACGCGCCGACGACGCCACCAAGGACGAAGGTGCGAAGACCTTCCCGACGCTTCTCGCCGTCCACTTCTGGGATCTTACGATTCGGAAATGCTCGTCTGTGCGCTCGGCGATCTCACTCTCGACGTCGTCGTGCGACTTGGCGGGCCGATCGCGGCCGAGGGCGATACCGACGCCGAGATCGTGCTCGCGCCCGGCGGCCAGGCGGCGAATGTCGCCGCATGGGCGGCGTCGCTCGGCGCGTCCGCCCGGTTCATCGGACGAACGGGTGACGACGAGGCGGGCTCCATGGCGAGGACAGAGCTTCGAGAACGAGGGGTCGACGTCGTCGGGCCGGTGGGAGGCCGCAACGGGCTCATCTGCTCGCTCGTCTCCCCTGGCGGCGCTCGCTCGATGGCCTCCGACCGCGGCACCGCGGTGGAGCTGCGGCCCGAAGACATCGAGGCTCCATGGCTCGAAAGCTGCGACCACCTTCTCGTCTCGGGGTATGCGCTCATGCGCGAGCCCGTCCGGAGTGCCGCCGCGCGCGCCGTCGAGCTTGCGCGTCGCAACGGTGCGCAGGTGAGCATCGATCTCGCGTCCTGGAGTGCCATCCGAGACTCGGGAGCGGACGCGTTTCGCGATTTCGTCATCGAGCTCGAGCCCGACGTCATCTTCGCGAACGAGGACGAACAGCGAGTCGTCCAGGGACCGCTCGCCGGGGTCACGTGGATCCTCAAGCTCGGAGCCGGCGGTTGCTCCTTCGACCGGGATGAGCGTGAAGCCCGGCCCGTCGAACGAGTTGTCGACACGACGGGAGCCGGAGACGCGCTGACGGCAGGCTACATCGTCGGCGGGGCGGACCTGGCGCTCGAAGCCGCGTCCCGCTGCGTGCAGAAGCTCGGAGCGATGCCGTAGGTTGCGCGGCGTGAACGAGCTCGTCGACATCTCCCCGGAAGTGCGGGCTGCTCTCGACGAGGACAGGCCGGTCGTTGCGCTCGAGACGACGCTCGTCGCGCACGGCTTCCCGGCACCGGTCGGGATCGAGGTGGGTCTCGAGAGCGAGGCCGCCGTGCGAGCGGCAGGAGCGATCCCCGCCGCTACGGGAGTGCTGGACGGCCGAATTCGTGTTGGTCTCTCAGCCGACGAGCTCGCCCGCTTCACGCCCGAGGTACGCAAAGTCGGACCGCGCGACCTCGCCGCCTGCGCCGTCGCGGGAGACGTCGGCGCCACGACCGTCGGTGGGCTGCTCATCGTCGCCCGCTGTCTCGGCATCCAGTTCCTCGGCACCGGCGGCATCGGCGGCGTGCATCGCGGCTATCCGACGCCGCCGGACGTCTCGGCCGACTTGCTGGCGCTCGTGACCTCGCCGGTGCTCGTCGCCTGCTCCGGGGCGAAGTCGCTGCTCGATGTCCGCGCGACGATGGAGTTTCTCGAGACGCTCGGCATCCCGGTGCTCGGCTACCGGACCGACACGCTGCCGCTCTTCTACTCCGACACCGGCGGGCCGCCGGTTCCGCAGCGCGTCGACGATGCGGAGACCGCCGCCCGGACCGCGGCGGCGCACTGGCGGCTCGGCGGTTGCGGCCTCCTGCTCGGGAACCCGCCGCCGGAGAGCCTCGACGTCGAGGATCTGATCGAGGCGGCCATCGTCGAGGCCGACCGCCAGAACGTGTCCGGCCAAGCTGTGACGCCGTTCGTGCTCGGGTTCCTCCACGAGCGATCGGGCGGGCGCACCCGAGACGTGAACCGGAAGCTGATAGTCGCCAATGCGCGGCTGGCCGGCGAGGTCGCGGTAGCGTTCGCCGCGCTGTGAGCCTCTACGACTCCGTCAAGGATCTCCCACTCGAGATCGACGAGTACGACCTCGACGTGAGCTCGCTCGACGTCTCGAGCGGGTTCACGCGGAAGACGACGACGATTCGTCTCGTCGGGCGCGGCGAGGAGGGGCTCGGCGAGGACGTGACCTACGAGGCCGGCGAGCACGACGCCCAGCTTGCGCGCGGAGCCACGCTCCCCCTCGCCGGCTGCTGGACGCTCGACTCGTTCTCGCGACACCTCGAGACGCAGCCGCTCTTCGAGAACGCACCCGAGCGCTCGGTCTACGTCGACTACCGCAGATGGGGGTTCGAAAGCGCAGCTCTCGACCTTGCGCTCCGCCAGAGCGGGACCGCGCTCGGACTTGCGGTCGGTCGCGAGCTCCGGCCAGTGAGATACGTCGTGTCCATGCGCTTCGGTGAGCCACCGACACTCGAGCGCGTGCAGGGCTGGCTCGACCTCTACCCCGACCTCCGTTTCAAGCTCGATGCGACGAGCGACTGGACTGACAAGCTCGTCGCTCGGCTGCGCGAGCTCGGCTGCGTCGACTCGATCGACTTCAAGGGGCATTACACCGGGACGGTCGTCGATCAGAGGGCCGACCCCGCGCTCTACCGTCGAGTCATCGAGGGGCTCCCCGGGATCTGGCTCGAGGACCCGTCGATCGACGACCGCACGCGACCGATCCTCGAGGAGGTCTCGTCCCAGGTCACTTGGGACGCCATCATCCACTCGGTCGAGGACATCGAGGCGCTTCCCTGGCCACCGAAGACGGTGAACGTGAAGCCTTCGCGGTTCGGGTCGATCAAGCGGCTGTTCGCCGCCTACGACTACTGCGAGGCACGGGGGATCGGGGCGTACGGCGGCGGCCAGTTCGAGCTGGGCGTGGGCCGCGGGCACATCCAGTACCTCGCAGCTCTCTTCCATCCAGACACACCCAACGACGTGGCTCCCGGCCGGTTCAATCTCCCCGATCCGACGCCTGGCCTCCCGTCCAGCCCGCTGGAGATCGTGCCGCGCGAGACAGGATTCCTCGCGCTCTAGTGCCCTCGAAACACATCTAGCGCTACTTGAAACTGTCGAGCAGAGCGTCCACGGGGATCAGCGGTAGCGACTCGAGCTTCGCGCTCCCGCGCGCGCCGAGGGCCACGGAGACCCGCGCGACGGTCATGTCGTCGGGCGCCTCGACGATGTTGACGAAGTCGTACGCGCCGAGCGCGGCCCACTGGTGCAGCACCTTCGCGCCCATCTCCTCGACGTCTCGGTTCACCTCGCGGAGGCGATCGGGGTTCGCGTGCAGCGTCTGCACCCCCTTCTCGGTCAGCGTCGTCAGCATGAGGTACGTCGGCATCTCACTCCTTTCGTCGTTGGAGCTTCTAACGTAATGATCGCCCGTCGCTGGGCGGATGCTGAACGCCGTGAGGCAAGGACGCAGGGAGCGCCCATATCCGCAGCGATATGGGCGCGACCGAGGACGCAAGCATCACGGCGTCCAGCGCCGCACAGCGACATGGCCGTTCATTGCGTTGGGAGCTCCCTAGCCGCGCGAGCGTAACCGAGCGTCCTGGTCCCCGTAGAGGACCACGCCTCCGAGAAAGAGCAGCGGTGCGAGAACGGTGTCCGAAAGGAAGATCGCGGTCCGCACGGTGTTGTCGGCCTGAGACTCGAGCAGCAGCGCGAGCCCGAGACGCGTGAGGAAGAAGAGGATGACGAGCGTCGCGAGCGATCCTGCAGAATGGACGTAGTCCACGCGGCCGAGGGCCAGGCCGCGGCGCAGGGAGTCGCCGAGCGACGCACGTTCCTGGAGTGCAGCCGGCACCGCGAGTCCGATCAGGGCGAGCCAGAAGACGCCGGCGAGCGCAAACCATGGAAAGAGAAGCGCAGCGGGCACGAAGACGAGTGAGCCGACCACGATTGCGACGCCCCAGGATCGAAGCGGCACCTGAACGCCGGTCGCGATACGGGTCGCGTACGCGTACCCGGCGGCGAAGACGGGCGCAGCGACGACGAGGACGAGCCCGACTCCGACCCGCGAGATGCCAGCGGTGAGCTGGTTGACCACACCCACGACGATTCCGAGCGGGAGCGCGGGTACGAAGTGTCGGCCGTAGAGACGGATCGTCTCGGCGACGAGCTGGCCGACGGTCCGCTGCTCAGGAGGTAGCGGCGGCGGAAGCTCACGCTTGAGTCTCGCTCCCCGCGCCATGCGGCTAGTGGTCTCTCCGGGAAGTACGCCACCCCTTCGCGCGGTTGCGAACGCATCGCATGCCGTCGTCCTCGGTCGGCCACATACCTTTTGGTATGCGGCCTCCCTGCGTCCTAGGCCTGCTCGGTTCTCGCCGGCGAATGGGCAACGGACTTCCCGGAGAGACCACCGGAAACTATTCGGCTGCGGCGATGAGTCGCGGAAGCACGTCCGATATCGCCTCGAGCGCGCGCCCTATCCGCCATCGCGAACGGTCTCCCTCGGAGATCTCGTTCGAGATCGCCCGCACCTCGATCGCGGGGACGCCGACAACCGCGCACGCGCGCAGGACGGCGAACCCTTCCATCCCCTCGACGCGCATGTTGCGGTGCGTAGGACGCCGTCGACCCTCCGACCGTCGCGCTGGTGCCGATCGGCAACACGAGCGCCTCGGGAATCGCCTCGCGCAACGACGTGAGAAGTCCGCTGTCGGGCTCCACCCGCTCGATGACGAAGATCTCCGCCGAGATGTCGCAGTAGACGGCTTCGCTTCCGATGACCAGCCCGCCAGGGGTGACCCCGCGCGCCCCTGCGATACCGATGTTGAGCACGGCTCGCGGCGAGCGCTGCGAGAGCTCCCGCGCGGTGGTGATCGCCGCCTCGACCGGTCCGATCCCGCATGCGAGCCCCTCGTGCCCGCAGAGCTCGTCGTCGGTCGCCGCAACGAGCAGGACGTTCGACATCATTCACTCCTCAGCTCGAACACGGGGTGGTGAGGAGCCTCGGAGAGCCACTCCTCATGCGACGACCGCAGCGTAACCGCGAAGAACGGACGTGTCACTCGTCCGCGGCGGTAGTACTCCTGAAGAACGGGTACCGCGTGCGAAGGCGAGAGCTCCGAGACTGCGAGGCGCTCGACCGTCCGTCCGCGCCGAAGCTCGACCCACCCGGCGGCGCGCGCGTTCTCGACCCAGTTGCGCACGCCGTAGGGGGCGACGAGCCAGCGGTCGTCGCCGACCCTCACGAGGGAGATCGGCGTCGACCAGAGCTTTCCCGTCCTCCGGCCCGGCACGGTGAGAAGGAACGTCCGTGGCCCGGTGAGCCCGAGCCGCGCGAGTGGCCGCACGACCGCGTTGACGGCGCGGCGCAGCGGGCTCAGACGGTACGGCTTCGGGCTCCGATCCACTGCGGCGGAAGTAAACCCGCCCCACGTGCTACGACCGCCCCGGAGGGCGGCCGTAGGAGTTCGGGCCCAGGTGAGGTGACCCGTATCAGTGAGCGAGCGGCCGGATCCGCGTGATCCGCATCGCCAGCCAGAGGCCGAGCGCGAGCATGATGCCGAGACCGAGCCCGACTCCGATCTGCGGCCACTCGATCTCGGTGCCCGAGCTGACCGGGGAAGTCGCGACCGGAACGTTGGACGGGTTCGCACGCTCGAATGCGTCGCGGTAGCTGCCGACGCTCGACTCGAGTCCAGTCCTGGTCACGTGCCTCCGCTCGAACGCATCGCGGTAGGTGGCGACGCCGGGCTGGTGTCCTGCAACGTCGGTTCGCTCGAACGCATCACGGTAGGGATCACGGTAGCCAGTCAGAGCCGACTCGCCGGACTGCACCAGCGTGGCGAGCTCGTTGGCCCTGAAGTCACTCGACGGCGGACATCGCCTTTGGCGATTCCGCGAGCTGGCCCCCTTGCCGAGAGCTGTCGGGACACCGACGGCCATAGCAACGACGCGCGACTCCGATAGTGAGTGAGATTCTGCGGGTCATCGCTCCTTCTCCTTTACCTCTGGTTGCCCTCAAAACCACCTGAATCGAGGCTACGAAGCGAGAGGACGGGCTGAAACGGGCGAATCCCCCGGGTTTGACGCCTCCATCCCCTGTGTTTGACGTGAGGCGAGCGCCGCACGTCGTGCAGATCGACGTACGCGCGTGGCAAACGCCGAGGCCGCCTCACGGCGGCCTCGGCGCTCTCGGGCTCTGCGATGACCCGACTAGTGGGCGAACGGGCGGCTGTTGACTGCCCGCATGGTCAGCCCGAGACCGAGCGCGAGCAGGAGTCCGATCCCGAATCCGACTCCGATCTGCGGCCACTCGATGTCACGGCTCGAGTTGATGGTCAGAAACCTCGGTCGATCCCACGCCCAGGCGCCGAACGCTGGTGCGAGTCGACGTAGCGCTCGGTGAGCTCCTTGCCTCGAGATGGCAACCTGCCTGGCCACTTCGGGTGACCACGAGAGGGTCGCCGGCCGCGCCTGGTCGGACGGCGTGTAGATGCTCTTGGGCGGGAGACGACGGTCTCCGGTGCCGAGCGTACGCTCGTGCGCGTCGAGATACCCGCTCGTGTTCGACGCGAGAGACGCTCTCGCCTCGTCGACCTGGGCGGCCACTTCGGGCGACCACGAAAGGCTTGCCGGCCGCGCCTGGTCGAAGGGAGTGTAGGTGTTCAGGTTCGGATCCGACCCTGGTTCGGCCGACGCCCCGCTGGTGCGCGTCGCCGCCATCCCGGGTTGGCTGCGCCAGCACTGCCGCCGCCTCGCCGCCTGCGTGGACTCCTCCGAATGCCGCGGGAGCGCCGAAACTGAGGGCAGCGACTCCGACTGCGGTCATGACTGAAAGCCTGCGGGTCATCGCTCCTTCTCCTTCTGCTCCTGGTGGCCCTGGAGACCACCTGTCTCGAGGCTAGGGCGCGACGGACCCGGCTGAAACGGGCGAATCCCCCGTGTTTGACGCCGCCATCCCCTGTGTTTGACGTGAGGCGAGTGCCGGAGCGACTTCCGTGCGGTGCTTGATTCCGAGCTTCCCGAACACGTGCGAGAGATGACCTTCGACCGTCCGCTCGGAGAGGAAGAGGGCTGCGGCGACCTCGCGGTTCGTCTTCCCCTCGGCGACGAGGGCGGCGACCCGCTCCTCGGAGGGCGTGAGCGCTCCCGGCGTGGCGGCGCGGCCACTGATCCGCTTCAGCTCGGCACGTGCACGCTCCGCCCAGAGTGCCGCGCCGATCCGCTCGAAGACGGCTGAGCGCCTCCTCGAGCGTCTCACGCGCCTCGCGCCGGCGCTTCGCGCGTCGCTGAGCGGCCCCGAGCGCGAGAAGCGTGCGCCCGCGGTCGAGCGGAAGCTCGACCTGCGCGTGCAGCGCCGAGCGCCTCCTCGTACAGCGCGACCGCTTCGTTCGACATCGCCCGCCTGATGCCGCGAGCAGACCGCGGCAACGACGACAGTTGGCGAGCGCAGACGCGCGCTCGAGCCGCCGCGCGTTCCCCTCGTACCAGTCGAGGAGCTCGACCGCCTCGTCTCGCCGGCCGAGCTCGGTCAACGCCTCGATCTGGTCGACGACGAAGCGAGTCGCTCCTGGCTCGACCATCCCTTCGCTTCGCACATGAGAGGTGCGCGGTTCGAGATGCCCGACGGCCTCGCCCGAGGCGCCGAGCGAGAGGGCGAGGTGCCCGAGGGCAGCAGACGCCGTCATGCGGGCGAATCTGTCGGATCCGATCTGGAGAGCGCGATCAGCTGCCTGCGTTGCGCGTTCGGGACGACCTAGCTGCGCCAGAACCAGACTCTCGAGTGCGACGCCGAGCCCGGCAAAGAGCGGTTGTCCCGACTGTTCGGCCGCCTCCCGCCCGCCCCGGGCACGCTCGAGCGCCGTCTCGAGGTTCCCGAGGACGCGCTCGACCTCGCCGAGCAAGATCAGGAGCCAGGGCCGGGCATTCTCGTCGCCAAGATCCTCAGCGCGCTGCAGCAGGTCGACGAGCACGGCACGTGCCCGTGCATGCGAGTCGACCCACGTCCAGTGCTCGACAAGCGAGACGAGTGGTTGGTCAAGGACACGAACGTCAGTCGCAGAGTCCTGGAGTGCCAACGCCCGCTCAGCCGTTGCGGCCGCGGTCGCACGGCCCAGAATCGTCTCCGCCGTGAGGCGCGCCATGAGCGCGTCCGCGGACAGCGCCTCGTCGCCGATCTCCGCGGCAAGCACCAATGCGATTTCGGTGTGGTCCAACACTTCGTCGAAGCGCTCGAACATCCAGACGCTGCACGCAGCGACCCCTTCATGGGCGACTGCGAGCGTCTCGCGATCGCCATCCGCCTCCTCCAGGACCTGGGTGAAGAGCTCCTTCGCCTCCTCCGGCGCCTCGTAGAGACGGATGCGCGCAAGCACCACCAAGGCCTGCGCCCTTTGCCGGCCTGGCGTCAAAGGGGCGATCACGTGACGCAGCTGCGCCTCGGCCCGCCGCGAATCGCCAGACTCGAAGTGCAGGTACGCGGCCTCCACCGCCCTTCGCACGCCCTGGTCCTGCCGATCGTGCGGCGTAAGTTGTTGCGCACGGTCGAGAAGCAGTGCCGCCGGGCGGGGTGCTCCACGGGTTCGCGCGTGCTGCGCCGCGGCCTCGAGTGCAGCTGCGACCGCCTCGTCCGGCCGGTCGATGGAAGCGGCCAGCTGCCAGGCGCGCGCCTCGGGGTCCTCGAGAAGGTCAGCGAGTCGAGCGTGGATCTCCGTGCGTCGACCCGGATCGGCGGTCTCGTATGCCCCCGCGGCGAGCAAAGGGTGCGTGAAGCGAATGCGATCGCGGTCGAGCTCGACGACACGCCCGTCGAGGGCAGGCGTCAAGCCTGCTCCGCTTTCGACCCCAGACGCAGCTTCGGTGATGGCGACCGTCGGGTGCGCGTGCGCCGCGGCGGCGAGCAGGAAGTCACGGCTCTCGTCCGGGAGGGCGAGCAAGCGGCCGTGCACGAGCTCGTGCAGCGTCTCGGGCACGGGCAGCGGGTGGCCAGCCTCGATCGAAACTCCCGAGCGCCGGAGCATCCGCACGATCTCCAGTGCGTAGAAGGGATTCCCACCCGCGGCCTGATGCACCTCGGCGAGCAGCGGACGCGGGAGCACAACGCCGAGGTGGTGCTGGACGATCTGGTGGAGCGCGCTCAGGTCGACCGGACCGACCTCGAGCACGCTGCCGCGCTCGGCGGGCAGCGATCGCCGGAGCTCCGCGACCAGCGGGCTGTCCAGCCCCGTCCTCCGGGCGAGCAGGAGGCCGACGGGCTCGTCGTTTAGCCGCCGGCCGGCAAACGCGAGCGCGGCGGACGAGGCCTCGTCGAGCCACTGGGCATCGTCAACCGCAATTACGAGCGACTCGGTAGCTGAGAGCTCCCGGAGAGCCCCGAGCACGGCTACACCGACGGCGTGCGGATCCGGCGGCGGGCCTTCGTCCTCCTCGAGCACGAGCGCCCGGGAGAGCGCGCGCCTCTGTGCCTCTGGGAGGCAGCCGAGGACGCGCTCGAGAACGGGATCGAGCACGTCACGAATGCCCGAGAACGACAGCGTCGTCTCGCTCTCCGAAGGACGCGCGCAAAGCGCGCAGAGCCCCGCGTCGGCCGCAGCCGCGACACCGGCACTCCAGAGCGTCGTCTTTCCCATCCCGGCTTCGCCTTCCAGGACGAGCGCCGAGGCGCCGTTCGAGATGTCGGCGACGAATCTCTGCAGCGATGCGAGTTCCGCATCGCGGCCGACGATTTCCGCCATGGTCCGGCGATCGTACGCCCGGACGCGTGACGAAACCAGACCGGCCCGGAGATACTTGCCGAATGAGCTACACCGTCTTCGACGCAGCCAGGCTCGAATGGGTGCCTCGGGGTGACGACGACACGCGGACGATCGCCCGCCTCTCGGACTCGATGACCCACTCGCGCGCGAACATCTGGCGCTACCCGCCTGGGACTCGCGGCAAGCGCCACGCCGACCACGTGCAGGAGGAGGTATTCGTCGTGCTCGACGGCACACTGACGGTCGATCTCGGCGAGCCGCCGGAGCGCCACGAGCTCGCCCACGGGAGCGTCCTCGTCGTCCAGCCGGGAACCATCCTGCAGCTACGGAATGCCGGCGACGAGGAGCTCGTCCTCTTCATCTACGGCGCGCCGCCCGAGCAGGGCGGAGCCGAGTTCTTCGGCGACGTGCCTTAAGACAGCAGCCGTCGCGACGGCAGCCCGCTCGAAGACGAGCTCGCCGTCCTCGACGTCCACCCGCACAGTGTCGTCCTCGACGAACCGCCGCTCGAGGATCTCGCGCGCGAGTGGGTTCTCGAGCAGCCGCTGAATCGCCCGCTTGAGCGGCCTCGCGCCGTAGGCGGGATCCCAACCCTCTTCCGCGAGCAGCTCCTTCGCCGCATCCGTCAGCTCGAGATCGATCCTCCGCTCGGCCAGGCGTTCACGGAGCCGCGCGAGCTGGAGCTCGACGATGTCGGCGAGCTGCTCGCGGGTCAGCGCCTCGAACATGACCACCTCGTCGATCCGGTTCAGGAACTCGGGCCGGAAACGGTCGTGCAGCTCGTTCGAGGAGCGGATGTTCGAGGTCATGATCACGACGGTGTTGCGGAAATCGACGGTGCGGCCCTGGCCGTCGGTGAGCCGCCCGTCGTCGAGCAGCTGGAGGAGCACATCGAAGACCTCCGTGTGGGCCTTCTCGATCTCGTCGAGCAGGAGCACGGCGTACGGGCGGCGGCGCACTGCCTCGGTCAGCTGACCGCCCTCCTCGTAGCCGACGTACCCGGGCGGCGCGCCGACGAGTCGCGCCACGGTGTGCCGCTCCTGGTACTCGGACATGTCGAGCCTGACGAGGGCGCGCTCGTCGTCGAACATGAACTCCCCCAGCGCCCGAGCGAGCTCGGTCTTGCCGACCCCGGTCGGGCCGAGGAAGATGAACGAGCCGATCGGCCGATTCGGGTCCTGGAGACCCGAGCGCGCTCGACGTAACGCGTTCGAGACGGCCTCGACAGCCTGATCCTGGCCGACGACCCGCTGATGGAGCCGATCCTCCATGTGGATGAGCTTCTCGACCTCGCCCTCGAGGAGCCGCGAAACCGGGATTCCGGTCCATGAGGCGACGACTGCCGCGATGTCGTCGTCGTCGACCTCCTCCTTGATCATCGGTGTCTCGGTTCGGTCCTCGCGTTCGGCCAGCTCTTTCTCGAGCTCGGGAAGAGCTCCGTAGCGGATCTCGGCGACGCGCGCAAGATTCCCCTGGCGCTCTTCGCGTTCCGCCTCCATGCGCAGCTCGTCGATCTGGCGCTTGATCTCCGCGACCCGCTGCAGCGCTTCCTTCTCGCGGGACCACCGTGCGGCCAGCTCGTCGCGGGAGGACCTCGCCTCCGCGAGCTCGCGCTCGACCGGCCCTCGCACGTCGTTCGACTCGTTGGCCATGGCTGCGAGCTCGATCTCGAGCTGGCGCACGCGGCGCTCGGCCTCGTCGAGCTCGAGCGGCGAGGAGTCGATCTCCATGCGGAGACGAGAGGCCGCCTCGTCCACGAGGTCGATCGCCTTGTCGGGGAGGAAGCGGTCGGAGACGTACCGGTCCGAGAGCACTGCCGCCGCAACGAGTGCCGAGTCCCGGATCTCCACCCCGTGATGCGCCTCGTAGCGCTCCTTGAGACCGCGGAGGATCGCGATGGTGTCCGCCACCGTGGGTTGCCCCACGAACACGGGCTGGAAGCGGCGCTCGAGCGCAGCGTCCTTCTCGATGTGCTTGCGGTACTCGTCGAGCGTCGTCGCGCCGACCGCACGGAGCTCGCCCCGCGCCAGCATCGGCTTCAGAAGGTTGGCCGCGTCGACCGCGCCCTCCGCGGCGCCCGCCCCGACGATCGTGTGGAGCTCGTCGATGAAGAGGACGATGTCGCCGGCCGCGTTCTGGATCTCGGCGAGAACGGCCTTCAGGCGCTCCTCGAACTCGCCGCGGTACTTCGCGCCCGCAAGCAGCGCTCCGACATCGAGCGCCCATACGCGCTTGCCTTTCAACCCCTCGGGAACGTCGCCGCCAACGATGCGCTGCGCAAGCCCCTCGACGATCGCCGTCTTGCCGACACCCGGCTCGCCGATGAGCACGGGGTTGTTCTTCGTCCGGCGGGAGAGGACCTGGATGACTCGGCGGATCTCCTCGTCCCGTCCGATGACGGGATCGAGCTTCCCGCTCTCGGCGAGGGACGTGAGATCGCGGCCGTACTTCTCGAGCGCCTGGTACGAGCCCTCGGGATCCTGACTCGTGACTTTCTGCCCGCCGCGAACGTCCTGCAGCGCCGCGAGGAGGGAATCGCGCGGCACGATGTCGAGCGCCAGCAGGAGATGCTCCACGGACACGAACTCGTCGCCCAGCCCGCGCATCTCGTCGAACGCGCTGTCGAGCACTCGGCTGAATCGCGCCGACGCCTGCGGCTGGACGTTCCCGCCCGAGGTGGTCGGCTGCTGGCGGAGACGCGCCTCCGCTTCGGCGCGGAGCTCGGCCGCCCCAAAGCCGGCACGGTCGACGACGGTGCGCGGCAACTCCTGGTCGAGGAGCGCGATCGTGAGGTGGTCCGGCGTGAGCTCCGGGTTGCCCATCCGGCGCGCGAGCTCCTGCGCGCCGCCGACGGCTTCCTGGCTCTTGAGTGTCAGCTTGTTGAAATCCATCTCATCTCCTCGATTCCGGCGGCTTCGCCGGCTCGTACAACACGACTTCTCGCCTGTACGAGCGATGCACCGAGGCGATCTCCGCGCGGAGCTCGCGCTCGAGCCGCTCCATCCGAGCACGCGCCCGATTGAGCTCGTCCTGGAGCCGGAGGACGTGCTCCACACCGGCCAGGTTGAGACCGAGCTCGGTCGTCAGGCGCTGGATCAGCCGCAGCCGCTCGACGTCCGAGTCGGAGTAGAGACGCGTCCCACCCGGAGTGCGCCCGGGCCGCACGAGCCCCTTCGACTCGTAGAGCCGGAGCGTCTGCGGATGCATGCCGACGAGATCGGCGGCGACCGAGATCATGTAGCGCGGCCGGTCCGGCATCAGCGCCCCACCCCTTTCCAGCCTCGATAGCGCGCACAGGCAACGGCTGCTACGGCACCCCCGAGCCCGATCGCGACGAGGTCGCGGGCGACGTCACCGTCTTCGAAGACGAGGTTCACGAGGTTGAGGACCACGAACGACACGCCGAAGCCGGCGCCGACGAGCAGCCAGACAGGCGCGTCGTGCCCGCTCATGACGCGAACACCCGGTCCCGGGGATTCTCGCGCGAAACCTTCTGATATCCCTCCAGCGCCTCGCGTTCCGCCTTGGTCAGCTTCTTCGGGACGGTGACCCTGACGCGCGCCAGCAGGTCACCTCGACCGTTCCCCTTCAGGCGCGGCGCGCCGCGACCCTTGACGCGCAGGAGCTTTCCGCTCTCCGTCCCGGCCGGGATCTTGAGCGCGACGGAGCCGTCCGGGGTCGGAATCTCCACCGACGCGCCGAGCGCGGCCTCCGCGTACGTCACCGGCACCTCGAGCACGAGGTCCGCCCCGCGGCGCTCGAACAGCGGCGACGGCTCGACGTCGACGACCACGTACAGATCGCCCGCCGGGCCGCCGTTGTGCCCGGCCTCACCCTTCCCCTTGAGGCGAATTCTCGTTCCGGTGCGCGCGCCTGCGGGAATCTTCACGGCGTACCGCTTCGTCACTCGTTCGCGGCCGCTGCCGCGGCAGTGACGGCACGGCTTCTCGACGATGGTGCCGTTGCCGCGGCAGCGCGGGCACGGCTGCGAGAAGGCGAACAGGCCCTGCGAGTCGGAGACGACGCCGCGACCACCGCACTGGGGGCACGTGACGGGTGCTGTGCCCGGCTCCGCGCCGGTCCCGTGACACACGGAGCACGCGGTCTCGACCTCGATCGGAACGCGAACCTGCGCGCCCTCGAGGGAATCCTCGAACGAGATGCGCACGTGCGTCTCGAGATCGTTTCCACGCAGGGGCTGACGGCTTGCGGCACCTCGCCCGCCGCCGCCGAACATCCCACCGAAGAGATCGCCGAGGTTCCCGAGGTCGAACTCCTCGAAGCGCATGCCGCCCATGTCCTGCGCCGCGCCCGGGAAGCCCCGGGCGCCCGCCGCGCCGAACGCGTCGTAGGCACTTCGCTTCTCCGCGTCCGAGAGGATGTCGTACGCGGCCTGCACCTCCTTGAACCGGTCCTCGGCGCCGTTGTCGCCCGGATTGCGGTCGGGGTGGTACTCGCGGGCGAGCTTCCGGTACGCCTTCTTGATGACGTCGTCGGAGGCGTTCTTCGCCACACCCAGGACTTCGTACGGGTTCCGATTCATTCGGCGACGATCACCCGCGCCGGCCGCACGACCTTGTCGCCGACGCGGTAGCCCCGCTGGAGGACCTCGAGCACCGATCCTGGCTCGGCGTCCTCCCGCGCCTGCGTGAGCACGGCTTCGTGTACGTGCGGGTCGAACGGCCCCGAAGTCTCGATCTCGGCCAGGCCTTCCTTCTGAAGCGCCTTACGGAGCGACTGCTCGACGAGCTTCACGCCGTCGACCAGCGCCGCCTCCTCGTGGCGCTCGCCTGCCTCGAGTGCTCTTTCGAGGTCGTCGAGCACGGGCAGGAGTTCTCGCACGAGCCGCTCGTGGGCGTGCGCGACGAGCCGCTCCTGCTCGCGCGCCGTCCGCTTGCGGTAGTTCTCGAACTCGGCCTGAACGCGCTGCAGGAGCTCGAGGTACTCGTCGCGCTCGGCTGCGAGCTGGGCCAGTGGTTCGTCCGGGGTCGGACCGGTGGGGTCAGACCCCTCCGCGACGTCCGGGGTCAGACCTGACGGGTCTGACCCCTCTTTCACCTGCTCTTCGACGAGTTCGTCGCTCACGACTTCGCAGCCTCTTCCTCGTCGATGACCTCGAAGTCGGCGTCCTCGACGACCTCGTCATCGGCCGAGCCGCCGTTTCCGGACGACTGCGAGGCGGCCTGTGCCGACGCCTGCGCGTAGATCGCGTCAGCGAGCGATCGGGAAGCCGTCTCGAGCGCCTCGGTCTTCGCTCGGATGTCGCCGACGTCGGAGCCCTCGACGGCCTGCTTCAGCTCCATGATCCTGCCCTCGATCGTCGAAGCCTCGGCCTCGTCGAGCTTGTCGCGGTGCTCCGCGAGCGTGCGCTCCGTCTGGTAGGCGAGCTGCTCTCCCGCATTGCGCGCGTCCGCGAGCTCGCGGAGCCGGTGAGCCTCTTCGGCATGCGACTCCGCCTCGGAGACCATCCGGTCGACCTCGTCGCTCGAGAGGCCCGAGCCACCCTCGATGCGGATCTGCTGCTCGTTGCCCGTCCCCGTGTCCTTCGCGGACACGTTGATGATCCCGTTCGCGTCGATGTCGAACGAGACCTCGATCTGCGGCATCCCGCGTATCGCCGGCGGGATCCCGACGAGCTGGAACTTCCCGAGGGTCTTGTTGAACGCGACCATCTCGGACTCGCCCTGAGCGACGTGGATCTCGACCGACGGCTGGTTGTCCTCCGCAGTCGTGAAGGTCTCCGACTTGCGCGTCGGAATTGTCGTGTTCCGCTCGATGAGCTTCGTGAACACGCCGCCCTTCGTCTCGATCCCGAGCGAGAGCGGTGTCACGTCGAGCAGGAGAACGTCCTTGACGTCGCCCTTGAGCACGCCCGCCTGGATCGCGGCACCGATTGCAACGACCTCGTCCGGGTTGACGCCCTTGTGCGGATCCTTCCCGATGAGCTCCTTGACCTTCTCCTGGACGGCAGGCATGCGGGTCATACCGCCGACGAGGACGACGTGCTCGATGTCGCCGGCGGTGAGTCCGGCGTCGGCGAGCGCCTGCTTCGTCGGCTCGACCGTCCGCTCGAGGAGCGCGTGCGTGAGCTCGTCGAGCTTCGCGCGCGTGAGCTGGAGGTCGAGGTGCTTCGGGCCCTCGGGCGTCGCGGTGACGAACGGGAGGTTGATCTGGGTCGTCATCGTCGACGACAGCTCGATCTTCGCCTTCTCGGCGGCCTCGTACAGGCGCTGGAGCGCCATCGGATCCTGGCCCAGGTCGATCCCCTGGTCGCGCTTGAACTCGGCGATCATCCAGTCGACGATCGCCTTGTCGAAGTTGTCGCCGCCGAGGTGGTTGTCGCCGTTCGTGGCCTTGACGTGGTAGACGCTGCCGCCCGACCCGTCGTCACCGAGCTCGAGCACCGAGACGTCGAACGTGCCGCCCCCGAGGTCGAAGACGAGGATGGTGTGCTCCGAGCCCTCCTTGTCGAGCCCGTAGGCGAGCGCGGCGGCGGTCGGCTCGTTGATGATGCGGAGGACGTTGAGGCCGGCGATCTTGCCGGCGTCCTTCGTCGCTTCCCGCTGCGCGTTGTTGAAGTACGCAGGAACGGTGACGACAGCGTCCACGACGGGCTCTCCGAGGTACGCCTCGGCGTCCGCCTTCAGCTTCTGCAGGATCATCGCGGAGATCTCGGGCGGTGCGTACTCCTTGCCCTCGACCTTGACGCGCGCGTCCTCGTTCGGGCCCTCGACGACGTCGTAAGGGACGATCGTCATCTCCTCCGAGACCTCGTCGCGCTTACGGCCCATGAACCGCTTGATCGAGAAGATCGTGTTCCGCGGGTTCGTGACCTGCTGGCGCTTCGCGGGCGCGCCTACGAGCCGCTGGCCGTCACGCCCGAAGGCGACGACGGACGGCGTCGTGCGCCCGCCCTCGGCGTTCGGAATGACAGTTGGCTCGGATCCCTCGAGCACGGCCATGCAGGAGTTGGTCGTGCCGAGGTCGATGCCAATGGTCTTTGCCATGGGTGAGCTCCTTGTTTGAGTCGTGACAGTGTGAAAACCTGAGTCTTACCGTAGCAGATCATGCGCGCAGGAGTGCACGCTTCGCGCGGAGAACACTGCGTGCGATGCCGTTCAAGCTCCTGAGCGACGCCACCCTCGAGCGGATCAACCGCGCCGTCATCTCGGGGCGGATCATCCCGTACCTCGTCGCGGTGATGTTCGCCGTGGGCGCCGTCGGAACCGCCGCGGTCGAGGTCCTCAGTCCCAACAGCTTCCAGAGCCTTCCGGCGACGCAGCGTGGTGGTCGGCGACCACCGTGACGACCATCGGCTACGGTGACGTCGTCCCGGGAACGAGCGGCGGCCGGCTCATCGCAGTGTTCGTCATGTTCGCGAGCGTCGCCACCGTGTCGTTCGCGACCGCGGTCCTGACGGCGTCGTTCGTCGCGTATCAGCAACGTCGGCTCGGACACGAGACCGAGCGCCACAAGGAGCTGCTCGCGGCGCTCAAGCGAATCGAGCACAGACTGGACGCGCTCGAGCGTCAGCGGTAGACCCCGATCAGGACGCCGCCGGCGACGATCGACACGCGCGCCGATCACGAGCCGCGACCCCACGACTTCGACCCGGCGGAGGAACAGGGCGGAGAACAGCACGCCCCACAGCGACTCGGTGGCCACGAGCGGCGAGACGACGCTGACCCTGCCGCGGAAGTAAGCCTCGAACAGACAGACGTACGAAAGGCCGAAGAGCACACCGGCGGGGGCGAACAAGCGCCAGGGTCGCGCGGAAATCCTGTGTTGCGTGAGGAGCACCCACGCGGCGATCACCAGCGAGCCGGTACAGAGCGTCACTGCCGCGGCCGGCCCGGCAGCGACTTCCGTGTCGATCGCCAGCCACCGCACGAGGTTGTCCCTGGTCGCGAACACGATCGTCGAAGCGAGCGCGTAGGCAAGACCGATCCGCTTGACGTGAGCGGGTCGGTCTCGCTCGGCAACGAGCAGGACGCCTCCGGCGACGATCAGAACGCCTCCGGCGAGCACGCCGGCCACGACCGGCTCGTCGAGGAACACGAGCGCGATCACCACCGCGAAGAGAGGAGCGGTACCGACGACGACCGACGCGCGCGCGGGGCCGGCGTCCCGCACGCCGAGCGTGAAGAGCGTCTGCGAGAGACCGGGCCCGAGGAGGCCGGCCAGCGCGAACGGCCATAGGCCGGAGACGTTCCAATCGAACGAGACGATCGCTGCGACGACCGCCACGGCACCTGCGGTGACGACCGTCCAGAGCGCCCCCACAACTGCGTTGCCGTACCGCGCGAGCGCAGGGCGCAACGCGACGGTCATGCCGCCGAAGAGCGCTGCAGACGTCAGGGCGAGGAGGACGGCGTCCACGGCTCAGACGGCCCGGCCGGCGATCCGCCGAAGCGCGCGCGCGGCCGCGGGCTCGGCGAGGAGGATCCCCGCCATCATCACTGCGCAGCCGAGCCAGCCGATCCACCCGAGAACCTCGTCGGCCAGCACTACGCCGAAGAACGCCGCGAAGGGCGCCTCGAGCGTGAACACGAGGGCGGCTCGTGCTGCGGTCGTGCGCGCCTGCACCCACGTGGCGATGAGGTAGCCGAGCGCGCCCGCGAAGAGTCCCGTGACGAGGAGCGCCCCCCACACGGTTGCTCCGCGCGGCACCTCGAGCTCTCCCAGGGCGACCGCAATGATCGAGAAGCCGACGAACGACGTCGCCATCTGCAGGAACGTCAGCGCGCGCGGGTCGTAGCGCGGCGCGAATCGCTCCATGGAGGTTATCTGGAAGGCCTGGAACACGGCGTTCCCGAGCACGAGCGCGTTCCCCAGCGCGGAGCCGCCGGGGACGCCGTTCAGCAGCAGGAGGCCCACGACCGCGAGCGCAACACCGGCCCAGAGCGCCCGTGGTACCGCCGTACCGAAGACGACGAGCGCGAGCAACGGCGTGAAGACGACGTAGAGCCCGGTGATGAAACCGGTGCTCGCGACCGTGGTCAGCTCGAGCCCCGCGGTCTGCAGGCCGTACGCAACCGCGAGGAACACGCCAACCCCGATCCCGGCGACGTAGCCTCGCCGCGGAAGCGTCCGGAGCGACCTCCACGCGAACGGCGCGAGGGCGAGGGTCGAGATCGCGAAGCGCACGGCCAGGAACGCGAAGAGCGGGTAGAGCACCAGCGCGTCCTGCACCTGGACGAACGTGACCCCCCATATCGCCGTGACCCCGACGAGCGCGAGGAGCGGGCTGCGTCGGCTCACGGCGCGGATTCTCTACGCTCTCCCCGATGGGACTCACGGACACCTTCGGCCGGCCGCTCCGAGACCTCCGCATCTCGGTGACCGACCGCTGCAACTTCCGCTGCGTCTACTGCATGCCGAAGGAGGTCTTCGGGCGGGATTACCGCTTCCTGCCACGGCGCGAGCTCCTCACCTTCGAGGAGATCGAGCGCGCCGCGTCGGTGTTCGTGGCGCTCGGCGTGCACAAGCTGCGGATCACGGGCGGCGAGCCCCTCCTCCGGCGCGACCTCGAGATTCTGATCGGCAGACTGGCCGCGCTCGGTGATCTCGACGTCACGCTCACGACGAACGGGGCGCTCCTCGCGTCCAAGGCCGAAGCGCTCGCGGAGGCGGGCTTGACCCGCGTCACCGTGAGCCTCGACTCCCTGGACGACGAGGTCTTCCGGGCGATGAACGACGTCGACTTCCCGGTCGCGCGGGTTCTGGGCGGAATCGACGCGGCCGCGGGAGCCGGGCTGCCGGTGAAGGTCAACGTCGTCGTCAAGCGCGGGCTGAACGAAGATTCCGTCCTGGAGATCGCACGCCGGTTCCGCGGCACCGGCCACGCCGTCCGCTTCATCGAGTTCATGGACGTGGGCGCCACCAACGGTTGGCGCATGGACGACGTCGTGCCTGCGGCCGAGATCGTCGCGACGATCGGCGCCGAGTTCCCGCTCGAGCCCGTCGAGGCCGCCTATCGCGGCGAGGTTGCCCAGCGCTATCGGTACCGCGATGGCCAGGGCGAGATCGGCGTCATCGCCTCCGTCACGCAGCCCTTCTGCGGAGATTGCACGCGCGCACGGCTCTCGGCCGACGGCAAGGTCTACACCTGCCTCTTCGCGGTGCGCGGTCACGACCTCCGCGCCGTCCTCCGCTCGGGCGCGAGCGACGAGGAGCTCGACGCTGCGATCCGCGCCATCTGGGAGCGTCGCACCGACCGCTACTCGGAGCTCCGGACCGAGGAGACCTCGAGCCTGCGCAAGGTCGAGATGTCCTACATCGGCGGCTAGGAGCTCAGGCGCTCCAAGTCAGGCCGACGGCTCGGCGGCCGCAACCGGCACCGGCCGCCGCCGAAAGATGCCGCGCCCCGGCTCGACCACCGTGCGGCTCGAGCGAAGGATCATCGCGACGGACACGAGCACGGCGGCGCCTGCCACCACCATCGGCACGGTGACGGACTCATCGAGGATGAGCCAGGCGAGCGCGACGGCGACGATCGGGTTCACGTAGGCGTAGGTCGAGACAAGGGACGTGGGCGCCGAGCGGAGGAGCCACACGTACGCCGTGAAGCCCACGAAGCTGCCGGCCACGATCAAGTACCCGAGCGCGAGCACCGCCTCCTGCGTCCAGACCGCTTGGCCGACCTCGCCGCTGACCGTCGCATACCCGGCAAGGAGGAGACCTCCGCACATGGAGGCGAGCCCGGCGGATACGAGCGGGCGCCTCGGCAGCGGCGCTCCCCGCGAGTAGAGCGATCCAGCCGCCCAGCACATCGCGCTCAGGACGATCACGAGCGCGCCGAGCCTGTCGATCGAGCTCTCTCCGAAGGGATCGAAGAGGAACGCGAGGCCCACGAACCCGAGGACGATCCCGAGGTACGCGGACACGTCCAGGCGATGGCCGAACCCGACCCGATCGAAGAGCGCCATCCAGATCGGGATCGTCCCGACGAGGAGCGCCGCCACTCCTGCCGGCACGGTTTGCTGCGCCCACGCGAGAGCTCCGTGGCCGCTGACGAAGAGGAGGCCTCCGAAGACGAACGCCGCGGCGATCTGGGAACGGCCGATGCGGTCTCCGCGTGTGTCGCCGCGCGGGAGGGCGATGGCGAGCAGGATTCCACCGGCCACGAGATGCCTGAGCGCCATGGCGAGGAACGGCGGGAGGTCGCGCACTGCGATCGCGAGCGCGATGAACGTCGAGCCCCAGACGACGTACACCGTCACGAGCGCAAGCCAGACCCTCACGCCGTAACGTGCCGCCATCCCGGAGAGAGTGCCGCACGGCTGACGATCAGCTCAAGTCGAACTCTGCGGGGTAACGATCACGAGCGCTGATGGCATGTCGTGTGCCGGGTCAATGGGTCGGTCACTTCGACGTGTCGGTGCACCGGCCCGTTAGAATCGGCCGAGTCGTGTCGAGCTTCGTCGCCGAAACCTCACGGCGCCTCCCCCGCGGCTGGGCGCACCTGGCCCTCCAGTTCGTCATCTGGATGGGGTTCTACGTCGTGTACCAGATCGCGCGCGGCGCGGCTGACCGCAGCGTCGCCGACGCGTTCCAGAACGGCGAGTGGGTTCTGCGCAAAGAGAGCGGAGCTGGGGGCCCTCTTCGAGCCGGCCATCCAGCGCGTCGTCGATACCTCGTCGATCATGGTGACGCTCACCTCGTACACGTACTGGCTGTCGCAGTTCGCTGTCGTCGGGGTGACGCTGCTCTGGGTCTACTTTCGCCACCACGAGCGATTCGCCGGCTTCCGAAACTGGCTCATCGTGGCGAACCTCATCGGCCTCGTCGGTTACATCCTCATGCCGACAGCGCCGCCTCGGATGTTCCCCGAGTGGGGCTTCGTCGACACGCTCGCCCAGTACTCGTCGATCAACCACGACAGCGGTCTCATCTCCCTCGCCGCGAACCCGTACGCCGCGATGCCCAGCCTGCACGCGATGGACGCACTGATCGTCGGCATCGTCATGTTCGGTCTCGTGCGCTCGCGTCTCGCGAAGGCTTTGTGGCTCGCCTGGCCGGCGTGGGTGGCGTTCGCGGTGATCTCGACGGGCAACCACTACTGGCTCGACGTCGCCGCCGGCTTCGTCCTCGCTGTGGCGACGGGACTCGTCCTTCGCCGGCTCCGCACGCTGCGCCTGCAGCGCGCATGACCGACGAGCAGCCCGCGCGCGAGACCGCGCGGGTGAGCCAGCTCGACAAGGTCAAGCAGGAGTACACGGCCGCTGCGCGCGTGATCCTCGCGCGGTCGATGCGCGGCGTCGCGAAGACGAAGCTGACTCCGGACATGCTGACCCTCGCGGGCGTGTCGCTCTGCCTCGCCGGCGCCGTTCTCGTCGGGTTCGAGGACCGAAACGAAAAGCTCTTCTTCTGGCTCGGCGGCTTCCTCTTCGTGATCGGCTCGATCGTCGACATCCTCGACGGCGCGCTCGCACGCGCCGCGAGCAAGGGGACGGTCTTCGGAGCCTTTCTCGACTCCACGTTCGACCGCCTCGGGGAGGCCGCAATGCTGGCGGCGATCGGGCTCGTCTTCATGCGTGACGGCAACGAGATCGCGCTCGTCGCCACGTTCGCCGCCGTGATCGGCTCGTTCCTCGTCTCGTACACGCGCGCAAAGGCCGAAGCCCTCGGGCTGCGGGCGGATATTGGGTTCGGCTCACGGACCGAGCGGGTCGTGCTGATCTCGGTCGGACTCGGCCTCGCGCCCTGGGGCCTCCTCCAGTGGCCGATCTACGTCCTGGCAGCGATGGCCTGGATCACGGTCTTCCAGCGAATGCTCTTCGTCCGCAAGCAGCTCCGCGAGCTTGCGGAGCAGACAGCTGCCTAGATGCTTGACCGGACATTCACGCGGGGCGACTGACGGCCACGACACGGCGCCGGCTCGCCACCCGCGCGCGTCGCACAGGCTTTCGAGCCTGCACGACGCGTACGTGCGACGCCCGGCTTGGTCGTGACCGCCCTCGGCTGCGCGCCAATTTCTGGTCAAGCATCTCGCGCTCCGCGCTACACGTAAAGGTCTGCTAACGTGCTAGCACTTTGCCTGCTAGCAAATCTCAAAGAGCGAGCATTCTTGTCAGAATGCCCCCGCCGCTCAAGGGGGCGCTCGTCCGCGAGACTGCCCGCCGCGGCTCCAATGTCAACGATGTTGCGGCTGGGATTCTGGCCGATTCCTTTGCTGTTTCCTACGTTCCCAGCGGCCGCCGTCGCAAAGTGCTAGCAGGCTCGAGTCCCGTTCTCCTGCTCCGCGTTCCGCAGGAGCTCAAGGACGAGATCCAGGCGGAGGCGTCGCGACGCGACACCAACGCGAACGACGTCATCCTCGCCGCGCTCGCCGACGGACTCGGCGTCCCAGCGGCGAGCAACCGCAAGAGAAAGGACCCCATGGCTAGCCAGAACGGCTCGAAGAACGGCGCGCGCTCGAAGGACAAGGTGCGCGTCGCGATCATCGGCGTCGGGAACTGCGCCAACTCCCTCCTCCAGGGCGTCGAGTACTACAAAGACGCGTCGCCCGAGGGCTCTGTCCCAGGGCTCATGCACGTCGACCTCGGCGGCTACCACATCTCGGACATCGAGTTCACGGCCGCGTTCGACGTCGTGACGGGCAAGGTCGGCGTCGATCTCGCCGACGCGATCTGGGCGAAGCCGAACGACACGATCAAGTTCGCGGACGTCCCCAAGACCGGGGTCAAGGTCTCGCGCGGCATGACGCAC
The DNA here is from genome assembly GCA_963758065.1 of uncultured Thermoleophilia bacterium. Taxonomy (GTDB): domain Bacteria; phylum Actinomycetota; class Thermoleophilia; order Gaiellales; family Gaiellaceae; genus GMQP-bins7. The sequence goes on along the minus strand of CAVWTX010000010.1, from coordinate 34,491 downwards.
GACGGGATCGGCAAGTACCTCGCGCAGGTCGTCGAGAAGGCCCCGGGCCAGACCGACGACGTGGTCGGGATCCTGAAGGACACGGGGACCGATGTGGTCGTCAACTACCTGCCGGTCGGCTCCGAGATGGCCACCAAGTGGTATGCGGAGCAGATCCTCGAGGCCGGCGTTGCAATGGTGAACTGTATGCCTGTCTTCATCGCACGCGAGCCGTACTGGCAGAAGCGCTTCGAGGACGCCGGCTGTCCGATCATCGGCGACGACATCAAGTCGCAGGTCGGCGCCACGATTACGCATCGAGTGCTCACGACTCTGTTCGGCGACCGCGGCGTCCACCTCGACCGGACGATGCAGCTGAACGTCGGCGGCAACTCCGACTTCCGCAACATGCTCGAGCGGGAGCGCCTGGAGTCGAAGAAGATCTCGAAGACGAATGCCGTCACGTCGATGCTCGACTACGACATCGGCGACGGCAACGTCCACGTCGGCCCCTCGGACTTCGTCCCGTGGCTCACAGACCGCAAGTGGGCGTACATCCGCATGGAGGGCTCATCGTTCGGCGACGTGCCGCTCAACGTCGAGCTGAAGCTCGAGGTGTGGGACTCGCCGAACTCGGCCGGCATCGTCATCGACGCTGTTCGGCTGGCGAAGCTCGCCATGAACAACAGCATCTCGGGCTCGCTCGAGGCCCCGAGCGCGTACCTGATGAAGTCGCCGCCGAAGCAGATACGCGACGACGAGGCGCGTGAGCAGATCGAGCGCTTCATCGTGAAGAACGCCCTGTCGAAGTCGAAGAAGGCGGTCGCGAACGCGTGACCAGGATCCGGCTCAGCCGGATCTTCTGGATCGGCGCGGCGGCGATCCTCGTCGCCGCCGCGCTCGTCGCCCTCGTCGCCGTCCTCCGAGGAGACTTCTCCGACACCGACGGTCGCATTCTCGGAACGCTCGCCGCGGCTCTCCTCGCCGGTTCGACCCTCGTCGCCGGGCTGGCACTCGTCGAGCGGGGCGGACGACTGTTGGGCTGGTCGGCTGTCGCCGTCTCCGGTCCCGCTTTTGCCGCTCTCGTCTACGCGATCTGGGACTTCGTCTTCGACGGTGGTGGCGACGACTCGTGGCGCTGGGGATGGCTCGGCGCCCTCGCTCTCGTCACCGCGCTCATCGCGGTGACCTCACGTCTCCTCGCCCGAACTCCTCCGCTCGTGCGGCTCGCCGGCCTTGCCGGTGGGCTTGCGGCGATCGCGACAGCCGTGTCGGCCGCTGCGATCTTCAGCGACAGCCCGGGCGACACGTTCGGGCGGATCATTGCCGTCCTCTGGATCCTCACCGGGCTCTGCTACCTCCTCGTTCCGGTACTTCAGCGCTTTACAACGGCCGTTCAAACAGCGAACGAGATGCGCCTATTGGCCGAGCTCGACGGCGTGGAGCTCGTGGCAACCCGCTCGCGCACCGACACGATCGACCCACGGCTCGGCCCGGGTGAGCGCTTGCTGCTTCGGCGCCGCGCTTAGAACCTCTTTCATAATGATCGCCCGTCGCGAGGCGGATGCTGGACGTTACGAGGCTAGGACGCAGGGAGCATCCATATCAAGCCGATATGGATGCGACCGAGGACGCGGCATCGTGGCGTCCAGGGCCGCATCGCGACTTGGTCGCTCATTGTGAAAGGGGTTCTTAGAGCCCCTAACGCAAGCAGCGTGCCGTCTGGGTTCGCTGCTCGGCACGCTGCGGCGTCCTCGATCGCCCCGATATGCCTTCATATCGGGGCTCCCTTCGTCTTGCATCGCGCTCGAGCATCGCGCCCAGCCAGCGCGTGGTCGTTACGTTAGGAGCTCTTGGTCGACGGCTCGCGGCGCCGGATCATCCGAGACGAAGCCGACGCGTTTGTGGGACGTATCGCAGAAGGGCTTCGTCTGCGAGTGCCCACACCGGCAGAGCACGATTGCGTCGCCCGGCGGAATCTCGAACTCGACCCCCTCTGCGTCGATTATTCGCACCGGCCCCTCGACCTTGTACGGCCCGTTCGCACGAGCCTTGATGGTGACCTCGGTCATGCGGCCACTGTACGGGCATGCCCAGTAGCTGGGGGAACCTCCCGGTTTCCCCAGACCCCTTCCACTGTTCCGCTGCGCGGACAGGCGCTACGCGCCGGGCTAAACTCGCCCGATCGTGAGCCTTCGGATCTGCTTCGTCACGCCGTTCGCGTGGTCGCAGCCGCACGAGGTGAACGCGCACGTCTCCGGTACGGCTGCGGCGCTCCGAGAGCGGGGCCATGTGGTCACGGTGCTCGCCCCGTCGTCGCGTGCGCGCGACCTGCTCGCCGGACGTCGGGCTCTCCAACGAGGAGTCGGGGCCGACGTGGTCGCCGTTGGCCCGTCCATCCCGCTTTCGCGGCGAACGCACATGGGCATACCGGTCGCAGTGCGCGCAAACCTTCGGTTGGCGCTCGCCAGAGGGCACTTCGACGTCGTGCACGGCTTCGAGCCGGGCCTCCCGAGCATCTCGTACCTCGCCCTGACCTCGACGCACGCACTTACGGCGGCAACCTTCTTCTCCCCGGAGCGGCTGGGATACCCGGCGCGCCGGTCGCGCAGGGATCGGCTCCGCATCCGGATCGACGCGCTTCTTGCGACGTCGAACGAGACGGCGGAAGCTGCTGCGGAGCGTTTCGACGGCGACTACGGCCTCGTCCCACTCGGCGTGGACACGGCACGGTTTCGGCCGACCTCCAAGCGCACCGTCATCGTCCGAGAGCTCGAGGCGGCGGGCCGGCCCGTGACACGCGCGCTGCTTCGGCTACTGGGCGACCTACCCGAGTGGGAGCTCACGCTCCTGCATACGAAGCCCCTGGGGTTTCGTCCGACCATTCCACGATCGGTGCGTGGCCGCACGCATGTTCGGTCTGCACGCACGGAGGATCAGCGGGCCGCCGCGCTGCGCGACGCAGCGATCTTCGCGCCCGCGCCCTCGGGAGAGGATCGCCTGCGGCTCGAAGCGGCGGCATGCGGGGCGGCGACTGTGCAGGACGGAAGTCCCGAAGCGGTCGCGCAGGAGGTTGCACGACTGGCGTCCGATGAGACGCTCCGAGCCCGGATCGCGGCCCGCGAGCGAGCGGCAGCGGAGGACCAGAGCTTCGCGCACGTCGCCGCCGAGCTCGATGCCGTCTACGCGCGCCTCGCGAGCAAGCGACGGCTCCGCGTGCCGCAGACTCCGGACGAGGACGATCCGCTGGCAGGGCGCGACTGGATCGTGGTCGACCTCCACATGCACACGGATTGGTCTCACGACTGCTCGATCCCGACCGAGGACCTGCTCGACCACGCCGAGCACATCGGCCTCGGCGCGATCGCCGTGACGGATCACAACGCCTTCGGCGGCGCGCTCGAGGCGATCGAGCTCGCACGCGACCGCGACCTCGTCGTCATCCCCGGCGAGGAGGTCAAGACCGACGGGCAGGGTGAGGTCATCGGCCTCTTCCTGACCGAGGAGATCCCGCGCGGCATGTCCTTCGCCGACACGATCGAGGCGATTCGCGACCAGGGTGGCCTCGTCTACCTTCCACACCCGTTCGACCGGTTGCACGCTATTCCCGATCCCGCGACGCTGCACCGCCACCTCGCCGAGATCGACGTGTTGGAGGTCTTCAACGCGCGGCTTCTCCGTGAGTCGTTCAACGACGAGGCGCTGCGATTCGCGCAGAAGTACCGGCTCCTCCAAGGCGCTGGCTCGGATGCACATGTCCTTCAGGGCGTCGGCACCGGCGCAGTGCGCATGCGGCGATTCGAAGGGCCGGAGGAGTTCTTGCTCTCGCTTCGCAGCGCCGAGATCTTGCGCCGACCGAAGTCGCTCGCCTACCTGCAGTCGCTCAAGTGGGTCGCCCAAGTCAAGGAAAAGGTTCGCTGAGAGAGAAGGTGCTCGGGACCCCGTGCCAGCGGCCGTGCCCACCGACGAGATCTACGAGCGTTACCTGAAGAAGGCCATCTCCGAGATCAACGAACTCGGCGACGAGCTCGCGCGGGCGGGCGACGAGCTGAGGGTACCTGTGCTCGGGTCCGGCCATCCCCTGGCCGACGTCTTCCTGCTGAAGTTCTCTCCTCAGCCGTCGGAGATCCAGGAAGGGGTCGCGTTCTTCGGCCGCTCGGGGCAAGCCGTGCTGAAGTCGCTCCAACGGCTCGGCGTCGACCCACTCGCCGTGTACGGCACGAACTGCCTGAAGTTCGGAACGGAGGACCCGGCGGATGCAGCGTCCTGGCTCACGCGCGAGCTCTACATCGTCCAGCCCAAGCTCGTGGTGACCATGGGCGAGCGCGCGACGTCGTTCCTGAACGAGCTCCGATTTCCCGCTGTCGGACGCGATCGCCCCTGCCGCAGAGGGATCCCTGCAGCGCTTCACTCCCACGATCGACGCACTCGTCGCTCCCGACATCGACGAGTCGCTCGACGAGCAGCCCGCGAAGACCGCGTTCTGGAACGCGTTCAAGGCGCTCGGCCCGTGGTGGGCGGAGCAGCCCCCGTATTGATGCGCAAGAGCGGAATGCTCGTGAGTGCGCAAGAGCGGAATCTGCGAGTGCAGATTCCGCTCGCGCGAACATCCCTGAAGGCGCCCGCTTCGCGGGCGCTGATGCGCGGATTCCGCTCGCGCAAAGATCCCTAAAGGCGGCCGCTTCGCGGCCGCGGTGTCAATGGACCTCGGACCCCAATCACTGGAAAGACGGCGGGCTCTCGGGCTCGCCGCACTTGCCGTCGGCCTCGTTGTCTATGGCGCCGGCGCGGAACGTCTGCCCGGACTTCCCTCAGGGCTGGACGTTCTCTTTCACAGCGCGATCGTCTTTCCCGCGTTCGCCGCGCTGATCTGGATCGCGCTCCCGCTCGCGAAGGCGGGCAACAGGGTGCTCCTGGGGATCGCACTGGTCTCGGGCGGCGCGGCATTGACGCTCACGTTCCTCGACGTCGATTCGGCCGCGAACGTAGCGAAGCTCACCTGCTACGCCGTTGCGGGCTTCTGGTTCTTGAGCTTGTTCGAGGAGCTGTGGTGGATCTCCCTCGTCGCCGTACTCGTGCCCTGGGTCGACGTCTGGTCGGTGGCCGCGGGCCCGACGGAGTACGTCGTCGAGCAACAACCTGGGCTCTTCGAGCAGATATCGGTCGCCTTCCCGAACCCGGGTGAGACGGCGACGGTCAACATCGGGCCGCCGGACATCCTCTTCTTCGCGCTCTTTCTCGCCGCGGCCGAGCGCTTCGCGCTGCGCGTTGCCTGGACGTGGATCGGAATGACCGGCTTCCTCGCCGGAACTCTCATGCTCGTCTGGAGCTGGGACGGCATCGCAGGCCTACCGGCGCTCCCCGCCGTGTGTCTCGGTTTCCTGCTCCCGAACGCGGACCTGCTCTGGCGGAACGCCCGCAGCACACGTACGCAAGCACCCTCGTAGGACGTGATCGCGCGCCTCTACACGAGCTCGAGAAGCGAAACCGACTCGACGTGCGGCGTGTGCGGGAACATGTCGACCGGCCGACACCGCACGAGCGCATATCCGAAGTCGTCCCTCAGGACCTGCACGTCCGACGCGAGCGTCGTCGGGTTGCACGAGACGTAGACGATCCGGCGAGCGCGAAGCGCCCCCGTCCTCCGAAGCGCCTTGCCCGCAAGCCCCGCTCGGGGCGGGTCGACGACGACGACGTCGGGCGCCCCCGCCTGTTCGACGAGCTCCTCCACGGTCTGCCCCACGTTTCCTGCAAAAAACTGCGCGTTCTCGATCCCATTCAGTTCGGCGTTCTCGATCGCGCAGGCGACGGCCTCCTCAGAGATCTCGAGTCCCCAGACCGAGGCTCGCTGAGGAAGCAAGGGCGAGCCCGATCGTGCCCGTCCCGCAGTAGAGGTCGAAGACATTCTCCGAGCCCGTGAGGCCCGCGAACTCGCGGGCGAGCGCGTACAGCTGCTGGGCCATGTCCGTATTCGTCTGCAAGAAAGCCGACGGGCGCAAGCGAAAGCGGAGTCCGAGAATCTCCTCCTCGATCGCCTCCTCACCCCAGAGAAGCCGCGTCGGAAGATTCGTCTGCTCCGCGGGAGTGTCGTTGATCGCCCAGTGGATCGAGCGCACTTCGGGGAAGCGACGGAGAACGTCGACGAGGTACCCGGTCTCGAAGCGCTCCCCAGGGGCGGTGACGAGGACGACGAGCACCTGACCCGTGTTCCGGCCTTCCCGAACGACCAGGTGGCGTAGGTATCCCTCACCAGTCGCCTGGTCGTACGCCTCGAGCCCCTCTTCCCGCGCCCAGTCGCGAACTGCGACCCTGATCGCATTGCCGAGGTCGGTGGTCAGCAGGCACTCCTCGATCCCGATCACCTCGTCCCAACGCCCTGCGCGATGAAAGCCGAGCTCGACGCCGTCGTCCCCCGATGAGAACGAGTACTCGAGCTTGTTCCGGTAGCCGTAGATCGACGACGCGGGCAGGATCGGCTCGATCGGAGGGTCGCTGACGCGGCCGATCCGGACGAGCGCGTCGCGCACCTGCTGTGCCTTCTGCGCCAACTGGGCGTCGTAGTCGAGGTCTTGGAAGCGACAGCCACCGCAGGTCCCGAAATGCCGGCACGGCGCTTCGACGCGATCCGGCCCCGGTTCGAGCAGCGAGCTCGCGAAGCCCTCCGCGAACCCGCGTTTGACCTTGGTCACGCGTGCACGAACGCGATCCCCGGGAAGCCCGCCCCGTACGAAGACGACGAAACCGTCGTGTCGCGCGACACCGTTCCCGCCGTATGCGAGCGACTCGATCGAGAGCTCGAGCTCCTCCCCCTTGCGAACAGGTGCGGCCACGACTGGAGCGTAGCCGCGCCAGGAAGCAGGCCCTGTCCGGCGGCCGCTAGACAGGAGCCGCTGCCCTGAAGCGGGGCTACGGCTCCATCCTGTCTAGGTGATGTCCCGGCGGGACGTACGGAGCAGCCCGAGCACTGTTGCCAGGGCGATCCACGCAAACGCCATCCCGACGGAGCCGGCGAACGGAAGACCCTCGCCGCTCGAGTCCACGATGCTTCCCAGCGATGCGGCAGGCAGATACTCGGCCACGGCATCGAGATCGAGAAGCCCGAGGAGCACCCAGCACAGCGGCTCGGCGACGAAGATCCAGACCAACCCGCCCACCAGCGCGCCTACCTGCGAGTGGACGGCGCCGCCGACGGCCGCGCCGAGGAGCCCGGCGAGCGCTGCGCCGACGAACGCCCTCCCGGCGGCGTCGGCCACTTCGCCGAGCTCGAGTGGAATGTCGATGATCCCGAGCCAGACAACGGCCACTGCCGCCGTCACGACGAATGTGACGAGCATCAGTCCCACGCCAGTGGCGGCCCCGGCAAGGAGCTTGGTGGCCAGGAGACGCCCGCGCCGGGGTGTCGCGAGCAACGTCCGGGCGATCGTTCCGTGGCGAAACTCGTTGGTGACGAGGACCATCCCCATCAGCAGCGCGAGGAGCGCAGCCGGGAATGCGGCGTCGAGAACGATCCGGAATTGGAACTCTGGCTCGAGCCGATCTCGCTCGGGCGTCCCGCCGATGTTCCCAGCAGTAGCGACTCCCGCGAGAAGCAAGGCAACCAGCCCGAACCCCCACGTGCTTCGGAGGGTCCGGAGCTTCAGGAGCTCCGCGGCGAAGAGGCGCGTCATGCGCCCCGTTCTCCCGGCTCGCCGGTGAGCTCGAGAAAGACCTCCTCGAGCGTCGCACGCTCCGCAGACAGCTCGTGCAAGACGACCCCACCGGAGGCCGCGATCTCGCCGACTTGCTCGGGCGGCGCCATCACCTCGAGACGTCCCTCTCCGACACTCCGAGCGTCCAGCCCCGCGCTGACGAGCAGCTCCAGAAGACGATCGGCATCAGGTGAGCGAACGGTCGTGGAGCCCGCCGCGAGTGCCTCCACCTCCGCCATCGCAGCATGTCGGATGAGCTTGCCGCGATGGATGATCACGACGTCGTCCACGGTTTGCGCGACCTCGGCGAGGACGTGGCTCGAGATGAGGATCGTCCGTCCCTCGTTCGCAAGGGAGCGAAGAAAGTCACGGAGCCAGCGGATGCCCTGTGGGTCGAGCCCGTTTGCAGGCTCGTCGAGCACGAGCACCTCGGGATCGCCGAGCAGCGACGCGGCGAGACCCAACCGCTGTCGCATACCCAGCGAGTAGCCCTTGACGCGCCGTCGGCCCGCGGCGCCCAGATCGACGAGCGCAAGCACCTCGTCCACCCGCGAGCGCGGGATGCCGCCGGCGACCGCGAGCACGCGGAGGTGGTTTCGACCCGATCGTCCAGGATGCGCGTCGAATGTCTCGAGCAACGCACCCACGCGCCGCAAGGGCATTTCGAGCTCACGGTACTGCCGGCCGAGCACGGACGTCGAGCCTGACGTCGGCAGGACCAAACCGAGGATCGCCCGCATCGTCGTCGACTTCCCCGCACCGTTGGGCCCGAGGAATCCGGTGATCGTCCCGGGCGCGACCGAGAACGAAAGGTCGTCGACGGCGAGCGTGGAGCCGAAGCGCTTCGTGAGGTGCTCGACCTCGATCAATTTCTATTGGAGCACGCTGACGTAGACCGAGCGCTCGCGCGGCCCGTCGAACTCGCACAGGAAGATTCCCTGCCAGGTGCCGAGAGCGAGCGAGCCGTCAGCGCGGAACGGGACGACGACGCTCGGCCCCATCAGCGAGGCCCGGACATGGCTCGGCGCGTTCTCCTCGCCCGGCTCGACGTGCTTCCACGGCCAGCCGCTCTCCACGATCCGCTCGAGCGCGGACTCGAAGTCGCGCGCGACCGCCGGGTCCGCATGCTCGTTGATCGTCACGCCGGCGGTCGTATGCGGCACGTAGACGATCACGGCCGAGCCGCGCTCGCCGGCAACGGCGTCGCGCACGTCGTCCGTGATGTCGAGGACGTGGCTGCGGCGCGCGGTGCGAACCCGGATCTCTCGCACGCGACCTAGAGTGCGCCGCCGGCAGCAGGGGGAGCTCCAGCTTCGAGCGGACTCGCCCCGTCGGTCGCCGTTCGACCGAGATGCTCCTCGACGTGCAGGAGATTGTCCTTCCCGCGCTCGACGACGGCCTAGAGCTCCGTCATCGACGCGACTTCCTCCCGCTGCTCCTGGAGGAACCAGTGGAGAAACTGCTCGCCCACGAGCTCGCCCTCCTCGCGGGCGAGCTTGACGAGCTCGACGATCTGCGCCGTGACGCGCTTCTCCTGCTCGAGCGCGAGCGAGACCGGAGCGACTGCATCCGTGAACTGCGTCTGAGGAGGCTCGACTCCCGGAACGACGACCTCCTCGTCGGCGTCGAGCAGGTACTGCACCATCATCATCGCATGATTCCGCTCCTCGACCGCCTGGCGATAGAAGTGCGCAGCGAGCTGGGGAAGCGTCTGTCCGTCGTAGTAGGTCGCGATCGCGATGTACTGCTGAGAGGCGCCGAACTCGTAGCCGATCTGCTCGTTCAGGGCTTCCGCGAACGCGGCCATGCGGCGACTCTATCCGAGTTGCACGTTGTAACTTGGGCCGATGCCCGGCGTTCCCGACGATCTCAAGGGTCGCAGCCTCACGCGCATCGGCTCCTGGTCACGCGACGAGCTCGAGACGCTGCTCGACCTCGCCGACGAGCTCAAGGCCGAGCGGGCGCGGCGACCGGAGCTTCGGCTGCTGCCCGGACGGACCATCGGGCTGATCTTCCACAAGCCCTCGACCCGTACGCGCGTCGCTTTCGAGGTGGGGATCGCCGAGCTCGGGGGAATGGCGCTCTTCCTTCCCGCCGCAGAGCTTCAGCTCGCCCGAGGAGAGTCCTATCGCGACACTGCGCTCGTCCTCTCGCGGTTCCTGTCGGCTCTCATGATTCGCACCTTCGCGCAGGACGAGGTGGAGGAGTTCGCGGAGCACGCGTCGATCCCGGTGATCAACGGGCTCACTGACGACTCACACCCCCTCCAGGCGCTCGCGGACGCAATGACGCTACGCGAGCGATTCGGCGCGCTCGCGGGCATCCGACTCGCATACGTCGGCGACGGAAACAACGTGTGCCACTCCCTGATGCGCATCGCCGGCCGCTTCGGGATGGAGTTCGTCGCCGCCACGCCAAGGGGGTACGAGCCCAACTCGGACTTCGTCTCCATGGCCGGGGAAGACGCGCGCGGGAACGGCGGCAGCGTCCGGCTCGTCACCGATCCTCGCGAGGCCGCGCAGGGTGCACACGCCGTGTACACCGACGTCTGGACGAGCATGGGCCAGGAGGACGACCGCGCGCGCCGCCTTCGGGCGCTCGAGCGGTACCGCGTGGACACGGCGCTCATCGGGCTCCTCGACGCCGACGGCGTCGCGATGCACTGCCTGCCGGCACACGTCGGCGACGAGATCACGGCGGACGTGCTCTACGGGCCTCGCTGTCTCGCCTGGGAGCAGGCGGAGAACCGCCTGCACACGCAGAAGGCGCTGATGGCGCTCGTAATCCGGTGACATTCGATGATCATGTCCGGGCCGCACTCGACGAGCTTCCGCCGAACATCGCCGACGCTCTGCGTAACGTCGCGGTGGTCATCGAGGACGAAAACTCCGATGACCCGGACCTCCTCGGCCTGTATCACGGCGTACCGCTCCCGGAGCGTGGGGACATGGCCGGCACGCTCCCCGACAAGATCTCGATTTACCGGATCCCACTCGAGGAGTCGTTCCCGGACCCGCAGGAGCTTCGCGAGGAGATCCGCATCACCGTCCTGCACGAGCTCGGCCACTACTTCGGACTCGACGAAGATCGGATCTCCGAGCTCGGCTACGACTGAGGTTTGGTCGGCTGCGAGGGCGGGAATGCGACTGTCAACGACACACGTTTCAGCCACCGTGACACCGAATCAGATACACCTCGAGATCGAGCGACTCTCGGAAGAGCGCCAGGATCTCTGGCACCTCCTTTCGCAGGGGCTCGACCACACGGTGAAGGACGACATCAAGGAGCTCGACGATCGCCTCCAGGAGCTCTGGCAGGCCCTTCGCATGGAGAAGGCCCGCCTCCGCTTCGGCGAGCGGGAGGAGATCGTGCGCCGCGCCCGCGCGGAAGAGCGCCTCGAGCGCGCCGCATAGCAGCCGCGCTCGAGCAGGAGAACGTCCGCCCCGCGCATATCATCGATGCGTGGCACTTTTTGCGCGCCGCCAGCCCGAGCCGTTCTCGATCGCGAGCGAGCAGGAGCGCCTGCGCGCGATCCGCCTGGCCGCCGAGCAGGAGCTGGGCAGGCTCAGGCTCGAGCTGACCGAGCGGGTCGCGGCAGTCGAGCAACGGGAGCGCGAGCTCGCGGATGCCATCGCGCGTGTGAATCGGAGCGCGTCCGAGGCCGGTAGCCGGTGACGACCGGGCCCTCGCACATGCGCAGGTAGGTCTTGCCGCGCACGCCCAGGAGCTGAACCGCCGGGAACGGGAGCTCGCGGCCCGCGAGCGCGCATACCTGAGGATGGAGGCCGACCTCACCCGGCGTGCCGCCGCCGCGGCTGAGACTCCCGAGGAACGCCTGGCACACATCGAGGAACGGCTCGAGGCGCTCCAGGAGGCCGAGAAGGCGTTTGCCAGGACTCAGGCGCAGCTCGCCGCGCAGAGCGAGGAGCTGGCAAGCCGTGAGCTCGCCCTCGCCGAGGGCGAGCGGTTGGGCGGCGGTGCGCCCGTCACGGGCCGGGCGGAGCTCGCGAGATCGACGAGCGGTTGCGGCGACTCGAGCACGAGACGCGCTCGGCGGCCGAACATGGCTTCGGAGACGCGCTTCGCGCGCTCGAGCAGAAGGGCCTTCGCGGAGCGCCACCGAGCTCCTGATCGACCTCTAGACTGACTCTGCCCGGGGCGTTAGCTCAGCTGGGAGAGCGCCGGCTTTGCAAGCCGGAGGCCACCGGTTCGATCCCGGTACGCTCCACTAGACAGATTCGGCTCCAGCAGCGGATTTCCGCCGCCCGTCATTTTCAGCACGGGCAACAGTGGGTCGGGCGACAGCGCCCGTAGTGCCCAATAGTGCCCATTCAGCCCACTCCACTGCACGGTCAAACTCCTTGCGCTCGGCCTCGGTGAGACGTCCTCGCCGCTTCGCCGCGTGCACATAGACCTTGAGCGTGAAGGTCGGGTCCTCGTGGCCAAGTTGCTCCGACGTGTAGGCAACGTCATCGCCAACCGCGTGCCGGAGGCCCGCGTACGTCCGCCTTAGTCCGTGTGGGGCAACCTGTCCGATTGGCTCGATGCCGAGCTCGCTGAGCTTCTGGTTTGCCTTCTTGATCGCCCTCACGAGGAGGCGGTTGCGGACGTTGTTGCGATTGTCCGGCTTCCCGGTCGTGGTCGCGAAAACGAGGTCGCTCTGCTCCCTGAACGGTGAGCGGTCGAGCCAGATGGCCAACTCCTCACGCAACGCTGGCGTCAGGTCGATGGTGCGCTCGCCGGCGTCCGTCTTCGACCGCTCCACGGTGAGCGTCCCTCGGGCGATGTTGACATTGCGCCGCTCGAGCGCGAGCGCCTCACTCACCCGGAGACCCGCGCCAGCCAATGTCGCGAGGAGCGGCCGACCCCGCCCGGCGAGGAGCCCCTCCGCCGACTCGAGAAGCGTCGGGAGCTGCTCCAGCTCGACGTAGGCGCGACGAGGCTTCGTTCGCGGTAGTCGACGACGCTTGCCCGCTGCCGGATTCCCAGCGATGTAGTCGTACTCCTGAGCGAGGGCGAGTACTTGTGAGAGCCGGGTCAAGGTCTTGTTCACCTGGTTGTTGCCGAGCACCCCCTCGGTCGCCTTGTACGTCTTGTACGTGTCGACGTCCTGCTTCGTGATCTCTGAGAGCCGATAGCTCGCGAAGAAGGGGAGCAGGTGCCGGGTGAGTGCCCACTCGTAGTCCTCGATCGTCCGGGCAGCGAGCCCGTCCTCCTTGCGATCCGCAAGCCACTGGGACGCGAACTCGTGGAACGTAAGCTCCTCCTCCCTCGGTGCCTCTGGTTCGTCGCTCTTCGGCGGTTGCCAGATTCCGCGGTCGACGTCGGCGAGCACGTGCCGCAACTCGGTCTCGGCCTTCTCGCGACTCGTCGCAGTCGTCGTGACGTAGCGCCGTTTCCCGTATGCATGGAACCTGAGCGCGAACACTCGTCCGCGCTCGCGGTCGAGCACGAGCACTTGGCCCTTTGCAGGTCTAGGCATCCTTCCTCCCTTCGATTTGAGTTACGGGTCTCGCCTTAGAGGGGCGCCCAACGCGCCCCTTGTAGTCCGGGTCCTCTCGAAATGCGCGAAATGCCTCTTGAGCGACCCGAGCCTCGCGCGAGTTCTCGCCGTGTTGGCGCTTCGCCCGTCGAAGTGCTTCGGCCAGACGCTTGTACTTACGCCGGTGTTCATCAGCTGTAAGCCGTGGTTCCGGGACGCATCCGCGGATCTTCACCCCACCGGGCCAGGTGTAGAGAGCGCGTTCACAACGCCTCTGTGTAGCGACACGAGGCACGTATAAGCGCTTGCAGAGTGGACACAGGTGGAGAGTCGGACGGGCCTCGAACAGTTCGAAGAGCTCGAACCAGATCCGAGAATGGAGATTCGGAAACTCGAGCGCCCAGCCGCCGCTCGTCGGAACGAACTTCGCGCCATCAAGTGACACGCGCTCGCTGACGTGTTCGCGCTGATCCTTCGTTGGCCGGGGTGCCACTCGCTTCTTCGCGGCCCGGACGAGCTCCTCCACGTACGGCTCTAGGACGATCCTTTCACGGGCCGTCGCCAGCCGCCGGCCGATCTTGGCGAACGCATCGAGGGTGGACGGTGGAACGCTCCCCAGGTAGCTCGTCGCCGAGCATCCCCCTTGACGATGGTTCGCCGGGATGCGCAATCCCGATCGAGTTGGCCCAGGTAGTGAGCGGTGACTCTATGAGGAGCGCGTCCGCGTAGGAGCCGAGCCACTCGAATCCGATTTTCTCCCCGAGTTCCAGGACACCCTCGGCCGTTGTGAGGTCGGCGGCGGCGACGTCGTGAACGAGGAGTCCATCGGTGAACACGAACCAGGCGCTCTGGTCGGAATCCTCGGAAACGTCGACGAACCATCGCTCGAGCGACTCCCTGAAGGCATGGAAGTGATGGGGGCTGCGCCACGACGGGACGATCTGGACTCCGTGGGCGAATTTCCGCTCAGTCCGCACAAACGGGTAACTCTAGATGATAGAACGGGTTCATGCAAGTTTCGCTGGTTTCTGTCCATGAGGCAGCGAGACGGCTCGGGGTCTCCGTCGGGACGGTTCGCAACTACATCCGGAGCGGCGGGCTACACCGAGGTTTGCCGCGACGATCCCGAGCTCGCGAGCTGCCTGCGGATCGAGGAGCGCGTTTTGCAGCCGCGCTCTCGGGGGAAGGTTTGCCATCAGTCCCCCGTAGCGAGTCTGCACTACCCGCTACCTACTGATCAGCCCCTCCCCCGAGGCGCGTAAGCAGTTCCTACCCACTGCCTCGCGCACGCAAACGAACTTTGCTGCACCCACGCCTGCTCTTTTACAGAACTCTCACTTTGCTACCGGCGGGGGCTTTGCAGTGCGTCAATCCGTCAGGAGGGCGATCTCGCGAGCTACCTGCGTCGGCACAGGGTCAGGTGTGGAACTTCGCAGGCGGGGCAGCACGCGTGAGCGGCCACCGCCGAGCGCTCCCGCGATGTATTTCTCAGGAGGTGGTTAGAACTCGGCGGCGCGGGGTACCGTCAGCACGTCATCGTCATGGCAGAGATCCACGTGTGCCCAGGCTGCGGAAAGCCCGTGGAGCCGAGCGAGGATTACGTCGTTGCCCTCGACTACGACGAGATTGGCTTCACGGCCCACGGATTGAGCGAGGAAGACCGCTCGGAGGCGCTGCGCTTCCACGTCGGGCACTTCCGGCGGCGCATCGGCGACCGGCAGTATGCCCTGGTCCGCGAGCAGTCCGTCCCTGGCATGGCTAGGTCGCCATCCTGACCTCGATCATCGGGGGCTCAGCTACGTCCCGCAAAAACCGCGAGCGCTCTTCTTCAGGCGACTTCGATTCTTCAGGTGACTTCGATCCCGGTCATCACGGTTCGAAGGGCAAGAAATCGGGCATCAAGACTCATTCATCCCCAGCCGGGCTGGGGTTGCTCGAAGTGCCAACCCCCAGGGCCCTCGCCGAGCAACTGCGCGGTCGCCAGCCCGGCTCCCCCCATCTCAAGCCTGCGGATCGAGGAGCGCGAGCTGGAGGTGGGCGGGCGGAACCTCAGCCTCGTCCAGGGCGGCGGCGTCTAGCACGGTGTCGCGCCAAACCGACACCCGCCGCACCCGTCTTCGGCTACATCCGTGTCAGTGACAGCACCAGGACCTCAAGCGCATGAGCGGCTACCAAAGGAAGAGGCCCTCTCTGGGCCTCTTCCGCCCTGGGGAAAGGGCAAGCCCTCCGACTACCCGAACAGCGACTGTCCTAAACCCACGACGTCGCGGTGCCACTAGGACGCGGCGCGACAGCCATGGCCAAATCTCCCTCACGCCCGTCTCCATCGCGTACTTCTCGAACGAACTCCGCTGTTACTGCAAGGAGTAGCCCACTGTCGGTTCGCGTGACCACGCATGTTCCGCCTACCTGCTCCAAGCCGCACACCCCAGACGTCGCCCCCCACCCCCCGCGAAATGCAGCGTTGCGCGGGTCCCTCCTCGTCTGCTACCTGACGGAAGGCTCGCCGAGGCTCCAGCACTTCGCTGAGATCAGCGAGCCTCGCCGCGCTCGAGCAGTCCGAGGAGTTTCGGAGCTCATGCGACAGTGTGAGGCCCACACACCAGGCCGAACATCGTCGCTCTGCGCGAAGTCACCAACTGTCGGTGGCATAGGCGTCGAGCCGTTCGGCCAGCTCGCGCGGGCGGCTGAGGGTCACGTAGTGGCCGCCGTCCATCTCGTCCGCCTCGATCCCGAGGCGCTCACGCGCGTGCCGACGCGCCCACGCGGACGAGAACATGCGGTCGTTGCGGCACAGGACGTACTTCGTCGGCGTGTCCGGCCAGGCCTCGAGCGGCCAGGGCTCGCGCAGCGCCTTCGATGCCTCGTCCCGTTCTCTCCGCTTGGCCTCTTCTGCCAGATCGGTCGGGACGTCGTGGTAGAAGACGTCGTCGGACCCGCTCTCCTCGTAGCCGACGTTCGCCCACCAGTCAGCGAACAACTCGCCGGGGGCGGGAATCATCCCGGCCACGAGGACGAGCAGGTCGACAGGGATGCGGCCGCATACGAGCGGTGCCGTGAAGCCGCCGAGCGAGTGGCCTACGACGATGACGCTCGGGCGATCGCCGAGCACCTCGACGATCGCGTCAGCGTACTCCCGCCAGCCGGCCGACGCGTCCTCGTTGGGCAGATCGACTGCGACGGGGTCATGCCCTCGCTTTCGCAGCACCGGGACGACTAGGTGCCAGTCCCATGCACTGCCGCCACCGCCGTGGATCAGCACCACCGTCGCCACTGACGGTGGCTAAGTCTCACATACCAGAGTCGTCCAGCGCGTCGCGACGCCGTGGTACGGACCGTCGACCGCGGGCACGCGCCCCCCATAGCCCGAGGCGCTCTACCCGACCCCGAAGCTACCTGCGGGTCGAGGAGCGCGAGCTGGAGGCGGGCGGGCTGAACTAGCCGATATCGCTCTCGTCTCTGCCGCGGATGCCTAGGCGAGGAGAGTTGCCACCCGTAAGCTGTTTCGGCTGGCGGCTGTCGAACCCGGGCAGGCGTTCGGGCCGAGAGCCGCCAGCACTACTCCTTTAGACGTTGGCTCCCGCTCGGCGGCTGTGCCGTTCACGTCTCGTAACGTCACCGACGCGAGATCTTGTTCGGCTCGCAGTGCACTTCGCGTCCGCGGCGACGATCCCGAGCTGGCCAGCTTTATCCGCGGATCGGCGGTGCCTTTGCGACTAGCCCGACCACGCTGGGCCTGGAGCGTACTGATCTATGCGGCGGATGCTGAGGGGTCGTGCCCCACTGTCATCCAGGTTCATCGCGAAAGACCGTGACTCGCTCAGACTCTCGCGATCCGCAGCTTCTCAGAAAGGCGATAGCTCGGCCGTTTGGTGACCACGCTGGCATCTGATCCTGAGCCGCAGCTTAAACCTGAACGACATCAGCCTGGAGCTGGCGCGCCGCACTACCGCCATGTCGTGACCGTGGTGGCGCCGGCTCAGAGGCCCGGGCAGTCCACCTCGACCATGCGCGCGCGCGCAGCGCCGACGGTAGCCAGCCAGCCCTCTCGGGCGGAGGAACCTCGGTCCTCCTCCGCTGCCTGCACGACCGACAACGCGTACAGATCCGCCAGCTCGCCGCAGTCGCTGATCGAGGAGAAGTACGACGTCGTCGCCGGGCGGCCTTCGAGCCCACTCGGCTCGTCCGACTTCTGCTCTCCCGCGCAGCCGGCGAGAGCGAGTGCGAGCGCGAGCGCTACCGGGTTCTTGCTCATCACACATAGCCTTACGGAAGCGCCACTACCACGCGAGCCGGCGCGCTGCAAGTTGGGCATCGTGCACGTGGTGATCGTGTTCGCCGTCGTGTCGGAGAAGCTGTGTCCGACGAGCGCTTCATCGAGGAGGTTCGCGGCGATGATCCCGAGCTGGCGAGCTACCTGCGGATCGAGGAGCGCGAGTTGGAGGCGGCGGGCATAACTAGAAAGACGTGGGCGAGTCTCCATGGGCTGCGTCCGAAGACCACTCTGTCGTGGAAAGCGTCCGGTGGTGGCCGAGGAAGCTCGGTTCTTGTAACCGCCGTCATGCAAGGAGCACCCGCCTGCCCTGTCGTCTCGCTCGCCGACGTTGCATCTGTTCGCGGTCCAACACGACAATCCGCCCGATGGGAGGCGTCTCTCAGCCTTCGGGACAGGTGACACTCGTGTTCACCGACATCGAGGGCTCGACCCGCCTGCTCGAGGAGCTGGGTGTCGATGGCTACCGCGAGGCGCTCACCGAGCACCGGCGTGTCGTGCGCGAGGCCTGTGCCCGCCACTCAGGCTACGAGGTCGACTACGAAGGGGACGCGTTCTTCTACGCCTTCCCGTCTGCCTCCGACGCGGTGTCGGCGGTCGCGCAGGCGATGCACGGCCTCGACTCGGGACCGATCTCGATCCGCGTCGGCATCCACACGGGATGGCCCGAGCTCGACCCGCCGAAGTACGTCGGCATGGACGTGCACACGGCCGCCCGGATCATGTCGAGCGGCCACGGCGGTCAGGTCGTGGTCTCGCCCACGGCTGCCGCTCTCGTCGAGGCCGAGCTCATCGAGCTCGGCGAGCATCGCCTCAAGGACATCGCCGAACCCGTTGCGCTCTACCAGCTCGGCACGGGGAGCTTCCCGCCGCTCAAGACGATCTCGAACACGAACCTGCCGCGTCCGGCGAGCTCCTTCGTCGGTAGGAAGCGCGAGCTCTCGAGCGTCCTCGCCTGCGTCGAGAAGGGCGCACGCCTCGTCACGCTCACCGGTCCTGGAGGCACAGGAAAGACCCGCCTTGCGCTCGAAGCCGCCTCGTCGCTCGTCCCCGAATACAAGGCAGGTGTCTTCTGGGTCGGACTCGCCGCGCTCCGCGATCCAGCCCTCGTCACGGAAACCATCGCTCAGACGCTAGGTGCCAAAGATGGCCTGGCCGAACACATCGGAGAAAGGGAGATCATGCTTCTGCTCGACAACCTCGAGCAGGTCATAGAGGCGGCACCCCAGCTCTCCGAGCTTCTGCAGGGCTGCCCCAACCTGACTCTGCTCGTCACTTCGCGCGAGCTCCTGCGCGTGCGGGGCGAGGTCGAGTACCCGGTGCCCCCGCTTGACGAGCCCGAGGCTGTCTCGCTCTTCTGCGAGCGGGCGCAACTCGAGCCCTCGGAGGAGATCGCCGAGCTCTGCGCCCGCCTCGACTCGCTCCCGCTTGCAGTCGAACTCGCCGCCGCAAGGACGAAGGCGCTCTCACCCTCCCAAATCCTCGAGCGCCTCGCGCAGCGCCTGGACCTCCTCAAGGGAGGCCGTGACTCAGATCCCCGCCAGCAGACCCTTCGCGCCACCATCGAGTGGAGCTACGACCTACTCTCGGCTGGCGAACAACAACTCTTCGCCCGCCTCTCTGTCTTCACTGGAGGCTGCACCATCGAGGCTGCCGAAGAGGTCTGTGACGCGGACGTCGACACCCTGCAGTCGCTCGTCGAGAAGAGTCTGCTCCGCTTCTCCGGCGAGCGCTACTGGATGCTCGAGACGATCCGCGAGTTTGCGTTCGAGCGGTTAATCGAGACACCAATGTCGGGGTCGCTCAAGGCCCGGCACGCGGAGTTCTTCTTCTTACTCGTCCGGAAGGGCGCGCAACTGACGATGACGGACGAGGTCGAACTACTCGCACCCGAACAGGCGAACGTCCACGACGCCCTTATCTGGGCAAGTGAGCAAGGGAACGTCGTCCAAATAGCTTCTGCCGTCGGCAGCCTCTGGCGACTCTGGCTGCTCCGCGGTCAGACCCAAGAGGGAGTGCTGTGGGCTGACGCGGCGCTGCATCGCCGAGAGGATCTCGATGCCAAGGTGCTCATCCCACTGCTCTCGGGGACGAGTGAACTCTTCCGCTTCGTGGGTGATTACGAGCGGTCGAAGTCCCTCAAGAAGGAGCTGCTGGAGGTGGATCGGCGAACTGGGCGGACCGCGCTAACGACCCACGGCGGGTCTGTTGGGGCTCACACGCTCGCGGACCTGGCCGACATCGCCTTCGATGAGAAGCAGTTCGATCTCGCGCGCGACTATCTCGGAGAAAGCCTCGCGCTAGGGGGCGGAGCCCGTGCGCTCCTGTCGCTCGGCGATCTCTTCCTGCACGAGGGAAATCTCGACGAAGCACAGCACTGCATCGAGCAGTCACTGACGGGCTTCGAAGGCTCGGGACACGACTACAACTACGCCTGCGCGCTCGAAAGCTTGGGAGAGGTCGCCCTTCGCCGCGGTGACCAAGTGCGCGCCGTCGCGTACTTCGCTCGGGCTCTGAGAAGCTTCGACCTGCTCGGTGACGAAGCTGCGATCGCCGAGTGTCTCAATGATCTCGCACGTACTGCGGCCATGAGGGGCGATCTCATGCTCGCGGGGCGTCTCGTGGGCGCCGCCAGTGCCCGCAGAGATCCGTTGCATCGATTCTCGCCGTCCTTGCCGATCCTCGAGGCTCTCCCACAAAGCGCGATCGACGCGGGCCGGAAGCTAGCTCTCGACGAAGCCGTGGCACATGCGCTTGAGGCTCTGGACTGACCCGCCATGTTTGCGCCCCGGGCAGCAATGTCGTCGCCTCGCCCTCGAGCGCGTTGAAAATCCCGCAGGCGGAGCTTGGTCACGGAGTCTCCAGGCGCTCCTCCTGCCGGAGGAGATCGAGCAGGTCCCCGATCTCGTGGTTGAGCTGGGACGGGTGCCGCATTGGGACGCTGCGATCGAGCACGTAATGGTTCCGCCGTCCCTCGCGCTCGCGGGAGACGTAGCCGGCCTCGACGAGGTCCGTGACGATTCGCTGAGCCGCTCGCTCCGTAATCCCCACGGTCTCGGCGATATCGCGCAGGCGCACACGGGGGTTGCGCTGCAGGCAGAGGAGCACCTGAGCGTGACTCGTGAGGAAGTGCCAGCGTCTTGTTTCAGGACTTGACATACCGGATACAGATTTCGTATCTTTGGAATCGTCTTCCAGTTTACCTAAGTCTCGAGGGGAGGAAACCGGTGTCCGAGTTCGAGATTTCGCCGCTCGACGAAGCCGGCCTGAAGCTCGCCGGGGAGCTCGATCTCGCCACCGTCCCTCGACTGAGAGACGCGCTCCTCGACTTTGCGCCGATGGATGGGGTGCGCCTCGATCTCAGCCAGCTCACGTTCCTGGACAGCACCGGCCTCCACGCGATCCTCGCGCTCGCACGATCGCGCAGGGGCGACGGTTCGGTCGTGCTCCTGAACCCGTCTCCGGCAGTCATGCGGGTCCTCGAGATCGTCAACATCGAGCGGCACGCGGTGATCGAAGTACAGTCCTAGGTAGCCGATCGCGGCAGCAAGTCAGAGACTACGGCCTACACCATCACCGACCGGGATCCTTACTTCTGAGACGGCGACTCGTCCCGTCTCTCGCCCGACGCACTCGCTCACGCCAGAGCTGAAGAAGCTCGCTGTTTTCGATTTCAGTGAGAGCAGGCCAGCGTCGGAAGAGACCCGTCAGCCGTTCTTCCCGCTCGCGAGCTGCCGGCTGAAGGCGCTCCTCAGTGCGACCCTCGATCGGATCGGCGACTGGAAGCGTCTCAGCCTCGGGCCTCATCTACCTGCGGGAGTAGCCGAACCCGCCGAACAGCAAGACGGCGAGTAGCACGATGATCAGAACCCATGCCCAGGTTGGCATCTACTTCACCTCCGCCACGTCGATACCCGGCGGGTTACTACGTTCAAACGTGCCGCGCTCAGCGTCCTCACGCCGCATGAAGGTTCCGAGCGGGCTCGTCGGGGAGAGCCGTTCGGAGACGAGCGAAACGATCACCACAGACACGATGACGAAGCCGCGAGCTGCCGTCGAGATGGTCGAGACCATTACCGTGACTCGCCCGCAGTGCCACTGTCTCATCTCGCTATGCCTGCGGGGACGACCAGCAAACTCCGATCGACCGTAGCGAGCCGATCTTCCGGATTCGACGTCCTTACTCGACCGGATCGGCGTCGAGGCCCGCCTGAACAGCGGGTGAAAGCTGGAGCGACGCCTCACGACGCCAGCGAACGAGCTCACCCGCAACGACCGATATCGACCCGGCGACCGGGATCGCAGCCAACGCCCCGAGGATGCCTGCGATCTCCGCCCCGATGAGAAGTGCGACGAGCACGGCAAGTGGCGAGAGGTCGACGGTCCGTCCATAGACGACCGGCAGGAGCACGTGGTTCTCGATCTGCTGGTAAACGAGCAAGACGACTACCACAATCACGCACTGCACGACACCCTCCGAGAGTGCGGCGATTCCGCAGACGGCGAGTGCGACGGTCGCGCCGACGAGCGGAACGAGGTCGAGAATCGCGACGATCACCGCGAGCGGGAGGGCGTAAGGAACTCCTGCAGCCATCAGTGTCACGAGCGCGACAACTCCCGCCACGAGGCTGATCAGAAGGTTGCCCGTGACGTACCCACCCACCGTGCGGTTGATTCCGTCAAAGACACGCTCCCAGCGTGGACGCGCGCTTGGCGGCATGACATCCAGCACTCCGTCCACCCAGCGCCTGCCGTCCAGGAGCATGAAGAAAGTGAGAAACGGAACGGCGATGAGGGCCAGAGCGGTGTCGGCAGCGGCTCGCGCGGTCGAGGCTCCTGGGCGTTCGAGGCCGAACAGACCCGCGATGCCGCCGCGCTCGTAGATGTCGACGAGCTGTTCGCCGAGATGGAAGCGACGCTCGAGGAACGCGAGCGGGCCGCGCCCGGCGTCGAGATCTTGCAGGTAACCAGGGAGGGCCTCGACGAACTCTGTGGTCGCGGTCACGAGCGGAGGGATGACAAGGAATCCGAGGAGTCCGAGCGCGGCGAACGCGATCACGAAGACGATCGCGGCTGCTCGGGCACGGCCGAGCCCTCGTCGAACAAGGGCTTCCACGGCGGGGTTGAGCGCCATGGCGAAGAAGGTGGCGACGAGCACCCACGTGATTGCGTCCAGCGCGAGGTACACGAACATCAGCCCGAGGACCGCGGCCGCGGTGATCGCCACCCAGACGAGAATTGACTTCGCCGAAAGCGTGACCCGCACGGGATCGTCCCTTAAGCGGCCGTCAGCCGAAGGCTCGGCGCCAGGCCGATACTCGGTCAGATCCACTTGATCCACTGGCACACCCTGGCGATCACGAGCGTCACGATCGCGATCGTCACTATGAGTTCGCTGGAGGGTGCGGATTTTGAGGCGGAAGTTCCGGCGGTCGGGGATCCGGTGGTATCTGCGGATCCGGTGATGGCTGCACGTCCGGAGGCTGTGGCTCCGGCCCGGGCTCTGGCTCCGGAATCAGATCCGGACCGGGTGGCTCGGGTACCGGAGTAGGAACACCCGGTCCGGGGCCGGTTGTGCTCGGATCATCCATGTCAGGTAATGCTCGA
Source organism: uncultured Thermoleophilia bacterium (assembly GCA_963758065.1). Taxonomy (GTDB): domain Bacteria; phylum Actinomycetota; class Thermoleophilia; order Gaiellales; family Gaiellaceae; genus GMQP-bins7. The sequence goes on along the minus strand of CAVWTX010000010.1, from coordinate 11,462 downwards.
TCCGGGGTCTCGGTCAACTGACGTAGCCGATTCGCCGGCGTCCGATGTCTCTTGCGCCGGCAACGAGCGCCTCGAATCGTCAGCCTCCTGCTTCGACCTTGCCCGCTCTGCCATTTTGTCGAGGTAATCAGCAACATCCTTTGCCTTTGCGGCAAGCGCGCCAAGCACCTCCGGGGAGCGCTGTTCAGCCTCATCCTTGAGCGACGCGAGCCACTCCTCGACCCGCTTGTCGTAGCGCTTGAGGCGCGAGAACTGGTCGGCTTCCGCCGTCGAGTCGTCAGTAGCGTTGCTCGGTTCCATGTCTGCCGGTGCTGCCATTGCGGTCTCCCTTCCGAGCGGAGCCCCGCCTGAAAGCGGGGCTCCTACCCATGCGGTTGTGCTTTCCGTCGTTGCTCAGGTTCGGACAGCGCGGTGGCCGTCGCTGCGATTCACAACGACGCGGTACAAGGCGAGGAGGATGATCGACCCGACGATCGCAGTCAGCCAGCTCGAGATGTCGAAGAACTCATCCATCGGATCTGCACCGAAGAGCGCCCCAGCCAAGAAGCCGCCAAGGATCGCTCCCACTACGCCGATGACGGCGGTGATGATCCACCCGCCGGGATCGTCGCCCGGCATGAGCGCTTTGGCAATCGCGCCGGCGAGGAGTCCGAGAATGATGAACGCGATGATTCCCATTGCCGCCCTTTCTCTCGATTGGTGCGGATGGGTTCCCCGAGGACGGGGAGATGAAACGCTGACGGCGGGATGTGGACGGCGACCGTCTGCCTACGCGGGCCCGAGCACAGGCACTCGCGTGACTGCAAACGGGTGGAAATCCGAGCGGCGCCTCGCCACCGCAAGTTCCGCGAGGCGTATCGCAGACCGGCCAAGGTCGCGCTGACTGTCTGAAGAATGGAGGTCGAGAAGATCGCGACCCGGCTGAGCAACGAGTCGGTGACCGCATCGGCGACGAGGTAGGACCGACCGCCTTCTTTCCGATCTGATCCGCGCGACCATGAGCCAGTGCGGTCGTTGGGGCTGCGCTCGCCGCCCAGGTGAGGCACCCCGCGGTATCAGCAGAGTTTCGAGCGAAAGGAAACGGCGCGTCCGTGCGAGAGAGGGGCCGCCCAGTAGGGCGGCCCCTCTTGGATCGACCTGATCAGGCGCTCGGAATAAGCACGCGATTGATGACGTGAATCACGCCATTCGATGCCATCACATCCGCTTTCGTCACTTTCGAGCTGTTCGCAAAGACGTTAGACCCAGCGACCCGAATACGGATGCTCTTACCGTTTGCCGACTTCGCCGAGGAGAGCTTGACGACCTTCGCGGCCGTCACCTTCCCGGCGACCACGTGATAGAGGAGCACTGCCCGCAGCTTGGCTCTGTCGTTCAGTAGAGCGTTCAGTGTGGACTTCGGCACCCTCTTGAAGGCAGCGTCCGTCGGTGCGAACACCGTGTACGGCCCTTCTTGCTGCAAGGTACGCACTAGCCCTGCGCGCTTAAGTAGTGCGGTGAGCGTCTTGAACTGGCCGGCCGCGACCGCGGTCTCGACGATGGTGGCTTGCTCGCTCGACCGAGCCGATGCAGCCGGTCCCAGAGCCGCGATCGCGACGGCGGCGATCGTGACAAGAGCGAGGAGCATCTTCATTCGGTACACGTCGGGTGTCCTTTCTCGATTGGGTGGATGGCCATCAGCGAGACGCCGATGCAGCGTTTCGGGGATCGGCGAGAGCGCGGCCGCGAGTCGCAGCGAGCGCCCAGAGGCTGTATGCGCCGGCGAGACCGACGAGGCCATAGACCACCCGCGTAGCTGCGTTCGTCTCCCCGAACTCGAGTCCGAAGATCTCGGCCACGAGATCGAGCTCGGCGAGTGCTACGAGCCCCCAGTTGAGCGCGCCCACGATGACAAGCGTCGCGGCGAGCACGTTCATAACTTTCATGCTGTACACCTCCTGTAGATGGTTTGTACGGCCAGGACGGTACCGCCATTACCTCATTTTGTCAAGGTTCCGTACAAAAGCTGTATAGTGCGAGCATGTCGGAAGGCGGTCTTCTTCGGATCGGCGAGCTCAGCCGTCGCTCTGGTGTGAGCCCGGAGCTTCTGCGGGCGTGGGAGCGGCGCTACGGACTCCTCCACCCGACGCGTTCACCCGGTGGACTGCGTCTGTACTCCGCAGACGACTTGGATCGTGTACGCGAGATGCAGCAGCACCTCTCAGGCGGGTTGGCCGCAGCAGAAGCGGCAGCATTAGCCGCTCGCTCCGCTGAGGAGGAGGTCGCGCCGTCGCCCCGCCTGCCAACGGCGGCGCGCGACGAGCTCGCAGCGGCCCTCGAGGGCTTCGACGAGCCGCGCGCACAGTCGACGCTCGATCGACTCCTCGCAGAGGCGACAGTCGAGAGGGTGCTGACCGACGTGATCCTGCCGTATCTCGAGGAACTCGGAGAGCGCTGGGAGCGCGGCGAGACATCGGTCGCCCACGAGCACTTCTCGACCAGCGTGCTGCGCGGGCGACTGCTCGGCCCAGCCCGTGGCTGGGGGCGGGGCCTCGGGCCAGTGGCACTGTTGGCCTGCCTCCCCGGTGAGCGGCACGAGCTGGGTCTGATGGCGTTCGGGCTCGCGCTGCGTTCTCACGGCTGGCGCATCGCCTTTTTTGGGAGCGACACGCCCCTCGACACAGTCGAGCACGCCGCGGATGCCCTTCAGCCGAGCCTCGTTGTGCTCTCAACGGTCACGCCAGACCTCGCACATGCCGCACTACCGCAGCTGCAGACGCTCGCGAGCCGTTATCGCGTCGCCCTTGGAGGGGCGGGCGCGGTCGGGCTCGACGCGTCGGATCTCATGCTCGTGCTTGAAGGCGATCCGGTCGCCGAAGCCGGGCGCGCGACTGGGCTCGTGGACGTGACAGGCCGCGTGGCTCAGGCTTGAGCGGAGGCCGATCGGCCGCTCGCCACCCATGCCCTCCTCGCTTCACAGTTGGTCCACGTCCGAACGGGTGCTCGACTCCGGAGGGTTCGAATCGACGCAGCGCGTGCTTGCCTCTGAGCCGCTCGTCGAATGCTCCCAATTGGGTGCGCGCTGGCTTGGGATCGCGTATTGGCATGCCGTCAACCGCTTTACCCGCGGGAGCGTGCGCGCACGCTGGACGAACGATGGCGGCCGCCTCACCCTGCTGGGTGGCGCGAGCCTTCTCACCTTTGGGCGGCCCGAACTCGCGTTCTCCGACACGGCTGTCTCTTGTCGGTACGCGATCGAAGGAGGCCTGCTCGCCTTGCGGGCGGGCGGGTCGGTGACGCTCGCGCAGCGGCACGCCGATGACGACGTCGAGCTGAGCGTCTTTGTTGAGGAGTACGTTCCGCGCCTCGCGGCGCGACTTGGCGCGCCCAGATGGACAGGAGCGCTCTACGCGACGGGTCAGAGTCCTTTGCACGCCGCTATCAGCCGCAGGTACTTCGAGATGCTTGCCTCGAGGGCGTGCGTATGAAGATCACGGTCTTTGGCGCGACCGGAGTGGTTGGGCGCGCGCTGCTCCCCCTCCTCGTCTCCGACCACGAGCTCGTGGCCGTCTCGCGCTCAGCACGGGCAGCCGAGAAGGGTGTCGTTTGGGTCGAGGGCGACGCCACTTCCGCAGATGACGTCATGCGAGCCGTCGAGGGCGCTGAGGTCGTGTACTACCTCGTCCATTCTCTCGGCAGACGCGACTTCGAGCGGCACGATCGAGTAGCGGCGGAGACAGTCGCAGCAGCGTGCGAGGACGCCCGCGTGAAGCAGATCGTCTACCTCGGCGGACTCGGCGACGACGACCCCGCAGCGTCACCGCATCTGCGCAGCCGGCAAGAGACGGGGAACGCCTCTCGGCCGGAGCGGTTCCGGTGACGACACTGCGCGCTGCGATGATCGTCGGCAAGGGGAGCGCCGCCTTCGAGACGATCGTCGCCCTCGTCGACCGCCTGCCGGCGATGATCACCCCGACTTGGGTGTCGACGCCCACCCAACCGATTGCGCTCGACGACATCAGCCGGTATCTCGCCGGTGTATGTGGAACCAGGGTGCGCACGGAGAAAGCTTCGATGCCGGCGGGCCTGAGCTGATGACCTACCGCCAAATGATGGAGCGGATCGCCGTCCTCCGCGGTCGGCGGCCGCGAATCCTCGAAGTGCCGATACTGACGCCGAGATTGTCGTCGCTATGGCTTCATCTCGTTACTCCCGTTGATGCCTCCGTCGCTCGCCCGCTGATCGAAGGGCTCAAGAATCCGACCATCGCGCGCGAGGAGCGGCTGCGGACGCTCGTCCCTTTCGAACTCACGTCGTTCGACGATGCCGCGAGGTTGGCGTTCGCGCGATGACCGGCCGCGCCTCCAAGTTCGGACCCCGCGGGCAGGCCCCAGTCTCGTCGAACCTCGCGAGGGGGTACTGGCGAAGGAGCCAGCGGCTCACGACGGGATCTGCCGCACGCTGCTAAGGCGCGTCAACACCCATGAAGGGGGCCGGGCGGCATCTCGAACTCCGTGACGCCCCGGATCTCTCTTATGGGCACCCGCCCCCCTGGGTCACGATGACGCTTCCATGGCTGCTTGCCTAGTGGCTCGCGAGAACCGCTCCGACTTACCGACGGCCGAGCGACCATCGCGATGATGGCCGCGCTCTGCTTCCGGGAGCACGGAGCGACCCACCCCCCGCGGAGTTTGAGCGAGGGGGTCCTGCACGTCGCGGTCGAGCGTCTCCTCTGCGATCGGTGCTTGCCTGACCCGTGGGCAGACGAGGGCGAGGCCGGACCAGCGGTCGCCAAACGGCTCGCCGCGATCCTCGAGGAGGGTAGAGGGCAGGACGATTTCGCGGTAAAGAGGAGCCGGGCTGGGCGCTGTCGGAATCGCCTCAACCGAAGGGCACAGAACCCCCCGAGCAATCTCCCCAGCCCGGCTACAGGAAGTTGCGATTCCCTATCTTCTCACCTTTCGAAACCCTCACGCACGAGGCGTTTTTCGACTGACCGTCGGGGGCTGACCCACTCCCGGCGATGACAGACTCACGCGCGCGATCGGCGTTTTTTCAGCCGGCAACGCACTGTCTACCCGACACCGTTCTGTGGCGCCGGTCTCCTGCTCGTCGGGCTCCACACCGAGCGCGGATCGCCGAAGTACGAGAGGGCAGCGCTGCGCTGGCTCGAGCGGTACCTGACGGAGGGCACGCCGAGGCTCCGGCACTTCGCGGAGGTCGCAGCGGATCTGGCGAGCGCCGGGGATGACTACCGCGGGGCGGGCGCCTGAAGCTCCGCCAATCGCACGCGCACCTGGGCGACCATGGCGAGGTTCTTCTTGCGCTGGTACCGCTCGAGCGCCTGCTCGAGGGCGGCGGCGGCCTCCTCGCTGCGGCCGGCTGCGAGCACCTCGGCGAGGTCGAAGAGCGCGTCTCCTTGGTTGTTGAGATTGTCTGTCCGCTCGACGATCGCCATCGCCTCGCGGGCAAGCCGCTCAGCCTCTCCGTGCTCCCCGCGGCGCGCGTGACACGCGCCGCGCCTGCCGCCAGAGCCACTTCCCTCCTGCGACCGCACGTCGCGGCCGAGCTGAGCCAGCGGCTCGGCTCCTCGAACTGTCCAAGGACACAGAGCCAGCGGCCGGCCTTTCGCTCCGTATGAAGCAAGAAAGGTGATGTGGCCGCGCTCCTTGCACGCGTCGACCGTCTCTTGTCCGTACCGCGCGGCGGCGTCGTAGTCACCCGCGACGGCGGCGATGTCAGCCAGCCACTCTGGGCCTCTCGTATCGCCGAACTCCGCGAGACGCTCGCTCGCTGGGCCGGTGAGGTCCCGCGCCTCGTCGAAGCGACGAGCATCGCCAGGAGAAAGGCGCGCTTCAGCAGGTGCAGCGGATGCGAGACGCCAGGCAAGACCTCGTCCATCTCCTGCAACGCCTCGTCCGCCGGACGCGGCCCCCAGACCAGCGTGGACCCAAGGCCGAAGTCGTCTCTCCACCAGCGGCCGGCAGCGCGGGCGCTGGCGAATCGATCTGCTTGGCGGCGTGAGCCCAGTCGTCCATCCGGCCCCGGCTGTTCGCGACGCCGTAGCCGAGTGCAGTCCACACCTGCGAAAGGCCCGCGTGATCGTCGACCTCCTCCAGCCTGCGAAGCGCCTCCAGCGCCAACACCTCCAACCTGTCGGTGTCGGGCTCTTGCACGAGGAAGTGACGATGGAGCTCTGCGGCGACGCGGGCGAGCGCCTGGCCGCGTTCGTCGCCCTCGGCCCGTGCTCGCTCCGCCGCGGCGTCGCAAATCGACGCGGCTCTCAAGGGATCATCCCAGTGGAACGTTATGGCGAGATCGACCTCGAGGTTCACGTCGAGCCGGAACGGCCGCGTCAGCTCCAACGCCCGGCTGAGAAGGCGTTGGGCCGGCAGGTCATTGCCAGGCGCGAGTACACGCCGACCGGCCAACGCCAGCCGCTCGCCCGCGCGTCGCGCCAGGCGCTCGTTGGGCGTGCCCAGCTCGGCCTTGTAGATCGCAGCCTGCTCGAGGTGGTAGCCGAGGATCTCGTCGAGCCGACCAGAGAGGTGCCGTGATGCTCGAGCCAGTCAGCGAAGCGCTCGCGCAGCTCTGCTCGCGTCGCCTTGGGCAGGGCGTCGTACGCGGCGTCTCTGATCAGCAGGTGGCGGAAGCGGAACGTGTCGTCTTCAGGAAGCTGCGCTGCGTCGGGGCGGATCAGGCCTTTCCGGACGAGCGCGGCGAGGCGTGGCGTTACCGGGCCGTCGTCGGACAGGGCCTGGACTGCTCCCCGGTGGAAGATCTCACCTTCCACCGCGCCTCGATCGAGCGCTGAACGCTCGGGGCTCTGGAGCTGGTCGAGTCGCGCCGCGAGGAGGACCTTGAGCGTCGGGGGCACGACGACCTCTCCCGCGGTCTCCGCCGCCATCGCCACCATCTGCGTGAGGAACAGGGGATTACCACCGGAGGCGTGGGCGATCCTCTCGCGGAGGTCGTCTGGGAGCTCGTCCGGAATCAGCTCGCCGACCTCCGCATCGGGCAGAGGCTCGAGATGCAAGGAACCGGCCAGTCCGGCGGCGGGATCCGCGAGCTCGGGCCGGGCCAGGCAGAGGACGAGGATCGGCGCGCCCCGTGAGAGCAGGGTGACGTGCTCGATCAGGTCGAGGAACGTCTCGCTCGGCCCATTGGATGTCGTCGAACATGCAGACGAGGGGTCTCGCCTGCGCCTGCTCCTCGAGGAGCTTGCGGAAGGCCACGCGATCTCCTCCGGCGAGGTTCCTTCGTCCGTTTCGCGCAGCAAGGAGCGAAGCGACGTGGCGGCAGCTGGATCGGAGGGAAGATCGGCGAGCTGCTTCAGCACCTCCACGGCTGGCCAGTAGGTGATCCCCTCGCTGTAGGAGAGACAGCGGCCGTGCACGACCTGCGCGTCCATGCCGTTCAAGAACTCATGGGCGAGCCGCGACTTGCCGACGCCGGCGGAACCGACGACGGTGAAGAGCCGGCAGGAGCGGGTGCGAACCGCTTCGTCGTACATCGAGCGAAGACTGGCCAGCTCCTGCTCCCGCCCGACCATCGGCATGTCGTGGGGCCGGGCCGCCTGGCCCTTGACCGCGACGAGACGGAAGGCCGCGACGGGCTCTGCCTTCCCCTTCAGCGCCAGCGGCTCGACCGCTTCCGTCTCGACGGCGTCCCGCACGAGCGCGAGCGTCGGCTCGCCGATCAGGATCTCGCCGGGCCGGGCGGCCTGCTCCAGGCGGGCGGCCACGTTGACCGCGTCTCCCGTCGCCAGACGCTCCTCGGTGCCGGTCACGACCTCGCCGGTATTGACGCCGATCCGCGCCTGCACCCCCAACTCGGGCAGGGCCACTCGCATCTCACAGGCTGCGCGCACGGCGCGCAGCGCGTCGTCCTCGTGGACGCGAGGGACGCCGAAGACAGCCATCACCGCATCGCCGATGAACTTCTCGACCGTTCCTCCGTGCGACTCGACGATTCCCTGCATGCGCTCGAAGTAGCGGGCGAGCAATGCGCGGAGGGCCTCGGGATCGGTCGACTCGCCGAGCGCGGTCGAGCCGGTCACGTCGCAGAAGAGGACGGTAACGGTCTGCGCTGCTCGCGCGCGATCTCTGTGGGAGAGATCGGCGTCGCGCAGGCGTTGCAGAAGCGCGCGCCCTCCGGATTTTGCTCGCCGCAGCTCGGACATGTGACCATGGCGAAAGCCTACGATGAGCGCCGGCGCCGAGTATGAGACGAGCAGGAAAAGTTCACCGAGCCGGTGGCGCTTTCGTCCACTCAACCCGCCGGCCTTCCGCTTTCGCGTAAAGCCTTCAGGCTGAGCTTCGACCTAGTCGCGCTCCGTGCTCGGTGCGTAGAGCAACCTATGGCCGGGAGCGGACCGGGTCAAGTCCGCCGCTCATCGAATTGGCGCAGTTTGCGTCCTTCTTCGTCCAGTCCACGGCGACGACAAATGGCTCTGCGCCCTGCGTCTGGCCGCTGCACACGCACAAGTGACCCCAACAGTGTCCACGCTGAGACTGGGTCACTGCTCACGTAGCTCGCTACAGCGTGTCCGAATCCGGCCGATCGCGCGTGATCCGTGGCTGTATACCTGAGGCGTGGAGTCGTTCGGGGCCGTGGTCACAACCGGGATCTACTGCCGGCCGGGGTGCGGGGCCCGGCCCCGAGCCGAGAACGTGAAGACCTATCCGCTCGCCGCCGCCGCCGAGGCGGACGGGTTCCGGGCCTGCTTTCAGTGTCGCCCGTACCGCTGGCCGCAGTCCGTTACGTGGACCGAGCCGGAGCTCGTCTGCCGCGCGGTGCGCCTAATCCTGGACGGCGCGCTCGACCGAGCGAACGAGCGGCAGCTGGGGGCGCGGCTCGGGGTGTCCCCCCGGCATCTCCGTCGGCTCTTTGCCGCCAACCTCGGGGTGACGCCGGACGGATTGGCGCGCTCGGCGCGGGCGCACTTTGCCCGGCGCCTGCTCGACGACACCGATCTCCCGATGCTCGAGATCGCGCTTGCGACCGGTTTCGGGAGCTTGCGCCAGTTCAACCGCGCCTGCCGAGAGATCTTCCGCGCCTCGCCGCGCGCGCTACGGGCGAAACGCCGTAAGGCCGACCGGCTTGTCGTCGACGGCGGCCTCCCGCTACGCCTTGGGTTCCGGGGCATGCTCGACTGGGACGCGACGATGGCGTACTTCGCAGCGCGAGCGATTCCCGGCGTCGAACACGTTTCGGAAGGGAGTTACCGGCGCACGATCGTCGTCGACGGCGATCCTGGCGTCATCGAGCTCTCCCCCGGCGGCGAAGACCACCTCGTGCTCGTCGCCCACCTTCCTCATTGGGAGGAGCTCATTCATCTGGTCGCTCGTGCTCGCCGGATCGCGAACCTGGACTTCGACTTGGACGAGCCCGTCGATCACCTCGCCCGCGACCCGACGATGCGCGCGCTGCTGCGCGCCCGACCGGGGCTTCGCGCGCCGGGGTCATGGTGTCCCTTCGAGACCGGCGTGCGCGCGATCATCGGCCAGCATGTGACCGTCGTGGCGGCGAACACGATCACCGGGCGGCTCGTCGAGCGATACGGCACCGAAGTGCCCGGACTCCGGCGGCTCGGCCTGACGCACACGTTTCCCCCGGCGAGCACGCTTGCCGCGGCCGACCTCTCCCGCCTCGGGCTCACGCGGGCAAAGACGGAGGCGATCCGCTCCTTCGCTCGCGCCGTCACCGACGACGCGATTCGGCTCGACGGCAGCGTCGGTCTTGACGAGCTCACCTCGTCCATCACCGCAATCGATGGTCTGGGATCGTGGACTGCGCACTATCTCGCCCTCCGGCTCGGCGAACGCGACGCGTTCCCGATCACCGACCTCGGCCTTCGCCGTGCCTTGGCCGGACGGGGTGTTCTCTCGAGCCGCGCTAGGCACGCTCGCCGAGTCGTGGCGACCCTGGCGTGCACTGGCCGCGACACACCTCTGGATGGCCGACCTCTCGCAAGCGTCGACCGCGACGCGACCGCGGGCCGCATGAGACCAGCGGTGGCGGAGACGAGCACGCCCACGCCCCCAGGTGCCGTCCTGGACCTGCGGACATACGCGCTCGTGCCAGGAGGTCGCCAAGCCTTCGATCGCATCGTCTGCGAGGAGGCGCTGCCGCTGCTTCGCCGCGAGGGGATTCACGTCGTGGGATACGGGCCTTCGCTTGCCGACTCGAGCACTACTTCCTCGCCCGCGCCTTCGCCTCGCGTGCCGAGCGCGAGGAGCAGCTCACCGCGTTCTACGGCAGCGACGAATGGCGCCAGAACTACGAAGACACGGTGATGCACCTGATCGAGAGCTACCACACGGTCGTGACCCGGCTTGGCCCGTGCATCGCAGAGGCGCTCGAGGTGGATGCTCCCCATGCTGAGATGGCCGAGGTCGCAGCGCTCCATCGCCTGAACGACGAGTACATGCGCGCCTCCGTCGAGTCCGACACTGTCTGGTATTGCGAGCATCTGACCGACGACTTCGTTTGCACGCTCGCTGACGGACGGCACATCGACAAGACGCAGTTCCTGTTGCGTACCGCAGCGGCGCCCCGTGTTACAGGCGTGCGGCACGACGAGACCGACGTGCGCCTACTGGGCGACGTGGCCCTCGTGCAGGGGGCCACCCACGTCTCCGCAACGGCGAGCGAAAGTCGACACGCTATACGGTCGTGTGGCGTCTTCGCGACGGCCGCTGGCAAGCGGCGGCCGGTACAGCTCACCTCGGTCGCAGAGCAGGCCCGCTGTTCGTAGGCGAGAGCCGGAGTGGAACAATTCCCATTCCGGTTCTCTGAGCGCCGTCGTCGTGCGTGCGTAGGCCTATCCGCGCGCCGGTGTCGCCAAAAGCTACGAAGGTGCCCGTTTCGTCGTCGAACGCCTGGCCGGTCTCCCGACCGAAGTCATCGATGTCGAAGGCGGCGATGAGGACGTCCTCGTAGCCCAGCTCGTTGAGGTCCCTCATCGCGCCGTCCTGCCACAGGAACGCGTGACAGTTACCATCGGCGTCGCAGGCCCTCCCCACCGCGTGCCCCCAGTTGTTGATACCCCACGCGTCGCTGTTGTCGTTAAAGGGCAACGGCAACGTCCCGAGGTCGACGATACCGCCGCTCTCGGTCCAGAGAAATGCATGCGGGTGGTACTCGCCGGCATCGGCTGCCGAGAAGTTGGAGAACCCCACGATCTCGCCGTGCTGGTTGATGGCGTTGGGCGTGTGCCAGGCGACGCCGCCGAGGTTGCCGATGTCGGTCACCTCGCCGTCGTCCCAGAGCACGGCGTGGATCGCGGAGAACCGCCCGATCGCCTGGTCGCAGATGCCGGTGATGCCGACGATCTGGCCGCGGTCGTTGATCGCCGTTGCCGCTCCGGAGGTGTCGCCGGGAAGCAGCGGTAGTTCCTGGATCACTCCCTCGTTCGGTCCCCAGACGACCGGACGGAACTGCAGCACCTGCGGCGGTACGCACGTCGGGTCGTGCACCGT
>CAVWTX010000009.1:0-20098 GCA_963758065.1 uncultured Thermoleophilia bacterium | reverse complement strand
ACTCCTCGTCCTGATCCTGCTCTGCGTGGGCATCGGCTTCGCAGCCGGCTACCTCTTCGACCAATTGCGCGACCGACGTAAGCGCCGGACACCGGCGACGTAGTCGAATCCGGGGCCGGCGGCCCCTCGGTCGCGAGCCCGACGCTGCGCACCTCCATGCGTCTGAGTGTCGACGAGCGGGTCTCACAACCCGGCTCCGAGGCGGTCATCGCGACGACGAAAATCTCGCGGCGCCAGAGATCGACGTTCATGCGGAGAAGTACGGACGTCTGGACCGTATCCGCTCTGATGCCGAGCTCCGCCAGTCGGACGACGCTAACAAGCACATCAGCACCACTGCGATGGCGATGCCCCGAACACGACGAGATGTGGGAGGTGAAGAGATGGCACGCCGACGCTTCAGCGCCGAGGAGGCCCGCAATATCGGTGAGCGGCTGGGCATCGACTGGTCGTCGAACCCGTTTGACATCGAGCAGTTCCGGGCCGGGATGGATGTCGAGCTCGAGCATGGCACACGCGATCCTGATACCGACGTGACAGGTGACGACCCCGGCCTAACAGGGAAGATCGCGCTCGCCCACCTGCGCGAACTCCCGGATTACTACACCCGCCTCGCGCGGATGGAGGCGGAGGGCGAGGCCGCGCAAAGCGAGGCTCGCTGAGCCGCCAGAGAACGGTGGAGGTGACGTGCGCCGTGAGCAGTTCCCCGGACGGGGAGGCAGGAGCGCCGGCGACGGTGCTCGAACCGCAGAGCGGCGGCGTGCGCGCAAGCACCGGGGCCCGCGAAGAGACCAGCGTCGACTTGTACTGGCTTCCGCTCGGCGCGGGCGGCCACTCGGTCCGGCTGAACGGGCGCGTATTCGAGGCTGTCCAAGCGTGCCTCGAACGGCGTCGGCCGCTCGACCTCTACCACGCTGCGCTCGAGGTGCGCGTTCCGGAGGGGCGCTTCGTCATCGAGATGACACCCATTCCTGACGCCGAGGGTGCGTCGCGCGGCGTCGTCGGGGAAGGCCCGGTCGGCAGCCGCCGCATTGGGCGCTTCCGCGTCTTTCGGTATGAGTTGCGTCGCTGGCTGGACGGTGTCATTCCGGATGCCGACGAGGCGGTCGCGAGTCCGCAGCGTCTGAGTGGCGACCAAGGCGACGCAAGGTGCCTCCTCGACCTCGTCGCCTTCGTGCCGAGACCGGTCTGGGGGCGCGATGAGCTCGGGGCAGGCGAGATGTGGAATTCGAACTCCGTGATCTCATGGCTCCTCGCACGAAGCGGTCTGCCAACGGAGGGCATCCGGCCGCCTGAGGGCGGGCGCGCACCCGGCTGGAACGCCGGCCTCGTCGCCGCACACCGCCAGCAGGAAGTGAGCAGAGTGCCCGGAGCAGAGCTCCGCGCTGTACGTGGCAAACGGCGACGGTTCCCCCACCGCGGGACCATGTCGCCGCACTCGCCCCGCTCACTGCACTCCCGCGGGAAGAACGGGCAGGCGTGAACTCCTCGCTTGAAGGATCGCCCGGTTAGAGCCGCGCAACCGCTGAGCCCGTCGACACGTTGACCAGCGCGGCCAAGCGCTCGACCCCCTCGACGATTCGCGCCGGGCTCTCATAGCTGAACGCCAGGCGCGCCGAGGAACGCCCGAGGCCCGAGCCACGGGGGAAGAAGTCCTCCCCGCGGACGAACGCGACCCCCGCGGGCTCGGCTCGAGACATGACCTCGGCCGTCGTCACGCCGTCCGGAAGCTCGAGCCAGACGAAGTAACCGCCTTGGGGCCGGCTCCAGGAAGATCCAGCCGGGAAGCTTTGCTCGAGCGTGCTCGTCATCGCGTCGCGTCGCACCCGCAGCTCTGCGCAGACACGCGCGAGGTTCGGCTCGAAATGCCCACGGGCGACGAACTCGGCAACGACCGCCTGCGCGAGGAAGGGTGGCGAGATGTAGGTCGACACCGCGCGCTCCTCGAACGCCGCGGCCGTGTCGGCAGGAAGGACGAAGTACCCGGTACGCACACCCGGTGCAACGGTCTTCGAGAACGAGGACGTGTACGAGACGAGCTCACCGCCCTCGAGATCGTGAAGGCGGGGTTCAGCATCGCCTTCGTAGCGAACGAGGCCGTACGGGTCGTCCTCCAGAACGGCGAGCCCGTGAGCCACGGCGATCTCGACGATCCGTCGACGCCGCTCTGTCGAAAGCGATCGCCCGCTGGGGTTCTGAAACGTCGGGATCGTGTAGAGGAACGAGGGCGGCTCGCTGTCGCGGTCGAGCTCGGCTTCCAGCGCGTCGGGGTCGAGCCCCTCGTCGTCCATCTGGACCGCCACGATCTCGGCGCCTTCGCGGGCGAGGATCTTGAGCGGCCGGTCGTAGCTCGGCGCCTCCACGAGGACGCGGCCGGGACAGCGCTCGAGCTGCTCCGCGGCGTAGAACGCGAAGCCCTGCAGCCCGCCGACGGTCAGGACGACACGCTTCGCATCGACGCCGTGCCGTGCGGCGACCCATTCTCGAAGCGGCGCATATCCGCCGCCAGGCCCGTAGGCGAAGAGTGTCGAGCCTTCACGCCGGGCGACTGCGTAGGCGCACTCGGCGAGCTCGGCAGCCGGAATGAGATCGAGCGCGGGGGCGCCGCGGGCGAACGAGATCGGCGTCGGCGTCATCTCGGAGAGCCTAGATGCTCGAACGGAAGCTCACGCGGGCCGACTGACGGCCCCGACACGGCGCCGGATCGCCACCCTCGCACGTCACACAGGCTTTCAAGCCGGCATCACGCGCGTGCGGCTTGGTGTGACCGCCCTCGGCGGCGCGCCAATTCCGATCAAGACCCCAGTCGCAGACGGGTGATCCGAGGCCGACGTCATGGAGGAGCTCCGTCCGCCCTACGTGAAGTACGTGTCCTCGTCCGAGTACGGCGGCACACACATGCAGAGAAAGCGCACCCCCTGCTCCCGGCCGACGATGTCGTGCCACGCGCCGGGCGGGATCAGCACCGCATCGCCGGCGACGACGTCGCGCTCGTCGTCACCGACGCGGATTCGGCCGGCGCCTTCGACCACGAGGTAGATCTCCTCGCTTCGGCGGTGATAGTGCCGCTCGGTCGCCTGTCCCGGAGCGAGTGAGGCCTCGGCGAGCGACTGGCGGCCCGTATGGAGGTACTCGCGGATCGTCGAGCCGTCCTTCGTCCTGAACGGAACCGCGTCGCGATCACGATTCCTGACCTCCACTGACGGCGACTGTACACGGCGACCGACGCGGCACCACCACTACCGCGGTCCGCAACCACCCCCAGGGGATCCCCGGGACCCCTGCGGTCAGCGTATCGAGGAAGTGGTCGACGATGGGACACGGGTCCGCGTCAGAATCGTGACAACCGCGTCACCGCTCGCAACGGCGCGCGGCTCCGTCCCGCGCCCTCCACGACCTCAGTCCGCGCTGATCTCGGCGACGAGCTGAGCGGTCTCCGTCGGCGTCGTGCCGACGCGAATTCCCTTCTCCTCGAGCGCGTCCTTCTTCGCCTCGGCCGTCCCTGCCGAGCCCGAGATGATCGCCCCCGCATGCCCCATCGTCTTCCCGGGCGGTGCGGTGAAGCCGGCGATGTAGGCGACGACCGGCTTCGTCATCTGCGACTCGATGAACGCCGCGGCCTTCTCCTCCTCGTCGCCCCCGATCTCGCCGACCATGACCACCTGCTCCGTTTGCGGGTCGGCCTCGAACAGCGCCAGGATCTCCAGGAACGACGAGCCCACGACCGGGTCGCCTCCGATCCCCACGATCGTCGAGTTCCCGAGGCCGAGCTGCGTGAGCTCGTGCCCGATCTGGTAGGTGAGGGTTCCCGACCGGGAAACGAGCCCTACGGAGCCCTCGCGGAAGATCTCAGCCGGAATGATCCCGACGTTGGCCTTCCCCGGCGAAAGCGCGCCGGGACAGTTCGGGCCGATGAGGACCACCGCTCGCGTGCGGATGTAGGCGTGGAGCCGCAACATCTCGTGGGCCGGAACGCCTTCGGTGATGCAGACGACGGTCGCGACTCCGGCGTCGATCGC
Source organism: uncultured Thermoleophilia bacterium (assembly GCA_963758065.1). Classification (GTDB taxonomy): domain Bacteria; phylum Actinomycetota; class Thermoleophilia; order Gaiellales; family Gaiellaceae; genus GMQP-bins7. The sequence goes on along the minus strand of CAVWTX010000009.1, from coordinate 16,079 downwards.
CTCGTACATGGCGTCCGCCGCGAACGGTGCGGGGACGAAGACCATCGCCGTATTTGCGCCGGCCTGGGTCACCGCGGAGGCGACAGTGTCGAACACCGGAATCCCCTCGACGTCCTGTCCGCCCTTGCCCGGCGTGACGCCGGCGACGACGTTCGTCCCGTGCGAGCGGTTCCGAAGCCCGTGGAACCGCCCCTCGGAGCCCGTCAGACCCTGCACGACGAGCTGCGTCTTGGTGTCGACCAGAATCGCCATCTCTACGCGGCCAGCTCCACGGCGCGGCGAGCCCCCTCGAGCATCGTCGCCTCCGCGTACAGGTTCGGAAGCGCAGCGTCCCGAAGGATCTGACGGCCCTCCTCGGCGTTCGTCCCGTCCAGCCTGACGACGATCGGATACTCGATTCCCATCTGCCCGACCGCCTGCAGGATCCCGCGCGCAACCTCGTCGCAGCGCGTGATTCCGCCGAAGATGTTGAAGAAGATCGCGCGCACCTGAGCGTCGCTCGTGATCACCTCGAGGGCGTCCACGACCCCCTGGGCGTCCCCACCCCCTCCGAGGTCGCAGAAGTTCGCGGGCCGGCCACCGACGAACGTCACGACGTCGACGGTCGACATGGTCAGGCCCGCGCCGTTCCCGAGGACCCCGACCTCGCCGTCGAGCTTGACGTACGTGACCCCCTTCTCTCGCGCCAGCGCCTCGAGCGGGTCGGCAGCGGAGACGTCGCGCATCTCGGCGATCGCGGGCTGCCGAAACAGCGCATTGTCGTCGACCGTGAACTTGGAGTCGAGCGCGCGTACCTCTCCCTGCGGCGTCACGATCAACGGGTTGATCTCGCAGAGCATCGCCTCGCATCCGACGAAGGCCTGGTAGAGCTTTCCCACGATCGCCGCGATCTGTTTCTGCTCGGAAGGCTCGGTGACGCCACCCTCGTACACGAGACGCCTCCCGTGCCAGGGATGGCAGCCCTCCAGAGGGTCGATGTGAAGGCGCACGAGTGCGTCCGGGCTCGACGCTGCGACCTCCTCGATGTCGATCCCGCCCTGCGTCGTGAACATGAGGAGCGGCTTCTTCGCGCTCCGATCGAAGGTGAGCGAGAGGTAGTACTCGCGCGCGATGTCCGAAGCGTGCTCGATCCAGAGCTTGGTGACGACGTGCCCGCGGATGTCGAGTCCGAGAATCTCCGCGGCACACGCTTCGGCATCTGCGGCCGTGTCGGCGAGCTTGATCCCGCCGGCCTTGCCTCTTCCTCCGGTCAGCACCTGGGCCTTGACCACGACGGGGGTCCCGAGCTCGTCGGCCGCTGCGCGGGCCTCCGCGGGAGTCGTCGCCAGTCGCCCTTCCGAGACCGGGATGCCGTAGCGTCCGAAGAGCTCCTTCCCCTGGTACTCGTAGAGGTCCAAAGCGCGGGCGAGTCTAGCTGGGTCTGCGCGGGACCGGAAATCCGCTAGCGCACATTCCGCTAGCCGGCCGATGCTGCGAGAACCTTTCGGGTTCTCCCAAAGGCCCACACCGTGCCCGCTTCGCGGCCGAGCCGGGGAGCAGGTTCCGTCTGTGCGAGCATGATCGAGGTGAGCCGAACAACGGTCATCGTCCTCGTCGCGCTCGGCGCCACTCTGGCCGGCATCGCGCTCGCGTCGAACGCCTCGAGGCTCCGGGGCAGCGAGGAAGCACCCGAAACGGGCGTCGCCGCGGGGCCCCAGACAGCCGATCTCGGGTGGCGCGAGACGTACGGCCCACCCGGCGAGCAGGTCGTCTTCACCGTCGATTCGCTCGAGGTCACGCCGACCGGCTGGCGCGCACGAGTCGGCGTCGAGAACGCGTCGTCGGTCGCCTGGGAGCTGGCTCCCGGTGCGACCCCGGACGGCACCTTCGGGCTGCAGCTCTTCACGACGGGCGATCTCGACGAGCTCGAGGAGCGCAACAGCGCCGGGACGTTGCCCGCCGTTCGAGCCGCGACGTCGTACGAGCCCGTTCTGCCCAAGATTCTCGACCCCGACGGGGCGTGGGAAGGCGAAATCTCGGCGAACGGCGCGCTCGTCGCCGAAAGTTGGGCTCGCGTCGTGTTCGGCACGCTCGTTGCCGTGGGCAAGCCTCCGGACGCGTTGGACGAGACGGTCGTGTGGATCACCGACGAGGCGTACCACCTACTCCGGTGAGTCAAGGAGCGATCAGAGAATCCGCGCGTTGAGGGCTCTCTGGTTCTCCGGCTCGGCCCCGCAGCTTGCAGGCACTCGAGCGCCGACGACCTCCTCGACGAGCGCGACGTGCTCCGACCCGTCCCACGATCGGAACCGAATGCGCGCGCCGTCGATCTCGGCAAGGCGTAGATCCGCGACACCCTCCAGCGCCCCGGCGGCCCGCACCGCGCGCTCGGCCGCCTGCGCGGGCGACGCGTAGCAGGTTCGCCCGCGGTAGTGGTCGAGCACGATCCGGCCGGCGAGCGCCCGGGCGACGACGTCCGCTGCGGCACCGGGCTCGACCCGGCCGAACTGGAGCCCCGCGGGAAGCACGAGCACGTTCGCCGCGAAGCGGTGTCCGCCCTGGTGGGACGAGATCCAGAGCCCCTCGTCGTCTAGACGCCCCGCGAGTGCGCCGTAGACCGCGGTGCCGTGGAGAGCGCAGCAGGCGTCGCGGGTTCCGTGCCCACAGACGAGGACGAGCTGCCGATCCGTCACGTCGCCGTCGGAGGCGAGGTCGACGTCGGCGAGGTCGGTCGCCTCCGCGAGCTCGATGCGCCTCACCTCCGTCGCCGACTCTGCAGCCCGGATCACGAAGACGAGACTCCGAGCTGCCGAAATCCCAGGTCGCCGTACGAACAGGAGCCGCGAGCCCGCCGTCTCCTCGAGCCACGCCCTCACGCCCTCGAGGGCGGGCGCGGGCAGCGCTCCCTCCATGGAGACGTCACGCGGCCAGGTCCCCGGGACCTCGACGAGGAGCCAATGCTCTGCAGTCGTCGCGGTTCCGGCGAGGGATTCGCCCGCCGCGAGCGAGCGCTCGGAGCAGCGAACGCCGTTCATGGTTCGGATACGACACAGATGAGCTGACCGTGCGAGACCTGCTGGCCGGGCGTCACGTTCAATCCAGAGACGACCCCGCCGCGATGGGAGACGATCTCGTTCTCCATCTTCATGGCCTCGACGACACAGATGAGATCCCCCGCCTCGATCGCATCGCCGTCGGCGACGTTGACGGCCAGGACCATCCCCTGCATCGGGCTCGAGACCGCTCCCGTCTCGGCGCCCGTGAGACCCTTGCTTCGTTCCTTGTGACGGCGCGCCAGGTCCGCCCACGGCGGCTCGGCAGTGTGGAGGCGAACCTCGTGCCGGCGGCCGTCGAGCTCGACTGTCACGAGGCGCTCGCGCGTGCGGCCAGAAGCGCCGTCGGGTGACGAGCCGGCGCCGGTCTTCTCACGCGACCGCGCGTCGAGCTCTTGCGCACGCTTCGCGAGCGCTTCCGACTCCACGACGCCGTTGCACGTCTCTCCGTCGATGAAGCATGCCGTCGTCAGGAGAGCCTTGTGGAACCCGAGGAGCGTTGCCGGCCCTTCGATCACGAACTCGTCGAGCGCCCGCAGCATCCGGCGCCGCGCTCGCTCTCGATCGACGTCGTGCACGATGAGCTTGGCGATCAGCGGGTCGTACAGATCCGAGATCTCGTCGCCCGCGACGACCCCCGAGTCGACGCGGACGCCGAATCCCGAAGGCTCGCGGTAGCCCGTGATCCGCCCCGGCGCGGGAAGGAAGCCACGGGTGACGTCCTCGGCGTTGATCCGGCACTCGATCGCATGCCCGCGCAACACGACGTCTTCCTGGGTGAAGGAGATCGGCTTTCCGGCGGCGATCAGGATCTGCTCGCGGACGATGTCGATCCCGGTCACCGCCTCCGTCACCGTGTGCTCGACCTGCACACGGGTGTTCATCTCCAGGAAGTAGTACGACCCGTCCGGGGCGAGCAGGCCTTCGATCGTTCCGGCCGAGCGGTAGCCGACCGCGCGCGCCGCGTCGACTGCGATCTGCCCGATCTCCGCTCGCAGAGGGTCGTCGACGGCCGGGGACGGCGTCTCCTCGACGAGCTTCTGGTGACGCCTCTGGATCGTGCAGTCGCGTTCGCCGAGGTGGATGACGTTGCCGTGATCGTCCGCCAGGATCTGCACTTCGACGTGGCGTGGGTCGTCCACGTAGCGCTCCAGATACACGGCCGAGTCGGCGAAGTACGCCTCGCCCTCGCGGCGGGCAGCGTCGTAGGCGCGGTCGATCTCCTCGACGGCTCGCACGATCTTGAGCCCCTTGCCACCTCCGCCCGCCGACGCCTTGATCGCGACGGGCAGGCCGATCTCCGCAGCAGCGGCGCGCGCCTCGTCAGCGGTCTGCGCCGGCTGCGTCGTGCCGGGAATGATCGGGACACCGGCCGACCGCATTCGCTCACGGGCAGCGATCTTCGAGCCCATCGCCTCGATCGCCTCGGGCGACGGGCCGATCCAGACGAGGCCCGCCTGCTCGACCTCGCGCGCGAACTCGGCGTTCTCTGCGAGAAACCCGTAGCCGGGATGGATCGCCGCCGCTCCGGAGCGCATCGCCGCGTCGACGATGCGCTCAGCACACAAGTAGGACTGCGCCGCCGGCCCTGGGCCGATGAGGTATGCCTCGTCAGCCCCGACGACGTGCAGCCTGTTGCGGTCCGCCTCCGAGTAGACGGCGACCGTCCCGATCCCGAGCTCGCGAAGCGTGCGGAAGATCCGCACCGCGATCTCGCCGCGATTGGCAACGAGGACTTTGCCGAACACCGCCATGGGAGGCGTATTCTCCCGAACGGTGAGCCTCCCGGATCAGCTCACGGTCGCCCGCGTCGCCGCGGTACCGCTCGTGGTGCTGTTGTTCGCGTGGGACTTCCCGAATCACGCGTACTGGGCTACGGCCGTCTTCGTCGTCGCGATGGCGACCGACCAGATCGACGGCTGGCTCGCGCGCCGTCGCGGCGTGAGCTCGCCGCTCGGCAAGCTCCTTGACCCGGTCGCCGACAAGGTTCTGGTGCTCGCAGCGCTCGTGATGCTGATCGGCGAGGGTGTCGCTCCCGCGTGGATGGTCGCCCTCATCGTCGTCCGTGAGCTCCTCGTGTCCGGACTCAGGCTGGCGGCGGTCGAGCGGGGCGTCGTCCTCGGTGCGCGCGACCTCGGACGGGTGAAGACATGGGCTCAGGCGATCGCCGCGACGATCGCAGGGCTCGCAGCCGCAGGAGCGTGGAGCGACGACGTCGCCTGGTGGGCGCTTCTCGCCGCCCTGATCGCGACGTGGGTTTCCGGGCTCGACTACGCGCGCGTCGCGCCGCGCGTCCTCCGCGGCGAGGGAGTGTAGGCCGGGCGAGCCGGCGTACCTTCGATCGCCTCGCGCGAGGCCGTGCGCCGCCAGGCACTCGAGTACGCGGTCGGACGTTGCTCGAGCTGAACTCCCGCGCGCTCGAGCGCGATCGACACCGCGGCGAGCGCGTCTCGGTCGAGAGGGGGATCCGCGCTAGGAACCCCTTTCACAATGAGCGGCCATGTCGGGCGATCATCATGAACGAGGTTCTCAGCACGGGCACGACGTTACGCGAAGGGAACGAGCCGCGCGCCCGTCGCCTTGAACGAGGCGACCACCGGTAGCCCTTCTCGCAGCCCGAGCCGCCTCGCCGACGAGTCCGTGACCTCTGCCGTCACGGGTCCGATGCGAACCCGCACGCGGTTCCCGAGGGAGACCAGGGACGCAACCGGAGCGCGCAGATGGTTGACGGCCGAATCGTCGGGAGACTCGAGGGAGAGCGAGATCTCCCACGGATAGATCGCCACCGCCACCCTGCCGACGCCGGCGTCCGTCGTCAGCACGGTGCCGCCGCCGTCGAGCGTCACTTCCGTAAGCCCGGCTTGACCGGCCCGCGCAATTCCACCGAGCACATTCGCGCCGGCGAAGCTCGCGACGAACGCGTCGCTCGGAGCGGCGACGAGCTCCGAAGGGGTTCCGAGCTGGAGGATCCGGCCGTCGACGAGCACGCCGACACGATCGGCGAGAGTCGCCGCGTCCTCGAAGTCGTGGGTGACCAGGATCGTCGGCAGGCCGAGGCCGACGAGGAGGTCGTGGAGCTCGGCGCGCACGGTCCCGCGCGTGTGCATGTCCAATGCGGAGAGCGGCTCGTCCAGAAGCAGCACGTCCGGCTCGCGCGCAAGGGCTCGTGCGAGAGCGACGCGCTGGCGCTCGCCGCCCGAAATGTCCACCGGACGAGCGCGAGCGAGCGGACCGATATGAAGTCGTTCGAGGAGCTCACCCGCGGCGCGGCGGTCTCGTGCGCCGAACGCCACGTTCCCGAGCACGTCGAGGTGCGGGAAGAGCGCGTACTCCTGGAAGACGAAGCCGACCCGACGGCGCTCGGGAGGCAGCACGACCCCGCGACCGGTGTCGAGCCAGGTCTCGTGGCCGAACTCGACCGTGCCCTGCTCCGGCTGCAGCAACCCGGCAACGGCGCGGAGCACGCTCGACTTGCCCGCTCCGGAGGGGCCGACGAGCGCGACCGTCTCCGAGCCGATCCCGAGCGTCAGCGCGAGACGGAAGGAGCGGAGACCGTGATCGAGGTCGATCCGAAGCGTCTCCATGCGGGCACCAGCTTCGCGAGAAAGAGGACGAGAGCGCTCGCCACGACGAGTAGCGCGCCGATCGCGAGGGCGTTCTCGAAGTCGACGTCGAACTCCTGGTAGACGGCGAGCGAGAGCGTCTGGGTGACGCCCTGCAACGACCCGGCGAACATGATCGTGGCGCCGAACTCGCCCAGGCCTCGCGCAAAAGCGAGTGCCAGGCCGGCCCCTAGCCCGCCCGCCGCGAGCGGCAACGCGACCCGTGCGAAGGTTCGGGCAGGCCCGGCGCCGAGGGTACGCGACGCTGCGACGAGATCGGGATCGATGGCCTCGAATGCGGCGATCGCCGTCCGGACGTAGAAAGGGCTTGCGACGTACGTCACGGCGAGAACGACGGCGAGCTTGGTGAACGCGACGTCGACGCCGACCGCCGAGAGGCCCCGACCGAGCAGCTCGAAACGCCCGAACGCGGCGAGCAGTCCGAGCCCTGCGACCGCCGGCGGGAGGACGAGTGGGAGCTCCACGAGGGTGACGACGAGCGAGCGCCCGCGAAAGCTGCGCGTCGCGAGCAGGTAGGCGGTGGGCGTGCCGAACACGACGATCAACGCCATCGCCGTGAGATTCGTCTCGGCCGTGACCCGCAGGGCATCGAGGGCCACATCGCTGGTGAGCCCGGCGACGAGCTCGTCGAACGAGAGCTCGGCGAAGATGGCGACGATCGGGATCACCAGGAAGGAGAGCGCGATTGTGGTCGCCGCGACGAGCGCGACGCCGAAGGCCGTCGGTCTCACGGGAGCCCGAATCGAGCAGCGCGCAAGTGCCGACGCCCTTCGAGCCCCAGCACCGCGATCACGAGGTCCTGCGCGGCTTCGAGGTCGTTCGGCTTGGCGGCCAGCGCGAGCTCGTAGACGACCGTCGGCTGGGCGCGAGCCGGAATCGCAATCGCGCGGACGCGCGTCGCCACGGGTGCGATGTCGGTCAGGTAGACGAAGCCTGCGTCCGCCTGGCCGAGCGCGACCTTGCCGACGACGCCCTTCACGTCGGGCTCGAAGCTGACCGTCTTCCTGAGAACCTTGAGCAGGCCGAGCCGCTTCAGCACCTCCCGCGTGTAGAGGCCGATCGGCACCTTCGGGCCGGCCACGACGAGCTTGAGCTTCGGGCGCTTCGCGAGATCGAAGATCGTCTTGATCTTCGCCGGGTTCGAACGAGGAACGACGACGACGAGCGAGTTCGTCGCGAACGCCACCGGCTTCCGCACGCGACCTTCCTGGTACAGCGCCTGCGTGTACGCAGGGCTGGCCGAGAAGTAGACGTCGAACGGTGCGCCTCGGCGTACCTGCTCTGCGAGCGCGTTCGAGCTGCCGAAGGAGTACGCCGCGTCCGGTGCGATGCGCGGCAGCACCTCGGCAAGGGAGGCCGCGGCGAGGACGACTGGCCTTGCGGCGGCGACATCGCCGCTTGCGGTCGCGCCGCCTGCCAGGGCCGATAGGAACGAGACGCTCACTGCGGCACTCCCGAGAACGCGCAGGCGCCGTGTCATCGCTCCACCATCACCGATGTCGCCTTCACGACGCCAGCGGCGCTCATGCCCGGTTTCAGCTCGAGCTGCTCTGCGGACTCACGGGTGATGATCGCGACGACGCGGGCCGGCTCGGTGACGTCGATCTCGATCTGAGCCAGCAGCCCCTCCACGGTCACGGAGCGCACGACACCGCGGAAGCGATTCCGCGCCGAGAACTGCTCGGAGCCTTTGCCGCCGCGGAGCCGCTCGACCTCGGACGTCGGCACGACCCGGCGATTCGCGGCGTCGCGCTCGACGCGGATCTTCCCCGCGCGATCCCAGCGGCGGAGCGTGTCCAGAGAGATCCCGAGAGCCCGCGCCGCCTCCGCAGCGGTGAGGACTTGCTTAGGCATTGCCTAAGAAGTACCGGAACGCCGCAGGACCGTCAAGTGCTTACAGTTCCTCCGTGGGCGATCGGCTCCGACAGCTCTGGGACTTCGACGACCTCGACAGGACCGAGAAGCGGTTCCGAGAGCAGCTCGCCGCGGAGACCGGCCCCGGCCAGGCCGAGGTTCTCACCCAGCTCGCTCGCGCCGAGGGGCTTCGTGGAGACTTCGACTCGGGCGAACGGCTCATCGAGAGAGCGGAGGCGTTGGCCGATGACGACAAGACGGCTCGCGCGCGTATCGACCTCGAGCGAGGACGGCTGCGGCGCTCGAGCGGCAACACCGACGATGCGCTGCCGCTCTTCGAATCGGCGTTGGCGTTCGCACTCGAAGCTGACGAGTTCTTCATCGCCGTGGACGCCGCGCACATGGCCGCGCTCACCGCCCCGGACCGCGAGAGCTTCGTCTCGTGGACCGAGCGCGGCATCCAGCTCGCGAACACACATGCGGAGGCCCGCTACTGGCTCGGGCCGCTGCTCAACAATCTGGGCTGGGAGTACTACGAGTCGGGGGAGTACGCGGAAGCGCTCGACGCCTTCGAGCGCGCACTCTCCGAGCGCGAACGTGACCCTGACAACCGCTCGGCGACAGAGATCACCCGCTACGCCGTCGGGAAGACGTTACGTGCGCTTCGTCGACCCGGCGAGGCCGTCCCACTCCTCGAGCGAGCGGTGGCCTGGGCTGACGGCGTGGGTGCTCCGGACGGTTGGTTCCACGAGGAGCTTGCCGAGGACTACGCGGCGCTTGGACGCAAGGACAACGCACGAGAGCAAGCACAGCTCGCGTTGGGCTTGCTCACATATGCGGACCCGTCGCTCGCCCAGAACGCCGAGCGGACGGCTCGCCTGCGGGAGCTTGCCGGCACAGGTGGCTGAGCCGGAGACGGTGGTGCCTTCGACACCATCGTCCCGCACGTGACCGCGGCTGAGGGCGTCTCCGAGGTCCTGAACGAGGTCGAAGCGGACGTCCGACTGGCGCTGCCGATCGCGGCCGAAGCGACGGAAGTGCTGCTCCTCGAGGAGGTCGAGCGGGACTCCACGCGGTGGAAGACTCGCGCTCGCCTTCCGCTCGGCCTCAGAGCGTGAGGCAGGATGAAGCGGTGGTCGTCAAGGAGCTCGACGATCCCGGCGCGTTCCTCGAGGCGGTCGGTTCATTTCTCCTAGAGGACGAGGCGCGGAACAACCTCATCCTCGGGATCGCCAGAACGCTGCGCGATCATCCGTCCGTCTACCACGAGTACCGACTCTGGGTCGTCGAGGATGGCGGTCGAACGGTCGGCGTCGCGCTCAGAACTCCCCCGTACAACCTCGCCCTCGGAGGACCTGCGCGTCTCGCCGTTTCGCAAGTTCTCGCTGAGAGCCTCCACGTCTCGGGCGTCGAGCTCCCGGGAGTCACAGGCGCGGCACCGGAAGTCGAGCACTTCGCCGCCGCATGGGAGGCACGGGCGCGAGTCGCTCGACGTCGGCGGATGGCACAGCGGATCTACCGCCTTACGGCCCTTCGGCCGGTCGAAGGCGTACCCGGCCGAGCGCGGCCCGCAACCCAGGACGACCGGCCGCTCCTGCTCGAGTGGGTCCGCTCCTTTGCCGCGGAAGCCATTCCCGAGGACTCGCCCGACCTCGGCCCGGAGCGGACGGTCGACGCACGCCTCGGCGAGGGCAGAGGCGGATTCACGATCTGGGAGGACGGTGGCCCGGTTTCCTTGGCGGGCTGGGGAGGCACGACGCCGAACGGCGTCCGCATCGGCCCCGTGTACACGCCACCCGAGCACCGGCGCCAGGGATACGGCAGCGCCGTGACGGCAGCGGTCTCGGCCGACCGGCTCGCATCCGGAGCGACGTTCTGCTTCCTCTACACCGACCTCGCCAACCCCACGTCGAACAAGATCTACACGGACCTCGGCTACGAGCCGGTCTGCGACTCGATCGACTACGCCTTCGCGCCCGCGTAGGCTCCCATGGAGTTCAGGAGGGTCCCAGGCTCGAGTCCAGCCGTCGGCTTCCTGGGTTCGCGGCTCAGGTAGAGCTGTCAGCCGCCTTGGGGCACTCGGCCTTTTGGTGCCAAACCCAACTCACGGCGGTCCCTGAGAGCAGCATTGATGCCCGCTTGCAGGTCGCGGGCGAGAGACTCGGAGTCCTGATGCCTGGAATCGAGCCTCGCGCGAACATCTCGCAGCGTCGCCCGAAGCCGCTCGATCTCCTCCTCGAGCTCCTCGTACGTGTTGATGCGATGGAGCAGCAGTGGCGCATCTTGCGGATTAGGCGCATACGGATCGACGACCACCTTCGCACGCGGCAGGGGGCCGACAAGCCTGAACCTGATGCCTTGCCCGTCCTGGTGCCAGGGCCGAGCCGTCGCGTGTGCGCGCAGTTCCCGGTCTCGCGCCAGAATCTTGTCCACGCTCACTGTGCCCTCCCCGAGTCGATCGGCTCGGCGAGCTTGCCATATGCACGAAGGTGGCTGCCGGTGGCACAAGTTCTCCTTGTAACAAGCGTCGCTAGGTCGTAGCGTTGCGGGAGCCCGCGACCGCATGCCCTGCCTCGCGCACCTGAGCGAACCCCTCGTGCAGATCTGGCGTGAACACTGGGTTTACGGTGATCCGGGGGTGGGCTCAGGGTTGATGAGCCCCGACCGCGACGAGTCGAAGGCCGAGCCGTACTTCAACGCCCGCCGGCCGCTCGCACGGTGAGCAAATACATCTTCGTCGCTGTCCTACCCAGATGATCCCGCGCATCGATCGTGACTCGGTAAACACCTGGTTTCCGTGGCGTGCCGCTGAGCACTCCGGTGTTCCTGTTGAGCCGTAGCCCGATCGGGAAGCGGCCAGTGCGAACGCTGAGCGTCACGGGTTGAACGCCGCCGCTGGTCCTCACGGTCGCGCGGTACGACCGGCCGACTCTTGGGTCCACAAGCCGTTTCGTCGCAAAGGCGAGCTTGGGATACACGATTATCGTGAGGTCGAGCGTCGCTGTGACGCCTCGGCTATCGAGAGCCGAGAGCTTGAGTGGAAAGGAGCCAGTGATCGCGGGCGTTCCCGTGATCACGCCGCTGGTCGGGGTCAGCGTGAGCCCTGGTGGAAGCGCCCCTGATGCGATCGACCACGTCTGCTGTCCGACGCCCGCGGCGCTGACTTCGACCGCGTACGGCGACCCCACCGTCCCTGGCGGGGCTGCGACCGCAACGATGAACTCGCGCTCCGACTTCTTGGGCAGGCACCAAACCGCCGAGGGCGGGTCCTCGTCGCTGAGCTCGACCCAGAACGACCACGTCCCGGCCTTCGTCGGAGTGCCGTGGAGCAGGCCGTCCTTTTCGAGCGAGAGTCCGGGCGGTAAGGCGCCGCTTGGCACCCTGAACTGATACGGAAGACCGGAGCCTGGAATGTTCGGATCGGGGCCGCAGCCTCCCTCTCCAATGAGCTGAACGACATACGGATTGCCCACAACGCCCGCCGGGCAGCTGCGAGATCTCTCTGCCCCAGACTCGACGCAAGGAGCGTCTGCGAACCGGAGCGCATGAGAATCAGGTGTGACTATTGCCGCGAACGTTGCGACGAGGACGAGTGCTCGAACGAGACGCATGCGAAATTGTTGCGTGCCAGGGCGCCGATCTCCTGCTTCAGGTGCGATCCATTCCGTGATCTCGGCCCAGAACCCCGCGATGCGCCCGGCGCCCCAGGAACGACGACTGTCTCCGCGCTTCCGACACAGCGAGCCCGCGACACGGCTTGCCGTCCTTCCTGGTCGCAGCGCAGCGCGGCTTCGGGTGGGTTGGTTTCGTAGAGTCACGCGCGGGCGCAGCTCGTTCGTTTGCGGGCGGGGGGCAGCGGGTAGTCAACAGCTATCTGCGCCTCGGGGGGAGGGAGCTCATCCGGGGTAGCGTGTGGGACCCGCTACGGGGGACTGATGGCAAACCTTCCCCCGAGAGCGCGGATGCGAACTACGTACCGCTTACGTTCGGACCCGTTCCCCACGGTATGTGTGTTCGCCTCGAGGAACGCGAGGAGTCCTGACGACCACCGCCCGCAAGCAGACCTCGAGCGGCGCTTCGCGACCGCTTCGTCGCCCTGCTCGCCGCCTACTGGGAGGCGGCGTTCGAGCGCGAGTGGGCACGCCTCGAGCCGCAGCTCGCGGAGACCGTCGCGGCCGCCGGCCGTGAGCTCGCCGACCATGGCCTCTACGCGTTCCTCGCCGGCCTCTCGCCCCGGCTGCGCGTGGAGCCGCGTGGGCTGGGCTTCGGCATCGACGTCCCGCACGACCGCGAGGTGGATCTCGTCGCCGAGGACGAGTCAGTCGCGTTGGTGCCGAGCGCGTACGTCTGGCCGCGCGTCCGCGTGAACTGCGATCCGCGGCCCTGATGCCGTTGAGGTTGAACGCCCCGCTGATATCGGCGTCCGGGCCGCTGAGCGCCAGCGTGCTCGCCTGGCCCAGAGCCCCGGCCTCGAGGCTCCCGCTTGCGACCACCGCTACGGGAGCGCTCAGTCCGTAGAGACCGACTCGAGAAAGTCGAGCAAGAGAGACGCGAAGACGGCGGGGCGCTCCATCGGCGGCAGGTGAGCCACGCCACTGACGAGCTCGAAGCGGGCGCCAGGAACGGCTGCTGCCATCGACCGGCAGCTCTCGGTCATGAACGGCACGTCGTACTCGCCTGCGACCACGAGTGTCGGGACACCGACGCTGCCCAGCCGGGACGATGCAGGCGGAACGAGCGCAACCGAGCTGCCGGTCCTCTCGAGTGCCAGCGTCCATACACGGAGATTCATCGTCCGCACGGCCTCCCGCACCATGGGATCGAGCGGTTCCGGGCGCCCGTAACCGTCGAGCCAGATCCGAAGCTCGAGCTCCACCGCACGCTCGACGTCGCCCTCCCCACCCACCTCGTCAGCCTCATCCATCCTCGTGACCAGGTCTGTCGGAGCGGTATCCCAGTCGACCGCGCAGCAGACGAGCGCAAGTGCACCTACGCGCTGCGGGTACTCGAGCGCCGTCTCGACCACGATCTGACCGCCATAGGACACACCGCAGAGCGCAGCCCGACCGATGCCGAGGTGGTCGAGCAACGCGACGAGGTCGGCGCGCGGCGAGAACGACGCCGTCGCCGGGCCTGACTCCCCGAAGCCGCGCGCGTCGTAGCGGACGACCCGGTGCCCAGCAGCCAGCGTCTCCCACACACCGTCCCACATACGACGGTCGCAGATGCCCGCATGCACCAGCACGAGCGGCAGGCCTTCGCCATCGACGTCGTAGGCAAGCTGCCCCCCGCTGACCGGAGCGAGGCCGATGCTCACAGCGGGATGTTTCCGTGCTTGCGCTTCGGCTTCGGCTCGCGCTTCGTCAACGCGGTCTCGAGAGCCGAGATGAGCACCGGCCGTGTGCGCCGCGGCTGGATGACGTCGTCAACATACCCGCGCTCCGCCGCCGTGTAGGGGTTCGCGAAGCGCTCCTTGTAGTCGGCGATCAGCTCCTCGCGGCGCGCATCCGGGTCGTCCGCCTCCGCGAGCTCCTGGCGGAAGACGATGTTGACGGCACTCTCCGGCCCCATGACGGCCACCTCGGCGGTCGGCCAGGCGACGTTGAAATCGGCCCGGATGTGCTTCGACGACATGACGTCGTATGCGCCGCCGTACGCCTTCCGCGTGATGATCGTGAGCTTCGGCACCGTCGCCTCGGCGTACGCGTACAGGAGCTTCGCGCCGTGGCGGATGATCCCGCCCCACTCCTGCGCTGTACCCGGCAAGAAACCGGGCACGTCGACGAACGTCACGAGCGGGATCGAGAACGCGTCGCACGTGCGGACGAAACGCGCCCCCTTGACAGACCCGTCGATGTCGAGCACGCCTGCCAGCGCGCCGGGCTGATTCCCCACGACGCCCACGGAGTGTCCTCCGAGCCGCGCGAAGCCGCACACGATGTTCTCCGCCCAGTGCGCATGTACTTCGAGGAACTCGCCATCGTCGACGACGCGCTCGATGACCCCCTTCATGTCGTACGGCTTGTTGGGGCTGTCCGGGACTATGGCGTCGAGCGATGCGTCCTCCCGGTCGACCGGGTCCGCGGGAGGCGCGTACGGCGGCGCGTCGAGGTTGTTCTGGGGCAGGAACGAGAGGAGATACCGCGCCTCCTCGAGACAGGTGTCTTCGTCCGGTGTCGTGAAGTGCGCCACGCCGGACTTGGTCGCGTGCGTCGCCGCCCCGCCGAGCTCCTCGAACGAGACGTCCTCTCCGGTCACGGTCTTCACGACGTCGGGACCGGTGATGAACATGTACGACGTCTCCTCCACCATGAGCACGAAGTCGGTGATCGCAGGCGAGTACACGGCTCCGCCTGCGCACGGCCCCATCACGAGCGAGATCTGCGGGACGACACCCGAAGCCTGGACGTTTCGCCAGAAGATCTCCGCGTAGCCCGCCAGCGAGACGACACCCTCTTGGATCCGCGCTCCGCCCGAGTCGTTGATCCCGATCACCGGACATCCGTATCTGACGGCCATGTCCATGACCTTGCAGATCTTCTCCGCAAAGACCTCGGAGAGCGATCCTCCGAACACCGTGAAGTCCTGCGAGAAGACGAAGACCCTGCGTCCGAAGATCGTCCCGTAGCCCGTGACGACGGCGTCTCCCCAGGGCCGGTTCTCCTGCATTTCGAACTCCACCTCGCGATGGCGGACGAAGCGGTCGAGCTCGACGAACGAGCCTGGGTCGAGGAGCTTCTCGAGACGTTCGCGGGCGAGGAGCTTGCCCTGCTCACGCTGCCGTTCGACGTGCCTCTCGCTGGCCGGGTGCAGCGACGCCTCGCCGAGCTCCTCGAGCCAGCGGAGCTTCGCCTCCGTCGTATCGTGGATCTCACCCATCGCCGGATGAGCCTAACGAGACAGGCGACTGAAGGACGCGACTCGTTCTGACCATGGACATATGACCATGATCGCGATAACCTGCGAGCGTGCGCACGATCCCAGCCGGCCGGTTCAAGGCTCAGTGCCTCAGGCTGCTGGACGAGGTCGCGGAGACGGGCGAGACGATCGTCGTCACGAAGCGGGGAAAGCCAGTCGCGAAGCTCCAGCCGATTGAGGAGCCACCGTCTCTCGAGGGCAGCATCGTGTATCTCGTGGACGACGACGAGTTGTTCTTCTCGACTGGCGAGACCTGGGACGCCGAGCGCGAGTGACCGTGCTCGACACACACACGTGGATGTGGTGGCTAGACGGCGACCCGCGGCTCTCGAGCCCAGCGCAAGCAGCCATCGACGCGAGCAGCGAGCTCGCGGTCTCGACAATCAGCGTGTGGGAGCTCGCGACGCTCGAGCGCCTTGGTCGGCTCAAGGTGTTGCCGGACATTCGAACGTGGGTCCGGCGAGCTCTCGCACATCCCGGTATCTCGACGTGCCCCGTGACGCCGGAGATCGCCCTTGCCGCAGGATCGCTTCTTCCGCCGTTCCCCGGCGACCCGGCTGATCGCATCATCTACTCGACCGCGCTCGCCAACAACGCCCGCCTCGTCACCGCAGATCGACGGATGGCGCGCCACGATCCCGGCCGGATCGTC
>CAVWTX010000008.1:0-18372 GCA_963758065.1 uncultured Thermoleophilia bacterium | reverse complement strand
TAACTCAAGAGGCTACTCGAAGTGCGCACGAAGCTGACGCTGCGCGTGTACGCGTCGAGCTTGACCTCTGATGCGATCGCTGCCATCGAGGGCTTCGGCGGGCTTAGCCGACAGAGCCTTCCATTTGCAGCTGGATGAGCCGGTTCATCTCGACCGCGTATTCGAGCGGAAGCTCCTTCGTGATCGGCTCGACGAAGCCGGAGACGATCATCGCCGAGGCCTCCGCCTCGGAGAGCCCACGACTCATGAGGTAGAAGAGCTGCTCCTCGCCGATCTTGGAGACGGTCGCCTCGTGCCCGAGGTCGACGTCCGACTCGTCGACCTGGATGTACGGATACGTGTCCGAGCGCGACTCCTCGTCGAGGATCAGCGCGTCGCAGACGACCTTCGACTTCGAGCCGACCGCGCCCTTCGCGACCTGGAGGAGGCCGCGATAGCCGGCCCGACCGCCGTCCTTCGAGATCGACTTGGAGGTGATCACCGACGACGTGCGCGGAGCAACGTGCACGACCTTGCCGCCGGCGTCCTGGTGTTGCCCCTTGCCGCCGAAGGCGATCGAGAGCACCTCGCCGTGCGCGCGTGCACCCATGAGCCAGATGGCCGGGTACTTCATCGTCACCTTCGAGCCGAGGTTCCCGTCGACCCATTCCATGGTCGCGTCCTCGTACGCGACCGCGCGCTTGGTGACGAGGTTGTAGACGTTGTTCGACCAGTTCTGGATGGTCGTGTAGCGGCAGCGGCCGCGCGGCTTGACGATGATCTCGACGACCGCCGAGTGCAGCGAGTCGGACGAGTAGATCGGCGCCGTGCAGCCCTCGACGTAGTGCACGTAGGCGTCCTCGTCGACGATGATCAGCGTGCGCTCGAACTGGCCCATGTTCTCCGCGTTGATGCGGAAGTAGGCCTGCAGCGGCATCTCGATCCTGACGCCCGGGGGCACGTAGATGAAGGATCCGCCCGACCAGACGGCGGAGTTCAGGGCCGCGAACTTGTTGTCGTTTTGCGGGATGATCGTGCCCAGGTACTGCTTGACGATGTCCTCGTGCTCGCGCAGACCGGAGTCCATGTCCAGGAAGAGGACGCCTTTCGCCTCGAGGTCGGCCTGCAGCTTGTGGTAGACGACCTCGGACTCGTACTGCGCGCCGACCCCGGCGAGGTACTTCTTCTCCGCCTCGGGGATCCCGAGCTTGTCCCAGGTGTCCTTGATGTCGGCGGGCAGGTCCTCCCAGGTCTCGGCCTGCTTCTCGGTCGGCCGGATGTAGTAGAAGATGTTCTCGAAGTCGATCCCCGAGAGGTCGGCTCCCCAGCTCGGCATCGGGCGCGCGAGGAAGTAGTCGAGCGACTTGTGCCGAAACTGGCGCATCCAGTCCGGCTCGGACTTGTGGTCGGACATCGCGTCGATCAGCTCGTGTGAGAGCCCCGTGCCGACTTGAAGAAGTAGTCCTCGGTGTCCGACCAGCCGAACTGGTAGTCGGAGCGGATCTCGCGGACGACGTCGGTCTCACTTACGGCCACGCGAGTCACCTCCAAGCGACTGACAGGTTCGTTTCGGGCGGGACGTCGAACTCGAAGATGCGACGGAGCCTTCTGACACCTCGCTCTCGAGCAGGAATCGGATCGCCAGCGGGCCGATCCTGATCTCATCGCTCGTGCTCGTCACCATGGGTACTCCTCCTTGGCCATCCCTGTGCGCCAGAGGTAGGGGGGCGACCACCCGGCCGCCCCCTTCTTCACCTTCTTCGGCGGCGACTACTTAGGCTGCACGCCGATCTGCTTCATGAGCGTCAGCGAGTCGAAGTACTGGCGGCTCGACTTGATCTTGTTTCCTTCGAAGGTGTAGAAGACAGCGCCGGGCGTCTCCTGAAGCTTGCCGGAAGCTGCGATCGTCCCCTGTGCAGTCGTGAGCGGACCGGTGTGGGTGCCCTTCCAGGTCACCTCGAGGGCCGCCTTGTTGCCGCTGGCAACCGAGCTCGTCACGGTACCGACGACGTCCGGAAACGCCGTCTTCCAACCCTTGAACAGCTCGACGATCTTCTCCGGGCCTTCGACCTTGCGCTCGGTTCCAAACTCCTCGTAACGGGCGTCGGAGGCGAGGATTCCGCGCAGGAGCTCCCAGTCGCCCTTGTTGAAGGCATCTATCTGCTCGCGTGCGAGCTTGACCATCTCGTCGGACTTCTGGACCTCGGTGAGAATCGCGGTCATTTCGTACTCCTTCGCTCCTATCAGGACAGGAGAGTCCGAACGAACTCCCTGTTGCGCCAAGGTCGGTGCGACAGTCGAAGAGCAACGTGCAAGCCTCGACGACTTCAAAGACAACCAACGCGCTCATCCACCCTAGCTGCGACCTGTGCGCGCCGTGTTGCGTCGCCCGAAGACATCCCTCGAGCGACCCGGGGCCGGTTAGGGCGACGCGCCGCCCTCGTCTTCCCACTCGTCGAGAGACACTGCCTCGGTCGTGATCGGATCACCATTCAGATAGGCGGCTTCGCTCGCTGGCTGCAGGCCTGGATCAGGCGACCGCTTGTAAGCGCCGTACGCCACGATGGCCTTGAGGTTGTGTCGGCGACTGTCTGGGTAGTACAAGTCTCTGAAGCCATCCCAGTCGAGCCGGTCTGGATCAGCGCCGTGAAAGACGGCGTCTACTGAGGCTGGCGGAAGGTTCCATGCTTCCCGATCTCGCTCCAAGTGATCGGCCTTCAGGGCTGCCTGCGCGGCCTCCGTGAGCGTTTCGGTAAGCAACTGGACCATTACCGCTCTCCTCTCGATAAGGCTCAGACCTGGCGCTACTCGGAGTGAGGGCAGCGGCGAAAGGAGGGAGCTGTCTCTGAACCAGGGTACCACCCCCTCTTGATCGACCTCGCGGAGTCCCGGCGAGAACGGGGTGGTGTGGGAGCGCCGACAACCCCGCGACGGCCCGGTGCCTCCTGGCGCAACGACTCTAATCCGATGACTCGCCGCGACGCGCCCTGGCCGCATCGTGGTCGCGCTCGGACGTGATCTGATGGTCGATTCTCTCCGCGCGGCGCATGGCGTCGTAGACCGCGTCCCAGTGACGTGAGACCTCGCCGAGTGCACGGGCCGTGGTCAGCGCAATGGACGTATGCGCGGCCCACGGTCACGCTTCCGCGCCAAAGCGTGACCGCTTCGCCGACCCTCTATCGCGCGCGCGTATATACAAGGAGCCAGCCCCTACCCCCTCAGGTTCGTGAGGGAGTTGGGACCCGGTGGGAGTGGGGGCCAGCGAAAGAGTGAGCGTGCTCCTCGCCCGCGCGCGCGTATAAGCGCGCGTATAAGAAGGTGTAGCCCTACCCCCTCGGGTTGCTGAGGAAGTTGGGACCCGGTTGGGCGGCGCATTCGGTCGGAACACGCGCGGAAAGACGGAGGCGTTCGACGCCGCGGAGCGTCTCGACGTCGCGTCGATCGCCGCACGGGCGCCGTCGCCGCACGTCTGGCAGCCGCAGGCGCCGATGAAAGAGCGAACGGCCTCGCGCACCCTCGGGGTTCGATCTGACCCGCGCTGGCAAAGGCTGCGCGGCAGGCGTAAGGTGAAGCGGTGAGCCCAACCGAAGGCGTGATCAGCGAAGCCTGGGTGCTCTACAAGGCCCACTGGCGCCACCTCCTCCCGATCTCGTTCATCGTCTACGTGACGATCGCGATCATCGGTGCGCTCCTCACCGCCCTCCTGTCCTGGCTAGGCGCGCTGATCGCGGTACTCATCTCGCTCGTTGGCTTGTTCTGGGTCCAAGGGGCGCTCGCCACCGCCGTCGAGGACATCCGCGACGGTCGCGCCGACCTGTCGCTCGGCGAGACCTTCAGCCGAGTCCGGCCGCAGCTCGGTTCGATCGTCGTGGCTGGCGTGCTCGCGGGGATCGGCGTTTTCGTCGGGCTGCTGCTCCTCATCGTTCCCGGGCTCGTCCTGATGACGTGGTGGGTCTTGATCATTCCCGTGGTTGCGCTCGAACGGACGTCAGCCGGTGAAGCGTTCGGCCGCAGCCGAGCGCTCGTGCGCGGCTACGGTTGGAATGTCTTCGGCGTCATCGTGCTGACGATCCTTCTGCTCCTCGGATTCGGAATCGTGCTAGGGATCGCGCTCACGCCGTTCGCCGACTGGCTCCAGAGCTTCGTCTCGAACATCGTGAGCGGGAACTGACCGCACCATTCATCGCGCTCGTGTGGACGCTGCTCTACTTTCGGCTCCGCCAGGCGAAGTCAGCGCCTGCGGCTGCCTCGCCAGACGCGACCGCCACGTAGCGTTCACGCTCAGTACGCGGGCTGTTGTTGCCGCGATCGTCATCCCGAGGGGTGCCCAGGAATTGGGCGGCGCTCCAATACTTGGGACGCGCGTGGTAGCGCGCGCGTAATGAGAAGGTGTGCCCCCACCCCTCGCTTTACAGGGCTCGGGACCCGGTGGGAGGGTGCCCACTCCCGGCGGCGGGACTCGGCGTGGGCCGGTCGCGTGACGTCGAGCGCACGAGGCCTCGGGGGTCGTCTTCCGTCGAAGTAGCATATCCGTGATTATGCCGATTTGCAGGTATTTTTTGCCGCACGCGCCGTCCGGCGGCGCTGCAATCATTCGGGGCATGCGATTCGATGCGATGCAGTTGCCCGCCAACTCCGAGCCCGTGACCGATTTCGCGGAGGGTAACCGCCCGGCGCTCGACCCGACTGGCGCGGAGAAGATGCTCGCTCTCTGGGCCGCCGCGAGGATCACGCCGAAACCCGAGGAGGGCGAGACGGTCGAGCAGGCTGGGCGCGCCCTGATCGCCACCATGGAGCGGCTCCTTCAGGCGGGCCCTCAGACCGAAGCCGAGATCGAAGCGTACGACGCCGCCCGCGCCGAGCTTGAGACGTTCCTGTGCTACGGGCCGCAAGCCGACGCTGAGATCAGAGTGTTTCAGGCCGTCGCTGCTCGCTGCAACGAAGAGCCCTTCACCGGTGTCGAAGCCTCCGCGCGCCATGACGTCCGCCGCGTGCTCGACGACGTGTACGACCGTTCCCTCGCCCGCGCTGACGAGCACCGGGTAAGGGAACGCGAGCACTTCCATGTTTGGTTTGCCGTCCACCGGCTGTCGCTTCATCGCGTTCGTCGTGTTTGTCACAGACGTGCCCGACCTCGTCGCGGCGCTCGTCGCTGCGCTCGCACCCCCGCGCGATCAGACGACTCTGACCCACATGCGCAGGCCGCCCTCGCTCTTCGGAGGGCGGCGTGAACCTCTGCAGCACCTGCGGGCTCGACTTCGCGTCGGTCGCCGCATTCGACGCGCACCGCGTCGGTAAACACGCGCACACGTTCGCGGAGGGACTTCGCATGGACCCGCCCCGCGAGGACGGGCGCCGCTGTCGCGACCGACAAGAGATGAAGGCGACGGGCTGGAAGTGCGACCCGCGAGGCCGATGGGTGCACCCGAAGGAAGCCCGTCGTGCACGCCGCGGTCCCCACCACGGTGACGCTGATGGAGACCGTCGTGGAACGGGCGCCGGTGCTCACAGACGGACCGGGCGAGCTTCGTCGTCTTCCCGAGAAGGGGGCGCACTGTGAGTGGCCCCACCAGCCCTCGGTTCGCGAACGTCTCGGGGACGACGCACTGCCCGTTCTGCTGCAACGACGGATGGGTGCTCGTCGGCTTCTCGCGCGGGTACCGACGAGATGGGGCCGTGCCCGCACTGCGAGCGCGGGCTCGCGATCGAGTTCCCGAAGTCAGGGAACGGGCCGTGGGGGACGGACGGGTACTGGCGCGGTCGGCCGACGACCGTGATCGCGAAGACCTGCACGCACCCCGAGTCGAGCAGCTCGAGTTCGTCCGGTGTGCTCGTACGGAGACGGTCGTGACTGCACCGCTCTGGAGCAGATGGATCGACTGTGTGACAGCGCCGGAGTGCCCTGCCAGCAGTGGGGCTCGTCACGTTGCGCATGCGCTCACTCGCTACATGGACCGAGACGGCGAGTGCTTCCCGTCCCTCGCGACGCTCGCGGGTCGGACCTCGCTCGCGCAGTCCACGGTCAAGCTGAAGCTGAATGAGCTGCGGCGGCTCGACCTGCTCGCCTGGAAGATGGGCTACGGAAAATCCTCGAACCGCTATCAGGCGCTCCTCCCGAATGTCGAGAGGGCCGAGAGGCGGCCTACTGATGAGCCAGAGGTAGCCGATTCGGTCCCTCTAGTGGGCCGAATGAGCCCTCGTAGTGGGCCGACAGTCGGCCCCGAACTAGGAGAACTAGGAGAACTACGTCCCGAGGGGCCGCATGAGGCAGCCCCCTCGGGACGGGACGACATATCCCCGAGCCCGGAGACGCCAGGGGGCACTCCGGTCTCGAGAGAGCTGGGAGAACCTGCCGACGACCGAGAACCCCTCACTGAAGGGGAGGTGGACGGAGGCCCGTTGGTCGATCCCGAGGCCTTCCTCACCGAGATCGTCAACCCGAAGACGAAAGAGTTGCCCCCAGCGCCGGAGGGGGCGCTCTGCTCGGACTGCGGAAAAGCGGCCAAGGTGATGATCGGACCTTCGGCGGTCTGCCGATCATGCGGCCAGCGGCGGCTCGCCGTAGGGGAGACTCGCAACGGCTCGGTGGACCGACACGCATGACGCCTCGCGCTCGTCTCGAAGCCGTGTTTGCACCTGAGGTGGTCGCCGCGCTGGAGGTGCTGATTCGCGAGGAAGTCGAGGCGCGTGTCTCCGTCTACAGGAAGCCGTGGCTCTCCGTCTCCGAGGCGGCCGAATATCTCGGGTGTACGCAGAAGGCAATCCGGGGCAGGATCGACCGGAGAACGCTTCCGGCGACGCATCTCGCCGGGAACGTCCTGATTGACCGAGTCGCCGTCGACGAGCAGCTCGAGCGGATCCGAAACCGGGCTGGACCTCAACGGGGAAGGGGCGTAGAGTTGGGGGTCAGTCAACGAATCGGGGCGGCGCCGCTGCAACGACCCGCCCCACGGCCATCGAGGAGGTAAGCCCCGATGACGAACGCACTCTACGGCTCGTCAAGCCGTACCCCGCTCATCTATCGCGGTCGGCGCATCCGTGGCGTTTGGGAACGCCAGCGGGCGGACGGGACGCTCGTCTACGAGATTCAGATGAAGCGAGGTGGTAACGGGTACCGGCGAACGCTGACTGCGACCACGCCGAGTCAGGCGATTCGGGAGGCAGAGCGCGTACTCACTGCCTTCTCCGAGGGCGAGATCGCCACTCGGCGAGACGTGCGCCTCACCACGCTCTCGGACGATTTCCTTGCCTGGGCGAGCGTCAACCTCTCGCTGCGCACACATGAGCTGTACGAGCAGCGCCTCCGTGCCCACGTCCTTCGCCTCCTGGGGGAGAGCCGTCGTGCCGACGCGGTGACGACAGCCGAGATTCGTCGCCTGATCGAGCGCCTCTCTGCCGAAGGGCTCTCGGGCTCGACCGTGCGGGTGACCGTGACCGCGATGAGCGCCATGTTCCGGCACGCGGTCCGCCGAGGCGTGGTCGAGCGGAACCCCTGCCGGGATCTCGAACGGGGTGACCGCCCATCCGCCAAGCGGCTCACCGAGCCCCGCTACCTCGACGCGGAGCAAATCGCGTTCCTGCTCGACGGACTCCGCCCGGAGTTTCGCCCCATCGCCGCAACGTGCGCCTACGCCGCCCTTCGCATCTCGGAGGCCCTCGCGCTGCGGTGGGAGCACGTCGATCTCGTGGGCAGGGTGCTCCACGTGCCCGGCACGAAGACGGAGGCATCCGGTGCGAGCGTGCCCATGATCCCGATCCTCGTGGATGAGCTACGCGCTCATCGTGACCGGCAGGCGCAACTGGGGTTCGAGCGGGTGAAGTCGGAAGCGCTCGTCTTTCAGACGAGGAGCGGCAAGCCCCAGTCCAAGCGAAATGCGCTCCGTGCCGTACACGTCTCGGGGGACGCGGCGAACCTGAACGGGACGGGGAGAAGGTCGGGCTCCACGACCTCCGTCACTCCTGCGCCGGGATCCTCCTCAACCTCGGCACGCCGCTCCCAAAGTGCCGCCATCCTCCGGCACTCCACTCCGAGGGTCACGCTCACGATGTACGCGGGGCTACTGGAGTCGGAGCGGGAGGCGCTACGTAACGACTTGGCAGCCGCGTTCGGAGCGCAGTAATGGCTGCCGTTCGTGGCTGCCGAACCGGGGAGCTGTGGGGAACGACGAGGAGGGGATCGCCGGAAACCGACACGGGTAGGCTGCATTCGAGCCAGACGGTCCCCGCTCCCTTCACTCGACAAGCTGGGGGTCACTGGTTCGAGCCCAGTACCGCCCACCTCAGAACCCGCTGGAAACGGCGGGTTTCTCTTGTCAAGAGGGGCAACGCAGGCTGTGCGTGGCTGCCGGTTGTGTCTACTTCGGCCGCGGATTCGTGTCCTCCACGGTGCTCGTGGAGGCGATCCGCGACCTCCACGACGAGCCCGACCACCCGCTCGGTGACGCGATCGAGACATTCATCCGTCGTGAGGATGCCGAGCGCTTCATCGAGGAGGTTCGCGGCGATGATCCCAAGCTTGCGAGCTACCTGCGGATCGAGGAGCGGGAGACTCGAGGCGGGCGGGCTGAGCTGCTGGTGACTGGCCCGGATTGCTACAACGGACCGGCCAGGACGATGCGGGAAATGGTTTCGTGAGGCTCGTGATGACCAACTCCCTCGTCCGTGATGAAGCGGACATCGCCGGGCGGGAAGGTGGGCGAGAGCGAGCCATCGAACCGGCTCCGACGATTGGTACGACGGCCTAAAGCCGCCGGAACGAATCTGAGGAACCTCACAAGACGAGGGACTCGGAGCGACGCCGAGCCCTCGTTAACTTCTAAGACCGATCATCTCTGCGACGGCACGACCGTCGGCTTCCCGGCCGCGATCCGCATCAGCGCCCAGAGGTTGCGGCGCGTCAGCGTGACCGCGCCCCCCGCTGGTGAAAGGCGGCCAGTTGCATGCCGCGGGACGCGGACTCGTAGCGCTCCCGGCAACGAGACGAAGCGCAGCGGCGGCGTCAGCACGAGCGCTTCGCCGTCGAGACCGACGGCGACCGGCTCACCGGCACGGACTTCGAACTCGAGAGACGACCACTGGAGTACGCCACCGAGACGCCGGTGCTGGCCGATCGTCCCGAGGGTCACCAGCTTGGCGACCGCGCCGGCGCCGCGCATGCGGGTCGCGAAGATGCCAAGCCGGCCAGTGTCGAGACGCGGCCGCGTGCCCGCACCGCGAAACCGTCGGAGCTGATAGGGATTGTTCGAGACCATCACGAGTGAGGCGTTCGCCCAGTCTTCTCGCGTGCGGGGCGTCGAACAGGAGATCGCTTGCCGCCGCGTCCCGCCCGAGCATCTCCGGCAGCATCCGCTTCCACGTCCCGAGCTTGCCGTCGCGGTAGGCATCCCATTGCACGACCTGCGCATAGACACCGAGCGAGGCATTGTTGACGAAGACGCGCTCGTTGAGGGAAGCGAGGTCGATGCGCCGTTCGACCCCGTCGGTGAACGCATCGAGCGCCCCGACGACGTCATCGCGGTCGAGGCCGAGGTCGAGTGCGAAGTGGTTGCGCGTCCCCGCTGGGACACAGACGTGGGCAATGTCGCGCCGCATCGCCACCCTCGCGACCAACGCCTGCGAACCGTCGCCCCCCGCCATCCCGATGACGTCTGCACCCTGCGTGACTGCCCGTCGGCCAACTCGCAGAGGTTGTCACCCGGCCCCAGCACCAAGGGCTCGATCCCCCGTCTTCCTGGCCTCCTCGGGCAGGTTGAAGCGCTCCGCTTTCCCGCCACCGGAGTTGGGATTGATGATCAATACGCCCTTTCGCGCCGGATCCGCTGGGCGCGCATGCCGGCCTGTGCCCTGCGCCTTGAGATGGGCGTGACGCACCGCATACCGGGCGGCCAGGCCGAACAGAGCGAGCACCCCGATCAGCGTGGGCAGAACGACCTTGTGGTCGTACGCGAACCCGAAGAGGTTGATGAGCGCCCACAGGATGGCGGGCAAAACAAGCAGACGTCGGAAGCCGCGTCTGGTCACAAAAAACCAACCGCAGAACGCGATAACGAACACCCACACGAACGCCAGGACAAGCCCCATGGGATCGTCCGCGACGAGGGAGAGAACGATCAAGAGAAAACCGACCGATACGATCAGCGCGCCGACGGCGGCCAGCCGCCCCGCGATCGCCGGCGACCGACGCTCGCGGAACCGTCCGTACGGTCGGACTGCTTCGGGTGCTCGGGCGAAGACATCCGCGACTCCTGAGTTCGCGTCGGCCCGACCGAGTGTTGGAGCCGGAAAGATCGCCCGCCGAAGCTCTAGGGCGAGCGACTTCCACCTTACCACTGTCGCGCCTTTAGTTTTTGCGGCTCTATGGCTCTTGCGACAGCGGGACTGTCCGGTCGCTTTGGGTAACAAGCGGTGGCCGTCGACGACCGCGGAGGCGACATCGACGAGCTTGCGGTTCGTCGAGCGGGAATGCTCGCGGAGCATCTCGAAGGCGGCGGACTCGTCCACCGAGTGACGCTCCATCAGGATTCCCTTCGCGCGCTCGGTAACGGCACGGCGCCCGAATGCGCCTTCGAGGTCGTGGTACTCGGCGAAGCGGCGCAGGACGATGTCTATCGAGCTCTGCCAGTCCGTCGCTTCCGCATCGGTGATGTAGGCAAAGACGCCTCGCTTGGATGCCTCCTTGACGAACTCCGGATCGGGCGCGTGGAGCAAGACGATCACCGGGCAAGCGGCCTCGTGGACGATCTTCTCGATCAGGCCGAGCGCATGGTCGGAGCTCTCGCCGAGTCCGACGAGCGCGACGTCGGGTCGCTCTCTGGCAGTGACCGGTCCAACGTCCTCGACATCGATCTCGCGCGCGATCACCTCGTGCCCAAGGGCGGCGACGATCGGCGCCACCAGCGCCAGGCGATCCTTCCGTTCGTTCGCGATCAGAACGCGCAGATGCTCGGTCTCGCGATAGCTCATCTCGCACCCAGTAACTGCATATTACCCCCGATCCAGCTTCCGAAAACCCGGCTGACGCCAGGGTGTCAGGCAGCCGCGAGATCGCCCTGCCGTTCAGGGTGGGCGAGTTCAGTCAGCGGTGCCGGGCGGCCGCGCTGGTACTGAGCCACGGCCGCCGATCCGAGCGATTTACGAGTCCCGCGGTCACCCGCTACCGCAGAGGCCAATGCCCACGTCCGCTTCCGCCTCGCGATCGAGCGCCGAGCGCTCTGGATGGCCGAGGACGCCGCCTGCGAGCTACCGAAACTTCCGCTCGAGGACGCGCTCCAGCTCGTCCACCTCTACGCCGAGCGAGGATCACCGAAGTACGAGAAGGCCGCGATGCGCTGGCTCGAGTGCTACCTGACCGAAGGCTCGCCGCGGCTTCGACACTTCGCGGAGGTCACCGCGAGTCTCGCCAAGCGCGAGTCCTGAGCTCGCGAGCTACCTGCGGATCGAGGAGCGGGAGCCCTCGATGGTGAGGCCGGGCGTGGAAGGAGGAACCCCCCAGGCGCTGAGCGACGAAGAGATCGACGCGGAGGTGGTCAAGCACCGTGGCGGTGTCGATCCCATGCCCTGGATCCGGCAGCTCGACATTCCCACGATCTGGGTCTACGGCGCTCTCGACAAGCACATTCCGACCCGCCTATCCGTGCGCAATCTCACGCCGCTCGCGAACGACCCGAACCGCGACCTCTCGATCGCCGTCTTCCCGAGGGCGAACCATGCTCTCATCCAGACTGAGACGGGTCTTACCTCGGAGATGCTGCGATCGGACACCTGGGCTTCCCGGGCTCTTCACGCGTGTCGCGGAGTGGTTGCGAGCCCACCGCCTGGCCTCGGTTTAGAGACCAGCTGATCCACGGCGGGTTGCGGATGTCCCAGTCTTCACCGAAGACGTCGATGGCGTGAGATGGTTCTACGATCAGCTGTACGCTCGCCACCCTCGCCCCCGCCAGCGAAAGAGTCGAGCCAGCTCCTCGCGCGCGCGTATCTATTAGGCGGCCCCTACCCCCGCGGGCTGCTGAGGGAGTTGGGACCCGATGGCGAGGGCAGCGGCCGAAAAGAGTGAGCGTCCGCCTATCGCGCGCGCGCGATAGGCGGCATTCGCGGCGAGGTCGGATGGTCCTTCGGCCGAGACCCCGCCCGCGATGGACCGGTCTATGGAAGATCGATCGCGAACACGTCGTTCCCCGCGAGTCCGAAGGCCGCGCCGTCGAAGTAGAGCATGGAGGAGTAGGCGACGAGCACGAGGCGGCATACGTGACGCGGCCGAGCAAGGCCTCACCGTGGCGCCACAGCGCGGCTGCCCAGGAGTAGCCCGCTCCATACACTGGACTCGTGGAACGCAAGCTCGCGACCGTGCTCTTCGTCGACCTGGTCGACTCGACCGCGCTCGTGGCAACGGTCGATCCGGAGGTCGTCCGCCGCCGCGTGACCCGCTACTTCGAACGCGTCTCGCGCCGCATCGAGCAGCACGGCGGCACGGTCGAGAAGTTCGCCGGCGACGCGGTCATGGCGGCGTTCGGCGTCCCGCGGACGCACGAGGACGACGCCGAGCGCGCGCTGCGCGCGGCATTCGCGGTCATGGACTAGGTGCACGAGCTCGGGCTCGAGGCGCGGATCGGCGTCGAGGCGGGCGAGGTCGTCGTCGAGGACGGGGACTCGACGTTCGCGACCGGAGAGGCGGTCAACGTCGCGGCGCGCCTGCAGCAGGCCGCGGCGCCGGGCGAGATCGCCTCGGCCCGGTCGTGCGCCGGCTCGCGGCCGGCGCAGTCGAGGTCGAGGACGCCGGGCCGCTCGAGATCAAGGGCCGCGCGGAGCCGCTCTGGACGTGGCGCGCGCTGCGCACGCTCGAAGGCAGACGTCGCGTGGTCGAGGGGCCGTTCGTCGGCCGCGAGCAGGAGCTCGAGCTGCTCGAGAACGCGCTTGCGCGCGCGGTCCGCGACCGGCGCGCGCAGCTCGTCACGGTCTTCGGCGAGCCCGGCATCGGCAAGACGCGGCTCGTCTGCGAGTTCGTCGCGCGGCGCCGAGCGCGCGACAGCCCTCTGCGGCCGAGCGCTGCCGTACGGCGAGGGCATCACGTACTGGCCGCTCGCCTCGATGATCAAGGCCTCCGCCGGGATCACCGACGACGCGCCGGCGAGCGAGTGCCTTCGAGAAGCTGCGGATGTGCTGCGAGAGCGAGGCGGTCGCCGACCTGCTCGCAGTCGCGCTCGGCGTCCTCGGCGCCGCCGAGGACGAGCGCTCGCCGCAGCGAGTTGACGTGGGCGGCGCCGCTGTGGGCCGAGCAGCTCGCGGACGCGCAGCCGCTCGTGCTCGTCTTCGAGGACGTGCACTGGGCGGAGGATCCGCTGCTCGATCTGATCGAGCATCTCGCTCGCTCGCTCCGCGACGCGCCCGTGCTGATCCTCTGCGTCGCGCGGCCGGACCTGCTCGACGCTCGGCCGTCGTGGGGCGGCGGGAACCCGCGCGCGACTGCGATCGAGCTCGCACCACTCGACGGGCAAGAGAGCGCGGAGCTCGCCTCGACGCTTCTCGCCGAGCGCGACGTCCCGCCGGCGCAGCGCGCGCTCGCGCTCGAGAGCGCGGAGGGCAATCCGCTCTTCCTGGAGGAGACCGCGCGCGCCCTCGACGACGCATTCGCTGCTCAAGCGCATCCCCGACTCGGTGCAGGCGTTGATCGCCGCACGGATCGACCGGCTCGACGCCGACGAGAAGCGGGTCTTGCAGAGCGCCGCGCTCATCGGTCGCGTCTTCTGGCGCAGCGCGCTCGACCGCTCTCGCCCGACGTCGACGTCGCTGCCGTCATCGACGCGCTGCTCGAGCGTGATTTCGTCGCCCCTGAGGAACGCTCGACGATCTCCGGCGATCGCGCGTTCCGGTTCACGCATGGCCTGATCCGCGACGTCGCGTATGGCGGCCTGAGCAAGACGCAGCGCGCCGTGGAGCACCAGGCTTTCGCGGCGTGGGTCGCCGAGCGCGCACACGATGAGCTCGCGGACATCCGCGCCTACCACCTCGACCAGGCCGCGCAGCTGCTCGCCGAGCTCGAGGGCGCCGTTCCCGACGACCTCGCCGGCGCGGCAGCCGAGGCGCTCGAGGGAGCCGGGCGCCGGGCGCTGCGCCGCGGCTCCTTCGTCGTCGCGCGCAGGACGTTGCTGCGCGCGGTCGAGCTCGAGCCGACGCCCGGGCGCCGCTATCTCGCCGCGCACGCCGCCTGGCGTCTTTCCGACGTTCCGACGGTCCGCGAGGAGGCCGAGGAGGCTCTCGCCGATGCGCGGGCGGCCGACATGCCGGACGTCGAGGGCCGGGCGCTCGTCCTCCTCGCCGAGATCGCGCTGCACGCCGAGAGCGACGTTGCCCGCGCCCACGACCTCGCCGACGCGGCGCTGGCGATCCTTCCGGTCGACGAGCTGGCCGGACTCTACGACGCCCACTCGCTGATCTCGACGATCTCCTGGTGGCTCGGCGACGCGGCGGGGGCGACGCGTCACGGTGAGGCGATGCTCGATCTCGCGCACCAGGCCGACCGACCGGAGCTCGAGAGCCTCGCGCTCACGCAGCTCGCCGGCGTCGAAGGCGTCCAGGGTCACTCGGAGGCGTCGCTCGAGTTGCTCGACCGTGCATCGGAGCTGGCCGAGACGAGCGGAAGTCGCGAAGCCGCCGCATTCGCGCTCGCGGTTCGCGCACGACGTGCGACGGAGGTCGACCTCGAAAGCGCCGAGGCAGATCTCCGCGCGTCGCTCGAGATGTTCGGCGAGACGGGGGCCGCCGGGCGCTACGGCTGGGCGCTTGCGAACCTCGGGCAGGTGTACAACCGTCGCGGCGACACCGCGCTCGCGGAGAGGACACTGCGCGATGCGGTGCGTCGCCTGCGTACCACACACGAGCAGGGCTTCCTCGCCGAAGCGGAGCGGCAGCTCGCCGAAGTGCTCGTCAAGCAGGGGAAGCTCGCGGAGGCCGAGCGGCTGGTCGAAGAGGCGCAGCGCCGGGTCGGTCGCGGGGACGCCTGGACGCGCGCCTCGCTCCTCCACGCGCTCGGCGTCGTGCGAGCGGCTCAGGGCCGAACCGACGAAGCGGAGACGGCCTTCGAGGACGCACTGGCCATCATCGAGCCGACGATGTACACGATCCTGACCAACGGCGTTCGAGCGTCGCTCGAGTCGCTCCGCGCGAGGGCTACAGCCCCGACGCAGCTTTGATCGCCTCTGTCACCTCTGGCCATACCCGTTTCGGAAGCTGACCGCTCCAGGAGTTCGTCTCGGACGTGCATGGCAGCCCTTGGCCGAGAGGCCGACCAGTTCAGTTCCGGAATGGCTCGGCGCGTCTTAGACTGCGACAGCGATTTAGGCCTCCCTGGCGCACCCGACCGCTCGCGCCCCTCCTTGCTGATCGGGTGGTACAAGGGATGAGGTGATGCCCTGAGCGGTCTTCACATTCTCGTCTGGTCGGACTACATGTGACCCTTTTGCCGCATCGGCCAGCCCACGGCCGAGTGGCTCGAGCGCCGGTACGGCGCCGAGGTGATGTGGCTCCCGTTCGACCTCCACCCGGAGTACCCGCCGGAGGGGATCCAACGCACAGACCTGCACGCACGCTACGGGGACGCGTTCCACGAGCGGCTCAAGCAGTCGTTCGCTGCGTCCGGCCTCGTCTACAACCCACCGCCCGACGTCGTCCCGAACACGATGCGAGCGTTGCGCGTGACCGAGCTCGCGCGTGAGCGCGGCCTGCACCGGCACGTACACGATCGCCTCATGCGCGCCTACTGGGACGAAGCGCGCAACATCGGCGACAGCGGCGAGGTTCTCGCACTCGCGGTCGAGGCCGGCCTCGACGAGAAAGAAGCTGCCGAGGTGATCGCAGGCGACGCCTATCGAGAACGCGTACTCGCCTCCACCGCACAGGCTCAATCCATCGGCATCAGCGGCATCCCGGCATTCCTTCTCGACGGGCGATTCCTCGTGCTCGGCGCGCAACCGCGCGGAGTCTTCGAGCAAGCCCTCGCACAGCTGGACAAACAGGGCCCGACCGACTGACGACGGCTACGTCCTCGCCTCCCTGCGCCGCGCAAGCCGCGTCGCTGTCGCACTTCGGGTCTTTCGCGACACGCAGCCTCGTTCTTCGTGGCGCCGACAGCGTTCGCCTCGGCGAGCTGCGCCTTGAGCCAGGAGGCGTGTCGCGTTTCTCAGGCGGGCGGGAATACGACCACGACGGGATCGCCGCCGTACTCCTCGAACCGGGCCACGTCGTCGAGCACTTCGGGCGGCACGCGATATCGGGCCACGTGGTCGGCGCCCTGCGCGTGGACGTAGGCGAAGCCGTCCTCGACGCGGACGGTCGTCGGACGACCGGTCTGCAGCGTGAGCGCGTTGGCGACGACCTCCGCTAGCCGATCCTCGTAGGTCACGAGAGCTACATCGACCGGCGCCAGTCAGCGCTTGAGCTGCGTCGCAGATTGCGGGATGTGCGACGCGTCCGGTCGCCGTTCAGCCGAGCTGCCTGGGGACGACGTACTCGACGAGCTCTGCATCACCAGGCCTGAGCGCCGCCCAGCTGTCGCCACCGACAACGAGGGTGGCGAGGGCTCCGGTCGGGAACTTCTGCTTCAGCTTCGGTAGGTCAACGCCCCGCGAGGCAAGGACGAGTGCGAGCTTCTGGAGGCCCGGGTTGTGCCCGATTAGCAGCACCGAATCGGCGGACTCGGGAAGTGCCCCGAAGCCGTTCGAGCAGTTTCTGTTCCGAGGCGGCGTAGAGCTCAGCCGCGACTTCGACGGAGCAGCCTTTGCCGAGCCAGGGCTCGATCGCTTCGAGCGTCTGGCGTGGGCCCGGACGATAGCCGCTCCCGCAGGAGATGTCGTGCCCGGCTGCGACGGATGAAGGTCCCGTCGTCGGCCGACGCGTCGCAATCCGAACAGCCTGAGGCTCGATGACACTCGGCGCGCCGCCCAGAGCACTTGCTCCGATCGTGTGTCGTAGCCTGCGAGCGTGGCCAGCAAGCGCGAAATTGCTCGTATCTCAGCGGCGGTCCGCCGCGCTCGGGTCGGGGAGCGGCAGAACGTCGAACATTCATTCCAGTACCTGATCTAACCGCGCCCGTTCGCCCTATTCCGCAAAGCGGCGGAGCACGATCGATGCGTTGTGCCCGCCGAAGCCGGACGAGTTTGAGACGGCGACGCCAACGTCGGCTTTGCGCGCCTCGTTCGGGACGTAGTCGAGGTCGCACTCGGGGTCGGGCGTCTCGTAGTTGATCGTCGGCGGCAGCACCCCTTCGTGGATCGCGAGCGCGCAGAAGATCGCCTCGACCGCACCAGAAGCCCCGAGAGTGTGCCCCGTCGCACCTTTGGTCGATGAGATGGGCACCCTCCGGGCGATGTGCTCTCCGAGGGCGCGCTTGATCACCCGCGTCTCGCTCGCGTCGCCCAGCGGGGTTGAGGTGCCGTGCGCGTTGATGTAGTCGATCTGCTCTGGCGAGATGCCTGCGTCCGCGAACGCCATGCGCATGGCACGGGCCGGGCTCTGGCCCGTCGGGTCGGGCTCGGTCAGGTGTTGCGCGTCGGAGGAGACGCCGTAGCCGACGAGCTCGGCATAGATCCTCGCCCCGCGTCGGGTTGCGTGGCCGAGCTCCTCGAGCACGAGAACGGCGCCGGCCTCGCCCATGACGAAGCCGTCGCGGTCGGCTTCGAACGGCCGGCTCGCGTGCTCCGGGTCGTCGTTTCGCTGCGAGAGCGCACGCATGGCGCTGAAGCCAGCGATCCCGACACGCGTGATCGGCGCCTCGCCGCCACCGGCGAACATGACATCGGCGCGACCGAGGCGGATCGCGTCCAGGCCGTCGCCGATCGCCATCGTCGAGGCGGCGCAGGCGGTGCACTGGGATGTGAGCGGACCTTTCGTACCGAGCTGGATCGAGATCTGGGCGGCGCCGATATTGGGAATGATCGTTGGGATCGCGAAGGGGCTGACCCGCCCGGGACCCCGCTCGATGAGCGTTTCGCATGCGGTCTCGAACGACTTGAGGCCGCCCATCGCGGTCGCGACGGAGACGCCGACCCGGTCGCACTCTTGCTCGACCTCCAGCCCGGCGTCCGCCCGCGCCTGATGCGCCGCCGCCACGATCATCTGCGCGAAGCGGTCCATACGCCTCGCCTGCTTGCGCTCGATCCACAGCGTCGGCTCGAAGTCCTTCGCCTCGCAGGCGAACGTAACCGCGAAGCCGGTGGTGTCGAAGGCCGTGATCGGGCCGGCCGCCCCTCTACCTGCGACGAGATTCTCCCAACTCGACCGCACGTCGTTACCCAGCGGCGTCACCGCGCCCAACCCCGTGATCACGACTCTCCGACGCCCGCTGGCGCTCATCAGCCCTCGACATCGCTAGGTCTGCCGTCGACGAGGATCACCTCGCCGTGA
>CAVWTX010000007.1:0-78213 GCA_963758065.1 uncultured Thermoleophilia bacterium | reverse complement strand
GGCGGCGCGCTGCAGGTCGAGGGTCTCGATGGCGGTCATGTGGCTCCTTGTGAGCGTTTGGCGGATCGGTACTGCCAGAAGACGTTACCGAGGGCGAGCGCAATGGCGACGAGGAAAATGGCGCTCGCGATGACGTTCACCTGCGGCGGGACGGCGACGCGCGCGATACCCCAGACGAAGACCGGGAACGTCTGCGTCGCCCCGGCATTGAAGTACGTGATGACGAAGTCGTCGATCGAGAGGGCGAAGCCGAGGAGCGCCGCCGCGAGCATCGCGGGGGCGATCAGGGGAAGCGTGACCTTGCGGAACGTCGTCACCTCATTCGCGCCGAGGTCCATCGCGGCCTCCTCGAGGTGTCGGTCGAAGCCGATCAGCCGCGCCTTCACGGTAACGACGACGAAGCTGACGATGAACATGACGTGAGCGATGAAGATCGTCACGAACCCGAGCTGGAAGACCGCCGTTGTGTTCAGGAAGAGGGTCAGGAGCGAGGCGCCGAGGACGATCTCGGGCGTGGCCATCGGCAGGAAGACGAGCAGGTTCGTCGCCCCGCGCCCGACGAAGCGGTGACGGACGATCGCCATCGCGATGAGGGTGCCGAGCGCCGTCGCCACGACGGTCGCCAGCAGGCCGACCTGGAGCGACGTGACGATGGCGTCCTGGATCCCGAGCACCGCGTTCCAGTTGACCCAGTTGTCGAGCGTGAACTCCTCCCAGACGTAGTTGAAGCGGCCCGCCGGCTTGTTGAACGAGAAGAGGATGACGACTGCGATCGGCAGCATCAGGTAGCGCGACGACGAGAAGCGCGTAGACGGTCAGGGCATGGCGCTTCACGAACCCCACGCACGTGCCGCCGACACCCGGCCGGGAGCGTGCCCGCGTGACGGCGACGCTCGTCATCCCGTGAGCCTCTCCGAGCCGACGATGCGCGAGTAGACGAGGAGCGCGACGAGGATCATGCCCATGAGGATGAAGGAGAGCGACGCTGCGGTCGGGTAGTCGAGCGACGTGAGGAACTTGGCCTGGATGACGTTCCCGATCATCGCCTGGTGCGGGGTGCCGAGGAGAGCCGCGTTGATGAAGTCCCCGGCAGCCGGAATGAACGTGAGGAGCGTGCCCGCCACGATCCCGGGCGCCGAGAGCGGGAGCGTCACGCGCAGGAACGCTTGTGTCGAGGATGCGTACAGATCCTTCGCGGCTTCGAGCAGCCGCGGGTCGATCTGCTCGAGCGAGACGTAGATCGGCAGCGCCATGAAGGGGAAGAAGTTGTAGGTGATCCCCGAGATGACGGCGAAGGTCGTAGCCAGGAGCCGTCCGTCCGCGCCGAGGATGTGAACGTCCCGCAGGATCCCGACGACCGGCCCCTCGTCGGCGAGGATGTTGAGCCAGGCGAGCGTCCGGACGAGGTACGTGACGAAGAAGGGCGCGACGATGAAGAGCAGGAACAGGTTCCGCCAGGGCCCCGCCCTGAACGCGATCCAGTAGACGAGAGGGTAGGCCAGCAGGAGGCACGCAATCGTCGCGATGCCGGCGTAGAGGAACGAACGCACGAGCTGCTCGTGGTAGTCGGGATCGCCATCCGAGAAGTTCGAGAACTCCCAGGTGAACTGGAAGTTCGGGAAGATGCCGGACTGCAAGCGACTGGTATCCGAGGAACGCGAGCGGGATGAGGAAGAAGATCGCGAGCCATAGGATCCCGGGCGCGAGCAGGAGATAGGGCGTGAAGCCCCTGTGCCGGTGGAAGAACGAGCCCATCGCGTCGGCCTACTTGCCCTGGACCGCGAGCCACCTCTTCGATGTAGTCCGCGTTGCTGAACATCGCAGGGTCGTTCTGGTGCAGCTGCGAGAGCATGTCGTCGGTCGGGAAGACGAGCGTGTTGTCGACTGCGTCGGGATCGAGCTTTACCGCCTCGTCCTTGACGCCTTTGACCGACGAGATGTAGCCGGCCCCGAGGGCGAGCTGCGCCGCGATCTTCGGGTCGTAGACGAAGTTCATGTACGTCGAGGCGGTCGGCACGCTGCCTCCGAGTCGGGATGAGCATGTTGTCGGTCCAGATGATTCCGCCCTTCTCGGGGATCGCCCACTTGAGGTTCGGGTTGTCGCCGAGACCGAAGATGTCGCCCGACCATGCGATGCTCGCGGCGAGATCACCTCTTGCGAGGGGTTGCGCGTAGTCGTTGCCGTAGAACCGGCGGATCTGGCCCGCGTCCGGGCCTTCTGGATCACGGCGAGCGCCCGGTCGAACGACTCGTCCGTGACCTTCGCCGGATCGTCGCCGTTCTCGAGCAGGACGAGGCCGAGCGTGTCGCCCATCGAATTCCAGACGCCGACCTTCCCCTTCAGCTTCGGGTCCTCGAGGAGTTGTGTGACCGTCGTGACCGGCCCGGTGAGGTCCTCGTTCCACGCGATCCCGTCCATCCCCGAGAACCAGGGGAGCGTGTACTCCCGGTTCGGGTCGAAAGGCGGGCTCGCCTGCGCGTCGATGAGGTTCGCGATGTTCGGGATGAGGCTCTTGTCGAGCTTCTGCGCCCAGCCGTTGCTCGAGGTACTCGCCGAGGAAGCGGATCGTTGTCGGTCGACGACGATGATGTCGCGGTCGATACCCTGCCCCTGCGCGAGCCGGCCCTGGACGGTCGCGAAGTACTCGGCGTTCGAGTTGACGTCCTCGAAGTAGTTGACCTTGATCTGCGTCTTCGTCGTGAACTGCTCGAGCGTCGTAGGGCCCGTCAGGCCGGCGGCTTTGCGGGTGTCGCCGTGTCGATGTAGAGCTCCCAGTTCGAGAAGTTCAGGACGTCCTTCAGTTCACCGCCCGTCGTCGAGCCGCCGCCTCCGCCGCCGCAGGCCGCGAGGAGCGACGGGAACGCCAAGCAGCGCGCCTCCGGCTGCCCCTCGCCGCAGTAGCTCGTGTCGGGTCAACCTCGGATTCATTCGCTCTCCTCCTCTGGTAGCTCCTCGTCGGCACCGACGACGAAGGTCGACTCCGGGCGCCCAGCTCAGGATGACGTTCGTCCCCGGAGCGGGAATGCGCCCACCGGCGTCGATGTTCTGCGCGAACACGTGCACCGTCCCCGCCGCAGTGCGGACGACGACCTGTGTCGCGACCCCGATGTACGCGCTCTCGGAAACGGTGCCCGGAAGCTCGTTGACCCCGCCGCCCGCGCCGATCGTGATCTTCTCCGGGCGAACGCCGGCGGCGACCGGCCCCGTGCGCCCGTCGACGGTCGCCCGCACGACTGTCCCGTCGTCGAGTCGGATCGCGTCGGGGCCTTCGACCTTTCCCGAGAGCAGATTCGAGGCGCCGAGGAAGCCGGCGACGAACGCTGTCCCGGGTCGCTCGTAGAGCTCCTGCGGCTGGCCGAGCTGCTCGATGTGCCCCCGGTTCATCACGGCGATCTGGTCGGCCATCGTCATCGCCTCCTCCTGGTCGTGCGTGACGTGGACGAACGTGATCCCGACCTCGTGCTGGATGCGCTTGAGCTCGAGCTGCATGTGCTTGCGCAGCTTCAGGTCGAGCGCCCCCAGGGGCTCGTCGAGCAGAAGCACGCGGGGGTGATTGACGAGCGCGCGCCCGAGGGCGACGCGCTGCTGCTGTCCGCCCGAGAGCTGCCTCGGCTTGCGCTTGCCGAAACCGGCCAGCCCCACGAGCTCGAGCATCTCCGCGACCCTGCCCTTCAGCTCGCCCTTCGGAACGCCCTTCCGCTCCAGCCCGAAGGCGATGTTGTCCTCGATCGACATGTGCGGGAAGAGGGCATAGCTCTGGAAGACCGTGTTGACATCGCGCTTGTAGGGCGGCAAGCCCACGACGTCCTGGTCACCGAGAAAGATCCGGCCCTCGGTCGGCTCCTCGAACCCGCCGATCATCCGGAGCGTCGTCGTCTTGCCGCACCCGGACGGCCCGAGCAACGCGAAGAACGACCCGCGCGGAATCTCGACGGTGATCCCGTCCACCGCGACCATGTCGTCGAACCGCTTGACGACGCCTTCCAGACGGACGTCCGGGGCCGCAGTGTCCGTATTCGTCATGCGAGCTTCACGACCACGTGCTTGATGCGCGTGTACTCCTCCATCGAGTAGAGGGACATGTCCTTCCCGTAGCCCGACTCCTTGAAGCCGCCGTGCGGCATCTCCGGGGTCAGCGGGAAGAGGTGCTCGTTGACCCAGACGGTGCCGAAGTCGAGCTTCGCGGCGACCTTCATCGCCCGGCCGACGTTCTCCGAGAAGACCGAGGCTGCGAGCCCGTAACGAACGCCGTTCGCCATCTCGACGGCCGCTTCGTCGGACGCGTACGACTGCATCGTCACGACCGGCCCGAAGACCTCGTTCTGGACGATATCCGCGTCCTGGCCGACGTCGGTCACGATGGTCGGCTTCACGAAGAAGCCGCGGTCGCCGAGCGCCTCGCCTCCGGTCACGATCGTCGCCTTTGCGGCCGTGGCCCGCTCGAGGAACCCGAGCACGCGCTCCTGCTGCTCGCCCGAGATCACCGGGCCCATGCCGATGTCGTCGTCCGTTCCCGGGTCGCCGACCGAC
Organism: uncultured Thermoleophilia bacterium; assembly: GCA_963758065.1. GTDB lineage: Bacteria > Actinomycetota > Thermoleophilia > Gaiellales > Gaiellaceae > GMQP-bins7. Next base: position 73,682 of record CAVWTX010000007.1, on the reverse strand, counting down.
AGCGACTCGACCGCCTTCACCGTCTCCGAGAGCACGTCGTCGTAGATCCGCTCGCTGACGAGGATGCGGGAGGACGCGGTGCAGTCCTGGCCGGAGTTGAAGTAGCCCCCGATCTTGACCGCCTCGGCCACGGTCGCCGGATCGGCGTCGTCGAGCACGACCATCGGCGCCTTGCCGCCGAGCTCGAGATGGACGCGCTTCACCGTGTCGGCGGCGTTCTTCGCGATGATCTTCCCGGTCGCCGTGTCGCCCGTGAGCGAGACGAGGCGAATGTCGGGATGCCGCACGAGCGCGTCGCCGACCGGAATCCCGTCTCCGGTCACGACCTGCAGGACGCCCGCCGGGATGACTTCCTGAGCGAGCTCGACGAAACGAAGCATCGTCAGCGGCGTCTGCTCCGCCGGCTTGATGATCTGAACGTTTCCGGCTGCGAGCGCCGGGCCCATCTTCCAGATCGCCATGTACAGGGGGTAGTTCCAGGGGCAGATGCCCGCGACGATCCCGAGCGGCTCACGCCGGATCATCGACGTGTAGCCCGCGACGTACTCGCCCGCAGACTTCCCCTCGAGGTTCCGCGCCGCGCCGGCGAAGAACCTGAGGCAGTCCGACATCGCACCGGGCTCGTCGACCGCGACCCACCAGGGCTTGCCGACGTTGAGCGACTCGAGCCGCGCGAGCTCCTCGGCGTTCTCGTCGATGACGTCGGCGAGCTTCGAGCAGGAGCTCCATCCGGTCCTTCGGGCGTCTTGTCCTGCCACTCGCCCCAGGCCTTCTTGGCGGCCTCGACCGCGCGTTCTACGTCCTCGGCCGTCCCTCGGGGTACCTCGGCGATCACCTCGCCCGTCGAGGGATTCAGCACCTCCATCGTCTCCCCGGATGCCGAGTCGACGAACTCGCCGCCGATGAACTGCTGCTGCTGCGTTACCGACACGCTCACACCCGACCTCCATTCGGTGAAATCGCGCCCAGCGTATCGCCGTCGCGAGGGCCGCGACAACTAACCACGTTCAGGTAGAACCCGTTCGCCTTGCGGATTCTCGTCGTCGGTACCGGGGGAGTCGGCTCCGCCTTCGCCTCGATCGCGCAGCGTCGCTCCTTCTTCGAACACTGCGCTCTGGCGGACTACGACGCCGGACGCGCGTCCGCGCTCGTCGCCGGCCTCGACGACGGCCGGTTCAGCGGGCACGCGATCGACGCGTCGAGCAGGGAGGCCGTTGTCACCCTCATCCGGGAGACGCAGGCCGACGCGGTTCTCAATGCCGTCGACCCGCTGTTCAACGTCCCCATCTTCGACGCCTGCTTCGAGGCAGGCGTCACGTATCTCGACATGGCAATGACGCTGTCCGAGCCGCATCCGACCAACCCGTACGAGAAGGTCGGAGTGAAGCTCGGCGACTACCAGTTCGACCGCGCACAGGCGTGGGCGGATCGGGGGTTGCTCGCCCTCGTCGGGATCGGGATCGAGCCCGGCGCGGCGGACGTCTTCGCCAGGCATGCAGCCGACGAGCTCTTCTCCGAGATCGACGAGGTCGGAGTCCGGGACGGGGCGAACCTCGAGGTCGAGGGCTACGACTTCGCGCCGACCTTCTCCATCTGGACGACGATCGAGGAATGCCTCAACCCTCCGGTGATCTGGGAGCGCGGGCGGGGTTGGTACACGACGGCGCCGTTCTCGGAGCCGGAGGTATTCGACTTTCCGGAGGGGATCGGACCGGTCGAGTGCGTCAACGTGGAGCACGAAGAGGTGCTCCTCGTGCCGCGCTGGATCGACTGCGAGCGCGTCACGTTCAAGTACGGGCTCGGCAACGAGTTCATCGAGGTGCTGAAGGCGCTGCACAAGCTCGGCCTCGATTCGAAGGAGACGATCCCGGTCAAGGGCGCGGAGGTTGCGCCGCGCGACGTCGTCGCCGCCGCGCTCCCGAACCCGGCCACGCTCGGCGACCGCATGACGGGGAAGACGTGCGCGGGAACGCTGGTGACGGGACTCGGTACGGACGGCGCTCCACGCAAGACCTACCTCTACCACGTGGTCGACAACGCGTGGTCCATGCGCGAGTACGGCTCGCAGGCGGTCGTCTGGCAGACGGCGATCAACCCGGTGATCGCGCTCGAGCTCCTCGCGGAGGGCCACTGGACAGGCACGGGCGTGCTCGGCCCCGAGGCTTTCGCGCCGCAGCCGTTCCTGGACAAGCTGGCCGAGTACGGCGTCCCGCATGGCGTACTCGAGCTCGAGCCGTAGCTCGGACACGCCTCGAACGGCCATCTGGCGGTCGAGTCAGCGCAACGCGATCATGCTTCGATGCTTCGGCCACGCAGAGAGCGAGCGACGCTCGACGACGTGGTCGAGCTCCTCCGCGGAATCGGCACTATCCTGATGGAGATCGATTCAAAGCTCCAGGGCCTCATTCGGACGATCGAAGGAGACGACGATGCCGAAGCCGACCCCTGACGAGATCCGGCAACTCATCGAGCAGGGCGAACGGGCGCGTAGGCAGATGCAGGAGATCCTCGATCGCGTAGAGGCCCGGATGCAGGAGCGGCAGGCGCGAAACGAACGGAGCCTGTTGCGCCGGCTCTTCGCTCGATAGCCGCACGAGATCGGCGCGTCGCTGTCGATTACTTCTCGCCGCGTTCGTCGTCTTAGGAGTGATGCGATCTAGGATCGACCCGTGGCAGTCGTAAGGCTTCGGGCACCGCTCTCCGAGCTCGCCGGCGGACGCCGCGAGCTCGAGCTCGACGGCGCGACCGTCGCCGAGGTGCTCCAGGCGCTCGAACGCGAGCATCCGGAGGTGAAGGGATGGATCCTCGACGAGCGCGGGCTGATCCGCGAGCACATCAACGTCTTCGTGAACAAGGAATACGGACGGGAGGACACGTCAGTCGGCGCCTCGGACCGCCTGCACGTGCTCCCGGCGATCTCGGGAGGATGAGCGATGACTGAGCTTCTGGTCGGGACGAAGAAGGGCCTGTTCGTGCTCGAGGGGAAAGCGGGCAAGCCGTTCGAGATCACTTCTCGCGCATTCGCGGGCGAGCCGGTCGAGTTCGCGACGCGCGATCCGCGCACGGGGCGGACGTACGCGGCCGTGACATCCGCCTTCTACGGGCCGAAGCTCTTCTATTCGGACGATCTCGCGGGCGAGTGGGAGCAGGCCGAGGGCATCGAGCTGCCGGAAGACGCGGAGAAGCCGATGACCCGGCTGTGGAGCGTCACGCCAGGCGAGGAGGACGGTCTGCTCTACGCCGGCGGCGACCCCGGGGTCCTCTTCGAGAGCCACGACGGCGGTGAGACGTGGGAGCTCAACAAGGGGTTCTGGGAGCAACCGACCCGACCTGATTGGAGCCCCGGCGCAGGCGGCATGTGCATGCACTCGATCGCGACCTGGCCGGGCGACCCCTCGCGGATAGCGCTGGCGATCTCGGCTGTCGGTGTGTGGCTCACGGACGACGGTGGCCAGACGTGGCGACACGGAAACAAGAATCTCTACCCGCGCTACATGCCCGAGGAGGCGCGCGAAGACACGATCGACCTCTGCGTCCACAACATGCACCGGGCTCCGACGCGCCCGGAGCGGCTGTTCATGCAGTTCCACGGCGGCGTCTACCGCTCGGACGACGCCGGGGAGACGTGGATCAGCATCGCGGACGGCCTACCGTCCGACTTCGGCTTCCCGATGGTGCTCGACCCGGACGACGCCGACAGCGCGTACGTCATTCCGCTCGTCGCGGACATGGATCGCACGACGCCGGACGGCAAGGTGCGCGTCTACGAGACCCGCGACGCGGGCGCCAGTTGGATCGAGCGTGGCGACGGCCTCCCGTCGAACGACGCGTACCTCACCATCCTGCGGCAGGCGTTCTGCGGCGAAGGCGCCGGCCCCACGATGGGGCTCTACTTCGGCGCGACGTCGGGCGACGTCTTCGGGTCCGGCGATGCCGGTGCGACGTGGTTCACGGCAGCGACGAAGCTGCCTCCCGTGCATTCGGTGCGAGCCGCATAGCTCGCGCGCGAGGGGTCAGACCCCACGGGTCTGACCCCTCTCAGTCGATTCCGCGGCCGTCGATCTTCTCGGCCGCGATCCGGACGGTGACGCGCCGCTCGCCTTGCTGCCGGAACGGATATGAGTCGGCCCCGATGTACTTCTTCGCCAGGCGGTCGATGTGACCGTCCGCACCGGCGTCGACGAGCGTCGCGGTGCCGCTGACCGAGAGCCAGCGGTACGGATCCTGTGGGTCGACGACCGTAAGTGATACACGCCCGTCCTCGGCGATGTACCTGGGCTTCGCTCGCCCGTAGGCGGTGTTGAAGGAGACACCCTCGTCGTCGACGTCGACCCAGACGATCGTTGAATGCGGAGATCCGTCCGGCCGGAGATCGGTCACGACACCAACGAACGGATGCTCGAGAAAGGCCCGCTCGGCCTCGGTGAGCTTCCTCACGAAGTGGCGACCATGCGGTCGATCGCGACGCGCGCCCTCGCCGCGACGTCCTCCGGAACGGTGACGACGTGCTTCCAGTCGCGCAGCGAGTCGCGGAGCTTCTCGAGCGTGATCATCTTCATGTAGCGGCAGATCGCCTTCTCGGAGACGGCCTCGAAGCGCTTCTCCGGCGCCTCCTTCTGCAGCCGGTGGATGATCCCGGTCTCCGTCGCGATGAGGAAGCGCTCCTTCGGAGACTGCTTCGCGAAGTTGATCATCCCCTCCGTCGAGAGGATGTGCGTCTTCTCATTCCCGAACGCCATGCACTGGCTCGCGCAGCCGCACTCCGGATGGACGAGGAACTCGGCGTCGGGCGCGTCGGCCTGCATGCGCTCGATGTCACGCGGCCGGATGCCGGCGTGGACGTGGCACTCGCCCATCCAGATCCGCAGCTTTCGGCCCGTGACCTTCTCGAGCCAGAGGCCGAGGTACATGTCCGGAAGGAACAGGATCTCGGTGCCTTCCGGAATCGAGTCGATGACGCCCTTCGCGTTCCCCGACGTGCAGCAGTAGTCGCTCTCCGCCTTCACCTCGGCCGTCGTGTTCACGTAGGACACGACCACCGCTCCCGGGTTCTCCTCCTTCCAGGCACGCAGCTGATCCGCAGTGATCGACGCGGCGAGCGAGCAGCCGGCGTCGAGGTCGGGGATGAGCACGGTCTTGTCGGGGCTCAGAATGGCCGCCGTCTCGGCCATGAAGTGGACTCCGCAGAACGCGATCGCGTCCGCATCGGTCGCGGCCGCCTCGCGGGACAGCCCGAGCGAGTCGCCGACGAAGTCCGCGACGTCCTGAACCTCGGGCACCTGGTAGTTGTGGGCGAGGATCACGGCGCCCCGCTCGGCGGCGAGCGCGCGAATCTCCTCGTGCATGGTGGCGATCGCGCTCATTGGGCATCCCTGCCCAATGAGCGTGGAGGGGTGTGGGGAACCGGGAGGTTCCCCACGCTTTCACGAAGAAGGGGGTTCGCGGGGGAAACATGGTTTCCCCCGCGAACGCGAGCGGGACGCGAGCGTTGCGTGGTCATTTCAACTCCAGTGAGACGTCGAGTGAACGTGCTGAGTGGGTGAGCGCGCCGACGGAGATCTCGTCGACTCCCGTCTCGGCGACGGCGCGGACGTTCTCGAGCGTGATTCCGCCCGAGGCTTCGAGCCGCACGCGGCCGCCGGCGAGGGCCACAGCCGAGCGGAGGTCGTCGAGGGTCATGTTGTCGAGGAGAATCGCGTCGACCTCCGAGGCGAGCGCCTCGGCCACCTGGTGGAGCGTGTCGCACTCGACCTCGATGGGAAGCGGGGTCGTGGCGCGCAGGCTCTCGACCGCCTGCGCAATGGAGCCCGCTGCGCGGAGGTGGTTGTCCTTGACCAGGACGCCGTCGTCGAGGCCGAAACGATGGTTGCGCCCGCCGCCGCACGCGACGGCGTGTCTCTCCAGTGCGCGCAGGCCGGGAGTGGTCTTCCGCGTGTCGAGGATCGCCACCCCCGTCCCGGCGACAGCGTCGGTGTAGCGCCGGGTGAGAGTCGCGATGCCCGAGAGACGGCCGAGGAAGTTGAGGGCCACGCGCTCGCCGGTGAGAATCGCGCGCTCGGAGCCGGAGAGCAGCGCGATTGCGCTTGGACCTTCGATTGCACTTCCCTCCGCAACGAGCAGGTCGAACTCGATCTCGGGATCGAGAGCCCGAAACGTCGTCTCGGCTGCGCGCAAACCACAGACGACGCCGCGCTCCTTCACGAGGAGCTCGGCGGTCCCGATCGAGTCGGCCGGGACGGTGCCTTCGGTCGTGACGTCGCCCTGCCCGACATCCTCGGCGAGCGCCGCGAGGACGATCCGCTCGAGTGTGTCGGTCGCTACCGCCATCGCTCGAGGGAGGGCTGTGCGCCCGGACGCAGGACGACATGTCGCTCGAAAGCACGGCTCGCGACCGGAAAGTCGAGCCGGAAGTGCGAGCCGCGGCTCTCCTCGCGCGTGAGCGCGCTCTCCGCGATGAGCCGCGTGAGCAGGTGCGGTGCGGATCGAAGACCGCCGAGGCCGGCCGCATCGCGAATGAGCCCACAGTCCTCCCAGAGCCTGCGGCGGAGGTCGGCGGTGACAGGCTCACACGGAGACGGCGCCGGTGGGCTCGGCAGCCGCGCCGGCAGGCCCGGCTCGGCGAGCGCGGCCAGAGCTGCGCGGCGACCGAAGACGAGGCACTCGAGCAATGAGTTCGACGCCAGGCGATTCGCCCCGTGCACACCCGTCGCAGCGGACTCGCCGGCCGCGTACAGGCCCGGGAGCTCGCTGCGCCCGTCGAGGTCGGTGAGGATCCCGCCGACGGTGTAGTGCGCTGCGGGTGCGACCGGGATCGGTGTCTCCGCCGGGTCGTAGCCCTCCTCCACGAGACTGCCCATGAGCGCCGGGAACCGGGCGCGGTCGATCGCGCGAAGGTCGAGGAGAGCCGTGCCGCGGGCGGCAATCTCGCGAGCGACGACGTCACGCGGCGCAAGCTCGTCCGTGAACCGCTCGCCGTGCGCGTCGAGCAGCAGGGCCCCTTCCCCGCGTAACGCCTCGGAAAGAAGGAGAGACGAGTCGACGAGCGTCGTGGGATGGAATTGCACGAACTCGAGATCCGCGAGCGCCGCTCCTGCTCGGTAGGCCGCGGCCATCCCGTCGCCGAGAGCGCCGGGAGGGTTCGTCGTCCGCTGCCAGAGCGCCGCCGCCCCGCCCGTCGCGACGAGCGTGGCGCGCGCCGCGACCGCGCGCCGGTCGGTGATCACGCCCACGCACCGCTCGTCCGAGCGCCAGAACGCGAGCATCGACTCCCCTTCGGCGACCCGGATGCGCGGGTGCGCGAGAACACGCTTCGCAAGCGTGCGAGCCACCCGGTCACCAGTGGCAGCGCCGCCGGCGTGCACGACCCGTCTCCGGCTGTGCCCGCCTTCCAGGCCCAGCCCCTCGTCGAACTCGACGCCGAGCTCGACGAGATCGCGGATCCGGGCGGGAGCCTCCTCCGTCAGGACGGCAACGGCGCTCCGCCGGCACAGTCCGCGACCGGTCCGGAGCGTGTCTTCGGCGTGCAGCGCGGCCGAGTCGTCGTCCGCCACGGCTGCCGCGATCCCACCCTGCGCGAGCTGGCTGTTCGAGGACAGAAGCGGTCCCTTCGTGAGAACGAGCACCTCGCCTTCGGCGGCTGCGCACAAGGCCGCCGTGAGCCCGGCGACTCCACCGCCGACGACGACGAGGTCGAATGCCTCTTGATGACGTGTCCCGTTTCCGGCGGTGCTCATGCTAGTTTTAGCCTCTGAGTCGATAACCTCGTGGCTGAGTCTACCACTCCACCTGCCCTTCCCGCACACGTCGCGCTGGCGGTCGTCTTCCAGGTTCGCGCCGGTGTGCTCCACGTGCTCCTGTGGGAACGCGCGCGCGAGCCGTTCCGGGGCATGTGGTCGCTCCCCGGCGGGACGCTCGGCCACGACGAGACGCTCGAGACGTCGATCCTGCGCCACCTCGCGACGAAGGTCGATCTGCGCGAGGTCGCCCACGTCGAGCAGCTGGGCACCTGGAGCGAGCCCGAGCGTCATCCGGAGCGCTGGGAGCTCGCGACCGCGTACCTCGGCCTGGTTCCGCTAGGTCTCGATCCGCGCGTTCCCGAAGACACGCGCTGGCATCCGGTGCACGATTGCCGCCGACGGCGTTCGACCACGGAGCGATCGTGCTTGCCGGGCGCGAGCGGCTCCGCGGCAAGCTCTCCTACTCGAACATCGGCTTCGCTCTCGCGCCCGACGGCTTCACGCTCGCCGAGCTCCGCGACGTCTACGAGGCCGCGCTCGGGTACGAGGTGTCTGCCACGAACCTCAAGCGCGTGCTGCTTCGCCGAGGCGCGATCGAGCCCGTCGGCAAGACCAAGGCTCACGGGCCTGCGGGCGGGCGGCCCGCCGAGGTCTACCGCTTCTGCTCGCGCCGCTTCGAGGTGACGGATCCGTTCGCCGTGCTGCGTCCCCCGAGCGGTTAGTGTCCACTCAAGACACACCGCCGCCGAGCCGATCTTGGTCGCATGCGGCACTTTCGACTGTGGCTTCTCGTGATCGGCGTCGTCAGCCTCGTGGCGGAGGCCGTCGCCGCGGCGGCCGTCTTCTGGCGCGGAAGCGCGACCCGCCCGCGTGATCTCTAGGCAACCAGTCGTACGAGGCCGGTAACGGCTGCCGCGAGCGCCATTGCCAACACGACGTGCACCCGGAGGAGCACGGCCGCAGCGCCGGCAGCCACACCCGGCACGCGCGCGTCCACGGTCACCTCTCCGTTCCCCCCGAAGGTCTGCGTCACCACGAGCGCCGTGAGCATCACGGGCGCGAGAAGCTCGACCGAGCGCTGAACGCGGGGGCAGGCGCCGTCCACCGATGAAGACCGGCCCGGCAGCCTTGAACAAGACGGTCACCACACCGACGACCGCCACCACGATCCAGGCGCCGCTCACTTTCGAAACCCCAGAAGGCAAGCTGCGGCCGCAGCGACGATAGGGACGCCTATCGGCGTGAACGGGGTCAGAACGAGCGTGACAGCGGCAGCCAATGCGGCCGCCTGCACCGCCCTCCGGTCACGGACGTACGGAACCGCGAGAGCGAGGAAGAGGGTCGCGAAGGCCGCATCGAGGCCCAGCGCGTTTGGATCGTCCACCACACCTCCGATCAAGTTCCCCGCGGCCGTGCTCGCGACCCAGAGCACGTAGAACAAGAGGCCCGCCCCGACCAGAATCGGCCACTCGAAGCGCCCCCGTCGGCCGGAGAGCGCCCACGACTCGTCGACGATCGCCTGGGACTCCGCGAGCCGGCGAAGCGGCCGGCCGGGGAAGATCGATGCAACGGTCACGCTGATCGCGACGTACCGCGCGTTCAGGAACACGGCCGCGAGGATCGCGGCCGTCACGGTCCCGCCGGCGTCGAGGACGGACACCGCTGCGAACTGCGCGGATCCGGCGAACGTGGTTGCCGACATGACCACCGTGGAAGCGGCCCCGAACCCGGCGGCCTCGGCCAGGACTCCGAACGACAGCCCGAAGAGCGCAGGGCTCGGTGCGAGGGGGATCGCGGCGCGCACGCCGTCGCGAATGCGCGGCGAACTGGCGGTGCTTTCCGGCACGGCGCAAACTTAGTCACGTGAGGGTCGTGGTCAGCGGAGCGTCCGGCGTCATCGGCTCGGCGCTCGTCCCGGTGCTCGAGGCGGAGGGTCACGATGTCCTGCGGCTCGTGCGTCGCGATCCGCGCAGACCGGACGAGATCTCATGGGACCCCACAGCCGGCTCGCTCGACCCCCACGCCCTCAAGGGGATCGATGCGATTGTCAACCTGAGCGGAGCAAACATCGGACAACGTTGGACTGCTGCTCGAAAGCGCGAGATCCTCGAGTCTCGAACGTCCACGACCGACCTTCTCGCGAGGACGGCCGCGGCTCTCGATCCCCTACCGTCCGTCTTCGTCTGTGCTGGTGGAGTCGGTATCTACGGCGATCGTGGCGATGAGATCGTGACGGAAGTGTCGACGCTCGGCAGCGGATTCGAGGCCGACGTCGTTCGCGCCTGGGAGGCGGCTCGGGACCCGGCTCGCGAAGCCGGCATTCGCGTGGTCGACTTCCGCCAAGGGATGGTTCTCGCGAGGGAGGGAGGTGCGCTCGAGCGCATGCTGTTGCCTTTCAAGCTCGGGGTCGGCGGCCGTGTCGGAAGCGGCAAGCAGTGGTGGAGTTGGGTCGCGATCGACGACGTGACCGCCGCGTATGCCGTCGTTTTACGGAGCGACCTCGGCGGAGTCGTGAATCTCTGCTCTCCGAACCCCGTCACGAGCAAGCAGTTCACCGACGCGCTCGGCAGAGCTGTCCGACGGCCGACGATCTTCCCCGCGCCGGCCTTCGCCATTCGCCTCTTGTACGGCGAGATGGGCGACAACGTGCTTCTCCGAGGACGTCGCGCACTGCCAGCTCGCCTCCTCGACGCCGGCTTCGAGTTCGTTGCGCCCACGATCGACGTCGCGCTCGAGCGCGCGCTCGCGAAATGAGGCGGGGCCGGCCGGGCGGTGGCCCGCCGGAGTCGTGATCGCGAACTCGACTCCGATTGAGGTCGCAGATCACCGGGTACGACTTGGGTCGGGGACAATGAGCCAGTGCCCGCCCTCGAGACGCTCGGCTGGGATGACGCCTGGAGCGCCGCGTTCGAGCCGCATCGAGAGCTCGGACTGACGCCCGGACGAGTCGCGATCCAGCACCGCGGCGCCTACGACGTCCTGACGGCGGACGGTGACGTGCGCGCTCGCGTCACAGGGCGATACCGCAAGGAAACACCCTCGGCCGGCCTCCCGGTCGTCGGTGACTGGGTCTTGCTCGACCCGGCGGGAACGATCGCCGGCGCCCTGCCTCGCCGGACGAAGCTCTCCCGCCGCGCTGCGCACGAGGCGGGCTCGGACGACGTTCGCGAGCAGGTCATCGCCGCCAATCTCGACGTTGTCTTCATCGCCGCCTCGCTGGGCGAGGGACTGGACGCACGCCTCCTCCAGCGCTACGTCACGTTGGCGCTCGAGAGCGGCGCACGTCCCGTGATCTTGCTCACGAAGGCCGATCTCGAGCCCGATCCGAGCGTTGCGCCGGAGGAGCTCGCCGGAATCGACGGCGAGATCCCGATCCATACGGTCTCGACCCGGTCAGGGCTCGGTCTCGACGCGGTGCGGGCGCGCCTTGCACCGAGCCTCACGGGAGCGCTCGTCGGTCCCTCGGGTGTCGGCAAGTCGACGCTCGTCAACGCTCTCGTGGGACAGGACGACCTGCTTGCAACCGGAGCCGTCCGCGCCGATGGCCAGGGACGGCATACGACGACCCGCCGCCAGCTCGTGATCCTCCCGGGCGGTGGGCTCATCGTCGACAACCCGGGCATGCGCGAAGTGCACTCTGGCTCGCTCAGGACGGGCTCACGGAAGCCTTCGACGACGTCGCGGCCCTGGCGGCAGACTGCCGTTTCTCCGATTGCAGCCACGAGTCCGAGCCCGGGTGCGCCGTGCAGGCGGCGCTCGTCGATGGTCGGCTGACCCGCGAGCGCTGGGAGCGCTACCGCGCCCAACGCGACGATCTCGCCGAGCTCGAGGACCGCCTCACACGCCGCGAGCGCTCCCGCGCCCGGCGCGGAAGACCGGACGCGGGAGCCTCCTAGCGGTTACGGCGATGCGACGTTCGCCGCGCCGGGTGTCTTCGTGGACGTAAACGCCCAGTCCGACGCAGCGTTGTTCGTGTCCTGCTTGTCGGGAAGTCGCGAGAGCGAGCCGTCGACGGTGTTGGAGTCGGCGACGGTCGCAGCAAGCGCGGTTCCCTCGACGAGGCTGTAGGTCTGGCTGCCGATGACGGCTGCGGTGATCTCACCTTCGTACGAGAGCGCGTCCAGCAACGCCCCGCCCGCAGTGTCGATCAGCGCGACGCCGTCGGGAGCGCCGTTCTGTGCCTCGATCGAGACCGAGAGGTACGCCCCTGCCGCGAGAGACCCCGTCAGGTCGACCCGCGCATACTCGAGCCCGTCGCCACCGTTCACGAGAACGAGAGAGATCCCGTCGAGGACGGCGGCGGAGCTGCCGGTGTTCGCGATCTCGACGAAGCCGTTCGCGTCGGCCCCGACCTGGTCGTAGTCGATCTCGTTGATGACGATCGCTCCGGACGGAGGCGGTGGCGGCGGAGGCGGCGGAGGGCCACCTCCCTCGCAGCGAAGCTCGACCACGTTGGCCGCGGTCATGACCACGTCGACCGTCCCGGCACCGCCGTCGAACCGCGTGCAGGCCGTCCCGTCGAGCGCCGCGAGCGACGTTGTGCCGGCAGGACCTTGCGGGCCTGCGGGGCCGACCGGTCCCGGTGCACCTGCAGGTCCCTGCGGACCGGCGGGGCCAGCTGGTCCCGTGGCGCCGGTCTCGCCTGCCGGACCTGCCGGGCCCGGTGGACCTGCCGGACCTGCCGGGCCTGCCGGCCCTGCCGGCCCCGCTGGACCCTCCGGACCCGCCGGACCCGCCGGGCCTGCCGGCCCTCGCTTGTTCCATCTCACGACCCGCTCGCCTTCGCGACAGTCGTCCGCATCGCGGACCACCCGCAGGAAACCACCCGGCTTCTGGCAGGCGACGATCACGCCGCCCCCGGATGAGCTCGCAGCCGCTCCTGGGATCACCGTCGCACTCGCCAACGCGAGCCCGGCGAGGCCAATTCCAACCGTGCGTGCGTGCACGCATCCTCCCTTCGTCGATGTCGGAGCCGTGGTATCCGGCGTGGAGCGGCCTCACCAGATGTCCAAAAGCGCCACTAACCTCAGATTTGGCTCTGTTGGGCCGAGTTGTGGACGCCTCGGCGCCGATTCGTGACCGCTCTCCCAGGGAACGCGTCGGTCAGCCAGAATGCGTGCACATGTCGTGGGAGCCGATCAGCCCCGAGCTCGCGCTCGTCGATCCCGAGCTTCGCGCTCGTGCGCCCGCAATGCACCAACCGGCCGTCGTCGGCACGCACGAACGGCCCGTCGCCGTTCCGCGGCCCACGCGCCCCAGTCCGGCCGCCCCTGCCGCACCAGGACCGCCCGACCGCGGCTACCCCTTCTGGGCGCGCGTCACGGCCGCGCTGTGGCTGCTCGTCCTCGGGATCCTCATCGGCGGCGCCGCGATCCCGCACGCCAAGGACACGCCGCGCGTCGTCCCGGCGAACGAGGACGCGATGTTCTGCACGCCCTCGCAGCAGCCGAACCCGCAGCCGCAGCCTCCGGTCGTCCCCCCGGCACGCAGCGGGGGCCAGCCGTAGGAGCCGGCAGGGCGCGCGCTACACTTCCGCCTCCCCCGGGGCTATAGCTCAGTTGGGAGAGCGCCTGGATCGCACCCAGGAGGTCGGCGGTTCGAGCCCGCCTAGCTCCATCTAGAAACCCGCTGGAAACGGCGGGTTTCTTCGTTTTCTTGGCTGACGCTCATCTGGTAGAACGATGAATGTGCAGCAAAAATGTGCACGGCTCTTTCGGGACACCTGGCATGGTGCCGAATTGCATGCTGCGTGTCGACGGGCGCTGACCACGCCCGACCAGCGCCGGACAGAACTGTCACGCCGGAGGTCGCGGGTTCGAGTCCCCGTGGCTCCCGACTCGGACACGCTTGTCACGCGGGTTCTCTCGAGGTTCTGTCCCGGCTCGGAACCGATGCTAAACCTCGACTGGCGGCTCCGCGAGGAGGCCGCGGAGTCTCCGTGACCAGACGACGTTGCCCTTGTCTTCGTACAGTCGGATAGCCTCGTCGAGCGCAAGCTCGAGACTCCTGCGGGCGGCCCGCGAGGCGTAGAACCTCACCGAGATCGACAAGCGCCTGCGCCCGGCTTTCGAGATAGTCGGTTTCCGATGCCATCGCCACCGCTTCCCGGCCGAGGCGTTCGGCCTCGTCAAGATCGCCGCTGCGGGCCAAGAGCTTCGCCCGCACACGGCGCCAGCCGATCTGTGCGTCGGCATCTTCGGGCACCGTGAGGCGCTCGGGGCGCCAACGATCCGTCAGCTCGAGCGCCTCCTCGTCGCGCCCCTGCACATAGAGCGCATCGAACAGGAACGGCGTAATGCTGGCAAGAAAGCCGAGCTCCCCGATCCGCTCGGTGCCCTCGCATGCGGCGCGCAGCTCATGTTCGGCCGCTATCGGGTCGCCCGCGAGCAGTTCGACCTCGCCCGCTGTGGGACGTGCGTGGGAGTCGAGCAGGCCGTGGAAGCCATACTCGTCGGCCAGAGCCTTTGCTCGTGAGGCCCCGTCGCGTGCTGCGTCGTAGCGACCCTGCATCGCCTCGAGGCGCGCGCGCGTGAGTAGGACGGCCACCTCCAGCCTCCGGTGGATCTCGGCGCGTGAGCCGATCTCCTCCAATCGCCCGAGCGCTTCATCGACTGGCATGGGGCCGCGATGCATCACTGCACACACGTACTGGAGGCTCTCGGCCTCCTGGGCGCGGTCCCCCGCGTCTCGGGCATACTGCGCGGCCCGCTCGAGGTCGAGGAGCGCCGCCGCAGCCTCGCCGCCCCAAAAACGCAGCTTTCCGCCCAGCGTGAGCGCGCGTGCGAGCCCGGCCTCGTCGCCGACCTCGTCGAAGACTTGGATTGCTGCGTCAACCTCGCGCAGGACATCCTGCCGCCCCACACCGGTCTGAGCGAACCTGTGGAACCGGAGGTCCGCGAGCGCAATGCGTGCGTCCGCCGCAAGAGCGCGCTTCCCCGAGACCTCCCCGCGCTCGACCGCTTCCGCGAGAACCACGTCTGCTTGGTCTAGCTGGCCGGCATCCCTGAGCGCTCGACCGAGGGATGGCAGGAGGCTCAGGCGACGTTGATCCTCGATCGGAAGCAAGCCGGCCGCTCGCTCGAGCAGGTTCACCGTCGCCTGCGTATCGCCGCGGGCGTCCGCCCGCCGTCCGGACGCGGCGAGACGTTTCGCTGCTCCCTCGGCGAGTGCGTGAGCCCTCTCGCCGGGCCGTCCGAGACCCGTGAGGCAGCGGTATGCCTGCTCCAGGTGGTACCCGATGACCTCGTCGAACTCCTCTCCCCTCCCGTCGAGCCAACCGGCGAAGCACTCGTGCAACTCTGAGCGGAGCTCCTTGGGGACGCGCTCGTAGGCAGCGTCGCGGATCAGCATGTGCCGGAAGAGGAAAGCGTCCTCGATCACCTCATGCGGGCGGATCAGCTCCTTGCGGACGAGCGCCGCGAGCTGAGCGCCCGAAGGTCGGCGCCGGTCGGGGGCCAGTGCACCGAGCGCCTCCCACTCGAACTCGAGCCCCACGACGGACGCCCGCTCGAGCACTGCTCGCTCCTCGTGCGGAAGCGAGTCGAGCCGCGCGGCCAGAAGCGCCTGAATCGTCGCGGGCACGGATTCGGGGTCGCCCCCTTCGACGAGCATCGCGAGCAGCTGCTCGACGAAGAGCGGATTTCCCCGCAGCCACGTCGCCGATCCTGGCGCGGGTGGCGCTGGCAAGCTCCGAGCGGTTGAGGAGCTTCTCGATCAGCTCGTCCGATTCGGTGTGGGAGAGCGGTTCGAGCGTGAGCGTCTCGGCCTGGGACTGCATACCCCACGACGGGCGGACGTCGCTCAGGTCGGGACGCGCAAGGCAGAGAAGAAGGAGAGGGGCATCCCGAGTCCAGTCGACGAGGTGCTCTAGGAGGTCGAGCAGCGTCGGCTCGGCCCAATGGATGTCGTCGACGACGAGCGCGACCGGCTGCTCGCGCGCACGTCGCTCGAGTGCCTTCCTGACCGACCAGAAGATCTCCTCCGGCGCGACGGCGGAGAGCGCTGTTGCAAGCTCGTCCTCGGCACCCGCGTCCCGGAAGATCTCGACCAGCGGCCAGTATGTGATCCCTTCGCCGTACGGAAGGCAGCGGCCGGTGAGGATGGTCGCCTTGCCCGCCAGCATCGCTGCCAGCTCCCGGGCAAGCCGCGTCTTGCCGATTCCCGGCGGCCCGAGAGCGGTGACGAGACGGCAGCGTCGCTCCGACACCGTCCGGTCGAAAGCCGCGCGCATTGAGCGCGAGCTCGTCGCGACGCCCGACGAGCGGTGCGTCGAGCCGCCGGCCGAAGGCGGGCGCGCCCTCGATCACCCGCAGCAGGCGGTACGCGCGGACGAGATCCGTCTTCCCTTTGAGCGACAGAGGCTCGACGGGCTCGACCTCGATCGCCCCGCGAGAAAGATGGCGGGTCTGTTCGCCGATCAGGATCTCGCCCGGGTTGCGCGGCCTGCTCGAGGCGCGAGGCGACGTTGACCGCGTCACCCGTTGCAAGCCGCTCCTCGGTGCCGGTGACGACCTCGCCCGTATTGACGCCGGTCCGCAGCTGCAGCGAGACGCCGAAGTCCCGCTCGAACTCGTCGTTCAGGGAGGCCAGCGAGTCGCGAAGCTCGGCGGCGGCGCGGAGCGCGCGAAGGGCATCGTCCTCGTGCACCGTCGGCACGCCGAACACGGCCATGACCGCATCGCCGATGAACTTCTCCACCGTGCCACCGTGCCGCTCGATGCAAACCTTCGCCGCCTCGAAGTAGCGCGCCATCACACGGCGGAACGCCTCCGGGTCCAGCTGCTCGCCGAGCGCAGTCGAGCCGCTCACGTCCGCGAAAAGGACCGTAACCGTCTTGCGCACCTCTCGGGCCGACGAGGGTGTCAGCGGCACGCCGCAGGCGCTGCAGAAACGAGCACCATCGGGATTCTGTTCTCCGCAGCTCTGACAAGTAGCCATGGCCAAAGCCTACGGCCGGCGGTGCGCTTCTCGGGCAGCAAACGGGCAGCAAAATTCTGAAATCGGCTCTGCTCAACCATGCAGAATCGGATTGCGAACACCCCGAGAAACCCCATGAATAGAGCGCTTGCGCGTGAATCGCCGTCAATCGTCGTGAGCCCGGAAGTGGCCTGTCACGCCGGAGTCGCGGGTTCGAGTCTCGTCGCTCCGGTGGCCCTATGAAACTCAAGACTGCGACTCGATCTACGGAAGCGTAAGAACCGATCCAGTCACGGTTCTGGCCGAATCCGCGAACGTATTGCGGGGCTCATGCCGGCACGGGCCAAAAACGCGGCTCTTTCGGTGCTTCCGGGGCGTGCTACTCGGGCGACCAGTGGCGGTTCCTCATCCCGTCGACTGCCTCGTGAGCGCGGACGCGGCTGAGGTAGACCTGAGTCGTCGCGATGCTCGCATGGCCGAGGGCGTCGCGCACCACGAAGAGGGGGCGCGCCCGAGCGGACGAGGTCGACGGCGGACGCGTGGCGTAGCCCGTGGGCGCGGACGCGGCGCTGGATGCCCGCCTTGCGCGCCAGGCTCTAGCAGCTCTACGGCCTCGTCTTCGCCAGCCCAGTACTTGGTGCCTGGGCTCCAGCTCGGCGCGGCCACCGTGACATTTTCGCGGAACGCAAACCCGCATCGTTCCGTGCCCCGACCGACCCTGATCCCCTACTCCCGAACATGGCAAGGAGGGGTTCGGCAGGTCGACGCGGCATCGAGCTCGGCGTGTGCAGAAAATGTGCAGGGATGACCGGCGCCGGGACGAGCACGGCGTCTCCCGGCCGACCTGCCCGTGTCGCGCCGTCGACCTCCATCAGGCCGACACCCTCGAGCAGGAAGTAGATCTCCTCGGACTCGCGGTCGTAGTGGCGCTTCGTCGCCTGGCCCGGGCCGAGGGTGGCCTCAGCGAGCGACAGCTTCTGCACCAGGCTCGAGGTCGGAAGACCGAGCAGCTCGCGGATCGTCGAGC
Source organism: uncultured Thermoleophilia bacterium (assembly GCA_963758065.1). Lineage (GTDB taxonomy): Bacteria > Actinomycetota > Thermoleophilia > Gaiellales > Gaiellaceae > GMQP-bins7. The sequence goes on along the minus strand of CAVWTX010000007.1, from coordinate 56,003 downwards.
CGTCCTTCGTCGTGAACGGCTCGGCCTCCTCGAGATTGCGTACCTCCATGACTCGATCGTAGGTGGCGCTCGGTGAACATGCGGTATCGTCCGAGCCCGAGGTCGGATCGGAGGTTGGGCCGTGCTGAGGTCGTTGCCGTGTGGATACCTCGTCGCGTCGGCAGTTCTGGCTCTCGTCCTTGCCGGGTGCGGCGGCTCGGACGACGACTCGATCGTCATCGGCCTCAACATGGAGTCGACCGGGTCGATCCCCAACGTCGGGGCGCATTCCCAGGCCGCGGCCGAGATGTTCGCGGAGGAGATCAACGCCGAAGGGGGCGTGACCGTCGGGGATAAGCAACGGACACTTGAGTTCGTCGTCGAGGACAACGGCGGGACGGCGGAGGGCGCGAGGGCCGCCGCCGAGAGCCTCATCGCAGACGACATCCTGGTGATGGTCGGCCCCAACGCGAGCGTCGCCGCCGTTCCGGCGGGCGCGGTTGCGAACGAGCAGGAGATCCCGATGATCAGCCCGTGGTCGACGAACCCGTCCACCACGCTCGGCCGGCCGTGGGTCTTCCGCGCCCCGTACATCGACCTGTTCCAGGGCCCGATCCTGGCCGAGTTCGCGGCCGAGGAGTTCGGAGCGGAGCGTGCGTGCGTGCTCTTCGCGGCTGACAGCGACGCCCCGCGCGGGGTGGCCGAGAGCTTCCGTGTCGCGTGGGAGGCGAACAACGGCCCGGGCTCGGTGCCGGCCTACGAGTCGTTCACCACCGGCACCGAGACGTTCACGGAGCAGCTGGAGGTCATCACCGGAGCCGACTGCGACGTGCTCTTCACGCCGCAGTACTACAACGAGGTCCCGCTCATCGTGCGCCAGGCGCGGTCAGCGGGGGTGGACGTCCCGATCGTCGGCAACGACGGCTGGAGCGACCCTCAGCTGACCGCTCTCTGCGGCACCGACTGCGACGGCACGTTCTACGGCGCGCACTACGTGCCCGCCGGCGCGACGGGCGCGACGAAGGAGTTCATCGACAAGTTCGAGGCGCGTGAAGGAGAGATCCCGAGCGACGTGGGAGCGCTGACCTGGGACGCGATGCGGATCGTCGTGCAGGCGATCGAGAACTGCGGCGAGCTGACCGGCGACATCGCCGCCGATCGGGAGTGCGTCCGCGACGGCATGGCGGCCATCCGCGAGTTCGAGGGAATCACCGGCACGATGTCGTTCGACAACGAGGGCGATCCGACCAAGTGCATGGTGATCGCCACCATCGAGGGTGGGGAGCCACGGTTCCACGGGTCGGCCTGCCCGACGGACTGAACGTCTCAGGGGCCGTCGGGCGGCGTCGTGCTACCAAGAGCCGTCAGACAGCGGCGGCAAGTGTTCAGACTCCCGTGTGGACCTTTCCGGGCCGCACGTGTGAGCCGTTTTTGGCTTAGCTGCCCGGGTCAGGCGTGCGAGAAATGTCATCGAGGCGCAAACGGTGCTGTCTCGGCGCTGTCCCGGGATTTCGCCGAACCTGACAACACACACGCCAGAGAGCCCGTCGGCGTCATGGGCGTCAGCTAGCCGACCGGCCCCCTCACGTCATCCGTCAGTCCGTGCGCGGCGTTTTGTGCCTTCAATTGGCCGCGGGCATTCTGCTAGTTAGGCAGCCATGATCGTTGCCCTCCACGTGGCGACAGGCGCTGCGGCCGGCGCCGCCAGCGGCTCGCGGCTCGCAGCACTCCTGCTGGGGCCGGTTCTCCACATCGCGGGCGACCGCGTTCCGCACCGAGACTTCCACTCGCGTCGGTTCGAGATCGGCAGCGGACTCGCGGGCATCCTCCTCCTCGCCGCGCGGCGAGGCCCGCTCGATCCAGCGACACTTGGCGCTGCAGCGAGCTCCGCGCCTGACCTCGAGCACGTCCTTCCGCTCCTGCGCCCGCGCGGAAGGAAACTCTTCCACGACCACGGCTGGCACCGCTCGGGTCGGTTCCCGGCAAGCCTGCAGCTCCTGCTCGCCGCCGCGATTCTCGCCGCACTCAGCGCGCCACGGAGTGAGCCGCTGTTTGAGATCGAGCGGTAAGCGGGCTTGGCGGTCGTCCTGCGTCGCCTCGCCCGCCGGGCCGTTGTCGGCGGACGGCAGCCCGGCCGGTCAGTAGACCGCGATTTCCTGCTCGAGCGGCGATCGCCCGGTGGCGATCCAGCTCGGCGCGGAGCGCGTCACCGGCAGCCACGAACCTGCCAGTGAATTGACCCGCTTGGGTCACTGACGGCGCGTGTCCGCGACGATAACGTTGTCCCTCGAATGAGGTAATCAATTCGGGTGACCCAGGAGGTCACCACCGTCGACCCGCGTCTCACTTCGGCGCATTGGAGTCGGGCGGGGTGCGGTCTCGATCACAGAGACGAAAGGAAGACGCATGAGACGTCTAGTTATCGCTGCGTTCGCTCGTGGAATGAACGTCCCCACGGGGTACGTGCGCCTCGGCCGGCGGGTGGTCAACCCGAAGGCTGCGTACGGGAGCCAGCGCGGCCACGCGCGCGCGCTGTACAGGCGGATAAACGGGCGGCCCGCGCCGCCCACAAGACCCGTGACCTTCCGCTGACAACGGGCCACCGGGGGCGCACAGCGCCGGGCATCGCCGACGGGGCGCCCGCCCTACCAGCAGGTCGTGGAGGGCTGATGCTCAAAGTCCAGCGAGGCGCGTCGATCGCCGAGTACGCCTCCTGATCGCCTGCAGCGCCCTACTTGTGACACCGGGGGTGTTGTACGCCGTGAACGCGCTCGAGAACCTCTTCGAGAGGACGGCCCACGAGATCGAAGCGGAGCCGCCGTCGACGCCGCCGGTGGACACGTGATGGTCGCCAACTCGGAGCGGTCACCGGCAGCCACGACATGCCGAGGAATTGACCCAATTGGGTCCTGGCGGACGAGGTCGGTGAGATCCATGCTTCGTTCGATGGCGCGCCTGCTCGAAGAGGTCAGGCGCAAGAACGCAAGGCACTGAGCCTCGTTCGGCGGATCCATCAACTCAACTCAACCAGTAAAGGAGTTCTCTTCATGCGTAAGCGTCTCATCGTTGCCGCGCTCGCCGCGACGGCACTCGTTGTTATGACGGGATCGGCCCTGGCAGCAGCCGGCCAGTCGGCAGTGATCTTCGACAGCACGGCCAAGACTGGACCGAAGTCGAACCTCCCGAGCTACGGCCCGGAGGCGTACTCGTTCGCCCAGATCGGCGGCGAGGCCACGCTCGCGGGTTCCAAGCGCAAGCTCACCAACGCCGTCGTCACGCTCAGCAGCTGGGCGTGCGTGGACGGTAAATGGAACAGCGGCTGCGTCACGCCCGCAGGTGCCAAGTACTCACTTCCGATCACGCTCAACATCTACGACACGGCCGGAGCGCTCCTGACGTCACAAGACGCAGACGTTCGACGTCTCGTACCGCCCGTCCGCCAATCCGGCCAAGTGCCCAGTCCCGACGAAGTGGTACTCGACGACCGAGAAGACGTGCTTCAACGGTCTGGCGCAGGACGTGACGTTCACCTTCGACGGAACCACGACCCTTCCCAACACGGTCCGCTACGGGATCACCTATGGGACGAGCCATCACGGGTCCAACCCGAGTGTCCAGGACTGCATCTCGACTACGGCCGGTTGCTTCTACGACTCGCTGAACGTCGCCGTGACTGATGCAGTCTCCGAGCGTCGGCACCGGCACGGGCACGCTGTAGCTCGACGCGATCTGGCGTTCGCTCAGCGATCCTCGACAGCTAGCCTCACGCCCGCCGTGCAGTTCAAGGCGGGCAGCTGAAGCACTTGAACGTAGCACCCGGAACCACTCGCAGGGGCCTGCCACTCGCAGGCCCTTTGCGTTCTTGCAGGCCCGGATCAGCCACACTTCGGTGATGGGCACTGGCCTGGCAGTCGGCGGCGACGTCGAGCAGGCTCTGGAGAGCGTCGGCGTCCCGAGCTACGTCCTCGACGATACGGGAGTCGTCCGGTGGATCAATGCGGCAGCCGAGCGGCTTGTCGGCGACGTCCGCGGTCGCCACTTCACCTCCGTCGTCGCGCCCGAGGACAGCCGGCGCGCCCGCGAGCTGTTCTCCCGGAAGGTGCTCGGCACCTCCCCGGCCACAGAGGCGACCGGCGTCTTGGTTTCCACCGCCGGCACGCGGGTGGCCGTGGAGATCAGCTCGGCACCGCTCATGAACGGTGAACGGGTGGTCGGCGTCTTCGGGCTGTTCGAGGGACGTCCCGACGACGGGCCCACAGCGCCACCGCATCTCACCCCCCGCCAGGTCGAGGTGCTTCGTCTTCTGGAGCAGGGCCGCTCGACGAAGCAGATCGCCGCCGAGCTCCACCTGAGCACCGAGACGGTCAGGAACCACATCCGCCGTCTCTTTCGGGCCCTCGGCGTCAATTCCCGACTCGAAGCCGTCGCCGCCGCGCGGGCCGCATCACCCGACTGATCGCTCCGGACTCGAACCGGACTCGAACCTTCTCCTAGTCCTCCGCCGCAGGAGATGCCTTCTCGCACCCAGGAGGTCGGCGGATGAGTCCGCCTATGACAAACCAGTGCATCCGTGCGTCTCGTTGGCCCCGGCGCTACGATCGAGACGATGCCCGCGATCGAGGGCTACGGCTTCGGGCGCGTGACCATCGACGGACGTGAGGAGACGCGCGACGTCATCGTGCTCCCGGAGCGCGTGGTGCGCGGCTGGTGGCGTAAGGAAGGGCACGGGCTCGTGCTCGAGGATCTCGACGAGGTGCTCGACGAGCTTCCCGAGCGCCTGCTCGTCGGTACGGGCGCGTACGGGCAGATGCGGCCCGATCCGGGCGCGCTCGAAGCGCTGCGCGCCCGCGGGGTCGACGTCGAGGTACTCCCGACCGCGGAGGCCGTCCAGCGCTACGCGCAGCTCGATCCGCGGAAGACAGCGGCGGCGCTGCACCTGACGTGCTGACCGTCGCGCTCTCGCGGACCGAGCTCGAGCGCCGGGCGGGCGAGGCACACGAGCTGCTCGGCGAGCGCTGCGTCGTCTGTCCGCGCGGCTGCAAGGTCGACCGTCGAGCCGACGTCGCGGGTCTGTGCGCGATCGGGCGGCACGCGGTCGTCGCCTCCTACTTCCCGCACTTCGGCGAGGAGGACTGCCTTCGCGGCCGGCGCGGCTCGGGGACGATCTTCTTCTCCGGTTGCAACCTCCGCTGCGTCTTCTGCCAGAACCACGACATCTCGTGGCAGGTACAGGGCGAGCGCGTGACGCCCGGGCGGCTCGCCGAGATGATGCTCGAGCTGCAGGCGATGGGCTGCCACAACATCAACTGGGTCACGCCCGAGCACGTCGTGCCGCAGATCCTCGAGGCGCTGCCGCTTGCGTTCGCGCACGGCCTCGAGCTGCCGATCGTCTACAACACGAGCGCCTACGACTCGCTCGACAGCCTCCGCCTGATGGAGGGGATCGTCGACGTCTACATGCCCGACTTCAAGCTGTGGTCGAGCGAGACGGCCCGGCGCTATCTCAAGCGCGCCGACTACCCGGACGTCGCGCGCGAGACGATCGTCGAGATGAACCGCCAGGTGGGCGATCTCGTGCTGGACGAGCACGGGATGGCGTGCCGCGGCCTCATCGTCAGGCACCTGATCATGCCCGGGCTGCTCGAGGAGACCGAGGCAATACTGCGCTTCGTCGCCGAGGAGCTCGGCACGGGCACGTACGTGAACCTCATGGCGCAGTACTACGTCTCGGGCAAGGTCGGTCAGAACGGCGAATACGAGGAAATCGCCCGCGGCATCCACCGCGAGGAGTACGAGCAGGCGCTCGCACTCGCTCGCGAGCTCGGCCTCCGCCTCGACCCCCGCAGCGTCGGGGAGGGACACCGCCTGGGCAGACGCCCCACTGAGCGAACCAACGTCTACGCCTGAGCCCCGGATGAGCGGAAGAGCCGTCCGGGTGCTCGTCCTCTCTGTCCTCTCCGTCCTTTTCGTCCCCGCGGCGGGGGCTCGCCCGACAGCGCTGCCTCAGCAGCTCGGTCACGTCGACCTCGTCTCGCAGGCGAACGTCGAGATTCACGGGTCAGTCGCGGGCGACGAAGCCGGTACTTCGGTCGCCGCTGCCGGGGATGTCAACGGCGACGGGCGCGACGATGTCATCGTCGGCACACCCGGCGCCGACAACAACGGTCGCACGAACTCGGGCTCGGTGTACGTCGTCTTCGGCGAAAAGTCGCCGACGGAGATCGACCTCGCTGCGCTCGGCGACCGCGGCTATCGCATCGACGGCGCTGCGGCCTCCGACCGCGCCGGAAGGACGGTCGCCGGAATCGGCGACGCGAACGGCGACGGGCGAGCGGACCTCCTCGTGGGAGCCCACGGCGCCGACAACAACGGGCGGACGAATGCGGGTTCGGCCTACGTCGTCTTCGGCAAGAGCTCGAATGGGACCGTCGACCTGGCCACGCTGGGCAATCAGGGCTTCCGGATCGATGGAGCAAGCGCCTCGGAGCGGGCCGGCTGGACGGTCGCCGCGGCCGGAGACGCGAACGGCGACGGGACGGCAGACCTGCTCGTGGGTGCGCCCTTCGCGGACAACAACCTGCGGCAGGGGTCGGGCTCGGCGTATGTCGTCTTCGGCAAGCGCTCCAGCACGAACGTCGACCTCACGGCGCTGGGAGATCAGGGCTTCCGCATCGACGGGGCCGCGCCGCAGAACTTCATGTCCGAAGCGATCGCCGCGGCGGGTGACCTGAACGGCGACGGGCGGGCAGATGTGCTCGTGGGCGCGACGTTCGCGGACAACAACGCACGCGAGAACTCGGGCTCGGCTTACGTCGTCTTCGGCAGGAGCACGGGCGCGATCGTCGACCTCGCGGCGCTGGGCGATCAGGGCGTCCGGATCGACGGGGCGGCTGCCGGCGACGGAGCCGGTGCGGCGGTTACCGCTGGCGACGTGAACGGCGACGGGCGGGCGGACATCCTCGTCGGAGCCGTGTTCGCCGACAACAACGGACGTCAGGGATCGGGGTCGGTGTACGTCGTGTTCGGCGCCGGCTCGTGGGCCGATGCCGACCTCGCGGCGCTCGGCGACCGGAGTCTCCGAATCGACGGAGCAGCAGTGCTCGACTTCGCGGGGGGATCGGTATCCGCCGTCGGAGACGTGAACGGTGACGCGCATGCAGACGTTGTCTTGGGTGCTGCCGGCAGCGACAACAACGGGCGGCAGGACTCGGGCTCGGCGTACGTCGTCTATCTCACGGATTCGAGCACGCCGCTCGACCTTGGAGTCCTGGGGGCTCGCGGCTTCCGGATCGACGGAGCCGACGCGGGCGACTCGGCGGGCTCCTCGGTCGCTGCAGCCGGGGACACCAACGGCGACGGGCGACCAGATGTACTGGTCGGGGCGAACGGCAGCGACGGCAACGGGCGGTCGAGCTCGGGCTCGGCCTACGTGGTCTACGGCTTCGGCACGCCCGCGCTCGCCTACGACCCTCTCGTGGCCAAGGTCGGGAGGAAGATCAAGCCGCACGCGCCGAAGATCTCGAGACGCACCGGGCCGCCGCGGTTCTCCGTCTCGAGAACGCTGCCGGCAGGCCTCAGGATCGACCCGACGACCGGGGTGGTCTCGGGCACGCCCGCCATTTACGGGAGGCGCACGGCCTACACGGTGACGATGAGAGACCTCACCGGCTCGGTCCGAGCCCCGCTGACGATCACGATCACCGATACGCAGGCACCGATACTCGAACTCGGCGGCCCGGCGATCCAGAGCGTCCTACGTCAGAAGGCAGTGAGGGTCCGAGCATCGTGCAATGAGCCGTGCCGGCTCAGCGCGTCCGGCATCAGTCACCGTGCCCGACACCGGAGCCGTCATCCGACTGAGGCGGGCACGCGCGACGCTCGAGGCCGCCGGCTCGACGACGCTCAGCCTCGCCCTCTCGGCCGCCGCGCAGAAGCGACTGGCCGGATTGCTCGAGCAGGCTGAGCGGGGCCGGGCAACGGTGACGGTGCGGGCCGCCGACCGCGCCGGAAACGCGAGCACCGCAAGGCGGACGATCGCGCTGAGGGGCTAGCCTCGCGCCACAGACTGCTAGGTGCCACCGCGTCGGGGCCGGTACTCCGACGGGCCGGCGAGCACGACGAGGTACCCGTCGGGATCGCGCACCCAGATCTCCTGTTGACGGGCATTGGGATTCGTGTGCACATCGCGCACGACGGACGCACCCGTCGCACGAACCTGGTCGACGACGGCCTGAAATTCGGCGACCTCGAACCACAGCAGCACACCGTTGCCGAACGGCTGGTCGGCATCCGCCAGAGCGCCGTGATGATGCTCGACGTCGACGGCATGCAGCTGCAACAGGATCTCGCCGTCGCTGACGATCTGCTCGTACTCGGTGCCCCCATGGCCGCTGTCGGCGGCGAGTACCTGCTGGTAGAAGCGACTCGATGCCGCGACGTCGCGGACGACCAGCATCGGCTGTGGCCAGATCCGTGGGGACACTGGTGCGAGTCTAGGCTGGGTTAGTGTCATCCGCCTAAGCTCAGTAGCTGCGATGACTGCGCGATTCGCTCTGGTGGCGATCCTGGTGGCGGTGGCGCCGACCCTCACCGGGTGCCGGGACGAGACGTCGAGCGCCCCTCCCCCGGTCGAACGCGTCGCGCGCGACCTCGCACGGTCGGGCGCCAAGAGCGTGATCGTCTTCGTGTCGGACGACGGCAGCGAGCACGTCGCCACGGCCGGCGCCGCCCGTCCGTCGGCAGATCAGCGCTTTCGGATGGGAAGCGTGACGAAGACGTTCACGGCAACGATCGTTCTTCAGCTCGTCGAGGAGGGGACTCTCCGGCTCGAGGGCACCGTCGACGACTACCTACCAGGTGTCGTACCGCGCGGAGACGAGATCACGGTCCGTCAGCTACTCAACCATCGTTCCGGCCTCGTGAACGTCACGGACTACGAGTCCTGGCTCGACCGAGCAAGTCGCTCGTCGTCGACTCGGCCGATCGGCACGCTGCGTTTCGCCGCGTCGCATCCGCTGGACTTCGAACCCGGCAGTCAGGGGCGCTACTCGAACACGAACTACATCGCACTCGGCCTGATCATCGAGAAGGCCGCTGGTCGGGCGTATGCAGAGGAGCTCGAGCAGCGCATTCTCGGCCCGCTCGAGCTCACGCGGACGGAGCTGCCGCAAAGGCGGCGCCTGCCGGATCTTGACGACGAGGGCGAGAACCCGAATCTTCCGTGGGCGGCGGGCGCGATCGTCTCGAATGCGCAGGACCTCTCGCGCTTCTTCTCGGCTCTCATGTCCGGGCGTCTCGTGTCAGAGGCTTCCCTCGCCGAGATGAAGCGGACCGTTGCCGCCGACGGAGCATTCGGGGAGGCTGGGCTCGGCCTCTTCTCGACGGAGCTGTCGTGCGGCCGCTTCTGGGGGCACGGAGGTGGAATTCTCGACTACGGGACGCTCGTCAGCGCCAGCGAGGACGGTGACCGAGTTGCGGTCCTCTCGTTTCAGGGTGACTTTCCGGCGACCCCGCCGGACGAGAGCCTGCTGCTCTGCGACGCGAGCTAAGCGGCGGGGAGCACTAAGCTCAGCGAGCCGGGCCGAGGAGGTGCCAGGTCTCGACCTTCCCCTTGCCCTTGACTTCGACGAGCCCGCGCGGCTCCGTGGCGAAGTCGTCGCGAACGAGCTCCCACGTTCGAGCGCGTGATCTGGATCGTGTCCGGCACGCCATGCGATTCCATGCGGCTCGCCATCGCCAAACGTTCATTCCACCGCGCTGCTGTTCGCTCCGATCCCCGTAGCGGTGGAGGCAGTGGGCCTGGTTGACGACGGCCGCAAGGTTCGGAGATGATGTCCCCGGCTTGACGTAAGCCAGCAAGAGAGGGGAGAGAGACATGAAGCTGCTACTTCTGCTCGGCGCGGGCATCCTGCTCGTGCTGGGTGTCGGCGGATCGGCGCTCGGCGCTCCGCCGGAGACATGCTCGAGCGGCGCTATCACGGGCACGCACGGGAGCATCACCGTCACCGGCACGTGCACATTCAGTGGTATCACGGTGACGATCAACGGCGACCTCCGAGTCGCCGAAGGTGCCATCTTGAACGACCACGCTGGCTCATCGACGATCGTCACGATCACCGGCAACGTGAAAGTCGACAAGGGTGCTGTCCTCGGCTTGGGTTACGGCCCCCAGGAGGCGACTCCAGCGTTCGTTGGCGGAAGCATCCACGCCAGCGACCCGTTGACCCTCTATATCGGGCACGTCACAGTCGGTGGAAACGTCATTTCGAATGGTGGCGGCGCTGCGGATCGCAACTTCCCGATCAAGGACAACACGATCGGCGGCAACCTGATCCTTCAGGGCTGGAGCGGGCTATGGATGGGTGCGATTCGCAACCACGTCGGCGGGAACGTCAACGTCTCCAAGAACACCGCATTGGACACGTCAGTAGTCCCCGGGATTGACTCGACCGAGGTGATGACTAACGTCATCGCGGGGAACCTGATCTGCCACGGCAACACGCCTACCGCTCAGGTCAACACGTTCGACGGAGGGCAACCGAACACCGTCGACGGTAACTCGGTTGGCGAGTGCCCCCCGCGCATATCCAACATTCCGACCTCTTAGGCATCGCCCAACTCTCGGGACGACGCGCGAACTGACCTGGGAGGCTCGCCACTCAGCGGGCCTCCCAGTTCCAGGCATCGAGCACGCCCACGGAAAGAACGCTGCTCCAGGCTCGCCGAACGACCAGTAGAGAGCGCCCCAAAGAAGACCGGCAGGGAGCACCATGAGCGACACGCCCACGAGCAACGCCTTCTGCTCGCGGAGCGAGCGGGAGTCGCGCGGATCGGCGCCGATTCCGACTGCGCGTGCCGCGAGGTTCCCGACCGGATCCGCGCGCACGACTCAATGCTAGTGCGTGGCCCACGCAGGTACGTTCCGCGGAGCCATGCCGGCCGACGCGCTCACTCAGCTCGATCGACCCGCGGCCGGCGAGCCCGAGGGGTTGCTCGTGCTCTTCCACGGTCGCGGCGCCGACGAGCGCGATCTCTACCCGCTGCTCGACGTACTCGATCCGGCGCGGCGGCTGCTCGGGCTCACTCCGCGAGGGCCGCTTCGGCTTCCGCCTGGGGGCGCGCACTGGTACGCCGTACGAGAGATCGGCTATCCCGATCCCTCGACCTTCAGGGAGACGTTCGCTCAGGCGAGCTCGTGGCTCGACGCCGTCAGCGAGGAGACGGGGATCGCACCCGAGCGCACGGTTCTGGGCGGTTTCTCGCAGGGAGCGGTGATGACGTATGCGCTCGGCCTCGGTGCAGGACGACCACGCCCGGCCGGGCTCATCGCGCTCAGCGGGTTCGTACCGACGGTGCCCGGCTTCGAGCTCGACCTTTCGCCCCCATTCCCGCGCATGGCGCTCGGCCACGGGGCTCTCGATCCGGTGATCTCGGTCGAATGGGGCCGGCGCGCGCGGGTGCTGCTCGAGGAGGCGGGCGCCGCGCCGGTTTACCGAGAGTCGCCGACCCTGGGGCATTCCATCGATCCCGGATTCCTGAGAGAGCTTCCGGGCTGGCTCGACGACGTGCTCGGGCCCTCGAGCTCGTGAGGCTCGCGACAGGAGCGGAGCTGCGCGTGACCGGGCCGACGGGCCGGTGCGCGGTCGTCTGCGTGAACGGTGGTCAGGCACGGGAGGTCGAAGGCACGTGGAGCGCCTCCATCGAATGGCTCGTCGGTCGGCTGTCCAGGCGACTCCCGGGGATCGCGTTCGCCGAGGTCAGGTACCGGGTGAAGTCCTGGAAGCGACTCGACTGGTGCTTCGACGATGCGCGAGCTGCCGTGCGCGAGGTCCGGGCCCCGCGGACGATGCTCCTGGGGTTTTCGATGGGAGGAGCGGTCTCGATCGGCATCGCCGACGAGCCGAGTGTGGAAGGGGTTCTCGGCCTCGCGCCCTGGATCCCCGAGCAGCTCGACGTGTCGCGCCTCCACGGGAAGCGCCTCACGGTGCTTCACGGCGCCCTCGACCGCTGGTTTCCGGGGATTCCCGGAGTCTCGGCAGGCCACTCGCGCCGGGGGTTCGAGCGAGCGCACGCTCGAGGCGCCGACGGCCGCTACGTGCTGATTCGCGGCGGAGTGCACGGACTGGCGCTCCGCTCACCATGGGGTAGCCTCGTCGCCCTCCCGCGAGCCGAGCGCTGGGCGGAGCTCGTCGAGGAGGAGCTCCGCCGCTTCGAACGCGGGCCTGCGTAGCCGTCCCGACGGGCTGCGCCCCAGCGACCCGTCGCATCATTCGTGGAACGCTGCGAGCCGCTCGGCCTCGTCGCGCAACTCGCGCTTCACGGCCGGGTCGAGTCGCTCGTACGGGTCGATCTGGATCCGCCCCGCTTCGTATCTCCACGTACCGGCGACGACGCCGTCGACGAGGAACGTCGGGACGGACGGAGGGTTCTTCGTCGAGAAGACGAGCGGCCTGTAGCGCTCGGGCAGGATTCCTGTTCGGCGTGCATGGACGAGCAGCGCCGCGTCCCAGGTCGGGAGGAAGCGCACCGGTGCAGGCGTGCTCGGGTCGGGGAGCGGGGCGCGCGGAAGGTCGAGCAGCTCCTTGCCTCCTTCATCGACGAATCGCCGAAGGCTGAGCCGCTGGAGGACGGGCGCGACGTCGCCGACGTCGAGGCCGGCCCACGACGCGATGTCCGTCCGCGGCGCGGGCCCGAAGGCCGCGACGTAGCGCCGAACGAGATGGTCGAGCGCGTCGTCGCGATCGATCTCCTCCGGCCCGATCCAGCGCTCGGCGGTCTGGTAGAGGTTCGCACGACGCCGCTCCCAGGTCCCCGAGGGCGGCACCCGTACGAGCTCGAGCCACGGCCCCACGATGCCCCATCCCCGACCGACGGCGGCGGCGAGCTCCTCGTGACGGCGCGGCCCGCTCGCCATCAGGTCGCGAAGCTCGCCGGCCGTCCGCTCGAGCTCGCGCTCGTCCGGCCGCGGCTTCCGAACGCGCAGCCACCAGTCGCGCTGGCTTGCCCGAATCGCGACCGCAAACGCCCAGAAGTCACGCCTCGAGACGACGTGGATGGTCGAGCGCATGAGCGTCGCCTGGACGACGGTTCGCCGCTCGAGCGCCCTCGTCAGGTCCTCCCGCCGGAACCCCTCGAGACAGGACCACAGCCGGATGTACGCGTTCGGCGCGTACTGATCCTGAATTCCGCCGATGCGCTCGAGCGCGCGCGGAATCGGGAGCCGGACGCGCTCGAGGAGCAGCTGCCGCGCGAGGACGGCCCGGTTCAGCTCGCGCTGCGTGAGGACCCGATCGGCCATGCGCCGACGTTAGATGTTCAACGGCCTCGGGCTCATTCCACGAAGCGCTCGTACGCGATCGAGCTCAGGTGCCGGCGACCTCGTGCACATCTGCCCGCTCATGCCCGAACGCCGCATCGTGCTTCGCGCGGCGCCAGGGCAGCGAGGCTCCCTGCGCGGCTGCGATGCCCCCGATCACCAGCACGCCGCCGACTGCCAGCCAGACCGTCAGCGGCTCGTCGAGAACGACGGCTCCGATGAGGATCGCCAGGGGTGAGATCGCATATGTGTACGCGACCGCGCGGGTCGGCCCGATCCCGCGAAGCCCGACGTTCCAGAAGATGTACCCGAGGAGCGTCGCGAGCACGCCGAGGTAGGCGAGCAGCGCGGCCTCGGACGCAGAAGGATGGACGACCGCCTCGAAGGTCGACTCGCGGACGAGCGGCACGAGCCCGACCATGCCGACGAGGCTCGTCGCGGCGGTGAGGGCCAGCAGGTCGTGGCGACCCAACAGCGGTTTCAGGATCACGTTGTAGAGCGCGAATGCGAGCGGTGCGCCGAGGACGATCAACGGACCCTTGGTGCCGTCGATCGACAACTCGCTCCCCGTTCCCAGGGCGACGACGACCACCACGCCGACGAAGGCCGCAGCAAGGCCGGCGACGTGCCGTGCGCGGATCCGATCCAGCCCGAGAGACAACGCGAGGACCAGCGTCATCGCCGGGGCCAGGGCGACGACGAGCGCAGCGACCCCCGACGTCGTGTACCGGGTGCCGACGTTGAGAAACACGTGGTAACCGACGACCACCAGGAGCCCCGCGGCGACGACCCTGACAGCATCGCTCCGAGTCAATCCAGGGAGGCCGCGGGCCCGCCAGAGGATGAACGCGAAGCCGGGCGCCGCGATCGCATAGCGGACGATCGCGATGTCGCCTGCGGCGACGCCCTCGTCGAGTAACGCCTTTATGACGGAGAACGACCCCGCCCACACGACGACGACCGCGAGCAGCGACAGATGGGCACGACCTCTCACACCATGGATGAACGCACGGCTTCGAGGCATCGTGAGATGCCAACGTCTTGCGGCGCGCGATACTTCCGCCATGCTCGAGACCCTCGTCGCCTTCGTCGCCGTGTCCGCCGTCGTCATCTGCACACCGGGGCAGGACACTGCGCTGACGATCCGGAACACGCTCGCCGGCGGACGGCGCGGTGGCATCGCGACCGCAGCGGGCGTGTCCGCCGGACAGGCCGTGTGGACGATCGCCGCGAGCGCCGGGGTCGTCGCTCTCCTGAGCGCCTCCGAGCCCGTATTCCGGGCGATCAAGCTCGCCGGAGCCGCCTACCTCGTCTATCTCGGGCTGCAGTCGCTCGTCGCTGCCGTGAGAGGCCACGAGCATTCGCCCGCGCCGCGCGGCGGAGACGACGCGACAGCGGCGCCGCACGCGTTTCGCCAGGGCCTCCTCGAGCAACCTGGGCAATCCGAAGATGGCAGTGTTCTTCGCGAGCCTCCTCCCCCAGTTCGCGCCGGAGGGAAGCGCGTCGTTCGTCGCGCTGCTCGCTCTGGGCTTCCTCTTCTGCTCGATGACGCTCGCCTGGCTCACGCTGTACACCGTCGCGGTCGCGCGCGCGCGAGCGCTCCTCGGAGGACGCGTTCGGCGCGCGCTCGATGCGCTCACGGGAGTCGTTCTCGTGGCGCTCGGCGCTCGCCTCGCCACCGAGAAGCAGTAGTCAGCGAACGCGCGCGAAGCGATGCACTGCCTCGAGGAGCTCCTTGCTCTTCGTCTCCGCCTCTGCCGGATCCCCCGAGGCGAGCGCGCCGGCCACGCAGTGGTTCACGTGGTCGTCGAGGATCTTGAACGCGAGGCTCTCGAGCGCCGTGTTCACCGCCGCGATCTGGGTGAGCACGTCGATGCAGTAGCGGTCCTCCTCGACCATCCGCTCGATCCCGCGCACCTGGCCCTCGATCCGGTGCAGCCGGCGGACGAGCGCGTCCTTGTCCTCTGCGTAGCCGTGCTCGGTCATGATGTCACTCCTTCACGCAACGAGCGGAAGCGGCGAAGGCGGAGCGAGTTGGTCACGACGAAGAGGCTCGAGAACGCCATCGCAGCGGCCGCCACGATCGGGTTGAGAAGACCGGCGACGGCCAGTGGGATCGCAGCGACGTTGTAGGCGAAGGCCCAGAACAGGTTCCCCTTGATCGTCGCGAGCGTCCGGCGCGAGAGCGCGATGGCGTCCGCGGCCGCTCGCAGGTCTCCCGAGACGAGCGTGATGTCGGACGCCTCGATGGCGACGTCGGTCCCGGTGCCGATCGCGAGCCCGAGATCGGCCTGCGCAAGCGCCGGGGCGTCGTTGATGCCGTCACCGACCATTGCGACGACCTCTCCGGTCTCCTGCAGCCGCCGCACCTCGGTGACCTTGTCCTCGGGATACACCTCTGCGAGCACGCGCTCGATGCCCACCTCGCCCGCGACGCGTTCCGCGGTCTCGCGGGCGTCGCCGGTGAGAAGGACGGGCGTCAGCCCGAGCCGCTCGAGCTCCGCGATCGCCTCGGCGCTCGTCGGCTTGACCGTGTCCCGGACCGAAAGCGTCGCGCGGGCCACGCCGTCCCATGACACGGTGATCGTGCCGTCGCGCCGCCCGACCTCGACCTCGTGGCCCTCGACCGAGCCGAGGACACCGACGCCCGGGACGTTCCTGAAGGATGTGACCGACGGAAGCTCGCCGACCTCGCGACGGGCCGCCGCGGCGACTGCCCGGGCGATCGGATGCTCGGAGGCGGCCTCGACCGCACCGGCGAGGCGCAGGATCTCGGTCCGGCTGGCGCCGTCGAGGGGCGTCACCTCGACGAGCTCCATCCGGCCCGCGGTGACCGTGCCCGTCTTGTCGAGCACGATCGTCCCGATCTTCCGCGTCTGCTCGAGAACCTCCGGGCCCTTGATCACGATGCCGAGCTGAGCGCCGCGACCCGTTCCCACCATGAGCGCGGTCGGCGTCGCAAGGCCGAGCGCACACGGGCAGGCGATGATCAGGACGGCGACCGCAGCTGTGAACGCCTCTCCGGCCGATGCGCCGACGAGCAACCAGCCGGCAAGCGTCGCGAGCGAGAGGGCGATGACGGCCGGGACGAACACGGCGGAGACACGGTCGGCGAGACGCTGGACGGGGGCCTTCCCCGACTGCGCGGCCTCGACAAGCCGAGCGATCTGGGCGAGCGCCGTGTCGGCGCCGACCTTCGTCGCCTGCACCACGAGCCGGCCGTAGGTGTTGATCGTCGCCCCCGCGACGTCGGCGCCGGGCGCGACCTCGACCGGCAGCGACTCCCCGGTGAGCAGCGACTGGTCGATTGCCGACTCTCCCTCGACGACCACGCCGTCGGTCGGAATCTTCTCCCCTGGCCGCACGACCATGAGATCGCCGCGGGTCACTCGCTCGATCGGCACGGAGATTTCGTCGCCGTCCCGGAGTACGCGCGCCTCCTTGGCCCCGAGCTCGAGCAGTGCACGGATCGCCTCGCTCGAGCGGCTCTTGGCGCGCGCCTCGAGATAGCGGCCCAGGAGGATCAGCGTCGTGATGACGGCTGCGACCTCGAAGTACGTGTCGGCGTCGACACCTCCGACCAGGACGACGGCCGACCAGAGGTAGGCCGCGAGAGTTCCGATGGAGATCAGCGTGTCCATGGTCGCAGCGCGGTGACGTGCGCTCTGCAGCGCAGCTCGATGGAAGCCGATTCCGCTCCAGAGGACGACGGGCGTCGCGAGCGCGAGTGCAACCCACTCCCAGCCCGGGAACTGGAGCGGCGGGATCATGGCCAGCGCTGCGAGGGGCGCGGTCAGGACGACGGCGACGCTCAAACGGCGCCGAAGCGCGGCGATGGGCTCATCGTGGTGGTGATGCCCGCCCGACACGTCGACCGGATGCGCCTGATATCCCGCGGCCCCGACCGCGGACACGAGGTCGTCGAGCGCCACCGACGGGTCGCAGTCAACGGTCGCCTGCCCGGTCGCGAGGTTGACCGTCGCCTCGACGCCGTCGAGCGCGTTGAGCTTGCGCTCGATCCGGCTGACGCACGACGCGCACGTCATGCCCTCGACGTCGAGCCGCACCTCCTTGCGTCGCTCCGTCTCGGGCGCCGTGGTCGCACTCGAGCTCGCGGTCTCGGTCACTCTGTCTCCTCTCGCCTTCTGGCGAACGAGGAGAGAATACCCTATCGGGGTATCTAGCGAGGCTGTCCGCGCGCCTTCTCGAGGAGCCTGCCCGCCGCGATCTCCGAAGCCATCGCCTTCGAGTCGTCGCGATACCAGGAGCCGTCCTCGAACTCGATCGCCGGCAGGAAGTGCTGGCCCGTGTGCTCGATCACGAGCCTTACGCCGCCCCCTCGGGAACGTCGGCTCAGCGACGATCTCGTACTCGATTCCTCGCTCGTCGAGCGCCCGCTGGACCGTCCAGCACGGATGAGCGACGCGATACCAGACGAATCGGCAGCGGTGGAGCTTGACCGCCACCGAACGTTATGGGGTCAGACCCGTGGGGTCTGACCCCAGTTGACCCGTGGGGTCTGACCCCATTTCGATGCGCGAGGCACCGACGATGGCCTCGGAGCCGTCGCCGAATCGCACGAGCGCCTTCCCCTTGCCGTCGTAGTCCGGCGACCAGACGACGATCGTTGCCTCGTCTCCGTGAACGCGGCAGGCGCGGCCGTCCTCGGCCTCGAGGCCGCGCCAGAAGCGCACGAACGGGTTCCGCTCCCACTCGCGTCCGATCGTCGTCTCGTCCGTGTGACCGGGCAGCACTCGAAGCTCGTGGGAAAGCTTCATCAGCACCTCCATCACCGACCGCCGCATCTCGTCCGCCGGGCCCCCGCCCACGGCGTCCCGGAAGAGCGTGTCACCCGTGAAGCACAGATCGCCGACGACGAAGGAGACGCCGTCGTCCGAGTGGCCCGGCGTGGCGATCGAGTCGATGCGGAGCCCACCGGTCTCCACTGCGCCCGCCGTCACCTCCAGGCCGAAGCGATCCACGAGCTCGTCGTTGCCCGCCACGTGGTCGGCATGACCGTGCGTCACGAGCAGGTGCGTCGGCGTCAGCCGCTCGCGTTCGACCGTCTCCAGCAGAGGCTCCAGCGGCGCACCGCTGTCGACGAACACCGCCGTTCCACCCGGCTCGTCCGCGAGCAGGAAGGCGTTGGAGAGCCAGGAGGGGTGCATGCTTCGCTCGACGATCACGGCCGCCGAATCGTACGGGAGGATTCGACCTCGCTTCGGAGAATCGCGCGCGGCAGGTGCATCCAATCCAGGGAGGCACGATGAACGACATGTTCGACGAGCGCGAGGTCGTCGACGACGCAGCCGACAAGTGGTGGATCTTCCTCCTGACGGGGATTGCCTGGCTGGTCTTCGCGGTCCTCGTGTTCCAGTGGGACTACACGACGGTTGCGGCGATCTCGTACCTCTTCGGCGTCATCGCGATCGTCGCAGGCGTGAACGAGTTCATGCAGATGGGCGTCTCGACGACCGGCTGGAAGTGGATTCACGGGCTCCTCGGTGTCCTCTTCATCCTCGCCGGGATCTACGCGCTGTGGCACCCGTACGACACGTTCGCGACGCTGTCCGGACTCGTCGGGCTCTTCCTGCTCGTGAAGGGCATCTTCGACATCACCGTCGCGTTCGTCACCAAGGATCAGTTCGAGCTCTGGTGGCTTCAGCTCGTGGCCGGGCTGATCGAGATCCTGCTCGCCTTCTGGGTGGCCGGCAACCACAAGGAGAAGGCGATCCTGCTGGTGGTCTACGTCGGGATCGTCGCGCTCGCACGTGGAATCACCGAGATCTTCCTCGCCTTCAAGCTGAAGGGCCTGAGAAGGCGTATGGCCGCCGCGTAGGTATTTGCGAGACACACTCTGGAGAGCCGCCACGTGCGGCTCTCCGCGTTTGGGACATGAGACGCTTGGGCATACGTCCCCACGTGTCGTGTATAGGATCGAGCTGATGCGTCGCGCAGCTCTCGTGCTCGTCGTCCTCGTCGGAGCGCTCGGGGTCCTGGCCGTCGGCTGCGGTGGCGAGGAAGAGGCTTCGCCCACGCCGGAGACCGTCACGGGCACGCTCCCCACCGAGACGACGACGACCGAGACCACGGAGACGGAGACCACGGAGACGGAGACGACCGAGACGGAGACGACCGAGACGGAGACGACGACGACAGAGCCGGCCGGCGAAGGCGATCCCGTCGCCGGCAAAGAGGTCTTCCTCGGAGCCTCGGCGTGCGGTGGCTGTCACACGCTCGCCGACGCAGGCTCGTCCGGCACCGTCGGGCCGAATCTCGACGATTCACAGCCGAGCGCTGACCTCGTGGTCGAGCGGGTGACGAACGGCCAGGGAGCGATGCCTTCGTTCTCCGCCACACTTTCGTCGCAGCAGATCGCCGACGTCGCCGCGTACGTCTCGTCGGCCGCCGGCGGCTGAGTCCGCCCGCGTCTTTCTAGACTCTCACCTGTGATCGACCTCAAGGCCGCCCGGAGCGACGTCGACGGCTGGCGCACAGCGCTCGCCCGCAAGGGCGCCGCCGCGGAGTTCGAGGCGCTGCTCGCCGCCGACGAGCGCTGGCGGGCCCTCGTGCCGAAGGTGGACGAGCTCCGCACGCGGACCAAGCTCAAGGGGAAGCCGTCGCCCGTCGAGCTCGAGGAGCTGCAGAAGGTAAAGGACGAGTTGAAGACGCTCGAGGGCGACCTCGCGCAGGCCGAGGCGGAGCGCGAACGGCTCGCCCTGCTCGTGCCCAATCCACCGGACGACTCGGTGCCCGACGGAACGACCGAGGACGACGTCCTCGAGGTGCGCAGGGTCGGTGACCCGCCCGCGCTACTCGAAGCGAAGGAGCACACCGAGATCGGCCGCTTCGACATGGAGCGGGCGGCCCGCATCTCGGGATCACGTTTCGGCTACTGGATCGGCGACACGGCCCTCCTCGCCCTCGCGCTCTACCGGCTCGCGCTCGACCGGCTCGTCGCCAAGGGCTTCGTCCCGGTGCTGCCACCGGTGCTGGTCCGCGAGGAGGCGCTCGTCGGCACCGGCTGGTTGCCCGCCGCTGACCCGAACGTCTACGAGATCGAGAGCGAAGGCCTGTACCTCGCCGGCACCGCCGAGATCCCGCTGGGCGGCCTGCACCTCGGCGAGCTGCTCGGCGCGGAGGAGCTCCCGCTCCGCTATGTCGGATTCTCACCCTGCTTCCGAAGCGAGGCGGGGGCCGCAGGCAGGGACACGCGTGGCATGTTCCGGGTCCATCAGTTCAACAAGGTCGAGCAGTTCGCATTCACGCGCCCGGAGGACTCGTGGGACGAGCACGAGCGTCTGCTCGCGAACACCGAAGAGATCGTCGCCGAGCTCGGCGTCCCCTATCGGGTCGTCGTGCTCCCGACCGGCGACATGTCCAAGGCGTCGGCAAAGACGTACGACGTCGAGATCTGGTTCCCGTCCCAGGAGCGTTATCGGGAGACCGCCTCGATCTCCAACACGACGGACTTCCAGGCCCGCCGGCTGGGAACGCGATATCGCAGCGAGCGCGGCCCGGAACCGGTACACACGCTGAACGGGACCGCAGTCGTCGACCGCATGGCGCTCGCGATCCTCGAGAACTTCCAGGGTGCGGTGCCCGAGGTGCTGACCCGTTACGGCGCGCCGCCCGAGGTACGGGGTCAGACCCCACGGGTCTGACCCTCCTGCGGTCTCGGTCACAATGCGTGCCGGCGGGGTGCCGGAGCGGTCGAACGGGGCGGCCTTGAAAGCCGTTGGGCGTGCAAGCGTCTCGTGGGTTCGAATCCCACCCCCGCCGTCAAAAAGAGGTTACGTTCGCTTACACTTCCAGCGCACCGTCCATTCCTGAAAGTCCTGCAAATCACCGCATTTTGCCTCCAGGAAGAGGCGTCACACCTCGCTTCAGTAACACCGCATCTCATGGCCCAAACCGCTGCTCGCAGGACGCAGATTCAAGTTCAATTCGACATGTCTTTCCTCGACGGACGCCGAGTGAACTGAGAGCGCAGATGGTCGGGTGTCCGCCCGCCGAGCGGCCGCAGAACGGACCTGGCAGGATATGCTCGGCAACGTAAATGGCCGGGCGGCGCCTGAACGCCCCCGGCCCGGCATGAGGAGGATAAGTCCCCATGCAACGAAACCGTACCCACCAGGGGATCCGTGCTCGGCACGAACGTTCGTGCGCTACGACGCGAGGCGACCTCTGTAACTGCCGACCGAGGTACGAGGCGGTCCGCGGCACGCGCGGTCGCACCGTTCGAGACGTACTCGCAACCCTGATCGAGGGTCGCGGGCGGAGGCACAACGCTGAAGGCGAGGTTCACGACGGCAAGCGCCGCGCTCCGTCGAGCAGGACTCTTCGTGAGGCATGGACTGTTTGGCTCGAAAGCGCTAAGGCGGGCACGATCCGGACCCGCTCCGGCGACCCGTACAAGCCGTCCGCTCTCCGCTCGTACGACCTCGGGATGCAGGCACGCGTCCTACCGGTGTTCGGAAGCTCGAAGGTATCCGCTCTCGAGCTTCACGACCTCCAAGACCTGGCCGATCAGCTCCTGGCCGACGGTCACGATCCCTCAACGATCAGGAACACCTTCATGGGTCTCAGGGCGCTTTGCCGGCGCGCCGTCGCACGCGGTGACCTTGCCGTGAACCCCACCGTCGGACTACTGCTTCCGGCGGCTCGGGGAAGGCGCGACCGGATCGCGTCAGTGAGTGAGGCCGACATGTTGCTCACAGTGCTTCCCGAAGGTGATCGAGCGGTGTGGGCCACAGCATTCTTCGCCGGCCTCCGACGGGGCGAGTTGATGGCGCTCGACGTCGAGCACGCATTCGACACCAACGGTGTTGCCAGCCTCATCGCAGTCGAGCGTTCCTACGACCCGGTAGCGGGCGAGTACATCGCCCCAAAGAGCCAGTCCGGCAGGCGCCGCGTACCGGTCACGCAGGAGCTTCGCGGCTACCTCGCGGCGCACCAGCTGCAGCTAGGAAGAAGCACAGGACTTCTGTTCGGCCGCACCGCGACCAAGCCCTTCGACGACCGCGCCCTCAAGCTTCGAGCGGAGAGCGCTTGGCACACGGCCGGACTGACGCCGATCACCCTCCACGAAGCCCGACACACATACGCGAGCCTTCTCATCGCCGCCGGTGTCAACTCAAAGGCAGTGAGCACCTACATGGGGCATTCATCGATCATCATCACGCTCGACTTGCTACGGCCACTTGATGCCCGGCAACGAGGCCGAGGCTGCTGACCTGCTCGATTCGTACCTCGCGCGAGAGCGAGCGCTGTCGAACAGCTAGCCGGCCCTATCTTGTCGATGGTCCTTCCGGCGCGCGTGCCTTAGCAGTGACGCGCTTGAGCGCGGATGCATGTCCTCGGCCGACCCCGCCGCCCGGACCCTACCCGAGCTACCCGGGGTATCGGTTCGCTCAAGCAAGCTCGCGGGGTACGACGTACGCAACGAGTGTGGCCGGTGCGTCTCCGAGACGAGACCAGGGGGCGTCGAGCGCGAAGGTCGCAAGCGCGCACGTCGGGAACTTCTCCGCGAGGCGAGTCACCTCTGGTGCGAGCGTCCGAGCGAGATCCTGTAGGCCCGGGTTGTGCCCGATGAGGAGCACGGAGCCTGCCGTCTCGGGCAACTCGCGGAGACGCGCCAGCAGGCGATCGCAGCCCGCGGCGTAGAGTCCGCCCTCGATCGCGATCACCGCGTCCCCCAGCGCGGGCCGGATCAACTCCAGCGTCTCGCGGGTACGCCGCGACGACGAGCAGAGGACGAGCTCGGGCTGGATTCCCTCGCGACGCAGATGCTTCGCGAGCCTCTTGCAGGCCTTCCGCCCGCGCGGTGCAAGCGGCCGCTCGTGGTCCTCGAGCCCGGGATCGTCCCAGCTCGACTTCGCGTGACGCAGGACGTGGAGGTATCTCACCTTGACTCACTCTGACCCCTCACCGCGGGTCTGGAAAGATGACAGCCGCATGCCGCGGAGCGCGACGTCTTCAGATGTGCAGGAGGAGTTCCAGCGCCTGACCGTCGGGTCGCACGAGCTCTGGGAGCGGGCGCTCTCCTCGCTTCCGGGAGGAAACACCCGCACGACGATCTTTCACGATCCCTATCCCGTCTACCTCGTTCGCGGAGAAGGGTGCCGGGTGACGGACGTCGACGGCGTCGAGCGCATCGACTTCATCAACAACTACACCTCCCTTATCCTCGGCCACTGCCACCCGGGCGTCGTCGAGGCCGTTCGCCGACAAGCGGGGCAGCTCATGAGCGCAGCCGCGCCGAGCGAGCTCGAGGTCGAGCTCGCGGAGGAGCTTCGAGCGCGCCTGCCGAGCATCGAGCGCATCCGCTTCGCCAACTCGGGCACGGAGGCGACGATGCTCGCCTTGAGGGCAGCCCGCGCGTTCACCGGGCGGAGCACGATCGCGACCTTCGCAGGTGGCTACCACGGCTCACATGACTACGCGGCGAGCATCCCCGCGACCCCCGGCGTCAGACCCGGCGGCCCGGGCATCCCGCCGGCGGTCGCACAGACGATCGTGGTCGCGCCCTACAACGACATCGAGGGAACACACGCCGCGCTCGAGCCTCATGTCGGTGAGCTCGCCGCGGTCATCGTCGAGCCCGTGCTCGGCGCGGGAGGAGTGGTCCCGGCGACGCGCGAGTTCCTCGCGTACCTTCGTGACCTCACGCAGGACGCGGGCGCGTTGCTCGTCTTCGACGAGGTGATCTCGTTCAGGATCGGCTTCCACGGCGCCCAGGGCCGCTTCGGCGTCACCCCGGACCTGACGACGCTCGGCAAGGTAATCGGCGGCGGGCTCCCGGTCGGGGCATTCGGCGGCCGAGCCGATGTGATGGCGCTCTTCGACCCTCGCTCCGGGCAGGCGCTCGGCCACGGCGGCACGTTCAACGCCAATCCGCTCTCGATGGCGGCCGGACTGGCCACGCTCGCCGAGCTCACGATCGACCGCTATGCAGAGCTGGAGACACTTGCAGTGCAGCTGAAGGAGGGGATCGAGCGAAGCACCGGCGTCTCCGTCACCCAGATCGGGTCGCTCTTCAGGGTCGACGTCCCCGAGCCATCCTCGCCGAGCGAGCTCTTCCTGGCGCTGCTCGGACACGGG
Source organism: uncultured Thermoleophilia bacterium (assembly GCA_963758065.1). Classification (GTDB taxonomy): domain Bacteria; phylum Actinomycetota; class Thermoleophilia; order Gaiellales; family Gaiellaceae; genus GMQP-bins7. The sequence continues at coordinate 31,606 of CAVWTX010000007.1, read as the reverse complement.
ATCCTGCTGACGCCGCGCGGGATGGGCTGTCTCTCGACGCCGATGACGAGCGCGGAGATCGACGCCTTCGTCGAAGCGACGCGCCTGGGACTCGTCGACCTGGGGCTCGCATAGCCAAGAGTGAGTGGTTCGAGCCAGCGGCGCCTCGATGCGCGCCGTACGTGGGGCTAGCGGCGGGCTTCGTCAAGCAGCTTTCGAAGCTCGCTCGTCGGAATCCGCAGCGCCCCGCGCCTCCTATCCGTCAGTCTCACCGCACTGATCTGGCCATTCCTGACAGCCCTATAGATCGAGCCCACGCTCATCCCGACTGTTTCTGCTGCCTCGGCTGGAGTCACGAGTGTCGGAATCTCCGCATCTGGCCAGATCTGCCGCACACGGGATCTGAAGGCAGCAATCCTCACCAACTCCTGCTCCAGATCAGCAACGAGCGACTCTGCTGGTTCCGTTCGGCCCTCCTCGCTCTCGAGAACCGCGGCGTTGAAGGCATCTCGCATGCGACGGAGCTCTGCGATCACCCGCAGGCGGAACTCCTCACCCTTCACGACCCCAGGTGTTGCAGAGCCGTCTCCGAGGAGCAGCTGTCGGATTCGCAGGTCCGCCTTGCGATACGACTCTGCCGGGTCGCTGACCGGGGTCCCCAAATCGCTCCCTACCCATCGAATCACCCTCGTCCTGCCGGAAACGTTCCAGCTGGAGGTCGGGTGGTCGCTCGAACGTCCGTCAACTCTATCGCTCCGAATCCACCGGTGACGTCGTTCGGTTGCTCGCGGCTGCCGATCTGTGAGTTTGGTGGATCAGGGAGTCACGAGCTCCAAAGGTCCCTTCCTCGATTGCCTCGGGGACTAGCCACGCTCTGGGCGTCAAACCTCGGGCGAGCAGCCGATGAGCCTCGTCCGGCACCTATTTTTCCGGGAATTTGGCCTAGTGGCCATTGCCAGAAAAAAGCCACTCGACTACAGTTGGCATAGCCTGACTGAACGGGGGTTCTGGGATTGGGCCGGTACGAAAACGATCAGTCCGCCGAGCTGTCGGTTGTGCGTCCGCCGGCCAGCGAAGATCGTCCCGCAACCGCGGTGGGCGATCGCGAGGAGCCGGACGATCGGCTCGTGAGCCCTCCGCCGGAGCCGCCAAGCGAGCGCGAGGAGCTGCTCGCGGAGCTCCAAGAACGCGAGCTGGAGCTCGAGCAGTACCGCGCGCACGCCGAGCGAACGAGCAAGTTGTTCCTCTCCGCCGCGAACTACGCCGATTGGGTCCGCGAGAACGCTCGACGCGATGCCGAGCTCGCTCTCCGCAAGGCGAGAGCGAAAGCGGACAAACTCGAGGCAACAGCCGCCGCGTTGGAGCAGAGCGAGCGCGAGCTGGCGGCGCGGCAACACGAGCTCGCGCGTCTCGAGGCATTGACCGAGGAGTCCCGGGCGCGACTCTCAGCCTTCCTGTCTGCCGGGCTCGAGGTCCTGCGACTGGAAGTGGAGCCCGCGCAGGATCTTCAGGAAACGCTGCGCGAGCGCGTGTCCTCGACGCCCACGGTGCCCGGCCCGGCGTTGGGTGACTCATGACCGGAATCGTCGACCGTCTTCGGCTGAAAACGGGTCTCCCGCCCAACGGAGACCCGGAGAACGCTGCATCGGCCGAGGAATCCGCATCTCCGACTGAAGTCAGCGGGCACGCGGCGGAGACACCTGTGACAGCCGAGTCAAGCCCTCAGGAGCCATCGGCAACCGCTGTCGCAGACGCCGACAAGCGTGCGGGCGAGCTCAGCGGCGCCGAGGAGGAGCGCGAGGCGGTCCGAAGCCAAAGCGACACAGAAGCCGCCCGCCTCCTGGAAGACGCACGTCGACAGGCGCAAGAGCTGATCCAGGCTGCCGAGCTCGAGGCCAAGGGAATCGTCGTCCTCGCGGACCAGGAGCGCGCGCGGCGGGAGAACGACATCGAGCGTCTCACGCTCGAGGAGCGACGGATGCGGCTCGAGTCGCGGAGCATGACTCAAGAGACCGAGCGCAAGGCAGAGGAGTTGCTCGCCGCAACGGAGGCGCAGTGCAAGAGCCTCGTGAGCGAGGCCGAGTCGGAAGCAAAACGCAGGGCCACCGAGATCGTCGAGGATGCGTGGCGACGAGCACGTGAGCGCCTGGAGGAGGCCGAGCTCGAGGCGAAAGAGATCGTCGTCGAGACGGGCAAGGAGCGCGCACGGCTTCTGAACGAGCTCGCCCAGGAGCGCGCCCTCGTCGAGGAGACGCGCACGAGGCTCGAGTCGCTCACGGCGATCGAAGAGGCAGCGCGGAAAGCGGAAGAGTTGCTTTTGGCGGCCGAGCAGCGGCGAGAGGAGCTCCAGCGCTCCAGCGAAGCCGAGGCGGAGCGCCTCACGGCTGAGCTCGCCGCTGATGCACGGCGGCGGGCCCGGGAGCTAGTGGAAGAAGCGGAGCTCGAGGCGGCAAGGATCGTCGGCGGCGCCGAAAGAGAGCGCGCCCAGCGCGTCGACGAGCTACTTGATCGGCAACGTTCGGTGTTCGAGGAGACGCGCGCGCGGCTCTCTGGCTTCCTGTCCGAGGCTCTCGAGGAGGTCGAGGGCATGCCCGGCGCGCGCGAGGCGGAGGTGGATTCCCGCACCCTCGACCAGGCTCTCGCCGCCAGAACGAGCGACCGCGGCGATTCCTGAAAGCGCGCGCCGCGTCGGGCGTTTGACGCGCCACTCGACCCCCGAACACCTTTACCACCGGCACTGAGCCGGCTTGAGGCGATGCCGCGAACGGCCGATAGGAAGGCCCGTGAGCTCACGCGTGTCCTCGGTATCGAGGGAGACCGTCATCCAGCCCCAAATCAGGAAGCTCGCCCGGTGCGACGAGGATCTCTCGCTGATCGCCTCGGAAGTGACGCAACTGCAGGACGAGCTCACTCGGTTCCGCGCCGCGGCCGGCGAGCTCGCCCGGCGCCTGTCGGAACGGGAGGCTTCGCTCGACGAGAAGGAGCTGGCTCTGTCGCGAGTCGAGGAGGAACGTACTCTCGCGCGGCAGCAGGCTGACGGGGTCTCGGCGGAACTGCGCGAGGCTGAGGCTCAGCTGACCGGACGCGATGCGCGGATCTCAACGCTCGAGCGCCAGCTGGAGGCGCTTCGCACGGGAATCGGCGAACGTGAGAGGCGCCTGGCCGATGCGGTCGCTGAGCTCTCCGGTCTGCGGCATGCCGTGGCACTGCCCGAGCGGACTCTCGAGGACTCGATCGCGGCGGGTCCGAACGGGGGACACGTCCGCTTCATCGCTTCTCCACTGGGCTACAGCCTGACCGAGTCCGACGAGCCGTGCCCCGGGCTGGGCGAGGTCGTCGAGATCGATGGAAATCATTTCGTCGTTGCTCGAAGCGGGCCCTCTCCGCTCGCGGGCGACGCTCGCCCGTGCGCGTTCCTCTTGCCCGATCGCGGCTAGAACCTTTCACGCTCCCGGTTCCCGGCGCGCGTCGAGCTTGACAGCACTCGCGATCCGAAGAGACTTCGATCCAACGAGTCCGGAGGGACTCGTCCGGGGAACAACGGGGAGAGGATGCGATTCTCGCCAGTCGGCGTGCGTTAGCCGTAGGGCTCGTGGTGCTGGGCATCGCTTTGCCCGCCCACGGGAGCGTCAGGCCGTCACCGTGGTCTGGTGGTTCCGAGCGAATCGTGCCGTTCGAAGCCTTGGCGTCCAGGGTCGCGACCTCCCTGGCCGGACACCGTGTGTCGATCCAGTGCGTGGACGCACCGAAGTGGCGATCGCTCGCGGCGGAGCATGACTTCGATTCATCGAACACGTGGGCCCTGACCCCGCTCCACTGGGATTCCACGTCCAGGGCTGCGGTTGCAGACGGGCACGCGTACTTTTCGCCACGGGCCTGCCGGCTCGCGGATTCCTTCGTGACGACGCCAACCGAAAGTGGCACACGGATCTGCGAGCACGGAGCGAGGACCCGGTGGGAGACGCGTGCAGCCGGTCGGCGCGGGGAAACGACGACACGGAGGGTTCCCGTGCGAACTCCAATTCTCGGCGAGTGTGACGACTGGGGCTCGAAACTCCTCGCCGTTCATGTCCTGAGCCACGAATCGGTGCACCTCGCGAGCGTCGTCGACGAGGCAGAGGCCGACTGCCTCGCGGCACAGGCGGATGCTTTCGTGGCAAGGGCTCTCGGGGCAGATCCGCGATTTGCGCGCCTGCTCGCGCGCGAGTACTGGGCCCAGTACTACGCGAGTCAGGATCAGCGGTACCGCAGCCCGAGATGCCACGACGGTGGGAAGCTAGATCTCGTCCCAACCTCGAAGGGATGGCCGACCCCGGCCGTCTACCCATCGAATTTCGCTTCGAGAATCAGGGATTTCGCGACTTCGAGCCGGGTGTCCGCGGCTCTCGCTGGGCGATTCACCGCCCCCGCCGCCTAAAGGGGTAACTCGTTCGAGTGGTCCGGAAGAGCCGAGCCGGCATCCGATAACCGCGGAGCCGCCCCTCCATGACATCCAGTTGACGGAGGCATAAATGGGATCTTCAAGGACGTATCTCCTCGTTCCGCTCGCTCTCGTCGCACTTGCAGGCGTGTACGTGGCGACGATCGGCGCATCGCTCCTCGCCAGCAGCGCGAGATCGACGGTTGTGCCTCCGGCGTACTTCGTCGGGGACACCGATGCCGACACGCTGAGCGGAACCGCCGCCAACGACGTCCTGCGCGGACGAGGCGGTCCCGACACTCTCTACGGGCGCCGCGGGAACGACGTTCTCCAGGGAGGTACCGGCAACGACCGTCTCTACGGCGGCCCGGGTCGCGACTCCCTCGACGGCGGGCCTGGCAACGACCGCCTCTACTCGGGCGGCGATGGCCAGCGCGACAGGGTCGTTGGAGGCCCCGGATTCGATGAGGCCTGGGTCGATCGTCTCGACTCGGTTCGGAGCATTGAGCGCATCCATCGCCGATAGCGACGGGCTCCCACTCGAACCGCGGGGCCTCCGTCGAGTGTCCGCAGAGCGGGCGCGCTGCAAGCTTGCAGTCGTCATCTCGGCTCTCGACGAGGCGAAGACGATCGGTCCGGTTGTCGCCTCGATACCTCGCCGCATGCCGTATGTCCGCGAGGTCGAGGTGATCGTCGTCGATGACGGCTCATGCGACGGCACGGCGATGGTCGCGCTCGCCGCCGGGGCGGATCGTGCGGAACGGCATCGCAGCAATCGTGGCCTGGTCGCCGCCTTCCGGACCGGGGTGAACTCGGCGCTCGCTTCCGGAGCCGACGTAGTCGTCCACCTGGACGGGGACGGCCAACACGATCCGGAATACATTCCTCGGCTCGTTGCGCCGATCATTTCCGGCGACGCGGACGTCGTCGTCGGGGTTCGACCGCTCGACGAGATCCGCAACTCAGAGGTCCGGCGCCGCGGAAACCAGTTCGGCTCATGGGTGTTCAGGCGCGTGACGAAGATGCCCATCAGCGACGCGACCTCCGGATACCGGGCCTTCTCTCGCGAAGCGCTCCTGCGGCTCAACGTGATCTCGGAGTACACGCACACGCTCGAGACGCTGATCCGGTCGTCGCGCATGCGCCTCGCCGTTGACGAAGTCGTCGTCCCCGCGCTGCCTCGCGCAGATGGTGAGTCGCGGATGACGCGCTCCGTGATGCGGTACGTCGGGCATGCGGGAGGACAGGCGTTCAGGACGATGCTGCACACGAACCCGCTCAGCGTCTTCGGGCGGGCGGCGCTTGCCATGCTCGCGCTCAGCGCGGTCCTCACAGGATGGTTCCTCCTCGGCTACCAGTCGGGAGGCCTGCATCTTCCGGCTCTCCTTGCAGCCGTACTCACACTCGTTCTCGCCGTCGGGCTGTTCGTGTCAGGGCTCATCGCGGACGGGGTCAGTACGAGCCACCGCCTGCTCGAAGAGGTGCTCTATCACCTGAAGCGTGTGGAGCACGACCACCCGGTAGAGCGCTTCTCGCCTGGTGACCCGAGCGGGATGGACGCGCGCGAGTCGGCGAGTTCCGGGCTGGTGAGCGTCGGCTCTCGCTGATGGTCGCGGTGATGAGGGGTCTCCGCAAGACCGTGGTAGCCGCCGTCTACCCGCTCGCTTGCGGAGTGGCGCAGTTCAACAGCGCGATGGTGCGATCGATGGCGGAGACGAGTCCCGTGGACGTCGTCAGCTGGCGGCGCCTGTACCCGCCACTGCTCTACCGAGGACAGGGCGTCGACACGTCGTCGCCCTGCGCTCCCTGCCCCGATGCTTCGTTCACCTTGGACTGGCACGACCCGCGCACGTGGCGACGAGCGGTCCGCCGGGTCGACGAGTTCCAGGCGGAGGCGGTGATTCTGCCCTGGCTGCACCCGGTGCTGACGCCGCCGTACCGGTACCTGCTGCGCCATGTGCCAAAGACGACGACACGCGTCGTCATCTGCCATAACGTCGCCCCGCACGAGCCGCTGCCGGGCTACAGACGGCTCTCCCTGGCAGCGCTGAAACATGCCGACCTGCTCGTAACCCACGCACCTCACCAGCGGGGCGAGCTCGCGTCCCTGGGGCTGGCTTCAACCCCGATCCTCGAAGCCTTCCATCCACGCTTCGACGCGCACGAGCTCGCCGCTGGTCCATCGGAGGACGAACGCGCCGCCGAGCGCGCGCGGCACGGAAACCCTGACCTCCTACTGCTCACGTTCGGATCGATGCGCCCGTACAAGGGCGTCGACCTCGCACTCGACGCGCTCGCCCGGGTCGACCAGAGTCTCCGCGTCCGGCTCGTCGTGGCCGGTTGCTCGTGGGGCTGCTGCGACGAGCTACGAGCGCAGGCGGAGCGGCTAGGGCTCGAAGGACGAGTGGAGTTTCGCGAACGGTTCATCCCGAACGAGGAAGCGGCACTGCTCTTCGGCGCTGCCGATGCTTCACTCCTCCCGTATCGCTCGGCGAGTCAGTCGGGCGTCGTGCAGCTCTCGTTCGCGTACGGACGACCCGTCATCGCAACCCGCGTCGGCGGCCTACCGGCAGCGATCAACGATGGTGTCGACGGAATCCTTTGCGAGCCCGACGCGGCCGCTCTCGCCGCTGCGATCGAAAGGATGGCGCGCGACCACACACAGCTTTCGGCAGGAGTCCGAGTCCGTACGCACGCGCATTCCTTCCATCGCTACTGCGAGCTTCTCGACGACGCGGTAGCCGAGCTTCGGCAGTGAAGCGCGGAATCGCCGAGAACTCGGCGCTCGCGCTGGCAGGCGATGTCGCCTCGAAGGTCGGCGCACTCGTTGTCATCATCGTCGCGGCACGGTTCCTTTCGGTCCCTGAGTTTGCGGTGCTGGCGACGGCGCTCGCCATTGCGGGCGTGCTCGCGTCGGTGCTCGATCTCGGTGCAGGAACGCTGATAACGCGTGACGGCGCTCGGAGCGGGGAGTCTCGAGGCGCTCTCTTCCGAGCCCTACTCGAAGCTCGTGCGCCTCTTGCCGCCGCAGTCGTGATGGCGACGCTGCTTGCCGGCTCAGTGCTTGCACGGCCGTTCACCGCTCTCGCGGTCGCCGCGCTCGCCGTCTCCGGCGCACTCACGCTCTCCCTGCTTGGGCTCTACCGTTCACGCCAGGACATCCGGCCCGAGGCGATTCAGCGACTTCTCGCGGCGATCGTCTCCGTTGTCACCGTCGGTCTCGCGTCGCTCCTGCTGCCCCGCGCCGATGTGGTGCTCCTGGCGCTCGCCCTCAGCACGCTCGTGGCACTTCTCCCGCTCATCCTGCACGCGCCGAGGATCGCGGACTTCACGGGTCAGGTACCAGCGCGGACCGCACTCCGGCGTGCGGCGCCGATCGGGCTCCTGGCGCTGGCGACCGTGGCCTACTACCGATCCGGGACGATCGCCCTTGCGGCGCTCGCTGACGCACACGAGACCGCAGTCTTCAGCATCGTCGCCACCGTTGCCTTCGGACTGCTGATGCTCCCCAACGCGATCACGACGGCGTTGCTGCCCCGGCTCTCCGCCGAGGACGACTTCCAGCGGTTCATCGCGTGCGCACGCCGTGCGCTCGTGTGGACTCTCGTCGTAGCGGTGCTGCTCGCGAGTGCAGCTGCCGCAGTCGTCCCCGTCGGTCTGCCGGTCGTGCTCGGCTCGGAATACGCGGATGCGGGAGTTCCCTTTGCGCTCCTGTGTCTGGGTATCCCCCTGATTGCGGCGAGTGGCGTGATCGGCACGTCGCTTCTCAGCATCGGGCGGCTTCGCGCGCTCGGGGTTCAGGTCGCCGTCACACTCATGATCAACCTCGTCGCCCTCGCTCTGCTCGCACCGTCCCTCGGGGCGACAGGAGCTGCTCTGGCAACGGTCGCCTGCGAGGCGGCGGGTCTCGTCCTACTCCTCCAAGCTGCGCGGAAAGGTCTGCCCGGTCTGACAGCCCTGCGTCCGCTCGCTCTCCTGCGGCGCATCGAACCCTCGAGCGCAACGACGCGCTAGCAAGAGGCTTGCCGTCAATTGGGCTCGTAGCGCTGCCGATAAGCAGGGTGCGAATGACAGAACGCGACGCTGAGGTACACCGGACGCCGCCCCGGTCTCGGCCGGCGCTGCGCGTTGTACACCCTCCCCTCCATGCCGCCGATCACGGTGGGCGTCAGGCCGCGCCCGCGGCGGAGTACGCCAACGCAACGGAGGCGAGTCCGGGTTCGCACCTCCTCGAGGCACTCGACTCGGCCCAGGAGCGGATACAGGGTCTTGCGATCCGGATCGAGCGCGTCCGGACCGACCTGCAGCTCGTTCACGCCACACTTGCGGAGGCACAGGCGTCGCGAACCGCGCTTCCCGCCACGGAGGCACTCGTCCGCTACGGCGTCCTCGCACTGCTCGCCGGCGTCATGGGGCTGATGCTGTGGGCACGCGCGGTCGACTACGCGCTACGCGTCACCTCCGATACGCCGACCTTCATCGCTCTGGTCTCGGACATGGCGCAACGGCCGTTTGCCGAACAGAGCCCGTTCCTTGCTGCGAGCGTCGCGACCCAGCATGCGACGCCCTACATCCAGGCGCTCGGCCTCGTCTGGGGCGTTCTGGACGGCTCGCATTCACCGGCAACCCTCGGGAGCTTCCTCGCACTCGTCGGGCTACCGGTTTTCGCGTTCACGCTCTGGTGCGTCTGGCTCTACGTCCGCCGGCTCGCCGGTTCCACGGCGGCGTGGGTCTCGATCCCCGTGCTGCTCGGCATCTTCGGACCACCGCATGTCATCTGGGCATCGGACCTCTCGCTGCACGCGGCGCTCTACGCCGGCTTCTTCCCACAGAACGTCGCGATCGGGACAACTCTCCTGACCTTGCTCGCGCTCGAGCGGCGCTCGGTTGCGTCGCTCGTGCTCGCTCTGTGTGCTCGCGTCGCTCACGATGCTCGTCCACCCGTTCACGGGCGTCTTGCTCTGCGTGCTCGCAACGGCAGACGGCTGCCGCCTGGCAGCGCGGCGCGACCGCGCGGCGCTCGAGGGCGCCGATCGCGCTCGCCGCAGGGTTCGCCCTCGGGATGCTGTGGCCGGCGTACTCTCTCGATCGAGCCTTCGCAGAGACCGGCCTGCGCGGCGTCGTGTTCATCGGGCTCTGCATCGCGGCACCCTTGCGTCGCACTGCGGAGTCGGTTCGATCGGCCGGGTGAAAGATCGTGCCGGCGCAGCGTCTCGGCGTGCTGTCACGGCTCGAAACGGCGGGCGCCGCGTACCGGCTCGCGATCGTCGGTATTGCGGGAACGGCCGCGATTGCGATCTGGGAGCTGGCGCTGGTCAGCTCGCCACCTGATGAGTCAGCCCGGCTCGCGATCTACTGGATCGACGGGCGCTGGCGCTGGCCGCTCCTGCTCGTGGCGGGGACGGTGGGGCTCTCCGGCCTTGCGCGCCTCGCCAGGCGTGGGCACATCGTGCCCGCGGCGTGGTTCTCCGGCTGCTTCGTGCTCGGAACACTGGGTGCGCTCGGTCTGCCTCTGCCGGTCTGGTACCGGTTCCTGCTCCTCTGCCAGGTTCCGCTCGCACTGGGCGTCGCGACGGTCGTCGCGGAGTCGCGTCGCTCGAGAACGACCGCGATCGTCGCCGCGACGTTCGCGCTTGCGCTGAGCGTGAAGGTCGTGACGCTCTTCGGAGCTCCGCCCACCGTCAGCTACTTCGGCCAGTCGCTGCAGCCCGCCTGGAGCCTCGGAGAGCACATCCCGGACGCGCCCGGCATCGTTGCGACCGATCCTGCCACCTCCTACCTCATCCCGGCCATGACCGGGCACCAGGTACTCACGGTCGACAAGGGCCATGTGAGCTCGAGAGCCGAGCTCGCCCACTCCGAGGAGGGCTACCGGCTCCTGCGGCGTTATTACGCCGGCGGTCAGGGCTGGTGGCAAGCGGCTCAGGAGATGTGGCGACGCGGCGTCCGCTACGTGGTCGTGGCGAAGGAGACGACACTCGAGCCCAAGGGCCTCGACGACTTCATCTGGCAGAACGCGCGTCTGCGGACTCCGGCGCAGGAGCGCGCGCTGAGCAACTACTTCTACGAGAACAACCGGGTCGGAACTCTCGTGTACGACTCGCCCGACTACGTCGTCTACCGACTCGAGCGCGAGAAGCTCTTTCCGGGCGGAGGCGCCCCTCGATGAGCGCGACCGCCCTTCCGGCTAGTCCTGACGGCCGCAAGATCTCGACGGAGCTCGTCGTCGAGGGAGTCCGCAATCCACGCTCGCTCGGAATCTCCCGGTATGCGACGAAGCTGGCCGAAGCGCTGGGACAGGAACAGGTCGACTACCGACTCGACGATCGCCAGACCGGCGACGGTCCGGCGCACTTTCACCTGGCGAACTCCTCGCGCGCGTTTCTCCGGCGTGCGCCGAGCCCTGACGCACCTTCTTCGTCACCGTCCACGACGTCGTGCCTCGGACGCGCGCGCTTCTCCCCCTCTATCGGGCGCTCGTGTATCCGCGGCTCGCTCGGCACGCCGCCGCGGTGATCGTCCACACGGCCTTCGCCGCCGACATGCTCGTTCGAGAGTTGGGACGTCGACCCGCGCGGATGGAGGTGATCCCGCACCCGACACGGCGGCCACGAGACACGGATCGAGTTCGCTGCGCGCCGCGCGCTCGGTTGGCCGCGGGACGCGCTGATCGCCGTCGTCCCGGGCGTCATCAAGCCCGTGAAGCTCGTCGGCGAGGCGCTTGCGGCCGTGTCGGACGCCCCGGGCTGGCGCATGGCGCTTGCCGGACGAGCTCGCTGATCGCGGCGCTGCAGAGGCCGCACGCGCCCAGGATGCGCTCGTGCTGGCCGGCTCCCGACGACGCCGACTACGAGCGTGCGATCGTCGCCTCGGACTGTGTCCTCTGCTTGCGTCGCGACTCGGTCGGAGAAACGAACGGGCCGCTGCTCGACGCGCTCGGCGCCGGCCGGGCGGTCCTCGCCACGCAAACGGGCTCGATACCAGAGGTCGCCGGCGACGCCGCCAGCTATTGCGCCGGCACTGAACGTCGCGATCCGCGCCGGCCTCGTCGCCCTCTCCGATCCGGGAGCCCGCGCAGAGCTCGAAGCAGGCGGCGACGAAGACGGCCTCCGGTCTGACCTGGAAAGCCTCAGCAGCAGCTCACGCCGCCCTGTTTCAGGGAGGTTCTCGTGTGCCTAGCCAGCACGCTGAGCGTCGTCGTCTGCACCCACAACCGGCCGCGCGATCTCGCTCGGTGTCTCGAGGCGCTCTCGCCGCTCTCGACTATCCCGTCGAGGTGATCGTTGTCGACTCGGCCTCGGAACCATCGTGCCGCGAGCTCGTCGAGGGATACGCAGTCGCTGATCGAGAACCTGACCTATCTGCGAGAGGAACAGCCAGGGCATTCTCGGGCTCGAAACCGCGGTGTGGCCGCGGCGGCCGGCGAGCTCATCGCCTTCCTCGACGACGATGCCGCGCCTCGCCGCGATTGGGCCCGACGTATCGCGGCTCCCTTCGAAGCGACCCCGCTATCGGTTGTGTCGGCGGTGCCTGCAACCCGTCTTCCGCGACGCGACGCGGCCCGCATGGCTGTCCGATCGGCTGCTCCAGTTCGCTGCGATCACGCGCTTCGGCCCGATCGGGCGCGAGGCCAGGTCGAGTGCGGAGTGGCCGTTCGGCGCGAACATGGCCTTCCGGCGGGAGGCGCTCAGTCGAGGCCGGCGCGTTCCCCGGAGGCGCTCGGGCGTAGCGGCTCGAATCTGCTGTCGGGCGACGAGTCGGCAGTTGATCGAGTCCGTGCGCCGGGCGGGCTGGAGGATCTGGCTCGAGCCGAGCGCAGTCGTCGATCACACGGTCCATGCGGAACGCTGCCGATCGGCGCTACTACTGGCGGCGCCTGTGGTGGCAGGGCATCACGCGGGCGCGCGCGAACGATGTGCCGGCGGCGTCGGTGTCCGACTGCTTGCCGCGATGGTCGTCCGAATCTTCGCCTTCGGGTCACCCGCGACCGCGTCTACCTCTATCGAATGGCAGAGACAGCCGGGTTCTTCGCCGAACGCGCACGGCTGCTCGGGAGTCCGACATGAGGCGCTCCGTCTTCGCGGCGGCGCTTCCGCCGGCGGCGCTCTTCGGCTGGCGCTCGGCGTTCGGCTCGGGCAGCACCATGCTGCGCTGCTCTATCCCGACGGCTACCAGTACCTGCTCATGGCTCGGGGGATCAGCGAGCACCTCCAGCCGACGACGGTCCTCGGGCCCGGCGGAGACGTTTTCGCACCGAATCCGGACGCCGCCGTGAAACCCCTCTTCCCCCTCCTCGTGGCAGGAGTGCATGCGCTCGGCATCGCCTGGCTCGACGCTGCCCGCATCGTCACGGCGATCGCCGCTGCGACGACGGTGGTCGCCGCGGCCCTCCTCGCCGCGAAGCTCAGCGGATCCCGGCTGGCCGGCGCTGGCCGCCGGCATGCTGCTGCTCGCGAGCCCGAGCCTCGGCTTCTGGTCAGGGTTCTCGGGCCCCGATCCCCTCGCGCAGGCGCTTGCGCTCAGCGCGGCACTTGCCTTCGTCCATCGTCGTCCGCGACTGGGCGGCGTCCTCACCGGGTTGGCGATCTCAACGAGGCCCGAGCTCGCAGTCGTTGCCATTGCAGCCGCGATCGTCGCGATGCGAGGCGAGCGAACGCGTCGGGACGCAAAGCAGGCCGCGCCCGCCGCTCTCCTTACGTGGGCGCTCGTCATCACCGTGCTGCGTGTCCCGATCGCGGTGCCGGACTGGCGGCTCGTCTTACTTGCTTCGGTCTTGCTCTGGCCATGGGGCTCGTGGCGATCGCTCCGCCGGTGCTCGTGCGGTACGGCGCGATCCTGGGGCTGGGAGCGGCCGCGCTCGCCATCGTCACGACATCCGGACCGGGTGGCATCTGGCGCACCGACTGGCCGCTGCTCCTTCTGGCCGCGGCGGGCTTCGTCGTGCTGATCCGGGACCGGAGCCGTAACGCGATCGCAGCGCTCACGCTGGGCGCCGCGCTTCTGCTCGGTGCCGTCTACCTGATGAAGAACCCGTCGCTCGTGCGCTACTTCGGCCTGCTGCTGCCACTCGCGGCGTTGCTGGTGGGGGCAGCCGTGGCGACGCTACCGCAACGGGCGCGACCGCTCGCACTGGGAGCCGTCGCCCTCGCAGTCGTGGCCGGCTTCCTCCACCCGGTCCCCGGAAGCCGCGATCACGACATGTTCTCCGTGGTCTCGAAGCGTGTCGCTCCCACTTTGGAGTCCAGCGCCCTTGTCACCGCCGCCCCGGACGCCTACGGCTTCTGGCTTCCCGCACACGCAGTGCGCGAGATGCGGCCGGGTGTTCGCGGCGCCGTCCTCCTCGATGCCGCGCAGCGTCTCTATGCGCCGGGCTTGACCGCGAACGGCACGGTCGTCGCGCGCGTCGCCGACGAGATCGCGTTCTCGCGTCCGAACGGCGAGATCGACGCCGACCCGGCCGTCCTCGTTGCGGGAACGGTGGTTGCTGCCGGCGCGGACCGTCTGCACAGTCGAGCGCCGATAGCGACGTTGCCAGTACGAGTTCCGCGCAGGTCGAACCACATCGGGACGACCACGCTGCGGGCAAAGAGTGCGACGCTCGCGACGTAGGCGACGCCGCCGCCCGCGAGCAGGCGACCAGCGAAACGGCGGGGCGGGCGGAGCTGTCGCGGGAACGAGACGACCAGACGAGCGTGAGGACGACTGAGCAGACGAGCGACGGCCGGAGCGTCCGCACGAGTTCGCCGGCAGGGAGCCCGACGAGCCTCATCATCCGACCAGTGCGGGCAGGGTCGTCAGGCTTGCGCAGGCGAGCACGGCGATCGCGGCTCCGTTGAGCTCGTGCGAGCGGGTGAGCACGATGAGCGCCGGGACGAGCAGGACGACGTTCGCGACCGCGAACCACATCGCGAGCTCAGGTCTTCCGGCGCCGCGGAAGACGGCGCTCGCCGTACCGGTGAGTGCCTTGACGAACGCGAAGACCGCGAGGATCCGCACGGGTGTGACAACGGAGCTCCACTCTGCGCCGAGCAGCGTGAGGACGATCGGCTCGGCGGCGAGCGCCGACGAAGATAGTCAGCGGGGAGCACGAGCAGACGAGTCGCTGCGCGTGCTGGACGAAGATCCGCCGGAACGGCCTCGCGGTCCTCCCGCGCGATGGAGAACGCCGGGAACATCGCCTTGACGATGAGGTAGCCGAAGATGGATTCGGACACCGTCGCGACCCGGAACGCCACGGAGTAGAGCCCGACGGCCGTGGCTCCCAGGACGCGACCGACGATAACGTGTCGACGATACCGCTCAGGAACATCGCGATGTTCGCACCGCCCGCGAAGCGCCCGTAACGGAAGAGCTCGTGCAACGCCGACCAGCTGGCGTGCCGCAGAGGGGCGCCACGGCGTCATCGCCAGATCGCCGCGGCCGACGAACGCCTCGGCCGCGACCTGCCCCGCTACGAGGCTCCACACGCCGGCACCGGCGAAGGCGAGGCTGACCGAGGCCGTCAGCTGGACGACGGCGCGCCGAGATCGAGGCGTGCGAGAGCCGAGTACCTGAGCTCTCGCGTCGAGAACGCCCCGGGACGACGTCTCAGCCCTGCGAAAACGAGACGAGGCGAGTACCGCGCAGCACGCCGGTGAGCTCAGGGGTGCGGAACGCCGAGGCGAAGAGCGGCGCAGAAGCAAAGCACACACCGTAGATGACGAGCTCGAGAACACGAGGTAGACGAACGCCGAGAGCCGCGGCCTCCTCGATCTCGCCGCGACGATAGACAAGCGCCGACCAGATGCCCCCCGAGCCGCGTAGAAAAGTGAGCGCCGAGACGATCGCGAGAGCTATGGCAACGACGCCGAAAGCCTCGGGCTCCAACAGGCGTACGAGGAGGAGCATCGCCAGCCAGGTGATGACTTGTCGCGAGCCGAAGCCGAGCGCGACCCACCCGGCGCTCCGGAGATCGCGTCTCCAGCTCACGCGCATGGTGGACCCCCACCCGGGTTGGCGACATCCTCCTTCTGCTGACATCCTCGGTCACGGTCGCCTCGGGCGGGGGCGGGCAGCAGAGTCGCATGTTCACGATTTCACCCCGACGATCTCCGCAGCACGAGGCGGACGAAACGGCTTCTCATCGAGCTCCGGCGCCGGTGCATTAATCGACGAACCCGCTGAGAATGGACAGTCGCTGGCCCCAGAGGTCGTCGGCCGGGTCCCCGTGGAGGGCGTCGGCGCCCGGCGACCGAGTCGCCTGCCGCGGCGAGGGTGCGAACCACGCCGAATACCTCGTCGTGCCGAAGAACATCGTGGCTCGCATCCCTGACGGCGTGGCGTTCGAGGACGCCGCCTAAACCACCGTCGCGGCGATCGCGCTGCATGTGTCCGTCAGGCTAGACGGAGGCAACGGGGAGCCGGGAAACGGTCGGCAGCTGTCGCTGGTAGACACATCGGCCTTTGGAGCGCAGCCAGCCTGGGTTCCGCTTCACGGACGCCGAGCCCGGACCGGAGCGGTTTCCGTGAAATCGAGGAGCATCGCTACCGGCTCGAGCCCCACATCCCAGAAGTGGCTCGCTTCGCCGAGTGGGCAATAAGGATGTGCTGGATGTCGGTTGCGGCGGCCTCGCCACCGACGGCGTACGGTTCGCGCGCGCCGGGGCCCGCCTATATCGGATTTGACCAGACCGGTGTGGCGCTCCAGCTGGCCAGCCGGCGCTTTGAATTGGAACACCTCGACGGGCCGTTTCACCGAAGGCGACGCGATCGGGTTGCCCTTCTCAGACGAGCTTCACTTCGACCTCGTTTGGTCCCACGGGGTCATCCACCGCCTCCCGGGCACCGAAAAGGCCGTCGCTGAGTTCCATCGAGTCCTTCGGCCATGCGGGTCGGCCCTCTGTCTACCATCGAAGCTCTCTCAACTACCGCTTCAACATCCTCGTTGTCCGCCGGACGCTCGCTGCGACGTTGGCCGTTCCGGGTGTTGCGAGTCTGCTCCAGCACGCAACGCCCGTAGACGGCGATCTGCTCGCCCGACACTGGGAGCTCCTCCGAGTTGACGGGCTTCGCTATCTCGGGGATACGAGACTCTTCTTGCCGAGCAACACAGACGGCCCTGGTAATCCACTCTCCAAGGTGTACTCACGAGACGAGGCCGCTCAGGTCTTCCGTGCTGCCGGCTTCACAAAACTCCGACGCGACAACCCGGTACTTGAACCTTCGCCTCTATCCAAAGGGCGACCGGCTCCGACTACCGCGCTCGCTCGTCATCTGGAGTGTCGGATCGGCTAGCACCCGTACGTTCGCGCTGTCCGTTAGACACCAGGCGCTTCGGCACGCTGTCCAGCCAGTCCATGCGCTAGTCACCGGCTGAGACGATCGGGGTGCTCTGTCTCAGCTCGGCCTGGAGGTGCTCGACGATCCGCTTCCCCGCCCGCCCGTCCCAGCGCTCGGGCAGCCGAGCCGGAGGGCTCGGGCCCTCCAGCGCGGCGGCGGCTTCTCTCACGAGTCGGTCGGGACTCGGCCGATGACCGTGTCTGCCCGAGGTGACCGTGGACGGGGCGCTCGGTCGTCTCACGAACGGTCAGGCGAGGGAACGCCGAGAACGGTGGTTTCCTCCTGTACGCCACCGGAGTCGGTCAAGACGAGCCGGGCGTCGCTAGGAGCCCGAGGAAGTCGAGGTAGCCGAGCGGGCCGCTCACATCAGCCGGGATCGCCTTTGCAGGCCGATTACCAAGTGCCGCAATTCGCTCGCGTGTCCTCGGGTGGACCGGGAAGATCACAGGAAGCCTACGGCCGACCTCCTCCAGCGCCGCGAGCAGGCGGCGGAGGGACTCCGGCTCGTCGACGTTCTCCGGCCGATGCAGCGTCAGCGACGCATATCGCTGGGGCTCGAGCCCGAGCCTTGCCGGCATCCGGCGTTCGCGGGCGTGCTCCCAGGCGCAGCAGCGTGTCGATCATCGGGTTGCCGACCGACGATGCGCTCGGCCGGGATGCCCTCGCGCAGAGGTTGTCGTCGCCGTCGCGGCTGGTCGTGTAGAGGAAGGTCGGAGACGTGGTCACGTCACGATGCGGTTGATCTCCTCGGGCATCGAGCGGTCGAAGGAGCGGAGGCCGGCCTCCACGTGCGCCACGGCATCGCCGTTCTTCGCCGCGGCGAGCGCGCATGCGAGCGTGAGTTGACGTCGCCGACGACGACGACGACCTCCCGGCGCCGTGCGCGCGAGCACCGGCTCGAATGCGAGCATGATGCCGCGCCGTCTGCTGGGTGTGGCTGCCCGAGCCCGCCGCCCAGATGGACAGTCCGGCTCCGGCAGCCCGAGGTCCTCGAAGAAGACGTCGCGACATCTCGAAGTCGTGGTGCTGCCCGGTGTGGACGAGCAGAGGCCGAGCCCGCCGACTCGGCCGCACGCACGACGGCGCGCCTTCATGAAGTTCGGCCGGGCACCTACGACGATGAGGAGATCGGTCACGCCCGACGGAAATAATCCGGGTCTCAAGTGCGCCCAAGCGAACCGAGGCAAGAAAGCTCAGCCCACTTGCACACGGGTGGGCCGCTTGATCCGCGGAGCTCGGACCGAGGAGTATGTCGTCTGGCCCAGACATTTCGAGGTCTCAATGTGCCTCGTTACACGACCCTTGCGATGGTGACCACAGGCTGAGATTCGCCCCCGGCCGAGTGAGCTCCAGCTGGAGGGAGAGCCCGGCCCTTCCTCATGAGCTCGCGGACCTCCGGCTCGCGGACGTGTGGCAGCTTCGATATCGGATCTTGGCCGCCTGTGAGAAGCCAGACCCGCGTGGAGTTAGCCTTGGCGTTGGCGATCGCTGTCGGCCACGACTCCGTGCGCAGATCTGGGCCGATCGGAACGATCAATGGGTAGTGGACGTTGGGACGATCGACGCGCACCGCAAAGCCAGTGGACGCGCTAGATCGAACGAACGTAATGGGCCAGGTGGTGTACAGACCGAACGCAAAGTCGTCGTCGGGACGAATGAGGACGCTGTCCGACGGTGAGACTCGGCGCTCGAGCTCCGCAACGAGCGGTCGCACATCTCTGACCGGGTAGGGGGATACCGGCTTGAACGTGACGATTTGCACCGCCAGGACGACGATGACCCCCAACACGACGGCCCGCTTCCAACGTCGCTGAAGCTCGTCGACTGCGAGGGCTATCGCCAAGGCCAGCCCGGGTGTAGCGGTAGTTCCGTTCGGCCCGTCCCGAGTGGGACGGCATGGGCCGCGGCGAGCAAGAGAGCCAGACCGAGCGGTGCGATCACGAACAGTAGGGCAGGTGTGAAGCGGCGGCAGACGAGGAGCACGACGACAGCCGCCAGAACGGCCGATGCCGCCAGCTTGTCGGATGTGAAGTTGGGCGGCACTGCGCCCGCAAACACATCCTTGACGCCTCTGGCCGCGATGAAGACTGCGTGGCCGATTCCGCGGTCGTACGGAATGAAGTAACCGGACGAGTAGTCCGTCAGGGCTGCGTCCACGCGTGGCCGCAGCAGAAACCACCACCACAGCGCGGAGAAGGCAGCGACCACGGCCGTCGGCGCGAGCGCAACCCGTAGCGAGCGGCGCTCACGTGCGAGCAGAGCGAGCGCGACGGACGTGCTCGAGACGGCGACAGCGATGGCGGGGCTTGTCAGTGCGATGCCCACGACGCACGTGCCGGCAAAGATCCACCAGCGTCGCCTGCTGCCGACGTCCGGCACGAGCCCCCGCGCCGCGGCCCGCAGGATCAACGCAACGAAGGCGTCCAGCGTGTACTGCTTGACGTGGGTCGAGTAAGTCATGTGCACGGCGGAGGCAACGAGCACGAGGGCGCCGACCGATGCCCCAGTCGTCCTACTCCTCTCCATCGTGCGACGAGATAGAGACCGGGCGCCGTAAGCACACCGACGACGAACGGCAGTAGTTGTGCGTTCAGCTCCGAGAAGCCCGCCACGCCAAGCCAGCCCTTGAGAAGGACGGCAAACCCCGGAGCCGTGACACCGGCGAGGATGAGGTCGTGGGTCGTATGGGCCTTGACAACGAGTGCCGCCCAGGCGTCGTCGAGCCGGAGACTCGAGGGCGCGAGAGGATCCAGGCGGACGCCGCTGCCAGCACGGTGAGCCCAGCGATGATCGCGAGGTCAGCCGCCCGAGTCGCGCCGGCCGTCCGGTCAAGTCAGCTGTGTGGTCGGGCTGCATCGACCAAGATCTCCCAGTCAGGTATTACACGATCCCAGTCGAATCGGGAAGCAGCGTACTCGCGGCACCAGCGGTCGAAGATCGGGACCGGTCAGCTCCAAAATGCCGGCGACAGCGGCGGCCAGGTCGTTCGGCTCGGCCGAGCGCGCGAGCAGCCGTGGCTCGAGCGGGGCGAAACGATCGGGGCGGAGCGCCAACGGAGCGGCAACGATCGGAGTTCCGCTCGCGAGCGCCTCGATCGTCGCCAGGCCGAAGCCCTCGTGTGGCGCGGGCGGGAGAACGCAAGACGATCGGCTGCCCGGTACCAGCACTGAAGTATCATCCCCGTCCTGTGACCCATGCCAGCCGCAGGCGCGGCCCGAGCCCGAGCTCGTCACTCAGAGCTCCGAAGCCGCGGTGCCTCGAGACTTCCACTCCACCGACGAGGACAAGTGTCGCCTCGCGTCTGGTCCGCGCAGGAGCCTGAATCGCCTGCAGGAGAGTTCTCTAGCCCTAAACCACGGTCAAGTCGCCTGACGGCGAGCACGAGTGATCTCCGTCGCGCCGGATTCGCGAGCACCTCTCGGGCGGCATCGCATGATCAAGGTCGTCTGGCAAACCACGCACGAGTCGAGACCACCGCCCGACAATGCGAATCGCGGGTCGGCTGCGCTTCGGGAAGTCGCCTGCGAGACCAGTGCCGCCGATGTAGTTACTCAGCACGATAAGACGTCGTGCGCGTCCGTACGGCCATTGCCTCAAGAACGGCGAAGAACGTGACGCCATTGCGACACGCGCGGCTCGACGCTTTCCGTACCCGGCATCTCGTCAGCTTCGAGGCGTACCTCGCGTACCGGGAGAGCCATGACAGACGAGGACGAGAGGTGTTGCCTGTGCGTGCCGCAGCGAAGCCGCACGCAGATGTCACCTGGTGCGCCAGACAGTAGCGTCGTAATGCTTTGCCAAGCCGCTCGGGCAAGACGGCGGGAGCTGACGACAATCAGTAAACGGTTTGCGGGAGCGCGCCCCCGCCAGAGGCTTCGAAGCACGTGTGAACGCCATCACATGTCTCTCTGGCTGGGCACCCCTGGTCTGAGCCGGCGCTAGCACCGTGATCTCATGGCCGCGTCGCGGCGAGCCCGCCGGCCGTCTCGCGGGCTACGCGGGCAGCGCCCCCGCGAAAATCGGGAAACCACAGATCAGTGGCGACCAGAATCCGCATCGTCCAGCGCCCGGCGGTAGGTTTCGAAGAACAGCTCGCGGCATGCGATTCCGTGCTGAAACGTGCCGCCGCCGTTCGACCTCGTTCTCCCATGCGACGCCGGCGGTCCGGGTCGTCGATGAGCTCACGGATAGCGGCACGCAGCGCGGACATGGACTCATCGGAGAGAATGATCCCAGCTTCCGCACCCGTGGACGACAACATGCGCCGCACCGGCGATGCAGGTGCTGATCACCGGAATGCCGGCCGCCATAGCCTCGATCAGCGGGATCCCCCACGGCTCTGGATCTCGTCGGTGGGACGAGGAAGTCTGCTTTGATGTAGTAACGTTCCGGGTCGTCGACTCTGCCGGCGAAATGCACTCTGCCCGTCAGCCCTTCGCGCAGGATCAGGCCCGTCACTACCGACCGGTCATCCTCGCCGACGACCAGGAGGTGCGCGTCCGGCACGCCTGCGAGCGCGTCGATGACCCTGTCCAGCCCTTTTCGCTGGAAGGAATGCCCCACGAAGAGCACGAGCGGCTGTCCATCGGGGATCGCAGCGCGCGCGAATGCCGGTTGGCCGTGCGGAGCCGATCCGGTCAATGTCGATTGCATACGGCACGACATCGATGATGTCCGACGGGACGCCGCAAACGCAGAGGTCGTCACGAACTTGTGGCGTCACCGCGATCATCCGGCGAAACCGTCCGCGTCGCAGCTGGAGCCTCTGAATCGCTCGGTCGACGCCTATCTGTGGGCGCAGTACTGGTCCGGCGAAGGCCCGAAGGCGGGACGCGCGGTACATCCAACCGGCCTCGGCGGGCCATCGTCTCTGCATGGCGGCGACGACACCGTCCACCTGAAGGACGTCCCCATCCAGGGCCGCCGTCTGACGCACATCGACGACGTCGTATAGATGTCGATCCCGCCGCAGCGCCCGCGTCGCCGCGAGGGCGAAGCTGGCCCACTGCAGGTGAGATTTCCAGGCGAGAAGTGATCGAAACTCGCCCCATCCTGAGGGCTGGAACGTCGTGAAACGTGACGCCCGGAATATCGATGGTGCGCGTCGCAGGAATGCAGTAGCAATGTACGTCCACACCGTGGGAGAGCAGGCCCGCAGCGAGGAGCACGGTATCGCGCTCGAGGCTGCTCGAGCGGCTGATATGGGGGTGAACGAGAGCGACGCGCAATCTGACGTCAGACGTTACATCCGGAGACCGCGGGCCAAGTGCTGGGAGAGGACCTCCAGCCTAAGACTCGTACTTCAACGTGCATTGCGGAGATCTAGAGCCGTCGGCGACTGCCGCAGCGCACTTGAAGGCCTTGTCTTCGCCTACGGTCTCCGCCACGGCGTCCCAGCGGTCACGGACGAATCGGCGACCAGAGCCGCCTGCTCGGCCCGAAGTTCGTCGCACTGCCTGCCGTCGGGAAGCTCCACGTCGGCATATGTCAGGACCTGGTCCTTCGGGAGGTCACGCTTGAGGCGACAGCCCTCGGCGACCCCCATGGGAAGCAGACCCTCTTCCGTCGCCGCGTCGGCGTTTTCGGCGAGGCCGTAGGTCATGTAGAAGCCGATGCCGTCGAGCAGCTCGCCGGCGTGCAGGTCCCGCTTCGCGGTCGCCACGACGTCGACGCGGGGCCGGTCGAGCGGCGCGATCGTCGCGTCCCCGAAGAGGACTGCACGCGCCAGCGTCGACGGCACCTCGAAATGGCACAGGTGGTAGGGCCGGTAGAAGACGTACAGCGGACCCGGCCCGAGCTTGTAGAGGTCGAGGTAGGCCTTCTGGACAGGGTGATCGTGGTGCCCCAGCACGAACACCCCGGGCGCCGGCTCGGCACCCACGAGGTAGTCGACGATCGGCTGCTCGATCAACTCGTCGGCCGGAAACAGCTCGAGAGCGTCGTGCACGCTGCTCGCTGTCCGGGCCGTGCATTCCCCGCTTTGCCACCCGAAGGCCGGTCGCATTCGCGACGATCGCCATCTCGAACGAGATCTTGGTCCCGTCAGCGAACGACGTCGCCATGTTCGCGCTCAGCCCCCGCTGCCGCGCGAAGCCCTCCTGAGTCGTCGGGTTGCGATACGGATCGTGGAGGCCCTTGAGGTTCCCCGCCAGCACGGGCCGGACGCCGATGCCCTCGACGAAGCGGTAGAGGTTCATGATCACGCCCGGCTGGTCGCCGTCCGAGTCGGTGAACACGACGCCGGCTTGGTCGGCGCGGGCCTTGAGGATAGGCCCGAGCGTGCCCTGGAGCTCGGCGTTCATCGTCACGACGTGCTTGCCGCTGCTCGATCGCCGCGAGCACGACCTCGGTCCCGAACTCGACCGTACCCGTGACTTCGAGGACGACGTCGATCGCCTCGCTCTCGCACAGCACGGCGGGATCGTCTGTGACCGCCGGCGCGTGCTTCGACGCAGCGCGATCGAGCTCGGTCGTGGAGGAGACGAGCGTACGTCCGCGTGCCCCTGCCTGCCGATAGGCGTCCTCGGCCGCCTGCGGCGATGCGGTTCGAGATCGCGGCGAGCTCCATCCCGCGCACTGGCCCGAGGAGCTGCAAGGCAATCCCACGGCCCATCGCCCCGGCGCCCACCATCCCGACGCGAACGGGCCGACCCTCTGCCTCACGCCGCTCGAGCTCGCGATCGACGATGATCACGCGCGCTCCGCGAAGCGGCTGAGCTGGGACAAAGTCGGGCCAGCTGCGATCCTTCTCGGAGATGACCTCCACCGGCAGCGGCCACTCGAGCTTGAAGGCCGGATCGTCGTAGCGAAAGCCGCGCTCGGACTCCGGCGCGTAGAAGGCGGACGTGTAGTAGGCGAGCTCGGTGTCGTCCTCGAGCGTCTGAAAGCCTTGGCCGAAGCGCTCCGGCACGTACAGCATGCGCGGGACGCTCGGCCGAGAGTCGGAACGACTCCGAGCGGCCGTAGGTCTCCGAGCCCGGACGCAGATCGACGATCACGTCGTGGATCGCGCCGCGGGTCACGCGAAAGACCTTCGCCTCCGCGTGCGGCGGCGCCTGGTAGTGCATGCCTCGGAGCGTTCCAGTAGCGCCGGTTGTAGATCGCATTCGCTTGGGCGATGCGCGCGGTCAGGCCGTGCTCCTCGAACTCCCGCTGGCACCACGTCCGCGCGTTGTAGCCGCGCTCGTCCTCGCGCAGCTCGAGGTCGATCAGGTACGCGCCCGGGATCGACGTCTCGAGGAAGATCACGGCTCGCCGGCGCTAGTCGGCGAAGGACACGATCACCTGCGAACCGTGCACCTCGTGGCCGACGGCCACCTCGATCAGGTCGCTGAGCGCCTCCCGCACCCGGTCCTGGCGCTCCGGGGGCACGACGAACAGGATGCAGCCGCCCCCGCCCGCGCCGCACAGCTTGCCGCCCACTGCGCCGGCCTCGCGCGGCGCGTCGGTACCAGCCGTCGATCTGGTCGTTCGTGATCGTGCTGGCGAGGCCGCGCTTGAGCTGCCAGGTCTCGTCGAGGATGCGCCCGACCTCCTGCCGACGTCTACGCGCCGTCCCTCGTGGAGCAGCTCCTGGAGCCGGTGTGCGTGCGCGCGCATCGTCGAGCAGCGAGTCCATCTTCGCCTCGGTGTTCTCCTGCTGCTCCGCGAGGACGCTCCCGCGTCGCGCTGGTGACCCGTCCAGAACAGCAGCATCGAGTCGAACAGCTCGTCGCAGCGGTCCCGCTGGCGATCCGCTGCGGCTCGACCGTCACCGCGCCGCCCGGCTTGAAGACGAAGAAGTTGAGCCCGCCGAACGCCGCGGCGTACTGGTCCTGCTTGCCGATCGGCTGGCCGAGGCGCGTCGATCTCGATGTGCGACGCCTCCTCGGCGAGCTGGCCGGCGGTGACGCGCTCGCCGCGGTAGGCGTGCAGCGCGTTCAGCAGCCCGACGGCGAAGGCGCTCGAGCTTCCGAGCCCGGTCGAGGCCGGGATGGTCGCCCACGGTGGAGATGTAGATCGGCGGCTCGATCTCCATGAACCGCAGGCACTCGCGCGCGATGTCGTTCTCGAGCTCGTCGATCGCGGTGCACCTCCTCGCTGCTGCGAGTAGTTGAGCCGGATCGGCTCGTTGAACAGTGGGCTGTGCGGCTTGACCGTGACGTAGATGTAGTTGTCTGATCGCGGTCGAGAAGACCGCGCCGTAGTCGCGCTCGTAGAAGGCCGGCAGGTCGGTGCCCCCTCCCGCGAGGCTGATCCGCAGCGGCGTTCGGGTGATGATCAGGCGCGGCGTCGGCTGCGCGCCCGGCGGGATGCGCGCGGCGGTAGAGGGCGCCGTGCGCTCAGCCATGCCGCAGCCCCCAGTCGTACGGGATCTCGTCCGTGAAGGGGTCGATGCGGATCATCTCGTCGGGATCGTGCGGCTCGGTGGCGCAGTTGGCGAGGATCACCATCTTGTCCCCGTAGGCCTTGTATCCGTTCGCGATCCCCGGCGGCATCTGCACGAGGCAGTAGTTGTCCTCGCCGAAGAACACCTCCTGCAGCTCGCCCTTGGTCGGGGAGTCCTCGCGCAGGTCGTACATCACCAGCTTCGCGCGGCCCGAGATGACCGCGTTGTTGATCGTCATGGACTGTGGATGTGCCAGGCCTTGATCGCCCCCGGCCAGGCGCACGAGAAGTAGATCTCGCCGAACTCGATGAAGTGCGGGTCGGTCCGCTTGAGCATGTGCATGATCTTGCCCCGCTCGTCGACGATCTGGCGCAGCGGAACGATCTTCACGCCGTCGATCATGCGCGCGGCCCGCGCGCCGCTCCAGCGCAGGTCGGAGTCGAGCGCGCCGCGACTCGAGCAGGTGCTCGCAGCCACTTCAGCCGGGTGAAGCGCGGGTCCTCGAAGTCCGTCGAGCGTGAGGCCGATCGACTCGAACGCATCGCGCAGCTCGCGCGCCCCGCGCTCGGGCGTCCACTCGAACTCGCAGTCGGGGAACGTGCGCGCCCACTTCGAGAAGTCGGCCTTGTAGGTGCGCTGGTCGGCTCCCGGCCTCGCCCGAGCACCTCGAGCTCGCAGCCCGGCACCGCCTCCACCGCGATCCGCGCCAGCTCGCCCACCTGGTGGTTGAGGTGGTCGGCGCCGGTGTTGAAGGCCTGGTTGTGGATCGCCTCGCGCGGCGCCTCGAGCGCGGCGACGAAGGCGCGCACGAGGTCCTTCACGTGCACCACCGGCCGCCACGGCTTGCCGTCGCCGTAGACGACGACCCTCCGGGTGGCGACCGCGCGGCCCGAGCAGGTCGTTGAAGACCGTGTCGAAGCGCATCCGCGGCGAGAGCCCGTAGACGGTGCCGTTGCGCAGGAAGACGGGCGAGAAGGCGTCGTCGGCCAGCTCGCGAGATCGCGTCGCTCGGCGCGGACCTTCGAGCGCGCGTACTCGGTCTTCGGATCGAGCGGCGACGTCTCGTCGACGACCGCCGCCTCGGACATCCCGTACATGATGCAGCTCGAGGTGAACAGGAAGCGCTCGACGCCGGCCGCCTTCGCGAGCTTCGGCCAGCCGGACCGAGCGCCTCGAAGTTGATCTCCTCCGTCCAGCGGTCGTTCAGGTTGCCGATCGGGTCGTTGGCAGAGCGCCGCCAGGTGCACCACCGCGTCGAAGCCGTCGAGGTCGCCGGCCTCGAGATCGCGGATGTCCTTTCGGACGGTCGGGACCTGCCTCCGGTCCGGGACGAGCGTGCAGTCGGCGAAGTAGCCGGTGTCGAGGCCGACCACGTCGTGGCCGGCTCGAGCAACGTCGGGCGCCATCACCGAGCCGATGTAGCCCTGGTGGCCGGTGAGCAGGACCCTCATCGCCGGCACCGCCTCGTCGCTGCTCCAGTCAGCTCTCGCACCGCGTCCGAGCAGCGGGCGTCTCCTCCGACGACCATGACGAACGGGCAGCCGGCCGCGTCGCGCCGCCTGGCCGTCGCGCTCGTCGTCGCCGATGAACGGCGTACGCGTCAGGTCGAGGTCGAAGTCGCGCTGTGCCTGGAACAGCATGCCCGGCGCCGGCTTGCGGCACTCGCAGCCCTCGTCCCAGTCGTGGGGGCAGTGGTAGATCGCGTCGATCGCCGCCGCCGGCCGTCCTCGAGCATCCGCTCGTGGACCTCCGTCGAGGTCGGCCTCGGTCATCGCGCCCCGCCCGATCCCGGCCTGGTTCGAGACCACGACCACGCGTAGCCGTGCTTCTCGAGCAGCCGCAGCGCCTCGAGCGAGCCCGGCAGCCACTCGAACTCGTCCGGGCGGGTGACGTACTGCGCTCGCGGCGGGCGCCGGTTGAGCGTCCCGTCGCGATCGAGGATCACGGTCGGCCGGCGCGCGAGGAACCGCTCGGTGACGGGCAGGCGCTCGAGCGACCCGACGCTGTAGTAGCGATGGTCGGTGACGTACGCCCCGAGCTCGCCGCGCGCGCGCCAGCTGCGGGTAGAGCGCCTGCTCGAACAGCTCGTCCTCCGCCGGCAGCAGGTCGAGCACCGGCTCGGTCAGGATCGCGTAGCTGATCTCGACGCCCTGCAGCCCGGGCACCGTCGTCGTCTTGTCGAAGGCCGTCACGTACCCGTCCTCGACGAGCACGCTGTCCTTGCCTGGCCGGTAGCCGTCCCGGTTCGCGTACACCGTGACCATGGCCGGCACGCCCAGCTCGCTGGAACCGCCGCCACATGTCGTCCATCCGCATCGGCCAGTAGTTGTCGCAGTAGAGCAGCAGGAAGCTGTCGCTCGATGCGGTCGCGCGCCAGCCTGCATCCGGCTCACCGTCAGGTCGTCCGGCCCCGTGACCGAGTAGTCGATCTCGACGCCGAAGCCGCGAGCCGTCGCCGAAGTGGTCCTGGATGACCTCCGGCAGGTAGCCGAGCAGCAGCAGCACGCGCTCGAATCCCTGCTCGCGCAGCATCTCGACGACGTACTCGAGGAAGGGCCTGCCGTGGAACTCGACCATCGGCTTGGGCCGGGTGTCCGTGAGCGGGCGCATGCGCGTGCCGCGGCCCCCCGCCAGGATCACGGCCTGTCGGGGGCGCTCGTGCCGGGCTCATGCGTCGGTGCCGTCGTTCCCGGAACCGCGGCCGGTACCGCGAGATCCTGCATCAGGCAGGTGGTGAGGATGTCGCACAGGACGCTGTGGCCGGACTCCGACGAGCCCGTACTGGCCCTGGTCGGTCGGGAGCCAGAGGCATTCGTCGACCATGCTCCTTGAGCACGCCGCCGTCGAAGCCGAGCAGCCCGATCGTGACCACGCCGCGCTCGCGCGCCAGCTCCACGGCCTCGATCAGGTTCGGGGAGTTGCCGCTCGCGGAGATCGCGACGAACAGGTCGCCCGGGCCGGCGAAGTTCTCGAGCTGGCCCGAGAAGACCCGGTCGTAGCCCTCGTCGTTGGCGAGCGCGGTCAGCCAGGACACGTTGTCGCGACAGGCACATGACCCGCATGAACGCTCGGCTCGAGGCCTTCGTGGCCTTGCCGAGGTCGTTCGCCCAGTGCGAGGCGGTGGCGGCGCTGCCCGCCGTTGCCGGCGACGTAGACGGTGCCGTCGGCGTCGCGCACCTGCCGCAGGTGCTCGACGATCCGCTCGACGGCGTCGAGATCCACCAGCTGCAGGAGCTCGGCGAACTCCCGCAGGTAGTCGGCGGCGATCAGCTTTGCCTCGAAGGGTCGTCGTCGGCGGTCCATCAGGCCTGTTCTCCCGTTCTCCCGGGTCCCGCGTTGACCCGAATATAGGCACATACCCCGCCTCTGTTCCAGTGCCTGCGGCTAGAACGGGAATCCGCTCCCGACTGCGACGCCGATGCCCAGATAGCTCTTCCCTCGACGCGCTAGCTTCCGGGTACTGGTCGGTGAACTCGAGGAATGTGAAGTCGTTTAGCTGTGTCTTCTTGATTTCCCGCCAGACGGCGCCGACACCCGGGACAGTCGCTGACGATGTCGTGGAACACGACGACGCGTGCGTGATCGGCCACGGTCTCGAAGTCGCGCCGGCAGCCCGCCTCGCTGTGGTCGCCGTCGATCAGGACGAGATCGAACGGCCGCTTCGCGCTGACGAGCTCCCGGAATCGCTCGCTTTGGCTGTCGGCAACAACTAGAGCCACTTCCCGGCGCGTGACTCGCGTAACGGGTCAGCCCTGGAGGGCGATCGAGGTCGACGCCAACCGCCTTGCGGAGAGGCCGGAAGCGGCTCGGGTACTCGACCGTGATCACGAAAGTGCCGCCGTGCCGCACTCCGATCTCGAGGTAGGACTCCACTTGGAGACGAGACAACTCGACCAGATACTTGCTGAACTGGTTTGGGTATTGCCAATGCAGCAAGCCCCCGACCGGTGTGAGGGTGGCAACGAGGTCGGGAACTCGTGAAGCAGCTCGTCATTGAACCCCAGCTTCGGAAGTAGCTCCCGCTCCAGATAAGAAGCGTCGCCGAGCTCGTTCAGCGATGCCTCACGGATCAGCCGAACGGCTCGAAAGATCGGTCTCGAGCGTGGCCTCCGGGCGCGCCTGGCGAGGGTGCGCTGGATGCGGTCGACCGCGCGATCGGGAAGGACGGTCTTGACGAGTCGCCGACCGCGGGTCTCCAAGTCCAGCATCACGCCTCGCGTTGCCAGAAGACCCCCGTCCAGTCGATTCGCCGGATCTGCTCGTCTATTCCGTTTGCATCACGGTAGTCATGGACGGCCTGCGGCACGCCGTGAAACAGCCGTAGTCGTCGATGATCAGATAACCACCGGCAGACAGGTTCGGATAGAGGCTGTTGAGCGCGTCTATCGTCGACTCGTACCGGTCTCCGTCAACACGGACACCAGCCCATCGGCGATCACCCAGCGTCGGCAGCGTCTCGTTGAACCAGCCCTCCAGGAACTCGACCTGGTCGTCGAGGAGCCCGTAGCGCGCGAAGTTGCCGCGAACCTCGGCCTAGACGACACTGCGAAGTAACGCCTGTGTGAGTCCGACGGATCGCTCGAGCGGGTAATACGTCGGCGTTGACGGGGAGCGGGAGGCCCGCGAACGAGTCTGCAGCCCAGACCGCGCGCGATCGGTGACGCCGTCGAGCCGCAAGCTCGCGCGCATCAGGATCGGCCACGCCTCCTCTCCAAACACCCGCCTCGATCAGGTCTCCCTCCACGCCCTTGGCGAGAACATCCTCGACGCAAGCGTGGACGTTGTCGAGCCGCTTCCTGCCGACCATCGTCTCGCCGTGCGTGAGCAGCGCCTCGGGCTCCCCCGGCCCTCCTCGAACAGCTCGTGCGGCAGCGTGCCTGGTGCGAGACCTCGCCGTCTGTGCCTCGAAGCCCGGCGACGGGCACCCTGCCGAGCTCGATGCGCGGGCGCCGCACGGGCCCTGCGTGTGATTGGCGCCGCAGACGGAGCCGAGCAGGCATTGCTTCAGCAGATCGAGACACAGGGCATCCGGCTCGCTCATGGGTGTCATCGAGTTCCGGGACGCTCGACTGTAGCGGTTCGTACGATCAGGGCGTGTCGACGGAGCGCCAGTGCTCCGCGACGGCTTCTCGCGCGGTCGTAACCCAGTGAACGCGCCGCTCGGAACTGCGTGGCGGCCAGTCGACCGGAACATGTGTGTCGACGGCCCGGCGCGGCCAGATCCTGTGTCATTACCTCCATGGCATGAGCGAGCGGCCCCTTGTCTGGGTCGTGACGCCTGTTTCAACGGCGAGCGGTACCTGGCGGAGTGCATCGAGAGCGTGCTCGCGCAGACGTACGAGAACTGGCGGTACCTCGTCGTCGACGACTGCAGCACAGATTCCGACATCCGAGATCGTCAGCGCGTACGCGGCGCGCGACGCGCGCGTGCGGCTTGCACCCAAAAACGCTACCTCCCGATCATGGCGAACTGGGATTACGGGCGCTGGACAAGTGATGCCGAGCGAAGCGAAGTACTGCAAGGTTGTCCATGCCGACGACGCGCTTCTTCCTGACTGCCTGGAACGGATGGCGGACGTCACGGAGCGGAACCCGTCCGTCGCGATCGTCACGTCCTACGCGCTGTGGGGAGACGAGGTTCGCCGTCAGGGGAGTGCCTATCCCGTCGACGTGGTCGACGGACGCGAGATCTGTCGTTCGACACTCCTTGGGGATTATTACGTCTTCGGCTCGCCGTCGTCGCTACTGCTGCGTGCTGCCGACGTCCGCGCGCTCCGGCCTTCTTACGAGCAGACATCTGCACGCACCGACGCGGAGGTTTGCTTCGTCCGCTCAGAAACGCCGACTTGGCTTCACCCATCAGGTTCTGACGCGAACGATCCATAACGAGGCGATGACCTCTCTTCGGTCAGGCTCAACGCCTTCCACGACGCGTGGCTCACGATCCGCATGAAGTACGGGGAGCTGTACCTCGAGCGGCGCGAGTACTAGGACGCCTCGCATATCGTCTGCGGCGGTACGCCATATTTCTCGTAAAGGCGGCCATCAAGGCTAAGTTTCGCGACTTCGCGTTCCGGAACGTCATCGCGTTGCGCTCGGTCGCCTGGTCCGGTCTATCACATGGTCCGAGGCCCAGATCGAAGGCGCCGCTGCCCCCGTCGAGCTGTCCGTAAAGGCTGCGCACAAATGGCCGCGGCGAGCGCGCCGCGGCGGCGGACGAAGATCCCATAGAACGAAGGTAACTCGCCGATCCGGGTCGATGACGGCTTCGGCGC
This sequence comes from uncultured Thermoleophilia bacterium, assembly GCA_963758065.1. Classification (GTDB taxonomy): domain Bacteria; phylum Actinomycetota; class Thermoleophilia; order Gaiellales; family Gaiellaceae; genus GMQP-bins7. The sequence goes on along the minus strand of CAVWTX010000007.1, from coordinate 246 downwards.
TTCCTTGCGGGGAGAAATCTCGCTCTCGCTCAGCGCCCCTCGACGCAGCCGCACCCGATAGACGTAACGCAGGCATCGGGCTACGATGAGGGCGGCGTTTGACTCTCTGGTCCATTGCGGTCATACGCCTACTGCGACTCTGTGACTGCGGCCTTGAACACAGCTTTCCGATCGGCGACAGATCCGCTTGGCGGTTCCGGCGGCGCCGACCTCGTGCACGAACGACCGTTGAAGGTGGGTGCTTCC
>CAVWTX010000006.1:0-38492 GCA_963758065.1 uncultured Thermoleophilia bacterium | reverse complement strand
CGTACCACTTGAGGACGGTATCGCCGAGTGTGAGGCCCGGCGCCGGCTCGATGAGCTTCTCGACGTGGACATAGCCGGGCGTTACCCCGACTGCAGCCTCGACGGCACTCATGGTGTGTCTCCCACACGCGTGAAGTCCATGATCCAGTTCGTCTCCCAGGTCTCGCCACCGTCGTCCGAGAAGGCCTGCTCCCAGCGTGGCGTCGGCGTCGTGACGCCCGACCAGGTGAAGCGCACGCGGATTGGCCGCCCGTCGAACGTGTCGTCGCCCTCGAAGATCGCTGTGTCTTCCGAGAAGTATCCGATCACGGGCGGGTCGAGCAGCCCGCGCCTGCGGCTGTCCGCCCAGTAGATCGACCACAGCCCGGTGTTCGGGTCGTAGAACCGGAAGGACATGCCCACGAAGCCGCCCCCGTAGTCGGTGCAGAACACGTCCTCGTTTCCCAGCCCACCCGGCAGCGGCCTCGCCGCCACCTTCGCCCCGAACTCGTCCCAGTCGTCGGATCCGGCGAGGCGCCGTGCAAGACGTCGGTTGTGCACGTCCCACTTCCCCATCCAGAAGTCGAAGTCTCGAGACGTCGCTCGTTCCCTCACGGCTGCTGTCACGTCGCACCTCCAGGTCGTTGCCAATCGGCTCGAGGCTACCCCAGAAATAGGGCGGATTCAGCCCTCTATCTCTGCTTCACTACGGCGGTGCTCACGCCCACCGGACGGCTGCTCGAGCTCCTCGAGCTGCTACAGACGCAGCCGTTGATCACCGGTCGTGAGATCTCCGATCGGCTCGAGATCGACCCGCGGACCGTGCGCCGGTACGTCGAGGCGCTGCAGGACCTCGGCATTCCCGTCGAGGGCCAGCGAGGCGTCGGGGGCGGCTATCGCATACGCCCCGGCTATCGCCTTCCGCCGCTGATGCTGACGGACGACGAAGCGGTCGTCGTCGCGCTCGGCGTGTTCGCGGCGCGGAGGCTCGGGCTTTCGACCTCGGACGAGTCGGTCGACGGCGCGCTCGCGAAGCTCCATCGGGTTCTTCCCGACGCCCTGCGTCGTCGCGTGGAGGCGCTCGAGTCGTCGCTCGAGTTCACCAGGCAGCCGACCAGGGGCGTGCCCGTCAGCGGAAACGTCGTGCTGCTCCTCGCCGAGGCGATCAGGCGACGCCGCCGGCTGCGGGTGACCTACCGCTCCTACTCGGGCGACCAGACGCGCCGCGAGGTCAGTCCGCACGGGCTCGTGGTCCATTCGGGGCGCTGGTACCTCGCGGCGCACGACCACCTGCGCGACGACCTCCGCACGTTCCGGGTCGATCGGATGCAGCGGACTCGGGTCGTCGCGGAGCCGGCTTTCGCGCCGCCGGACGGCTTCGACGCCGTCGCGTACGTGAGCACGTCGCTTGCACGCGTGCCGTGGCCATGGGAGATCGAGGTGGTGCTCGACCTCGCGGTGGACGAAGCCGCGCGTCGCGTTCCCGCGACGCTCGCGGAGCTCGTGGAGATGGATGGAGGGACCTTGCTCCGGATGCGCGTCGGCTCGCTCGACTGGACGGCGACCGTGCTCGCCGGGCTGGGCTGCGGCTTCGCCATTCGCAAGCCCGAGGAGCTTCGGGCAAGCGTTCGGGCGCTAGGGGAGCGGCTCGCGGCTTCCGCCTGACAGTGGCGCCAGCTCGTCGAGAACGTCCCTCAACCCCAAGCCGCTCGCGAGCTCTTCAGGGTGCCGACGCGCGAGGGATGTCTGCGAAATGGCCGCGTAGACCTCCGCCATGGCGTCGAAGAGTGCCGGAGTGAGCCCCGCTCGAGACTGCGCCGATGCGATCTCACGCATCTCGCCGACGTAGCGTGCGGCCTTCGCGGCGCCGTTCGCGATCCTTCGCCCCGGGTTGGACACGAGCTCTGGCGCGCCTCGTTCGAGATCTGCGAGAACGTGCTCCAGGACGCCGTTCGCCCTTGCAGCGCGAAGCGCCTGCGTCAGCACAGCGGTCGTTCCTTTGTAGACCGAGGCGGTGCTCATCTTCACCGCCGAGGCGTCGCCGATCCGGTCTCCGACCACGATGCACTCGACACCGTCGAACGGCAGACCGGCGATCGCGGGCGCTGCGACACCCGAGAGATACATGCGCGTGGTTCCAGCCTTGGTGGGCGGCGGGCCCGAGATCGAGCCGTCGACGAACGCAGATCCTGCTGCGTGAGCGATCTGCTCGAGGTCCCGCGCGGTGGTCGGCGCGACGGCGTTCAAGTCTGCTACGAGGGGCTGCACCTCTCGCCGTCGGGACGCCCCGGCGATGTTCTCGGCGATCTCGAGCGCCGCTTCCGGCGGCGCGATCGAGAGCACGACGGCGGAGGCGTCCACGACCGAGTCGAGATCGGGAAGGAGCTCGAGCCCGGCTCGTTCGGCCAGTCGTGCAGTCCGCTCGCTCCGCCCGTCGAGCGTAGCGACGACGCGCTCTCCGCCGCGAATCAGCGCCCCTGCCATCGCGCTGCCCATGGCACCCGGGCTGACGATGCCGACGGTCTGCACGTTCGGCGAGTCTACGTACGCGTCAGCTCGTAGCGAAGGAAGAGGTGCGAGCCGTGGCGCCGCAAGCTGAGCAACCGTCCCCGTACGTCGAGCGGAACGAGATCCGCCGTCTCGACGAGTCTCAACCGCGAGCCGTGCCCTGCGTCGCCGACGAGGAGCGGGGAGGTCGTCAGGAAGAGCTCGTCCACGACTCCCGCTCCGAGGAAGCTGCCGAACGCGTGGGGGCCAGCCTCGGACAGGATCCGCAGATGGCCGCGGTCGTGGAGCGCTCGGACCACGAGCCGCGGATCCACCGCCGTCGAGCTTCCGAGCTCTACGACAGTGCAGGTGTGCGGCAGCCTGCCGTCCAGCCGCGCGGCGCCGGTCTCGCTCGTCAGCACGAGTGCACCGGACGCGAGCACGGGATGTGCCGGATCGATGGTGCCGCTCCCCGTGAGGATCGCCACCTCAGGCGCCTCGGGCCTTCCGAGCTTCCGGCGAAGCTCGGCGTAGCCGTCCGTAGCCGGTGGGTAGATCCGCTCCGGCCTCCACGTGCCGCCGGGCGAGGCGCGCAGCACGCCCGCGCCGATCAGGACGACGTCAGCGAATGCTCGAAGGAGGCCCATCAGGAAGCGGTCCGCGTCGCTGTCAGCGGCGATCAGGTCGTTCGAGCTCGGAATGCCGGGTATCGCGACCACACCGTCGAGCGTGGACACGAAGTTCGCGTAGAAGCGCGGCTCCTCGAAGCCGAGGTCGCCGGCGTGCAGGCGGTGGAGCTCGGCAGGGAGCTCGACCTCGGGCAGCGACTCGACGTACAGGACCTCGAGTGGTGTAAGAACCCCTTTCATGATGAGCGACAATGTCGCGATGCGGCCCTGGACGCCACGATGCCGCGTCCTCGGTCGCGTCCATATCGGCTTGATATGGACGCTTCCTGCGTCCTTGCCTCGCGGCGTCCAGCATCCGTCTCGCGACGGGCGATCATCATGAAAGAGGTTCTACGGCGAGACGTGTCGGGCACCGGCGGATGATCCTACGAGCCGTCGTCAGCGGCCGGACGCCAGCCGAGCTCGCGCGAGACGGCGGCTGCGCGCTCGAGCAGCAGCGGTACGGCTGCCTCGACCGCGACCGCATCGAACCTCTCGCTGGGACCCTGGAGCGCGACGATCGCTTCGAGCTCGCCGCGGCTCGAGCGGATCGGCGCTGCGATCGCGGTGAGGCCAGGCTCGCGCTCACCGACCGCCTGTGCATAGCCGCGCTCGAGAACATCCTGGATCTCGCGCGCGAGCGCTCGCGCGTCGGTGATCGTGCGCGGCGTGTAGGCCCGGAACGGACCCTCGGGAAGCTCCCGGCCAGAGAATGCGAGCAGCACCTTTCCAGCCGATGTCGCGTGCGAGATGGACGGGCGCCCGAGCCTCGAGACGGGCTGAACCTGGTGTGCGCCCGGCACGAAGTCGACGGTGATCGCGTCGTCGTCACCCGGAACCGAGAGCGTCGCAGTCTCGCCGGTGGCCTCGACCAATCCGACCAGATGGGGCCGCGCGACCTCCCGAACGTCGAGTCGTGCGAGCACTGCGTTCGCGAGGTGGACGAGCCGAATGCCGAGCCGGTAGCGGCCCGAGGTCGGCACCCGCTCGGCGAGTCCCGAGGCCGCCAGCGTTCCGAGCTGGCGCGAGACCGTGCTCGGGGTCATGCCCGTTCGCCTGGCGATTTCGTTCGTCCCGAGCTCACCCGCCTCGGCGAGCGTGTCGAGGACCGCGATCGCCCTTTCGGCGGCGCCAATTCGTCGGGTGGAAGGTTGACGGGTGCGCGACATCGGTGTAGGTTCGTTGCGGATTCTGGCACAGCGTTGCTCACAGTGCAATTCTCGATGAGGCATGGAATCGTGATACCACCGAGCCGCGGCCGCGAAGCGAACGCCTACAGGGGTTTTCGCGCGGCCGGAATCCGCGTATCCGCGGATTCCGGGCTTGCGCGCCACTGAGCGATGTCGTTCCTGCTCCCGTGCCCGTACTGCGGCCCTCGGCCGGTCGACGAGTTCGCGTGCTTCGGCGAGGTGACGAAGCGCCCAGCCGCGTCGCCAACGCTCCGCGAGCTCACGAACTACGTGTACTTCCGCGACAACGTTGCAGGCGCCCAGCGCGAGTGGTGGCAGCACAGGATGGGGTGTGGCGAGTGGTTCCTCGCCGAGCGCGACACGCGGACGAACGAGGTGCTCGTGGTCATGCTGCCTACGCCCAGGCGATCCCAGACGGGGTCGGACCACGTGGGGTCTGACCCCTCGTGAGGCTCGAGCCCCAGCAGCGAGAGCGGATCGACCGTTCCCGGGCCGTCTCCTTCACGTTCGCGGGCTGGAAGATCACCGGGTTCGAGGGCGATACGCTCGGCTCCGCGGCGTTCGCGGCGGGGAAGCGCGTGTTCTCGCGCTCGTTCAAGTACCACCGCCCGCGCGGGCTCCTCTGCTGTTCGGGGCACTGCCCGAACTGCCTGATGACGGTCGACGATGTGCCGAACGTGCGCGTGTGCACCGAGCCGATCCGAGAGGGAGCGGTCGTCCAGGGACAGAACGTCCGCTGGTCGCTCGACCTCGACTTCATGTCCGTGACCGACAGGATCGGCGGGCCGTTCACGCCGGTCGGCTTCTACTACAGGACCTTCATCCGCCCGCGCCGGCTCTGGCCCCTGTACGAGAAGTTCCTCCGCAGCGCGGCTGGACTCGGCAAGCTCGACGAGCGCGCCGGGCACTCCAGGCGCTATGACACCGAGCATCGCAACGCGCGCGTCCTGGTCGTCGGCGGCGGCCAGGCGGGGCGCGCCGCGGCGCTCGCGGCAGCCACGATGGGGCCTGGTGTCGTGCTCGTCGATGAGGACGCGAGGCACGGCGGCCTCCGGCTCGAGGGCGTCGAGGTGCTGGCACCGGCTCGCGCGCTCGGGATCTGGGAGGGAGGTCTCGTCCCCGTGGACGCGGGGACGCTTCTCTACCGTTTTCGGGCGGAGCGGGTCATCGTCGCGACCGGCGCGACGGAGCAACCGCTCGTCTTTCCAGGGAACGACCTCGTCGGCGTGATGCTCCCGGACGGCGCGCGGCGGCTCATTCGCGACTACTCGATCAAGCCGGGCAACCGGGTGGTCGTCCTCGCGTCCGACGACGCTGGGCTCGAGATCGCGGACGACCTACGCGAGGCCGGAATCGCTGTGCCGAGGGTGTTGGATCTCCGGGACGTACGACCGCGCGAGCTCGTCGCGCAGGGTCGCAAAGGTCGGGTTCGGCGTCTCGTCGTCGACGACGCGAGCATCGACTGCGACCTGCTCGTGGCTTCCGCCGGGAGTCAGCCCGCCTACTCGCTGCTCGCGCAGGCCGGAGCCCGCATCGAGTTCGATCCGGAGCTCGGCGTGTTCGTCCCGACAGAGCCGCCGCCAGGCGTCGAGGCCGTCGGAAGCGTCACCGGCGAGGGGCTCGGTAAGGTCGCAGCCGAGCCGGCCTACGGCGGCGGAGGGAAGTGCTTCGTCTGCGTCTGCGAGGACGTGACGACGAAGGACCTGAAGCGGGCAATCGCCGAAGGCTTCGACTCCATCGAGCTGGCCAAGCGCTATACGACCACGACGATGGGGCCGTGCCAGGGGAAGCTCTGCCACCTGCCGAGCATCCGGCTCTATGCGCAGGAGAACCGAATGTACGAGTCGGCGATCGGCACGACGACCGCGCGTCCTCCGTGGGCGCCCGTGGAGCTCGGCCTCCTCGCCGGCCGCGAGCTCACCCCCACGCGCCTCACCTCGATCCACTGGAGACATGTGGAGGCCGGCGCAACGATCCAGTGGGCCGGCCCCTGGAAGCGCCCGTACTCGTACGGAGACACGCCCGAGGACGAGGTACGCGCGGTGCACGAGTCGCTCGGTGTCATCGACGTCTCCACGCTCGGCAAGCTCCTGGTCGAGGGCCCGCAGGCCGTCGCGCTCCTCGAGCGCCTGTATCCGAACCGCTTCGGCGACATGAAGCCCGGGCGGATCCGATACGGCGTCCTCACCTCGGACGGCGGACGGATCATGGACGACGGCACGATCGCGCGGCTCGCCGACGACGTCTACTACGTGACGACGACCTCGACCGGCGCGGACGCCGTGACGGCGTGGTTCGAGTGGTGGAACGCAGTGTGGGGCTACGAGGCCGAGATCGTGAACGTGACCGGCGCGCTCGCCGCCGTGAACCTCGCGGGGCCGCGGTCGCGCGATGCGCTGCAACGTCTCACCGAGGCCGACGTCTCGGCCGAGGCATTCAAGTACCTCGACGCGCAGGAGATCGACGTCGCCGGCATACCGACGCTCGCCCTGAGAATCGGCTTCGTCGGCGAGCTCGGCTACGAGCTCCACTTTCCGAGCCCTGCGGGCGAATTCCTCTGGGACCGCCTGGTCGCCGAGGGCGCGCGCCCCTTCGGTCTCGAGCCCCAGCGCGTGCTCCGGCTCGAGAAGGGCCATGTCATCGTCGGCCAGGACACGGATTCGGAGTCGAACCTCTACTCGTCCGGGATGTCGTGGTTGCCGAAGCTCGACAAGGACGACTTCGTGGGCAAGTACGCGCTCGAGCACTTCGCGCGGCGCGAGGAGAAGGAGCGGCTCGTCGGCTTCACGATGGAGGACGACTTTCTTCCTGCCGAGGGCGCGCAGATCGTGATCGAAGGACGACCGGCGGGTCGCGTGACGAGCGCACGCCGCAGCGAGGCGGTGGGAGCGGTGATCGGGCTCGCGTGGGTTCCCGGTGACCGCGCCGAGGACGGCATGCGCGTCGAGATCCGCATCGACCGGCTGCTGCGCGGTGCTCGGGTGACCCACGGCGCCTTTTTCGACGCCGCGGGGGAGCGGATGCGCGGATGAGCCGCGCGTTCCTCTCTCCGACGCGCTGCGAACCGGGGACGCTGACGTCTCCGCTACGCCGCGCCCTGGACAGGGTGTCCGTAGACACGGGGTCTGACACCGAAGGCCGCAAAGAGCGGGCTTCTAGCGCCGGGGTCCTCATCCAACCTCTAGTGCGCGATCTCTCGCTCCGGGGCGTCGTGGAGATCCGCGGCGACGTCGATGTCGTCGCTCCTTCCGCCGGCGAGGAGCTCGTGCGACTTTCGCCTCGCCGTGGCTTCGTCTTCACCGACGACGATCCAGCGGACGTCGCGGAGCAGCTCCGGGCGAGAGGGGTGCTCGCTTACGACGCGACGGGAGCCCTGGCCGGGATTGCGATCGCGAGCGAGCAGGTCTTGCGGCGGCTTACCGATCTCGATCTCGAGCGCCTTCCCACCGCGGGGCCGTTCGCCCACGTGACGGCCATCGTGCGGCGCGGCGAGGCCGGCTGGTTCGAGGTCTACGTCCAGCAGGAGCTCGGCCACTACGTGGCTGAAGCCGTCCTGGACGCGCTCGTGGGCCTGGGGTCAGACCCGTGGGGTCTGACCCCAGAGGAACCGGGCGTGGTGTCCGACCACACGGGTCAGACCCCTGCCGACGAGGGACAGGCAGCGTGAAGGAGATCTTCTTCCCCAAGCGGATGTGGCGGCCGCGCGGCGAGCTCAAGCGCCGTTACGACGTCGTCGTCATCGGCGGCGGCTCGCACGGACTCGCGACCGCGTACTACCTCGCGAAGCGCCACGGGATCAAGGACGTCTGCGTCCTCGAGAAGTCCTACATCGGGTCGGGCGCATCGGGTCGCAACACGACGATCATTCGCTCGAACTACCGGACGCCCGAGGGCGCGGCGTTCTACGGCGAGAGCGTAAGGCTGTACGAACGTCTGTCCGCCGAGCTCGACTTCAATCTCATGTTCTCACAGCACGGCCACCTGACCCTCGCGCACTCGGACCGGGCGATGATCACCATGCAGGAGCGCGCCGAAGTGAACAAGCTGCTCGGAGTCAACTCCAGTGTGGTCGGGGTTGATCGGATCCGTGAGCTCTGTCCCGAGCTCGACCTCTCCGACCGCCCCGCGTATCCGATCGTCGGCGCGCTGTACCACCCGCCCGGCGGGATCATTCGTCACGACGCGGTGGTGTGGGGCTTTGGCCGTGCGGCCGATCGTCGCGGTGTGGACATTCATCAGAACACCGAGGTCGTCGGGTTCCAGCGCCAAGGCGACCGGATCACCGCCGTCGAGACCTCCCGCGGCCGGGTTGAGTGCGGGCAGGTCATCAGCACCACCGCAGGCTGGTCGTCGCTCATCGCCGGGTTTGCCGGTCTGCGCCTCCCGATCACGACGCACATCCTCCAGGCGTTCGTCACCGAGCCCATGAAGCCGTTCCTCGACGTGGTCATCGTCTCCTCGCAGCTCCATGTGTACATCTCGCAGACGGATCGCGGCGAGTTCCTCATCGGCGCGGAGATCGAGCCCTACACGACGTACAAGGGCACGGGAACGCTCTCGTTCCTCGAGTACTCGGCCGCGCACGCGATCGAGCTCTTCCCGCAGCTCGAGCGGACGAAGGTACTTCGCACCTGGACGGGCCTGTGCGATCTCTCCCCCGACTACAGCCCGATCCTCGGAAAGACGGAGATCGACAATTTCCACGTCTCGACGGGCTGGGGCACGTACGGGTTCAAGGCCGCTCCGATCGTCGGCGTCACGCTCGCGGAGCTCGTCGCGACAGGGAAGACACCCGCGCTGATCGCCCCCTTCGCGCTCGGGCGCTTCCACACGGATACGCTCGTCTCCGAGCTGGCCGCGGCTGCCGTCAGCCACTAGGTTTTGACGACATGGCCACCGTGATGCCCTCATCTCTCGAGATCGCGCAGGACGCGACGCTACGCCCCATCCTCGAGGTCGCCGCCGACGCCGGGCTCCTCACCGACGAGGTCGAGCCGTACGGGCGCTACAAGGCGAAGGTCGACCTGTCCGTCATCGAGCGCCTCGCCGCCCGGCCGGACGCGAAGCTGATCAACGTCACCGCGATCACCCCGACGCCCGCGGGCGAAGGGAAGACGACGACTTCGGTCTCGCTCACACAAGGCATGGGAGCCATCGGCCGGAAACCCGTCCTCTGCCTCCGCGAAGCTTCGCTTGGCCCGGTCTTCGGTGTGAAGGGCGGCGCCGCAGGGGGCGGGTACGCGCAGGTCGTCCCCATGGAGGACCTCAACCTGCACTTCACCGGCGATCTGCACGCGATAACGGCTGCCAACAACCTGCTCGCCGCGCTGATCGATGCGCACCTCCACCACGGGAACGAGGTCGGCCTCGACCCGCTCGCGATCTCGTGGCGCCGCTGCCTCGACATGAACGACCGCAACCTGCGCCAGGTGATCACCGGCCTCGGCGGACGTGCCCACGGCTCGCCTCGCGAGACCGGCTTCGACATCACGGCCGCGAGCGAGATCATGGGGCTCGTCGCGGTCGCGCGCGACCTCGCCGACCTCCGCGAGCGGCTCGGCCGGATCACCGTGGGCCAGACATTCGAGGGCGAGCCGGTGACCGCGGAGCAGATCAAGGCTGCAGGCGCGCTCGCAGTCGTCCTCAAGGACGCGATCAAGCCGAACCTCGTGCAGACGCTCGAGGGCCAGCCCGCCTTCGTGCACTGCGGCCCGTTCGCCAACATCGCGCACGGGAACAACTCCCTCGTCGCCGACCGTGTCGGGCTCAAGCTCGGGGAGTACGTGATCACGGAGTCGGGGTTTGCGTCGGACATGGGCATGGAGAAGTTCTTCGACATCACGTGCCGGATCGGCGAGCTGCGGCCGAGCGCGGTCGTGCTCGTGGCGAGCATCAAGGCGCTCAAGCATCACGCGAGTCAGCCGGACGGCGGCCTCGAGGCGATCGAGATCGGCGCGCAGAACCTCGCGCGCCACATCGGGATCATCAACGGCTTCGGCCTGCAGGCGGTGGTCGGGGTGAACAAGTTCCCGGCCGACACCCTGGAGGAGCTCGAGCTCGCGCGCACGCTCGCTCTCGAGCACGGCGCATTCGCAGCCGAGATCAACACGGCGTTCGAGACCGGCAGCGCGGGCGCGACCGCGCTCGCGGAGGCTGTCGTCGCGGCCGCGGACGAGCCCAACACGTTCGACCACGCCTACTCGCTCGAGGCGCCGATCGAAGAGAAGATCCGTCTGATCGCAACGAGGGTCTACGGGGCCGACGGCGTCGAGCTTCTCCACCGGCGAAGAAGAAAGCCGCGGACTGGGCCGAGACCAATCTTGCGCGGCTTCCGATCTGCATGGCGAAAACGCACCTCTCGCTCTCGCACGATCCCGCGCTCAAGAACGCGCCCACCGGCTTCACCGTCACGGTGCGCGACCTGCGGCCCTATACCGGGGCGGGGTGGATCGTCGCGCTGTGCGGCGAGATGATGACGATGCCCGGGCTCGGGAAGACGCCCGCCGCCTTCGCGATCGACATCGACGAATCGGGCGAGACGGTCGGCTTGTTCTGAGCGGTCGGAGGCCCTGGGGATCCGGCCCGCCGTCAGTGCACGATCAACACGTCGCAGTGGGTCATCCGCTGCACGCTCTCCGACACGCTGTGACCGAGCATTCGCTCGACCTGACTCGGCTCCCTCGTGCCGAGGACGATCAATCCCACATCTCGGCTCTCGGCGACTTGGACGATCGCCTGCGCGATCTCTCCGACCGCCTCGACGAGCTCGGCCTCGATCTCGAGCTCCGTCAGACGCTCGTTCGCCCGCCTTAGCTCAGGCCCGGGGCCGGCTTCGGGCGGAGCGCCGATGAGCACAGGTGTGATGCTCGTCACCACGAGCTTGGCGCCATACAGGTTTGCGAGTTGTGCGGCACGCTCGAGGGCTCGATTCGAGACGTCCGTGTCGTTGTATGCGAGAAGGATGTTCATGCGAGCCTCCCTGGTCGTGGTCGTAGGCGATCATGGTGGCCGTCTCGACCGTCGGCGTCAGGGGATGCGCGGCCGGGGGCCCGGGTTTCTACTGAGCTTGCGCCCGCGCCGGTCCGAAGCCGGCGAGCCCGAGTGAGGAGAGCAGGCTCTCCTGCCAGTCTGGATGGCGGGTGACGCATGTCGGGCACGCGCGAAGTGCGGAGTCCCTGAGCCCCGGGTGCTCGACCTCGGCGCCCGCGGGCAGCTCCAGTCGGCCCCATCCGGCGCTCGAGATCAGACCGTCAGCCTGTTGCCTGCTGCAGATCGCGCAACGGAGGTAGAGCCTCGACATCGTTGTTAGATCAGGCTACCTACCCCCACGGTCCGATGAACGGCCCGTCGACGTCCGTCAAGAGAATGATCACAACGACGACGATGCAGACGATCGAGAGCCCGAGCATGAACGGCGTGACGCGCGAGTCCTCCTTCTGCATCGGCGGGAAGTCGATCTGCTTTCCTGCCATCGTTCCTCCCTCCTAGGCGCCGGTCGAAGGTCGGTCGAGCGCTCCGGATGCCTTCAGACGGTCCGCCTGGCGCGTGAGCTTCCGGTTCTCGAGAACCACGAAGCCCCAGAACGCGATCAACATCGCGGCGACACCGAGGACCGTCAGGATCCAGGTCCCTGTTTGAGCCTTCGCCGCCGAACGTCCAGAACTCGGCGATGTCCTCGCTCCATTCGTCGTACGGGAACGCGTCGAACATCGCTCAGCTCCTTTCCCCGGCGCCGGTTCCGACCGGTGCGGACGGTCTGCCGTTCGTTTGCCAGTACGCGTCGAGCAGCACGGGTGCGCTGTCCACCTCGCGACCGTCTGGCTCGATGATGATCTCGGGTACGCGCTCGAACTCCGGGTAGAAGTCCTGCCCGAACTCGGCCAGGTCGAGGCCCTCGAGCTCGACCTCCGGCGGGACGCGCAGGAGGTTCAGTCGCTTGAGGATCCAGCTCACGACGTACCCCGGCAGAAACGCGAGTGGGAGGAAGGCCATCATCCCCATGAGCTGTCCTCCGAAGGAGGACGGCACGTTGTTGATGCCCGTCGGATAGCCGCCGGCGAAGATACCGACCAGGAAGACGCCGTAGAAGCCGCACACGCCGTGCACCGCGACCGCGCCGACGGCGTCGTCCACCCGTAGCTTCTTCTCGATGTAGCCACCGGACCAGACGGCCAGCATGCCGCCGGAGATCGACAGCAGGTATGCGAGTGACGGGTGGTAGACGTCGGCTCCAGCCGAGACAGCGATCACGCCCGCGAGTCCTCCGGACAGCGTCCAGAACGGGTCACCCTTGCTCGCGAACCAGCCGCCGGTGAAGCCCCCGGCGAACCCGATCGTGATCACGAAGGCGATCGAGCCCAGCGTTGTCGGTGACAGGTAGATGTTCAGCCAGCCGGGAAAGATCGTCGACTGGATGACGAGGCACGCGGCGTAGAAGCCGTAGAAGCCCGTGAATATCAGCATGAGCCCCATCAGCGTGAGATGGGTGTTGTGTCCTCGGAACGATCTGGCCAGGCCGTCGCTCGTGTACTTGCCGATCCGGGGGCCGAGGTTCAGCAGCACTCCGAAGGCGAACGCCCCGGCGACTCCGTGGACGACGAGAGACGCGATCGATCGTGGAAACCGAAGCGCGTGACGAGCCAACCGCCCGAGCTCCAGCCCCAGGCCGCGTCCATGATCCAGACGGCCGAGCCGAGGAGCGCGGTGAGATCAGGTAGGCCGACAGTCGCACGCGCTCGATGAGCGCTCCGGACATGATCGACCCGGTCGTCCACGAGAAGAGGAGGAAGGCGAGGAAGAAGACGCCGGTGATGTGGTCTTGCAGATTCGGGCCCATCTGGGCCGCCCAGGGAGCGCTGTTCTGGCACAGGCCCTCTAGGATCTCGAGCCCTGCGACCGTCGGGCTGTTGTGGCCGTCCTTCGGCCAGCCCTCCTGGAAGCAACCGTAGATGTACCAGCCGAAGTAGTAGAACGTCGGCGTGACGACGGCGATGGTGAGGATGTTCTTCATCGCCGTCGACATGATGTTCTTGCGTCGCGCGGCACCCGCCTCGTAGGCCATGAAGCCCACGTGGATCAGCCACATGATGACGACGGTCAAGAAGTAGAACGTCTCGGCGAGGATTGGCGAGTCGAGGGTGACCTTCGCGTCGATGTCCTCGATCGTGGGTGCTTGGGCGAGCCAAATCGGGATCAGCGACGATCATTCCCACCCCTCCTCGGGCCGTCAAAAACCGCGGTCGGACGCAGCGGGGACCGTCCGAACCCTGGCATGCGGTCTTCCATGTCCAGCGGTTGCCGAGGTTGGAGTGCCTTCTATGAGGGACCGGACACATGGCTACGGTCGTCTCCGGCGCTGCCGGTGGCGGCGTCGACCTCGAAGTTCTCGAAGCGCGTGGGCTCGCCGCCCGGCCCGAGGTGCTCCGCGAGGCCGACGATCCATACGAGCCGCACGGGGATCCCCTGATTCAGGGCGCGCACGAGCACGCAGCCGGACTCCTCGCAGGGAACGAACGACGCATTCTCGGTGGCGATCGCAACCGCCTCCTCCTGCGAGATCTGCTGGTCTCGCGAGCCGCACGTCCGCGCGACGACGAGTGCGCCGAGGAGGACGATCGCGAGCAACGCGAGCCTGCCGAGCGTGCTGTCCCGGAGCCCACGCCTCACCACCGGCGTGGTCGGCGGTCGCCCGTTACCCGGTTCGGGCGTTCCAGCGTCGATAGACAGCGTAGGCCCTCAGAAACAGGTAGCCGACGAAGTGGGTCATGAACACGAGGAGGAGCCACCAGATCCACCACGCCCAGTGGAGACCTAGCTCCCGGAGCTCGATTACCGTGAGGTACAGCGCCACCGCGAGCGTGAGCAGGAGGACCCACGGCGCGAAGCCGAGGACGAGGAAGATCAGCACGCGGAGATCGTCTACGAGGGCCGCGGCGCGCGCAAGTTCGACACGAACGCGACGCTCCGAGCGCTGACCGTCCCAGCGACAGGGCAGAATCGCCCGCGTGGACGCCAAGGACGCCATCCTCACAGTCGGGGTCATGCTCGGCGCGGGCCTCGTGTGCCAGCTGGTCGCCGATGCTCTACGTGCACCGCGAATGCTGCTCCTGCTCGCGGGCGGAGTCGTGCTAGGCCCGTCGGTCTTGGACGCGATCGAAGTCCCTCTCGATTCGAGGGGCGCCGAGATCCTGTTCACCCTAGGCGTCTCGTTCATCCTCTTCCACGGAGGGCTCCAGCTCTCGACCCGCATCCTCAGCCGCGTCGCTGTCGGACTCGGGCTACTCGCCGTCCCTGGTGTCGTGATCACTGCGTTCGTCGCCGGTTCGATCGCCGCCCTCGCGTTCGACGTGCCGTTCTCGACCGGGCTCCTGATCGGTGCCGTGCTCGCACCCTCCGATCCGGCGATACTCATTCCACTCTTCGATCGGATCGGAATACGGCAGAAGATCGAGCAGACCGCCATCGCCGAGTCGGCGCTCAACGACGCGACGGGCGCGGTGCTCGCGCTCGTGTTCGCGGGCGTGGTTCTGACGGGTGACGCGTCGGTCACGGGTCCGCCGATCGACTTTCTCGAGGAGCTCGGCATCTCGACTGCGCTCGGGCTCGGCTTCGGGATCCTGCTCTCCCTCGTCGTTTCGAATCGGCGTGCGGGCGTCTGGGGGGAGTCGGCCGCAGTCGCGGTCGTCGCGGTCGTCGCGGTCGGTTACTTCTCAATCGACTCGGCCGGAGGAAGTGGGTATCTCGGCGCGTTCCTCGCCGGGCTCGTCGTCGGCAACATGGATCAGCTCCGGCTCGGGATGCACTCGATCCATGAGCGGGACATGCGGTCCTTCGTGGACACCGTCACCGACCTGGTGGTGATCCTCGTGTTCGTCACGCTCGGGGCGAACCTGCCGTGGAGCGACATCTGGGACAACTTCGTTCCCGCGCTCGCGGTCGTTGCGGGTTTCATCCTGCTGGCGCGACCGCTCACGGTCCTCGCGTGTCTCCTTCCCGACCGACGGGGCCAGTGGACCCGCGAAGAGATCGTCTTCCTCGGGTGGACACGCGAGACGGGTGTCGTCGCGGCCGCGCTCGCAGGAGTCATGGTCGGTCTGGACGTGCCCGACGCCGAGCTGATCGTCACCACGGTCGCGCTCGCCATCGTCGTGACGCTCGCTGTGCAGTCGACGACGAAGACCTGGCTAGGCCGGCGCCTGGGGCTCGCCGAACGTGGCCCCGCGCTGGGGGACGTCGCCGACCTGTCCGCGCCGTAGGGGGCTGGGACCCCGACGCCGCGTGCGTCAGACCCCGTTTTCTCTACGACCAGGGGTACGGCGAGCTCGAGACGGGGTGGAGGTCGCCGGTCGCGAAACGCTCGAAACGGAAGGGGTAGAGCAGGCGCGAGTGCTCCCCGAGGAGCACGCTCGCGACCTCCTTGCCGACGCCGATCATCTTGTACCCGT
This sequence comes from uncultured Thermoleophilia bacterium, assembly GCA_963758065.1. Classification (GTDB taxonomy): domain Bacteria; phylum Actinomycetota; class Thermoleophilia; order Gaiellales; family Gaiellaceae; genus GMQP-bins7. Next base: position 22,724 of record CAVWTX010000006.1, on the reverse strand, counting down.
GGTTCGAGTCGAAGATCCCGTACAGATTCGGCCGGAAGTAGTCGAACACCGGAAAGTTGTCGACGGTGAACGCGCCGACGCCGCCCGACCGTGCGACCTTGTAGAGCGGCCGGCAGCCCTCGAAGCGCGCCATCGCGTGCGACAGCCCAGCGCAGAAGAGATCGGGGAAGCTCGGGTCGATGTCCGTCGTGGAGGGATACGGGTCGAGCTCGACGTCGCCGTCCACGACGAGCGGTGACGCGCCGCCCTGCACGGAGTGGCGATCGCGCTTGAAGTAGATCCCCCACAGCTCGTCCGTGACGGGGTCTCCGTCATCGGTGTAGAGAGGCGCGTCGGTGTCGAGGTGGATCACCGGGGGTGCTCCGCCGTCGGCCCTGGCGAAGAGCATCGGATCGATCCCGACCTCGCCCTCCTGCAGGTTCCAGTACGTCCACATCGGCTGATCGCGCGCGACGTCTCCGGACGGTGTGTGGACGTCGATCCGTTCGGGGAGCCCGAGCATCGCCCAGAACCGCTTCGCCCACGGCCCAGGAGCGACGACGACCTGCTCGCCGACCTCGATGCGTCCCTCGGAGGTCTCGACCACGTTGATCGATCCGTCCGGTGCCGTCCTCGAATCCGGTGACCTCGACGCCGGTTACGACCGCGACGCCCACCTCCCGGCATTTGCGGTGAAGGCCCTCGACCGAGTCCATGTTGAATGCGAAGCCGCCCTGGTGCTCGTGGAGGCACGCGGTGACACCCTTCGCGCGCCAGTCGGGGAAGAGGGATTTCATGTGCGCGTCGACGTCCGCCTCCCCGAGGATCAGCTCCGAGCGGTATCCGATCCGCTCCTGTCGCTCGAAGGTTTCCGTGAGATCCGACTCCTGGACCGCCGCCCCGAGGGCGATGTAGCCGACGGGGTTGTACGCGTAGGTCTCGGGGTCGGACTCCCACACCTCGACGCACGCCTGCATGAGCTCGCTCATCGCGGGCTGGAAGTAGTTGTTGCGGACGACGCCGCACGCGATCCCCGAGGCGCCGGCGCCGGGGTGGGACTTGTCGAGGACGACGATGTCGGTGCCCGAGCCCTGCGCGCGTGCGGCAAGCTCCTGGGCGAGGTGATAGGCGGTCGAGAGACCGTGGATGCCGGCTCCGACGACGACGTAGGCGGCGTGCTTCGGACTCGTCATCTATTGCCTCCTCGTCAACAGCATTGCCGATCAGTCGACAAAACGTAGCCTACTCCGGCGTGAGCTGCCAGCTCGGAAGATTGCGAGCTCGGGTTCGAATCCTGCTGCGCCACCACGGCATGAACCACATGAACCACCCAATGAGCACGATCGGCAACACGAGGGCGAGGCTTTCTGCGACGAAGAGCGCGAGCAGACCAAAGAGGATCCCCAGCCCGAGCGCAATGCCGATCACCCCGAGCCGGTAGTTACGCATCTCGCGCATGATCCCCCAGTAGTCCTCCGCGGGAATCTGTGCGGTGTTCCAGCGGCGCCCGCAGTTCTCGCACGTCCACGTCTCGCCGTAGGGCACGGGTCGCACTTCGCCGCAGTGGCAACTGACCGTGATCGGCGCCCCCTTCACGGGCCGATCGTAACGCCGCCCTCGCCGGCGAGGTTGAGTCCGGCCGCGAACGGTGTTACGGTCGCGCGCATTCGGCGGAACTACCCGCCCCCTGCTCGGCGAGGAGGTGCTCCGTGGGTGAGGCTGCTGTCTATGCAGGCGCGGTGATCGAGGAGCGCCAGCTCTTAAAGAGCCTGCGCTGGTACGACGGATTCGTCATCGCGCTCGCCAATCCCGGCTTCCTCATCGGGGCGCTCGGCGGCTCCATCGGTGTGCTCGGCGGTTGGGGAGCCGTGACGCTCTGGGCGATTTCCGCCGCGATCGGCGTTCTTCAGAACTGGATCTATTCCGAACAGGCGACGATGTTCCCGGACAAGCCCGGCGGGATCTCGCTCTACGCCCACGAGGGGTGGCGGAAATACTTCACCCTCGTCGGACCGGTCGCGACGTTCGGCTACTGGTTCGCGTGGTCGAGCGTTCTCGCCAGCTTCGGGCTCATTATCGGTGGCCTCATCCAGGCCGAGTGGTACCCGTCCTCGGCCGACAGCGACTTCTGGAACTTCGACACGGGCCCCGTGAGCGCTGGGTTCCCCCACGTCGTTGCCGCGCTCATGATCGTCGCCGTCTGGCTGTTCAACATCCTCGGCGTCCGACCCGCTCTCTGGGTCGGATATGCGACGGGTGCGCTGATGATGATCCCCCTCGCGGTCTTCATCTTCCTCCCCTACCTCACCGGAGACTGGGATAGCGCCAACATGACGTGGACAGTCCCCGACTGGCAGACGGCGATCGCATGGCTGTGGATCATGGGCTGGTCGGCATACGGAGTCGAGGCGTGTGCGACGTTTGCTCCCGAATACAAAGACACTGTCCGGGACACGTCGCTCGCGCTCCGCAGCGCAGCGGTGTTTTCCCTGGCCGTCTACATCCTGCTGCCACTCGGTGTGGGCGGCGTGCTCCCGCAGGAGGACATCGCGGCGAATCCGTTCGCGTTCTATGTCCCGGAGTTCGACATCCTCGTCGGCGGCGCTTCGGATCTGATGGTGATCCTGCTGATCGCGAGCCTCGTTCTCTCGATGAACACTGCGACGGCGGATGGCTCGCGGGCACTGTATGGAATCGCCCGCGACGACATGACCGTGAAGCAGCTCTATCACCTGAACCGGTTCCACGTGCCGGCACGTGCGATGACCGTGGACATGCTGATCAACCTCGCCCTCGTCTTCTTTGTGGGGAACGTGCTGGCGATCTACGTCGTCGGCAACCTCGGCTACATCCTGGCGCACGTCTTCGCATTGAGCGCGTTCGTGCTTCTGCGACGAGACAGACCGGATTGGCCGAGGCCGATCAACCTCGGTCGGGTCTGGGTGCCGATCGCGATTGCTCTTGCGTGCGTCAACCTCTTCTTCACCGTGATCGGCGTCTGGTACACGGAGAAGATCGGGTACGGCGGCACGAAGGAGGTCCTGTACGGCGTCGGCGTGCTCTGCATCTCGATTCTGCTCTTCCTCTTCCGGAGGATCGTGCAGGACGGCGAGAGGCCCCATTGGCGTGAGGAAACGCCGACGATGCCGGCGTAGGAGAACTGTGGTCGGACCGACGCGTCCGACATGCATGGAGGGCGGGGCGGAAGCCCCGCCCTCGCGTGAGAAAAGAGATCGAGCGGGGGCTATCCTCCCGGCAACCATGGCCTCGCCGACGGGCACGTACGACTTCGTGATCGTCGGCGCCGGCGCCGCGGGCTGCGTTCTCGCCGATCGGCTGAGCGTCGACCCCGCGGCGCGGGTACTCGTCCTCGAAGCAGGTCGCCCCGATTATCCGGTTCGACGTCTACGTGCACATGCCGGCGGCGCTCTCCATGCCGATCGGCAACAGGCGCTATGACTGGATGTACGAGTCCGAGCCCGAGCAGCACATGAACGGCCGCCGGGTGTACCACGCGCGCGGGAAGCTCTATGGCGGCTCGAGCGCCATCAACGGGATGATCTTCCAGCGCGGCAACCCGCTCGACTTCGAGAAATGGGCGGCACTGCCGGGCCTCGAGCACTGGAGCTACGCCGATTGCCTCCCGTACTTCAAGCGCATGGAGACCTGTCTTGCCGGGGCCGACGACTTTCGGGGCGGGAGCGGGCCGCTGATCCTCGAGCGTGGGCCCGCAGCCACGCCTCTCTTCCAGGCGTGGTTCAAGGCAGCCCAGGAAGCGGGCTACCCGCTGACGGACGACGTCAACGGCTACCGGCAGGAAGGCTTCGCGGCGTTCGATCGCAACATTCACCGCAGCCGCAGGCTGACTGCCGCCCACGCGTACCTCCGGCCGGCGATGAGAAGGCCGAATGTCGACGTCGAGTCGCGCGCACTCGCGACGAGGGTGTTGCTCGAAGGGCCGCGCGCCGTCGGGGTCGAGTATCGGAAGGGCAAGAACGTCCACACGGTCCGCGCGGGTGACGTGATCCTCTGCGGCGGCTCGATCAACACGCCTCAGTTGCTGCAGCTGTCGGGGATCGGTGCTCCGGAACACCTCGGCGGGCTCGGGATCGGGACCGCCCACGAGCTGCCCGGTGTCGGCGAGAACCTCCAGGACCATCTCGAGGTGTACGTCCAGCATGCGTGCACGCAACCCGTCTCCGTGCAGCCGGCGCTGAAGAAGTGGCGCCGCCCGGACATCGGCTTCCGCTGGCTGTTCCTGCGCAGCGGCCCCGGTGCCTCCAACCACTTCGAGGCCGGCGGGTTCTGCCGGTCGAACGAGGAGGTCGACTACCCCAACCTGATGCTCCACTTCCTGCCGGTGGCCGTCCGCTACGACGGCTCGCAGCCCGAGGGAGACCATGGCTACCAGGTACACATCGGCCCGATGAACTCGAACGCTCTCGGGTCGGTCAAGATCACCTCGCGGGATCCGCGCGTCAAGCCGGCGCTGCGCTTCAACTACCTCTCGAGCGATCAGGATCGCACCGAGTGGGTGCAGGCGATCGCCGTGACGCGGAAGATCCTCGGACAACCCGCGTTCGCCGAGTTCGACGGCGGCGAGATCTCGCCGGGGCCGTCCGTGCAGACCGACGCAGAGATCCTCGACTGGGTGCGCAGGGACGCCGAGACGGCGCTTCACCCGTCGTGCAGCTGCAAGATGGGAACGGACGACCTCGCCGTCGTCGACCCTGCGACGATGGGCGTCCGCGGGCTGGACGGGCTTCGGGTCGTGGACGCGTCCGTCTTCCCCTCGATCACGAACGCGAATCTCTATGCGCCGGTGACCATGGTGGCCGAGAAGGCCGCCGACCTGATCCTCGGCTTGACACCGCTACCCCCCGAACACGTGCCGTTCTACCGGCACCGGAAGACGGCCGCGCCCGCCGCGTAACGCGGCGCCTCGACGAGGTCCGCGCGGCCGTCAGAATCCTTGGCGATGGAGCGCTCGGAACCGCAGGAGTTCGAGGTCGCGATCACGACCGCGATCTCAGCGCCGGAGGCGTTCGGCGCGTCGTTCGACGCGGCACCCGCTGCGGAGACTCTCGAGCTCGGAGGTGGGCTCGAGGGCGATCCCGCGATCGCGTTCCGACGGACCCTCGGCATGTTCGCGACCGGCGTCACCGTGCTCACGACGCGTTCCGGCGAGAGCGTCCACGGCATGACGGCGAACGCGTTCACGTCGGTGTCGCTGCGCCCGCCGCTCATTCTCGTCTCGGTCGACCGCCGCGCGAGGATGAGCAACCTGCTCCACGAAGGCACGCGGTTCGGCGTGAACGTGCTCGAGGCTGGGCAGGCTCGGCTGTCCGATCACTTCGCGAGCCGAACCGCCGACGCCTCCGACGAGCCGCGCTTCGAGCTCGTGCACGACACGCCCCTCGTCGAAGGCGCACTCGCCCACCTCGTGGCCCGCGTCGTGCGCTCGTACTGGGGAGGCGATCACTCGCTCTTCCTCGGGCAGGTCGAGTACGCGCGCTACGGGGAGGGCGAGCCGCTGCTCTTCCACGGAGGACGCTACGAGCGTCTCGTCCGCGATCCGCGTGTCTTCTCGCTGTTGCCGCCCGAGCTCCTGGATCCGATCTTGGCGCTCGGACAGGAGCGCGAATTCGAGGATGGTGACGCCATCATGCGGATCGGCGAGCCTGGAGCGGAGCTCCTGCTCGTGCTCGAGGGAACGGTTCGCGTCGAGCGCCCGGGCCGCTCGATTACCCTCGGCGCGGGCGAGCTGATCGGCGAGATCGAGGTGCTCGACCCCGGGGGTGGTCGCATCGCGGACATCACCGCCGAGGGACCGGTCCGCTGCCTCGCCGTCTCCCGAGAGGCGCTCCTCGCCGCGATCGAGGCCGACCCGCGCGCCGCTATCGCGCTCATCGAGGTGCTCGCGGCGAGGTTCCGCGAGACGGCGTGACAGGGTCAGACCCCACGGGTCTGACCCCGCTGCGAACAGGGCTGCTCGGCGTCGCGATCGGACTGGCGCTCGCCGACTCGTCGATCGTCACGCTCGCCCTGCCGGACGTGCTGCGGGAGTTCGACGTCGCCATCACCACCGTCGCCTGGGTGCTCACGTCGTTCAACCTCGTGCTTGCTGGTCTCGCCGTGCCAGCAGCCTACGTTGCGCGCAGGAGGCCGCGGCAAGCGTTCGCCGCGGGCACGCTCGTTTTCGCCGGAGCGTCGCTCGCCTGTGGGCTCGCACCATCTTTCGAGGTGCTCGTTGGCGCGCGCTGCATTCAGGCCGTGGGTGCCGCCCTGATCGTCACCTCCGCGCTCGACCTGCTCTCGGGGACGCTCGGAAGCGCCGAGCGGGCCTTCCGTGTGTGGATCACGGCGGGCATCCTGGGGGCGGCTCTGGGACCGGCGGTGGGCGGAGTCCTGACCCAGGCGCTCGGATGGGAATCGATCTTCCTCGCGCAGGTGCCGGTTGCGCTGGTACTCCTCCTCGCTCTCCGGGGCATCGAGGCACGGCCGCTCCCGGCGCCTGCAGGACGACCGCATCTGACGGCCAACCTGGCGCTCCTGCTCGTCTCAGGAGGTCTCGTCGCCGCCCTCTTCCTCATCGTGCTCCTGCTCGTCGACGGCTGGGGTATGTCGCCGGCTGCGGCCGGCGTCGTCGTCACCGTGATGCCGGTCGCCGCGATCGCGGTCGTCCGCTATCGACCGCGTTCGATCGGAGTCGTGACCGAGATCGCGAGCGGGGTGATCCTTCTGTCGGGCGGCCTCGCCGCGCTCGCATTCATGCCTCGCGCGGGCTGGGCGTGGACGATTCCGCCGCAGGTTCTCGTCGGCGCGGGGCTGGGCCTCGCGCTCGCCGGCCTCACCGAGGTCGCGCTTCGCGGACGCGCCGACCAAGTCGTGCACGGCGGCTGGACGATCGCGGCCCGCCATGCCGGCGTCGTGCTCGGCCTCCTGCTGCTCGCGCCCGTGCTCACGACCGCTCTCGAGGAGAGCCGTGAGGAAGCGATCCGGGCCGGTGCCGCGGTCGTCCTGGACAGCGCGATCCCGCCGCTCGACAAGCTCGGGCTCGCGCAGGACGTCCTCGACGAAGTCGAGCGGGCGAAGGACGCGGGGGAGCTGCCCGACGTCGAGCAGGCGTTCGAGGGACGGCCCGACGACGACGCCTGGCGCTCGCTCGCGAACGGTCTCCAGGAGCAGCTGGACCGAGCGGTGTCGAGTGCCTTCTCGGGTCCGTTCCTGCTCGCGGCCGCGCTCGCATTCGCCGCCCTCGTGCCGGTCGCGTTCATGCGCTGGAGGTCGGCATGAGGAGGGCGCTTCCCCCGCTCGTGGCGCTCGGGCTGGTCGCGGCCGTGCTAGTCCCGTACCTCGCTCTCGGAGGGTCGACCTTCGAGCCGACCCCGGTCGCGGACCCATGCCAGGTGCGCGACTGGCGCGACCCGGGAGACGTCGACGAAGTACTCGAGCAGATCGTCCTGTCGGCTCTCGACGGGGCGGCGTGCGGGCTCGGAGTCTCGCGCGAGGATCTGGTCGTCGCCGTGCGCAACGAGGAGTCGCTCGACGCGTTCGCCGAAGAGAAAGGGATCTCGCGGGCCGAGGCCGAGCAGGCGGTCCGAGACGGCCTCCTGCGAGCGGTCGAAGATGCCGAGGAGGCCGGCGCGATCGGCGGGATCGTCGCGACGCTCGCGCGACGTACGGTCGAGTCGGTGCCACCCTGGCTCGTGATCGAGACGCTCGAGAGCTTGAGCAGGTTCCTTCCCTAACGCACCCAGAGCTGGTCGCGCAGGATCTCCCACATCGGGTGGTATTGATGGTTACCGACGCGCTCCGACACGAACTGCACCGCGCGCAGGTCGTACATCGGTACGACCCGCGCACGGTCCAGGATCACGCGGGCGATCTCTGCCCGACGCTCGTTGGCTGAGTCGAGGCGAAAGTCACTAGTCGAGCTGGGGCAGCTCTGAGAGCCATGCGGTGCGGTAGCCGGACTCGTCCCAGACGACGGGGAAGAACGACTCGTCGAGCGATAGGTCGCCCCGGCGCCGGTAGCGGGAGTACGTCACGTCCACGTTCGTCTCGTGGAAGCGCGTCTCCACCAGAATCAGGTGCGAGACGAGCGCCATGCGCGCGACGGTCCCGCTTCGATTCGGGGCCGAGCCGTGCCAGGTTAGGCCGTGGTGGAAGGAGCCGCCTCCCGGCTTCACGACGACCGGAACGAGGTCGAGCTCGATCCCTGCAGGTGCGACCTCGCGCGGCCCCGTGAGCCAGTCGTCGGGCGCGTGGAACTGCGTGCGCGCGGGCGGCGACTTCGGCCAGGTGTGCGATCCGCGCACGAACTCGATCGGGCCTGCGTCCGCCTGCGTCTCGTGCAGCGAGATCCAGCACGTGATCATCTCCGGTGGGACGAGGTAGTCCGCGTAGGAGGAGTCCTGGTGGAAGCCGATCGCCTTGGTCCCGGGCGGCTTCCAGAGGACGTTGTCCTGGAGGATCCGCACGCCGCGGTAGCCCGCGAGCTGGGCTGCGAGCCTGCCCGTACGCTCGGAGAGCACCTGCGCGGCGACGACCGTGTCCGATTTCCACGCGTTGCAGAGCTGGCGTGTGCGGTCTTCTGGGTCGCGGCCGGGCACCCAGTTCACCTCGTCGGGGCGGATCCCGGTCTCATACCGGCCGTCGAACAGCGGCTCGTAGCGCTCGCGAAGCAACTCGAGCGCGCGGTCGGAGACGAGGCCCTCTTCGACGATCAGGAAGCCGTCCCGCTGGAACGCTCCGACCTGCTCGGCGGTGAAGGCCTCTATCAGGAGCGCGGCCTCGTCTTGTCCGGGTCGTAGAACGGAAAGCGGACGACCATCGCGGAGATTCGCTTCTGCAGGCCGTCGAGTTTGCCGACCTCGAGGGCGGTCTCCGGCTCTGCGTACTGCACCGCAACCCTCGCGAGCGCGACGTTCTTCTTCAGGATCGGGCTGCGCGTGCCACTCGTGACGACCCCGACTTTGCGCCGGCCCACGTACACCGGGTCGCCGTGGCCTGCGGTCTCGTTCCCTTCGAGCTCGAGGCCGACGAGCGTCCGCTGCGGGTGTTCCTTGCGCTCCTCCAGGGCCGCCCGGCCGACGAAGTCGTCCTCCGTGCGCAGGTCGACCGCGAACCCGATGCCCGCCTCGAACGGATCGACCTCGCCGTCGAACTCGTACCCGGCGAAGATCAGCCCCGACTCGATGCGGAGGATGTCGAGTGCCTCGAGGCCCAGCGGCGTCAGGCCGTGCTCGCTGCCTGCCTCCCAGACCGCGTCCCACACGGCCGGCCCATCCGAAGGGTGGCACCAGACCTCGTAGCCGAGCTCGCCCGTGTAGCCCGTGCGCGAGACGACGATCGGGATCCCGTCGTAGGCGCCGACGCGCCCCACGGTGAAGCGGAACCACTGGAGATCCTGGAGCGACGTCTGCGTCGGCGGCGTCCAGACGATCTTCTGTAGGAGCTCGCGGCTCTCGGGGCCCTGAACGGCGACGTTGTGCAGCTGGTCGGTCGACGGCTTCACCCACACCTTGAGCTCGAGCCGATCGGCGAGCTCCTTGAGCCAGATTCCGTCGTACTCGTCTCCCCCGACGAAGCGGAAGTTGTCCTGGCCGAGCCGGTAGACGGTCGCGTCGTCGATCATCCCGCCCGTCTCGTTGCAGACCGCCGTGTAGGTGACCTGGCCGACCGAGAGCCGCCGTGCATCGCGGGTGATCGCCATCTGCACCAGGCTCTCGGCATCCGGTCCCAGGATCTCCCACTTCCGCAACGGCGAGAGATCCATGACGGCGACGTTCTCGCGGCAGGCCCAGTACTCGGCGATCGCCCCCTCGTTGTCGAAGCAGTGCGGAAGCCAGTAGCCGCGGTACTCGACGAAGCTCTTTGTCAGCCCGCTCGTGCGCGGGTGGAAGGTGGTCTCACGCGTGAGCACGGGCTCGGCGTCCGCGGTCACACGGCGTGCGATCGCCACCGAGAACGTGTTGTCGGGTGCGTAGACCCTCACGTGGACGGGTGTGATCTGCCAGCCGTTCGCCGGGTCGATGTCGTCGGGGCACGCCGAAGACGCGCACACGAGGTCGCTCATCGCCCTGAAGAGCACGTAGTCGCCGGGGCGCGACCACGGCTCGTCCATGACGAACACCATGCTCGAGTTGAAACCCGTGTTGAAGAAGAGGTTGAGCGCCTCCCAGCCCATTCGGGGCGCGATCCCGTACGGCGTCACCTGGCCGTTGAAGTTCTCCGAGCAGTTGACGTGGCCGGGATAGCCCTTGTCCTCGTAGTACTTGGCGGTACAGGCGAGGCCGAAAGTGTCGTGGCGGCCGACCGTGTCGCGGACGACCTCGACCAGCGGGTCCTGGTCGACGTCGTAGAACTTCCCTTGCAGGCCCGGCTGCGGGTACGCGTGCCCCATCAGGGAGCGCGTCGTCGTCGCGTCGAGGCCGCGCTCGAGCCCCGACTCGAGCTTGCGCCGGTGGAACGCGAGGAAGTCGGAGCACTGTTTCCCGTCGACGTCGATCACCTGGATGAACTCGCCGGCGCGCACTTCGTAGGCGAGCGCGGTCGCCGCGTCGACGCGGAAGTCCAGCCGAGGCTCGGCCAGCGGCGGCGGGAGCTCCAGCTGGTCGTACGTGCGAGCTGCGGTACGCCGAACCTCGACGAGGAGCTCGGAGGGCGGAGGCGCGCCGTCGACGATACGGCCTGCCGGTGCAGCCACGACGACGGTAACGGCACGATCCGTACGGAACGCCTGCGATGCGCCGGGCGGGGACGACTCGTCGAAGAGACGTAACGCTCTCGCCTCGGTCGGGTCGAGCCCCTGCGCTGCGAGCTCGCTCCAGAGCAAGCTGCCGTCGCGCTCGCGGAGCGCGTCCCTCACCACCGTCGCGGGAGCGTCCGCGGTCGCACCGAGCGCGTTCGCGTCGTCACGTCCGTCCGCCGCGAGGACCGTGACCTCGGCCACCTGGCCGCCGTCGCGGTCGATCACGGTGACGCGCTCGTCGGGCGCGAGTCCGAACACGGTCGCCCCACCCGGTCGGACGAGGTAGGTCTCGAGGAACGGGTCCTCGGGCAGGAGCCCGCGGAGCAGGGACGGTGTCCCGGAGCTGGTCACAACCCCATTTACGCGCTGGCCGGCGCTTTCGCCTCCTCCTCGGCCGCTTGCGCCACGAGCGTCTCGGCGAGCTCGCGCTTGCCGGCCGCGTCGAGCTTCTTGATCTCGTTCTCCACTGCCCGCCGGTTGTACGACTGGTTCCAGTAGTCGAGCGCGTCGAAACCGAGGAGTACGGCCTTGCCGACGAACTGGCGGAGCACCTCGTTCGTCGGGCCCATGACCCAGCCGGCCTTCGCGTCGCGGAGGTAGCGCTCCAGCTCCATGTCGCGCTTGTAGCCGGAGCCGCCGCACGCGTGGAGCATCTTGTCCACGGTGTGAGCGACGTTCTTCGCTGCCTCGAACTTGATCTGCCAGGCCCAATGGAGGAAGTCGGCGCGCGCGAACTCGCCCGGCGCGAGCACCTTCGTGTTGTCCTCGGTTGCGTCGTCCATCGCTTTGGCTACCGAGTAGACGAAGAGGCGGGCGGCGTTCGTGTCCATGACCGCTTCACCGACGTAGTCCTGGATCGTCGGGTAGTCGGCAACACGGAGGCCGACGTCCACGTGCCGCTTGCGCGTCGTATGGCGCTTCGCGATGTCGATGGTGCCGAGCGCGATCCCGTTCCAGACCGAGGACGACCCGATCAGGAACCACGGGTCGACAGACTCGTCGTTGGAGGCCGCGCCGTCGCCGACCGGGCCGACAATCTGGTCGCCGGGAATCTCGACGTCAGGCACCTCGAGCGGCCCGGACTGGTTCCCCCGCAGGCCGAGCGCGTCCCAGAGCGCGGGCTGCGCCTGCGCGTCCTCGCCGTCGATGACGAAAACCGAGAGGTCGTCGTACCCCGTGAAGTCCGGGCTCGTCGTCTGCACGACGTAGAAGTCGGCGAATCCCGCAGAGGTGGTCCACGAGGCCTTCTTGCGCACCTTGTAGCCACCGTTCGAGCGCTCCGCGCCCGAGGAGATCGGGTACCAGAAGTGCGAGCCGGTCTCCGGGTCCGAGTACGAAAGCGTTCCGATCTTCCCCGAGTTGAGCGGCCGGATGTAGCGGTCGATCAGCTCGTCGGTGGGGCGGAGCATGACCGCGTTGACCGCTCCGATGTGCATGACGTAGCACATCGCGGTCGACGCGCAGCCGTAGCGGGAGATGGTCTCACACGCCATCGCATAGGCGACGTGGTTCTCGCCGAGCCCGCCGTACTCCTCCGGGACGGTGAGCCCGAGGAAGCCGTGCTCTCCTAGAAGCTCGAGGTTTCGGCGCGGGAAGAGCAGCTCGTCGTCCGAGCGCTTCGCGTTCGCGCGCATCTCCTTCTCGCAGAGCTCGATCAGGAGCGCGCGGAGCTCCTTCTGGCGCTCGGTCAGGACCCAGTCGGGATCCCATTCGTAGCCGAGCCCCCAGAAGGGCTCGTCTCCCCACATCTTCTCGGACATGCTCACCTCCAGCGGTTGACGTTCTCGCGCGCCATCGTAGGCTGCGCCCGTCCCCTGCGGCAAGGAGGGCCGCGCGAGTCAGCTCCAGCGGATCTCGATCGAGCCCGCCATCGGGTCGCGAGGCAGCCCGTCGTCCGCCAGCTCGTCGTAATCGTCCGCCTGGTGCGTGTAGATGTGCGCCGCGATCCGGAGTCCTGTCGGACGGTCGAGCGTTCCCACCGCGATGCTCGTCCGCTCTGCTTCGGCCGCCTGCCAGAAGAGGCTCGAGCCGCACTCGGCGCAGAAGCCCCGCCGAGCGCTGCGGTCGCTCTGCGGGCTGTCGATCCACCGGAGCGAGTCGTCGGCGAGAAGGACGAGATCATTGGCGAGCGCCGACGTGTACGCGCCGAGGTAGCCGTTCGCCCGGCGGCACTCCTCGCAGTGGCAGAGCAGGATGTCCCGTATCGGGCCACGTACCTCGTACGTGACGGCGCCGCAGAGGCAACGTCCCGTCGCGCGAGTCTCGGCCATGTCGCAACGCTACCCGGCACCCAACCCGGCACCCAACCCGGCACTAGAATCGTCAGATGCCGCTCGTCGCCGACCACATGACGCGGAGCCTGCTGACCGTCTCGGCGGAAGCGACGCTGGGCGAGGCCGCGTCGCAGATGGCCGCGCGAGGCGTGGGAGCGGTCGTCGTGCTGGCCGGTGAGGCGATCGCGGCCATCCTCACGGAGCGGGACGTCATGAAGGCAGTCGCCGCAGGCAGTGACGGAAGCGCATCGGTCTCGGACTGGATGACGAGGCATCCCGACACGATCGAGCCGACCGACACCACCGACCACGCCGCGTCGTTGATGATCCACGGCGGCTTCCGCCACCTGCCGGTCGTCGAGGAAGGCAAGGTCGTCGGGATCGTCTCCATCCGCGATCTCATGCGGGTCGCCCTCGACGACCGCTCGCCGCGCGGCGTCTAGAGAACCACGCGGTCGAGCCAGCGCTCGAAGAGGGCCCGCCCGGACGTTCGCATCTCATCGGCTCGGTCCTCGATCTCGGCGAGAAACGCAGAGGCGTTCTCGCTCCCCAGCGTCCGTTCGAGCGATATGACGTACTCGGGTACCTCTGCCCACTCGCGGGCCATCTCGGCCGAGACCTCCAGGTGAAACTGCACGCCGTACGCCCTCCGGATGCGAAACGCCTGGTTCGGGTAGGCGGGAGAGCCGGCCAGACGAACGGCCTCGTGCGGCAGGTCGAAGCCGTCGCCGTGCCACTGGAGCGTCAGCACTTCGCGCGGCAGCCCCGCGAATACCGGGTCCACGAGCCCGTCGAGCGTCAGCGCGACCGGAAGGATCCCCACCTCTGGCACGGCGCCCGGGTACACGCGCGCGCCGAGGCTCGCTGCGAGAAGCTGGACGCCGAGGCACACGCCCCAGAAGGGTTTGTCTGCCCGCACCGCCTCGGCGATCAGATGCTTCTCGGCGGTCAGCCACGGGAGAGCCTCGTCGTCGTTCGCGGACATCGGCCCGCCCATCGCCACGATCGCGTCGAACGCGCGCCAGTCCGGAAGCGGCTCGCCCTCGTCGAGCTCGACTCGACGGACGTCCGCGCCGCGGTCGCGCAGCACGTCCTCGAACACGCCCGGTGGCTCGCAGGCGATGTGCTGGAGAACCAGCGTTCGCACCGATTCGACACTAGCTACGGTCTCGCGGTCGTGCGCTTTGGACTCGCGCCCTTCCGCGAGTCGTCAGTCGCCCCGGAAGCGGCGCAGGACCTTGATCGATGCCGCAGTGGCGAGCCCGGCGGCGATCAGCGTTCCCGCCACGCCTGCGAGCCTGCGTTTCGCCGCGATGCCCTTGCGGAGGTCGCTGAGCGCGTCGACCAGCTGCTCACGCTCGGCCGAGATCTCGCTCCGGATGATCTCGTCGGTGCGTTGCTCATCCGCCACGAGCGCCTCTCAGCGTTTCCTTCGTCAGGCGAGCCTCCTCGATCGCCTGCACCGGCTTTAGCGGGGTGCCTGCGCGGAAGAGGCTCCGCGATGCGAGCAGTAGTGCCGCGACGAGCAGGAGGAGGAGGACGAAAACGAGCAGGAGGGCGAGCCACCAGTCGACGACGAGCGCGAGCGCCGCCGCCAACGCGGCAAGCCCGAAGCCGACCGCGTACAGGGCCAGGATGCCGGCGGCGATGGCAAGCGCCCCTCCGGTGCCGAGGGTCGCTCCCTTGCGTTCGAGCTCGGCTCGCGCGAGCTCCCGCTGAAGCCGCAGGAGTGAGCTCGCGTGCGCTGCGACGCGACGCGCCGAGTCGAGGATTCCGCCCCGGCGGAGTCCGCCATCGTTGCCGGAGGTCGTCATCGGCTGTCGGTCGAAGTCATCACGCCTCCGAGCGTACGCGCTCCCGAGCTCAATGCCCGGCGGGCTTCTCCCAGCCCTCGAGGACGGGCGCCGTGTACTCGGTGCCGACCGTCTTCGAGTCCTCGACCCACGGGCCGAGCTCGGGCTGCGGGAACTTCGTGTGGATCTCCTTGAGCTGGATCCCGTACGAGTTCCCGCTCGTCAGGTGCTTCATGAGGACCTTGCGCGCGATCTCGTCCTCGCGGCCCTCCGGGATCGGGAAGTAGATCTTCAGGAAGGAATTGCTGTAGCGGTCGAAGACGGCCGGCATGCCGTCCTCCTCGAGCAGCGCAACGTCCTCGAGCCAGTTGATGTCCGCGCCGGGGGTTAGTGCCTCGAGATCGACGTCCTCGATGAGCGCGATGTCTTCCTGGTACGCGAAGCGCCTGCCCGAGAGGAACTCGGCGTCGAGTGACTTGATCTTCTCGGGCTCGGCATAGGCGAGCTCGTGGGAGTGGGATGGTTCGGTCACGACTCGACCGTCCGCAGGTCCGCGACCGGTGCGGTCTGGTTCGCCGCGAGCTCCTCTTCGGCCTTGATCGCGAGGAGACGCTGGACCTCGGCGAGGATCTCCCGCTCGGTCTGGCCGACCGTGTACGTCGTACCCGCGAGCGGAACGCGAGCCATTGCCGAGGCTTCGATGGTGAGCGCCGCGAGATCCTCCGGCTCGAGCGAGTGCACGTTCGTCTTGCCGCAGGCGCGAGCGAGCATCTGCAGCTCCATGGTCATCGCCGTCAGCAGGTTGTAGACGCGCTCTGAAGCCTCCTCGACGACCAACCGCTTCCGGAGCTCCGGATCCTGGGTCGTGATGCCGACCGGACAGCGCCCGGTGTGGCAGTGGTAGCACTGTCCGGCGGGAACGCCCACCGTTCCCTCGTAGTCGGTGACCCCGGGGATCTCCTTGTTGCAGTTGAGCGCCATGAGCGCGGTCGTTCCGATCGCGACCGCCTTCGCGCCGAGTGAGAGGCACTTCGCGACGTCGGCGCCGTTTCGGATGCCGCCGGCGACGACGAGGTCGATCTCGTCCGCGAGCCCGACATCCTCGAGTGCCCGCCGTGCCTCGGGAATCGCCGCCATCAGCGGGATGCCCGTCTCCTCGGTCGCGATGTGGGGGCCCGCGCCAGTCGAGCCTTCGGCGCCGTCGAGGTAGATGATGTCCGGTCCGCACTTCGCAGCCATGCGGACGTCGTCGTACACGCGCGCGGCGCCCAGCTTGAGCTGGATCGGGATGCGATAGTCGGTCGCCTCGCGGATCTCCTGCACCTTCAGCGAGAGGTCGTCGGGTCCGAGCCAGTCGGGATGGCGCGCGGGTGAGCGTTGATCGATACCGGCGGGAAGCGAGCGCATCTCCGCCACCTGCTCCGTGACCTTCTGTCCCATGAGATGGCCGCCGAGCCCGACCTTGCAGCCCTGGCCGATGAAGAACTCGCACGCGTCTGCCAGCATCAGGTGGTGCGGGTTGAACCCGTACCGCGACTGGATGCACTGGTAGTACCACTTCGTCGAGTAGTCCCGCTCCGGCGGGATCATCCCGCCCTCGCCCGAGCACGTCGCCGTGCCAGCCATCGAGGCGCCTTTTGCCAGCGCCATCTTCGCCTCGAGCGAGAGCGCCCCGAAGGACATGCCCGTGATGTAGATCGGGATGTCGAGCTCGAGCGGATGCTTCGCGAAGCGAGCGCCGAGCACCGTCTTTGTCTCGCACTTCTCGCGGTACCCCTCGATGACGAAGCGCGTGAGCGTTCCGGGCAGGAACACGAGCTCGTCCCAGTGCGGGATCGGCTTGAAGATCGAGAAGCCGCGCATCCGGTAGCGGCCGAGCTCGGCCTTGATGTGGATGTCGTTGATGACCTCGGGCGTGAAGATGCGGCTCCGTCCGAGGACGTCCTTCCTGCCGGGTGCGTCTTCGGCCATCACAACACCAGCTTCTTCTCGGCGGGCTCGAGCGAGTCGTAGTTGTAGAGCACCTTCCCGCACACGAACTTCTGGAACTCCGGCGGCGACGCCGAGCCCGTAGATCCGGAACTTCCGCTCGATGAGCTCGGTGTCGTCGTCCGTCCACTCTCCCGGGACGCAGTCGATGCCGAGCGATTTGACCTTGCCGGCGACGTAGATCGTCCCGTCGTACATCGAGTCGCCGAGGCCGGGCCCGACGTCGCCGCAGAGGATCTGCCGGCCTCGCTGCATCATGAAGCCGGTCATCGAGCCGACCGAGCCGAGCACGATGATCGTGCCGCCCTTCTGGTCCACACCCGTGCGCGCGCCTACTCGACCCTTCACGAGCAGGTCGCCGCCGCGCATCGCCGCTCCGGTGAGCGAGCCGCCGTTGCCGTCGACGAGGACGACTCCGGACATCATGTTCTCGCAGGACGACCAGCCGACGCGTCCCTTGATGTGGATCTCGGGGCCGTCGATCAGCCCGCACGCGAAGTAGCCCAACGAGCCCTCGAAGGTGATCTTGCAGCGCCGAAGGATTCCGACCCCGAGCGAGTGCCGGCCCTGGGGGTTCTGGACGACGACCTCGTCGATGCCCTCCTCGTACAGCAGCCGGCGGAGCTCGAGATTGATCGTGCGGGTGGTCAGGTTGCGGGCGTCGAAGGTAGCCACACCGTCCTCGACGACAGCCGTATGCGGCGCTTCGGCGACCGGCTCGGCGAGCCCGCGCGCGTCGTACGAGATCCGTCTTTCTCCTACCGCTGCCACACCAGCACCTCGCGCTCGTACGGGTCGTAGGTGTCGATCTCGTGGTCGACGATCTGCCGGATCGCGATCTCCTCGGAGGCGAGCGCGACGAGGTCGTCCGATTCGTAGAGGACGAGCGGCTTCGCTGCGAGCTCGTCCTTCGCCACCCCGAGCTCGTCCTTCGTGACCGCGATGTACGTGAAGACGCCGTCGAGCTCGTCGAGGGACGTGTGCATCGCCTCCTCGAAGCTCGAGCCCTTCGACATCTCCTCGGCGAGGTAGACGGCGATGATCTCCGAGTCGCACTCCGACATGAAGCGCCGTCCCTGCGCGCTCGAGCCGACGTCGCCACATGAAGTAGTTCGTGAGCTGGCCGTTGTGGACGACCGCGACGTCGGAGTACGGGTAGGCCCAGTACGGGTGCGCTCCGGCGATGTCGACCTCCGACTCGGTCGCCATCCTGACGTGTCCGATCGCATGGGTCCCGGTGAACCCGCCGAGCCCGTACGTCTCGTGAACGCTCTCGGCGTCCCCGAGGTCCTTCACGATCTCGAGCGAGTGCCCGAGCGAGAGGACCTCCGCCTCCGGGATGTCCTCGACGAAGTCGGCGAGCAGCTTCAGGTCACCGTCGTAGTCGAAAGCGACGCGGAAGGCATACGGCGTCTCCTCCTCGGCCTCGTGAATGCGGGCGCCGAGCGCGCCGAGCCGGGACTCGACCTCGATCCGGTGGCGCCTGAGTCGGTCCTCGAAGTCGAAGTCTCGCGGCGTGTTCGCGTCCGCGAGCTTGTAGCGCATGACGAGATTGCCGTTCTCCGGGTTGCCGTACAGCGCGTACCCCGTCGAGTCGGGCCCGCGGTGCTTCATCGCCTGCAGCATCCGCGTCATCTCGTCGCCGATCGGATGCTCCGATCCGTCGCGATAGATGATCCCTGCTATTCCGCACATTTCACTGCTCGCTCACGGCAGAACGTCGAGGTATTCGTTCATGTCCCAGTCGGAGACGGTCGCGCAGTAGCGCTCCCACTCGTCCCGCTTGTAGTGCATGAACACACGGTACATCTCGCCCGGTAGCGCGCTCTTGACGACGTCGTCGGCCTCGAGGGAGTCGAGCGCCTCACCCAGTGTCATCGGGACGCGCGTCACTTTCTTGCCGCCGGCGATCGCGTCGTAGATGTTCCTCTCCTCGGGCGGGCCAGGGTCCAGCTTTCGCTGGATCCCGTCGTCCATCACCTTGATGAGGCCCGCGAGCGCGAGGTAGGGATTGACCGCCGAGTCGACGGAGCGGTACTCGAAGCGATCGGGCGACGAGATCCTGAGGGCGGTCGTGCGGTTCTGGTAGCCCCAGTCGGCGAAGACGGGCGCCCAGAACCCGGTCTCCCAGAAGCGGCGGTACGAGTTGACCGTGGGCGCAGTGACGCAGGTCAGCGCGCGTAGGTGCTCGAGAATCCCACCGACTGCGTGCAGGCCGGTCTGGCTCGGCATGTGGACGTCGTCCGTGTCGGGCAGGAAGGCGTTCTCGTCGCCCTTCCAGAGCGAGATGTTCGTATGGCATCCGTTGGCGGACACCCCCATGAACGGCTTCGGCATGAAGCACGGGAAGGCACCTTCCTCGCGGCCGACCTGCTTCGCGATCTGGCGAAAGGTCGAGAGGTTGTCGGCCGTCTTCTCCGCGCGGTCGAAGCCGAAGTTCAGCTCGATCTGGCCGGGCGCGTCCTCGTGATCGCCCTGGATCATGTCGAGCCCGAGCTTCTGCCCGTACTCGACCATCTTGTGGATGATCGGCTGGAGCTCGGAGAACTGGTCGATGTGGTAGCAGTACGGCTTCGTCTTCCCCTCGACCGAGGGCGTCCCGTCCGGGCCCAGCTTGAGCCACATCATCTCCGGCTCCATCCCGGCCCGCAGGTGCATGCCCGTCCGCCCCTCGAACTCCTCCTGGATCCGGCGGAGGTTCCCGCGGCAGTCCGAGGTGAGCACCTCGCCCGGCCCCTCGCGGTCCTCGCGGTTCCGGAAGCACGTGCACCAGACACGGGCGACCCGCGAGTCCCAGGGCAGCACCTGAAACGTCTCCGGCTCGGGGATTCCGACGAGCTCCCAGGCCTCGGGGCCGTAGCCGATGTAGTTCCCGTGGCGGTCGACGAAGAGGTTCGCCGTCGAGCCGTACACGAGCTGGAAGCCCTTTTGCGCGATCGTCTCCCAGTGCGGCGCGGGAACGCCCTTGCCCATGATGCGGCCCGTCACGGAGACGAACTGGTAGTAGACGTACGTGACGCCTTCGGCGTCGATCAGCTTCCGGACTTCCTTCACTCGCGCTGCGCGCCCATCGGCCTCGACGAAACGCTCCAGGTCGGTTGCCACCCTCTCCTCCTTTTCGCAGTCCCGAGTCGGTCGTGCGGGAGCGTAGTCGAGTGCCTCTGGTCTCGTGCAGGGGCATCAAGCCTCTAGCCTGTGCAGCCGTGAGCGAGCCGAAGACCGAGTACCTGACCGCTGCGCAGCGTTCCGAGCTCGAGACCGAGCTGGCGGAGCTGGAGGGCCCGCGCCGCAAGGCGGCGTCCGAGGCGATCAAGCATGCGCGCGAGTTCGGCGACCTCGCGGAGAACTTCGAGTACCACGCGGCGAAGAACGAGCAGGGTCTCCTCGAGCGCAGGATCCACGTGCTGCGCGAGCGATTGCGCCACGCCGTCACGGTCGAGCACGACACCGACGAGCACGTCGGTGTCGGCTCGATCGTCGAGATCGCGGACGAGGACGGCGAGAAGATGGAGGTCGAGATCTCGGCGCTCGGCGGGGTCGCGCCGGACTCCCCGCTCGGCGCAGCGTTGATGGGGGCTGCGGTCGGCGACGTCGTCGACGTCGAGGCACCGCGCGGCTCCTGGAAGGCGCGCGTGCTCGCCATTCGCCGGGCATAGTCGTTTTGCGGAGCCGGTGTAGGTCAGGCTGCCGGTATGGCGACCGCGTGGCCGAGCGAGAGTGCAGCGCGTGTCAATTCGCCGTCCGCCGATACGAGCACCGATTCCTCGGCCTCGATGAGCTCGTACGACGCGAGGTGCACTGCGTCGCTACCGCGAAGCCCAAGTGTCGCTGCGAAGTCCCCTGCTCGTTCGGCGAGGGCCTGGTCGAGCTCTAGGGCTTCGACTTGGGCAAGGAGACGGCGAAGGACGTCGAGCGCTCTCGCCGCTCCTCCGCGGCTCAGCCTTCCATCGCGAAACGCGCGAGCGAGCGCGGCGTTTGCTTCCGGGACCAGTAGCCAGGACGACTGGATCAATGTCGCTGCCGTGAAGAGATCGTGCGCGTCTCGACTGCCGGGTTCGTCCAGAATCAGCTTGACGAACGCGGACGCGTCGAAGTACGCGATCAGCGGCGGTCCTCGAGCACCATCTCGCTGACGAGAGGGCCTTCCCCGATCAGCGGGATCGGCGGTGGCAGGGTCGGGCTCTTCGGTCGCCTTGCGGGCGTGAGCCTGCCTTCGCGAATGAGACGGGCGCGCTTCGCCTCGCCATCCTCGATCGGTCCGAGACGCGCGACGGGGCGGCCGTGGTCGGTGACGATGACCTCGGTGCCGGTACGCACGCGGGCGACGTAGCGGCTCAGGTTGAGGCGAAGCTCGCGGATGCCGACCTCCACGCGTTCCATTGTAGTGCCCAATGTACCAGGATTGTAGTGCCTAGCCGGGGCGTGTCCTCTCGTGCGTGACGAATGCGAACGGCGTGCCGTCCTCCGACACGCGCGGCTCGCGCGAGACCTCATCGAAGTCGCCGCGATCCCAGTCTGGGAAGTACGTGTCGCCTGCGACCTCGCGGTCGAGCTCGGTGAGCAGCAGCTCGTCCGCAATCGGGAGTGCTGCGGCGAAGAGCTCACCGCCGCCGATCACGAACACCTGTGGCGCGAGCCCCAGCAGCTCGAGTGCCTCGGCGAGCGAGCCTGCACGCTCCGCGCCGTCAGCCGTCCAGGTCTCGTTGCGTGTGACGACGACGTTGCGCCGGCCTGGAAGTGGCCGGAAGCGATCCGGCAGCGAGTCCCATGTGCGCCGTCCCATCACGACCGGGTGACCCATCGTGACCTCCCGAAAGTGAGCCATGTCCTCCGGGAGGTGCCAGGGAAGCACCCCGCCGCGGCCGATGACGCCGCCGCGAGCGACCGCCGCGACGAGCGAGACCTTCAAACCGCGACGGGAGCTGGATCGCCGGGTGATGCTGGTAGTCGACGACCTCGAAGTCCTCGAAGTCGTACTCGAAGATCGACGGCGGCCGACGGCGCAGGTGGAGAGCGGGGTAGGGGAAAGGGGTGCGGGACAGCTGCGTCTCCACCTGCTCGTGATGGTTGTCGTAGATGTGGCAGTCGCCACCCGTCCAGACGAAGTCCCCGACCCCGAGGTCGCACTGCTGCGCGAGCAAGTGCGTGAGGAGCGCGTAGCTCGCGATGTTGAACGGCACGCCGAGGAACACGTCGGCGCTTCGCTGGTAGAGCTGGCAGCTCAGGCGGCCGTCGGCGACGTAGAACTGGAAGAACGCGTGGCACGGCATGAGCGCCATGTCCGAGAGATCGGCGACGTTCCACGCGCTGACGACGATTCGCCGTGAGTCGGGCTCCTCGCGGATGAGGCGGACCGCCTCGGCGATCTGATCGATGGTGCGGCCGTCTCGGGTCGGCCAGCTGCGCCACTGGACGCCGTAGACGGGGCCGAGGTCACCCTCGTCGTCCGCCCACTCGTCCCAGATCGTGACGCCCTGCTCCTGCAGCCAGCGGACGTTCCCGTCTCCGCGGAGGAACCAGAGGAGCTCCTTGGCCACGGACGGGAAGTGCACCTTCTTCGTGGTCACGAGCGGGAACCCCTCGCCGAGGTCGAAACGCATCTGGTAGCCGAAGACGCTCACCGTTCCCGTGCCCGTGCGGTCCGACTTGGGGACGCCCGACGTGAAGACGTGGCGCACGAAGTCCTCGTACTGCGAACGGACCGGGCGATCGGACACTGCGAGACCGACGATAGCCGTTGGCCCGGAGGCCACATCCGCCATCCGCCGGCTTGTCATCCGTGCCGAGAGGGTGTCAAGGTTCCGACGCATGGCCGAGCCGCCCACCGGCGCCGTCACCTTCCTCTTCACGGACATCGAAGGGTCGACACGGCTCGTCAAGCAGCTCCGAGAGCGTTACGGCGGCGTGCTTGCGGACCATCAGCGACTGCTCCGC
>CAVWTX010000005.1:0-57419 GCA_963758065.1 uncultured Thermoleophilia bacterium | reverse complement strand
GCGGAAGAAGCCGATCATCGCGGCGAGGACGCCGAACAGCAGTGCGACGATCACCCAGAACGCCTCGCGCGTGCCC
Source organism: uncultured Thermoleophilia bacterium (assembly GCA_963758065.1). Classification (GTDB taxonomy): domain Bacteria; phylum Actinomycetota; class Thermoleophilia; order Gaiellales; family Gaiellaceae; genus GMQP-bins7. The sequence continues at coordinate 57,343 of CAVWTX010000005.1, read as the reverse complement.
TCTCCCGGGAACGCGACGTTCATCCCGAAGACGCCGGTCAGCATCGTCAGCGGGAGGACGATGACCGTGAAGACGGTGAGAAGGCGGAGCACGTCGTTCTGCCGGTGCGAGATGACCGACTCGTTCGTCGACTCGAGCCCCTCTACGACCTCCTTGTAGTTGTCCAGGAGGTCCCAGATCCGCTCGGCTGCGTCGACGATGTCGTCGAAGTACATCTCGAGCTCTTCGGGCAGGAAGCTCTCGACGCGCCGTTCCAGCATGCGGAGCGTGGAGCGCTCGGGCTTGATGATCTTGCGGTACGAGATGATCTCCTGCTTCACGTTCGAGAGGTCGCGGACCACCTCGTGCGAGCGGCCCTCGAACATCTCGTCCTCGACGACGTCGAGCTTGTGCGCGATCTTGTCGAGGATCGGGAAGCAGTAGTCGAAGAGGTCGTCGAGGATCTCGTACAGCAGGCGCCCCGAGCCGCGAGCGAACACATGCTCGCGCAGGCGCTCGTCCTCCTCGCAGCGCCGGAAGAGACGTGTGACCGGGAGGAGCTCGCGGTTGGGGAACGTGACGACGTAGTCGTGACCGATGAAGATGTCGAGCTCCGCAGCGTTCAGGCGCTGAACCGTCTCGTCGAAGACCGGGAAGTGGAGGACGGCGAAGAGGTAGCCGTCCTCCTCGTAGTCGTCCACCTTCGGACGCTGTCTCTTGGAGACGATGTCCTCGACGTCGAGGGGATGCCAGCCGAAGCGCTCCGCGAGCATCTGCGCCGTGTCGACGTCCGGCGCGACGACGTTGACCCAGGTGAGGCCGCTAGCGGTGAGCTCGTGGACGAGCGGTGCCGGACGTACGACGACCTGGCCCGTGCCACGGGCCCGTGAGCGCCTGATGCGGGGCAGGTTCGGCACGGGTACTGAGCGGGTCGTCCTTCGTCGGAGCCATGTTCGGGATTGTACTCGCGGTGCCTTCTCGGAGCTCGACGGGAAGTTCAGGCGGACGCCGCGGCCGGCACGGGTGTGCGGCGTGCTCGTGCCGGAAGCGTGGACTCGACGACCAGCGCGAGCGCGCTGCCGAGCGCGCATAGAGCGGCAGCTCCGAGCCAGACTCCGCTCGGGGAGACGGCGAGCACGTATCCGCCAATGGCGGGTCCGAGCGCGAAACCGACCTGCCACGACAGGGCCGAGAGCGCCATGTAGCGGCCGAGCAAGCGTGGCTCTGCGAGGTCGGCGACGAGCGGCGCCTGAACGGCTCCATGCAAGCACTCGCCCACGGCAAACACGATCATCGCCGCCGCGAAGACGGCCGTAGCCGTTCCCGCGGTCTCCGAGCCCGCAATCGGTATGACTATCCAGGCCGCGGCCCACAGCAGCCCGAGCAGGGCGAGCGTGGGCATCCTCCGCCGGCCCTGGGCGAGACGGGCGATGGGTAACTGGGCGAGGACGATGACGACCGTGTTGACGAAGAACACGATCCCGATCTGCGTCTCCGTCACCGCAGCCTCGTTCTTGGCGTAGACGGGGAGGAGTTCGAATCCGGAGAAGCCGGCGAAGATGAAGAGGGCGTTGAGCCCGATGACGGCGACGAACGGGCGGTGGCGCAGAACGTCGCGGTAGGAGCCACCGCCTCCGCGGGCGCGTGCGCCGCCTCCGAGCGACGGCGAAGGCACGAGCGCGAGCATCACGAGGGCGTAGACGAGGAAGGTCGCCGCATTGAGCAGGAACAGGACGTCGAACGAGCCCGGCGACTCCGTGGTCGCGATCAGCCCGCCTGCGAGCGCCCCCAGCCCGATCCCGAGGTTCATGACGACGCGCTGCATGGCAAACGCCGCGGGGCGTTGAGGGGCAGGCGTGAGTCCCGCGATGAGCGTCGACTGGGAGGGCCAGAACCCGCCCATGCCGATGCCCGTGATCGCCGCGACGACGAATCCCTGCCAGGGTTCGTGGACGAGCGGATAGGCGGCGTACCCCACGGTCAGGATCGCGAGCGCGAGCGCGAGCATCCTCCGGCCGCCGACGCGGTCGATCATGGATCCGAAGAGCGGCCCCGCGACGAGACTGACGATGGCCGCCGTGCCCACGATCAGCCCGACCGGGCCGAGCGCGATGCCGCGCACGTTGTGGAGATAGATGAAGAGGAACGGCAGGATGACGCCGCTCCCGAAGGCGTTGATCAGCCCGCCGACCTGCAGCGTCGTCACCGAGCGCGGAAGCTCCGGAAAGTACGTACGGAGGAGGCCGGGCACCGTGAGACACTAGCCGCGAGTGGACGGGACGCACTGGAGCCATGGAGACGTCGTCGTCTGGTGCGAGACGTGGCGAGGTCGCACCTATCTGAGGTGGCCTGTCCGCGTCGTCGAGGACACCGGCGAGGGCATCGCGGTCTATCTCGCGGAGGGAACGCGGTTCACTTTCCCGCCCGGAAGCTGGCCGTTCGACGGCGAGCATCCGTGGGCGTCGCGCGGAGCATGGGAGGGTCATGGATTGCTGGTGACGCACCGGGCCGGTGACGCATTCGCGATCTGGCACTTCTGGAAAGGACCGGAGAGGACCTTCTCCGGCTGGTACGTGAACCTGCAGGCGCCGTTCCGGCGAGGCGGAACGGCCTTCTACACGCAGGACCACGAGCTCGACCTCTGGATCACACCCGATGGCGCCTGGAAGTGGAAGGACGAGGAAGCTCTCTTCGACTGGGTGCGCCGAGGACGCTTTACAGAGGCCGAGGTTGCGGCAATCAGGGCGGAAGGCGAGCGCGTCGTAGCCGAGTGGCCCTTCCCGACGGGCTGGGAGGGATGGGAACCCGATCCGACCTGGCCCACGCCGACGCTCGCATCGGGTCAACCCGGTGCGTGACGGCTTTCTCCTCGACCCCGACGTCGTCTACCTGAATCATGGCGGCTACGGCGCGTGCCCGATAGCGGTCTTCGACGAGTACCAGAGGTGGCAGCGCGAGCTGGAGCGCGAGCCCACCGACTTCCTGGCAAGGCGGCTCGGGACGTGGTTCCGGGAGGAGGCGGGATCGAGCCTCATCGACGAGGCGCGCGCATCGCTTGCAGCCTTCGTCCGCGCACGAGCCCAAGATCTCGTCTTCGTCTCCAACGCCACGTCCGGCCTCAATGCGGTCATTCGCTCGCTTCGCATCCGGCCCGAGGAGGAGATACTCACGACGAAGCACGAGTACGGCGCGATCGTCCGAACGCTCTCGTTCATCCGCGCGAACGTCGTCCTCTGCGACCCGGACGAGATCATCTCTCAGATCGGCCTGCGAACGCGGGCCGTTCTCATGTCGCACATCACGTCGCCGACGGCGCTCCGGCTTCCGGTGGAGGAGGTCTGCGAGGCCGCACGGAATGCCGGCGTCCTCTCGATCATCGACGGTGCCCATGCACCGGGACAGATTCCGCTCGACGTCGAGTCCGTCGGCGCCGACGTCTATGCCGGGAACTGCCACAAGTGGCTCTGCGCGCCGAAGGGCTCGGGCTTCCTCTGGGCGAGGCCCGAGCACCAAGGGTGGATCGAGCCCCTCGTCATCAGCTGGGGCTACCACGAGGAGGCGGACTTCGGAGAGCGGCACGGGTGGCAGGGGACGACCGACCCTGCCGCCTACCTCACGGTCCCGAAGGCGATCGAGGCGCACGAAGCGTTCGACCTCGCCGCGTCGATGGCGCTGGCCGACCATGCAGAGGCGCGCCTCGGGGAGTTGAAGCTCGAGCGTCTTCCTGGCGAGCCGTCGCTGCTCATGCGCGCGGTGGAGCTGCCCCGCCGTGCCGACCCGCAGAAGCTGTGGCAGCGTCTGTACGACGAGCATCGGGTCGAGGTGCCCGTCTACGACTGGGAGGATCGCCCGCTGCTGCGCATCTCGATCGGCCCGTACAACGACGAGGAGGACGTCGAGCGTCTCGTAACGGCGCTTGCGGGTCTGCTCTGACCTCTGCGACCGGCCGGCGGGGCCCGGGGGTGATTCACTCATGCCCGACGCCATGATCCAGAATGCGATTCAGGAGCTACTCGACGGCCGAGACCTCACGAGCGACGAGGCACGCGAGATCATGGGCGAGATCATGCTGGGGGAAGCGACTCCCGCGCAGATCGGCGGTTTCCTGGTCGCGCTCCGGGCGAAGGGCGAGACCGTGGAGGAGATCGCGGGCTGCGCGGAAGCGATGCGCGAGCACGTGCTTCCGGTTCACCCGGGGCGGAAGGACGTCGTCGACGTGGTCGGGACGGGCGGCGACGGCGCAGGGACGTTCAATATCTCGACGACGGCAGCGATCGTGACGGCCGCCGCGGGAGCCGCCGTCGCGAAGCACGGCAACCGCGCGGTGAGCTCGTCGTCGGGCTCCGCCGACGTGCTGGAGGCGCTCGGGTTCGAGCTCGAGCAGTCGCCGGAGCGGATCGCGCGCTCGATCGACGAGCTCGGGTTCGGATTCATGTTCGCGCCCACTCACCATCCGGCGATGAGGCATGCGACGCCGGTCAGGCGAGAGCTGGCGACGCGCACAGTCTTCAACGTGCTCGGCCCGCTGACGAACCCGGCCGGAGTGCGCGACGGAGTGTTCGGCGTCTACTCGCCCGAGCTCGTGCGGACGTTCGCCGACGTCCTCGCCAAGCTCGGCGCCAGGCGCGCATACGTCGTGCACGGGGTGCACGGCGGCGTCGACGAGTTCTCGCCCGCCGGGCCGAATGTCCTTTGCGAGGTGGTGGACGGAATCGTCCACGAGCAGACGGTCGACCCGCTCGAGCTCGGAATCGACCGCTGTGAACCCGGAGAGCTTGTGGGAGGGACGCCCGAGGAGAACGCCGCGATCGGTCGTGAAGTTCTATCCGGGGCACGCGGCCCGAGACGCGACGCCGTCGTGCTCACGGCAGGGGCGGCAGTTGCAGCGGCCGGGCACGCTGCGGACCTCGCCGAGGGGATCGTCCTCGCAGCCAAGGCGATCGACAGCGGCGCCGCGGCAGGGCGACTGGACGACCTGGTCAGGTTCTCGCAGGAACAATCCCCGTGATGGGACGCTTTCGCGACGCACTCGCAGAGCCCGGCCTGGCCGCCGTCGCGGAGGTCAAGCGGCGTTCCCCGTCGGCCGGTGAGCTGCGTCCGGACGCGGATCCGGCAGGGCTCGCCGTCGCGTACGAGCGGGCCGGTGCGGCGGTCGTCTCGATCCTCGTCGACGAGCGTTTCGGGGGATCATGGGACGATCTCCGTGCCGCTCGCGCCGCATCGAGCATCCCGCTGCTCGCGAAGGGCTTCTTCTCGACCGCTGAGCACCTGCGCACCGCTCGCGATGCCGGGGCGGACGCCGCGCTCCTGCTTCTCCGCGACCTCGACGACGAGGCGGCTCGCCGGCTCGTGGGCGTCGCGAACGACCTTGAGCTGGACGTGCTGGTGGAGGCGCACGACGGGGAGGAGCTCAGGCGCGCGCTCGAGCTCGATGCGGCCGTGATCGGGATCAATGCTCGCGACCTGGCGACGTTTCGGATCGACCGGCGGATGCAGCTCGACCTCGTGTCCCGGGCGCCGCGGGCGCGCATCGTCGTCGCCGAGAGTGGGATCGAGTCCCGCGCCCAGGCCGCTGCCGCTGAGCTTGCCGGGGCGAATGCGATTCTCGTGGGTTCCGCGCTCATGCGAGCGCGGGATCCCGCTACGAAGCTCGCAGACTTGATCGCCAGGCCGCTCGTCAAGGTCTGCGGGCTGACGCGAGAGGAGGACGTCGCAGTTGCTGCCGAGGCCGGGGCGGACCTGGCCGGGTTCGTTCTCGCGGACGCGAGCCCACGGCGCGCGCCGCACGTCCTGCCCGTGCCCGAGACGATGCTTTCGGTCGCTGTCGTCGTGGGCGAGCCGGGCGATCACGGCGCCGATCTCGTGCAGCTCTATCCCGTGGAGCCGGGAAAGGTGCGTGGGCGCGACGCCGTTCTGCTACGCGAAGGGCGGCAGGTCGCGCAGGTCGTGGATCTCCCATGGGGGGAGGACGATTCGACGCACTTGGACCGCGCTCGCGCGACGGAAGGTCGCGTCATGCTGGCCGGAGGCCTCGGCCCCGAAAACGTCAGCGAGGCCATCGCCGCCGTGCGACCGTGGGCAGTCGATGCGAGCTCGCACCTCGAGCGCGAACCGGGAGTGAAGGACCACGCTCGCATGCGCGCCTATGTCGAGGCCGCCCGATGACCGCTGGGCTCTACGGCGTGTACGGCGGCCGCTACGTCCCGGAGACCCTCGTCCCGGCGCTGGACGCGCTCGAGCTGGGGTGGGAAGAGGCACTCGCCGACGAGTCCTTCAGGGCCGAGCTCGACCGCCTCGCAGAGCGCTACGTCGGCCGCCCGACCCCGCTCTACGAGACCGAGCGCTTCGCGTCGGCCGGCAAGCGGATCCTGCTCAAGCGGGAGGACCTCTGCCACACGGGGGCGCACAAGATCAACAACGCGCTCGGGCAGATCCTGCTGGCGACGCGGCTCGGCAAGGGGCGAATCGTCGCCGAGACCGGCGCGGGCCAGCACGGCGTCGCGACCGCCACCGTCTGCGCGAGGTTCGGGCTCGAGTGCGTCGTCTACATGGGCTCCGAGGACATGCGCCGGCAGCATCCGAACGTCGAGCGCATGCGACTGCTCGGTGCTGACGTTCGCGCGGTCGAGTTCGGGACGAAGACGCTGAAGGAGGCGACGAGCGAGGCCATCCGCGACTGGATCGCGAACGTCGAGACGACGTACTACCTGATCGGATCCTGCGTCGGCCCGCATCCGTATCCCTCGATCGTCCGCGAGCTGCAGGCCGTGATCGGACGCGAGGCACGGCGCCAGGTCCTCGAGACGAAAGGGCGCCTTCCGGACGTGGTCGTCGCGTGCGTGGGCGGTGGATCGAACGCGATCGGCCTCTTCGCCGGGTTCCTGGAGGACGAGGACGTGCAGATCGTCGGGGTCGAGGCCGCCGGCGCCGCGAGCCTCTCCTCGGGGCGGCCCGCGGTCCTGCACGGGGCGCGCTCCTCCGTGCTCGCCGACGAGGATGGACAGGTGCTCGACGCGCACTCGATCTCGGCGGGCCTCGACTACCCCGGCGTCGGTCCGGAACACGCGTCGCTTCGGGACTCGGGGCGCGCCTGCTACGTGACCGCGACCGACGAGGAGGCACTGGCGGCGTTCCACCGGCTCGCGGAGACGGAGGGGATCCTCCCGGCGCTCGAGCCTGCGCACGCCCTTGCGCGAGCGCTCGATCTCGACGCCGATCTGATCCTCGTCGGGCTGTCAGGCCGTGGAGACAAGGATCTCGCCGAGGTGCTCGCGAGCTGAAGAAGGCCCTCGTTGTCTACCTCATGTCGGGGCCGCAGGCGCCCGACCTCGCCGCGGCGGCCGTCTCCGGGGGAGCCGACCTCGTCGAGCTCGGGTTCCCGTTCTCGGACCCGCTTGCCGACGGCCCCGTCATCCGGCGCGCTGCCGAGCGCGCGCTGGCGGCCGGAATGCGCACGCAGGCCTGCCTCGAGTGTCTTGCGGCGACCCGCGAGAGGGTCGAGGTTCCGCTCATCCCCATGACGTACTCCTCGCTCCTCGAGGCGTACGGGTGGGCTCGGTTCGCGGCCGACGCTCGCGCTGCGGGAGCTACCTCACTCATCCTGGCTGACCTGCCGGTCGACGAACGGCCCGAGCTCCAACGCGTCCAGCTCGTGGCCCCGACGTCGACGGATGCGCGGATTGCCCTCGCGGCGGAGCGGACCGACGGCTGGCTCTACCTGGTCACGGTGGCGGGCACCACCGGTGCGCGAGCTGAGCTCTCGCCCACACTCGCTCCGCTCGTGCGGCGCACTCGTAGCGTGACCGACATCCCGCTCTACGCCGGCTTCGGCATCTCGACGCCCGAGCAGGCTGCTGCTGCGGCCGAGCTCGCCGACGGCGTCGTCGTCGGCTCCGCCGCGCTCGTCGTGGCCGAGGAGGGCCCGGCTGCCCTCGAGCGCTTCGTCGCTCAGCTGCGCGCTGCGCTCGCGTAGGTGTCGAGCCAGTCTCGTGCGACGTGCCACGCGGGAGCGCGGGCGTCGATGTGCTCGTAGTGCCCCGTCCCGCTCAGGAGGACGAGCTCGCACGGATCGCCGACCTCGCGTGCGGCGGCGGCGTAGCTCGTGGCGATGCGCACCGAGACGGTGGTGTCATGGTCACCATGGACCACGAGCTGCGGGACGCCGAGCGGCAGCCGCTCGCGCGGCGATGCGAGCTCGTAGCGCTCGGCGTGCGTCTCGGGATCGCCCAGCAACGCCCGCGTCGGCTGGGCAGACGGACTGAGCTGCGCCGCGAGACGAAGATCGATCACGCCTGCCTGTGACACCGCGGCCCGTACGCGTACGCGCGGGTCGGCGCCTGGCGTTCCGGCGGGAAGGCCTCCACGCCCGGCCAGCCAGAGCGCGAAGTGGCCACCGGACGAGTGCCCCACCGAGATGACCCGCTCGAGGTCGAGTGGTGCCTCGAGCTCCGCCAGGGCGTCGACCCCCGCGGCGACGTCCTCGAACGTCTCCGGCCACCCGCCTCCGGAGCCCACCCGCCGGTACTCGAGGTTCCACGCCGCCCAGCCGTGCGCCGCGAGGTCGAGGCACAACTCGGTCATGAGCGAGCGGTCGTACCGCGAGCGCCAGTATCCGCCGTGGACGACCACGGCAACTGGATGCGGGCCCTCCTTCATGGGCAGGAAGAACTCCCCGACCTGGCTCGGGTGGCTGCCGTAGGGGTGGACGGCTCGAGTCATGCGCCCGGCAGGAATTGAACCTGCGACCTCGCGCTCCGGAGGCGCGCGCTCTATCCCCTGAGCTACGGGCGCTCGGGTGGCCAGTGTACCTCTGCCTTCCTCGTCGTTCGGAGCCACGACGTCGTAGGCTCTACGTGTGCCGCTCGCGGACGTCGCGGAGAAGTACACCGACCTCGTCACGACCGTGTTCTCGTCGACGATCGCGGCGAAGGCCTGGTTCGCGACGGCCGCGCTCGCGCTCGCATTCGTTCAGGTGACGACGGCTGCGCGCATCTACGGACGGCTCCGCTTCCTTCCCGAGCGAGGCTCTGCGATCGCGGGCGTCCATCGCTGGTCTGGCCGGATCGCTTTTCTTTGCACGCTGCCCGTGTTCTTCCACTGCGTGACGATACTCGGCTTCCAGACGCCGGACACGCGGGTCGCCCTGCACTCGCTCTTCGGCACGTTCTTCTACGGCATGTTCGTGGCGAAGGTTCTGGTCGTCCGTGACCGTTCGCTGCCCGGATGGGCCCTTCCGACCGCAGGTCTGACCCTTGCCTCGATGCTCGGCGTCCTCTGGCTGACCTCGAGCCTCTGGTACTTCACGACCGTCAGGTTCGGCTTCTGATGCGCCGGGGTTTTAGAACCCCTTTCATAACGAGCGGCCATGTCGCGATGCGGCCCTGGACGCCACGATGCCGCGTCCTCGGTCGCGTCCATATCGGCTTGATATGGACGCTCCCTGCGTCCTTGCCTCGTGTCGTCCAGCATCCGCCTCGCGACGGGCGATCATCATGAAAGAGGTTCTGAGGCCACTCCTCGTCGGCGGCGCGGTCGTCGTCTGCACGTTCGCGCTCGCGCAAGCTCAGATCTTCGCTCCCGCGGCGCCTGCGGGCGGTACCGAGACCGCTGGCGACGTCGACCGCGGCGGGGCCGTTTTCCAACGTGAGTGCGCGAGTTGCCACGGATCGGGCGGCTCGGGCAGCAGCGTCGCCCCGCGTCTCGTCGGCAGCGGGGTCGACGCTGCCACGGTCACCGCGCTGGTCGAGCAGGGCACCAGCATCATGCCGGCCGGCCTCGTGTCGGGCCGCGACGAGGCCGATGTCGTCGCATACGTCGTCTCGATCTCGACCCCGTGACGTACCGATAGATTCAGCTCGTGGAGGCCGTCGCCCGAGTCGTTCGCCTCGAGCTCGCAGAGACGTTCGTCATCGCGCGCGACGCGACGGACTTCGCGGATGTCGTCCACGTCGCGCTGAGCCACGAGGGAGTGACAGGCTACGGGGAAGGCGCGCCGGTCGACCGCTACGGGGAGTCCGCGACGTCGGCCAGGAGGTTCGTCGAGGAGCACGCGGAGCTGGTCGGCAACGACCCGTACGCGCTCGAGGACATCGGCGAGCGGCTCTCGGCGATCCCCGGCGAGCAGGCTGCGAAGGCCGCGATCGACGCCGCGCTCCACGATCTGCAGGGGAAGCTCCTCGGCATGCCGGCGGGCAGGCTTCTCGGGTTACCCCGGGCAGGCCCGCCGACGTCGTGGACCGTATGGCTCGGAGATCCCGACGACATGGCTCGTCGAGCGGAGAGTGCGGCAGCGTCCTACCGCCGCCTCAAGCTCAAGCTGGGCGGGGGAGACGGCCTCGACGTCGAGCGCGTGCGCGCCGTTCGTGGCGTGACGGATCTCCCGCTCATGGTCGACGTGAACGAGTGGTGGTCGTTCGAGGAAGCGCTTGAGAACCTCTCGCACCTTGCGGAGCTCGGCGTCGAGTACTGCGAGCAGCCGCTGCGGGCGGGTGACGAGGGCGGGCGCGAGCTGAAGACGCGCTCGCCGGTCCCGGTCTACGTGGACGAGGACTGCCATACGCTCGCGGACGTCCTGTCGTGCGCGGAGATCGCTCACGGCATCAACATCAAGCTCGCGAAGTCGGGTGGCATCCGCGAGGCGATCCGGATGACCCAGGCGGCGAGGGCGTTGCGCATGGGGGTGATGCTCGGGTGCATGCTCGAATCCGGCCTCGGGATCGCGGCGGGCTGCTGCGTGGCGCCGCTCTGCGATCACGTCGACCTCGACGGCAACCTTCTCTTGCGCGAGGACCCCTTTCCGGGCGTCGAGCTCGTCGACGGTGTGCAGGTGCCTTCGCTCGCGCCGGGCCTCGGCGTCGCGGCGAGGTGAGCGACACCCGGCGAATCCTGATCCTCGGCGAGGGGTTCTCGCACGATCCGCACTACGGGAAGACCATGCGCGGGATCGTTCGCTACGGCCCGGACCCGGTCGTCGCGATCCTCGACTCGGCCAGGGCGGGGGAGATGCACGAGGGCATTCCCATCGTCGGGACCGTCTCCGACGCGGTCCCGTACGAGCCGACGGTGGCCGTCGTGGGCGTTGCGACCCAGGGAGGCCGGTTCCCGCCCGCGTGGCGTGACCTCCTGAAGAGCTGTATTGCCGGCGGGCTCGACGTCGAGAGCGGCCTGCACGAGTTCATCTCCGAGGATCTCGAGCTGAGCGAGCTTGCTCGGCAACACGGGGTCGAGCTGCGCGATCTCCGCAAGGCTCCGCCGGGCTTGAACGTCCCGACGGGAGCGAACCTCGAGGTCAACGCGAAGATCGTGCTGACGGTCGGGTCCGACTGCGCGATCGGAAAGAAGACGGTCGCCGTGGAGCTGGACACGGAAGCGCGTCGGCGCGGCCTCGACTCGGTTTTCGTGCCCACCGGGCAGACCGGGATCGCGATCGCGGGGTGGGGGATAGCCGTCGACGCGGTCGTGTCGGACTTCCTCGCGGGCGCGGCGGAGCAGCTCGTCGTCGAGGGCGCTCGGCGCGGCGGGAAGCTGTTGCTGGTCGAAGGGCAGGGCTCGATCGTTCACCCCCTCTACTCCGGAGTGACACTGGGTCTGATGCACGGATCCGCGCCGCACAGCTTCGTCCTCTGCCATCGGGCGGGAGCGACGGAGATCGAGGGGTGTCCGGGGCACCCGATCCCGCCGCTTCAGGAGCTCGTCGAGCTCCACGAGCGCATCGCATTGCCCGCCCGGCCGGCTCGTGTGGTCTGCATCGCGCTGAATACAGCGGCTCTCCCGAGCGACGACGATGCGCGCGCCGAGATCGCCGCGGTCGCAGCCGACACGGGGCTGCCCGCGGACGACCCCGTGCGCTTCGGGGCGGGATACCTCCTTGACGCGCTCCTCGCGCGACTCTAGGCTCCAGCCGGCTGCGGGCGGTGGGGAGCCCGCCAAGGAACATCGATGAGACTCCTCGCTGCGGCACTGACTCTCACCGTGGGGCTCCTGGTCGGAGCGTCGGTCGCGGTGGGTGCCGATGTCGGAGCGAACGACGACTCGGCGAAGCACTCCAAAGACGGCGGACTCGCTCTCTACACGGACATGGCGGACCTGGGTCTCCGTCAGACGGTCATCGGCGTCCGTTTCGTTCCCAGCCAGTCCGTCGTCATCCAGGACAAGGCGCTCCTCGACCGCGTGATCGAGAACGCCACGGCCTCCGGCCTCCGCGTCGTCCTGGCCGTCTTCCCGTACCCGCCGAAGGAGATCGAGGCGGGCATCGGGTCATCCTCGCTCTTCGCCGCGTACGTCGGCGTCCTCGCGTCGATCTACCCGCAGGTGAGGCAGGTCGTGATCGGGAACGAGCCGAATCAGCCGGCCTTCTGGCGTCCGCAGTTCGACGCGGCGGGAGCGAACGCCTCGGCCCCGGCGTTCGGGCCGTACCTCGCTGCCGCGTACGACACCCTCAAGGCTGTCGACCCGGAGATCTCCGTGGTCGGCGTCGGCCTTTCGCCGCGCGGCAACGATCGTCCGGCCGCGAAGAACAACATCTCGACCTCGCCGATTCGCTTCCTGCGAGCGCTCGGCAACTGGTACCGAAAGAGCGGTCGGACGCGCCCTCTCATGGACGCGTTCAGCTTCCATCCGTATCCCAACGAGGCGACCGACCCCCTCGAGCGCGGATACGTGTGGCCGAACGCGGGATTCGTCAACCTCGACCGCATAAAGCAAGCATTGTGGGATGCGTTTCACGGCACGGCGCAGCCCACCACGGTCGACGGCCTGCGGCTTCATCTCGACGAGGTGGGCTGGCAGGTCGACACATCGGGGCGTCGGGGCTACCGCGGTCGCGAGAACGTTTCGGTGACCGACGAGCTGAGTCAAGCCTCGATCTACGGCCGGCTGATCCGCGAAGCAGCCTGCGACCGCGACATCGCCGAAGTCAGCTTCTTCGGGTTCCAGGACGACGGCCTGCGCACCGGGTTTCAGGCGGGACTTCGCCGGGCGGACGGCTCCGCGAGACCGGCCGTCGCCGCGGTACAGGCGGCGATCGCCGAGGTGCAGAACGGTTGTGCCGGACCGGTGACCGAATGGACGCCCGGCGAAGAGGTCGTGGGAGCGGCTGTGGCCGTCGGTGCGCTCGCCTCGGCAGTGACTGCACGCATTTCAACGGGCGAGGACGCCCGCGCGCGCGTATGTGTGCGGGACCTCGACGGGGTGTTCCTCATCGAGACCCGTCCTCGCTGCCGCGCGGCCCAGATTAGAGGACTGCGCCCCACGAACGTCGCCGTGCGGTCGCCCGCCAGGGCTCGCGGCCCGGTGGAGGTGACGGTGGAGCTCGCGGCCGTAGCCAACCTGACTCGGCGAACGCTCGTCGTTCAGAACGCGATGCTCACTCGCTGATCTTGACATCGAACACATGTTCGCTCATACTGCGAACGTATGTTCGGTCGCCTCGTCGTCGTGATGCTCGTGGCAGCGGTCATGTGGGCCGTGCTGGTGCGTGACACGGGCGCAGGCCCGCAGCCGCGCTACCACGTCGTCCGGCAGGGAGAGACCCTGTGGTCGATCGCGGTGGAGAGCTACGGCGGCGATCCGCGCGAAGGCGTGTGGAGGCTCGAGAGCGGAAACGGTCTCAGGAGCGCGACGATCGTCCCAGGGCAGCGGTTGCTCCTTCCGTAGGAACGCCGCGCGGGTCGTGAGGGGGTGATAGAAACCGCCGCATGGCCTCGGACCGGATTCTGGAGCTGCTTCGGCGGCCTGTCGACGTCGACGAGTACACCGAGATCCGCGAGCTCTGGAAGACGCACTCGATCGCCGAGGACAACCGTGACCTCCCCGGGTTGATCTCGACGCTGACCGAGGACTGTGTGTACGAGGTGATGGGTACCGGCGCCCGCTGGGAGGGCCATGACGGCGCGGCTCGCTTCTACACCGAGCTGCTGACGGCGTTCCCCGACATTCACTTCGATCTCGAGTACATCGTGATCGGCCCGCAGGGCGTCTGCGAGGAAGCGTGCGTCACTGCGACGCACGAGGCGAAGTGGCTCGAGCACGAGCCGACGGGGGAGCGGCTCGAGTGGCGGAACGCGATCTTCTTTCCGTGGGATCAGGCGGCGAAGAAGTTCAAAGGCGAGATGGTCTACACGGACCTCGCCCTCGAACGTGTCTGACGCGACTCCGCTCGACGAGCGCCGCGAGGGTCGATTTCGAGGGCGCGACTAGAATCCGCCGCCGTGGAGCTCGACGTCGTCTTTCTCGGGACGTCCGGCTCCATGCCGACGGCCAAGCGCGCATTGTCCGCCACGCTCGTCCGGCGCGGCGGGGACAGGCTCCTTTTCGACTGTGCAGAAGGGACACAGCGCCAACTCCTGCGGTCGGACATCGGCCTCCAGGAGCTCGAGGAGGTCTTCCTCACGCACTTCCACGCCGACCACTACCTCGGCCTTCCCGGGATGCTCAAGACCTACTCGCTGCGTGGGCGCGAGCTACCGCTTCGCGTCTACGGGCCGAGCGGCCTGCGCGAGCTCCTGTCGGGGCTCCGCCGCATCGTCGGTCGCCTCTCGTACGCGGTCGAGCCCATCGAGCTCGAGGCCGGCGCGGTCCTCGAGCGCGCCGGCTATCGGATCGAGACCTTCGCGGTCGAGCACGGCGTGTCGGCAATCGGCTACGCGATCGTCGAGAGCGAGCGCCCGGGCCGTTTCGACGTCGAGACAGCCGCGTCGCTCGGCGTTCCCGACGGTCCTGAGCGAGGGCGCCTCCAGCGTGGCGAGAGCGTGGTCCTGGCCGACGGACAGGAGGTGACGTCCGCACAGGTGCTCGGGCCCGCTCGCCCGGGAAGGAAGCTCGTCCTGAGCGGGGATACGCGGCCGGCGGCGTCGGTCGTCGAGGCGGCGGCAGGCGCCGATGTGCTCGTCCACGAGGCGACGTTCCTCTCGGACGAGCTCGAGCGGGCGCGCGAAACGCTCCACTCGACTGCCGGCGAGGCGGCGCTCGTCGCCCGCGAGGCAGGGGTGCGCATGCTCGCGCTCACACACCTGTCGACTCGGTACTTCGGACACCAGGTGGTCGAGGAGGCGCGCGAGCTCTTCCCCGTGACGGTCGTGCCGCGCGACTTCGACATGGTCGACATCCCGTTCCCCGAGCGAGGCCCACCCGAGCTTGTTCGCGCGGGGGCCCGGTCGAGCCGAGCTGGTATAGGGTCCGGGGAGACGTGACACGGCTCGTACAGGTGGCGATCGCTGGGGACGTCGCCGAGGGAGAGCAGCTTCAGGAGCTTCTCTCGGCCGCGGGAATCGAGGCCGAGCTCGAGCCGGCCGTCGAGCACGACGCGGACGCTCTCGACGACCCGCCGCTCAAGGTACTCGTCGCCGAGTCCGACATCGAGGAAGCGCGGGAAGCAATCGACGCGCTCGCGGAGATCGACGACGAGGAGGAGTAGGGCCTCGCGAGATCTCTAGCGGCGGTCGCCTCGCGTCCACGGCGCATCGAGGTCGTCACTGCTTCCCGCTAGACTGGCCTCGTCCTTTAACCCGGTCCAGTGAGGCCGGAAAGGAGTGAGCTTGACGACGCACGTCCCGGATCACGCTTCGGTGAAGCGCCTGCTCGACGGCGAGGCGATCACGAAATCCCTGTCTCGAATCGCTCACGAGCTGATCGAGCGCAACGACGTACACGACGGCCCCGGCCTCTCGCGCGTTGCGCTCGTCGGGATCCAGACTCGTGGCGTGCCGCTCGCGTCGAGGCTCCGGCACCTGGTCGAGGAGCGCAGCGGTGTCGCACTCCCCGTCGGCGCGCTCGACATCACGTTCCACCGAGACGACGTGCACGTCCGCGACGGGGAAGGGCGCCCGATCGTCAGCCGGTCGTGCGGGCGACGAGCATCTCGTTCCCGATCGAGGGGATGACGGTCGTGCTCGTGGACGACGTGCTCCACACGGGACGCACGATTCGTGCCGCGATCGACGCCCTTTTGGAGTTCGGCCGCCCGGCCCGCGTGCAGCTCGCCGTGCTCGTGGACCGCGGACATCGAGAGCTTCCGATTCGCCCCGACTACGTGGGCAAGAACCTTCCGACGGGCCGTGGCGAGCGCGTCCAAGTCGAGCTCCTCGAGATCGACGAGCGAGACGGCGTACTCCTCGTACCCGGGAGCGAGGACGGCGAGCATGTCTGAGCTTCGGCTCCCCGCGCCGGCCCGGCGCCACCTCCTGTCGATCGGTGACCTCGATCGCGCCGACGTCGAGCGCATCCTGGACACGGCTCGCTCGCTCGCAACGACTCTCGACCGCGAGGTCAAGAAGCTCCCCACCCTGCGCGGGAGAACCGTCGTGAATCTCTTCTACGAGTCGTCGACGCGGACGCTCTCGAGCTTCGAGCTCGCGGCGAAGCGACTCTCGGCGGACACGATGTCGGTTCGCTCGGCCGGCTCCTCGGTGGATAAGGGCGAGTCGCTGAAGGACACGGCGCTGACGCTCGCCGCCTACGACCCGGATGTCATCGTCGTGCGACATCCGTCGATCGGGGCGCCGGCGCTCGTCGCGCGGTGCACGGACGCGCACGTCGTCAACGCCGGTGACGGGAAGCACCAGCATCCGACGCAGGCGCTGCTCGACCTGTACACGATGCGCGAGGCGCTCGGCCGGCTCGAGGGGCTCACCGTGGCCATCGTCGGCGATGTTCTCCACTCGCGGGTGGCACGCTCGCTCGTTCAGGCCCTGAACCTCGTCGGCGCGCACGCGCTGCTCGTCGCACCTCCGACGCTCCTCCCGCGCGGGATCGAGGCTCTCGGGTGCGAGGTTTCGACGGACATCGGCGCGATCCGCGACTCGGACGTGCTCTACGTGCTCCGCATGCAGGCCGAGCGGATGAGGCCCGGAGAAGCCTTCGTGCCGTCGCTCCGCGAGTACAGCGCGCTCTACGCCATCACGCCCGAGCGCGTCCGTTCGGGTCAGGTAGTGATGCATCCGGGCCCGATGAATCGCGGGGTGGAGATCGATCCGCGGGTTGCCGATTCCGCTGCCGCTCTCGTCACCGACCAGGTGCGAGCGGGACTCGTCGTGCGCATGGCGGTGCTTTACGACTTGCTGACCGCGGCTCTCACTCAGACGCGCGTGCACGCGGAGGTGATGTGATTCTCGCGAGTCGCAACGGGAAGTCCGACTCGCTCACGCTCGAGGGACGCATCGTCTCTCGCGCGCAGGGCATCGACGAATCTCTGCGGATCACGGTCACGGAGGGGGTCATCAGCGCGATCGAGCCCGGCGGCGCACGCGCAACCGTGATCGCACCTGCGTTCGTCGATCCGCACGTGCACCTCCGCACGCCCGGACGCGAGGACGAGGAGACGTTGCGGTCGGGGACGGCGGCAGCGGCCGCGGGCGGGTTCTGCGCGATCCTCGCCATGCCGAACACGGATCCGGTCGTCGATTCGGCAGCCGTGCTCGGCGCCCTCGTCGAGCGTGCCCGTCAGGAGGCAGTCATACCCACGGGCTTCATGGCCGCCATCAGCACGGGGCAGCGCGGCGAGGAGCTGACGGAGATGGTGGAGCTCGCGACCACGGGAGCGGCTGCGTTCACGGACGACGGACGCCCTGTGGAATCCGCCGCGCTGATGCGGCGCGCGCTTCAGTACAGCGCGCTCGCCCGACGACCGCTCGCGCTCCATTGCGAGGAGCCCACGCTCTCGCGTGGCGGCCATGCACACGAAGGCAACGTCTCCGCCGAGCTCGGCCTCGGTGGGTACCCGTCGACCGCGGAGAGCGTCATGGTCGAGCGCGACCTTGCGCTCGCCGCCGCCGAGGAGCGGCCGATCCATCTCATGCATCTGTCCGCTCGCGAGTCGGTGGCTGCGCTCGACGCCGCGTTGGCTGCTGGGTCCACGGTATCGGGCGAGGTGACGCCGCATCACCTCGTTCTCACCGACGACGCGGTGCGCTCGCTCGATCCCAACGTGAAGATGAATCCACCGCTGCGGTCGGAGCACGACCGCGCGGCGTTGCGAGACGCTCTCCGAAGGGGAGCGATCTCGTGCGTTGCGACCGATCATGCGCCGCATGCGCGGCACGAGAAGGACGTCCCCTTCGAGGAAGCTCCGTTCGGCGTCACCGGGCTCGAGACGGCGTTCGCGGCGCTCCACACGCATCTCGTCATTCCCGGTGAGCTCTCGCTCGAGACTCTGCTCGAGCGCATGTCGTCGGGACCCGCGCGCGTCTTCGGCCTCGACGAGCCGAAGATCGACGTCGGCGCGCGCGCGAATCTCGTCGTCCTCGACCTCGAAGCAGAGTGGAGCGTGACCGAGGAGGGCTTCCGCTCGCTCTCTGCCAACTCGTGGCTCCTGGGCGAGACCTTGCGAGGCCGTGTCCTCCAGACGGTTGCGGACGGCCGGGTGGTGTTCGCCGCGTGAGTTCGGGTTTTCTGGTGCTCGAGGACGGCACGGTCTATCCCGGACGCTCGATCGGCGCGCCCGGCGTCGCCTTCGGGGAAGCCGTGTTCACGACGGCGATGACCGGATATCAGGAAACCGTCACCGACCCGAGCTACGCGGAGCAACTCGTCTGCTTCACGGCGCCCATGGTCGGCAACTACGGAGTCGCCGACGAGCGCGGCGAGTCGTCGCGAGCGCACGCAAAAGCGGCGCTCATGCGTCAGCTCGGCGGCCTGGACTGGGCCGAGTGGCTCGTCGAGCACGGGCTCGTCGGACTCGAGGAGATCGACACCCGCGCGCTCGTCTTGCGCCTGCGCGACAGCGGGGCGATGCGTGCGGCGGCCGTGGCCGACGACGCGGAGGTGTCGGCCGCAGACGCGCTCGCGGAGGTGCGCGCACAGCCGCCAATGGAGGGTCAGGCGCTCGTCGCCCAGGTCTCCGCGAGCGAGCCGTACGTGTTCAGCGAGACGGGCTCTCCGAGTATCGCCGTCGTCGACTACGGCACGAAGCGCTCGATTCTGCGCCGACTCGTGCTGGCCGGCGCCGCCGTCACCGTGTTCCCGCACACGGCGGCGCCCGACGAGCTCGCCGGCTTCGACGGCGTCGTCCTTTCGAACGGGCCCGGCGACCCGGAGCCGCTTCGCGCGGAGACCGACGCCGTCCGGGGCCTGCTCGGGCGCGTTCCGGTCCTCGGGATCTGCCTCGGTCATCAGCTCCTCGGCCTGGCAGCCGGACACGAGACGTTCAAGCTCCCGTTCGGCCATCGCGGCGCCAACCATCCGGTGCTCGAGCGACGGACGGGTCGTGTGCTCGTCACCAGCCAGAACCACGGCTTCGCGGTCAGGCCCTCGGAGGCGACCGAAGCCACCTACGTCTCCCTCTACGACGGGACCGTCGAGGGCCTCGACTTCCCCGACCTGCGCGCACGGTCGGTGCAGTTCCATCCGGAGGCAGGGCCCGGGCCCCACGACGCGTGGCCGATCCTCGAGTCCTGGGTCGAGGAGCTTCGAGGGGGCTCCTGATGCCGGCACGCCGCGACCTCGAGTCGATCTGCGTGATCGGGTCCGGGCCGATCGTCATCGGCCAGGCCTGCGAGTTCGACTACGCCGGCTGTCAGGCACTGAAGGTGCTGCGGGAGGAGGGTTACCGGACGGTCGTCGTCAACTCGAACCCGGCCACGATCATGACCGACCCGGGCTTCGCCGATCGCACGTACATCGAGCCGCTCGACCTCGAGAGCGTCGCGTCCGTGCTCGCGCGAGAGCGACCCGACGCTCTCCTGCCCACGCTGGGCGGGCAGACGGCGCTCAACCTCGCCGTCTCGCTCTCGGAGGCAGGGGTGCTCGAGGACCTCGGCGTGGAGCTGATCGGCGCCCCGGTGGACGTCATCCGACGGGCGGAGGACCGCGAGGAGTTCCGGCGAGCCGTTCGCAGCTGCGGTCTGCAGGTACCGACCTCGCGCATCGTCACGACTCTCGCCGAGCTCGAGGGCGTATCGCTTCCGGCGGTCGTGCGGCCCGCCTTCACGCTGGGTGGGCACGGTGGCGGCTTCGCGGAGGATCGCGCCGTGCTCGAGTTCCAGGTGGAGCGTGGGCTCTGGGAGTCGCCGATCGGCCAGGTCCTCGTGGAGGAGTCGGTGCGCGGCTGGGACGAGTTCGAGCTCGAGCTGATGCGGGATCGGGCGGACAACGTCGTCATCGTCTGCTCGATCGAGAACCTCGACCCGATGGGCGTGCACACCGGCGACTCGGTCACGGTCGCGCCGCAGATGACGCTCTCCGACGAGGCCTACCAGGAGCTTCGGGACGCGGCGCGAGCGGTGATTCGTGCGGTCGGAGTCGAGACCGGAGGCTCGAACATCCAGTTCGCGCGCGAGCGCGAGACCGGGGAGCTGCGTGTCATCGAGATGAATCCGCGCGTCTCGCGCTCGTCAGCGCTCGCGTCGAAGGCGACCGGCTATCCGATCGCAAAGGTCGCCGCCAAGCTCGCCGTCGGCTACACGCTGGACGAGATCCCCAACGACCTGACACGGACCACACCCGCGAGCTTCGAGCCGACGCTCGACTACGTCGTGGTGAAGTTCCCGCGATTCGCCTTCGAGAAGTTCCCGGGGGCGGACCAGACACTCGGCACGCAGATGAAGTCGGTCGGAGAGGCGATGGGGATCGGACGGACGTTCTCCGAGGCGTTCCTGAAGGCACACGGCTCGCGCGAGCTCGAGGCGGGCTCACCGACGCCCTGGGCGAGCCTCCTCGAGGACGACATTCCTGACGGGTTGCATCCGTGGTTCAAGGGGCAGCTCGCCGGCGCGCGGCTCGCGCTCGAGAGCGGAGACCTGGCGCGCGCGAAGCGCGCCGGGTGGGGGGACGACACGATCGGCGTCGCCCGTCGGTCTCACGGGCGCGGAAGTGCGCCGGCTGCGGCACGAGCAGGGCGTACGCCCGGCTTTCCGCCGGGTCGACTCCTGCGCGGGGGAGGTCGAGGCCGCATCGAACTACTTCTACTCGACGTGGGGCGAGGAGGACGAGCCGCTTCCGGCAAGCGACAAACCGCGGGTGGTCATCCTCGGCTCGGGTCCCAATCGCATCGGCCAGGGAATCGAGTTCGACTACTGCTGCGTCCACGCCGCGCAGACGTTCCGTGAGCTCGGCTACGAGGCCGTCATGGTGAACTGCAACCCCGAGACGGTTTCGACGGACTACGACACCTCGGACCGGCTCTACTTCGAGCCGCTTTCTCCGGAGGAGGTGCTCGCCGTGTGCGACCGCGAGCAACCCGTCGGCGTCGTCACGCAGTTCGGCGGCCAGACTCCGCTGCGCCTCGCTCGGCACATCGAGGAGGCGGGCTACAGGATCCTCGGCACGCCTCACGAGGCGATCGATCTGGCCGAGGATCGGGAGCGCTTCGGCTCGCTCGCCGGTGAGCTCGGTGTCCGGTGCCCACCGTGGGCCACCGTGTCGAGTGTCGACGAGGCACTCACAGCGGTCGACGACATCGAGTACCCCGTTCTCGTGCGGCCGTCGTACGTGCTCGGCGGCCGAGCGATGCGGGTCTGCTACGACGCCGAACAGCTCGCCGACGCGATGGCTGCCGTTCACGGTCCCGTACTCCTCGATCGCTTCGTCGAGCACGCGATCGAGCTCGACGTCGACGCGCTCTGCGACGGCGACGAGGTCTACATCGCTGCGGTCATGCAGCACGTGGAGGAAGCGGGCGTGCACTCCGGCGACTCTGCCTGTGTCCTCCCGGCGCCGTCGCTGACGCTGGCGGCGGCTCTCGAGGTCGAGCGCGTGGTCAAGCTCCTCGGGCCGGCGCTGGGCGTAGTCGGGTTACTCAACGTCCAGCTCGCGATCGCCGACTCGATCGTCTACGTCCTCGAGGCGAATCCGCGCGCGTCTCGTACCGTGCCCTTCGCGAGCAAGGCGATCGGCGTCAATCTCGTCGACGCAGCATGCCGGCTCGCAGCAGGGACGACACTCCGGGAGCTCGACCTACCGGCGCCGAGGCCGGCGCAGGTGAGCGTGAAAGCAGCCGTTCTTCCCTTCTCGCGCTTTCCGGGAGCCGATCCCGTCCTCGGGCCCGAGATGCGGTCGACGGGCGAGGTCATGGCGAGCGCGGCCGATCTCCCGACCGCGCTTGCGAAGGCCGAGCGGGCTGCCGGAAGGCCACTGCCGTCGTCGGGAACGGCTTTCCTGTCCGTTCGGGACGAGGACAAGCCCGCGGCCGTGGCCGTGGCGGCGGCTCTGGCCGGTCTCGGCTTCGAGCTCGTGGCCACGGAGGGCACCGCCCGGACGCTGCGGGCGGCCGGGCTGCAGATCGAGGAAGTGGCCAAGGTCGCGGACGCCGACTCCGACGAGGCGACCGTCGTCGATCTCGTGCGGCGCGGACGCTGCGACCTCGTCATCAACACTCCGCAGGGCAGCGGTGCGAGAGCCGACGGCTACCTGATTCGCGAGGCGGCGCTCGGCGCCCGTGTACCGTGCGTGACGACCATCTCTGGCGCAGCGGCCGCGGTGCACGCAATCGCGAACGCCCGAGCCGAGTCCGCGCTCTCGCTGCAAGAGCGCATCGGGATCGAGGTCTAGTGAGCACGTCGCCTGGTGACACGTTGTCATTCGACGGACGAGTTGCCGGCCGCGAGCGACTCGCCGTCGTCGGGGCCGAGCCGGTCGGGCCGTACACGCTCCTCCGGCTCGAGCGCGGCGAGCTCGAGCCGGGCATTCCCGGGCAGTTCTTCATGCTCGAAGCACCCGGAAGGCTGCTTCCCCGGCCGATGAGCCTCTGCCTTGCGCCGCCAGGCGAGCTCGCGTTCCTGATCGACCCTATCGGGCCCGGTACGCGTGCGCTTTGCGAGCTCCGGCCCGGCCGCGCGATCCTTGTGCTCGGCCCTCTCGGCAACGGCTTCGACCTCGAGCTCGAGCGGCCGCTTCTCGTCGCGGGTGGCATCGGAATCGCGCCCATGCCGTACCTCGCGGAAGCACTGCGACATCCCCCCGCGGTACTCGGCTTCCGCAGCGCGCACCATGCGCAGGCCGCACGGCTCCTCCCCGGTGCTGAGGTCGTGGTCGAGCCGCGCCTTGTGACCGACACGCTTCCGGACGACCTCGGCGACGTGCTCGCGTGTGGTCCGGAGCCGATGCTCGAGGCCATCCGCGCCCTCGTCCCTCGCGCGCAGCTCGCCTGGGAGGCGCCGATGGCGTGCGGATATGGGGCCTGCTATGGCTGCGTCGTCGAGATCGCCGGTCGCTATCGAAGGCTCTGCATCGATGGACCCGTGCTGCGAGATGCCGCGTGAAGGTTCCGATCCTCAACGCGAGCGGCTGCCTCGATGCGCTTATCGCTCCGGGCGTCGCGAGGCAGCTCGACGCCTTCGTGACGAAGACGGTGACTCCACTCGCTCGCGAGGGCAACCCTCCGCCGCGGATTGCCGAGACGGAGACCGGGATGCTCAACTCGATCGGCCTCCAGAACCCCGGCCTCGACGCGTTCGCGAGGGAGAGCCTGCCGGAGCTCGCAGAGCTCGCAGTGCCGCTCTGGGTCTCGGTGGGCGGCTTCTCGGCGCGCGATTACGCCGCCATCTGCGAGCGACTCGACGGCGAGGCGTCCGTCACGGTCTTCGAGCTCAATCTTTCGTGCCCGAACGTCGAAGAGGCGCCCGAGACCGCAGCCGAGCTCGTCGCGGCTGCGAGAGACATGACGATGAAACCCATCTACGCAAAGCTCTCGCCTGCGACGTGGGACATCGCCGAGAGCGCGCGTGCAGTCGCCGACGCGGGCGCGGACGGGCTCTCGCTCGTGAACACGATCCGCGGATTGGCTCTCGACGCGAGCTCACGTCGTCGAAGCTCGCGTTCGGCCCGGGAGGCTACTCCGGGCCCGGCCTGCGGTCGATTGCCCTGGCCTGCGTTCACGCCTGTGCGGAAGCCGTCGACCTGCCGATCGTGGGGATGGGGGGAGTGAGCTCGGCAGACGACGCTCGCGACGTCGTCGCTGCGGGTGCGAGCGCTGTTGCGCTGGGCACGGTTCTGTTCTCGGATCCCCTCGCGCCGGGTCGAATCCGGGTCGAGCTCGAGAGCGCCGGGGCCGTCTCCGTACGCATTCAGCGGGCGTGAGATTCACGGTCTGACCCGCTCCTCTAGCTTTCGCGATGTTCTGTCGACAAACTAGACAACGCAAAAAGTCCTGCAAATAGTGTAAAACGTTCCCGCTTGACCAGAGATGGAGTCTTGGTAGACTCGTCCGGCTCATGGTCACGACGAAGACGCACGCACAGGCCCCTGCGCGCTCGCTCGACCAGAGGATGGAAGCTCTTCAGCGGGCGAACGACGTTCGAGTCCGGCGTGCACAGCTCAAACGGGACCTGAAGGCGGGCCGGGAGAGCATCGAGGACATCCTCCTCGACCCACCGGAGTACGTCTCGACGGCGAAGGTCTTCGACATGCTGATGGCCGTGCCCAAATTCGGACGCGTCAAGGCGGCGCGACTGCTCAACCAGTGCCGGATCAGCCAGTCGAAGACCGTTGGCGGCCTCTCCGAGCGCCAGCGGACGGAGCTCGTCGACCTCTTCAACCACCGCTCGTGACTTTCGCGCACGACCGGAATCCGCCAGCGCGGATCCTGGTCGCGCGAAGATCTCCAAGAACGCCCGCGTCTCGGCCGATCCCGCATCGGCATTAGTCTTGCCCGTGACGTTGCCCGTGCTCGTGATCACCGGGCCGTCGGGCGCAGGGAAGGGCACGTTGATCAAGGGCCTCGTCGAACGGGTACCCGAGGTCGAGGTAGCCGTCTCCGCGACGACGCGCGCGCAGCGGCCCCAAGAGGTCGACGGGAGCGACTATTGGTTCCTCTCGGACGAGGAGTTCACGCGCCGCGTCGAGGCGGGTGAGTTCCTCGAGCACGTCTCGTACGTGTCAGGACGCCGATATGGAACGCTGAGGTCGGAGCTCGACAGGATCGCCGGCTCGGGCCGGGTCTGCGTGCTCGAGCTCGAGATCGAGGGAGCGCTGGACGTTCAGGCCAATGTGAGCGGGAGCGTGACGATCTTCATCGCCGCGGACGTACCGGAGCTCGAGCGGCGACTCAGAGCGCGTGCGACCGAGAGCACCGGCGAGATCGGCGAGCGTATCGCCCTCGCGCGCTCCCAGCTCGAGCAGGCCCATCGCTTCCGGTACATGGTGCGAAACGACGAGCTCGAACGCGCCACCGCCGCGCTCGCGGCGATCGTGGAGTGCGAGCTCGCCCGTGCAGGTACCATGGGCCGGCCATGATCCATCCTCGAATCGACGATTTGCTCGAAAAAGTCGACGAATCCCGCTATGGGCTCGTGATCGTCGCCGCCAAGCGCGCGCGACAGATCAACAACTACCACCACCAGCTCGGCGAGGGGATCGGCTTCGACGAGGCGCCGCCGCCGCTGATCGAATCCCGCTCGAAGAACTACTTGACGATGGCGATGGAAGAGATCGCCCGCGGGAAGATCACGTACCGCCTTCCCGCCTGAGCGGGGAACCGTGGCACGCGTCCTGCTGGGCGTCACCGGGGGGATTGCGGCCTACAAGGCGTGCACGCTCGCCCGACTGCTCGTCCGCGCGGGGCACGACGTGTATCCGCTGGTAACGGCTGCGGCGGAGCGATTCGTCTCGGCTGAGACCTTCTTCGCGCTCGCACGGAAGGTGCGCCGCGACGATCCGTACCCACATCTCCGACGCGCCGACCTGCTGGTTGTCGCGCCGCTCACCGCGCACACCCTTGCGCGCCTGGCCCACGGGCTCGCCGACGATCTGCTGACCGAGGCGGCACTCGCGCACGCCGGGCCCGTGCTCGTCGCCCCCGCGATGAACACCCGGATGTGGGCCCATGAGGCCACGCAGGCGAATGTAGCCACGCTTCGGGCGCGTGGGGTCACGTTCGTCGGACCGGTCGCGGGGGAGCTCGCGGAAGGCGAGGAGGGAATCGGTCGGATGGCGGAGCCCGAGGACATTCTGGACCACGTCGAAGAGCTTCTTCGCGACCGCTCGCAGACGACGAGCCCACTTCGCGGCAAGCGTGTCCTCGTCTCCGCAGGCGGGACCCGCGAGCCTCTCGATGCCGTTCGCTACGTCGGGAACCGATCGTCGGGTCGCATGGGGGTTGCAGTTGCGGAGGAGGCGCGTCGTCGAGGTGCGGAGGTGACGTTGCTCGCTGCGAATCTCGCCGTACCGGCCCCGGACGGCGTGACAGTCGTCCAGACGCCGACGGCGGACGATCTCGCGCGCGAGGCGCTGGCGCGTGCGGATGCGGACGTGATCGTCATGGCTGCCGCCGTTGCCGACTACCGGCCTCCCTCGCCCTCCTCGACGAAACGACCGAAGGACGGCGTGCCCTGGATCGTCGAGCTCGAGCCGACGACGGACGTGCTCGCCGCGCTGGGAGCAGCACGGAGACCGGATCAGGTTCTCGTCGGTTTCGCCGCGGACGGCTCCGGAGCCGGTCTCGCCCGCGCACGCGAGAAGCGGCATGCGAAGAACGCGGACCTCTTCGTCTTCAACGACGTCGGTCGACCGGACATCGGCTTCGACGCTGCGGACAACGAGGTCGTTCTCGTCTCGGAAGAGGGCGAGCGCGAGGTCGGCAAGGCTCCGAAGCGCGTCATCGCGGCTGCTGTGCTCGACGAAGTGGAGCGGGTACTCTCGAAGGTATGAACGACGCCACGCGCGCCGGAGAGGCGGTGGCCTCCGTCGCTGCGGCGGACGTCGTCGAGCGCGTAGTCGCCAACCTCGAGCTGGCAGTGAAGGCGCCGCGAGCAACGCTGGAGCTGTGCGTCCTCTGCCTCCTCGCGGAAGGACACTTGATCATCGAGGACTTTCCCGGTGTGGGGAAGACGATGCTCGCGAAGTCTCTCGCGCGCTCGCTCCACCTCTCGTTCTCGCGGCTGCAGTTCACTCCCGATCTCCTCCCGACCGATGTCACGGGGGTCAACGTCTTCTCCCAGAGGGAGAACGAGTTCGAGTTCAAGCCGGGCCCCGTGTTCGCCAACGTCCTCCTCGTCGACGAGATCAACCGTGCGTCGCCGAAGACGCAGTCGGCGCTTCTCGAGGCGATGCAGGAAGCGCAGGTCACGATCGACGGGACGACCTACGCCCTGCAGCTCCCGTTCCTCGTGGTCGCGACGCAGAACCCGATCGAGTACGAAGGAACCTACCCGTTGCCCGAGGCTCAGCTGGACCGGTTCACGGCGCGGCTCTCGCTCGGCTATCCGCACCTCGCCGAAGAGGCACGGATGCTGGCCGAGCAGACGACGGCGCCCCCGCTGGACCGGCTCGAAGCCGTCGCTCACCACGACGACGTGCTCGCCGCGATCGAGGCCGCACGTGCGGTCTACGTCGAGGAGAGCGTGGGTCGATACGTCGTTTCGATCCTCCGGCATACGCGCGGGAGCCAGAAGCTCGCGCTCGGAGCCAGTCCTCGGGCGGGAATCGCGCTCCTGCGCCTGGCGAAGGCCCGCGCCGTCGCGAGCGGGCGCGACTACGTGCTTCCGGAGGACGTGCAGGCCGTCGGCGTGGCCGTGCTGGCGCACCGGCTGATTCTGGCGCCCGAGGCGCGTACGGTCGGACTGACCGGAGCCGATGTCGTACAGGACGCCATCGACCAGACTCCGGTGCCAGTGTGAGCCGGCTCGGGAGCGCGCTGGTGCTGGGATTCGGGGTCACGGCTGCCGCCCTCGTGTTCGGGTCGCGCCCGCTCGGGGTCGCAGGGGTCGGGCTCCTGATCGCTGCCGGAGCAGCCGAGATCTGGGCGAGCCTCGTACGGGGTCCGGTGGCGGTCGCCTACGACGTCGAGCCGAGTCTGGCGGTCGAAGGCGACCGCGTTCGGCTCCGCATCGAGGCTCACCGCGCGTCGCGCATGCCGGTGGGGTCGCTCGTCGCCCACGGACTGCTCGGGCGCCTCGGCCCGTACGAGAGCCGCCTGCGCGGCAACGGTCGGACGGCGACCGGTGAGCTCGATCTCGGAAAGGTCCCACGTGGCGCTTTCTGGATCTCGAACGCGCGGGTCGTGCTCGGCGACCATCTCGGCCTCGAGTCGGTGTCGATCCCGGTGGACTCGTCCGCGGCAGGTGTCGTCGTGCACCCGAGGGTCGTCGATCTCCAATCGCTCTTCAGCGACGCCGGGAGGAACGGCGGGGACGGACGCCGACTCATGCTGCGCCGGCCGGTCGGCTTCGACTTCCACTCGGTGCGGGAATACGAACGGGGCGAGTCCCTTCGCCGGGTGCATTGGCCGACGACCGCACGGCGGGGGCAGCTGATGGTCAAGGAGCTCGAGGACGACCTTCGTGACACGGTTGTCGTCCTGCTCGACTGCGACTCAGCCGGGGCGGTCGGCGCGCCACCCGATTCGAGCTTCGATACCGCGGTGCGCGCCGCAGCCTCCATCCTCAAGCTCCACGCCGCGCGCGGGCGCAGGGCCACGCTCGTCACGACCGGGACAGCGCGTGACGTCGTCCAGATGCGTACGCTCGACGGAGATTTTCGTGCCGTCCTCGACGCGCTCGCCAGAGCAGAGCCGGACGCAAGCTACGGTCTGGCGCGGTGGCTCGGGCGCGGCCAGTCGCCTGCCGGGCAGGCAGGCGAGCTGGTCGTCGTGACGGCGATCCTCGAGCCCCCGACCGTGGAGGCGCTCCTCGGCGCAGTGACGCGCCAGCGCGTCTCGGTCGTCTGGATCGACGCGCCGAGCTTCGTGGGGAGGCCGACCAAGGCGGCTGCGGGCCCACTCCGGCTCGCGGCCTCGGGCATCCCTACTGCGGTCGTGCGCTCCGGAGACGACCTCGCGGCAGCGCTCGATCAGCCTCGCGCGCGGACGGTTGCAGGTGGGTAGAACGCTTGCCGCATCTGTGATCCCGGCGCTCGTCATCGCGGCGTCATGGCTCAGGATGCAGGAGCCGCGCGAGGTCGGCGAAGGCCTCGCGGTCGTCGGGCTCGCTCTCGTTCCAGCACTGCTTCCCCTCCGCTGGCCACGTGGTCTCGCAGTCGTCGGCGCTAGCGCGGGGGTCCTGTGGATCGCATTCGGAGCGCAGGTCTGGGAGCTTCTCCCGTTCCGTGACGAGCAGGTTGTCGCGCCGGTCGTCGACGAGGTCAGTCGCGGAACCGGCGACTACTACAGCGTCGTTCTTCCTTTCGATCCGACGCAACACCCGGAGATGCACGCACTCCTCCTCGTCGCGATCTTCGCGTTCGCCGCGGCTACCGCGCTCCTGGTGGCCGCCCGTCGACCGCTGATGGCCGCCGCCGTGACCGTCGGCGGGATCGGATGGCCGGCGACCCTCGTCAGCGACGGCGGCGTCGCCGTCGGGGCGCTCGCTCTTGCCGCCGCACTCTCGATCTTCCTCGTTCTCCGCGCACGATCGGTGCCTGGGCTTGCAGTCGGGGCCATGACGGCGGGTCTCGTCGTCGCGGTTTCCGCTTGGGCGTCCACGGCGACGACTTTCGTCCGCGGGGCGGTCGTCGAATGGGAGAACTGGGACTTGAGCGGACTGCCGGTCCGGGCGCTCGGTGTCCGGATCGTCTGGGACGCGCACTACGACGGAATTCGGTTCCCGCGGACGCAGACGGTCGTCCTCGAGATCGAGGGCCCGGAACGTGCCCAGTACTGGCGCGCGTCCACGCTCGATCGGTTCACGGCGGACCGCTGGCTCGAGCAGCTTTCTCCGCAAGTAGTCGACGAGGGAGATCGACCGGTCCCGCTCGATGCGTTCGCCCCGCCCCAGGCGCGTGACGAGAGCCACTGGCTCGAGCAAAGCGTGGAGGTGAAGGCGCTCGTCGACAACCACCTCGTCGCGGCAGGCACGCCTGTCGTCCTCGCAGCGCGCTCGCTCGGAACCGTCTTCTATCTCTCTGGCGGCGTCATTCAGGCGAGACACACGCTCGACGGGGGCACGCGCTATCGCGTGTGGAGTTACGTCCCCGATCCGTCGCCCGAGGCTCTCGCACGCGTTCCCCCAAGGTACCCGTCTGCCGCGCATCGCTTCCTGACGCTCTGGGGAAAGCGCCTGCCGGCATTCGGAGAGGCGCAGCGCATCGACCGCGTTCGAGCGCTCCTGGCCGATCCGACGTACGCCGCCCTCAGCGCGTATCGACCCGTCTTCGAGGAGGCGCTCCGTGTCGCCGGCAATGCGCGAACGCCCTACGCGTCCGTCCTCGCGCTCGAGTCGTGGTTTCGGCGCTCCGGTGGATTCCGGTACGAGCAGCAGCCGCCCCGTTCGTTCGACGTTCCGCCGCTCGTCAACTTCGTCACGGCCACGAAGGCCGGCTACTGCCAGCACTTCGCCGGGGCGATGGCAGTGATGCTTCGCCTTCTGGGGATTCCGTCTCGCGTCGCCGTCGGCTTTACGAGCGGGAAGCTCGTCGACGGAGTGTGGCGGGTCACCGACCACAACGCGCACGCATGGGTCGAGGTCTGGTTCCCCGGACAGGGGTGGGTCGCCTTCGACCCGACCCCTGGCCGGGGGACCTTCTCGGGGATCTATTCGTTCGCGTCGGAGAACGCCCAGGCCGTTGCGGCGCTCGGGCGTGGCCAGCTCGGAGCCGTCGATCCGATCGGACGAGCTGGCCGTACGGCTCGAGACGGGACGATCACGCGGAGCGCGGATGGGGGAGACCGGCCGCCGTTGCTCGGTCTCGCGGTCTTGGTCGCGGCGCTCTGCGGGGGAGTTGTGGGCGTGTCGAAGTGGGTCCTCCGCAGGCTGCGCTACCTCACACCCGATCCGAGGCGCATCGCGGCAGCGAGCCGCAGGGAGCTCGAGGCCTTCCTCCGCGATCAGGGGGTCGTCGTGTTGCCGAGTGCGACGCTGGACGACCTGCGGACCGCGGTTGCCGACGAGCTCGGACTCGACGGCGGGTCCTTCACGGCGTCGGCAGCGCGCGCACGCTTCGGCCCGCCCGGTACTGCGCGCCGCAACGCGGACGCGGCGCGGACGGAGCTCCGGGCACTCCTCCGGCGAGCTCGCTCGGAGCTGTCTCTGTGGGCTCGATTCCGAGGGTTTGTGTCGGTGCGCTCCCTCCGCGGAGGTTCCGTGCAATGAGCAGCACGTGGTTCTCGTGCTGGGGGAACCTCGCGCAAGCTGGGGGAACCTCCCGGTTCCCCCAGACCCCCTCCACTGGTCCGCTTCGCGGACAAGGGGCCCCGGTTCATGCTGGGGGAACCTTCCGGTTCCCCCAGACCCCCTCCACTGGTCCGCTTCGCGGACAAGACGCTCCGCGTCTTCCCCCAGACCCCTTCCGCTGGTCCGCTTCGCGGACAAGGGGCTACGCCCCTTGACCGAGACATACGAGTTGTTCCAGCTGGGCCGGAAGCACCTTCGGAACGGCATGGCCGCGCAGGCGACCGTTCCTCTCGAGAAGGCCAAGCGGCGCGAGCCCCACTCCCGCTCGATCCGTGAGGCGCTCGGGATTGCGTACTTTCGGATCGGCCGCTGGGCCGAGGCGGAAGCCGAGTTTCGCGCTCTCGTGGAGCTGGCGCCCGCCGACGAGTTCGCACACTACGCGCTGGGGCGTGCGCTCGTGAACCAGGGGCGGCGGAAGGAGGCGACCCCGCACATCAAGATCGCGAGGTCGCTACGTCCCCGTACGAGCAGCGAGGGAGAGTCGCTCGACCAGACGGTTGCGGACTAGCCTCTAGCCCTCGGTGCCGAGCACGCGCTCGAGCTCGACAGACGTCGTAACGCCCTCGAGGCAGAGCCGGACTCCGTCCTCGCGCAGTGTTCGCATCCCACCGGCGACAGCAGCTCGGTGGAGCTTCTTCGTCGAGGCGTCGTCGGTCACGAGCGCGCGAATCTCGTCGGTCACGCTCAAGACCTCGAAGATGCCAACACGGCCGCGGAAGCCCGTTCCGTCGCACGATCGGCAGCCTCGCCCCCGAGCGAGCAGGCGCGGCCCGTTGTCCCCGACCGCATGCCCGAGCTCACCGAGCTCGGACTCCGTCGCGTAGTACGTCTCGCGACAGTCGGGGCATACCCGTCGAACGAGGCGCTGTGCGACGACGCACGTGAGGGCGTCGCAGAGGGAGCTCGGCTCGACTCCCAGGTCCAGTAGGCGCCGGACCGCCGCGGCGGTACCCGAAGCACGCAGCGCCGACAGGACGTGCCGGCCCGCGAGTGCTCCTCCGATGGCGACCTCGGCGGTCTCGCGGTCGCGGATCTCACCGACCAGCACGGCGTCGGAATCGGTTGCGAGCAGCGTACGGAGACCGTCGGCAAACGTGATACCGCTCGTGACGTCGACTTGCATCTGGTCGACCATGTCGAGGACGCGCTCGATCGGGTCCTCGATCGTCGTGACAACCCGATCCGGAGTGTTGAGCACCCCGAGCGCGGCGTAGAGCGTCGTCGTCGTGCCGCTGCCGACCGGACCACAGACGACGAATGCACCGGACGGTCGAGCCAATGCTTCCCTGACGGAAGCATCGGTATCCCCGGCCAGTCCGAGCTCGGCGAGCTCGGTGGGAGCGGTCGTCACTTCGAGCGGGAACAACGTGATCTTGTCGCCCTTCGCCGTCGGGACGACATGTACCCGCATCTCGACCGATTTCTGGAAGTGCTCGACGATCGATTCCAGGTCGTCGTTCGGTACCACTCCGAACTCGCGCACGCTGCCGTCGACTCGCGCGCGCACGACGTACTCGCCGTCACTCGGCGAGAAGTGGATGGCCGTCGCACCGAGCCCGAGGACGAGCTCGACGGCATCGTCGATGTCCTCGAGTACGGCGGAAGCGGTTGCTTCGAGCTCGACTGGCTCCTCGATCAGACCCGACACCTCGGAGTCGTCCGTTTCCTCGGTTTCCTCGGTTCCCTCTGTTTCGTTCTCGGCGACGGAGTAGCCGGTGAGTACGATCATCGGCGAGGGCTCTGTCGGCCCGACCTCGTCTTCGTGCTCCACGTACGTCACGGTCTCGGGCGTCCCTGCCGTGGCGTCGATCTCCTCCGCGCTATCGAGCTCGTCGGTCTGTGCGACCTCGGCGAGGAGCGCGGTGCTGAGATCGTCCGGCTGTGAGCCGACGGAAACGGGCTCGTCGCCGGGCTCGGGCTCATCGCCTACGAGCCGGATCTCGGTCGTCCAGGCCGGAAGCCAACCGAGGATCGGCTCTTCGGCCACGATCTCCTCGGCGACGGCTTCCTCCGTGACAACGTGCTCGTCGAGGCCGGCGGCGAGGTGGTCGGACTCGACCACGGCCTCGTCGATGGCATCGCCGCTCGCGGCGGCACCGAGAATGAAGTCCGTGAGGTCGTCGCCGGGCTCGGCGACGACCTCGTCGGCCTCGACGGCTGCCGGCAACTCGTGATCGAGCTCCACCGACGGGTCGGTTTCGCCATGAACCTCGGCGTCCTCGGTCTGGAGTGCAGGTTCGTGGACAGACTCGAGAACCGCGTCGATCGCGTCGGGCGCAGCCACGACGAACGTCAGCGGCACTCTGAGCGCGTCCTGGAGCTCGTCCGAGTAGTAGACGTTCGTCGGATCTGCGATCGCCACCTGAAGCGTGCCGTCCGAACCCTCGGCGATGGGGACGGCGGGAAAGTTGCGGGCGACCTCCCGGGGAAGACGGGAGACCACGGCCGGGTCGACGTAGGCGCTCCCGAGATCCACGAACGGGAGCTCGTACTGCTCTGCGATGACGCGTGCGATTCCAGCCGGAGTCACGACGCCGCGATTCACGAGGATCTCGCCGAGCCGCCAGCTCGTCGAGAGACGTTGCTGCGCGAGCGCTGCATCGAGCTCGTCCTCGCTCACGAGCCCTTCACGAACGAGTAGCGCTCCGAGCGGTGGGCTTTGGTGGGTCGTCGGCGACGCATGAGCGGCCACGTGCGGCGGCTCGTACGGTGCGAAGACTGTGGAGGGATCCTCCTGACGAAGCTCGTGGACAGTGCCCTCGAAATACCCGGGCTCAGGCTCCTCGAGAACGTCCGCCGGCTCGACCGCGCGATCGAAGACGAATGCAATCGCCGCCTCCATGGCGTCCGGTCCGACGACGACGAACTGTAGGGCCGGCCCGAGGACACGGCGAAGCGCGTCGGAGAAGAGCACCGTCGCGGGATCCGCGATCGCGAGAACACACGAGCCATCCGGGAGAGCGCTGATCGGAATCGCGGACACGCCCCTCGCGAGGTCCTCGCTGAGTCGACGCGCGACGCGCAGGTCGATGTCGGTCGTGTCGAGCTCGGTGAACGGCAACTCGTATTGCTCCGCGACGAGCTTTGCGACGTCCGTCGGTGTGACGAGCCCGCGGTCGATCAGAACCTCGCCGAGCCTGTGTCCCGACATCCGTTGCTGGCGCGAGTCGCGCTGCTCGTTCAGGATCGCCTCGAGCTGGTCCTTCGAGACGAGACCGTCGCGAAGCATCAGCACACCGAGTGTCGGCCAGGGGTGCGCAGCGGCTTCCATCGCCCGATGTATCGGCCGATTCGCGTTCGTGCTTTACCACCGTGAGAATCATGGTGTGCGTGCCGTCGTGCAACGGGTGCGGGAAGCGT
Source organism: uncultured Thermoleophilia bacterium (assembly GCA_963758065.1). Lineage (GTDB taxonomy): Bacteria > Actinomycetota > Thermoleophilia > Gaiellales > Gaiellaceae > GMQP-bins7. Next base: position 22,973 of record CAVWTX010000005.1, on the reverse strand, counting down.
CGGTGATCGTGGAGGGAGAGGTAGTCGCCGCGAGTGGGGCGGGTGTCTTCGTGCTCGTGGGCGTCGCGACCGGCGACGCGCTCGACACTGCAGCGCGCCTGGCCGACAAGGTCGCGAGGCTCCGCATCTTCGAGAACGACGAAGGACGCTTCGACCGCTCGCTGCTCGACGTCGGCGGGGAGGCGCTTGTCGTAAGTCAGTTCACGCTCATTGCGAACACGAGGAAAGGCAACCGGCCGAGCTTCACCGATGCGGCGCAACGCGGGCACGCGGAGCCGCTGGTCGAGGCATTCGCGACTCGGCTCGAGGTGGCAGGCGTTCGTGTCGGGCGAGGCGTTTTCGGCGCTCGCATGCACGTGTCTCTCGTGAACGACGGCCCGGTGACGATCGTCCTCGATGCTTAAGTTGTCGAAGGTCGGGCTCGGCCTGCCCGCCTACGCGAGTCGTCTGCGCCGCTGGTAGGTCAGGAAGAGCGCACCGATGCCACCGATCAGGCAGACGAGGCCGATGATCCAGAGCACGACGCCGCCCCAGAAGCCAAGTCCCATGACCAAGAAGATGACGCCCGCGACGAGCAGTCCGAGGCCAACGAGGTTGACCGGCATAGCTCGCTCAGACTAGGGAAGGCCGCGGCGCGGAACGTCCCGCAGGTGGGGGATTGGTCGAGGGCACCGTGTGAGGTGCTATCCTCTCCCTCACCACATTTCACCGGCTTCACGAAATGGGCGCGCAGCGCCCATTTTTGTTGAGGGGGCCCGCATGACCGCGACCTTTGCACGAGAACGGACGCTGCAGGACGAGATCACCCCAGAGGTGGAGCGGCGCGTCCCCGGAGTCGACGTTCTTGCGGTCGAGCTGCTTTCGCCGAGCCGCTTCTGCGTCTGGGTGGACCATCCGGCGGGCGTGGATCACGCGCTCTGCGAGCGCGTGACGCGTGTTCTCGATGCCTACCGCGCGGAGTACACGATCGACGTGTCCTCGCCCGGACCCGAGCGCCCGCTCCGAAAGCCGGCTCACTTTGCGGACGTGATCGGCCGACGCGTCTCCGTTCGCACGGAGGTCGAGATCGACGGACGAACCCGGATCCGCGGTGATGTTTCCGCGGCCGGCGATGACGCGGTCACCGTCGAGACCGCCGAGGCGACGCTGCGAATCCCGTACGAGGTCATCGTGCGGGGCAATCTGATCGACGAGGGGTTGACGACATGAGCCAGGAGATCATCGAGGGCATCCAGACGATCGAGAAGGAGAAGGGGATCGAAGAGGGGATCCTCATCACCGCGCTCGAGGACGCGCTGCGAGCTGCCTACAAGAAGACGCCCGGAGCGACACGTCATGCCGAGGTGCAGCTCGACGGCGACGGCGAGTTTCGGGTCTACGGGATCGAGATCCCGGAGGACATCGAGGTGCGACTCGTCGACGAGGCGCGCGAGGCGCGCATCGCCGAGCTGGAGCAGATCGAGGAGGAGACGGGGGAGCGGCAGCACACGCTCATCACCGACGACGACCTCGAGCTCGACTGGTCGCAGGTCCCGCCGGACAAGATCTCGCGGACGGACGTCACGCCCGACAACTTCGGCCGGATCGCGGCACAGACTGCCAAGCAGGTCATCCAGCAGCGCATTCGCGAGGCGGAGCGCGCAATCATGTACGAGGAGTACGTCGATCGCCAGGGTGAGGTCGTGACCGGGATCGTGCAGCAGGCAGGCGACCGGAACAACGTGCTCGTGGACCTCGGCCGTGTCGAGGCGCTGCTCCCGCGCTCGGAGCAGGTCGACGGCGAGCGCTACGAGCAGGGAAGCCGCATCAAGGCCGTCATCGCCGAGGTGCGGTCGGGGACGAAGGGCCCGCAGGTGATTCTCTCCCGCCGCGACCCCGAGCTCATCCGCGCGCTCTTCGAGCTCGAGGTGCCCGAGATCGCGGACGGGCTGGTCGAGATCCGGGGCGTCGCCCGCGAACCCGGTTATCGCTCGAAGATCGCGGTCGAGTCGCACATGCAGGGAGTCGATCCCGTCGGTGCGTGCGTCGGTCCCCGCGGATCGCGCGTTCGCATGGTCGTCTCCGAGCTGCGCGGCGAGAAGATCGACATCATCCCCTGGAACACCGAGCCGGCCCGCTTCGTCGCCAAGGCACTCTCTCCCGCCCGCGTGCGGGAGGTGTACATCGACGACGAGACGCGCGAAGCCACCGTGATCGTCCCCAACGACCAGCTGGCACTCGCCATCGGCAAGGAGGGGCTGAACGCTCGGCTCGCGACGCGGCTCACCGGCTGGAAGATCGACATCCAGTCCGAGGCCGAGTTCGCGCAGGCGGAAGCCGATGCGGCGTATGCCGGGGCCGAGGACGACGAGGAGTACTCGGGGCGCTGCGCGGCCGTGCTCTCGAACGGCAAGCGCTGTCCGAACGCGTCGCTCCCCGGCTCGCGCTACTGCGGTGTCCCGGCGCATCAGGCCCTCACCGCCACGGATGCCGTGGAGCCCGCCGACGAGACGCTCGTCGCGGCCGCCGTCCCGGTTGCGGCCGAGGCGGTAGAGGAAGCCGATGCCGAGGTCGCCGCGGAGACGCCCGACACTACGGTCGGCTCACCCGACGCACGCGAGGGGGAGGCCGGCGAGGAAGCCTGAACGTTTCCCGCTCTAAACTAACGCTGATGTCCGACGGAAGAAACAGACCGAATCGGCCGATGCGCCCGCGGGGAGGAGGACCCGGCGGACGAAAGCGGCGCGTCGTCATCGAGGGCGGCGGTGCGCGCAGCCAGGGGCGACAAGCGCGTGATCGTTCGAGTGCGCCATCCCAGCCGCGCCAGGCACCCGCGCCGCCTCCGACGGGGCCGGTGACGGTCGAGTCCGGCGCCACTGTCAAGGACCTCTCACAGGCGCTCGGCGTTCCGATGCCGGAGCTCATCAAGATCCTCATGTCGCTCGGGCAGATGCGCACGGCCACACAGTCGCTCTCGGACGAGGAAATCGAGGTCATCGGAACGGAGCTCGGGCGGGAGATCACGATCAAGCACGCCGCCGAGGAGGAGCTCGAGCCCACGGAGTTCGACGACGAGGACGCGGACCTCGCACCTCGACCACCTGTCGTGACGATCATGGGACACGTCGACCACGGGAAGACCACCCTTCTCGACGCGATCCGTGAGACGTCCGTGGTCGACACCGAGGCAGGAGGGATCACGCAACACATCGGCGCGTACCAGGCCGAGGTCGACGGACGCCGGATCACGTTCCTCGACACGCCCGGCCACGAGGCATTCACCGCGATGCGTGCCCGCGGCGCGAAGGTGACGGACATCGCCGTGCTCGTCGTCGCGGCCGACGACGGCGTCATGCCGCAGACGAAGGAGTCGATCTCACATGCGCGCGCGGCCGAGGTGCCGATCGTCGTCGCGGTCAACAAGATGGACGTTCCCGACGCCAACGTGGATCGCGTGAAGAGCGAGCTGGCAGCCGAAGGGCTCCAGCCCGAGGACTGGGGTGGGACCACGCAGTTCTCCGCGGTCTCCGCGAAGCAGCAGGAGAACCTCGACGATCTCCTCGAGAAGATCCTCCTGGTCGCGGATGCCGAGCTCGATCTGCGAGCCAATCCGGCTGCGGAAGCTTCGGGCGTCGTGATCGAGTCGCGGCTCGACGTGGGGCGCGGGCCCGTGACAACCGTTCTCGTGCATCGCGGGACGTTGCGAGTCGGGGATGCGGCGGTCGCCGGTGACGCATCCGGGAAGGTGCGCGCGCTCTACGACTACCGCGGCGAGAAGGTCAAGGAAGCCAGGCCGGGTGAGCCGGTCGAGGTCCTCGGGTTCGACCATCCCCCGGCGGCAGGCGAGTTCGTGCGCGTGGTCGAACACGAGCGCCAGGCGAAGCACCTTGCGAACGTGCGCGCCGAGCGCCTCCGGCGCGAGCAGCTCGCCCAGCGCCCGCGGCGGCGCGTGTCTCTGGAGACGCTCCACGACGACCTGCAGGCGGGCGAGGTACAGGACCTCAACATCGTGCTGAAGGCCGATGTCCAAGGCTCGGTCGAGGCACTGCTCGGCGAGCTCCAGAAGATCCAGCACCCCGAGGTCCGCGTGAACGTCATCCATACCGGGGTCGGCGGAATCACGGAAAACGACGTGAACCTCGCGTCCGCGTCGGACGCGCTCGTCATTGGCTTCAGCGTGCGCCCGAGCGCGGAGGCTCGTCAGCTTGCCGAGCGCGAGGGCGTCGACATCCGCACGTATCGCGTCATCTACCAGCTCACCGAGGACATCCAGCAAGCGCTCGTCGGAATGCTCTCGCCGGTTCGGACGGAGGAGACACTCGGCGAGGCCGAGGTGCGTGCGCTCTTCAAGGTCTCCCGGCTCGGAACGATCGCCGGCTGCATGGTCACGAGCGGTGTCGTGCGCCGTGGCGCTCAGGTACGAGTTGTGCGCGACGGCACTGTCATCTACGAGACGTCGATCGCCCAGCTCAAGCGCTTCAAAGACGACGCGCGGGAAGTGAGCGATGGCTTCGAGTGCGGCATCCTTCTCGACGGGTTCAACGACGTCAAGGAAGGGGACGTGCTCGAGGCGTACGAGACGCGCGAGGTCGAGCGCACCGAGCTCGATGAGGCGCCTGTCGCCGCCGCGTCGCCGGCAGCTTCCGACGACGAGTAGCGCGCCCGCGCCGTGGCGACCGGCTACGTCGGAATCCTGACGGTCGAGCTCCACTTCCCGGGCACGGAGTCGCTCAAGGGGAAGCGGAGGTACGTGAAGTCAGCAAAAGCGCATCTGCACGAGCGGTTCGGTGCTTCCGTGGCAGAGGTGGATCACCACGACCTCTGGCAGCGCTCGACGCTTGCCGTCGCGTGCGCCGCGCGCGAGCACGCCGAGCTGCAGAACCTGCTCGACGCCGTCGTGCGCTACCTCGGGTCGCAGGACTTCGAGCTCCTTCGCAGCGAGCGGGAGGTGGTCGTCCCTGGCGAGCGCTGAGCGTCGACGAAAAGTGAACGAGGCGATCCGGAAGGTGCTCTCCGATGCCGTGCCGAACCTGAAGGATCCGCGGATCGGGTTCGTGACGGTGACCGGCGTGCAAGCCACCACCGACCTCTCGCAGGCGACGGTGTTCGTGAGCGTGCTCGGCTCGGAGGACGAGCAGCGGCGCAGCCTCGACGGCCTGCAGGCGGCGCACGGCTTCTTGCAGACACAGGTCGCCCGCGAGCTCGGCACGCGCCGGACTCCGGTCCTCTCCTTCGAATACGATCCTGCGATCGAGCGTGGCGTTCGGCTCACGAAGCTGATCGACGAGCTCGCCCCCGACGATCCCATGCAGAACCCGGCTGACATGCAGGCGGTCGTAGCCGCCCTCCGAGAGAACGACCGCTTCCTCGTGACATCGCACGAAGCGCCCGACGGCGACGCCCTCGGATCGCTCCGCGCGACCGAGCTCGCGCTTCGGCAGCTGGGGAAAGACGCGGTGATGTTTCTCGGCGGCGAAGCTCCGCTTCCGGGCGAGTACCGTTTCCTCGAGCTCGAGGAGCTCGGCCTGCAGCGGGCGCAGCCGGCGGACGTCGCCGAGCGCATCCTCGTCGCAGTCGACTGCGCGAGCGCGAGCCGTGTAGGCGCAGAGCCGGGACTCGTCGAGGCCGCGCTGTTCACGGTCAACATCGATCACCACCACGACAATCCGCGCTTCGGGGACGTGAACCTGATCGTCGCTGACGCCTCCTCGACTGGAGAGATCCTCGCGGACGTCTTTCGGGAGCTCGGTGTCGCGCTCACGCCCGAGATCGCCGAGGCTCTCTACATCGCGCTCGTCACCGATACGGGGCGCTTCCAGTACGCGAACACGACCCCGAAGGCGCTGCGACTCGCGGCCGACCTCGTGGAAGCCGGGGCAGACGTTCACCGCGTGTTCCAGGGGGTCTACGAGAACGTCCAGTTCGCGAAGCTCAAGCTGCTCGCGCGCGCGCTCGACCGGGCACGTGTGCTCGAGGGAGGGGAGATTCTCGTGTCGAATCTCCTCCGCGAGGACTTCGAAGCGGTGGGCGCGACCGAGCCCTACTCGGAGGGGATCATCGACGTCCTGCGCTCCGCCGAGGGCGCGCTGGTCTCGGCGCTCATTCGCGAGCCACCGCGCGACGGCGGACCGTTGCACAAGGTCTCGCTCCGCTCGTCAGTAGACGAGCTCGACGTGAGCGCGATCGCGCGCAAGTCGGGTGGAGGCGGGCATCGCGAAGCGGCGGGCTTCTCCAGCGACCTCTCCGTCGACGAGATCACCGAGTTCATCGTTCGCGAGGTCGTCGCACAGGTCGGAGCAGCCTCGGGGCGGTGAGACATGCCGCCCCGTGCTCTCACCCCGAGCGGGATCATCCTCGTCGACAAGCCCGCCGGGCCGACGTCTTTTGCGATCGTCGCGGCCGTACGGCGGCGTACCGGCGCGCGGACCGGGCATGCGGGGACGCTCGACCCGTTCGCGACCGGGCTTCTATTGCTCCTGTCGGGAGCGGCGACAAGGCTCCAACCTCGATTCGTGAGGCTCGCCAAGTGCTATGTGACGGAGATCGACGTTTCGGCACGTACGTCCACGGGTGACTCCGAGGGCGAGGTGGTCGAAGAGCTCGAACCCCCTCGACGGCGCGAGCTCGAAGCGCAGCTCGCGAAGTTCCAGGGACGGGTCGACCTGCCGATTCCGGCCGCGTCCGCGGTGAAGATCGGCGGAGAGCGCGCGTACAAGCTCCATCGGCTGGGCGTCGCGGTGGAGATGCCAGTGCGCGCGATGCACGTGCACGAGCTACGACTCGAGCAGTACGAGGCGGGCGTCGCGCGGCTCGAGCTCCACGTCTCCTCGGGCACCTACGTGCGCGCGATCGCGGAGGCGCTCGGCGGGTACTGCCGGACGCTACGTCGAACCCGGATCGGGCCGTTCTCGGTCGACGAGGCCGATTCCGAGCTGATCATTCCGCCGGAAGACGCGCTCGCGAGGCTTTAGCGTGGTCGCTCCAGGAGATACGCCACTGCTTCGCGCGGCTGCAAACGCTTCGCATGCCGTCGTCCTCGGTCGGTCGCATACCTTCCGGTATGCGACCTCCCTGCGCCCTAGGTCTGCTCGGTTTTCGCCCGCGAATCAGCCTCGTATCTCCCGGAGAGACCACGCGTGAAGGTCGTCCACGAGCCGTCGAAGCTCGAGCCGACGCCACGCGCTGTCGCGATCGGGAGCTTCGACGGCGTGCACCTGGGCCATCTCTCAGTCCTTCGAGCAGTCAGGGAGACGGGCCTCGAGCAGACCGTCATCACGTTCGACCCGCACCCGCGAATTGCCCTCGGCAACAAGGTCGAGCTCCTGACGACGCTCGAGCGCCGTCTCGAGCTCCTCGACGAAGCAGGGGTCGAGACCGTCGTCGTCGCTTCGTTCACCCCCGAACTCCAGCAGCTCTCGCCCAAGTCGTTCGCGGAGCGCTACCTTCACGCGATCGGCGCCGAGTGCGTTGTCGCAGGCGAGGATTTTCGGTTCGGTGTCCGGCGCTCGGGCGATCTTGCGCTGCTGGAAAGCCTGGGATTCGAGGTAGTGGTACCTCCTGAGATCGAGGGCGTGTCGTCGACGGCGATTCGCACCTCCCTCGCGGAAGGGGACATCGCCCGCGCGGCAGCGATGCTCGGTCGCCCGTTCGAGCTCGACGGCCTGGTCGTCGCCGGCGACCAACGGGGCGGGACGCTCGGCTATCCGACGGCGAACCTGCGGCTCGCGGCTGATCTGGCGTGTCCGCGGTACGGGATCTACGCGGGCGCGGCACGTGGGTACCGAGCTGCTGTCTCCATCGGGACGAACCCACACTACGGCGGAAGCGAGCGCCGAATCGAGCCTTACCTCCTCGACTACGACGGCGATCTGTACGGCCAGCGCCTGCTGGTCGAGCTCTGGGAGCGCCTGCGCGACGAGGCGGTGTTCGAGTCCGAGGACGCGCTCGTCGAGCAGATCGCCCGCGACGTCGAGGCCACGCGGGCCGCCAGGAGGCCGGGGTCGGACCTGTAGGGTCTGCCCCCTTCGCGCAGTCAGATCCCACGGGTCTGACCCCACCTGGAATATCTAACGTTGGGGCCGTGGAAGGCCAGAACGGGCATTCCCTTATATCCGCGCGAGGGCTCGTCAAGCGGTTCGGCGACCTCACCGCGGTCGATGGCATCGACTTCGACCTCCAGCGCGGCGAGGCCTTCGGCTTCCTCGGCCCGAACGGGGCGGGAAAGACGTCGACGATGCGCATGATCGGCTGCGTCTCGCCGGTGACGGACGGAAGCCTGAGTGTCCTCGGGCTCGATCCCGCCCGCGACGGCGTGAAGATCCGCGCGCGCCTGGGCGTCGTCCCGCAGCAGGACACGCTCGACATGGAGCTGACCGTGCGGGAGAACATCGTCATCTACGGTCGTTACTTCGGGCTCCCTCGCAAGCAGCTCGGCGCGCGTGCTGACGAGCTGCTCGAGTTCGTCGAGCTCGCGGAGCGCGCTCACGACAAGGTCGAGCCGCTCTCCGGAGGCATGAAGCGACGGCTCACGATCGCGCGCTCGCTCGTCAACGACCCGGAGGTCATGCTGCTCGACGAGCCGACCACCGGCCTCGATCCGCAGGCGCGACACGTGGTCTGGGACCGTCTCTACCGGCTCAAGAGAGAAGGCGTGACCCTGCTCCTGACGACGCACTACATGGAGGAGGCCGAACAGCTCTGCGACCGGCTCGTGGTCATGGACAAGGGGAGGATCGTGGCCGAGGGATCGCCCCGCGAGCTGATCGAGCGCTACTCGACGCGCGAGGTCGTCGAGCTCCGCTTCGACGACGGCCACCGGCCGGACGACTTCGGCTACTGGACGGAGGGACTCGTCAGTCGAGTCGAGCCGCTGCCCGATCGTGTCCTGCTGTACACCGACGACGGCGATGCCGCCTCACACGGAATTCACGAGCGCGGGCTCACACCCGAGAGCATCCTCGTTCGAAGGAGCACGCTCGAGGACGTGTTCCTGCACCTCACCGGGCGGAGCCTGATCGAATGACGTCGCTGGCGCTGGCCGCCCGGCCTTTCGAGTTCTTCCTCACGCAGTACCGGCGCGTGTGGCGCGGGACGGCGGTCACGAGCGTCGTCACGCCGATCGTGTACCTGCTCGCGCTCGGCGTTGGGCTCGGGGTGTTCGTCGATCGCTCGACCGATATCGCCGACGGCATCTCGTACCTGGAGTTCGTCGCTCCCGGTCTCATGGCGGCGACGGCGATGCAGCTCGCCACCTTCGAGTCGAGCTGGCCCGTGCTCTCGGCGATCAAGTGGGACCGGCAGTACCACGCGATGCTCGCCACGCCGCTCCGGGTAGACGACGTCCTGCTCGGACACCAGGCGTTCATCGCGGGCCGGATCCTCATGACCGCCACGGTCTACCTCGTCGTGATCGCGGCGTTCGGTGCGATTGCGTCGCCCCTGGGAGTCCTCGCGATCCCGGTCACCTTGCTCGTCGGACTGTCGTTCTCGCTCCCGATCGCCGCCTGGGCTGCGCACTCCGAGTCCGAGGCGTCGTTCGTCGCGATCTTTCGCTTCCTGATCTTGCCGATGTTCCTCTTTTCCGGAACGTTCTTTCCCATATCGAATCTCCCCGCGCCGCTCGAGGTGATGGCTTACCTCACACCTCTCTGGCACGGTGTGACCCTCTGTCGCGACTTGACGCTCGGGGATGTCGAGCTCTGGAGTGGGCTTGCTCACCTCGCCTACCTGCTCGCGTTCTGCGCCGTGGGTCTCGCGCTCGCACGCATGACGTATCGCCGGAGGCTCGTCGTATGACCGAGGTCCTCGTGTGACGGAGCTCGTCGCCCGCACCCGCTTGCTCGCACCTGCCCGTCCGACGTTCGGCGGGATGTTGATCGTCGAGCGGAATGCGATGGTCTACCGCCGGACCTGGCTGATCATCGTTTCCGGCTTCTTCGAGCCGCTCTTCTATCTCTTCTTCTTCGTCTACCCGCTCGAACGGTTCATCGGTGACGTCACGTCGGGCGGGGAGACGTTCGAGTACGCCACGTTCGTGGCCCCCGCGCTGCTCGCGTCCTCGGCGATGAACGGGGCGTTCTACGACGCGACGAACGTCTTCTGGAAGCTGCGCTACGGCAAGGTCTACGACTCGATCCTCGCGACACCGATCGGGCCGAAGGACGTCGCAGTGGGGGAGACGATCTGGGCCGTGGTGCGGGCGATGCTCTACTCCGCGGCGTTCCTCGTCGTGATCGGGTTGCTCGGGCTCGTCGAGTCGCCGTGGGCGCTCCTCGCGCTACCCGCGTGCTTCGTGATCGGCTTCGGCTTCGCGGGTGCGGGCATCGCGGCAGTGACGTGGATGCGCACCTGGAAGGACTTCGACCTGGTTCAGCTCATCATGCTGCCGATGTTCATGTTCTCGGCGACCTTCTATCCGATCTCCGTCTACCCGGACGTGCTCGAGTGGGTCGTCCGCTGCCTGCCGCTGTACCACGGGATCGAGCTCGTCCGGTCGCTGACCACGGGCACCGTGGGCGCGTTCCAGCTCGTCAACGTCGCCTACCTCGTAGCCATGGGGCTCGTCGGGATGGCGATCGCGTCGCGGCGCATCGACAAGCTGCTTCTGAAGTAGTTCGCAACGTCCGACTCCGTTACAGGACGATCGCGCCGCCACTTCGACGTGGATCTCCTGCCGCTCCGTCCCGCCCGACGCAGCCGACGCCGCCGAAGTAGTGGTGGATGCGCTCCCAACGCCTGACCGTGCGCCCGCGGCTCTCGAGATCCTGAAGCGCTCTCTCGTCGACTCCGGGCTCAGCATCGACGGCATCGGGAGTGGGGTGGACGCGCGGCCGCGTAACGGCCGTCTCGGGGTCGAGGCCCTCGTCGAGGACGCCCGTCAGGACGGTCGCGAGAGCAGTTCGCAGCCTCGTTGCCCCCGCGGAGCCGATCGCGAGCGCGAGTCCGTCGTCGTCGAACGCGAGACTCGGGGCCATGCGGCTCTCGAGATGGTCTCCCGGCTGCGGATCGCCGTGTGCGATGTCCGACTCGCCGAGCAGGTTGTTGAGCTGCACGTCGAGATCGGGGAGCCAGACACCCGCGCCCACGCCGAGCGAATGGGTCAGGACGCATGCGCGACCGTGTCCGTCGACGGCCACCATGTTCGTCGTGTGCTCGCCCCCGCGCTCGGAGGTCTCCAGGGCGGAGACGAGCGTGAGGACGCGCTCCGTCTCGGACAGCCCTGCAAGGCGCGGAAGCCGCGGCAGGAGCTCGGGCACGCCGGAGAGACCCCCGCGTGTCGCGACTCGATGCCCCCGGAAGTCGACTGCGACGGCGTCGGCCCAGTGCGGCCGGTAGTTGCGAAGGTCGTCCGCAGTCAAGACGACGCCGTCGACGCGCAGAAGAGCCTCCGCGAGCGAGCCGCGGTACACGGAGGCAACACCCTCCTCCGCGAGCATCTCGAGCGTCTGCACGAGCCCAGGTTGTTCGAGCGTCTCGCCCTCGCGAAGCATCCTTCCCTCGCGCACGTAGAGGTCGGCGCCCCGTCCGAGGGAGTACAGGTCCCCGAGCATCGCGAGCGAACGTGCATGCATGATGGGCAACGGCACGCCCACTCGAGCGAGGCCGAGCGCCGGCTCCACGAGGCGCTTCCACGGCAGACGGCACTGGCGTTCCCATAGTTCGCCGAGTGCTGCCGGGAGACCTGGAACGGCGCACGAGGCGGGCCCGATCGAGTACACGACGAGCTCCCTCCCGAAGGCGATCGGAAGCTCGACGAGGTCGTCTCCCCGCGACGGCACCGCAGCGAAGCCGTCCAGGTTCACGACGCGCGAGCCGTCGAAGCACACTGCGTGGCACCCGGCGAGAAGGCCGCTGTAGACGCTCTCGGCCACGCACGACGCGAGTGCCATGGCAACGACCGCATCCGCCGCGGTCCCGGCGTCGGCGAGGATCTCGGCCCCGACCTCGGCGGTGGTCGGATGACCCGCCGCTACCCCCGGTCTCATCGCGCCAAGTTACAAGTTGTCACAAGCGTCGAGCCCGGCGGTCCGGCGCTAGTCGCACGAGACCGAGCCGGGCGGCGAACCCGATGCCTGGTCGAGGCGGAACGTGAAGTCCCGCAGGGGCCAGAAGACGACGAACACACGTCCGAAGATCGCGTCCCGCAGCACAGGGCCGAACTCGCGGCTGTCGAGCGTGGCGCTGCGATTGTCGCCGAGCAGGAAGTACTGATCCCCGCCGACGTCGACGGGACGGAACGGCTGCGTCTCGATGTCGTCGAACTTGACGTCGTTGACGAACACGCTCCCGTCGCGTCCGACGATCTCATCGCCGGGGCCGGCGGCGACACGCAACGTGAGGACGACGTCGTCGGCATCCGGGTCGGGAATGATCTCGCCCTCGTTCGTCCTCGCCGCATGGATGACCACGACCTCGCCTGGCTCCGGGTCCCGGAGCTTGTAGGTGAAACCCTCTGCCGCCACGCGACCGTCACATGCGGGAATGGTGGACGCCATGCTGGCGGAGCTCTTCGAATTGGCGGGGACGAGCAGCTCGGCGAAGTCGAGCACGACGAGGCCGATCGCGACGAAGACGGCGATCGCGAGCGCCCGTGTGATCCAGCGAATCACGCGCTGCTACCCTTCCCGAGACCGCGGTCGCGGCCCCGACGTGTTCTTCCTTCACGCGGAGCGGGGACTGCGGAGTCGTCTACCAGGAGGAGATGCATGAGCCTCACCAAGGAAGTCAAGCTGGAAGTCATCGAGAAACACGGTCGCGGACCTGCGGATACAGGTTCGGCGGAGGTCCAGATTGCCCTTCTCACGCGAAGGATCAACGATCTGACCGAGCATCTGCGAACACACTCGAAGGATCACTACTCCCGGCGAGGCCTGCTCAAACTCGTCGGGCGTCGCCGCCGTTTTCTCGACTACCTGCAGAGAAAGGACATCGAGGGCTACCGTGCCCTCATCAAGGAGCTCGGACTGCGCCGCTAGGCGCTTACGACGAGGGAAGGTGGAAGTTTGAGCGAGTCCCGAGAGCGCGGGGCTGACTCAAACCTCCACCTTCCGACCACAACGGAAAGGTGAAGGGATACCTCACATGAGCACAGTTACCGGTCACGCTGGCACCGGCCGCATCGCCACGGTGTCCGTCGAGGTCGGCGGTCAGGAGATCGTCTTCGAGACGGGCAAGCTCGCCAAGCAAGCGGACGGCGCCGTCGTCTGCCGCTCGGGCGACACGATGATCCTCGCGACCGCGGTGGGTCGGGCGGATGCCCGGCCGGACGCGGACTTCTTCCCCCTCACGGTCGACGTCGAGGAGCGAATGTACGCCGCCGGAAAGATTCCGGGCGGATTCTTCAAGCGTGAGGGCCGCGCAACCGAGCGCGCGACGCTCACGGCTCGCATGATCGACCGGCCGATCAGGCCGCTCTGGCCGAAGGGCTTTCGCAACGAGGTGCACCTCGTATGCACCACGCTCTCGGCCGACCTCGTGACACCTCACGACATCCTTTGCATCAACGGCACGTCTGCCGCGCTCCAGGTCTCGCCGCTGCCGTTCCTCGGCCCGGTCGGCGCGGTCCGGATCGGACGGCTCGACGGCGAGCTCGTCGTCAACCCGACGCTCGAGCAGCTCGACGAGTCGACGCTCGATCTCGTGGTGGTCGGAACGAGCGAGGCGCTGACGATGGTCGAGGCAGGCGGCAATCAGGTTCCCGAGGACACGATCCTCGAGGCGCTCGAGCTCGCGCACGCCGAGATCCGCAAGATCTGCGAGGCGCTCGAGGAGCTCCGCTCGCAGGTCGGCAAGCCGAAGTGGGTCGACGTCGAGCTCACGGCCGAGCTCGAAGCGGCACACGGCGACGCGGTTCGGGCGGCGATCGCAGAGCACGGCCTCCGCGAGGCCTCGACCGTCATCGACGCTCTCGCAGAGGACGTGTCGCCGGCGATCACGATGCACGCGACCGAGGAGGACATGACCCGCCGGGCGCAGATCCGGGCGAGCTTCGCGGCGATCGTCGAGAAGGCTCGGCTGGCCGCGGTCGAAGGGCCAGTCCGCGAGCAGTTCCTGGCGGAGCTGCAGGAGCTCACAGATGCGGAGCAGGACTCGAAGGTGTTGCGCTCTGCAAAGCGCGACCTCCTCTTCGGCCGGATACTCGAGGAGCTCGAGCTCCCCTTCCCGGTCGGCTCGGCTCCGGCTGAGGGAGAGCCGGCGGTCAAGGACTCGATGACGAAGCAGTTCGTCAAGCGCGCTGCCGAGGCGGTCTACAAGGACCTCGTCCGTAAGAAGATCGCAATCGACAAGCGCCGGCCCGACGGGAGGGCCGCCGAGGAGATCCGGCACGTGGAATGCGACGTGCGGGTGAGCCCGCGCACCCATGGCTCCGCACTCTTCACGCGCGGTCAGACGCAGATCATGACGCTGCTGACGCTCGGCACGACCAAGGAGGGGCAGAAGATCGACGACCTCTCCCGCGAGCAGCAGCGCCGCTTCATGCACCACTACAACTTCCCGCCTTTCTCGGTCGGAGAGACGGGCTTCATGCGTGGCCCGAAGCGTCGCGACATCGGTCATGGCGCGCTCGCCCAGAGAGCGCTCGAGTCCGTGATTCCCTCTCTCGAGGAGTTTCCGTACACGATCCGGCTCGTCTCGGAGACGCTCGAGTCCAACGGGTCGTCGTCGATGGGATCGGTCTGCGGCTCGACGCTGGCCCTCATGGACGCCGGCGTTCCGATCGTGGCACCCGTCTCGGGAATCGCGATGGGCCTCGTCAAGGAGGGCGACGACTACGTCATCCTCACGGACATCCAGGGAGCCGAGGATCACCTCGGCGACATGGACTTCAAGGTCGCCGGGACGCGGGACGGCATCACCGCCCTGCAGATGGACATCAAGATCACCGGCGTCACGCAGGAGATCTTGCGGTCGGCCCTCTCGCAGGCCAAGCAGGCTCGCGAGTCCATCCTCGAGACGATGCTGGACGCGATCCCCGAGCCCCGCTCGGCACTCGCCGATCACGCTCCCCGCATCTCGTCGGTGAAGATCGACCAGGAGCAGATCGGCATGGTCATCGGGAAGGGCGGCGAGACGATCCGTGCGCTCGAGGCCGACTACGAGGTGCAGATCGACATCGAGGAGGACGGTACGATCCTCATCTACGCGACCGAGGGCACGAAGGCCGAGGCTGCCATCTCCGCGATCACCGCGCTGACGAAGTCGCCCGAGGTCGGCGACACGTACACGGGCAAGATCGTGAAGACGACGCAGTTCGGCGCGTTCGTCGAGCTCAAGAAGGGCACGGACGGTCTTCTCCACGTCTCGAACGTAGGACCCGGCCGGGTCGCGCACATCGAGGACGTCATGGATCGCGGAGACATCGTGGACGTCCTCGTCCAGGAGGTCGACAAGGACCGCGGGCGGATCGGGCTCAAGCTCATCGCCAAGCACGAAGACGGCTCGCTCGTCATGCCGGAGGAGCTGATCGAGAGGGCGAAGAACGCTCCACCGCGCGAGGAGCGCGAGGAGCGCCCTCGCGGCGATCGGCGGGGCGGCCGCGACCGCGGTCGCTCGCGCGAGCGCGCGTAGAAGAACGCGGGGCGGCGCAAGCCGTCCCGACTCCGTCAGGGGTCAGACCCCACGGGTCTGACCCCACCGAGGCTCGCGTCGGGGTCGGACCCCGCGGGTCTGACCCGTAACCCCCGCCGCTACGATCCGGCGGCGTGGCGAAGCATCGGCTCACCGAGCTCGCGACCGGCGAGCGCGTCATCTCGGAGCGTCTTCCGGGCGTCCGCTCCGTCGCCATCGGCTTCTGGGTCGGCGCGGGCTCCCGTGACGAGCCGGACGCGCGCGCGGGCATCTCGCACTTCATCGAGCACCTGCTGTTCAAGGGGTCGTCGCGCTACTCGGCACAGGAGATCGCAGAGATCTTCGACGCGCTTGGTGGAGAGCTGAACGCCGCCACGTCGCGCGAGACGACCGTGATCTACGCGCGGATTCCCGACGATCGCCTCGAGAGGGCGATCGACCTGATGGTCGACATGGTCTTCCTCCCGTCGTTCACCGACGTCGACTCCGAGCGAGAGGTGGTGCTCGAGGAGATCGCGATGGTCGAGGACACGCCTCACGATCTCGTCCACGACTTCGCCGCCGAGGCTGTCTTCGGGACGCATCCACTCGGCCGACCGGTCATCGGTCGAGCGGAGGTCATCTCGAGCGTGTCGCGCCGCGCGCTCTCCGCGTACCACAGGCGCGCGTACTCCGGCGGGCAGATCGTCCTCGCCGCGGCCGGGAACGTTCGACACGAACGGTTGGTCGAACTGCTGGAGGAGCGTCGCAACGGAGCCTCCCCGGGAGGAGGTCTCCCGACGCGGAAGCCCATGCGGCGGACGCCGCATCCTGGCATTCGCTTCCAGTCGAAGGAGACCGAGCAGTACCACGTCTGCCTGAGCGCACCGGGCATCGCTCGAATGGACGAGCGTCGCTTTGCCGCCTCGATCCTCGACGCGATACTCGGCGGTTCGGCCTCCTCGCGGCTCTTCCAGGAGATCCGCGAGAAGCGGGGGATGGCGTACTCCGTCTACACCTACTCCTCGCAGTACGCCGACGCCGGGCAGATCGGTCTCTACGTGGGCACCCGCGAGGAGAACCTGCCGGCGTGCCTCGAGATCGCCGTCTCCGAGCTCGCCGATGTTGCAGCCGGGAACGTTCGCCGTGACGAGCTCGTGCGCGCGAAGGAGAACCTCAAGGGACGGCTTCTCCTGTCGCTCGAGTCCACCTCGAACCGGATGACGCGCCTCGGGAAGGCCACGGTCACAGGCACGCCGCTGCTGCGGCCAGAGGAGATCGTTCGCCGGCTCGAGGCGGTCTCGGGCGAAGAGGTTGCGGAGCTGGCCGACGAGCTCCTCGCGCCCGCCCGCCTCTCTGCGGCCGGAATCGGCCCGGACGAGGGTCGTTTCCGCGATGCGGTTGCCCGCGCCAATCCGGGGTTGCTGTCGAGGGCGGCCTAAGTGCGGGTCGCGCTCTACGGCGCGCAGGGAAAGGTCGGCGTAATTCTCGGCCCCGCACTGAGTGCCGTGGGGCACGAGATCGTCGACGCTCGGAGCCTCGGGCCCGACGGCTGTGACGCCGCGGTGGACTTCACGCGTCCGGATGTGGTCGTCGCCAATGTCGAGCGGTGTGTCGTCGCAGGTGTGCCTGCGGTGATCGGGACGACGGGCTTCGACCTCGAGGCTCTCGATGCGCGCGCCCGGAAGGCCGGAGTGCCGTGCTTCCACGCGCCGAACTTCGCCCAGGGGGCGGTCTTGATGATGCGCTTTGCGGCCGCCGCCGCAAAGGCGTTTCCCCGAGCCGAGATCGTCGAGTTGCACGCCGACACGAAGCGGGACGCGCCGTCCGGCACGGCGAAAGCCACGGCGGAGCGCATGGGAACCTCACCGGCGATCCATTCGGTGCGGCTGCCCGGGCTCGTCGCGCACCACGAGGTGATCTTCGGCGGGCCGGGGGAGACGCTGACCATTCGGCACGACACGACGTCTCGTGAGGCGTTCGTCCCGGGAGTCCTACTCGCGCTCGAGAGGGTGCGAGAGCTTCCACCGGGTCTCACGGTCGGGCTCGACGCCCTCCTGTGATCACCTTCGTCGTCGGCGATCTCACGCAGCAGCGCGTCGATGCGATCGTCAATGCGGCGAACGAGGCGCTCGCGCCGGGCGGCGGCGTTTGCGGCGCGATCCGGCGTGCGGGCGGAGACGAGATCTTCGAGGAGTGCGCGCGGTTGGGCGGGTGCGCGACAGGCGACGCGAAGGCGACTGGGGCGGGACGACTGCCGGCTCGCCACGTGATCCACGCCGTGGGCCCCGTCTGGCGCGGCGGAGAGGAAGGCGAGCCGGAGCTCCTCGCGTCGGCCTACCGCCGCTCCCTCGAGGCCGCCGAGGAGCTGGGTTGCCGCACGATCGCGTTCCCGGCGCTCTCGACCGGGATCTACGGGTACCCGGTCGAGCTCGCGGCGCCCGTCGCAGTGGGTGCCGTTCGCGCGCTCGAGGATCGCTTCGACGAGATCCGCTTCGTCTTCCTCGACGACGCACCACGCGAGTCGTTCCAGCGCGCCCTCGAGACGATCGGCTAGCTCTGACCCTCTAGCGGCCGAGCCTTGATCGCCGCGAGAAGCTCCTGGTGTCGGCGCTCTTCGTCGGTCACTTCGTCCGCCGCCGGCTTCGTGATCCGAGCCGAGATCGCCGCCATGGGCTTGACGACGAAGAAGAAGATCGCGGCTGCGGTTGAGACGAACGTGATCGCGGCCGTGATGAAGGCGCCGTACCGGAAGACGGCGTCGTTGATCGTGAAGGTGAGACCGCTGAAGTCGGGCTTGCCGATGATCATCGCCACGATGGGCATGATCAAGTCGCTCACGAACGAGGTGATCAGGGCCGCGAACGCGAGGCCCATCACGAACGCGACCGCCAGCTCGAGAAGGCTGCCACGCATGAGGAAGTCGCGAAACTCCTTGATCGTGGAGGATGCCTGCCTTTCGTCTCGTAGAATCGTGAACGTGCTGGGCGAGATCCTGACCGCCGTAGTCACGCCCGTTCAAGGCTGACGGATCGGTCGACCTCGAGCGGTTTCGCGCCCTCGCGATCCATCTGGTCGAATCGGGATCGGACGGTCTCGTCGTCACGGGCACCACCGGGGAGTCGCCCACGCTCTCGGACGACGAGCGTTTCCAGCTGTACGAAGCCGCGGTGGACGAAGTCGGCGATCGCGCCACCGTCGTGGCCGGCACGGGTACCTACTCCACCGAGCATTCGGTCCACCTGACCGCGCGCGCACACGAGATCGGCGTCCACGGCTTCCTCGTCGTGACGCCGTACTACAACAAGCCTCCGGATCGCGGGATCGTCGCGCACTTCGAGGCGATCGCCGCGATGTCGGACCGGCCGATCGTCGCGTACAACATTCCGGGCCGCGTTGTGCTCAACCTCGAGACGGAGGCGATCGCGCGGCTCGCGGAGATTCCCACCGTGCGGGCCGTCAAGCAGGCGAACCCCGATCTCGGGCAGGCGCGCGCGATCGTGGAGCTCGGGCTCGACCTGTACGCGGGCGACGACGACCTCGTCTTCCCGTTCCTCGAGCTCGGCGGGCTCGGAGGTGTTTGCGTGCACACGCACGTCGTCGGACCGCAGGTGAAGGAGATGGTTCGCCTCTATCGCTCCGGGGATGTCGACGGGGCACGCGAGCTCGACGGGGAGCTCGCGCCGTCGATCGACCTCCTGCGCGTCGTCGGGAATCCGATCGCGATCAAGTGCGCTCTCAACCTGCTCGGGCACGAGGTCGGCGGCCTGCGGCTCCCGCTCGTGGCCGCGACGGACGACGAACAGGACGCCGTTCGCGGCTGCCTCGAACGCCTCGGCCTGCTCCAGACGGCACCTGTCTAGCGGCGTGTAGCGCACTCGGGAGGTTGTCGCGTTGCTCGTGGGTGCGCAGGCGGGTGGGTTTCTCGCGGAACCTCCCGGAGTCGAGGGCGTGCCGGGGCTCGGAATCCCCGGAGTCTGGGGTGTCGCGCGCGGGCTAGAGCGTGGGACGCGGTCGCCCCGGCCCAGTGCCCGAATCCGACAGCACGATTCGATCCGTCACCGCGTTGGACGCTCTGGCCGAGAGCCACGGTGATGTCGCGCTCCATGCGGAGCGGATCGACGACGACCTGTTCCGGTCGACGTCTTTCCCGTGTAGCACCTTGCTCGCCTGCTCGCGGCCGTAGACTCAAGGCACATGAGCGATTCGCTGCGGATCATCCCGCTCGGCGGCCTCGGCGAGGTCGGCAAGAACATGACCGTGTACGAGACGGCCGGCGAGCTGATCGTCGTCGACGCCGGGCTCGCGTTCCCGCGCGACGAACATCTGGGTGTCGATCTCCTGCTCCCGGACATCGGCTACCTCGAGGGCCGCCGGGTGCGCGCGGTCGTCCTCACACACGGGCACGAGGACCATGTCGGAGGGCTCCCGTACCTCCTCCGCGAGGTCGAGGTGGAAGCCGTCGTCGCGACGCGTCTGACGCTCGGGCTCGTCAAGTCGAAGCTGGACGAGCACGGGGTAGGTCAGGCCGCCGAGCTCGTGGACGCCGAGCCCGGAGACGATCCACTGGAGCTCGGGCCGTTCACCGTCGAGCTCGTGCGAGTCGCGCACTCCATCCCCGACTCGGTCGCGCTCGTCATCGAGACCGCGGCAGGGCGCGTCGTCCACACGGGCGACTGGAAGCTCGACCACACGCCCGTGGACGGGCTAAAGACCGACGTCGGCAAGCTCGCCGAGATCGGGAACCGCGGAGTGGATCTCCTCCTCGGCGACTCGACGAACGCCGAGCGACCGGGGAACACGGGCTCCGAGCGGCTCGTCGGCGAGGCGTTTCGTACCCTCTTCCCGCTCCGGACGGGACGCATCCTGGTGGCGTCGTTCGCATCGAACATCCATCGCATGCAGCAGGCGGCGGACGTCGCCGTGGAGTGCGGGCGAAAGGTGGCGGTGATCGGCCGCTCGATGCGCAAGAACCTCAACATCGCCCGGAACCTCGGTTACGTCTCGCTCCCGGAAGAGGAGCTCGTCAACCCCGACGAGGCGGCGCTGCTCCCGGCCGATCGCGTGCTCGTGCTCTGCACGGGCAGCCAGGGCGAGCCGATGTCGGCGCTCACCCGCATCGCGTACGGAGATCACAAGGCCCTCTCGATCGAGCCGGGCGACACGGTGATCATCTCTGCGAAGCCGGTCCCGGGAACGAGCTGCGCGTCCACGATTCGATCAACCAGCTCGCCCGTGCGGGCGCCGAGGTGCTGCACGAGGAGATCGCGCCCGTGCACGTCTCCGGTCATGCATGTCAGGAGGAGCTGCGGACGATGCTCTCGCTGCTCCGGCCACGACATGTGATGCCGATCCACGGCGAGTACCGGATGCTTGCGGCCCACGCCAAGCTCGCGCGCGAGGCCGGTGTCCCCGACGAGCGGATCCTGATCGCGGAGAACGGCTCGGTCGTCGAGCTGGCGCGCGGCGACGCACGGCTCGTCGATCGCGTCGATGCAGGGGTCACGTTCGTGGACGGCTTGAGAGTGGGTGACGTGCAGGATGTCGCGCTCCGCGATCGCAGGCGCCTCGCGGACGACGGCGTTCTCATCGTCGTCACGACGCTGGCCTCCTCCGACGGAGGCAACATCGCGCCACCCGAGCTGATCGCCCGCGGCTTCGCCGAGACGGACGAGCTACTGGACGAATTGCGAAACGAGGCCGATCGTGTGGTACGTGAGCTCGCAGCGGGACACGTCACCGAGATCAAGCTCCTCCAGGAGCACATCCACGACGCCATCGGTCAGATCGTCTACGACCGAACACGCCGCCGACCGATGGTTCTCCCCGTCGTCATCGAGGTCTAAGTGCTCCCCGCCGCAACGACAGCCACGCTTCGCGCGGCTGCGAACACGTCGCATGCCGTCGTCCTCAGTCGGGCCAATATTCGCGAATATTGGCCCTCCCTGTGTCCTAGGCCTGCTCCGTTCTCGCCGGCGAATCATGGCCGTAGTTACGGTGGGAAGCATAAGTGAGCTGGGACTCGGTGATCGAGCGGAACGCGGCGAGCGAGCTTTCGGCTGCGCGGCTCGTCTCGCAGCTTCGCGCATGCGAGGCGGCGTCGCTCGCCTTCTGCCGCCTCCTCGAGCGCTGGGGGAGGGGAGACGCCGTACCGGCGACCCCGGGCGGCCGCCAGGCGGCTCTGCGGCACGCGGCAGACCGGGTCGAGACGGCGCTCGCCGGTCTCGAGCAGCCGCTCTCGCGATACCTGCTCGAGCTCGAGCCCGAGCGCGCCGAGGGCCGGTCGTGGTACGGCGGTCCCGGAGCGGGAGAGCTCGTCGAATGGCGCCCGGTGCTCGACCGGGCGGGCGTGCGCGCGTGCCCGAACCGCGTGGCCGCGGTCTACCTCGAGCTCGCCGTGCTCGTCCGCGCCCTCCAGGGGCTCACGACAGCGGCAAGTCTCGATGCCGCGCCCGATCGCTCGTCGCTGTGGGCGGGTCTCTTCGACCTCCAGGACACGCTCCTCGGATCCACGGTCGACGACCTGCGCGCGCTGGCTGCGTGAGACCACGCATCGCGGTCGTCGGCTCGGTCAACCTCGACCTCGTTACGCGCTGCGAACGCCTTCCCCGGCCGGGTGAGACGGTCAGCGGCGCGTCGTTGGAGCGCTATCCCGGCGGCAAGGGCGCAAACCAGGCTGTCGCCTGCGCCCGGCTCGGGGCCCAGGTCACGATGATCGGCGCGGTCGGTCCGGACTCCCTACGCCGACGAGGCGCTCGCGGGTCTGCGGGAGGCAGGCGTCTGGCTCGATCTCCAGCTGATCGGACGATCCCACAGGGATCGCGTTGATCCTGGTCGATACAGACGGAGAGACCGAGATCGTCGTAGCACCGGGGCGAATGCCTCGCTCCGTGCAGTGGAGCTCCCCGCGCACGACGCGGTGCTCTGCCAGCTCGAGGTCCCGGACCGGGCCGTGGAGTCGGCCTGGGAGGCGTGCACCGGTCTCTTCTGCCTCAACGCCGCGCCGGCACGGCCGGTCGCAGTCGATCCCGACCTCATGGTCGTCAACACTCACGAGCTCGAGGCTGTCTCGCGACGGGATGGCCTCCTCGCACTGACGCTCGGTGCCGAGGGCGCCGTTCTGCTCGAGGACGGGGAGGAGATCGCGCGCGCTGCTCCTCCGCCAGTGCAGGCCGTCGACGGGACGGCCGCGGGCGATGCTTTCACCGCCTGCCTCCTCGTCTCGCTGCTCGAGGGCCGGGGAGCCGAGGAGGCGCTCGGGCGCGGGTGCGCCGCCGGAGCGCTCGCCGCATCTCGGATGGGCGCGCAGCCCTCGCTTCCGACAGCTGCCGAGATCGACGCGATTCTGAGCTAGCCTGCGGCGTCGAGCTCGGCCACGAGCCGCTTCGGCGCGACGACGCGATAGCTCTCCTCGATCCAGTCCGAGAGGAGTCCGTGATCGAGGCCGT
>CAVWTX010000004.1:0-128689 GCA_963758065.1 uncultured Thermoleophilia bacterium | reverse complement strand
AGCGCGGCGCCGACGAAGCCGCGGAAGAGGGGCGCCGGGCGCGTCGGACGCGACTTGAACTCTGGGTGAAACTGGCTTGCGACGAACCACGGGTGATCGGGAAGCTCGACGATCTCGACCAGCCGCCCGTCCTGGAACGTCCCCGAGACGACCAGGCCGGCATCGACCAGCCCGGGGCGGAGCTCGTTGTTGACCTCGTAGCGGTGCCGTGTCGCTCGTGGATCACGAGCTCGCCATAGGTCTCACGCGCGCGCGTCCCGTCCTCGAGCTCGACCGCCTGCGCTCCGAGCCGCATCGTGCCGCCCAGATCCTCGATCTCCTTCTGCTCGGGGAGCAGGTCGATCACCGGAAACGGCGTCTCGGGATCCATCTCCGTGGAGTTGGCGCCGTCCATGCCGCACACGTGCCGCGCGAAGTCGGAGACGGCAACGTGCATGCCGAGGCAGATCCCGAGGTATGGGATCTCGCGCTCGCGCGCGACGCGGCAAGCGAGGATCTTCCCCTCCCAGCCGCGTGACCCGAATCCACCTGGAACGAGCACGCCGTCGACCTGCTCGAGCTCGCGAACTGCCTCCTCGTAGGACATGTGCTCGGCGTCGACCCAGCGGACGCGCACGCGGCAGCCCGAGTGCACGCCTGCGTGCTTCAGCGCCTCGTGCACGGAGAGGTACGCGTCGTGCAGTTTCACGTACTTGCCGACGAGCGCGATCTCGACGTCCTCCCTGAGGTCGCGGCTCCGCTCGGTGAGCTCGCTCCACTCGCCAAGCTCGGCGGCTTGCGCCTCGAGCCCGAGCTTCTCGCACACGAGCGTGTCGAGCCCTTCCGCCTGCAGCACCTCCGGGATCACGTACACGTCCGGAACGTCCGGCGAGGCGATGACCGCGCGCCGGTCGACGTCGGCGAAGAGCGCGATCTTGTCGCGGATGTCGTCCGAGAGAGGCTCGGTCGAGCGGCAGACGACGACGTCGGGATGGATGCCGATACGCCGCAGTTCGTTCACCGAATGCTGCGTCGGCTTCGTCTTCAGCTCGCCCGCAGCCGGGATGAAAGGGACGAGCGTGACGTGGAGGTAGACGACGTTCTCCGGCCCGACCTCGCGTCGGAACTGGCGGATCGCCTCGAGGAACGGCAGCGACTCGATGTCGCCGACCGTCCCGCCGATCTCGGAGATGACCACGTCCGCGGGCGCGACCTTCTCGGCACGGCGGATGCGCGCCTTGATCTCGTTCGTGATGTGCGGGATGACCTGAACCGTCGCACCGAGGAACTCGCCCTTGCGCTCCTTGCGCAGGACTGAGTCCCAGATCGCTCCCGCCGTGTGGCTCGCGTTGCGGGAGAGGTTCTCGTCGATGAAGCGCTCGTAGTGGCCGATATCGAGGTCGGTCTCCGCCCCGTCCTCGGTCACGAAGACCTCGCCGTGCTGGAACGGACTCATCGTGCCCGGGTCGACGTTCAGGTACGGGTCGAACTTCTGTGCGCTGACGGAAAGTCCGCGGGATTTCAGCAGGCGCCCGAGAGACGCCGCGACGATCCCCTTCCCGAGCGCCGAGACGACGCCGCCCGTGACGAACACGTACTTGGCCACGGGATCCAACCGTACCAGGCCTCGAGGTCGGATGATCGGAGCACTCCTAGCCCTCGCTCAAGGACGCGATGAACTCCGCGCCGCCCGCCATCCGCTCGAGCTCCTCGCGACGGACGAGATCGTCGAGCTCCTCGATCCGGGTGTGCGTCGGGTGGCCCGGCACTTTTTCCACGCGGAAGTGACTGTCGGCGACGCTCGCGATCTGCGGGAGATGCGTGATCGTGAGGACCTGCGCGCGACCGGCCAGCCGCTGCAGCGTCTCCGCCACGGCGTGCGCCGTGACGCCGCCGATGCCGGCGTCGATCTCGTCGAACACGAGCGTCTCGCCGCCCGCGACGGCGGCGAGGGCCAGCGCGATACGCGAGAGCTCCCCACCCGACGCCGTCTCGGCGACTGGCGCAAACGGCAGCCCCAGGTTCGGGCGGACGAGAAAGACGACTTCGTCGGCCCCCGTCGCGCCGAGGTCCCGCTCGCGAAGCTCGGCGAGGAACTCGCCCTCGCCCATGCCCAGTCCCTGGAGCTCGTCGGCGACGGCCTTGGCGAACGACCGGGCCTGCGAGCGGCGGACAGCGCGGAGCTCCTCCGCGAGGGCTCCGACGCGCGCCTCGGCCGCTGCAACGGCCGCGGCGGCCGCCTCGACGGGGTCTTGACCGGCGGCGGTCTCCTCGAGCTCGGTGCGCGCGGCGCCAGCCCGCTCGAGCAGCTCCTCATAGGACGAGGCGCCGAAGCGACGCTCGAGATCGGCAATGCGCTCGAGAGTCGACTCGACCTCCTCGACGCGTACGGGATCCGTCTCGAGCGACGTGAGAAAGGCGTTCAGGTCGCTTCCGACCTCGCGCAGCCTGACGGCGACGTCTCGAAGCTCCTCTGCGGCGGCGCCGAGCTCGGGTGCGAGCCGCTCGAGCGGAGCGAGCGCGCGCTCGGCCCGAGCTGCGAGCGAGGCCGCCCCTTCACCGTCGTCGGGTGAGATCGCGCTCGCCGCCTCTGAGGCAGCCTCCGCGAGCTCGACGACATGGCGAAGCCGCTCGCGCTGCGTGTGCAGGCTGTCCTTGTCATCTGCTCCGAGGCCCTCGGTTCCCTCGACGAGCGCTTCGAGCTCGGCAAGCCGCGCAGCCGCGGCGCCGGCATCTCTCGTCAGCTCGTCGTGGCGCCTGAGCGCGGCGCCGAGCTCGCGCCAGGCCGTCGTTGCCTCCCGCCTGCGCTCGAGCTGCTCGGCTCCGCAAAAGGCGTCGAGCATCTCGAGCTGGAACGCCGGACGCGCGAGCCGCCGCTGCTCGAACTGGCCGGACATGGCGATCAGGCGCTCGGCCGCGGCCGCGACGTCCTCGCGCGCGACCGCCCGACCCCACGCATAGGCGCGAGTCCGCCCATCGGCGAACACCCGGCGCGCGAGCACGAGACCCGGCTCGCCCTCGGGCCGCAGCTCGGCGAGCGTGGCCAGCTCCTCGTCGTCGAAGAAGCCGTCCGGCACGTCGAGCTCGGCCTCGACGTAAGCCTCGGCCGCGTCGGCTCCCACGGAGGAAACATCCGCCTTCGTGCCAGGAGCAACCCGATTGCCTGCGCGAAGATCGTCTTGCCCGCGCCGGTCTCGCCGGTCACCGCGTTCAGGCCGCGATCGAACGAGAGGTCCGCCTCGCGAATGAGGACGAGGTTCTCGATCCGGAGCCTACGAAGCAAAGCTCTGACGGTAGCGCCGCACGAAGGTCGCCTCCGGCAGGGTCGCGAGGAGCGAGCGCTCGGGCCCGATGCGGATCACGGCTCGGTCGGACTTGCCGAGTGTGGCGACACGATGGCCGTCGACGAGAACACCCGCCTCGACGTCATGCGTCCGGTTCCACACGATCACGTCCGCGCTCGGCGGGATCACGAACGGCCGCGCCTGCAGCGAGTGTGCAGCGACGTACGTGAGGGCGATCGCTTCCAGCCCCCACATCAGCACCGGCCCCCCGTTCGAGAGGTTGTACGCAGTCGAGCCCGAGGGCGTCGAGCAGATGATCCCGTCGCACGGCTGACGACCCAGCTCCTCCCCGCCGACCGCGAGCTCGAGCTCGACCATGCGTCCGAGCGAGCCGCTTGCGACGACGGCGTCGTTGACCGCGCGGCCCGTCCCGCCCGGGTGCTCGACCTCGAGTGTCGGCAGCTCGACGACCTCGTACTCGCCGGCGAACACCCGAGCCAGCCCCGCCTCGAGGTCGCGCCGCCCCATCGAGCTCAGGAAGCCGACGCGCCCGAAGTTCACCCCGACGACCGGCACGCCCGTGCCCAGGAACCGGGTCAGCGCGCGCAGTACGGTCCCGTCGCCTCCGAGCACGACCGCGATGTCGACCGCCGCGGGATCGGCCGCAGGTTCGAGGCCATGCTTCTCTCCTTCGTCCGGTGGGAAGAGGAGGTCCACGCCGTGCTCGGCCGCGACCGCCTGCAGTCGAGCGAGGCCAGCGCCGATCTGACCCGGCTTGCCGTGTGTCACGACCGCGGCTCTCGTGACGGTCCTAGCCAACGGCCTCGGCGATCCAGCGGTCGATGTCATCGGTGTGAGATTGAGGCGCGCGGTTGATCAGGTGGACGAAGAACTCCCGATTCCCCTTCGGACCAGGCAGCCCGGAGTCTACGACCCCGACGGTGTCGCCACCCCACTCCCGCGCGGACTCGGTGACTCTCTCGAGGACCTTCCGTTGCACCTCGGGGTCCCGCACGACGCCCTTGCCCACGTCGGGGCGTCCTGCCTCGAACTGCGGCTTGACGAGGACGAGGGCATTCCAGCCCGGCGCGGCGAGCGCGAGCACGGACGGGAGCGCCTTCGCCACGCTGATGAAAGAGACGTCGCAGACGACGAGCTCGGGTGCGAACGGGAGCTCGGCCAGCGAGCGGGCGTTCGTCCGCTCGAGGACCGTGACGCGGGGATCCGCGCGAAGGCGTGGGTGGAGCTGACCGTAGCCGACGTCGATGGCGACGACACGCTTCGCTCCGGCCTGCAGCAAGCAATCGGTGAAGCCGCCGGTCGAGGCCCCGAC
This sequence comes from uncultured Thermoleophilia bacterium, assembly GCA_963758065.1. GTDB lineage: Bacteria > Actinomycetota > Thermoleophilia > Gaiellales > Gaiellaceae > GMQP-bins7. The sequence continues at coordinate 124,093 of CAVWTX010000004.1, read as the reverse complement.
GTCCGCGCAGTCGCGACCCTCGACGGGAACGTGGAGCGAATCGAGCGCATGCTGCAGCTTCTCGCCGCCACGAGACACGAAGCGCGGAGGACGCTCGACATGGAGCTCGGCGCCCTCGTCGAGCTGCTCGCCCGGCTTGTCGTGCCCTCGCACCAAGCCGGCGAGAACGAGCGCCTGTGCCTGTGCACGTGACTCCGCGAGCCCGCGCTCGACGAGGAGCGTGTCGAGGCGCTTCTTCACGGTTCGCTCGCTCGAAGCGAGCGCTGTGCCGTCCAGAGCTTGAGGGCGACGATGGCGACGATGGTTGCGGAGACGAGCGCGGTGAATGGCACCGGATCGAGAGCACCTCCGAGCAGCGCGAGCACCACGAGGAGGCTCGCGGCAGCCGCCCTCGCGAGCTCCGTTTCCCCGGGAACCCCTTGAACCGTCGCCCGCTGCGTCGTCGTCACGCAGACGAGGTAGAGTGCCGCCCCGCCCGCCAGCGCCCAGCGAGTGCCTATGTCGAGGTGATCAGCAGATGCACTCTCGATGGCGAGCGCGATACCCGCGCTCACCGCGGTCAACGCGGCGAGCAAAGGGATGTGTGAGTAGGCGAAGACGACGATCGCCGTTGGCGATGTCCTCAGCGTCACCTCGCCACCGCTCCCGAAGTAGATCCACCAGATCGCCGCGGTGGCGACGAATCCGAGCACGGCGACCGTCGCCGCCGCGAGCTGCCACTCCGAGCCGGCGGTACCGAGCGCGACGACGACGATGGTCTCACCGAGCACGATGATCGTGAAGAGCGCGAACCGCTCGGGGACGTGGCTCGCGTGAACCGGGATCGCGACCCAGAGCTTGCGCGCTCGCGGTGGGACGCTGTACTCCCAGACCAGCGCGACACCCCAGACGACGTAGCGTGCCGGCGAGGGGACGGCGAGCGAGGCGAGCCAGGCCGCGATCGCGACCGAGTACTGCCACGCGTAGCGGCCGATCAGCGGTCGGGCTTCGGGTACGTGGCGGTACGAGCGAAGGTACAGGCCGACTACGAGCGACCGCAGCACGACATAGGCGAGTACGAAGCCGGTGCTGTCACCGTGCGCGACATCAGGAATCTGGATTGCGAGCGCCGCGATGGCTGCCATCCCCATGAACATCGCGAGCCGAAACACGACGTCGTCGGTGTCGAACCGATCCGCGTAGAAGCTGAAGCCCTGCCATGCGAGGAAGACGGGCAGGTAGAGAGCGCCGAAGACCGCGAATCCATGGAGCGAGTGATCGACGACCAGCTCGTGCGCGAGCTGTGCGATCGCGACGACGAAGACGAGGTCGAAGAACAGCTCGAGGTAGCTCGCGCGTCGGCCGTCCTCGTCGCCGAGGGTTCGCAGTCGCGGAGGGCGAAGGAGGCGTAGCTCGTCCTCGCGCTCGAAGACCGTCATGCGCGAATCATGCAGTCGCACGAAACCAACGCCAACCGAACGCCAGCTCTCACCCGGCGCGACGACGCCATTCTCGTACGCGAAGACAGCGGGCTGCACACGGTCCCGCAGGCACAGCTTCCCGAGGATGTGCGCGACGTACGTCTTCACGGTCGTCTCGGAGACGAACGCCTCTTCGGCGATCTCCGCATTCGAGAGGAGCACTACGGGTCAGCCATGCGTCCAACCGACGCCGTAGCCGCAATCGCGGTTAAAGACGCGCCACAGCGGGTACGTACCTTCATCGTTGCTTCATCCGTTCACCGTCCCTTCACCCGACTGAGGGTAAATAGAGATGCGGAATCCGCCGACTCCATGTGGTGCCGAAAGGACGCTTGCCCTGGGGGCCGAACTGGAGGTGAAGAAATGCCGAATTGGCTTACGCTCATGATCATCGTGCTCGTGGGGGTCGCGCTGTTCGCAGACCTCCGACGCCACCAGGCCGACGAGCTCGACGACGTCGCCGGGCGCGACGAGCTCTCGACGACGACACCTGACCTTCTGCTCCGCCCGAACGTCCGCGACGTTCTCGAGAACGGTCATCGTGGAACCGTGCCTCGCCCGCTGTCAGTGCGACGGGCCGGGCAGGACGTACGCAAGCACCGCTAAGAACCTCTTTCATGATGATCGCCCGTCGCAAGGCGGATGCTGGACGCCACGAGGCAAGGACGCAGGGAGCGTCCATATCAAGCCGATATGGACACGACCGAGGACGCGATATCGTGGCGTCCAGGGCCGCATCGCGACCTGGTCGCTCATTGTGAACGGGGTTCTAGGGCGCCGCTACGTCGGAGCGACACGGCGGGCACCGATCAGGCGTCCGCCGTATCCCGGCTCGCCGAGTCGGACGACCTCGACGTTCCTGCCCGTCTGAGGGGCATGCACCATCCGGCCCCGTCCGAGGTAGAGGCCCACGTGTCCGAGGCCCTCGAAGAAGAGAACGTCGCCTGGCTCCATGCGAGTCGCCGGCACGCGCCGGCCTTCACCGTACAGGGCGTACGAGCTGTGCGGAAGGTCGATCCCGACACGACCGTACGCCCAGCGAACCAGACCCGAGCAATCGAACCCGCTCGCCGGTGACTCGCCGCCCCAGCGGTACGGCACACCGACCGCCTTGAGCGCGATCTGGACGGCGCGCTCACCCGTCGTCGGACCTTCCTCCTCCGCAACCTCATGCGCGTCCCGTAGGACCCTCCCGTCGTCGCCCAGGGCAGGAGCGGGGACGGCGGCCGCACACGCCACCATCCCCGAAAGGGCGAACGTGAGCAGGCGGCTGCGGAGGCGGGTCGACATGGAAAGAGAACGACGGTCCGCATTCGCACGCGACGAAGGCGCGCGACACGAAACCTGGTCTGTTCGAGAAGGTCAGATCGTAGTCGGGGACGCAGCCGCGTCAACCCCTCATACGGTTCTCGAGGCGACGGCACCAACGAGCCCGCGGAGGACGCTGGTATCCGCGGAGACGGCGTCGAGATGCTCGCGGGCGCGGTCGGCAGCGCCGTCCGCCAGCCGGCGGACCTCCGCCGGCGGGAGTCGCGAGGCGACTCCGTCGCCGTCCAAGATGTCGTCCACGAACTGGAACAGGAGCCCGACGTCGGCGCCGAACGCCCGCCACGGGCCCTGATCCTCGTCGCGAACGCCCGCGACCCTGAGCCCGAGACCGACCGAGGCACCAAATAGCCGCCCCGTCTTCAAGCGGTGAAGCTCCGCGAGATCGACGTCGTCACCGGTGATGTCGCGGTACTGGCCACCGATCATGCCGAGCGTCGCGTCGACGAGCTCACGCGCCACTCCCGGATCGTCGTAGGTGAGAGCGAGCCGCAGGGCCTCTGCGAGCATCGCGTCACCCGCGAGCAGCGCGACTCCCTCGCCGAAGGCGACGTGCGAACTCGGACGCCCACGCCGCTCCGAGTCGTCGTCCAACGCCGGCAGGTCGTCGTGGACGAGCGAGAACGTGTGGACGAGCTCGAGCGCCGCGGCGGCGGGGAACGCCTGGTTGACGTCCCCGCCTGCGGACTGAGTCACCGCGAGGCACAGGACGGGTCGAATTCTCTTACCCCCCGGCTCGAGCGAGTAGCGCACTGCGTCCTCGAGCCGGCCGAGCGACGACGAGAGCGAAAGCGCGCCGATGTACGCCTCGAAGTCGGCGCGGAGCTCCTCAGCCGTCCGCATCGGCGATCGCCCGCGCACGGGTCAGCTCGGCCTCGATCTGCCGGGCGAGCTCGGCCAGCTCCGTGATGACCTCGACCGCTTCACTCCCGTCGACGTCGTCCGCGTCGGCAAGCCGCTCGAGCTCCTCGCGGCGCTCGTTGAGCTGCCCGAGCAGCTCCTCGGCGCGAGCGAGCGCCTCGTCCACGCCTGTCACGCGTCGTCCACCTCCCGTGCGATGTGTCCCAGGATGCCGTTCACCAGGCGCGCCGCGTCCTCGGACGCGTAGCGCTTCGCCAACACGACAGCCTCGTTGATGGCCACCTCGCGAGGCACCGTGCCCTCCTCGAGCTCGTAGACACCGATCCGCAGGATATTGCGCTCGAGCGTACCCAGCCGGTCGGCCGGCCAGTCCGGAGACGACTCCGTCACGCGCCGGTCGAGCTCCGGCGCGCGGGCTGCGACCGCCGACGCGAGGCCGCGGGCGAACTCGTCCGGCTCGCCCTCGTAAAGCGAGGCGAGCTCCTGACCGGTGAGATCCCACTGGTACAGGAGGAAGAGCGCCTGCCGGCGGCCGGCCTTTCGACCAACGGGCGCACTCACGAGGTCGAGAGCGAGGGCACGCGCCCCTCGAGCTCGGACAGTGTCGCCGTCGAGTATTCGCCGCTCTCGAACTCGCGCGAGCGGAGGACGTCCAGCGCGACCTCGCGTGTCGTCGGAATGCCCTCGATCTCGAGCTCCTCGAGCGCACGAATGGCCCGCGCCAGAGCAGTCGGCCGCGACTCGTCCCAGACGATCACCTTCGCGATCATCGAGTCGTAGAACGGCGGGATCTCGCTTCCGTCCGAGACCGCCGTGTCAACTCTCACGCCTGCACCGAGGGGTGGCACGAACCTCTGCACCGTCCCGGGAGCCGGGAGGAAGCCTTGTGCCGGATCTTCGGCATTGATCCGAATCTCGACGGCGTGACCGCGCCGAGGGGCTCGTCCCGTGAGCTCCAGCCGCTCGCCGGCAGCGATCCGCACTTGTTCGCGCACGATGTCGATCCCGGTTACGAGCTCCGACACCGGGTGCTCGACCTGGAGGCGGCAGTTCACCTCGATGAAGTAGAAGTCGCCGCCCGGCCCGACGAGGAACTCGAAGGTCCCGGCGTTCCGGTATCCGATCGCGCGGCAGGCGTGCTCGACGGCGCTCTCCATCTCCGCGCGCGTCTCGTCGTCGATCCCCGGCGACGGCGACTCCTCGACGAGCTTCTGGTGTCTGCGCTGGATCGAGCATTCGCGCTCGCCGAGCGTCAGGATCCGGCCCTCTCCATCGCACAAGACCTGGATCTCGACGTGCCGGGCAGGCAACACGAGCTTCTCCAGGTAGAGAGCGCCGTCTCCGAAGGCAGCGTCCGCCTCTGCGCTCGCGGCACCGAATGCGTCCGGGAAATCGTCCTCGGAGGCGACCAGCCGCATTCCCTTGCCGCCGCCCCCCGCTGCAGCCTTGAGCAGCACCGGGAAGCCCGCCTCGATCGCAGCGCGGCGGAGCTCGCTCAGACCTGCGCTACCGTCGGAGCCGGGCACGAGTGGGAGCCCGGCCGCGCGCAGTGCGTCCTTCGCTCGTACCTTGTCCCCCATCTGCTCGACGACGTCCGCGGTAGGGCCGATGAAGACGAGGTCCGAGCCCTCGCATGCCCGCACGAATGCGGCGTTCTCGGCGAGGAAGCCGTAGCCCGGATGCACCGCCTCGCAGCCGGTGGTCTCGGCGGCCGCGACGACGTTCGAGATCACGAGGTAGCTGTCGGCGGCGGGTGGAGGGCCGATGCAGACGGCCTGGTCTGCAAGCCGCACGTGGAGCGCGTCGCGATCGGCGGTCGAGTAGACCGCGACCGCCTCGACCCCCAGCTCGTGGAGCGCGCGAATCACCCGCACGGCGATCTCGCCCCTGTTCGCGACGAGAACGCGCGAGAACACGTACTAGACCCCCTAGACCGCCGGGGGCATGAGGATCGGTTCGATCTCGAAGAGAAGCTGACCGAACTCGACCGGCTCCGCGTTCTCGACGTGAATCGACTGCACCGTCCCGGCGGCCTCGGCCTTGAGCTCGTTGAAGAGCTTCATCGCCTCGAGGATGCAGAGCGTCTGGCCCGGTACGACGGTGTCCCCGATGTCCACGAACGCAGGCGCACCCGGATTCGGTGCACGGAAGAAGACCCCCACCATCGGCGACTCGACGCGGACCACGCCGTCAGCCGCTTCCGGCTCGGCGCTCGCGACAACCACGTCTGTGTCGGCGAGGGAGGCGTCGCCGAGCGTGGCCGGAGCAGGCTCGTCCGCGCGACGGACGGAGACGCGCATGCCCTCGTCCTCGATCTCGATCTCACCGACGCCAGACTCCTGCACGATCTTGACGAGCTCGCGAATCCGCTCGCCGCGCTCGGCGTCGGCGTCCTCCGCGACGAGCACGGTGTCCGGCGAGTGGCGCGCCCGGATCTTGTGGAGAAGCTGCTCGGCATCCGTGCCGAACATCGCGATGAGGACGAGCTCCTCCTCGCTCGCGGCGAGTCCCTCCGCCTGCTCGCGCACATCCTCGGTCGTCACCGGGTCCTCGGCGGGCAGCGATCGTGGTGACAGAAGCTCGACCGCGCGCGCGACCGTCGCGTCGATCGGCTCCGGTGTGACGCCGTAGCCGCCTTGCACGAGCTCCCGAAACTCGTCGATGACGGTGCCGTAGCGCCTCGCATCCAGCACGTGGAGCAGCGCCTGCGAGGCGAGAATCTGCCCGATCGGCGCAGCGAGCGGAGGCCAACCCGCCTCGGCGCGAACGCGGCCGACCTCCTCGAGCACCTCGAGGAGACGATCCGCCGCGGCATGCGCGCGCAGATGAAACTCGAGCGCCGCAACGAGCCCGGCCGGCAGGTCGTACTCGGCCGCACGGACGGCGATCCGCGGCGCCACCGGAGCGACCGGCTCGTCCCCGATGTGCTCGTCGATGACATCGGCGGCATCCCAGAGCTTCGCGGCGTCGAGGCCGGTCGCGTGACCGAGGCCGTCGAGCGACTCGGCGAGAGACTCGCCCGAGACCCGGTGGAGCGCCAGGGCGAGCGGGTAGACGGCGGTGGAGACGAGGTCCGCCCCCGCCTCGACCGCGGCGATCGCCGAGGCGAGACCCACCCCGGCCGAGCCCTGCACGTAGAAGCCGACGGGAAGCTCGCTCGCCTCCCTGATGCGACCGACCAGCTCCTGCGCTCTGTGCGGCACGAGCGCGCCCGTCGGATCGTTGACGATCACGCGAGTAGCGCCGAGCTCCGGCAGCTTGCGCGCATGCTCGACGAGCGTGTCCGTCTCTCCCGTTCGGCCAGGGCTGTAGACGAGTCCCGCGTGGAACGCGCCGCCGGCGCTCGTGATCGCCGCGCCCGCCTCGCGGAGATTCGAGACGTCGTTGAGCGGGTCGTGGAGGCGGAAGACCTCGATTCCGTTCTCGGCCGCGCACGAGACGAACCGCACGACGATGTCTCCCGAGACGGGTCGCGATCCCACCAGAAAGCGGCCGCGCAGGGCGATCCCCAGGGGTGTCGAGACGCGCGCCTTGATCGCGCGGATGCGTTCCCACGGGCTCTCGACACGACGCCGGACGGTCGCGTCGAAGACGCCGCCGCCCGAGACCTCGAGACAGGCGAATCCGGCCTCGTCGAGGATCTCGGCCACGCGCAGTACCTCCCCGGTCGGCAGCGCGCCGGCGAGCGGCTCCTGCGAGAGCAGGCGAATCGTCGTGTCGACCAGCTTCGGCACGGCTCTGGACCTTAGCGACGTCGCATAAAGGGCGAGGCACGCGCCTTCGGTGTCAGACACCCATGGCTGTCAAGGGTGATGTGAGTCGCAAGATCAACCATCTCTCCACGTGGGCGGGGTTGATTCCAGGCCCGAGGCGGACTGGTGAGGCATGTCGGTTCGGAGCACCGACGCATCAGGCGCTTTGGCCGGTGTCTGACACTCTGCCTCGCCGCTCGCCGCTCGAGCCGGGGCACTTTGGCCTGTTAGCTACGCGCGGGAGATGTAGCGGCCTTCGCGTGGATCGACCTTGATCCGCTCGCCGCGGTCGACGAAGAGCGGCACCTGCACGACAGCCCCCGTCTCGAGCCTCGCGGGCTTCGTGACGTTCGTGACCGTGTCGCCACGCACAGCAGGTTCCGTCTCCGTCACCGCGAGCTCGACCGACGCCGGCAGCTGGAGCCCCGCCGGCTTGCCGTCGACCGCGAGCATCTGCACCGAGCTCGAGGGCGCGAGGTACACGAGCTCGGCGGCGATGTCCGCATGCGGAAGGCCGAACTGCTCGAAGCTCTCCTCGTCCATGAAGTGCGCCTCGGAACCGTCGTCGTAGAGGAACTGGACGCTCTTCACCTCGGTGTGGACGCGGGCGAACTTCTCTCCCGCGCGAAACGTTCGGTCGACCACCGCGCCCGACTCGAGCGCCTTGAGCTTCGTCCGCACGAAAGCGCCGCCCTTCCCGGGCTTCACGTGCTGGAACTCGACGATGCGCCACACCGAGCCGTCGAGCTCGATGTGCATCCCGTTGCGGAACTGGTTCGTGGAGACCGTCTCGGCCATGACCGCGGGCATTGTAGGGGCCCGCCCTCAGTCGACCGTCAGGGGCTCCTTCGTGAACGTCGTCAGCCGCTCGCACCCTCCCACGGTCACGAGCACGAGATCCTCGATGCGAACGCCCGCGTCACCCGGAAGGTAGATCCCGGGCTCGACCGAGACGACGTTCCCGGCCTCGAGGACGTCAGTCGACTCCGGGCGGAGAACAGGAGCCTCGTGGATCTGAAGGCCGACGCCGTGCCCGAGGCCGTGCCGATACGCCCAGCCGAGCTCGGCGCCCTCGATCGCCACCCTGGACGCCGCATCGGCGTCCCGGCCACAGACGCCCGGTCCGACCGCGGCGAGACCGGCGAGCTGTGCCTCGAGGCAGAGGGCGTGGAGGCCTTGGAGCCGCTCGGGCACGTCGCCCACGGCGAACGTGCGGGTGCAGTCTGAGCAGTAGCCGTCGAGGACGCAACCAGCGTCGACGGTCACCAGCACCCCGCTCTCGATCGGCTCGTGCCCGGGCACCGCGTGCGGCGAGGAGCCCGTCGCGCCCGCGGCGACCACGGTCGGGAACGAGACGCCTTCGGCTCCCGCCTCGCGGAAGCTCCGCTCGACCCACCACGCGAGATCGCGCTCGCTCCGTCCGCTGAAGCGCTCCTGCGAGAGCGCCGCGAAGATCTCGTCCGAAAGCGCGCAGGCGCGCCGCATGGACGCGATCTCCTCCGCGTCCTTCACGGCCCGGAGCGACTCGACGAGGCCTGACGACGGCACGGCGTCCACGCCCGCGTCGACGAGCGCCCGGAAGCCGGCATGCGACAGGTGCGCTTCCTCGAAGGCGATGCGGCGGCCGCTCAGGAGCCGGCCGATCGCCGGCACGAGATCCCGAGCCGTCTCGACGAACTCGACGCCTCCGACCTCCCGCGCGCGCGAGGCGTAACGAAAGTCCGCGAAGAGCGTCGCACTCCCGTCCGGCTCGACGAGCACGGCTGCGTTCGAGCTCTGGAGCCCCGTCAGGTAGCGGACGTTCGCCTGGCCGCCGAGGACGTACGGCGGGCCGGCGACGAGCAATGGCTCGCTCAGCCGCGCTGCCAGCCGCTGGATTCGGCTCACTCGCGAGTCCGGGCGAGAAACTCGAGCGCCTCGCGATAGCCTTCGGGGCCCTTACCGACGATCCGCTGCGCCACGAGCCCTTCGAGGACCGAGAACCTTCGCCATTCCTCGCGCGCGTCGATGTCGGAGAGGTGCACCTCGACGACCGGGACGTCGAAGAGCTCGACCGCGTCCCTGATCCCCCAGGAATAGTGCGCCCAGGCGCCGGGGTTGAGGATCACCCCGTCCACCCACTCGTACGCCTCGTGGCACCAGTCGATGAACTCGCCCTCGTGGTTCGTCTGGCGGCAGCGAACCGTGCAGTCGAGCTTCAGTGCCCACTCGTACAGCCGCGTCTCGAGCTCGGAGAGGCCGATGCCGCCGTAGAGCTCGGGATCGCGTTGTCCGAGGACGTCGAGGTTGACGCCGTTGAGCACGAGGATCCGCATCGCGTGACCCTAACTCAAGCGATGAGGGCGTCCAGGGCCGCTCTGACGCGCGCGGGCTCGACCTCGACACCGAGTCGCGGCTTGCCCAGAGCTTCGAGGAGGACGAGCTTCGGGCGGCCGGCCTCGGTCTTCTTGTCCCGCAGGAGCGCGGCCCAGGCCGCGTCTCGGTCGACCGCGACCGCATGCGGCTTGAGGATCTCCGCGACCTCGTGGGCCTCGTTCTCGAGATTGGAGATCCTCAGTGCAGCGAGCAAGCCGAGGGCGACGGCACGCCCGTGAGACAGCGAGTAGCCCGAGGCAGCCTCGAGCGCGTGCGCGAACGTATGGCCGAGGTTGAGCTGTGCCCGCTCTCCGCGCTCGTACGGGTCGCGCAGGCAGACGGCGGCCTTGAAGGCCGCGCACCGCCGGACCTGCTCGGGCAGCTCGAGCTCCCAGATCGGCTCGCCGGCGAGGAGCCCGGACTTGACGACCTCGGAGCGCCCGTTCGACAGTTCGTTCTCGGGCAACGTCGAGAGCAGCGCAGTGTCGACGATCGTCTCTGAGGGCCAGTGGAATGCGCCGACGAGATTCTTCCCCTCGGGGAGATCGATCCCGGTCTTCCCGCCGATCGCCGCGTCCACCTGGCCGACCAGGGTCGAGGGAACCGGCACCCAGGCGACTCCGCGCATGTACGTCGCGGCAACGAACCCGGCGACGTCCGTGGTCGAGCCTCCGCCGACGGCCACGAGCGTCGAGCCACGCTCGAGCCGTAGCGCACGCCAGAGACGCTCCGCCTCTGCACTGGTCTTGGCAGTCGCCCCGGCGGGGAGAACGTGCGTGGCCTCGATGCCGTGGAGGTCGGCGACACGTTCGTCGGCGACGAGCGCGTGCCCGCGAGCCTCGAGGTGCGAAGCGAAGCGCACGCCTGCGGCTACGAGCACCGCACCGTCGAGGTCCCGTGCCGTGCCGTCCGCGGATTCGTACAGCGCCCGTCTCTCCTCGAAGAGCGCCCGGAATGCTTCTTGATCCCGGGCGAGCGGACGCCCGCTTCCCGCGACTCGCGCCCACGCCTCGTCAACAGTCGTCTGCAGATGGAGCGTGAAGGCATGCGCGCCAAGGGCCGCTCGTGTCCTCGCGGACGCGAGCCCGCCTCCCCCGATCTCGATCACGGCGAGCGGCCGGCGTGAGAGGACGTCGAGCGCGGCCTGCTCCTCGAGCTCACGAAAGGCAGGTTCGCCGCTCGTCTCGAACACCTCGGCGACGGATACGCCGACCCGCCCCTCGGCGACGCCGTCGACCGAGACGAACGGCCTGCCGAGGCGATCCGCGAGCGCGGGACCGAGCGTCGACTTCCCCGCGCCCATGAACCCCACCAGCGCGACGTGACGATCCAGCGCGTTCAGAACGTGCGGGGCCATGCGATCCGCTCCAGGTACGCGGTACGCGCGGCGACGAAGTCGCCGAGCGCGTCGCCGCCGAACTTCTCCTTCGCGGCACGGGCGAGCTCCCACGCCACGGCAGCCTCGGCGACGACGGCGAGCGCCTCCACGGCCTGTACGTCGCTCCGCTCGACGAGGGCCTCGCCCGGCTCCCCGCTCGCGAGGTCGACGGAGCGGAGGGGACGCATGAGCGTCGGCAACGGCTTCATCGCCGCACGGACGACCACAGGTTCGCCGTTCGTGATCCCGCCCTCGATCCCGCCCGCACGATTCGTCGCGCGACGTCGGTCGGGCTCGATCTCGTCGTGCGCTTCGGAGCCCCTCGTGCGGGCGAGCGCAAAACCGTCTCCGATCTCGACACCCTTCACGGCCTGGATGCCCATAAGCGCAGCCGCGAGGCGCGCGTCGAGCCGGTCTGCCTTGTCCGCATACGAGCCGAGGCCGGGCGGAACGCCGCCTGCGGTGACTTCGACGACTCCACCGAGCGTGTCACGATCGGTACGTGCCGCATCCGTGGCGCTCTTCCAGCCCTTCTCGGTCGCCTCGCCGCCGATCTCGAGCACGCGGCCGGTGACCGAGATCGAGATCTCGCGGAGCAGGGCTTTCGCCACCGCGCCGGCCGCAACATGAACGGCGGTCTGCCGCGCGCTCGCTCGCTCGAGCGCGTTGCGGACGTCCTCGTGGCCGAACTTGAGCGACCCCGCGAGATCCGCATGGCCGGGACGCGGGAGCGTTACCGGTGAGGTTCCCTTCCCTGTCGGCGCATCTTTGGGGGGCCAGGAACTCATCCCCGTCGCCCAGTTTCGGTGGTCTCGGTTCCGCACGACGAGCGCGAGGGGCGTGCCGAGCGTCGCGCCGTGGCGAAGGCCGGCGAGCACCTCGACCTCGTCCTGCTCGAGCTTCTGCCTGGGACTGCGCCCGTAGCCCTCGCGCCGTCGCGCGAGGTCGGAGTCGATCGCCTCGCGATCGAGACGCAGGCCGGCGGGAAGGCCGCTCAAGATCGCGACCAGAGCCGGCCCGTGCGACTCGCCCGCCGTGACGAGCTGGAGGGTCACGGAGGCAAGCCTAGTGCCGTACGCATGACACCGACCGGCGCGTTCGAGCCCGTCCAGAGCTCGAACGAGGCCGCTCCCTGGGCCACGAGCACGTCGAGGCCCGTGACCACGCTCGCCCCGGCCTCTCTGGCCGTCCGTGCCGTCGCCGTCTCGGGGTACGGCAGATCGACGAGCGTCTGCCCCGGCACCGAGCTCCACGACGACCTCGCCGCGGGCGGACGTCGCGTTGACGACGAGATCGGCGCCGCGGGCGTCCGGGGGCCACATCCCCCGCCGTGCAAAGACGCGCGCATGCGGCAGAGCCGCGAGGAACGCCTGCGCTGCGCCTCCGTCACCGACGATGACAGGGTTCACATGCGATAGACGAGCGAGGATCGCCGCGTCCGTCGACGAGCCCTCGATTCGACGGTCGCGCACGACGAGCGTGTTGACCGAGGCCGCGTCGGTCTCACAGAGAGATGTGACCGCGAGCTTGTGCGGTGTCGTCACGTTCGCGCCCACGAAGCCGAGGGCTGCGAGGCCCCGCACAGCATCGCTCGAGCCGCTCGGGAGAAACGGGCAGCGGCACATACGCCCAGTCGAGCTCGAGCGCCTCGAAGGCGGCGTTGTGCATCCGCGGCGAGAGCGAGTCGCGGACCGGCCAGCCGATGATCCCGACGAGCGTCGTCGCTCCGTTGATCGCGATCACGCGAGCGAGATCTCGGCAAGCTCGCTGAGCCGTGCGTTGCGATCCGGCCGGTCAGGGTCGGGCTCGGTACTCGGCATCGGACGGGAGTATCTCCGGAATGCCGTGGGTGTAGCTCGCGGTGGTGCCTCGGCCCTGTCGCTTCGCCTCCGCCAAAGCCTGGTCTGCGAGCGCGTACAGGGACGGCGCGTCGCCGGCAGTGGCGAAGTCGCATACGCCCGCGGTCAGGGTCGCGCCCGTGCTCGAGATCGCGCGGCGAGCGCGGCTCACGGCCTCGACCGCTCCCTCGAGCCCGGTCTCGGGAAGGAGCCATGCGATCCGGTCGTCGCGCATGCGGGCAAGCTCGTCCCCCGCGCGAAGAAGGCTCTGGAGCCGGTCGATGACGAGAAGCGCTTCGGGCGATCCGAGGCCACCTGTCCAGCTCGGCCCGTCGCTTCCGAGCTCGACGACGACGACACTTGGGTTCGTTCCGTCGGCCAAGGCGGAGCGGACCGCGTCCCGGACCTTCTCCTCGAACCCACGCTCGTCGAGCAGCGCGGTCTCGGGATCGCGCGAGCAGAGCTCGGCAAGCCGGCGCTCACGCCGATAGCCGTGCGACACGTCTCGAACGGTGAGGACATGACGCCCATGCCGCGCAAGCGAGCCGACCGAGCTCCCGGCGACGAGCACCGGAACCCGGCTCCCGTCCCGATGGAGGAACGTCAGCTGCTCGGCCCGCGCTCCCCCGTGCCGAGAGCTTTGCTTGCCAGCGCTCGAGCGCGTGTCGGTGCTCCGGCGGCCAGAACGGGAATGGAGGCTCCGCGCCCATGAGCTCGTCGCGCCCATATCCGACGAGCTCGCAGAACGCGCGATTGACCGAGACGACGCGGTCACGGTCGAGGAGGACCAGGCCGTCCGGGAGCGCTGCGAGGACTCGACGCGCGGTGTCCTCATCGCCTGCCCGCGTCTGGACGGCTGCTCTCCGCGCGGCTCCCGCGAACCAGAAGACACACGCGGTTGCGAGCGAGAGTGCGAACGCGAGGGCGGTCGCCGCCGAGAGGACGGGCCGGGGCGAGACGGCTTCCGGCGCCGAGACCACCGCGACCGCGCCCGCGCCGGCCGAGACGAGGAGCAACAGGTACTCCTCCCAGCGACGTCCGTCAGGACGGCCTGTCACGCCGGCTCCGTTCGGACGTTCCGCTCGAACTTGTGCCACGCCTTGTCTCCCCGCAGGAATCGCCAGGTGCCCTTGATCCGCGCCCAGGACAGGACAGGCCGATAGACGAAGATCTCGACGGGCATCAGCGCCAGCAGTCGCACGAGACCGGTCGGACGATAGGCGGCGCGACTGACGCTCGACCATGAGGAGAGATGCCGCGCTGAACCCGCTGTTGACCAGCGAGATCAATCCGACGACGAGAGCGAACAGCCACCAGTCGACGAGCCCGAGAGCGGCGCCGACCGCCAGCGTGGCGACCGCGAGCAGCTCGAACGCGGGCGCGACGATCTCGGACACGAGATAGAACGGCATCCCGAGCATGCCCACCCGCCCGTAGCGCCGGTTGAAGCACATCCGCCGATTCGCCCACCAGGTCTCGAGGATCACCCGCTGCCAGCGCTCGCGCTGGGCGACCAGCTTGCCGATCGTGTCCGGGCCCTCGGTGACTCCGATTCGGTCCGGGAGACAGAGGACGCGATACGGCAGCCCGCGCTCCTGGAGGACACGGTGGACCCGGAAGGTCAGCTCGATGTCCTCGCACGTGTAGTCGCGGGACCAGCCACCGAGCTCGTCGAGCAGCTCACGGCGCCAGACCTGGAACGCCCCGACCGCACAGAGCATGAAGCCGAGCCGGGACCAGGCGATGCGGTTGTTGAAGAAGGCCCGGAGGTAGTCGAGGGTCTGGAAGAGGAGGAACGGCCGCGAGTCCGGAATGCGGTACTCACCGCCGCGCAGCGCGGAGGCCGGATTCTCTGCGATCTCGACGAAGCTCGTCAGGCCGACCACCTGCGCGGGGTCCGAGAGGAAGGCGCCCATGGCCTTCGAGAGCGCATCGCGAGCGAACACCATGTCGGCGTCGACACCGCAGACGAAACGATTGCGGCAGTAGTTGAGCCCGACGTTCAGCGCGTCGGCCTTCCCCCCGCCTTGCTTGTCGAGCACGACGAGTCGCGGCTCTGCCGGGCTTCGGAAGACCGCTTCGACCGCCTCCGTCGCGACGACTGCTCGCGAGGACAGCTCGACCGGCACGAGGTCGAACTCCTCGCGTGAGCCGCTCGACGGTGCCGTCGGTGGAGCCGTCCGAGACGACGATCACCTCGAACTCCGGATACTCGAGCGCCAGGAGCGAACGCACCGCGTCGGGAAGCCCGCCGACCTCGTTGCGGGCGGGGACGAGGACGCTCACGGGAGGCACGAAACGAGAGTGGGCGATCGTGTCGTGATCGTCCGCCTCGGTCTCGCGCCTGCGCTGACGACTTTCCGCGAGTGCGATGGCCAAGAGGCCGAGGTACATGCCGTAGACCACGCAGATGTAGGCTGCGCAAGCGAGGACGCTCGCCTCGAGCACGGTGGAGACCGTCACGCCCCGGCCTCGGCAACGGGATGCCAAGCGCCGAGCGGCCGACCCTGGCGCGTGCGATCATCGGCGGGCACACTGTGGCGTTGTCCTCCGGCCTCCGAGATCCGCTCCAGGAGGCTGGGATCGCTTCCCGACGCGTTCAGGTCGTCGACCACGCCCAGGTCCTGGAGCACGCGAGCGGCAAGACTGCGAAGGATCGAGTCCTCGTCCTCGAGGAGCGGAACGACGATCGGCACCGCTCGGCTACCGGCGGCGACGAGGGCCGCGTGCGCCGCCTCTCGAACCTCCCACGAGGTGTCCGCGAGCAGTGGTGCGACGAGCGGCGCTGCGCTCAGGCGCGAGATCGCCGACGCAGTTCGGCACGCTTGCGCGCGCACCAGCGGATCCGGATCGTGGAGGAGCTGGAACGCGCTCCGAAGCCCGCTTCCCGTCGGACTCGCCTCGAGAGCCTCGAGCGCCGCCGACCTCACTTGCGGCGACGGATCGCTTGTCAGATCGGGCACGGCGCGACGCCCGCTCTCGTCGTCACGAGACAGAAGTCGAGCCGCGTGGTACCGCACGACGTCGGACGGATGCCCGAGCAGCGGCATCAAGCGAGCGTCCGCCCTCGGCGCCACTCGATCGAGGTGTGCTGCGACGCGTGCTGGCGTGTCCCGCTGTTCCGCCAGCGCTTCGATCAGACCGTCGACGGCCCATTCGTGTCGGCAGGCGAGCCGCCCGAGCGCCGTCACGCTCGCGCGTCGAATCTCGACCTCCGAGCTCCAGAGCCCACGACTGAGCAGCTCCCGCGCCGCGGGGTCGTCGGCGTCGGCGAGCCCGACGAGCGACCCCCCGTTCGACGTACTCACCCGCAGCGGCGCGGCGTGGAGCCCGATCGGCCCGTACAGCTGGAGATCGCCCACCGCATGCGACGACACCGCTCGGCGGCGCCGTCGAGAACGAAGTCGAAACAAGAGCACCGCGCAACCGCCAGTCAGCCAGACGCTGGCTGCGATCCCGCACCCGAGCAGGAGCATCGTTCGGCCGTCCATGCGCTCCCGGCTCCTCGGCACCCTCGGACGAGTGAGCGCTCACCCTTCAGGGGGAGTTTCCGGCCGATGCGACAGCGGTTGCTTAGTTGGTAGTCCTCTCGAGGCTCGAACGGCCGCGTACAAGCCGAATCGCCGCTTCAGCAGCTGAAGCCGTACTCGCAGCTCTTGCGGTCGAACTCGGCCTTGCTCGCCGTGAAGAAGTGGTGTACCCCGTCAGGCTTACGGACGAAGTAGAGGTAGTCGACGCGTGCAGGATTCGCCGCCGCCCGCATCGACGCGAGCCCCGGGTTCGCGATCGGCGTCGGCGGAAGACCCGGGCGCAGGCGCGTGTTGTAGGGATCGTCGCTGTCGAGGTCCGACTGCTTGAGCGGCTCGGTTCCCGGGACATCACGTCCATACCGGATCGTCGCGTCGATACCGAGCGCTATGCCGAGACGCAGGCGGTTGTAGATCACGGCAGCGACGAGACGCCGCTCCTCCGGGGCGACCGTCTCCTTCTCGATCATCGACGCGATAACGAGGACGTCGTAGGGCGTCAGGTTCTTCGATCTCGCGTACCGGAGGTCGACCTTCCTCCATTTGCGAGCGAAGGCCTCGAGCTGATCGCGAACGAGCTTCGCCGAGGGGGTGTACTGGCTGAACTCGTACGTCGACGGGAACAGGAAACCCTCGATCGACCGACCGCCCCAGTCCTTCCGAAATGCCCGTGGTGGCAAGCACGCGCGCTCGCGCGCGCGTATCCGGTGCCGGTGAGCCGGGGCGTGACCCCTCGCTTGTCGATCGCGATCTCGCGTACGGCTGCGACTCTTTCGACCATCTCCCGCCGCGTGAAGCCTTCGGGGAAGATGATCCGCAGGCGCGCGATCGGCGGCGTCGTCTCGACCGGAGGCGGCGGGTCCTCGTGCCGACAGCCGGCGAGGGCGAGGACCGATGAGCGCGAGCGCGATCGTCCGCACCGGCACCCTCACCGGTGACCCCGCCTTCGCGAGGTAGCTCTCGAGGAGATGTGCGGCCGCACGCGCATCCTCGGGCGCCGTCCCGGCGCCCCTCGCCGCAAGGGTGGTCGTGAAGCGCTCGTCGTACGTCTCGACGGGGACGTCGAGAGCCTGACGCAGCTCGCGCACGAACTCCTCGGTCTCGAGTGCCTGGCGTCCGCGCTGCCCCCCAAGGGTCAGCGGCAATCCGACGACGACTCGCTCGACGTCTTGCTGGCGGACGATTTCCGCGACGCGCGCGAGCCCGTCGCGACTCGCGGCGCGCTCGACCACCTCCAGCGGCTGTGCGATCGTCCCAGTTGCATCTGAGACAGCGACGCCGGTTCTGGCGGCGCCGAAGTCGAGCGCGAGCACCTTCACAAGCCGGCGAGGATCAGTCGCTCGGCTTCGGCGAGCGCTTCGGGCAGCTTCGACGGATCCCTGCCGCCGGCTCGGGCCATCGTCGCGCGCCCGCCTCCACCACCGCCGACGATCGCTGCCGCCTGGCGTACGACGTCGGACGCACTCACACGCTCGGCGACGGACGTGTCGAAGTTCGCGACGAGATGCACCTTGCCGTCCTCCTGCGAGCCGAGCACGATCGCGGCCGGCGCATGCTTCTGCTTGTAGCGGTCGGAGAGCGCGAGCAGCTCGTCGGCGTCGAGGCCCTCGAGAGGCTGAACGATGACGTTGACGCCGCTCTCGACTCTGACTTCCGGCTCTGGCGCCGAAGCTCGAGCAGGGGCCGGCGAAGCCTTGACTCGAGCGTCCTTGCGCAGCGCTTCGAGCTCGCTCCGCAGCGCCACGAGCTCCCGCGAGCGCTCGTCCAAGACCGCCCAGGCCGCGCCCGAGGTCACGGCCTCGATGCGCCGGACGCCCGCGCCCACCGAGCCTTCGGACAGGATCACGAACGGCCCGACCTCCGCAGTCGAGGACACGTGCGTGCCGCCGCAGAGCTCCGTCGAGTACCCGGCGACCTCGACGACGCGCACGATGTCGCCGTACTTCTCGCCGAAGAGCATCATCGCCCCGAGGCGCCGCGCCTCCTCGATCGGGGTCTCGAAGATTCGGACCGGAAGATTCTCGAAGATCCGCTCGTTGACTTCTCGCTCGACCGCATCGCGCTGCTCGGCAGCAAGCGCGTGCTCGTGCGTGAAGTCGAAGCGGAGCTTGTCCGTGCGAACGGCCGAGCCCGCCTGCCGGACATGGTCTCCGAGGACGTTGCGCAGGGCCCGGTGGAGCAGGTGCGTCCCGGTGTGGTTCGCCATCGTCGGGAAGCGAACGCTCCACGGGACGAGCGCCCGTACGCGGTCCCCGTTCGCGAAACCGGATCCTCTTAGCAGAAGCACTTGGTCCCCGTCGAAGCGGTACGCCTCGACGAGCTCGGCCCGCAGACCGGACCCGTCGTCACGCTCGAGCACGCCGTGGTCCGTCACCTGCCCGCCGCCCGAGGGGTAGAAGGGGGACTCCCGCAGCTTGGCGAGGAAGAGACCCTCCTCGATCTCCTCGTGCGCGCCGATCTGGGTGAGAACGTCCGTCTTCGCATAGCCCACGAACACCGTCTCGAAGCCGGCGGTGTGGGCGAAGTCTGCGGCGCGCTGGAGCTCGCTCGCTCCGCCGGCGCGAGAGATCTCGCGGTGGCGCTCCATCTCGACCCGATACCCGTCGACGTCGACCGCCTGCCCTCGCTCCTCGGCCAGCTCGACCGTGAGCTCGATGGGGAAGCCGTACGTCGCGGCAAGCGTGAACGCCTCCTCGCCCGAGATCGCCTCGCGATTGGCAAGGCCGTCGAACTCGCGGAGGCCGCGCTCGAGCGTCTCTCCGAAGCGTTCCTCCTCGACCCGTACGACCCGCTCGATCTCGTGCGCGTTCTCGGCGACCTCCGGATACCAGGGGCCGACCTGCTCGACGACGATGGCCGGCAGCCGGTAGATGTCGGAGAGACCGATCCGCTTTCCCTGGGTGAGCGCGCGCCGGATGAGGCGGCGGAGAACATACCCGCGGCCTTCGTTCGACGGAGTGACGCCCTCGGCGATCAGGAACGTCATGCCGCGCCCGTGGTCCGCCAGCACGCGATGCGCTTTCGTGGCCTCGGACGACGAGCCGTAGCCGACACCGCACTCGTGCTCTATCCAGTCCATGATCAGGCGGAAGCCGTCGGTGTCGAAGATCGAGTCCGCCTCCTGGAGCAACATCGCCCCGCGCTCGAGCCCCATCCCCGTGTCGATGTTCTGCTTCGGAAGCGGCGTCAACGTTCCGTCCGCATGAAGGTCGAACTCCATGAACACGAGATTCCAGAACTCGATGAAGCGATCGCAACGTGTGCAGTTCGGCCCGCAATCGGGCTCGCCGCAGCCGTACTGCTCACCGCGGTCGTAGTGGAGCTCGGAGCACGGCCCGCAAGGCCCCGCGTCGCCCGTCGGGCCCCAGAAATTCTCGACGCGGGGGAACGCCACGATCCGCTCGCGCGGCACGCCGACGCGCATCCAGCCTCGCACGGCAACCTCGTCCTCGCCGAGCCCGAGCCCCGGATCGCCCGCGAAGACGCTAGCCCAGAGCCGGTCGGGATCGAGGAGCATGTGCTCGGTCACGAACTCCCACGCCAAGTCGATGGCGCCGTCCTTGAAGTAGTCGCCGAACGAGAAGTTCCCGAGCATCTCGAACATCGAGGCGTGGCGCGCGGTGAGACCGACCTCGTCGAGGTCCGTGTCCTTACCGCCCGCGCGCAGAACCTTCTGCACGGTCGTGAACCGAGGCGCCGGTGGTTCCTTGACACCGGAGAAGTACGGCTTCAGAGGCTGCATCCCGGCCGAGATGAAGAGCGTCGATGGATCGTCGGGTGGCGGAATCAACGGCCACGAGGGGAAGCGACGGTGTCCGCGCTCCTCGAAGAACCCGAGGAAGCCCTCGCGGAGCTCGGCAGTCGTACGCATGGTGGGATTCTACGAGCGGGTACGTCGCGCTCTTCGAACACTATGCCGCCGGTGGCACGTCCTCCGTGGCCGCTGTGCCAGCGTTTCGCAACTCCTCGTCGAGCTCGCTCTCACGCTTCGCCGCGGCGTCCTTGGCGACGTGAACGGCCTCGCCGACGTCACGGCGCGCGCGAAGGGCGGCAACACCATGGGAGATGCCGGAGGCGACACCCGACACCTTCTTCACCGGCGTCGTGATCGCCGTCGACACGGCACGGACGGCCGTGTCGGCGTTGTCTGCCATCGAGACCGCGCTGTCGGTCACCACGTCGAGCTTGTCGAGCTGGTCGTTCACCCGATCGACGGTGCCGCCGGCCTTCACGACCACGGGCAGGAGATCACGCTCCGACCCCTTGATGAACGACGAAAGCCGCGCGAAGGTGCCACCCATCCGCACGAGCATGTACGCGAGCGCGAAGCCGCTGACGATGAAGAACACCGCGAGGGCGTAGTCGAGCACGTCTCCGGCGGTCGATGCCACGACGGTCATCTCCGTGATCCTAGATGCTCCTCAGGCAACGTCTTCGATTGCACCGGCACCGACGACGGCGTCGGCCTCGTACACGACGGCGAATTGCCCGCGTGCGACGCCGTAAGCCGGCTTGTCGAGATCGAGCGCAAAGCCCCCGTTCGAGTGCGCGACCGAGGCTCGGACAGGGGGCGAGCCGTAGCGAAGCTTCGCCTCGCAACGAGAGACGGGAAGGTAGAGGCGACCGTCCACGACGACACGGTGAACCGCGAGGGACTCGCGGGGACCGACGACGACGGAGTTCGTCTCTCGATCCGTCCGCAGCACGTAGAGCGGCCGCTCGGCGACCACTCCGAGGCCGCGACGCTGCCCCGCGGTGAATCGCCAGTACCCCTCGTGCCCGCCGAGCACCTGCCCGTGCTCGTCGACGATCTCCCCGTCCTCGGAGCGTAGGCCCTGGCGCTCGAGGAAGCCTCGGTAGTCACCTCCGCCGAGGAAGCAGGCCTCCTGACTCTCCGCGCGTCCGGCCGCGGCAAGTCCGGCCCGAGCGGCTTCCTGGCGCGTTTCCGTCTTCGACTGCGCACCGAGCGGAAAGCGAACGCGCGCGAGCGCGGCGGAGGGCAGCGTCGCGAGCATGTAGGACTGGTCCTTTCGTGGGTCGACTCCCCGAGCGACGAGGAGCGTCCCGTCACGCTCGACGATGCGGGCGTAGTGCCCCGTCCAGAGGGTGTCGGCTCCCGCGCGCGAGACGAACGAGAGCAGCTCGTCGAAGCGAAAGGCGCCGTTGCAGCGAATGCAGGGATTCGGCGTCTCCCCCGCCTCGTAGCCCTGGGCGAACGGTTGAACGACGGCTCGACGGAACTCCTCGCGGAGGTCGAGCGTGACGTGCGGCAGACCGAGAGCGTGGCAGGTACTCCGAGCCGTGGCGACCGCAGCCGGCGAGCAGCACGCTCGCTCGGCATGCGGAGCTGCCGGGTCCTGCCACAGGCGCAGGGTCACGCCGATCGCGTTCGGGGCGGCGCGCAGGAGCGCCACCGCGCTGTCGACGCCGCCGCTCATCGCAACGACGGCCCGACCCGGCTTCGGCGAAGCGACGAACACCTGGCCCAGAGCGGTTGCGAGCGCTTCGACTGCGAGCGGCTCTCCCGAGACCGCGGCTGCCTCGATCAATGTCATGCCCGTGACGGCCCGCTCGAGTCCGGGCGCGTCGGCTTCGACGATGACGTCTCCGCGCACGCAGAGGCGAACGGAGGCCCACTCACCGTCGCGCGTCGCATCTCCGAAGACCTCAGTTGTCATGAGTCCAGGCTAGATGCTCGCATGGAAGTTCGGGCGCGCCGACTGACGGCCACGACGCGGCGCCGCCCGCCTTGGTCGTGATTGCGCTCGACGGCCCAGTTTCGATCACGTCCAGGCATGCTCCACCCTGCCGATGGAGCCCCGGCCACCGAGAACCTGGCTCAGCCAGGTGGGTGCCGTGCGGAGCGTCGGCACTGCCTAGCTCCGACGCCGGCTCCCTTCACGTGTCTGTTGGTTCACGTTTGAGCCGAGGCCACGCACAGGGTCGAGCGGTCTCATCCTATCCACCGCTCGCCGCAGCGAACCGCCACTCGAGCTCGACGGTCCCATCCACTCCGAGCATCGAGGCCAAAGCCTCCGTCACCTCGAGCTGCCTCCCGGGCTCGACGAGCGCATTGTCGATCACCTCGGTGAGGACCTGGGTATCGCGGTAGCGGAGCACGACCTTTGCACCGCAGGGCAGGACGGGGTGCGTTGCGCCGAGGGACTCCGGCGCGAGAACCTGACCACAGGTCGTTCGCTGGGCGTCTCCCGTGGCTCCTCGCGAGCCGGCAAAGGCGATGTTCCATCCGGCCGGGGCGGGGGCGCTCGTGAGAGCAGCGGCGCCGGTATCAGCCTTGCGCTGATCGATTACGGCTACTGCCGAGACTGCGGCGAGGAGTGCGACGCCGGCGAGGAGCAGGAGCCGCTGCGGGAAACGTTCGGTCACGTCGCGAAGTCTGGCGGAAGGAGCGGCCACGCCGGTCGGGTGATCGCATACGAGACGACCGCCGCTGTCCTCGCCACCACCGCCAACCACCCCCAGGGGATCCCCGAGACCCCTGTGGTCAGGCTATCGGCGATCGTGCAACCGAGGGGTAACGCCTTCGTACAAGAAGTGCGCCGAACCCACGTCCCGCCGCCGTTGCGGGCTCGTCGACGTGCGCAAGACCCGCGTCCAGCCGCCCGGTGCCAGTGACGTCGACGTGGCCAAACCCGCGTCCAACTCCCGGCGCGGGTTACTCGAGGTGCGTCGAACGCGCGTCCCGTCGGCCCGCGCGGTTACTTCGGCTCCTCGACGAGTCGGATCCCGAGCTCCGCGAGCTGATCCTCTCCCAGCTCCGAAGGCGCACCGCTCATGGGATCGACTCCGGCCTGGTTCTTCGGAAAGGCGATCGTGTCCCTGAGGTTGGGTTCCCGAGCCAGAACCATCATCATCCGATCGATCCCGAACGCGATGCCACCGTGAGGCGGCGCTCCCATCGCGAGTGCATCGAGCAAGAACCCGAACTTCGCTCGTTGCTCCTCCTGGGTGAGCTGCAGAACCTCGAAGACGCGCGCTTGCAACGCAGGCTCGTGGATTCGAAGCGACCCGCCGCCGATCTCGTTCCCATTGGCGACGAGGTCGTACGCGAGCGCCAGCGCGGCACCAGGATCACGATCGAAGCCGTCTTCCCACGCTCGGGACGGACGCGTGAAGGGATGGTGCTTCGCGCCCCAGCGGCGGTCATCCTCGGACCACTCGAACATCGGGAAATCGGTGATCCAAACGAACTCGAATGCAGCGTCGTCGATGAGCCCGAGAGCCCGTCCGAGATGCTCGCGCAGCGCGCCGAGAACACGCGCAACCCGGTCAGGCTCATCCGCGCCGAAGAGCACGGTGGAGCCCGGCGTCGATCGAAAGATTTCGAGCTCGCGCTCAGACAGGAATTTGGCGATCGGCGAGCGCACGTCACCTGAATCGTCCACGATCAGGTAGGCGAGTCCCTTCGCCCCCCACTGCGCCGCGAGCTCCTCCAGCTGAGTCAGATCGGCGCGGGAGAACACGCGCGGCACCACGAGGAAGCGCACCGCAAGTGCGTTGGCGAAGACGCCGAACTCGGAGTCACGCGTGACGTCGGTCGCGTCCTGGATCTCGAGCCCGTACCGAAGGTCCGGCTTGTCCGTCCCGAAGCGGAGCATCGCGTCCGCGTAGGTCATGCGTCGAAACGGGGGATCGAGCGTCGTGCCCACGCCTTCGAGCCAGACCTCGCGGCACATCTCTTCCATCAGGGCGAAGATGAACTCGGTGTCGGGAAACGCCATCTCGACGTCGAGTTGCGTGATCTCCTGAACGCGATCCGCGCGCAGATCCTCGTCCCTGAAGCAGATCGCGATCTGGTAGTAGCGATCGAACCCGCCTATGACGAGCAGCTGCTTGAGGATCTGAGGGCTCTGCGGTAACGCAAAGAACCGGCCGGTCTGCAGGCGGCTCGGGACGACGAAGTCGCGCGCTCCCTCCGGAGTCGGCTTGAACAGGAGCGGTGTCTGGATATCCAGAAATCCGGCCGACTCCATGACCCGTCGGATCGTCGAGACGAGACGCGCGCGAAGGGCGATGTTCCGCTGGAGCTTCTCGCGGCGCAGATCGAGCCACCGATACCGCAGGCGTAGCGTCTCGTCGACGCCTTCCTCGTCGAGCTGGAACGGCAGCGGTGTCGAGCGCGAGACGATCTCGAGCTCGTCCACCTGGAGCTCGACTTCTCCGGTCGGCATCTTCGGGTTGACGGTTTCGGGAGCTCGGGCGACGACCTGCCCGATCGCCCGGAGGACGAACTCGTTCCGAATCTCCTTGGCGAGCTCGGCTGCCGCCGGAGCATGCTCCGGGTTGACGACGAGCTGCATCAATCCCGAGCGGTCTCGGAGATCGACGAAGACGAGCCCTCCGTGGTCGCGCCGTCGCGCCGCCCAGCCAGCAAGTGTCAGCGTCTGCCCGACGTCCTCCGCACGCGGATCGCCGCACATGACGTCGCGCCAGGTCATGCAGTCACTCTCTCGACGACCTCATCGAGTGCGATCTCCTCGTCGGGGGCTCCAGCGCGACGGATCGACGCGCCGCCGGCACGCGCGACGACGATCGTCGACGCACCGAGGCGCGCGGCCTGAGTCAACTGTCCCTTGAGGGACCTCCCCGCGTGATCGGCATCGGACGAAACGCCTCGTCCGCGTAGCTCGGTGAGCCAGCGCGCGATCCGCTCGTGCGGTGCATCCTCATCCGCCGCGATGAAGACGTCGATCACCGGCGGAGGGATGCTGACGTCGGCCTCTTCCAGGGCGAGCACGAGCCGCTCGATTCCTGCGCCGAATCCGACACCGGGCGTTGGTGGACCGCCGATCTCTTCGACGAGGCCGTCGTACCGGCCTCCACCCGAGAGCGCGGCCTGAGCGCCCCGGCCGGGCTCGACGAACTCCCAGGTCGTCCGCGTGTAGTAATCGAGGCCCCGTACGAGCGTGGGCACGAGCCGATAGCCCACTCCGACCACGTCGAGTTGACGTCGAACGGCGGCGAAGTGGTCCCTGCAAGCAGCGCAGAGCGCCTCCCCGATCACAGGGGCCTCGCCGAGCACCCGCTGAACCGCTGCTGGCTTCTCGTCGAGATTGTCGAACACGCGGAGCGGGTTCGCCACGGCCTTCTTGCGTGTCGCTGCGTCCAGGCGCTCGGCGTTCGCCTCGAGCCACGCCCCGAGCTTCTCGAGGTAGGCAGGACGACAGTTCCGGCATCCGATCGAGTTGAGCTCGAGCTCGTGCCCGGGCACCCCGAGCCGGTCCAGCAGCGTGTCGTAGAGCTGGATCACCTCGGCGTCGAGCGACGGATCGTCGGAGCCGATCGCCTCGACGGACAGCTGCCAGAACTCGCGGTAGCGGCCGCGCTGCGGAGTGGCGTAACGGTAGAACGGCCCGACCGTGTAGAGCTTGGCCGGCTGGCTGTCGCGGTGCATGCCGTTCTCGACGTAGGCGCGGCAGATCGGTGCCGTTGCCTCGGGCCGAAGCGTGAGCGAGCGGCCACTCCGATCCTCGAACGTGTACATCTCCTTCTGGACGACGTCCGATCCCGAGCCGGACGTCCGCTCGAAGAGGGTCGTCTCCTCGAACACCGGGGTCGAGATGGGTCGATAGCCGTAGAGGTCACACAGGCGTTCGGCGTCTCGCAGAACGTGCTGCCAGAGTGGCTGCTCGGACGGCAGGATGTCCCGCGTGCCGCGAGGGCGCGCGATCTTGGTCTCGTCCGTCATTCCGCCAGCTCGGTGCGGAGCTCGACCAGGAACGGGTTGCGGGCGAGCTCGTCACCCAGCGTCGTGGCAGGCCCGTGTCCGGGGTATACGACGGTCTCCGGCGGAAACGCGTCGACGAGTGACCGGATCGATGCGAGGAGCGTCTCCCAGTCGGCCCCGGGGAGATCCGTTCGACCGACCGAGCCGGCGAACAGCACATCACCCGAGAAGAGAGAGCCCTCGGCGTAGTACGCAAGGTGGGCCGGGGAGTGCCCTGGGACCGACAGGACGTCGAACTCGACCCCTCCGACCTCGATCGACTCGCCCCCACTCAGGAGGACGTCGGGCGAGTACGGCCGTAGCGCGACCGTCGGAGGCGTGAACCTTCCTGGGTTCTCGAGGAGCTCACGCTCACCCTCGGCCATGTACACAGGCGCCCCGCTACCCTCGGCGAGCTCGGCGACGCCGACCAGGTGGTCCCAGTGTCCATGCGTGACCAGAATGGCGACGCAGCGAGTGCCGAGCTGTGCGAGTCGTAGACGAAGCTCGGTCGCATCGCCGCTCGGGTCGACGACGACGGCTCCGGCCGCGTCGTCGTTCGGTCGCACGACGTAGCAGTTCGTTCCGATCGGACCGAGCGGAAGCTGTTCGACGCGCAGCGGCATGTCCTAGTGGCCTCCCTGGGAAGTCAGGTCGTCATTCGCCGGCGAAAACCGAGCAGGCCGAAGGCGCTCGGAGGCCGCAGAGCGGACTATCCCAGGCCGCCAGAGGACGACGGCATGCGCAGTGTCCGCGGCCGCGCGAAGGTGCGGCGTACTTCCCGGAGCGACCACGTGTCTGCTCGTCAGCTCCCGCGCTTGCCGTCGGCCTGCTCCCGCCGCCCGAGACGCTTCTTGTACGAGCGGTAGAACACTCCGTCGAGGAAGTAGCTGAAGGGGACGAAGACCGCGACGATGAGCGCGGTCTGGGTGACCTTCGTCGCCAGCGGGAGGTTCGGCGAGAGCAGGTACACGGTGGCGAACATGATCGGCGCGAAGACGAGCGCGCGCTTGAGCGTGCGCCGCCAGGACGGAGGCTGAACCTCCCGCGCAGGACCTGACGTCGAGGCGCGTCGCGGCGACTGCGCCTTCGGCGACGGGAGCTCGCTCGGGTCCATCTCGTTCCCCTCGGCGTCCTCCCAGACGTACTCGTGACGATGCTCCTTCGCACGGCGTCGGCGCTGTTTTCGCGTCGGCATCCAGCGATTATGCCCGTGCGCTCCACGCGATCCGGCCGCCAAGGACCACCGTGTGCACGACGTCGCCGCCCAGGTGATACGCGAGGTGACGCCAGTCGTCGTCGGCGACGAGCACGATGTCGGCATCGAAACCGGGCGCGAGTCGTCCTTTCCGATCCGAGCGAGCAAGAACGTGTGCGGCATTCACAGTGCACGCCGCGAGCGACTCCTCCGGCGCAAGCTTCAGCTGCGTCGCGGCGAGTGCGCAGACGAGCGGGAGACTCTCGCAGTACGCACTGCCCGGATTGAAGTCCGTGGCGAGCGCGATCGCGGCGCCCGCATCGACGAGCGCGCGCGCTGGAGGCATCCGTCGACCGAGAAAGAGCGCGCTCGCCGGCAGCAGCACGCCGACGACCTCGCTCTCGGCCAGCGCGACGATGCCGTCGTGACCCGTGCTCTCGAGATGGTCGACCGACCGTGCGCCGAGCTCGATTCCGAGCGGGATCGCGCCGGACTCCGTGAACTGGTCGCCGTGGAGGCGAAGGTCGAGGCCCTCCGAGCGGCACGCAGTGAGGTACCGACGCGCCTGCTCCGCGTCGAATGCGCCACGCTCGAGGAAGACGTCCGCGGCCTCCGCAAGCCGCGCCGCGTCCGGCAGAACGTCGCGAAGCAGGAAGTCGAGGTACGCGTCCGCGCCCGCATCGGCGAACTCCGGCGGAACCGCATGCGCACCGAGCCAGGTGGGGACGCCGCCCGCTGCGGCGATCACGCGCAGCTGCGCGAGCTCGGTCTCGCGGTCGAGCCCGTATCCTGACTTGGCCTCGAACGTCGTCGTTCCCGCTCGGAGCATCCAGGCCCGATGGCGAGCGAGGGCGGCGGAGAGTCCCTCCTCTCCGGCTTCGCGCGTCGCGCGAACCGTGGAGAGGATCCCGCCTCCGCGCGCGTGGAGCTCCTCGTAGGTCGCGCCACCCGCGCGCAGGGAGAACTCGTCGACGCGATCTCCGGCGAAGCACGCGTGCGTGTGGCAGTCGACGAGACCCGGGACGGCCGAAAGTCCACGACCGTCCGCCTCGACCACGTCGCCACCGAGAGGCGTGAGCCGCCGCATCGAGCCGACCTCCGCGATACGACCTGCTTCGCAGAGGACGTACGCGTCGGCGGTGAGCTCGAGAGCACGCAGTGCCGCTCCTCGGAGCGGCGCCGATCGGCCGGCCGGTGTCGCCACCTGCGCGAGATCGCGAATCAGGAGTCGAGCGGCGTTCTTCCGGCTAAGAACCCCTTTCACAATGAGCGACTATGTCGCGATGCGGCTCTGGACGCCACGATGCCGCGTCCTCGGTCGCGTCCATATCGGCTTGATATGGACGCTCCCTGCGTCCTTGCCTCGCGACGTCCAGCATCCGCCTCGCGACGGGCGATCAGTGTGAAAGGGGTTCTGAGGCTCACGTATCGGCGTGCGGGACGGACGGCAGGTCGACACCCAGCTCGCGCGCGGTCGTCAACGCCTCGTCGTAGCCGGCGTCGGCGTGGCGCATCACGCCGGTGCCGGGATCGGTCGTGAGCACGCGTTCGAGCCGCTCGGCCGCGGCGTCGGTGCCGTCCGCGACGACGACCATGCCCGCATGGATCGAGTTGCCGATCCCGACTCCCCCACCGTGGTGGACGCTCACCCAGGTCGCGCCCGCCGCGACGTTGAGGAGCGCGTTCAGGATCGGCCAGTCCGCGATCGCGTCCGAGCCGTCGCGCATCGCCTCGGTCTCGCGATATGGCGATGCGACGGATCCCGAGTCGAGGTGATCACGCCCGATCACGACGGGAGCCGAAACCTCACCCGAGCGAACGAGTGCGTTGATCGCAAGTCCCGCTCGTGCGCGATCGCCGTACCCCAGCCAGCAGATCCGCGCAGGTAGTCCCTGAAACGCGACGCGCTCCGGAGCAAGCTCGAGCCATCGCCGTAGCAAGACGTCGTTCGGGAAAAGCCCCTCGAGCTTCCGATCGATCGCCTCGATGTCTGCCGGATCGCCCGACAACGCTGCCCAGCGGAACGGCCCGACGCCTCGACAGAAGAGAGGTCGGATATACGCCGGGACGAAGCCCGGATATGAGAACGCATCCGTTACGCCCGCGTCGATATGCCTCCCCTCTGAGGTTGTTGCCGTAGTCGAAAACGTAGCAACCCATTCGGACGAACTCGAGCATCGCGCTCACGTGCGCGGTGATCGACTCCGAAGCAAGCCGCAGGTACTGCTCCGGCTCCCGGGCTCGCAAGGCCGCGGCCTCTTCGAACGGAACCTCGGCAGGGACGTAACCGGTGAGCGGGTCGTGGGCGGCCGTCTGATCGGTGACGAGGTCGAACGTCTCTCCACGACGCACCAGCTCCGAGAACACGTCCGCCGCGTTGCCGAGCAACCCGACCGACAGCGCCCGGCCTTCCCGGGCAGCAGCCCTCACGCGGCCGAGCGCGTCGTCCAGTGAGTCGGCCGCCTCGTCGAGGTAGCGCGTCTCGAGGCGACGCCTGATCCGGCTCGGATCGACCTCGACGCACAGGATCGCGGCACCGGCCATCGTCGCGGCGAGAGGCTGCGCGCCGCCCATCCCTCCGAGGCCCGGCGGTGAGGATCGTTCGTCCCTTGAGATCCGGCGATCCATAGTGCTTCTCTCCGGCAGCGGCGAACGTCTGGTACGTGCCCTGGAGAATTCCTTGCGTCCCGATGTAGATCCAGCTGCCGGCGGTCATCTGGCCGAACATCGTCAGCCCCTCCGCCTCCAGGCGACGAAACTCGTCCCAGGTCGCCCAGCGCGGGACGAGGAGCGAGTTCGCGATCAGCACGCGCGGAGCCCACTCGGTCGTCCGAAAGACGCCGACGGGCTTCCCGCTCTGGACGAGGAGCGTCTCGTCGGACTCGAGCCTGAGGAGTGTCCGCACGATCTCCTTGAGGTCGGCGTGGCTTCGCGCGGCGCGCCCGGTGCCGCCGTAGACGACGAGGCGCTCCGGGTGCTCCGCGACCTCCGCGATCGAGGTTGTTGAGCAGCATGCGCAAGGGCGCCTCCGTCTGCCACCCCCGCGCGTTCAGCGCCGTGCCCCGAGGGGCGCGAATCGAGCTCAGGTCTCCGCACAGCGCCTCCACCGCGGCGGAGACGTCCTGCACGCGAGTCATGCGAGCACGCCGATCTCGTTCTGGGCAGCTGCGAGGACCGCTCCCGAGCGGATCGCCGCCGCCACCCGCTCGATGTCGGTGCTCAACGAGCGGTCCTCGACGAGCCGGTCCGATAGCGAGCGGACGACGTCGTGGACCGCACACACCCCCGCCCCCGGTCGGAGCGGGGCGAGGAACTCGATCGCCTGTGCGCCGGCGAGGAGCTCGATCGCCAGCGTTCTCTCGGCGTTGTCGAGCACGCGGAGCGCCTTCAGCCCGGCCGCGTTGCCCATCGACACGTGATCCTCCTGACCCGCGCTCGTCGGGATCGAGTCGACGCTCGCCGGATGGGCGAACACCTTGTTCTCGGAAACGAGCGCGGCCGCGACGTACTGCGGGATCATGAACCCGGAGTTCAGACCGCCCTCCTCGACGAGGAACGGCGGCAGCCCCTCGGAGAGGCTCGGATTGACGAGCCGCTCGGTACGCCGCTCCGAGATGCTCGCAAGCTCGGCGACGCCGATCGCGAGACCGTCGAGCGAGAATGCCAGCGGCTGGCCGTGGAAGTTCCCGGCGGAGACGATCTCGCTCTCTTCCAGCAAGACGAGCGGGTTGTCCGTCGCCGCATTGAGCTCGACGGCCACGGTCGCCTCGACGTAGTCCAGGAGATCGCGGCAGGCGCCGTGCACCTGAGGAGCACAGCGAAGCGCGTACGCATCCTGGACCTTGTCGCACCAGCGGTGCGACTCGATGATCGCCGACCCCTCGAGCAGCCGCCAGACGTTGGCAGCGGCATCCCGCTGCCCCTTCAGCGGTCTGGCTCGGTGCACGGCCGGCGTGAAGCTCGTTCGAGACCCTTGCAGCGCCTCCAGAGAGAGCGCGCACGCCAGGTCCGCCGTCGCTGCGAGCCGGCGGGCACGCACGACCCCGAGCGCAGCCATCGACGTCATGAACTGCGTCCCGTTGACGAGCGAGAGCCCCTCCTTGCTGGCCAGCCGAAGCGGTGCGAGCCCGACGGTCTGGAGCGCCTCGGCGCCGTCCAGCCGTCGGCCCTCGACCATCGCCTCGCCCTCCCCGACGAGAGGGAGGGCGAGGTGCGCGAGCGGCGCGAGATCACCGCTCGCACCAACCGAGCCGCGCGCCGGCACGACCGGGAGGACGCCGCGATTGAAGCACTCGACGAGCAGTTCGACGGTGCTCGACCCGCGCTCCCGAGAAGCCCTTCGCCAGCGTATTCGCACGCAGGAGCATGGCACCGCGAACGACCTCGTCCGGGTACGGCTCACCGACACCGCACGCATGGCTGCGCAGGAGGCGTAGCTGGAGCTCCCCCGCCTTCTCCTCGGGTATCTGCGTCGACACGAAGCGACCGAACCCGGTATTCACGCCGTACGTGTGCTCACCTCGAATCGAGTCGACGAGCTCGCGCGCGGCGCGCATGCGGACCTTCGCGCTCTCGGAGATCTCCGCGGAGGCGCCGCCGAGCGATGCGTCCCAGACGTCGGCGAGGGTCAGATCCTCGCCGGTCAGGAGGATCGTCCGGGTCACGGCCCGAGTCTAGTGGTCGCTCCGGGACGTACGCACCCCTCGCGCGGCTGCGAATGCATCGCATGCCGTCGTCCTCGGTCGGCCACACACCTTCAGGTATGCGGCCTCCCTGCGTCCTAGGCCCGCTCGGTTCTCGCCGGCGAACGGCACCGGACTTCCCGGAGAGACCACGGATCCGAGCGCTCGTTCGAGCACCCGCGACTCGTCGACGCCAGGCACTCCACCCTGGCAGCACGGGCAGCGGCGAAGACGCTTTCGGGGACGAGCCCGACGAGCTCGCCCCCGCTCACTGCGACGCCGCGCGACGCCGCCTCCATCCGTACGCGCTGGACGACGTCGTGGAGGGGCGCGCGCTCGAGGTCGACGACGTTCATGCTCACCTGCATCGCGGCGGGAGCCCGGCAAGTAGAGCCCGATCGCTTGTACGCCGGGCATCCCGCCCCCGGACTCGCGCGTGACGGCCGCGATCTCGCGCGCGACGCCGAGATCTCCCGTCGCGAGCTCGACGTTGTACGCGACGAGTGGCTGTCGCGCGCCGACGAGGACCGCACCCCCACCCGGATCGATCAGGCGCGGACCCGCGGCGGGTGCAAGCTCACCCGTCTCCACGCGTCTCTGTAGGGCCTCGAGGCCGCCGCGCCGAAAGTACGCGGGGCGCCGTCGCGTCGCCGATGGTGCCGTAGAGAAAGACCGGGAGCCCGAGCTCCGACCCGACCCGGGCCGCGACCTGACGCGCCGCAACCTCGGCGAGTCCCGATCTCGCCCGGGACCAGCGGAACGAGAGGAACGACATCGACGACACCCACCCTGGGATGCACGCCCTCGTGGGCGCGCAGATCGATGCGCGCGATCGCCGTCGAGACCCCTGCCAGGAGCGCATCGACGAGCGACGCGCGATCGCCGACGAGCGTGAACACCGACCGGTGGTGGTCCGGATCCACGTGCACGTCGAGCACGGTCGCGCCCGTCCCGAAGGCGCGTCCGATCGCGTCGACGACGGCGCGATCCCGCCCTTCCGAGACGTTGGGCACAGCCTCGAGCACGATCCGTACCCTACGAGGCCCGTGCCCGCAGACGAGCCTCAGGCCCACCGACCGGCGGGCTGGCGCACGTTCGTGCGCCTGCTCGCCTTCCTTCGCCCCTACCGGGCGTCGCTCGTCGTCTCGTCCGCTGCTCGCCATCCTGTCGCAGATCGCGGGGATCCTCGTCTTCGTCCTCACCGGGATCGTCATCAACGAGCTCGATGCCGACCCGGACACGCGCCTGCTCGTCATCGAGATCGCGGCCATCGTCGGGCTGGGCCTCGTCCGCGGCGCGCTCCAGTACGGACGAAGGATCATCTCGGGCCGACAGGCGCTGGGTGTCGAGTACGACCTCCGTGACGATCTCTACTCGCACTTCCTGCGGCTTTCGTTCGGGTTCTACGACCGCAGTCAGACCGGCCAGCTCATGTCGCGGGCGACGATCGACCTGCAATCGGTGCGGTTCTTCCTCGGCTACGGGCTCATCTTCTTCGCGCAGCACGTCGTGACGATCGTCGCTGTCACCGCCGTGCTCTTCTTCTACAGCTGGCAACTCGCGCTCGTCGCTGCTCGCGATCGCCCCGGTGATTGCCTTCACCGCGTATCGGTACAGCCGCGTCT
Source organism: uncultured Thermoleophilia bacterium (assembly GCA_963758065.1). Lineage (GTDB taxonomy): Bacteria > Actinomycetota > Thermoleophilia > Gaiellales > Gaiellaceae > GMQP-bins7. Next base: position 90,364 of record CAVWTX010000004.1, on the reverse strand, counting down.
CCCAGCCGGTGCTCCGCAACGTACAACAGTCCCTCGCAGACGTAGCAACAGTCGCGGAGGAGTCGATCGCCGGTGTCCATGTCGTCAAGTCCTTCTCGCAGGAGAGACGCCGCTCCGATCAGTTCGCGGCGGCCGCGGACACCGTCTTCGCTCGCACGCTCGCAGCGAACCGGCAGCGCGCGTTGTACGTCCCGCTCCTTACCTTTCTGCCGCTCGTCGCCCAGGCTCTCGTGCTGCTTGCCGCCGGGCGCATGGTGATCTCCGGATCGCTCTCGACGGGCGCGTTCTTCACGTTCAACCTGCTCCTCGCGATGCTCGTGATGCCGCTCCGCATGCTCGGCATGTGGATCGGCCAGGCGCAGCGCGCGATCGCAGCCGGCGAGCGGATCTTCGAGATCCTCGACGAGCCGGAGGAGATCGCCGACCGGCCGCGCGCCCTCCAGGCTCGAGGATGGGGCCCGGCCACGTCGCCTTCGAGGACGTGACCTTCGGCTACGACCCCGCCCGGCCCGTCCTCGAAGGAATCACACTCGAGATTCCCGGCGGCCGGACGGTCGCTTTGATCGGACCCACGGGATCGGGCAAGACGACCCTCGCCGCGCTCGTCCCGCGTTTCTACGACGCGACGGCGGGCCAGGTGCTCGTCGACGGCGTCGACGTTCGAGACCTCGCACGCCGCTCGTTGCGCCGGGAGATCGGGGTCATCTCGCAGGATCCGTTTCTCTTCTCCGCGTCGATTCGCGACAACATCGCCCTCGGAATGCCGGACGCGCCGCACGAGGCGGTCGAGGCGGCAGCGCAGGCTGCGCAGGCGCACGACTTCATCCTCGAGCTGCCACAGGGGTACGACACGGTCGTCGGAGACCGGGGGATCACGCTCTCGGGAGGACAGCGGCAGCGGGTCGCGATCGCGCGTGCGCTGCTCATCGACCCGCGCATCCTCATCCTCGACGACGCCACCGCGTCCGTCGACGCGACGACCGAGGCCAGGATCCGCGACGGCCTGCGCGAGGTGATGAAGGGGCGGACGACCATCATCATCGCGCACCGACTGTCGACGATCGCGCTCGCCGACGAGATCGTGGTGCTCGATCGCGGCAGGGTCGCCGCGCGCGGCACACAAGTGGAGCTGCTCGCCGTGAGCCCGGTCTTTCGTGAGATCCACGAGTTTGGCCTGCTGCAGCAGGTGGTCGCAGGATGAGCTCTTCCGACTCGGCCCGACGTCCGTCGAGGTCGATCGGGGCTCGCGAACCGGCACACACTTGCAACGAAGTCGTTTCCCACCCGCGCGCACTCTCGCGTTACGCTGGCAGCGGGTGGTGGGCTGGGGTGCCCCGTGAGAGGGCGACTCGAACGTGAAGGTCTGGCAGGCGGGAAGCCATCTCACGGACCAGCGCGAGGCCCGCGTCGACGATTGGTCGTGGCGACAGACCCGCCGGCGAATCCGCACGCTCGTCCGCCTCGCGCGCCCGTACAAGAGCCGAACCGCGCTCGCGATCGTCACCCTCGTCGGCTACACGCTCGTCGCCCTCCTCCCGCCGTACCTCGCGAAGGTGGCCGTCGACGACGGGATCGTGCCGGGCGACCTCGACACCCTCACCGCCGTCGTCGCCCTCTTCCTCGCAGCCGGCATCGCCGCCTTCGCACTCTCGGGTGCTCAGACCTACTACACGGGGTGGGTCGGCGAACGCGCGCTCGCCGATCTCCGCACCCAGCTTTTCGACCATCTCCAGCGACTCTCCCTCGGCTACTACGAGCGGAACCGCACGGGAGCGATCATCAGCCGCATCACGAACGACGTCGAGGCACTCGACCTGCTGGTCACGGACGGCATCTCGAGTCTCGTCCAGAACTCGCTCCTGCTCCTCGGAACGGCGGTCGTCCTCTTCCTTCTCGACTGGCGCCTCGCGCTCGCGACCCTCGTCGTCCTTCCGTTCATGGCTGCGGTGACGGCGTGGTTTCGCTCACGCTCGAACCGTGCGTACCGACGCGTGCGTGAACGGCTCGGGCTCGTGACGGCGACGCTCGCCGAGGACATCTCGGGGATGCGCGTCGTCCAGTCGTTCACGCGGGAGCCGACGAGCCACGTCACCTTCCGGGGCGTCAACGCGCGCTATCGCGAGGCGAACTACGAGACTGTGGTGCTGAGCGGCGTCTACTTCCCGGCCGTCGAGGTGCTCTCGTCGATCGCGACCGCGATGGTGCTCGGAGTAGGTGGAGCTCTCGTCATTGACGGGAGCGTCGAGATCGGGACGCTGCTCGCGTTCACGCTCTACCTCGCCAACTTCTTCGATCCGGTACAGCAGCTCTCGCAGCTCTACAACACGTTTCTCGCGGCCACGGCCGCGCTCGACCGGATCACCGTCGTGCTCGACGAGGAGCCCGAGGTCGTGAACGCCCCCGCGGCCCGTGAGCTTCCGGAGATTCGCGGCCGTGTTCGCTTCGAGAACGTCCGCTTCGGGTACGGCGACCTGCCCGACGTCCTCCACTCGTTCGACCTCGACGTCGCGCCGGCGACCACCGTCGCCCTCGTGGGCCACACCGGCGCGGGGAAGTCGACGATCGCGAAGCTCCTCACGCGGTTCTACGACCCTCGCGAGGGGCGTATCACCATCGACGGTCACGACCTCCGCGAGGTCACACAGGAATCGCTGCGAAGGCAACTCGGCATCGTTCCGCAAGAGGGCTTCCTGTTCGCCGGCACGATCGCCGACAACATCGCATTCGCCCGCCCGGACGCGACGCATGCCGAGATCGAAGCCGCCGCCGAAGCCGTCGGCGCCGACAGATTCGTGAAGGAGCTGCCCTCGGGGTACGACACCGCTGTCGGTGAGCGCGGCTTCAAGCTCTCGCTCGGGCAGCGACAGCTGGTCGCCTTCGCGCGGGCGCTGCTCGCCGATCCGCGGATCCTCATCCTCGACGAGGCGACGTCGTCCGTCGATATCGGCACCGAGCGGCGCATCGAGCGCGGGCTGCGGCGTCTGCTCGCCGGCCGTACCGCCTTCGTCATCGCCCACCGCCTGTCGACCATCCGAGGCGCCGACCTGATCGTCGTGCTCGATCACGGGCGTATCGTCGAGCAGGGCACCCACGAGGAGCTCGTCGACACGCGCGGCCCGTACCTGAGCCTCTACAGCGACTGGGCGGCGGAGGTGGCGTAGCCGCGGTCGCCCCGGACCCGATCGAGCACTAAGCTCACGCCATGGCATCGGAGCCGGAGACGGAGGACGCCGCCGAGATCGCCGTCCCGGATGTCGCGCCCGAGACGCGGATGACACCGCGCGATGCCGTCGCGGCAATGCACCTCCGCGTTCCCGCGCGCGGCAACCGCAAGCTCCGCCGGCTCCTCGAGCACGTCGACGCCGACCAGCAGATCAAGGCGTGGTGGCATGCGGCGAATGTCAACGCCGTCCTGCGGCTCGCGATCAACGACCACTCGTGGGTCCACATCCAGATCATCACCAACATTGCCTTGAAGCTCTGTCGGCTGCTCGTGAAGCACGGTGTGGAGCTCTCGCTCGTACGCGACTACCGCCTCGAGCCCGATGACTCGGAGGTCGTCGTCGTGCTGTCCGCACTCCTCCACGACGTCGGCATGTCCATCCATCGGCGCGATCACGAGGATTGGAGTCTCTTCCTCGCAGAGCCGAAGATGCGAGAGCTGCTCGTGGGAATCTACGACGAGCCCGAGCTGACGATCGTCGTCTCCGAGGCGCTCCAGGCGATCACGAGTCACCGAGCCGACGGGGAGCCGCTCTCGCTCGAGGCAGGCATCCTGCGCGTCGCCGATGCGCTCGACATGGCGAAGGGTCGCTCTCGCATCCCGTTCGAGCGGGGCTCGGTCTCGATCCACTCGCTCTCCGCGGCGGCGATCGACGAGGTCAGAATCACCGACGGCCTGACGCGCCCGGTGATGGTCGAGATCGTGATGAACAACTCGTCCGGCATCTATCAGGTCGACGGTCTGCTGAAGGCCAAGCTCACGGGGTCGGGGCTGGAGCCCTATGTCGAGGTCCTTGCCCGTATCGACACGGAGGCCGAGAAACGGCTCGTGCCCGTGTACCGGCTCGACCTCGGGGGGCAGGTGGCGCCGGGCCCCGACGGGTAGAATCGCCGAGCAGTTGCGGGGTCGTCTAACGGCAGGACGCCTGGCTCTGGACCAGGAAGTTGGGGTTCGAATCCCTGCCCCGCAGCCTCCTCAAAGCCGCGGCGAGCCACAGTTCGGTCCGTATCCGCGACCTGTGATTGGGAACGACGGGCGACCCGGCCTGTCACGCCGGAGGTCGCGGGTTCGAGTCCCGTCGCTCCCGCTTCTTGAAGTGCCTGCAGAGGGGCACTGGATGTTTGATCCCAAGGGCGCCGCACGCAACGAACTAGTCGGCGGCCGACGGGCTGGCCCACGATCGTGCTCTCGTTCCTCGCCGATCAGTGCACCGCTAGCGCAACTTCTTCAGGGCACGTCCGAGTGCCTGGCCGCCCGCAAGCACGGGCTCGAACAGGTCGCCGTGCTGTTCGACCCGCTCGAGCGCCTCGCGCATCCCGAAGCGACGCGGCGTCACGTCCTCTGTTAGCTCGTCCCAGCGAAGCGGCGTCGAGACCGGTGCGCCCGGCTTCGGCCGCACCGAGTAGACCGAGGCAATCGTCTTCCCCCGCGCGTTCTGACGGTGGTCGACGAGCACGCCCTCCCGCTTGCGCTTCAGCCATTCGGTCGTGACCAGCCCCGGGTGCCGCTCCTCGAGCCCGCGCGCCACGCGCTCCGCGAACGCGTAGGTCTGCTCGAAGGTCGCTCGGCGCGCAATCGGGACGAGCACGTGAATGCCGTCGGCGCCGCTCGTCTTGACGTAGGACTCGAGCTCGAGCCGCTCGAGCTCCTCGCGGATCAGGTGAGCGACGCGGATCGCGAGTGCGAAGCCGCCGTCGGGCGGGTCGAGGTCGAAGAGCACGAAGTCCGGACGGTGCGGCTTGTCGACGCGCGAGTACCAAGCGTTCATGTCGATGCAGTTCATCTGCACCATCCAGAGCACCGCCTCCGGCACGTTGACGAGCGGGAAGTCGACGAGCCGCGACTCGCCCTCGCGCGGGTAGGTGCGGTAGGTGCGCGTCGGAATCCAGGAGGGCATCCCCTTCGGCGCCTGCTTCTGGAAGTACGCCTCCCCGGCCACTCCGTAGGGCAAGCGCTTCATCGTGAACGGCCGGTTGCGCAGGTGCGGGACGAGCACCGGCGCGATCGCGCGGTAGTACTCGAACAGGTCCTGCTTCGTGATCCCTTCATCGGGGAACAGGACGCGTTCCGGGCTCGAGAGGCGGACCGACCGCGGCGCCACGCAGCGGGTTGTACCTGTCCGGTGGTGCGCAGGTCGACGCGCGCAGGTCGACGCCTGGCGTGCGTCCGCTGACCGCCCACTCTCGAAGTGGAGGTCGTAAACGGGATACCCCTCCCATTCGCGATCCACTCGAACTGCGCGGCCCGATAGGCGGGCGGTTCGCGAGACGGTTACCCGGCAACCAAACAGCCGCATAGTCCCGCTCCGCTCCAGGTCGTCCGAAGTCGGTAGCGTCGCGTGACGATGCACGACGACGCTCCTACGGGCAGAGCGCGGAGACGCGGCCGCAGCGAGCGCCTCCAGAGCTCGCTTTGGGGCACGCTCAGCTCGGTCCCCTGAGATGGCGAGCGGCGAAGTCCATCGGACGCAGCTTGCGCACGAGCGCACCTATCTCGCGTGGTGGCGTACTGGTTTGGCCGGGATTGCGGCGGGATTCGCAATCGGGCGTGTCCTGCCCGAGGTCGTCGGTGGCACGAACTGGCCGTACATCGCACTGGGAACCGCGCTGGCGGCCTCCGGGCTGGCGGCCATGGTGTACGGGATCGTGCACTACCGGGAGCTGCAGGCCGCGCTGCGCGAGGACCGGGAACCGCAGACCGGGGAGGGTTTCCTGCTGGCTCTCGCCGCGGTCGGGATCGCAGTGGGAGCCGTGTCCGTCCTCCTCGTCCTCCTCGCTCCCTGATCACGAACTCCGCGTCATGCCGATCGGATGGCCGCGAACGGTTCCAGCGACCGTTTCGGCGGGATGACCGGCGAATGGGCACTAAATCTCGTGCCCAAATAGGGCCGAATCGCGCGTAATCGGCGGCTATCGGCTGCGCGTCCGGCAGGTTGCTCCTGCGCCTCCAAGCGCATGGTTATGCGGGATCGGCACCTGGGGCGACGGGGACAGGGAGCTTCCTCTGGATCAGGGAGTTGGCGTTCGAATCCCTGCCCGCAGCCATCGTTCTCGCGGTGACGCTGCGTCGTTACCTGTAACGACGTTGTCTTGTCCGGTTACGTTCGTAACATCTTTTTTACTATTTTGTAGGGAATTCTTCCTGCGCTCGTGCCGCTTCGTGTACCGTTTCCCCGTTTGCGAGGCACGAACGGCGCTCCAGGGTGGAGAGCCTGCGGCCCTGTCCCCGTCCAGGAGGTAACCGTTCTGAGAGTCCTACTCGTTGGCCTCTGCGCGTGCGTTCTCGCCGTGCCGGCCGCTGCGGCAGCGACGCAGGATCAGTCGTCGACCGCTCCTTCCAGGGCGAAGCAGGAGCGCTCCGCACCCACACTGGACGAACGCCTGGCGCGGAAGCTCGCGGCCGCGCGCACGTATCGAGGGACGATCGCCTTCTTCAAGCGGCACAGGAGGCTTCTCTACGCTCCGGCGCATCGCGAGGATGCCACGCTCGCGCTCGAGCGCGCGCAGCGCCGTCTCGGGCAGCTCGAGAAGACGATCGCCGCGCTCCGGCGTGCAATCCACGCGCAAGACGCCCGGCGAGTCGCAGCGATGCCGCCCCGGGCTGCGATCTGCGATGTCTTCAACAGCTACTGCGGTGAGGCCGTCGCGATCGCCTGGTGCGAGTCCCGACTGACGACGACCGCGCAGAACGGACAGTACCTCGGTCTCTTCCAGATGGGCTCGCACGAGCGGAGTCTGTTCGGCCATGGGGCAACGGCGCACGAGCAGGCGCTGGCGGCGCACAAGTACTTCGTGCTTTCCGGCCGAGATTGGAGCCCTTGGGGCTGTCGCTGGGCCGCAACCTAGCGACCCGACGTTTTGGTCGCAAAGTGCGGCGCGTGGGGTTTCCTTTCGGGCCTCCTTCTGGTAGGTGTCCGCTTACGTGTGGGGACAGCGGAAGCGCGACCGCCTTCGGACCCTCGATGAGGCCGCCGCGTACGCCCGCTGCCACGGCGAGCGCGACGACAACGTCCGGATCGTGAAACTTCCTCCGCGCAGGGTGCGCTACGAAGCCGTGCTCTCGAGCGGCGAGAGCATCCGGCGCGACTTCGAGGAGCGACTCGACTTGCGCGAGCCCGAGCCCACCGTCCAGACGTAGACCCCGTCAGCGCACGAGCGCCGTCGCATCTCGTCACAAGACGTCCGCATGTGCTCCGCGCGCGTGCCGGGGAAGCCCCCGAACGTGAGCGGAACGAACTGCGGCTCATCTGGCAGAGGCGCTGCCGTCATCCGACGTTTCGCTACCCTTGTCCGTCGCACGGCCCATTCGTCTAGTGGCCTAGGACACCGCCCTCTCACGGCGGCGGCACGGGTTCGAATCCCGTATGGGCCTTTCGCGTTTCCGGGCCTGGCGTATTAGTTGAGCGAAATCGGGGTACGGAGAAGTACGGGTGAGTTCGTGGCGTGGGTGAACGGGTGGTGCCTGGAATCCTCCGAACTCGCTCCCAGAACCTTGCCGACCCGATCTCTGAGGACGACGACCGCGCTTCCGAGGCGCTGTCCTTCGTGTCAACTTCCTGACCGAGCCCCGGCCGCTGACGGCGCTGCTTAAGGTGACAATCGCGCCGGCCGCTCACGAGCGACGACTCCATCGACTAGTCCGACGTGCGAGGATCCGGGAGATGCGTGATCCGTATCTCGCGGCGATCATCGAGACCGTCGAGAGCGGCGGCGACCCCGTCGCGACCTCATTCCCCTGCATTCCGGCAGTAGTCAGCGGCTTTGTGCGTCGCTCTCACTTCTTCGCCAGCGTCACGAAGAATGAGGTGCGCCGACCGTGATCGAGGAAGGCAAGCTCGCACCGACGTCCTCCGTGCCCGAGGCAGAGCTGAAGAAGACCGAAGCTGGGCTGGTGGTCGAAAGCGAGGGCTGGTTCGTAGTCAACGCGCGTGACGTGTCGTGGATCCGAAGCGAGGAGCGCGGGCAGGACACGGACTTCGAAGGGCGGCAGGAGTGGACCGACCTCGGCTTCCGCATCCAGATTCTCTCGCCCGGTCAGCGCGGCCTGTACCACGGCGAGCGGGGCCAGGAGGACTTCCTCGTCGTCTCCGGCGAGTGTGTGCTCGTGATCGAAGGTGAGGAGCGCCACCTGAAGGCCTGGGACTTCGTCCACTGCCCGCCGTGGACGAAGCACACCTTCGTCGGCGCCGGTAGCGGGCCGTGCGTGATCGTCATGGCCGGCAGCCGAGCGGGCGGCTTCGAGGTCGTCTATGCCGTGAACGACGTGGCGGCGAAGCACGGTGCGAGCGTGCTCGAGGAGACGTCGAATCCGGACGAGGCCTACGCCCGCTTCGGGCCGGAGGAGCGGTCGGCGTACCGCGAGGGATGGCTGCCGTCTTGAACGACCCGACGGCCCGACGAACGGAGGCCGAGCTCGAGGAGGCCGCAGGCACTCGCGGACCCCCGCACCGCCGCTCAACACGAGTAAGACGGCGGCGCGGGGGATCCGCTCAGGGCCGAGCGCGACAACGGCCCTCCTGCGGTGAGCGGCCACGTCGCCTTCATCACGAACGAACCCACGAGAGCGGCGAACGTTACGATCCCGTCGTGGATCCGGCGACGAGATAGCGGTCAGGCGCGGCGACCGCCGCGCGTGCTTGGCGCAGGCGCCGAGGCTGCTCTTGAGGCGGCCCGGACGATGCGTGCCACCGCTACGACTTGGAGGTCCACGGAATGATTCGTCAGAACCTGTTCTCCGACGCATGGGACGGAGTGGACGAAGACGAGGGGACTCGGCATCGAGTCTTCTGGCGGCCGGACGATGCCCGGATGGGAGCCACGCTGTACGAACTGGCCCCCGAAGCACCTGGGACGTGGATGCATATGCACTTCGGAGCCGAAGAGATGTTCTTCGTCCTGAGCGGTCGTCCCGTCTTCCGGAACCAACACGGCGAAGAGGAGTTGGCTCCGGGCGATTTCGTCTTCTGCCCCGAGGGACGTGCCGGACTACACGCGATCAGCAACCCCACCGAAGAACCCGCTCAGATCCTCGCGATCAGTGCCGGGAGCTTCCCGGACGTCGTCGCCTACCCCGAACACGGATATGCATGGGTGGCGACTCGCGATCCCGATCCCGAGCTACTCGCGAGAGACGGCGACCCCGGCATCATCGCTCGCTTCGAGATCCCGATCGAGTAGATCGTTCGGCCGTTTGTCGGCCGTCGCTCGACACGACGAAGAGGCCGCGAGAGCGGCCTCTTCGCTTACCTAAGAGTGAGCAAGCCGACTCGAACCGCGGTCGAGAATGGAACGACGCGACGTGACTGCGCCGAGGCCCGTCGAGCGGGAGACCTCGTTGCGAGCGCCGAGCACGCCCACCACGTTGAGGCGTGCTCTGGACGCCGCCCGACTCGCGCTGCGTCCCGGTCCTCGGCCGCAGGATCGAGCTCGCGATCGTCTCCGGCTCGGCGCGCCCTCCGTCAGGAAGCGCTACCCGCAGGCGATTTCGAGCCTCTTCGCGCCCTCCAGGCGCATGTTCCGGCAGACGGCGAAGAAGGCATCGGCATCGTAGAGACGGGCGAAGATGTTTACGGCAATCGGCCCCTCTGGCATCGAAGGCGTCGCGTCGAGATCGTAGAACCAGCAGACCTCCGAATAATCCTCCTCGATGCCGTATCCCGAGCCTTTCTGGACCGTTAGAAAGCCGACATCGCCCGGCCCGACGAGCGTCGTCGAGTGCTCGCGCGGCGGCGCGAGCAGGATGGGAAGGACGAGGTAGACCTCGCTTCCCGAATAGATGCCGTGGCGCGCGAGGCCGGAAGCGGGCAGCGCGGCCAACACCGCGCGGCACGTCTCGGGTGCTTCCTCCCGAAGTAGCCGCGCCGACGCGGCGACCCCCTCCTCGGGAAAGCGGAAGACGATCTCGTTCTGCACCGGGCAATGCTTACCACGGCGGGCCGCCTCAGGCCAAATCCGGGCGTGACATGTTTCTACGTCTCCCATGAGAGCTGCGAGGGGTCTCGGCTCGAGCGGCCCACCAACTAAACGACCCTGAGATTTGTCTCAACCCTGTGGTCTACGACGCATGCCACACGTCAACACACTCGGATGACTTCCCGAAGGGGTTGAGCGAGTCATGTGTGGCCCGACTCCCCGTGCCCTCGCGGCAGATTGAAGACCTCGATCGCGGAGCAAGTTGAGTCAGGCTCGAACGAATATGAGGATCTGCCACGAGCAGGCGGCTACCGTACGCCGACCGCGTTCGCCGGAGCTGCCTCCGCAAGACCTGGTTCCCGCGGCGTGCGCGCGGGCCGAGTCGAGGTCACTCTTCCATGCTCGTCGACCGAGACGTACTTGTGCCTTTCTCCGCCGAAGACGATCAGCGGGATCCACACGAGCAACCAGAGGCCGAGGGTTGCGATCGCGAAAAAGAGATGAAGGAAGTGGCTCACAGGCTCCCCTTTGACCAGGTGCGCCTCCGAAGCCGTCTTCGCGCGGAGCCGCCACCCGTTCGAGCCGTGGTACTGAATCTCGGCATCGAGCGTGTGAGTCCGATCGGCGCGCGTGATCGATGCCATCTCCTCATCTGAGAGTAGATCACCGGAGAAGGCTGTCTCCCCCCGTTGAGCGGTCGCGCGCCAACGCTCAAACGCATGACCGCCTTCACGCCTAGACACACAGTGGCAGGGGCCGCCTGACCGACTACCAGCTCGACGAGACTTGCCCAGGGTTCGTCGACCTCACTATGTTGTGCGAACGGGGTCGGGCGCGAGCTGACGGTGGGGATCCCCGAGGGGGGCATCGACTTCTCGCCTTTCTCAGCGCCCGCCCCGTCCACGTCAGGCCGAGGTCGAGACGAGACGACTCCGAGGCACCGCGGCGATGACGCCGTTCGTCGCGAACCAGTTCGCGAACGGCGTATACGAGGTCGTCGAAGTCCTAGGGCGCTGGCGCCAGGACTTCGATGACGAGCGTCTTCGACGCCGTCACCTTGAGGGCGTCCGTCGCCTCGAAGCTCACGCGGTAGCGGCCCGGCCTCGTCGGGGTGCCGCTCAGCAGTCCGAGCGTACGATCGAAGCGAATGCCGCGCGGCAGGGGCCCGCGCTTGATCTTCCACTTCCTGGGAGCGACGCCGCCCGAAGCGGCGACCTTCGCGCGGTACAGTCGACCGACCTTTCCGGTGCGAAGCGTCAACGTGCTGACAGCGAGTCGCGATGCCACGTTGAACGCAGCGGCGTAGTCGACCGTCCGCCCCTCGGTGTCGGTCAGACGAAGCGTTGCGCGGTACGTCCCCGCGGTCTGGGTGCGGCCCGCCAAAGCCCCGTCCGCGGCGAGGGCGAAGCCGCTCGGTAGCGCACCCACTGCAACGGACCACGTGTAGACGCCGCTTCCACCGCTAGCGCTCAGCGTGGCGCTGAACGGAACGCCCACCTCCCACGGCGTCGGCGCTCCCACGGCCGAGGCGAGCGGCCCCGCAGCGGCGATCGACAGCGGCTGCCGGACGATGATCTCCAGTCCCTTCGTGTCCGCCCGCCCGTCCGCAAGCGCGGTGCGGACTTGGAACGGGGACGCGCCCTCGGTGGTCGGCGTGCCCGAGATGACCCCGGTCACGGAGTCGAGCGAGAGGCCAGCCGGAAGCTGGCCCTGAGAGATCGTCCACGTCAGCGGGCTCGAGGGTTGCGAGAACTGGTCCGGTCCCGACATCATCGCCGCCTCGAGCGGGAGGCTGTAGGCGGCGCCGATCGTGGCAGGCGCAGCCGACTGCGTCCTGACGATGACCCGCGGATTCACGGTGATCGTGAACTCGCGCTCGGCAGTCTTTGCCGTGTCGTCCCCGCACCATTCCGGTCCGCCCTCGCTAACGCTCGTGTCATCGACCTGGAGCCAGAACCTCGCAGCCCCAGCGTTTGTCGGCGTTCCGGAGATAAGTCCGCTGGATGACATCGAGAGGCCCGCGGGGAGAGCTCCATTGAGCACCCTAAAGGTGAAGTGCGGCTCGCAGCCGTTCCGCGCGACGATCTGGACCGAGTACGACACCCCGACCGTGCCGCCGGGACACACGAAGAGCCCCTGGCCGTTCTCGATCGTGACCGGACACGGCGTGGCGTCGTCGAATGCGAGCGCGGCGGCCGTTGCCGCAACCACGCCTGCGAGCGCAGTTGCGAGCGCCAGAGCCAGCCCAAGCCGTACCGATCGTGTCCGACCGCGTCCCACCGGCGCGCCACGGTAGCAGACATGTCGGAAATCGCCAGGAGTTGTTAAGACACCGCGAGAACGACGAGCTCGGCCACGCACACCGGCTTCTCGACGCCCTGGCATTCCACCGTCGCCTCGATGGTTGCCCGTTCGCCTCCGCCTTGCTCCTCGATCGAGACGACCCGGAAGCGCCCCCGAATGCGAGCCCCGGAGGGAACCGGGGCCGGGAAGCGCACTCTGTTCACGCCGTAGTTCACGACCATCCGGCCCGTCGGAGGCAGTGCCTCGTACAGCATGGGCACGCACAAGCGAGAGCGTCAGGTACCCGTGCGCGATCGTCGTCCCGAACGGCCCCGTGGCTGCCCGCTCGCGGTCGGTGTGGATCCACTGCGGGTCGTCGGTCGCCGCCGCGAACGCGTCGATCCGCTCCTGCGTCACCTCGAGCCACGAGGTCGGGCCGAGCTCGACGCCCACGAGATGGCCGAATGCCCTCATACCATCGTGCGAGCGGCTGCGATCCGCTCCAGCGAGACGTCCCTGCCCAGAAGCTCCAGGCTCTCGTAGAGACCCGGAGAAACGCGCGAGCCCGTCACTGCGACGCGGATCGGCAGGTACACGGTGCGAGGCTTCTCGCCCAGCTCCTCGCAGACCCGCTTCAGCGTCGCCTCGATCTCGTCCGAGCTCCAGGACTCCGTCTCCCGAAGAGCCGCCTGCGCAGCCTCGAGCGTGCGTGCGTCGAGGAGCGCCGGGTCCGGCTTCACGTCATGGAAGAGAAAGCCCGCAAAGCCCGGAAACTCGCCAAGACGAGCGATCTTCTCCTGGACGAGCGGCGCCGCGGCGCGCACATGATCTTCGTCCCAGTCGATCCCTTGCTCGGTGAGGTACGCGACGAGCCGAGCCGCGTACTCCTCCGTCGCGAGCGAACGCAGGTACACGCCGTTCATCCAGTCCAGCTTGGCGTAGTCGAACGTCGCCGGGCTCGATCCGACGCGCTCGAGCGTGAACCGCTCGACGAGCTCGTCCCGAGACATGATCGTCGTCTCGCCGTCGGGCGCCCAGCCGAGCAGCGCGAGGAAGTTCATGAGCGCCTCGGGCACGTAGCCGGCATCGCGGAACTCGTCGACGGAGACCGCTCCATGCCGTTTGGAGAGCTTTCTGCCGTCCGCGCCGAAGACGTTCGGCACGTGCGCGTACGTCGGCAGCTCCGCGCCGAGCACGCGCAGGACGTGGATCTGCTTCGGCGTGTTCGAGACGTGGTCGTCGCCACGGATCACGTGCGTGATGCCGTCGAGCCAGTCCTCGAGCGGAGACGCGAAGTTGTAGGTCGGCCGTCCGTCCGAGCGAACGAGGACGAGATCTTCGAGCTCGACGCTCGGAAACTCGATTCGACCCTTGATCGCGTCGTCCCAGCCGGTGATCCCCTCGTCGGGCATGCGGATCCGGATCGCGCCCTCGTCCTCGTACGCCGAGCCCTCCGCGACCAGCCTGCGGGCCTCGTCCTGCGCGCGGCTCATGCGGTCGAGCTGGAACGTCGTCTCAGCGTCCCAGTCGATTCCGAGCCAGCGAAGCGAGCGCTCGATCTGCTCGACGGACTCCCGAACCTCGCGGCTCGTGTCCGTGTTCTCGATGCGGAGCAGGCACTCGCCGCCGAGACCGCGAGCGAAGAGCCAGTTGAAGAGAAAGGTTCGGACGCCTCCGATGTGGAGGAGTCCGGTGGGAGACGGCGCCATGCGGACGCGGACGGACATGCGCCGAGTAGCGTAGTCGCGTGCTCTTCGGCGCCCATGTCTCCGCGGCCGGCGGGATCTCGAAGGCGATCGACCGGATCGAGGAGGTCGGCGGAGATGCGGTGCAGGTCTTCACGCAAAGCCCGCGCATGTGGAAGCACACCGAGCACTCGCAGGAGGAGCTCGACCGCTTCCGCGCGCGGCGGCGGGAGGCCCGCGTCAAGCATGTCTCCTGCCACGCCCTCTACCTGGTGAACCTCGCGAGCAGCGGACGAAAACGTCCGCGCGAACTCACTCGCCGCGCTGCGAGCGACGATGCAGACCGCTCGCGGCATCGGCGCCGACGCGGTCGTCTTCCATGTGGGCTCGCACCTGGGTTACGGGTTCGACGAGGCCGTCGAGGTCGTCCTACCCGCGATTCGTGAGCTCCTGGAGCTGACGACTGATGAGCTCTGGCTCTGCATGGAGAACGCGGCAGGCGCGGGCGGGACGATCGGTCGTTCGATCGCCGAGCTCGCCGCGCTCCGCGATGCCGTTGATAGTCATCCCCGTCTGGGGATCTGCATCGACTCCTGCCACTGGTGGGCTTCGGGAGTCGATGTCTCCGACCGCGACGCACTCGGCCAGGCGCTCGAGGATCTCGACGATCGAATCGGGCTCGAGCGGCTTCGCGTCCTCCACGTGAACGACTCGCAGACCCCGCTCGGCTCCAACCGCGACCGTCACGAGTACGTCGGCAGAGGGCTCATCGGCGACGGGCTCGCGACCTTCCTCGGTCATTCTGCATTCCAGTCCCTTCCTGCGATCGTCGAGACCTGGGAAGACAAGGGGACCGAGACCGAAGACCTCGACCGGATGCGGGATCTCCGTCGCCGTGGCCGGAGACGCTGGCAGAGGTGGGGTCAGACCCGTGGGGTCTGACCCCAGGGTTGCGTAGGGTCCGACCCCGGATTACGAGGGGTCTGACCCTGCGGTTCTGACCCCGGATTACGAGGGGTCTGACCCTAAGGGTCTGACCCCGTTCAGCGACCCGACGCGTCAGTCCGCTACGACGGCGAAGACCCGGAAGTTGGCTCGCTCGCGCGGGAGCTCGTGGAACTCGGGGTTACGACATCCGAGCTCGTCCTCCCGGCTGGCGTACGTCTCCACGACCTCGACCTCGCACATCGGCAACGGCGCCCGAAGAGCGCGGACGGCGCCGAAGCCGTTGACCGTCGCCTCGGCCGACTCGAGGAGCTGGAGGTCGATCTCGACGTCGAAGACCTTCTGGAGGCAACCCATGTACGTGTGTCCCCAGGCCTCGTAGGCGTAGACGAACGGGCAGGCCATCCGGATGCAGGCACCGGGGTGCACGACCTTCTCGCAGTGCACTGCACAGTGCGTGCACGCAACCTCGTCCTGTACTCGGAGCGGAAGTTTTGCCTCCGCGGTCGCCTCGTGCATGTACCGATTGTGTTCCTCTCGTGCGGTCCACTGCAAGACTTGACAAACCGCCGGTTTTCAGGCAGTGGCGACGGACAGGTCTCGAAAGCGCATAAGGCCGACGACGCCAGCGCGGTGCCGCGGCAAGCGAGGTAAGGGGTGAGCCGCGCAGGACGGTGCGAGGAGTACGGTCAGTGGCGAACCCGCAGGATCGCGCCGCGAGCGTCGTCAGCCGGGTCGCCCAGCAGGCCAATACTGCGCGGCTCCGCCGGTCGGGAGGCGCGTAGCGACCGGCGGCCTGCGACGCCGGGTACGGTTCCGCGGCTGTGGTGAGAAAGATCCTGTTCGGGTCGCTGGCGATCGCGCCGCTCACGATCGGCCTCCACTACTTCGCCGACCTTCCAGAGACGACGGAGTTCGTCCTTTCCGCGCTCGCTCTGATCCCACTCGCCTGGCTCATCGGCGAGGCGACCGAGCATGCTGCGGTGCACACGGGACCGGGGATCGGCGGCTTCCTCAACGCTACCTTCGGAAACGCTCCCGAGCTCATCATCGCGCTCATCGCCGTCAACGACGGGCTGACCGAGGTCGTACGTGGCTCGCTGACCGGAAGCGTCGTCTCGAACCTCCTTCTCGTCCTCGGCGCTGCGCTCGTCGCCGGAGGCCGCGGGTCGCTCGATCGCTTCTCGAGCTTCTTCTCGTTCGGGTTGATCGCGTTTGCGACCGCCCTCTTTCTCATCCCGTCGATCCCGGGTTGGGACGGCGACCCGGACACTCATTCGCTTGCCGTCGTCTCGGCCGTGATCTCCGTCGTCCTCCTGATCGTCTACGTCGCCGTCACCTGGTTCTCGCTGCGGCGGCATCATTCGCGGCACGTCGCCTCGGACGAAGAGATCAGGGGATGGTCGCTACGGGCCGCTCTCGGTGCGCTCGCCGTCGCGACTGTCGTCACTGCGCTCGTGGCCGAGATCCTCGTCGGATCCCTGGAGGTGTTCGCCGAGAAAGTGGGGTTGAGTCAGTTCTTCGTCGCCGCCGTGATCGTCGCGATAGTTGGCAACGCCGCGGAGCACGGCGGTGCCGTGATCGTCGCCTACAGAGGGAAGATCGCTCTCGCCGGCGAGATTGCACTGTCGTCGGCCGCTCAGGTCGCTGTCTTTCTCATCCCGGCAGTCGCTCTCCTCTCTTGGCTCATCGAGCCGCTCTCCCTGAGCTTCCGGCCCGTCGAGATCGCAGCGCTCGCGGCTTCCGTCGTCTTTACGACGCTCGTCCTCTTCGGTGGCCATTCGAGCCGCGCGCGAGGCGCGCTCCTCCTCGCCGGCTACGGCGCCGTCGTGATCGCGTTCTTCCTCGCAGGCGACCGCTAGACCCGAACTGGCGCGAGAAGCGCGGCGGGGATCGAGTCCGCGGCCTGCTCGATGTCGTCGTCCGTGATCTCGAGATGCGTAACGGCGCGGATCACCGTCGGGTGAATCGTCGCGGAGAGGCCGATGCCCGCCTTGCGGAGGCGTGCGAGCGCCTCGTCACGATCGAGCCCGAGCAGTCCGAGATCGATCTGGACGAAGTTCGTCTCGACACGACCCAGATCGACCGCGACCCCCGAGGCAGCCAGTGCCTCGGCCAGGCGGCGCGCGCGGACATGGTCGTCCGCCAGTCGCCCGACGTGGTGATCGAGCGCGTACACGCCGGCGGCAGCCACGATGCCAGCTTGCCGCATCGCGCCCCCGAAGAGGTGCTTCTCGCGCCAGGCGCGCTCGATCAGCTCTCTCGAGCCCGCGAGCAGGGCCCCCAGCGGGCAGCCGAGCCCTTTCGAGAGGCAGAGCGTGACCGTGTCGAAACGCGATGCGATCTCAGCGGGTTCCACACCCAGAGCCGTTGACGCGTTGAGGAGACGGGCCCCGTCGAGGTGGACGGCGAGCCCGAACTCGCGAGCGGCGTCCAGCATCTCCCGAAGCTCGTCGAGCGGCCAGACGCGACCACCCGAGCTGTTGTGCGTGTTCTCGAGCGAGAGGACCGCGGCGCGCTGGTCGGCGGCCTTCACGCTCGGCGCGGCAGCGGCGCGGACCTGCTCGGGAGAGACTCGCCCGGCGTTCCCACGCAGCCCGAGCGTCACGAGTCCGGCGTGGGCGGAGGCGCCACCGTATTCGTAGATCAGCACGTGCGAGTGCTCCTCGGCGATGAGCACGTCGCCAGGACGACCGTGGAGCTTGAGGGCGATCTGGTTGGCCATCGTCGCGGTCGGGAGGAACACCGCCGCTTCCTGGCCGAGAAGGACGGCGACGCGCGCTTCGAGCTCCGAGACGGTCGGGTCCTCGCGCTTCTGCTCGTCCCCGACGACCGCCTCGGCGATCGCCCGTCGCATGCCGGGCGTCGGCTGCGTCGCGGTGTCCGAGCGGAGGTCGATCACGGGAACTGCCTTCGGGATGATCGCCCGTCGCCGGGCTGATGATGATCGATGCGAGACAAGGACGCAGGGAGCCCCCGTATTGGATGAAATACGGGGCGACCGAGGACGACGGATCGCGTCGATCAGCGCAGCTCGGCGACATGGTCGTTCATTCTGAAGTCAGTTCCATCAGCACGCTACCGTCCGCTGCATGGACCTCGCGCTCCTCGGACGCACGCTTGCGGAGCACGGTGAGCCCGCCTACCGCGCGCGGCAGGTCTGGGAATGGACGGCACGCGGTGTCTCGTCGTACGACGGCATCACGACGCTACCGAAGGCCCTTCGGGCGTCGCTAGCAGCGGACGTGCCGTTCTCGACGCTCGAAGTCGTCACGGAACGCGAGTCGCGCGACGGCACTCTCAAGGCGCTCTTCCGGACGCACGACGGCCATCCTGTCGAGGCCGTCCTCATGCGTTATCGCGACGGCAGGCGGTCGATCTGCGTCTCCGCCCAGTCGGGCTGCCCTCTGACGTGCACGTTTTGCGCGACGGGTGCGATGCGGTTCGGCCGGAACCTGACGGTGCCCGAGATCGTCGACCAGGTACTCCACTTCCGCCGCCGCGGGCAGGTGAACCACGCGGTCTACATGGGCATGGGCGAGCCGTTCCTGAACTTCGACGAGGTGCTCGGCTCCGCACGACTTCTGCCCGACATCGGCATCACACATCGCCGAACGACGATCTCGAGCGTGGGCTGGATGCCAGGGCTACGCCGCTTCGTCGACGAGGTAGACGCAGCCGATCCGGCTCGCGCTCTCGCTCCACGCCGCCGATCCCGCGAAGCGGTCCGAGCTGATGCCGGTCAACGATCGCTACCCCCTCGAGGATGTCCTCGCCGAATGCCGCCGCTACGTCGCCCTACGTCGGCGGAAGGTGTTCGTCGAGTACGTGATGCTCGCGGGAGTGAACGACTCCCCCGCGGACGCGCGTGCGCTCGCTTCGATTCTCGACCCGAAGGCGTTCAAGGTGAACCTCATTCCGTACAACCCGACGGGGCGGTTCGATGGCTCCTCGCGGCAGGCGATCGAGACGTTCAAGGCCGTGCTCGACCGCGCCCGCATTCCTGCGACGGTGCGGCTCACGCGCGGACGCGACATCGAGGCCGCGTGCGGTCAGCTCGCAGCACCAGGTGACGGGGCGGCGTCGAGTAACGCCTTACAGCACGGCGTCGCTGAGGCCCGCGTAACGCTCCCGCTCGGCCGCTCCTAACCGGCCTCCACGAGCGCGGGGTGCTCGTCGAAGAGGTAGCGAAGGACGGGCTGCTTCGCGGCGCGCACCTCGTCGAGGCGACGCACCGGCCGCCGTGCGGCGCCTCCTTCAGGAGCTCGGGTGACTCGGCGGCTTCGCGTGCGATTCGCCCGCATCGCGTCGACGAAGCCGTCGAGCCGCTCCTTCGGCTCCGTCTCGGTGGGCTCGATCATGAGCGCCTCGGAAACGATGAGTGGGAAGTAGATCGTCGGCGGGTGAATCCCGTAGTCCATCAGCCGCTTCGCGACGTCGAGCGCCGTGATCCCGTGCTCGCGCTTGAGGTTCCGCGCGGAGAGCACGAACTCGTGCATGCAGTGGCGGTCGTACGGCAGGTCGTAGACGTCCTTCAGCCGCGCGAGGAGGTAGTTCGCATTCAGCACGGCGACCTCGGACATCTCCTTGAGCCCCGGCCCGTACGCCCGCATGTACGCGTACGAGCGGACGAAGACCCCGAACGGCCCCGCGAACCCGCGCACGCGCCCGATCGACCTCGGCCGGTCGTGGTCGAGTCGATACGCGTCGCCGTCCCGGACTACGACCGGCGCCGGCAGGTACGGCTCGACCGTGTCTCGCACGGCGACCGGACCGCCGCCCGGCCCGCCGCCGCCATGGGGCTGCGAGAAGGTCTTGTGCAGGTTGTAGTGGACGATGTCGAAGCCCATGTCTCCGGGCGCGAGATCCCGACCACCGCGTTCAGGTTCGCGCCGTCGTAGTAGAGGAGCGCGCCGGCCTCGTGGAAGATCCGCGCGACCTCCTCGATGCCCTCGTCGAAGAGGCCGAGCGTCGACGGGTTCGTGAGCATGAGCCCTGCCGTGCGCTCGTTCACCTTCGCGCGCAGGTCGTCGAGGTCGAGGTTGCCGCGCGCGTCCGTCTCGACGCGCTCGAGTGAGTAGCCGGCCATCGTCACGCTAGCGGGGTTCGTCCCGTGCGCCGTGTCCGCGGTGATGATCGTGTCGCGCTCCTCGCCCCGGTCCGCGAAGTACGCGCGCATCAGCATCAGTCCCGTGAGCTCGCCTTGCGAGCCGGCCGCGGGCTGCAGCGTGACCGCGGGCAGGCCGGCGATCTCCGCGAGCATCTCCTGGAGCCTCCACATGAGCTCGAGCGCGCCCTGCGCTCCTTCGTCCTCCTGGTGCGGATGCAGATCTCGGAATCCCGGCAACCTGGCCGACGCGCTCGTTGACGCGCGGGTTGTGCTTCATCGTGCAGCTGCCGAGCGGGTAGAAGCCCGTGTCGATGCCGAACGTCCGGTCGGCGAGCGCCGTGATGTGGCGCACGATCTCGGGCTCGGCCACCTCCGGAAGTCGCGGCGGAAGCGCGCGAAGAAGGTCGTGCGGGAGCTCGGGCTTGGGAAGGCCGTAGTCGGGCACGCGGCCGGCGCGGCGGCCGGACGGCTCTTCTCGAAGATGAGCTCCATCAGCACACCTCCCCGAGTACGGCAACGAGCCGGTCGACGTCGGCCGGGGTGCGCTTCTCCGTCAGCGCGATCAGCAGGACGTCGTCCATCTCGGGGTAGTCGCGGCCGAGCGCATAGCCGGGATGGATGCCGAGCTCGCGGGCATCGCGAATGACGTCTCTGGCCGGCCGCGGCAGCCGCACGGCGACCTCCTTGAAGGTCGGACGCTCGAACGCGAGCGGAAGTCCGAGCCGCTCTTTCGCGTACTCGGCGAGCGCGACGCACGTCTCGCCGACCTCGCGCAGCCCCTGCGGCCCGAGCCATGTCAGCGTGACGAGCCCTGCGAGCGCGAGGAGCGTCTGGTTCGTCGTGATGTTCGACGTCGCCTTCTCGCGTCGGATGTGCTGTTCTCGCGTCTGGAGCGTAAGGACGAACGCGCGCTGCCCGTCCAGATCGACGGTCTCGCCGACGATGCGTCCGGGCATGCGCCGCACGAACTCCTGGCGCGCGGCGAAGAACCCGTAGTGGGGGCCGCCGTAGAGCGGCGGGCATCCTGCGCTCTGTCCCTCTCCGATCGCCATCGCGCACCCGTAGGCGCCCGGCGCCTCGAGCACCCCGAGGGACATGAGGTCGACGTGCGCGATCGGGTGAGCGCCGGCATCGGCCGCGGCGGCCGCGAGGTCGGGGGCCGGCTCGAGGCAGCCGAGGAAGTTCGGCTGCTGGAAGATCACCGCCGCGGCGTCCGCCGACGCTGCGGCGAGCTCGTCGGGATCGATCGTCCCGCCGCGATGAGGGACTTCGACGACCTCGAGGCCGAAGCCACTCGCATACGTCTTGACGACCTGACGCACTTGCGGATTCAGAGTCTCGGCGACGACGACCTTGGTGCGGCCGCTCGTGTGCTTCGCGACGAAGCACGCGTCGGCGGCAACGGTGCACCCGTCGTACCCGGACGCGTTCGACACGTCCATCCCGGTGAGCTCGCAGATCACGGTCTGGTACTCGAAGATCGCCTGCAGCACGCCCTGGCTCATCTCCGGCTGGTACGGCGTGTAGGCCGTCAGGAACTCGCCGCGCGAGAGCAGGACGTCGACGACGGCCGGGACGTAGTGGTCGTAGATCCCAGCGCCGAGAAACGACAGCTCGACACCCGTATGGACGTTGCGATTCGCGAGCTCCGAGAGGTGCGCGACGAGCTCGAGCTCGGGTAATGCCCGAGGTACGTCGAGCTCGCGGCCGAAACGAACCGCGGGCGGGATCTGCTCGAACAGCGCCTCGATCGACGAGACGCCGATCGCGGCGAGCATCTCATCGCGGTCGGCGTCGGTCAGGCTGAGATAGCTCACCGACCGGCCTCCGGCTGGTCAGTGAGTGAAGGGGGCGTGGGGGAGACCGAGGGGAAACATGGTTTCCGATATGCCTCTGCCGGCGAACGGAGCAGGCCGAAGGCTTGCTCCGTTCACTGCTCGGCGACGTGCGCGCGATAGGCGTCCGCGTCCATCAGCGTGTCCACCTCGGAGGGTCGGACAAGCGGATACGGATCAGCCACCCGGCACCGTAGGGTTCGTCGTTCACGGTTTCGGGCTCGTCGACGGCTTTCTGGTTCACCTCGAGGACCTCGCCCGAGAGGGGCGCGACGATGTCGGAAACAGCCTTCACCGACTCGACCTCGCCGTAGGACTCGTCCTTTGCCACGGTCGAGCCAGGCGCCGGCGCCTCGTAGTGGACGAGCTCGCCCAGCGCGTCCTGCGCGAACCATGTGATCCCGAGGGTCGCCTCGTCACCGTCGATTCGCGCCCAGTCGTGCTCGGGGTGGTACTTGAGATCGTCGGGATAGGTTTCGGCAGCAGGCACGTTCTCAAGTCTCCTTCCGGTAGATCGGTTTCTTGACTACGCGCGCGTGCCTCGGCTTGCCGCGGACGTCGATCACGAGCTCCGAGTCGGGCACCGCGATCCCGGCTCGGCACATATCCCATCCCGATGCCCTGGTCGAGCATGGGCGAGTGTGTACCGGACGTCACCTCGCCACCGCCCTCGATCGGCATTCCCTGGCGGGGAACCGCACGCTCCGTCATCACGAACGGCACGAGCTTCCGAGCCGGCCCGTCCTCGCGGATCTGGCGGAGGACCTCGGCGCCCGTGAAGTCGGTCGCGAGAGCACAGGCCCAACCCAGACCCGCCGAGATCGCGTCCGTCTCCGGACCGATGTCGTTGCCGTGTAGCGGGTAGCAGACCTCGAGTCGAAGCGTGTCGCGCGCTCCGAGCCCACAGGGACAGGCTCCGCGCGCGACGACCGCATCCCAGAGCTCGGGCGCGTCCTCCTCCGCGCAGCAGAGCTCGACGCCTTTCTCGCCGGTGTAGCCCGTGCGGCAGATCATGACCTCGACGCCGTCGATCTCGCCCATCGCGTGCGTGAACGCCGGCGCGTCGGAAACGCCGAGCCGCTCGAGCGAGTTGGGTCCCTGGACGGCGAGCAGGCCGTACTCGTCGGACGCGTCCCTGACTTCGGTACCGCGCGGCTCTCTGTCCTTCAGCCACTCGAAGGCCGTTTCGCGGTTGGACGCGTTCACGACGAGCACGAACTGACCGTGCGCGAGCCGGTATACGATCAGGTCGTCGACGATCCCACCCTGTTCGTTGGTCAGCAGCGTGTACTGAGCCTCACCGTCGCCGACCCGTTCGATGTCGTTGGAAAGCATCGCCTGCAGGAAGGCCTGCGCGGTGGGGCCGTCGACGTGGAGCTCGCCCATGTGGGAGACGTCGAACACGCCGCAGTCGTCCCGCACGGCTCGATGCTCCGGAATGACACCCTCGTACTGCACCGGCATCTCGTACCCGGCGAAGGGCACCATGCGCGCGCCGAGGTCGACGTGGCGCTCGAAGAGAGGCGTGCGCTTGAGCGTCGCTTCCACCGACGCGACTCTAACCTTTCGGTCGCGAGGCGCGACCCCGAAAGGGCTCGTGGACGCTAGTCCTCTTTGAGGAAGCTCGGGATGTCGAGCTCGACGTCGCGGACGCTCGGCACCTGGAACACCGGCCGCTCGGCGGGCGACTCCGCCGCACCTTCGACACGGCGCCGGCGAGGCCGGCCGCCGAATCCAGTTGCGATCGCGGTCACGCGGACGTCGTCTCCCATGGCGTCGTCGATCACGGCGCCGAAGATGACGTTCGCGTTCGAGTCGGCCGCTCCGGTCACGACCTGTGCCGCCTCGTCGACCTCCGCAAGGCCGAGGTCCGGGCCGCCCGTGATGTTCAGCAGCACGCCCGTGGCACCGTCGAGGGAGGTCTCGAGAAGCGGCGACGAGATCGCCGCGCGCGCGGCGTCGACCGCGCGGTTCTCGCCGCGCCCCACGCCGATGCCCATGAGGGCGGAGCCGGCGTCGCGCATGATCGTACGAACGTCGGCGAAGTCGAGGTTGATGAGCCCGGGGACGGTGATCAGATCGGTGATGCCCTGCACGCCCTGACGGAGGATGTCGTCCACCATCCGAAAGGCCTCTGTGACGGGCGTCGACCGTTCGACCACCTGTAGCAGGCGATCGTTCTCGATCACGATGAGCGTGTCGACGTTCTCCCTGAGAGTCTGGATGCCCTGTTCAGCCTGATCGGCCCGCAGTCTGCCCTCGAAGGCGAACGGCCGCGTGACGACTCCGACCGTGAGCGCGCCGAGCTCGCGTCCGATCTCGGCGACGACCGGCGCTCCGCCCGTGCCCGTGCCACCGCCTTCGCCGGCAGTTACGAAGATCATGTCCGCGCCCTTCAAGGCCTCTTTCAGCTCGTCTCGGCTCTCCTGGGCAGCGGCGAGTCCCACGCGCGGGTCTGCGCCGGCGCCGAGACCGCGGGTCGCCTTGGAGCCGATGTGGATCTTGACGTCGGCCTCCATCATCAAGAGCGCCTGCGCATCGGTGTTCACTGCGACGAACTCGACGCCGGACACGCCGGCCTCGACCATCCGTGTCACGGCGTTCGATCCTCCGCCGCCGATGCCGACGACCTTGATGACGGCGAGATAGCTGCCTAGTTGATTGCTCATATCTCAACTCACCTCAAGCTGAAGCTCGCATTGACCTTGCGACTGTTCGCACTTCGTTCGCTCTCGAGAGTAGGCCTCCTACCAGCGCGCTGTCAATCTCGTCGTCACCGCACGTCAACAGTCAAGCTCTACCTGAGACTTTAGAGTCAGTATCCAGCGACCGGCCGCTCGGGAACGCTGACGTCGATGTACGCGCTGGAGCGGTGGGCGAGCCGGAACACGGCCGTCGCCACGGCGACCTTGAGGCCGAGATCCGTCGCCGCTCCGAGCCGGATCTCGGGACCTCGACGGAGCACGAGCGTGAGCTCGCCGTCCGTCGTCCGGACCGCCTTGACGCGGCGGGGCAGCCTCTCGTCCCGGGCCGCGGCCAGCGCCTTCGTGGCCGGCGTGTAGCTCGCCGGGAGCGTTCCTCCGACGCGAACCGCCACGCCTCGTGTCAGCCAGAGGCGTGGGAACGCACGCTGAGACCCGGTCTCGATCTCCCGAATCACCTTGCCCGATCCGGTTACGAGCCACGAGGAGTGTCTTCGCCTCGCGACAGCGACGGCTCGCTCCGGAGCGACCTTCACGACGAGCGTGTTCGGAAATGCCCGGTCGACGGATACGCCCGCCACCGCGGGCAGCGCGCGGACCGTTCCTTCGACGTCCCCGGCGTCGAGCGCGACGAGACTCTGCCCGCGAACACGCCTCGTCGCGGCGAGAACCTCCCTCACGACCTCGGGCGGCGCCCCGCTGAACCTCGATTCGCTCGACGGCGAAGACTCCAGACGAATACGCGCCCCAGTA
The DNA here is from genome assembly GCA_963758065.1 of uncultured Thermoleophilia bacterium. GTDB lineage: Bacteria > Actinomycetota > Thermoleophilia > Gaiellales > Gaiellaceae > GMQP-bins7. The sequence goes on along the minus strand of CAVWTX010000004.1, from coordinate 64,917 downwards.
GACCGCCATCGTCCCGCCGACGATCGCGAAGGCGGCCAGGAGAACGCGGCCGGAGGGAACGAGCCGAGCGAGATGCAGGCGATCGCCCGCCACACCGCGCGGAAACGGGACGACGACGCTTGCCGCAGGCGCATGCCGGCGCGATCCGACGCTCGGTTCGTCCCCCGACCATGCGGCGGGATTCGTCGTGCGCAGCAGGCTTCCTACGTCGCAGCGGGAAGATCGACGGCGCCGGCGAACACGACTTCTCGCTGGAGCTCCACGCCGAACTGCTCGCGCGCGCGCCGGTGTCCCTCGACGATCAGGGCGACGCAGTCGGCGCTCGTCGCGCCTCCCGCGTTCTCGATGAAGTTCGCATGCTTGGGAGAGACGACGGCACCCCCGATCCGATATCCCTTGAGACCGCAGCGCTCGAGCATCTCGCCCGCCCCGATGTCCCCGCCGGGATTCTTGAAGACGCTTCCGAACGTTCGCTTGTTCGTCGGCTGAGTCGCTTTCCGACGCTCGACCAGATCCGCGACCGTCTCCTTGATCTCGTCGGGCGACCGCGGCGCGAGCCGGTATTCGACTCGCGCGACGACGTCTCCGCGTTCAAGCGACGAGTGCCGGTACTCGAGGCCGAGCTCCTCCCCGCCGAGCCAATCGCCGCCGTCCGCGGTGACCACGAGCGCACGGACGAGGACGTCCGACCAGTCGCGTCCGTACGCGCCGGCGTTCATCCGGACTCCGCCGCCGGCCGTTCCCGGAATCGCGCAGGCGAACTCGAACCCGCTCAGACCGGCGGCACGCGCGCGATGCAGGCACACCGCGTTCGTCGCCCCCCCGCCTGCCGCCAGCAGCCCTTCCGTCGCCGTCACCTGCGCGAGCTCGCCCTTCGAGCCTGAGCACGAGCGCGTCGACCCCCTCGTCGGCGGCGAGCATGTTCGAGCCGAGCCCGACGACGAGGACCTTCGAGGCCTTCGCCCGAAGCGAAGCGGAGTGCCGCACCCAGCTCCGCGACCGTCCTAGGACGAGCCAGTGCACGCGCCGGGCCTCCCGTCCCGATCGTCGTGAGACGCGAGAGCGGAACGCGCGTTCTCGATCTCGATCACGACTCGGGCAGCCCTTCGACGATCGCTCGCGCGATCCGCCACGGCTCCCCGACGCCGAGCGTGACGACGACGTCGCCGGATCTCGCCCAGGCGAGAGCGATCGTGCTTGCATCTTCGAGCGTCGGCGCCCAGCCGAGGCGGACTTCGGGAGAGACGCGGTCGAGCACGAGCTTCCCGGTAACGCCCGGAATCGACGGATCGCGCCCGTCGATCACGTCCGTGACGACGGCGGCGTCGGCGAGTCCGAGGGCTCCTCCGAGCTCGGAGCACAGATGACGTGTCCGAGCGTAGACATGAGGCTGATACACGGCGATGAGGTTCCCCTCGGTCACCTCCCGAGCGGTCCGCAGCGTCGCCGCGATCTCCGTTGGATTGTGCGCGTAGTCGTCGATCACCCGCACGCCCCCACGCTCTCCGACGAGCTCGAACCTGCGCCCCACGCCACGGAAGCCTGCAAGCGCGCGTTCCGCGTCGGGCCGCGTCACCCCAGCCAGCTCCAGCGCGGCGAGCGCAGCTGCCGCATTGCTGCGGTTGTGCTCGCCTGCGACGGCGAGCTCGACGTCGACGGAGTCGAGCTCCCACCCGCGGACGGCGTGAGGCGCCGCATCGAGCCACACTGTCGAAGAGCTCCTGCGAGCTCGGCCTCCGAGGCGTACGTCGTGTGGTGATCGAGCTCGACGTTCGTCACGACGGCGATCTCCGGGCGAAGAAGAGCGATCGAGCGGTCGGACTCGTCTCCCTCGACCACGAGCCAGCCCGTCCCGGCGCCTGCGTTCCCGCCGAGCTGCGGGACGACGCCGCCGACGATCCAGGACGGATCCTCGCCGAGCTCCCGCAACACGTACGCGATCATCGCGGCAGTGGTCGTCTTGCCGTGAGCGCCGCCGACGACGATCGAGCGGCGCAGCGCGACGAGCTCGGCGAGAAAGGCCGCTCGGGAGCCAGAGCCGCCTCCGATGCGGCCTGCATGGGCGGTCGAAACGACGAGCTCGAAGCCGGGAGGAGGCATCGGGTCGCCGCCCAGGTCGACCTCGATCCCGTTCAGGGCCTCGAGGAAGATCGTCTCGCGCGCCTCCCAGCCGCGCACCTCGGCGCCCCAGGCCCGAGAAATGTTGGCATACGCCGAGAGCCCGGCGCCGCCGATCCCGACGAAGTAGAGCCTTCGGCCTTCGAGCGGACGATCGATGATGGTCATCCGCCCTCTTCCGCGAGCCGCACGAGCTCGTCTGCGATCACGTCCGCGGCATCGCGGCCTTGCGAGGGCTCGCATCGCCTCGCGCATTCCCCGCAGGCGTTCGGCGTCGCCGAGCAGGTCGGCGACGAGCGTCGGTGCCCGGTGGAGCTCGCGCTGATCGAGGATGACGGCGCCGCCTCCATCCGCGAAGCGGCGGGCGTTCAGCGCCTGGTGATCAGCGGTCGCGTAGGGGTATGGAACGAGGATCGACGGAGTGCCCGCGGCGGCAAGCTCCCAGACCGTCCCGCCCGCCCGCGAGATCGCGAGGTCGGCTACCGCGAGCGCCTCGCCGAAGTGGTCCGTCGTCGCAACGAGCACGTAGTCGGAGCGTTCGACCTTCGGACGAAGCGCGTCGTAGTCGCGGTCCCCCGAGATATGCAGCACGGCGGGCCCATGCTCGCGGAACGCCTCGACGGCGAACTCGTTCAGTGCCTGTGCTCCGGCGAGACCGCCGAAGACCGCGAGGACTGGGCCCTCGGCAGGGAGTCCGAACCTGGACCCGTCCCGCGGCCCGATCGGCGTCGAGGTGGGCGACGGGAATGGGGCGCCCGGTGACGACGTACTTCGCGCCGCTCCTCCCGTCGATCGCGTACGAGAGGAAGACCCGTCGTGCGAACGGGGTCGCGAGCCGGTTCGCGAGGCCGAGGTGCGCGTCGGCCTCCGTGAGTGCGGTCGGTATCCCTCGCAACCGCGCGGCCAGAACCATCGGCCCGGCGACGTAGCCGCCGGCGCCGAGCACGACATCGGGACGCCGGCGCGCAAGGATCCGGCTACAGGCGAACGGAGCGCGTGCGGCTTGCGCGATCGCGCGCAGGAGCTCGAGACCCGGTCTCCGTGGAAACCCCGAGATCGGGAACGTGTCGAGCTCGAAGCCCGCCTCAGGAACCAGTCGCGACTCGACGGGGCCGCGCGACCCGGCGACCGTCACCGTCGCTCCGCGTGCGCGTAGTGCGTCCGCGACCGCGAGAGCGGGCCGGACGTGCCCTGCTGTTCCGCCCGCCGCGATCAGGCACGCGGGCTTGGACGACCGTTCCATTCACGGCGATGTTAAGGAGAATCCCCACGCCTGCGAGGAAGACGACAAGGCTCGAGCCGCCATAGGAGACGAACGGGAGCGGAATCCCCGTGAGCGGGGCGATCCCGAGCACGGCTGCGAGGTTGATCGCGGCCTGACCGCAGATGAGCGCCGTCAGGCCGGCCGCGAGCAGCTTCCCGAAGCGATCGCGACACCGGAGGCTGATGCGAAACCCGACGATCGCCAGGGTGGCGAACGCACCGATGACGAGCACCGAGCCGACGAGGCCGAGCTCCTCCCCGATGACGGCGAAGATCATGTCCGTGTGCGCTTCGGGAAGGTACGAGATCTTCCCCACTCCCTCGCCCAGACCCGCGCCGGTGAATCCTCCCGAGCCGATTCCGATCATCGCCTGGACGATCTGGAACCCCGAGCCCTCCGCATCGCTCCACGGGTCGAGAAAGCTGAAGATGCGCGCGCGGCGGTACGGCTCGACCCAGATCGCGAGCAAGCCCATCGCCGCCGCGAGCAGCGACGCAAGGAGGAGAAGCCGGACCGGCACGCCCGCGACGAGGAAGACGGCGAGCATCATCCCGCAGAGCGAGATCGTCGTACCCAGGTCCGGCTCGAGCAGGATCAGCCCGCAGAAGATCGCCGTCATCAGGCCCAATGGCTTGGCGAGCGCTCCGAGGCTCTGGGGCGCGCGGCGGCGCGCGAGGTACACGGCGGCAAAGATGCATAGCGCGAGCTTCGCCAGCTCGGACGGCTGGAAGCTCGCCGGGCCGACCAGGAACCAGCGCCGTGCGCCGTTGATCTCGGGACCGAGGACGAGCACGGCAGCGCAGAGACCCAGCGCGACCAGGAGCAGCGGCGGTGCGAGATACCGGAGGCGGTGGTAGTCGAAGCGAGCGGCCGCCACCATCAGTATCAGGCCGATGAGCGCATAGACGGCTTGGCGCTTCAGGTAGCTCATCGGGTCGCCGTCGCCGAGCGCAGCCGACGCGGATGTCGCGCTGTACACCATCACGAGCCCGAACGCGACGAGGCCGAGCGTGACGAAGCCCAGGAGTCGCTGGTCGAAATGACCGTCGGCCTTCATGCCATGGCCTCCACAAGACCTCGGAACGCGTCACCTCTGGTCTCGAAGTCGTCGAACTGGTCGAAGCTGGCGCACGCGGGCGAGAGGAGCACCACGTCGCCAGGCTCGGCGGTCGCTGCGGCTTCGGCCAACGCCGAGGCGAGGTCACCCGAGTCGCCGTGGGGGACGCCGACCCGGTCGAGCGCAGTCGCGATCTCCGGCGCAGCCTCCCCGATGAGGTACGCGCGATCGCCGGGCGCGAAGGCGGCCGCGAGCGCATCGTACGGCTCGGCTTTCCCTCGCCCACCGAGAATGACGTGCAACCGCGAGCCGGGGAACGAGGCGATCGCACGCAGCGCGGCGGCGGCGTTCGTCGCCTTCGAGTCGTTGACGTAGCGGACGCCTCGGAGCTCGCGCACGAGCTCGATGCGGTGCGGGACTCCCGCGAACGTTCGCAGTGCCTGCGCGATCGCCTCGTCGACGATCCCGGCGGCACGCGCGGCGGCAGTCGCTGCGGCGGCGTTCTCCCGATTGTGGAGCCCAGGGATGCGCGGCTCGGCGGGAAGCTCGTCGTCGGCATGGAACTCGACTCGCCGGCCGGCACCCGGCACCGCAGGGAACGATCGCGGGAGCACGGCGACGTCCTCACCGGTCTGACGCTCGAACATGCGCAACTTGGCGGCCTCGTAGCTCCCGAACGAGCCGTGGCGGTCGAGGTGGTCTGGCTCGAGATTGAGAAGAACGCCGATGCGCGGGCGAAGCGTCTCGACGTCCTCGAGCTGAAAGGACGACAGCTCACAGACGATCCACGCCTCCGGCGCGACCACGCCGATCAGAGACGTGAGCGGTCGGCCGACGTTGCCCGCCACTTCGACCTGCCGGTCGTCAGCACGAAAGACCTCACCCAGGAGCTCGCTCGTGGTCGTCTTGCCGTTGGTGCCGGTGACGCCGAGGATGGAATTCGGGAGCAGGCGTGCGCCGAGCTCGATCTCGCTCCACACAGGGATGTCGCGCGTCCGCGCGCCCGAGACGAGAAGGGTCTCACCCGGAACACCCGGGCTCTTCACAACGAGATCGATCCCCTGTAGCAGCGTCTCCTCCTCGCGTCCTCCGTGAACTTCGACGCCGAGCTCGCGGAGCCTGCCCGCGTTCGCGGTCTCTTCCCGGTCGAAACCGACGACCCTCGCTCCCGCTGCAAGGAGGGCCTCCGCGGCCGCCTTCCCCGAGCGCGCGAGCCCGACGACGAGGACCCGTTGACCGGAGAAGTCGCTGCTCATGGGCCGCTCTCCGGCCCATGAGCGTGGAGGGGCGTGGGGAAGGCGCGAAGCGCCTTGTCCGCGAAGCGGACCAGGGGAAGGGGCCCGGGGGAAGACGCAAAGCGTCTTGTCCGCGAAGCGGACCAGGGGAAGGGGCCTGGGGGAACCGGGAGGTTCCCCCAGCATGCGACCGAAAGCTTCCCCCGGCATGTGCACGTGGTCCGCCAGCATGGTTTCCCCCACGAACGCGAGCCGCAGGCGAGCGTTGCTCAAGGTTCGACGAACTGGAGGAAGTCGCCGTAGAAGAGCGCGAACCCGGAGGCGCAAAGAATCGCGCAGATGATCCAGAAGCGGACCATCACCTTCGTCTCCGACCACGCCTTCATCTCGAAGTGGTGGTGGATGGGCGCCATCAGGAAGACGCGCCGGCCCGTTCTCTTGAAGCTCACCACCTGGATGATCAGAGACAAGACCTCGATCACGAAGATCCCTGCGATGAGAGGTAGCAAGATCTCGGTTTCCGTGACGATCGCGAACCCGGCGATCGCCCCGCCGAGAGCCATCGAGCCGGTGTCCCCCATGAAGACCTCGGCGGGGAAGGCGTTGTACCAGAGAAATCCGATCGTGCCGCCGATCAGCGCGGCCGCCAGTGTCGCAATGTCGAGGTAGACGTCGCTCCGCTCGCCCGGGACACCCGATCGAATCCACGCGATGCCCGCGATGGCGAGGAAAGTGAGAAGCATGATCGTCGCCGTGCCCGCAGCGAGGCCGTCGATGCCGTCCGTGAGATTCGCGCCGTTCACCGTGCCGGCGATGACGAGGAAGAGGAACGGGTAGAACAGGATCCCGAGGTCGAGGTCCCAACCGGCGAGCGGAACGTACATCGACGTCGTGAACCCCGCACTCTCCTGGAGGAGCACCGCGGCCCCGACGGTGACTGCGGCGAGCAACACCATCTTCCAGCGCCCGGACAAGCCGAGGGAGTGGCGGCGCCGAAGCTTCAGGTAGTCGTCACCGAACCCGATCGCCGCGCACCCGAGCGTGACGAAGAGAACCGTGAGCGCGTCGGCGGTGTATTGCGAGAGCGCGAGAAACGGAAGGACGGCGGAGGCGATGATGAGAAGCCCGCCCATCGTCGGCGTCCCCTGTTTCACGACGTGCGCCGCAGGGCCCTCCGCTCGGATCTGCTGGCCGAGGTTCCGTGTGCGCAGCACCTCGATGAACTTCGGCCCGATCACGACGGCGGCGACCATCGCGAGCAGGCCTGCGATCAGGACGGGGACCATGCTCGAGCGAAGTTCGCGATCTCGGTTGCGATGCCTTCGAGCCCGACTGCTCGCGAGGCCTTGACGAGCACCGCGTCGCCAGGTCGAAGGGTTGCGCGCACTGTTTCGACCGCCTCCTCCGAGTCAGCCGCCCAGGCCACAGGGTCGTAGGCGCGAGCAGGCTCCCCCACTCCGATCACCTCGACGCGGAGACGTGCGGCCAGCTCGCCGATCTCGCTGTGATAGCGATCCGACTCCGCCCCGAGCTCGGCCATCTCCCCGAGCACGGCCACCCGACGGCGATCTCCCGCCCGCTCCGCGAGGTGCTCCAGCGCGGCGTGCATCGAGTCGGGATTGGCGTTGTATGCATCGTTGATCACGAGCCCGCCGCCGGGAAGCGGTACCTCTTGCCCGCGCCAGGGAGAGAGCTGGATCGCCCCCGCGCCGTCCGAGGCACGCTCGAGCGGGAGACCGAGCGCGGCGTATGCGTGGAGGGCGGCCAACGCGTTGACCGCGTGGTGCTGCTGCGTGAACGGGAGGTCGAGCTCCACGATCTGGCTGTCGAGGGCAAACCGCGTCGTCCCGCCGCGGCGTTCGACGTCCTCGGGACCGAACCGCCGAACCGCGACGTCGTCCCGATCGAGATAGGGCTCGAGCACCGACGCTCGAGCCGGAACGACGGCGGTGCCACCCGAGGGAAGCGCGGCGATCGCTTCGGCGTTCGCCTCGGCCACCTGCTCGACGGTCCCGAGCAGCTCGAGATGCTCGGGGCCGATGTGAGTCACGACCGCGATCTCCGGAAGCGCGATCGCGCAGAGAGCGGCAATCTGCCCGAGGCCCCGCATCCCCATCTCGGTGACGAGGACCTCGGTCTCGGGCTCGAGCCTGCACACGGTGAGCGGCAGGCCGATCTCGTTGTTGAGGCTCCTCTCCGCCCAGATCGTGGAGACGTGCGGCGCGCAGAGGGCGCCCAGGACATCCTTGGTCGTCGTCTTCCCCGCCGAGCCGACGACCGCGACGACGCGCGCCCGGCTCTTCGACCGAACGAGTGACGCCAGAGCGCTGAGCGCGGTCTCCTGGTCGTCGGGCTCGAGCGTCGCCGCCCCCCGGGCCCGCGCCTCGTCGACGAACCTGATCCCGCTGTTCAGAGCGACGAACAGGTCGCCCGGCCCGACCTCCCGGGAGTCGGCCTTGATCCCGGTGATCACCTCGCCGTTCGCCCCACGCTCGAGCCGGCCGAGCCCGAGCTTTTCGATCTCCTCCGAGCGAACCGGTGTCATGACGTGCCCCAGCCGTCCTCGCGCGACCGCGCGAGCAGGGCGTCCCGTGCGACCGCGCGGTCGTCGAACGGATGCACGACGCCGTCGATCTCCTGTCCCTGCTCGTGGCCCTTGCCGGCGATGACGACGACGTCGCCATCGTCTGCGACCGCGATCGCGCGTCCGATCGCGGTGTGCCGATCGGGGTCCATCTCGACGTCGACACCGGTGCCTTGAAGCACCTCCGCGATGATCGCGACGGGCTCCTCGGAGCGGGGGTTGTCGGAGGTGACGATCACATGATCGGCGAGCTCGGCGGCGACGCGCCCCATGAGCGGTCGCTTTCCGCGGTCGCGGTCTCCCCCGGCCCCGAAGACGACGATGACTCGGCCGTCGGCAAGATCGCGCGCCGCGCGGAGCACCGTCTCGAGCGAGTCCGGGGTATGCGCGTAGTCGACGACGACACTGAACGGCTGCCCCTGGTCCACAGCCTCGAATCGCCCTGGAACGTCTGAGACGAGCGAGATACCCGTCGCGATGTCGTTCTCGTCGAGATCGAGCAACAGCCCCGCGGCCACCGCGCCGAGCACGTTCTCGACGTTGAAGAGTCCTCGGAGCTGCGTGTCGATCTCGATGCCCGCCGCCCGGAACCTGCTCCCGCGCGGCGAAAGCTCGAGACCCTCCGGGCGGATCTCCGCAGCGTCGTCCATCCCGAACGTTACGAGCGGAGCCCGGTGGACACCGGCGAGCTCGCCCGCGAGCCTGCGGCCCCACTCGTCACCGACGTTCACGGCTGCCGGCGGCGGCTGCGCGCCGGTGAAGAGGTGTCGCTTCGCCTGGAAGTAGTCCCCCATCGTTCCATGCAGATCGAGGTGGTCTTGGCTCAGATTGGTGAAGACGAGCGCGTCGAAACGGACGCGGTCGAGTCGTCGCAGGGCGGAGCCGTGTGACGACGCCTCCACCGCCGCGCTTCGATCGCCCTTGTCGAGCATCTCCCGGAAGAGCCGCTGCAGGTCGATGGCCTCAGGCGTCGTGAAGGGCGCGGCACGGCGCTCTCCGCCGACGATCCATTCGATGGTGCCCACGAGTCCGGCAGGCCGACCTGCCGAGTCCAGCATGGACTGGAGGAGGAACGCCGTGGTGGTCTTGCCGTTCGTCCCCGTAACCCCGGCCACCTCGAGCTCGCTCGTCGGCTCCCCGAAGAACGAATCCGCGGCGACCGCCATCGCCGCTCGGACGTCCGCTACGACGACTTGCGGGACGACGACATCGAGCGTCCTCTCGACGACGAGCGCCACCGCACCTCGCTCGACGGCCTCCCGGGCGAAGTCGTGCCCGTCGACGCGCGCGCCCGAAACGCAGAAGTAGAGCGCGCCCTTCGTGACGCGGCGCGTGTCGTACGCGAGGTCAGCGATCTCGACCGGCCGGGCTCCGGTCACCTCGCTCGGTGCGAGCGCCCGGATCAGGGCGTCGAGCTCCACCTCGAGAGAAGGCTACTGGCTGGTCAGTCGCGTGGCGCTAGCGACTGCCGCGCGTCCGGCGGAACCTCGAGGTGCTGGAGGTTGAAGCGGGCGATCTCCTTGAACGCCGGAGCGGCGACCACGCCGCCATAGAAGTTGCCGCGAGGCTCGTCGACCATGACCATGATCACGAGCCGTGGCTTCGTGGCCGGAACGAGGCCGACGAACGACGCCACGTAGCGCGACGTCGAGTACCGTCCGTCCGGGTCGATCTTCGCGGCCGTGCCGGTCTTGCCCGCGACGGTGTAGCCGGGAATCGCGGCCTCACGACCCGTACCTTCGACCACGACGCCCCGGAGCATGGCCAGCATCCGCTCCGAGACGCTTCGAGAGACGACGCGCCGCCTCTGCGACCCGGCAACCGGCCGTCCGTCGATGCGGTCGATGAGGCGCGGCCGCACGAGCATGCCCCCGTTCGCGATCGTGGCGTAGGCCCGCGCCATCTGAATCGGCGTGACCGCGATACCGTGCCCGATCGGGACCGTTCCGATCGTCGATCCCGACCAGTCCTCGAGCGGGAGCGCGAAGCCCGGCGACTCGCCGGGAAAGTCGACACCGGTCTCACGTCCGAATCCAAACCGGTCGATCCATGAGGCCATGCGTCCTTCGCCGAGCCGCTGCGCGATCGTGATGGTCCCGATGTTCGACGAGTACTCGACGATCTGCTTGACGGTCATCCGCTGGGTCCCGCGTGTGTGGGACTCGCGGATCACGCGATCCGCCACCTTCAGCCTGGGTGCGAGGCGGAACGCCGTCGTCGGGCTCACGATCCCCTCCTGGAGCGCGGCTGCGATGGTGACGAGCTTGAACGTCGAGCCGGGCTCGTACGTGTCCGTGACGGCGCGATTGCGTCGGCGGTCGGCGCGGGTGGTCGGGAACCGGTTGGCGTTGAAGCGCGGCGCCACCGCCATCGCGAGGACCGATCCCGAGTGCGGATCCATGACGATTGCGGACGCGGCGTTCGCGCCCCACCGGCGCACGGTCTCCTGCAAGACCTCTTCCGCGTTCGCCTGTATCTGATGGTCGATCGTCAGGCGGACGTTCCTCCCGGGTGTCTCAGCGCTCGTGGAGACGACGTCCAGCGCCCTGCCGAACGGATCCTTGACGATGGTCTGGCTCCCCGGCCGGCCGGCGAGCACCTTCTCGAGCGAGCGTTCGAGACCTTCGAGGCCCTTGTTGTCGAGACCGGCGAAGCCCAGCACCTGGGCGGCGACCGGGCCCTGCGGGTACGTGCGCAACTCCTCGGGGTAGAAGCCGAGCCCTGCGAACCCGAGCTTCTCGAGCTCCTCGGCGTCCAAGGGATCGGCCTTTCTCGCCACGTACACGAAGCCGCGCGAGCGATCGACGAGCAACGGGTACACGACGCCCGGCTCCGCGTCGAGCGCCTTCCCGATCGCAAGCGTCAAGGCGCGCGGGTTGTCGACCTGTCGCGGATTCGCATACACGGTGGTCGCCTGTCGGCCGATCGCGAGCGGCTCGCCGTTCCGATCGAAGATCGTCCCGCGGCCGGCCGGTACGACCACGGTCTCGCGATGCTGGCGAAGCGCCATCGCCGCGAGCTCTGGTCCTTTCACGGCCTGCAGCCACACGGCTCGGCCTAACGCAACGGCGAGCAAGGCCATGAAGACTCCCGCCAGGAAGACGATGCGCCGGTTCGTCGCGGCCGGCTTCACCGAGAGCTCCTAACGTAGTGATCGCCCGTCGCTGGGCGGATGCTGGACGCCGTGAGGCAAGGACGCACGGAGCGCCCATATCCGCAGCGATATGGGTGCGACTGAGGACGCAGCATCAGGGTGTCCAGCGCCGCACAGCGACATGGCCGTTCATTGCGTTAGGAGCTCCTAGACGAACGAAGATCATCTCGTCGTATTCGGCCTTCACGAGCCCCAGCTCTTTCACCGCCAGACGGTCGATCCTCGAGGTCGCCGACGCGATCGAGAGCTCCGAGCGCAGACGGGAGATGTCCGCGCGGAGCTCCGTGCGCTCGCGGCCCACCTGGTCGAGCTCGACGTTCAGGCGGAGCACGGCGACGTTGACGGCGACGACACCCGCCAGCAGCCCGGCGAAGAGGACGATCCACAGGACGCCCCCACCGAGTGCGAACGGTCGGCGACGCACTCTCGTGCGCGGGCCGGCGCGACCGGCCCGCGCGCTTTGGGCGATCGTCGACATCAGCTCTTGATCGCCGCTCGCAAACGTGCGGAGCTTGCCCGCGGATTGAGCTCGACCTCGCGGGCGGACGGTCGGAGGAGCTTGGGCGTCAGGATCCGGAGCTCTGGCTCGTGTCCGCACACGCAAACGGGGAACTCCGGCGGGCACGTGCAACCACGTGCGCGCTGACGGAGAAAGCGCTTGACGATTCGGTCTTCGAGCGAGTGGAAGCTGATGACCGCGAGGCGCCCTCCGGGCCGCAGCATCTCCAATGCCGCAGGAAGTCCCGCCTCCAGCGATTCGAGCTCGTGATTGACCTCGATCCGGAGTGCCTGGAACACACGCTTTGCGGGATGTCCTTCGCCGAAGCGAGCCGGAGCGGGAATCGACGCCCGGACGACGTCGACGAGCTGACCGGTCCGCTCGATCGGGCTTTCGCTGCGGCGGCGCACGATTCCACGAGCAATCTGGCGCGCGTACCGCTCTTCCCCGTAGCGCCGAAAGATCGTCGCGAGCTCATGCTCGTCCAGGTCTGCGAGCACGGACGCCGCGCTGAGCTCGTCCGACGGGTCCATGCGCATGTCAAGCGGCGCGTCGGTCGCGTACGAGAACCCGCGCTCGGGGCGATCGACCTGCATGGAGCTCAATCCGAGATCGAGCAGGACGGCGTCCGCACGGACCCCGTTGCCGGCGAGCTGCGAAAGGACCACTGCATAGTCGCCGCGGAGGAAGCGCATCTGCACGCCGCGGGTCGACGCCTTCACACGATCGAAGTAGGAACGCACGGTCGGGTCGCGGTCGATGGCCACGAGCTTGCCGCGGCCCTGGAGATCCGCGGCGAGCAGCCGCGAATGACCCCCTGCCCCGAACGTCGCATCCACGATCGTCTCACCCGGCTGCACCGCGAGGAGCTCGCGCACCTCCTCCGCGAGCACCGGGACGTGATCAGCTCCGTCTGTCCGCTGCACGTTCGGCAACATCGCCAACCCTCCCTTCGATCGCGCTCACGTGGTCCGCCCAGTGCGAGCGGTCCCAAATCTCGATGTGGTCGTGCACGCCGGCGACGACGACGTCCTTGCCGAGGCCCGCGTGCACGACGAGATCGGGCGGGACGAGAACCCGCCCTTGCTTGTCGAGCTCCGCAACCGCAGCGCCCGCGAAGACGTAGCGCTTCATCTCGCGGGCCTCCCGCGTGAGGGAGTCCAGCTCCGCGATCCGCGCGACGCTTGCGTCCCAGTTTCCTCGCGGGTAGACGTCGATGTTCCGGTCGATGCCCCGTGCGAGGACGACGCCGGCGGCGAGATCGTCGCGGAACTTCGCCGGCAGGGTGAGCCGGTTCTTCTCGTCGACCGTGTGCTCGTGTTTTCCGTAGAACATCGAGGGGCCCGGGATCGTTCTCCCACGGAGCCCCACCTTACTCCACTTTCCCCCACAACGCAACCCCTGCGCCCCACGTGTGCGCGCTCTACGGTATCGGGATCCGCTCCGCGTGAACGCCCGCGCCGGCGAGCGCCCCCGCACCGCAGCGCGAAGCAAACTCGAGCGCGTTCATCGCCTCGAGCCCGGCCGCGAGGGCGAATGCGAGCCCCGCCGCGAAGCAGTCGCCGGCGCCGTAGGAATCCACCGTTTTCGGCGGACGCGGAGCAGCCGTGTACGGCCCGCCCGGCTGGGCCCATCCGCCGAGCGCGCCCGACGTGGTGACGACAAGTCGCGGCTCCGGGTCGATGTCACCGGGCCGGTACTGCTCGGCATCGTCCGATCCACTGCTCACCACGGCGTCGAGCTCGACGGCGCCCTGCCTGAGCGTCGCCAGCTCGCGCGCGGTGGCCACGAGCACGCGCGCGCGTCGCGCAAGCAGGAGGGCGTCCGCATCACCGGCGCAGAAGTACGCCGCGTCGCAGCTCGCGAGCTCGTGCCACGGAAGCGAGCCGTCGTGTCCACGCGGGTGCAGCTTCGGGCCGATCGTGGTGATCGTCCGTTCCCCGGCCTCGTCGACGAAGGTGAACCCGCTGCGCTGCCGCCCCTCGACCGACGTCGCATGCACCTCGATCCCGCGCTCCTCGAGCTCGACCTTCGCCCGGCGTCCCCGTTCGTCGGTCCCGAGAGCCGTGAAGAACTGCACGGAGTCGGCGAGCTGGGCGAGCTGGACCGAAGCGACGACGCCTCCCCCCGCTGCCTGCTCCCACGAGTCCGCTGCGTGCGCGATCTCACCGGGCCGCGGCACGTGCTCGACCGGGACGAACTCAAGCCACTCCACGTGTCCGACGACGGCCGCCCGCATCCCGACATGCTCACAAATGCGCGGCCGCGCGCGTTGGAAGGAGATGATGCAGGCCGTGGCAATCCCGCCGTTCGAGAACTTCTACGAAAGGCATCGCCTCGAGGTGTTGCGCTTCCTCCGCCGCCGACTGGGCGCCGAGCGCGCGGACGATGCGTTCCAGGAGACGTTCCTGCGGGCTCTTCGCGCATATCGCCGCCTCGAGCACGGGGAGCATCTGCGTGCGTGGGTGCTCACGATCGCGCAGAACGTCGCGCTCGATGCGCTTCGCCGAGCGAAGCCCACGGCTGAGCTGGTGGAATCCGGGGCCGAAGACGTACGGCCCGCGTACGAAGACCTGGCCCCGCTGACCGACGGGCTGCCACCCAAAGAGCGGGCCGCTGTCGTGCTCCGCTACGGCTACGACCTGTCCTATGAACAGATCGCGGCGGCTCTCGGCTCGAGCCCGGACGCCGCTCGCCAGGCGACCTCGACAGGTGTCCGCAGACTGCGAAGGAGCATCACCTCATGACGATCTCTCCCGATCTCGACCGCCGCTTCCGCGAGGCGGCAGTTGCCCTCGATCTCGTCGACATGGGCTTCGACATCGTCGACTCTCCGATCGGCTCGCTGTTCGTCGCCGCGTCCACGCGCGGGCTCGCCGCGATCTCCTACGACGCCGATCCGGGGGACCGGCTCGAACGGCTCGCGCGGATCGCCGGGCCCTGCGTCCTCCGCTCGCCGCGCACCGTGGACGTCGCGCGCCGCGAGCTCGACGAGTACTTCGCGGGTCGCCGCCGTATCTTCGACCTCGCGCTCGATCTACGCGCGCTTCCTGCGTTCACGGTCTCCGTCCTGCACGAGCTCGCGCGCGTTCCGTATGGCGAGACGACCACGTATGGCGCGCTCGCGGCCGCGGTCGGCCGGCCGCGAGCCGCCCGTGCGGTCGGCACGGTGATGAACCGGAACCGGATCCCGATCGTGCTTCCGTGTCACCGCGTCGTGGGCGCAAGCGGCGACCTCGTGGGCTACGCAGGCGGCCTCGACCGAAAGGTCACGCTGCTCGAACTCGAGGGCGCGCGGTAGACACGAACGCTCAGTCGCCTCATGCAACCGTCTCGGTGAACCTGACAGACGATTGGCCTGTGGAGGTGATGAGTACAGTCGGTGCACGATGCGACGCGCTCTCGCGGCAGCTGTGCTCCTCGTGGCCGCCCTGCCGTTCGCCCTGGTCGGCTGTGCCGCGTCTCGGAATGCCGACGAGCCTGAGCTCGGGACGCTGCTCGATCGCGTCGTCGCCGCCGGCGCGCCCGGAGTTCTCGTGGTCGTGCGAGAAGACGGGCACGTGCGCACCGAGGCGCGCGGATTCGCTGACCGCAGCCGATCGAGTCGGATGCGTGCCGACCGGCGATTTCGCATCGGAAGCGTCACGAAGACCTTCGTCGCGACCCTCGTGCTTCGGCTCGCCGAGAACGGCACCCTAGGACTGGAGGATACGGTCGAGCGCTGGCTCCCCGGCGTCGTTCCCGGCGGGCAGGCGATCACGGTGCGGCATCTTCTGGCACACACCGCCGGGCTGTTCGACTACGTCGGGGATGACCGCGTCATCGGCGATCTCGAACGGCGCTGGACGCCGAGAGAGCTCGTCGCGCTCGCAGTCGCACATGCTCCCGAGCGGTCGCCTCCCGGGCGGAGCTTCGCGTACTCGAGCACGAACTACATCGTGCTCGGCCTGATCGCTGAAAAGGCCGGCGGCGCGCCTCTCGACCGCCAGCTTCGGGAAGGTCTCTTCGAGCCGCTCGGCCTCCACAGCACGAGCTTCGTCCCGGGTGTGATCCGCGGACGCCACGTGCACGGGCACCTGGCGCCGTCGCGTCAGGGTATCGTCACCGGCCCTCCCGCCGATACGAGCGACGAGCCCGCCTGGTGGACGTGGGCGGCCGGCGGAATCGTCTCGACGGCGGACGATCTGCAGCGCTTCTTCGCAGCGCTCCTCACGGGACGAGTGCTCGGCCCGGTGCTTCTGCGCGAGATGGAGACGCTCGTGCCGGCCGGTCGGTTGCGATACGGCCTCGGAATCGCCGCAGTCCCGACATCCTGCGGGTCGGCCTGGGGCCATTCGGGGAACGTCCAGGGCACGATTGCCGTCGCGTGGAACACGAGGGACGCGTCGCGTCAGCTCGTGCTCGTGGTGAATACGTACCCGCTCTCAGCGGAGCTCGAGAAGGCGGTGCGGAGGCTCCAGGATGCGGCATTCTGCTCTGGGTCGTAGTCGGATTCGACACGCGCCTCTGTTGGCTCGGCACTGGGCTCTTCCTACTCGAGCAGCCGGTAGCCGACTCCCCACACGTTGACGATGTAACGGTCGCCGTCGGCGACGCGAAGCTTCTTTCGTAGCCGCGAAGCGTGGGATTCCAAAGTCCGAGTTCGGCCGAGCGCGCGGAACCCCCACACCTCGCGCAAGAGCTCCTCCTTCGTGAAGACCCGATAGGGCTCGGCGGCGAGACGGGTGAGGAGCTCGAACTCCTTCGCCGACAGCAATACGGCTGTGTCGCGTACCGCGACCCGACGTGTGCGCTTGTCGATGACGAGCTCGTCCGCGACGAGAACGTCGGCGGTCGCCGACCGAACTCCTGCGCAGCAGCGCGCGGATTCGCGCCAGCAGCTCCTCGTACGCGAACGGGCGGCCGATGACGTCGTCGGCACCGCGGTCGAGGGCACGCACGCACTCGACGGGATCGGACGAAGGTGCGAGGAGGATCACCGGCACGTTTCGATCCCAGGTGCGCCCCGGCTCCCCGCGCCGCAGGCGCAGGCAGAGGTCGAGCTCGGCGAGGAGAACGACGTCGGGGCGCGCGCTCTCCGCGAGCTCGAGGGCCTCGCTCCGGCGCGCTGCGCCGAGGACGTCGAAGCCGTCATCGCGTAGCTGCCTGCCGAGGTACTCGCGCGTCTCGGACTCTGGCTCGGCGACGAGGACTGCGCTCGGCATCCCGTCGACGCTAGCCCCGGCGGGCGGCTCGCGCCAGTTGTCCTTTGCGGCGGATCCGTGACAAGCGTTCCTCAGCCGTCCGCTGCGGCCTTGGCCATGACGACCTACAGCCTCCCATGGCGGAGGATGCCCCACACGAGCCAGACCCCGAAGACGCCGGCGAGGAGGAAGCCGATGAGCGCGAGCAGGTGGATTCCGCCCGCGTGCGGCCCGCCGGTCGCGAAGACGCCGATGATCGCCGAGCCCATCATCCCGCCGAGGATGACTAGCGCGACGGCGATCCGGTTCGTCGCCTTGTCGATGTGGTCGTCGATCTCGTCGATGCCGGGGTTCTCGATGTGAACCTGGAACGTCCCGCTGCGAAGGAGCTCCAGGATGTCGGCTACCTGATACGGGGCCTCGCGTGCGATCGAGCCGAGCGCGAGAGCATCGGCCGTCGCCTGCCGGGCGATGAACCTGCGGATGGAAGCGTTCCGCGAGCAGCCCCCGTGCGTAGGGCTTCGCGACCTCGAAGACGTTGACGTCCGGATACACCTCCTGGCCGACCGAGGCGAGCGTCGCGATCGCCTTGTCGAGCATCACGAAGCGGCTCGGGAGCCGAAGGTTCATCGAGTAGATCAGCTGGAACCCCTCGCGAATGACCTGAATCGGGTCGATGTCCGAGAGCCGGGTGCCGTAGTACCGGTCGAAGAGGACGCGAAGCTCGGCGCGGAACTCCTGCTCGCGCTCGGGTGCGTAGCGAACGCCGAGCTCACGGAGCCGGCGTGGGATCGCGTCGACGTTCTCCGTCGCTGCGTCGACGAAGAGGCGAGTCAGCTTCGCCATGTCGTCGTCCGTGAGCTTTCCCGCCTGGCCGAAGTCGACGAGCCCCAGCTCGCCCGACTCGAGGACGAAGATGTTCGCGGGGTGCGGGTCGGAGTGGAAGAAGCCGTGCCGGAACACCATCGTCATCCACGCGTCCGCGAGCCTGTGGGCGATGTCGCGGCGCTCGTCCGGCCGCAGCGACTCGAGGTCGAGGTCCGCGACCTTCGTCCCGCGCAGGAACTCGAGCGTCAGGACGCGCCCGCGTCGAGTACCGCGCGGATCACGCGGGGGACGACGACCCCCTCGCTGCGCGCGAAGTTGCGGTGGAAGAGCTCGGCGTTCCGTGCCTCGTGGCCGAAGTCGAGCTCGAGTCGGATCGAGCGCGCGAACTCGTCGACCAGCTCCTTCGGATCCATGAACTCGAGCGCCCGCACGCGCTCTCTGGAGCAGCCTCGCGGCCTGGTAGAGGAGTCCGAGGTCGGCCTCGATCTGTCCGGCGGCCGCCGGGACGCTGCACCTTGACCGCGACCTCCTGCCCGTCCGGCAGGACCGCGCGGTGGACCTGCCCGATCGAGGCCGACGCGAGCGGCGCGAAGTCGAACTCGAGGAACGCCTTGTCGAGCGTCAGGTCGAGCTCGGCCTCGACGACCTCCTGGATCTGCACGAACGGGAATCGGCGAGACGGCGTCCTGCAACCCTCGGAGCTCGGCGACGATGTCCGGGGGGATCACGTCCGGCCTCGTCGAGAGAAGCTGCCCGAACTTGACGAACGTCGGCCCGAGCTCGTCGAGCATCTCCCGCAGTCGCCGACCGCGGTCGGATGCCGTCGCGGAGGGCGCGCCGTCGGTGCCCGAGGCGAGGTCGCCGAGGCGGTTACGCCGCAGGAAGTAGCCGAAGCCGTGCCGCACCGCGACCTGGGCGATCTCCGGACAGCCGTCCGAGACTGCGCGGCTTGGCCTCACGCGTCGCCATCGCGTGATTGTAGGCCGGGCCTCCTGCCGTGCGGCCTATCTCGAGGGCGCGCGCTCGAGCAGCTTCAGCCGGTGCTCGATCTGAGCCACCCGCAGTGAGAGGTCGTCGACCGCCTGCTGCCGATGCGACGCCGAGGTCGCCGGCGAGTCGTGAAGCGGTGCTCCCCGTCGATTCGCCGAGGCGGCCGGCTTCGCGCCGCCAGCTGTCGAGGACGTCGGCGATTGCCGCGCGCACCTCGTCCCGCTCGACGCCCAGCCGACGCGAGAGCTCCTCCGCGAGACGATCTGCGCGCTCCGCAGCAAGGGCGATCGCGCCGAGCCCGGCGAGGGTCACGGTCTCCAGCGTGCTTCGGTCGTCAGCGGGATCGGCCATGCGGCCTCGAGGCGCGTCGTTGCCGCCGCCGCTCACGTTTCGACGACGTCGGGCCGGCGATGCCCGCGGTTGCGGCGGCTGGAGCCGGAGTCGGGGCTGGCCCGCGCGGCGGTGAGACCGGCTGTCCTCCCGTACCGTCAGCCGTCGTCCTCGGGACCATCCTCGAGAAGGGTCCCACCCACGGTGGCGATGCCTTCGAGCGCACCGAGGTCGTCGCGCCGTCGCTGGAACTCGGGCTCCCGCTCCTTGAGCGCGGCGAGCAGCGGCGCGGCGAGGAAGATGGACGAGTACGCGCCCGACCCGATCCCGACGAGGAGCGCGAACGCGAAGTCCTTCAGTGTGTCTCCGCCGAAGACGTAGAGCGCGGCGATCGGAAGCAGCGTGATGAACGTCGTCGCCAGCGAGCGCGGAATGACCTCCCACATCGAGACGTTCCCGATCACGCGCATGCGATGCGCGCCGCATCGAGCGGGACGTTCTCTCGGATGCGGTCGAAGATGATGATCGTGTCGTACATCGAGTAGCCGAGCATGGTGAGGAGCGCGGCGACGGTCGCGGTCGAGACCTCCCGCCCGGTCAGCGCGTAGATCCCGATTGTGATGAGGAGGTCGTGCGCGAGCGCGACGAGTAACGCCGACGGAGTACTTCCACTCGAAGCGCATCGAGATGTAGGTCGACGATCAGCAGCAGGCTCACGAGGATCGCGAGCAGGGCGTTATTCGCTATCTGGCGGCCGAAGCTCTCGGAGACGCTCTTCGCGCCGAACGCGGTCGCATCGACAGCGTCCGCGAGGCTCCTGCTGGAGCACGTTCTGCTCCTCGCTCGAGAGCGATTCGGTCCGGATCTGGAAGTTCGTGTACCTGCCGTCGACCGACTGGCCGCGCCCCTGGATCACCGCACCGGCCTGGCCGACCTTGGCAGCCTCGCCGCGCACCTCCTCGAGAGCGGTGGGCTGCGGAGTGCGGAAGTTGATCTGCGTGCCGCCCTTGAAGTCGATCCCGAAGTTCAGGCCCTTGATGCCGATCGCGGCGATCGAAACTGCCACGACGATTCCCGAGAACGCGAACCAGATCCGTTACGCCGGCCGATGTAGTCCCAGCGCAGCCAGCGGGGAAGTCCCTCGCCTGTCGCACCCATGAGACGAGGGTTGTCGAGCCAGCCGGAGCCGCCGAGCAGCGCGAGGATCGCGCGGGTCGCGAGGACGGCAGTGAGCATCGAGAGCGCCGGTGCCGAGCAGCAGCATGAGCGCGAACCCGCGCACGCTCGCAGTCGCGACCGCGAACAGGACCAGCGCCGTGATGGCGGTGACGACGTTCGCGTCGACGATCGTCGCGAAGCCCTTCTTGTACCCCTGCGCGATCGCGGCACGCATCGACCTGACCGGCACGTACCTCCTCCTTGATGCGCTCGAAGATGACGATGTTCGCGTCCGCCGCGACTCCGAACGTCAAGACGAGGCCCGCGAAGCCCGGCAACGTGAGCGTGACGTTGAAGAGGAGGATCGTCGCGTAGAGGAACGCCGCGTAGATCGCCGAGACCCGCGACCGCGACGAGGCCGAGGAAGCGGTAGAAGATCAGGAGGAAGATCGCGACGAGGAGGAGACCGCCGATCGCGGCCTTGCCATGCCTCCGCGAGCGAATCCTTGCCGAGGGTCGCAGAGATGTCCGTGCGGTCGAGCGTGTCGAACTTCACCGGAAGCGCGCCAGTCTGCAGGACGAGTGCGATCTCCTTGGCCTCCTGGAAGGAGTCGAGCCCTGTGATCCGCGCGCCGCCGCCCCCGATGCCTCCCGACAGGCTCGAGTCGGTGAAGTCGATCTGCGGGAACGTCTTGATCTCGCGGTCGAGGACGATCGCGAAGTGCTGCGGCTGCTGGCGCAGCTTCCCGCGGATCCACTCGTCGCGCGTGATCCTCTCGAACTTGTCCGAGCCCTTGCCCGTGAACTCCATGCTCACGATCGGCGCGCCCGACGCACCGGGGCTCGTGTCGAAGTCCGCCCGCGTTCCCGAGAGCTTGAGATCCTCGCCCGTCATCTGCGGCACGTCCGGCGGGTCGTACTTGAAGAGGTAGTAGTACGTGCGGTCGGGCGGCAAAAAGCCCTGCGGCCCGCCCGGGCAGCCGCTCGCACCTTGCCCGCACGTGATCACGACCATGCCCTCGGGCACGGCACGGAGCTCGCGGCCAGCAGGGAGCTTCCCGCCGGACTTCCGAAGCGCGTCCGCCTCAGAACCGTGCGGGCCAGAGACGACCCGCTTCGTCGTCGGGTTGACGACGTAGTACTCGGTAGGCGATCCGTCCGCCGCCTGCGACTGCACCTTCGCGAGCAGCTCGTACAGCGACACGTGCTCGATCGGCTCGCCGCGGATCGAGATCGACGGACCCACGAGCGAGGTCTCGAGGTCGTACAACTCGAGTTGCGCAGTCGTGCCGATGATCTCTGCAGCCGCCTCCGGGTCCTTGACGCCGGGGAGCTGGATCACGATCTGGTCGTCGCCTTGGGTTCGGATCTCGGGCTCGGAGACGCCGAGCTTGTCGACCCGATTCCGCATGATGTCCACCGATCGGTCGAGGTCCTCCTCCGTGAGGTCACGGTTCGGCGGAGGGACGGCCTGGAGGGTGACCTCGAGGCCTCCCTGAAGGTCGAGCCCGAGGGTCGGCTTCTGGTTGAGCGGCGACGCGGGGACCGCGAGCAGCGCGACGGCCACCAGCGCGACGGCCAGCAGGGCGACGACCAGGGTGGAGGAACGCCGGTTCAAGGCAGGCGGGTCAGGTTAGCGGCGGTCACCGGAGGCCGCGTCGGCGCCGGCCTCGCTCGTAACCGGTTCTTCGCCGTCTGTAACGCCAACTTCATCCCTCTCGTCGCTTGCGTCAGCCTCGTCCGAGGCACTCGCTTCCACGACCTCTGCATCGACGACCTCCGGCTCGTCGTCTGCCTCGGGAGGAAGGACGGCGGCGATCCCGCGGCGCGTCATGTGCACCTCGAGCCCGTTCGCGATCTCGACGACGACGTCGTCGCCTTCGGCCTGGGTGACCGTGCCGTAGATACCGCCGGTCGTGAGTACGTCGTCGCCCACGCTTCGCCCCTTCGACCATCGCCTGTTGCTGTCGCTGGCGTTGCCGTTGCGGACGGATCATCAGGACGTACATGACGACGAGCAGCAGCACCATGATGATCAAGAAGCTCACGATTCCTCCTCCGGCGGGCGGGCCAGTCGCGCGAGTGCGTCCTGCCGGAAGGCCGAGAACGTGCCCCGCTCGATTGCCGCCCGCGCGCGTGCAGTCAGGTCGAGTACGAACCAGAGATTATGCAGGCTGAGCAGCCGAAGTCCGAGCATCTCTTCCTGCGTGACGAGGTGGCGGACGTACGCACGCGAGAACCTCTCGCACGTGGGACAACGACAACTCTCGTCGAGCGGTCCGCCGTCCGTTCGATACCGCGCGTTCCGCAGGTTGAGACGCCCGTCCCAGGTGAGAGCGGAACCCGTCCGCGCGGTACGGGTTGGCAGGACGCAGTCGAACATGTCGATACCGCGAGCGATGACCTCGAGGATTCCGACAGGGTCTCCTATCCCCATGAAGTACCGGGGCCGGCCGGCCGGGAGCAGCGGAGCTGCCCACTCGACGCAGTCGAGCATCTCCTGCTTCTCCTCGCCGACCGCAAGACCGCCGAGCGCGAAGCCGTCGAAGGGGAGAGCGCAGATCTCGTCGAGCGAGTGCCGGCGAAGCTCGAGGTCGGTCCCCCCTTGCGAGATGCCGAACCTGAGCTGTCCCGGAGCACGCGGAGCGTCGACCTGTCGCACTGCCCACCGCGCCGTGATACGCACGGCGCGCTCGAGGTCGCCGCGCGATCCACCGGCTGGCAAACAGACGTCCAGGCACATGGCGATGTCGGAGCCGAGCCGGCGCTGGATCTCGGCCACGCCCTCCGGGGTGAAGCGGGCGTCGGAGCCGTCGTACACGGAGCGAAACGTGACCCCGTCCTCGTCGAGCGCGCGGATTGTGTCGCGGAGCGAGAAGACCTGATACCCACCGGAGTCGGTGAGTATCGGCCACTTCCAACCCGAGAAGGCGTGGATTCCGTCCATGTTCTCGACGACGTGCTCACCCGGGCGAAAGTGGAGGTGGTACGCGTTTCCGAGGATGACCTGAGCTCCGAGCCCCCTCACCTCGTCGGGGTGGAGCGACTTCACCGTCGCCTTGGTGCCCACGGGCATGAAGGCCGGCGTGCGGATCTCGCCGTGCGCGGTCGAAGAGCACACCGGCGCGCGCCTCGCCGTCAGTGGCGTCGATCCGAAAGCTCAGCGCCGCCGCCCCACGCGTCGCTCAACCTCGGCTCTCCGCCGGGGCCACCCCTTGCCTCCTCCCGCTTCGAGCCTATCTGCGAAGCGCACACGAGTGGGAAACGAGAGCGTGTCGAGAGGCGAACAACACGATCCCGCGGCGTCCGGCGCGCGCCCGGTCACAAGACCACCATCGCATCGCCGAAGGAATAGAAGCGGTACCGCTCCTCGATGGCGACGCGATAGATCTCGCGTGCCTGCTCCACTCCGACGAATGCCATGACGAGCGCCAGGAGCGTCGAGCGCGGCAGATGGAAGTTCGTCAGCAGAGCGTCGACACGCCGGAACGTGAACCCGGGCGTCACGAAGAGGGTCGTGCGACCGCGCAGCTCGCCCGTCCGAGCCACGGTCTCGAGCACCCGTACGGTCGTCGTTCCAACCGCCAGAACCCTCCGGGCGCGGTCGATTCGTGCCCAGGCGTCGGTTTCCACCGCATAACGCTCGCCGTGCAGAGTGTGCTCCTCGAGCCGCGAGCTGGAGACGGGTCTGAAGGTGTCCAGGCCGACGTGCAGCGTGACGCGAACGGGATCGAGGCGTGCGAGCGTGCTCGTCGTGAAGTGGAGACCGGCGGTCGGTGCGGCTACCGATCCAGCCTCACGCGCGAAGACCGTCTGATACCGCTCGGGATCGGCGAGTGGCTCGCGGATGTACGGCGGCAACGGAAGCTCGCCGGCCGGTGGGCCGTCGACGCGGACCAGCCAGCGGCCGTCGCCGAGCGGCTCGACGAGATCGACGGGGCCGAGGCGCTCGCCCGCCCGCAACCTGCGCGTGGGTCGAGCGAGCGCCTCCCACGTGCCGTCATCGGACACTGCTTCCAGGAGCAGCACCTCCACCGCTCCTCCGGACGCCCGCCGGAGCTCGAGCCGTGCCGGCACCACCCGGCTGTCGTTCACGACGACCAGCTCGTCGGCGAGCAGCTGGGGGAGCTCGGAGAAAACACGATGCTCGATCGTCCCCTGATCCCGCCGGTACACGAGCAGCCTCGATGCGTCACGCGGATCGATCGGGCGCTGCGCGATCAGCTCCGGAGGCAGCTCGTAGTCGAGCGCGGCAGTGTCCATCCGGCGCTGAGAGTAGCCTCGATGCTCATGGACAGCCTTGCCTTGGAGCGCGCAAAGCAGCGAATCGCGGACGCCGCGACCGGCCGTTCGCAGCCGTCCGAGCTCGAGGCGATTCTCGAGCGTTCACGGAGCCAGATCGAGACTCTCGCCGCCGCCGCCGCCGAGCTCGAGGCGTCGATCCCTGTTCAGGTCGAGAGCGCCGTACGCGACGGACTCCGCGCCGAGGTCCTGCCTGCGGCACGACATATCGCCGAGGTTCGCGGTCTCCTCAATCAGACGATCCGCCGGCTCGAGAGACTCGAGGGCGAGATACTCGCCGAGAGGCACGCTCGGGTCGACGATCTCGCGCTGCTGGTCGATCTCGTGAGCTCGGGCTGGAAGGGTGTCGATGCACGCCTCGAGCGCCTCGAGCGTGCCCAGGAGCAGGCGACCGGATCTCTCACTCGGGTCGAGGCGATCGCGATGAGCGACGGCAGCGGGCAGGTCGAGCGCGCCGCCGCAGCCTGACGCTCGCAGCCCGGCAGAGACCCGACCACCGAAGCAGGGGCGCCGGCGCTCTTAGCGCCGTTGCCCCGGAGCGATCGGGAGCACGAGACGGAAGCGGCTTCCTCTCCCGGTCTCCGACTGCAGCTCGATTCGTCCGCCGAGGGCGACCGCGAGCTCGCGCGCAATCGGTAGCCCGAGCCCGGTTCCGTTGACGTCGTCGGAGACGAATGCGTCGAAGATCCGGGCTCGCTTCTCGAGAGGAATACCCGGGCCCGTGTCGATCACGTCCACGCGGGCGATGCCGTTGTCCGCGCCCAGCGAC
This sequence comes from uncultured Thermoleophilia bacterium, assembly GCA_963758065.1. Taxonomy (GTDB): domain Bacteria; phylum Actinomycetota; class Thermoleophilia; order Gaiellales; family Gaiellaceae; genus GMQP-bins7. The sequence goes on along the minus strand of CAVWTX010000004.1, from coordinate 39,446 downwards.
AGCTCGACGCGCCCGCCGTCCGGAGTCCAGCGGAACGCGTTCGAGAGCAGGTTCGTGATGACCTGGAGCACTCGGTCGCCGTCGGAGAGGATCACGGGAGCACCGGCTTCCCCGGCGAGCCGGTAGTCGATCTCCCGCCGGCGTGCTTCCTCTGCGAACGCGCCGTACGCGTGGTCGAGAACCCGGCTGAGATCGACTTCCTCCTGGCGAACGGTGAATCGGTGCGCTTGCAACTTCGCGAGATCCAGCACGTCGCCGACGAGACGCTCGAGCCGGTCGGTCTCGGCGGCGACGATCTCGAGCGAGGCGTGCACCTGGTCGGGCTCCGTGATGATTCCCTCACGGATCGCCTCGACGTGACCGCGAATCGCCGTGAGCGGCGTGCGCAATTCGTGGGACACGGACATCAGGAACGAGCGCTTCAGCTGCTCGGCCTCCGCAAGCTGAGCCACCATTCCGCGGAAGCGATCCGTCAGGAGAGAGACCTCGCCGCTTCCGGGCGCCTCGGGGATCTCGACGTCGTATCGACCGGCGGCGACCTCCTCGGTGGCCCGAGTGAGCGCGAGCACGGGCTCCGTCAAGCGGCGGGAAAGCCACCAGAAGAGCACCGCGGCGAGAGCGACGCCCACCGCGAGCGCTACGACGAGCCGCTCGACCAGCGACACCCACTGCTCGCGCAGCTCCGCGGTCGGCTTCGCGACGATCAGCCAACCGAACGGTTCGGTTCCCTGCTCGAGCTTGACGGGGTGCGCGGCGGCAAGAAGTACGCTGCCCTCACCTGGGGGGGTGAACTCGAATGTCACCTGCCGGTTGCTGTCGAGCTCGATCTCGCCGAGCGCGCTCCTCGGAAGTCGCGTCAGGCCGAACCGTTGCCCCGGAAAGAGAGACGCGCCGACGTAGAAGAGCCTGTCGCCGGTCGCGAGCTCGAGCTTCTCCGCGGCGAACTCCGGAGCACTGGCGCCCTCGTCGGTCGAGCGCAGAGCCGACTCGGCGTAGAGAGCGGCCAGGCCGGAAGCCTCGCGCTCGAGCTCGTTTACGGAGGCCGTCCGAGTCACGTCCTGGAAGAGGCGCACCGCCGCCGCGATCGAGACCAGGCCGAACACGAGCACGGCTGCCAGGAAGAGACCCGTCAGACGGAACCGAAGCGTTCCGGACACGGTTTCAGGGTAGCCCGCTACACGGCCGAGGCGGGCGTTCGCTCGGACGCGACCTTGTAGCCGACGCCCCAGACCGTCACGATCGGCGATGCGTCACCGAGCTTGCGGCGGATCTGCCGGACGTGGACGTCCACGGTCCGTGTGTCCCCTGCGAACGTGTACCCCCACACGCGCTCCAGGAGCTGATCTCTGGTGAGCACGATTCCGCGATGGTCGAGCAGCTCCCAGAGCAGATCGAACTCCTTCGGCGCAAGACGAATCTCCTCGTCGCCGACATACACCTCGCGCTTGCCGGAGTTGATCGCGAGTTCGCCGTGCCGAAGCTCCTCCGACTCGCTCTTGCGGCGTTCAGGCGCAGCGCGGCGTAGGACGCTCTTCACGCGGGCCACCAGCTCGCGTGGGTTGAACGGCTTCGTCATGTAGTCGTCGGCTCCGACCTCGAGACCGATGATCTTGTCGATGTCCTCGTCTCGGGCGGTGAGCATGAGGATGGGAACATCGGAACCTTTCCGGATTCGACGGCAGAGCTCGACGCCGTCACCATCCGGCAGGTTGAGATCGAGAACGATGAGGGCGGGCGTGTCGTTCGCAAGCGCTGACACGGCACCCTGAGCGGTGGATGCGGTCTCGACCGAGTACCCGGCGTTTCGCAGGTACGCCGAGACGAATGATGCGATCGAGGTCTCGTCCTCGACGACCAGGATGGAATGCGGCGCGGTCACGGCCCCGGGACCCGTGGGCTGCGCTCCTCTCCTACACCGAGGAGGAAGCGCTCGGGCTCCGTCGGAAGCGGCTCACAGCGCAGGGGCTCGAGCTCGCAGTCGGCCCCGTCGAGGGAGTACACCCCCACACTCTCGCCCGGGAATCTGGGCTCACCGTCCAGCGTGACGATGCCCCGCCCAACGGCCTCGACGTCGATACCGGCACCGCGAATCACGACACGATAACCGCCGCCGAGCATCCGAAAGCGAAGACCCTGGCCCCGGTAGAGCACCGACCGGGGGCCGACCCGTGCTTGCGTCAGCTTCCGGCCGACCACGTATGCGGCGTAGCGGTCGCCCGGCGTATTGTCGGTGACGCGCAGCGAGCCGTTCGTGAGCCGACCGAGCACGTTCCCGCGAACCTCGATCGTCACGACGCCTCTGCCTTGGACGACGGACAGGACGCCGACGCTCGGCTCGGCAGCGCCCGCGAAGCCGACGAGCGCGAAAGCCGCCGCGACGGCAGCACAAGAAATGAGGGCAAGCGTCCGCACTGCTCCACGCCCAGTATCGGCACCCGGCGTGTGTCGGCGATGAGATGCGTGTAAGGAGAGTGTTAGCGGTGCTCTCTCCTCGCCGTCAGCCCGTGACATCCATCACGCATGCGTCCGCCGTTCAGTCGTAGCGGTAGAAGCCGCGGCCGCTCTTGCGACCGAGGAGGCCGGCGTTCTTCATCGCGACGATGCGTGGCGGTGGCGCCATCCGTGGCTCGCGAAGCTTCTCGTACAACGCCTCGGACGCGTGGACGTGTACGTCGATGCCGACGAGGTCGACGAGCGTGCACGGGCCCATTGGCCAGCCGGCACCGGCCGTCATGGCGGTATCGAGATCCTCGGGCGACACGCGCGCCTCGTCGAGCACGCGCAGACAGTCGTTCAAGAGCGGGATCAGGACCCGGTTGACGACGAATCCCGGCGTGTCGTGGCAGCGGATTGGCCGCTTCCCCATTCGCTCGCCGACGGCGTACGCAGCCTCGACTGCCTCGTCGGACGACAGCTCGGCCCTGACGATCTCGAGGAGCGGCATGAGCGGGGCGGGGTTGAAGAAGTGCATCCCGACAACGCGCTCGGGCGACTGCACCGCCGCGGCGATCTCGGTCACCGAGAGGGCCGACGTGTTCGTCGCGAGGATGCTGTCGGCTCGGACGATGCCTTCGAGCTCGGAGAACAGCGCGAGTTTTGCAGGAAGGTCCTCGACGATCGCTTCGATGACGAGGTCACAGGCCGCGAGGTCGGCGAGGTCGGTGGTCAGCGTGAGGAGTCCGAGCGCGTGTTCCCGCGCGTCCGCGGCGAGCTTCGCCTTGTCGACCTTTCGCTGGAGGAAATGCGCGATCCGCTCGCGAGCCTGGTGCCCGAGTTCGTCCGTCACCTCGCGGCCGACGGTCTCGTACCCGGCCTCTACGGCGAGCTGGGCGATACCCGCGCCCATTGCGCCGAGCCCGACGACTCCGATCCGGCGGATCTCCGCGACGGTCATGCCGCGCGCGATCCTAGCCGCGCGCGTCAGCTCGGGTGTCGATCGTCGTCAGCCGCCGTGGCGCCGACGACGCTCGACCTCGTCGACGCGCGAATCGACGCCGGCGAAGTATGCGAGCGGTGCCAGAAGCACGATTGCCGCGATGAGGATGAATCCGAACATGGGCTCATCATGGCCCCGCGCCTTTGATCAGCACCAGTCGAGACAATCGGTATGTTGATCAGCAGCGCTGATCGCTTGAGGAATCGCTCAGATCCGCTCGAGGACGGCGGCGATCGCCTGCCCCTGGCCGATGCACATCGTCGCGATCCCGTAGCGCGCTTCCCGGCGATCTAGCTCGTTCAGTAGTGTCGCGGTGATCCGCGCGCCGGTCGCTCCAAGTGGATGTCCGAGCGAGATGCCGCCGCCGTTCGGATTGACGTCGCCTTCCTTCCAGCGTTCGCGCAGGCCGGTGTCCGCCAGGAACTGGAGGACGACCGACGCGAACGCCTCGTTGACCTCGATCACGCCGACGTCGTCCCACTCGAGCCCGGCCCTGGCGAGAGCCCGGGCGCAGGCCTCCGGGTTCCCGTGCAGCATTCGGTACGGATCGACTCCGGAGAGCCCGAACGAGACGAAGCGAGCGCGAGGCTCGAGCCCCAGCCGCCCCACTGCCTCGCCGCTCGCGAAGAGCATGGCGGCCGACCCGTCGACGATCGAGCTCGAGTTCCCTGCCGTGATCACGCCGTCCGCCTTGAACGCCGGCGGCAAGGAGGCGAGCTTCTCGAGAGACGTGTCGCGACGCGGCGTCTCGTCCACGGCGAAGAGAACGACCGCGCCGCCGGCGCCGACCTCGATCGGCACGATCTCGTTCTCGAACCTGCCCTCGTCGGTGGCTGCGACGGCACGACGGTGCGACTCGAGCGAGTACTCGTCGAGCGCCTCGCGGGTGAGCCCCCACTCCTCCGCAATGACCTCGGCAGAGATCCCCTGGGGGACGATGGGCCAGCGCTCGCCGATCTTCTCGTTGACCGCCCCCCACCCCGCGTCGCCGAGGTTCGAGCCCATCGGAACGCGGGTCATGTGCTCGACGCCGGCAGCGACGACGAGGTCGAGGTGTCCGGCCTGGATCGCCGAGGCCCCGTTGAACGCCGCCTGGAGCGACGAGCCGCACTGCCGGTCGACCGTCGTTGCAGACACGGTCTCGGGCCAGCCGGCAACCAGGACGGCGCCTCGACCGACGTTCAGCGCCTGCTCGCCGACCTGGGTCACACAGCCCATCTGCACGTCCTCGATCTCGCCCGGGTCGACGTCGACCCGTTCCACGAGGCCGTTCAGGACCTGCGCTGCGAGCTCGTCCGCGCGGATCTCCGAGAGCGAGCCGTTCCGTCTCCCGATCGGCGAGCGGACGGCATCGACGACGTACGCGTCCCTAGCCATCGGCGACAGCATAGAGGCGCCAGAATCCTGGAACGCCGCGCAATTGATGCTCACCGCGCTCCTCGAACACGAGCCCCGAGCCAGCCACGAGGTCCTTCACGGTGCTCGAGACGAGCACCTCGCCGGCCGAAGCCTCGGAAGCAACACGCGCACCGACCGAGACCGCGATCCCGCCGAGCTTGCCGTCGACGCGCTCGCACTCACCCGTATGGAGACCTGCGCGAATCTCGAGCCCCAGTCCAGCGATCCTCTCGCGAAGAGCGCATGCACAGGCGATTGCGCGGCCCGGTCCAGTCGAAGGAGGCGAAGAAGCCGTCGCCCGCGGTGTCGAGCTCCTCTCCTCTGTACTGCGCCAGTAGACCACGTACAACGGAGTGATGTCTCCCGAGAAGCTCTCGCCATGCGGCATCCCCCAAATCAGCTGCCTTCTCCGTCGAGCCCACGATGTCGGTAAACAGGATCGTCGCGAGAACGCGGTCCGGCTGTGCGCGTCGCCCAAGGCCGGCGACGAAGTCCGCAGACGCGCGCATCGTGAGCTCGTGAGCCGCATCGTCGACCCACGTGTAAATACCCTCGAGGCCATGAAGGCCGACGAGCCGAGCATCGGCGACTCGCTCGGCGTAGTACTCCGCAGCTCCGCGTTCGCTCTCTCTGTGCAGGATCAACGAAGGCACCCGCACAGCCGCGAGGACGTCGCTCACATCCGACTCCATCGACATGCGAAACAGGGTGACGGCTGCACCGGGGCTGAGGCTGCGACGCATATGACCAACGAACCAATCGACGAACTCCGGGTCCCGGGGCGCTTCCGGCGACCACTCGCGTAGCAGCTGCTCGAAGAAGTCCCTTCGCCCCCAGCCCTCGCGGATATCCGCCAGCCGGAGCCGCCACTCTTCCTCGGAAGGCGCCCAAGGGTAGTCGGCGGCCCTCGTCCCCTTCGCGATCGGGTCTAGAAGGAGTAGCGCCTCCGTACGCTCGGGGTACGTAGCCGCGAAGAGCGTGGGCAGCGGTGTCCCGTTCTGCCCTGTCCAGAACGCTGCACGGTCGACGCCTGCGTCGTCCATCACCGCGCGTAGGTCGTCCATCCTCGTCTCGAGCGTAGGCACCTCCCGCACACGATCCGAAAGGCCGGTGCCTCGCCGGTCGACCATCACCAGCCGAGTGAACTCCGCCAACCCGAGAACATGGCGCACCAGGAGTGGCTGGTCCCACGTCGAGAGGAGGTCGCCCGCGATGCCACGGACGAAAACGAGGTCGACGGGTCCGTCGCCCACAACCTGGTACGCGATCGCGACGTCACCGCTGCGCGCGTAGCGAACGTCCGGAACGTCCATCGCGCGAAAGTGTCCCACTACACTCCTCCCGTGGCTACCACAGCAATCGAGCGACAAGCTCCTCATTGGCGGCCAATGGGTCGAGACGGGCGAATGGATCGAGGTCTCCTCGCCATTCGACGGCTCGCTCGTCGGACGCGTCGCGAAGGCGGGCGCGGCCGAGACCCGCCGGGCGCTCGACGCCGCGGAGGCAGCGATGCGAGAGCCCATCGCCGCTCATGAGCGAGCGGCAGTCCTCGACCGCGTGGCTGCGCTGCTCGCAGAGCGGGCCGACGAGGCCGCGCGCACGATCTCCGCCGAGGCCGGGAAGCCGATGAAAGCTGCCCGGGTCGAGGCCGCCCGCGCGGTCTCCACCTACACGATGGCCGCGGTCGAGGCGCGCAAGCTCGCGGGCGACGCTGTCCCGATGGACGCATCACCGGCCGGCGTAGGCAAGCTCGCGCTGACACTCCGCGTCCCGATCGGCATCGTCGGCGCCATCTCGCCGTTCAACTTCCCGCTCAACCTCGTCTCCCACAAGATCGCCCCCGCGCTCGCCGCGGGTTGTGCTGTCGTCTTGAAGCCCGCGTCGCAGACACCGCTCTCGGCCTTGCTCCTCGCCGAGCTCGAGACGGAAGCCGGCCTCCCTCCCGGTTGGCTAAACGTCGTCTGCGGGCCTGCAGGAGAGATCGGCGACGTGCTCGTCGAGGACGAGCGCGTGAAGCTCATCACCTTCACGGGCTCCGTCCCGATCGGCTGGAAGCTCCGCGAGCGAGCAGCGCGCAAACGCGTGAACCTCGAGCTCGGCAACGCGACGCCGGTCATCGTCGCAGCCGACGCAGACCTCGAGGACGCGGCCGCCCGCCTCGCATCGAATGCGTTCTCCTTCGCCGGACAGAGCTGCATCTCGGTGCAGCGGATATACGTCGAGCGCGAGTCATACGACGCATTTCTCGAGCACTTCTTGCCCCGAGTGGAGGCGCTTCGCGTGGGCGATCCCGCGGACGAGGAAACGGACGTCGGACCGTTGATCGCCGAAGCCGAGCGCGATCGCGTGCTCGCCTGGATCGAGGACGCGACTTTCCGCGGCGCGCGGGTGCTCTCGGGCGGGACGCTCGACGGCGAGTTGCTCCGCCCGACGGTCGTCGCGGACGCGCCACCCGACGCGATGGTCTCCTGCGAGGAGGTCTTCGGACCCCTATGCACGGTGACCCCCTACGACACCCTCGACGAGGCGCTCGAGCTGGCCAACGGCACACGCTTTGGCTTGCAGGCAGGCATCTTCACGAGCAGCCTGAAGTCGGCGCTGCGCGCGGCCGCCGAGCTCGAGTTCGGCGGAGTCACGGTGAACGAGGCACCGACATTTCGTGCCGACCAGATGCCGTACGGCGGAGTCAAGGACTCGGGGAACACGCGCGAGGGCCCCGCCTATGCGATCCGCGAGATGACCGAAGAGCGGCTCGTCGTCCTGCAGCTCTAGGGTTTGCGCATGGCGAGAACCGAGAGCGAGCCCGGCATCGGAGCGAGCAGGCCGCCCCTCCCGGAGTACGTGGTGCCACCGGCGCGGGAGCTCAAGCGCGAGCGCAAGGCGCTTCTCGAGATGCGCGAGGAGCGGCTCCGTGACCTGGGCGGGCTCGCGCTCGAGATGTACAAGCGCGACCGGTTCAACGCAAGCTTGGTGGTGGAGCGCTGCGCAGAGCTGGTTGCACTCGAGGCGCGCGTCCAGGAGATCGACTCGTTGCTCGACGGAACAGCGCGGCTTCGCCGAGGCGGAGGCGGCGCCGTGTGCATCTGCGGAGCGCCGCTTCTCCTCGGCGCGCACTTCTGCGCAACGTGCGGCCGGCCCGTCGGCGGGAGCCGGTCCCCCGAGCCTGCCGCCTTCGACGGAACCGAATGAACATCTGTCCGCGCTGCGCCGAGCCTGCTGCTCTGGGACAGGAGTACTGCCTCGACTGCGGGTTTCGGCTCTCGGCGCCGACACTCCTCACGGGGAGGGGATCGGCGTCGGGCTGGGTCCTCCGCACCGCGGCTGCGGGAGTCGTGGCGCTCATCGGAGCCGCTGCCGCGGTGGCGGCGACCGGCGGTTCCCGAGGCGACCCGGAGGTGATCACCGCAACCGGTGGCTTCGCGACGGCGCCCGAATCGAGCACGCTGCCGTCGCCCGGCGACGCCGGCTCTGGAGCGATCTCGGAGTGGCCTCAGGGCGAGGACGGATGGACAGTCGCGCTCGCGTCCCTTCCCCAATCCGGAGGCCGGCGGGTCGCGCTCGCGCAAGCACGGAGAGCGCGCGCGCGCGGGCTTCCGCAGGTCGGAGTCCTCGATTCGTCCAGGTACGCGAGCCTGCACCCGGGCTACTGGATCGTCTTCACTGGCGTCTACTCGTCCGAGGCAGAGGCGACCAGCGCGATCGAGGCTGCCAGAGCGTTTGCACGAACGGCCGCGGTGCGACGCGTCGTTTCCTGATCGGGTTGCCTGCATAGGCGACCTCTCCTCCGACTTTGTAACACCGCGCAAAAGGCGCTACACTCTCCGTTGTCAAGCGCACGCCTCGCCTCTTTTTCGCCCCGCAAGAGGGATCTCAGGAGAGAGTCGGCAGATTCGGTGGACGATCACATCGCACAGCTGCGCTCGTGTATGTATCAATACTCGCGAGCGATCTACCGTTCGATCAAAGACCTGATCGACCCCTACGCGAGCAAGGGCACGCAGCTCGAGTACCGCCGCGCCGTGCTCTCGGAGTGCGAACATACGATGTCTCGGCTCGCGGAGGACCCTCACTACTTCGCATGCCCCGACCGCGCGCTCTTCGCCGACATCCGGCGCTACTTCCCGATCACCGCGCAGGCCCAGGTCGCGTGGACGGTGCGCGAGGGCGTGGGCGCGGCGACCTCGTTCATCGAGCAGCAGATCGAAGCCGGCCTGCTGGACGGCGGCATCGCCCGCTGCCATGCCACGACCCGCAAGGGCAAGGCGTGCCAGCGTACGCCGCTCCCCGGGCGCGACTACTGCCCGTCGCACCAGCACCTCGAGCACGCCACCGTCGCTGCCTGACGCGCCGTCAATCGCGCGATAGACGAGGGTTGGAAGAAGCCAGCTGCTGAGCGGTCGCGAGCTGTAAGCTCGCGACCGGCATGTCGCACGACGCCGACAAGCTCATCCGGCAACTCTCGCTCGTCGCGTTCCTGATGGCGGAGCGCCGCCTGCTCACCGCGCGTGACGTGAAGTCGAACGTCGAGGGGTACAGCGAGATGTCCGACGAGGCGTTCGCGCGTCGTTTCTACTCCGATCGTGCCGAGCTGACGGCCCTCGGCATCCCGCTCCAGTCCCAGCGCGACGAGTTCACGGGAGAGGAGCTGTACACACTCCGCTCCGAGCACTACTTCCTCGACCGGCTCGAGCTGGACGACGACGAGCTTGCCGCGCTCCAGACCGCCCTCTACTACCTCGAGGGGAAGTTCGCCTACGCGGAACCCCTGCGTCTGGCCCTCCAGAACCTCGCGCTCGGACGCTCCGGCTTCAGGGAGCCGGCGACCGAGACGGCCGAGCGCGTTCGCGTCAATGCGCCCGACTACTCGCCCGAGCTTGCGGGCCGCCTGTCGAAGCTCGAGTCGGCGATCTCGAAGCAACGAACGGTTCGTTTCGGCTACTGGAGTCCACGACGCGCCCGACCCGGCGAGCGAACGGTCAACCCCTACGCGCTTCGACTCGACGACGGCAACTGGTACGTCATCGGCCACGACCTCGAGCGCCGCACCGAACGGACCTTTCGGGTCTCACGCATCCGTGGGGACATCCGGTTCGCCACCCGGCGCGAGCGCGACTTCCGCATCCCCGCCGACTTCGACGTCGAGAAACACCGAATCCCCCGGCCGTGGCAAATCGGAGAGACGGTGGCGACGGCGCGTATCTCCGTCTCTGACGACACCGCGTGGTGGGTCGAGCGAACGCTCTCCGATGCGGGGACGGTCGAGGACGGAGTGTTCGAGACCGAGTACGCGAACGTCGACCTGCTCGCAGGATGGATCCTGCGCCAGAACGGCCGTGCCGTACCTATCGAGCCCGATGAGCTCGTGGAGGCGGTCTCGAACGGGCTCTCGCAGCTCGCCGAGGCGCACACCGGGCCTGCGCCCGCGACAGCCGGACCGAAGCGGGCGGATCCGCGGCGGCCGCTGCCAGAGCGACCTCTGGGGCCGGTCGCCCCGGAACGCTTCGGCGTCCTGCAGGCGCTCCTCGCACACCTTCTGACCGCGTGCGGTGACGAGCGCGCCGCGGTGATCGATGCCGGCGAGCTCGCAGCGCGGTTCTCGATTCCCCTCGAGGAGCTCCAGGATCACCTCTCGCTCCTCAATCTCGTCAACTTCGGCGGCGGCTGCTACGCCGTGTACGCGATGCACGACGGTGACGTCGTACGCGTCGACAAGGAGCTCTACGGCGACGTCTTCAGGCACCCGCCGAAGCTCACTCCGCTGGAGGCGCGCGCGATCCGGCTGGCCATCGAGTACGTCGGGCCCGACGATCGCGGCAGATGCCCACTCTCCCCTGAAGCGCGTCAGGAAGAAGCTCGAGGAGACGTTCGGCCGCTTCGATCTCGCCGGCACGCCGGAGCCCAGGGATGCTTCCGACGAGGAGGCACTCGTCAAGGTCTTGAGCGAGGCAGCCGAGAAGCGGATCGTCGTCGAGATCGAGTACCTGAAGGAGGGCGAAGAGAGTCCCTCGCCGCGCCGCGTCGAGCCGTACACGATCGAGCGCGAGCTGCCCGTTTGGCGAGTGCACACCTGGGATCAGACGGTGGACGGCGCTCGCACCTTCCGACTCGACCGGATGCGGTCCGCCACCCTGACGAATGCCTCCTTCGAGCCGCGAGACGGGTTCGACCCGTCCTACCTCCGGAACCCGCGTGTTGCGCGTCTCCTCCATGGGCCGGCGATCGCGCGCTGGAAGCTCGAGCGCGGCGCCCGCGCGCTGACGGACGGGTCGGCGTTGGCCGACGTTCCGTACAAGACGGAAGACTGGCTCCTGTCGGAGATCCTCGCGGACAGAGGCGAGACGACGGTCCTCGAGCCGCAGCGGCTTCGCGACGTGGTCGCCAAGCGGGCACGTCGACTGAAGCGCGAGCTCGGACGCGTTCCCACGCGCCGCTGACCGTGTCGTAACTGCAGCGACTTCGCGCCGACTTCCACGCGGCCATTGCTGCTGGCGTTCGACCCTGGCTACTGTTCTCGCATCAGACAACGAGGAGTGCGATGGACGGACGTAGGAATCGTTTCGTGCTGAGACGCAGCGCAGCCGTGGGGTTGCTTGCCGGCACGCTCGTGGGGTCGACGATCCTCGTCATCGTCGGGTCCGCAATCGCGCAAAGCACGGCAGGCTCGACCGACCCGTACATCGAAGCAACGCACCTGCCGCGACTTCTCACGACAGCTGGTGCTGTCGAGCTCGAGTACGACGCGTACTGCATCGATCCGGCGATGGACGAGGCCGAGTCGTCGTGTGACGTCACGGGCTCGGCGTTCGTGCGGGCCGGAGCGAGCGGCCACTTTCGCGAGCTCCAACTGGTGCGCGACCGTGGGACGAGCCGGCTCGTTGCACGAGTTCCAGCCTCGATCGCGTCGTCCCGAGAAGGCTTCACGTATTACGCAGAGATCGAGGCCGGGCCCGAGAGCGCCGCGGTCACGCTTCCGGCCGGAGGCGCCTCGGCTCCGCATCGCAGCCTTCCGCTCGGGCGGGCGATCCAGATCGATCTCGGAACACACCGTTTTGGCGAGTCCACTCGAGCAGGCGAGCGCGTCGTGGCAGCGCCTTGGGGCGACGGGCCGAACGAGGCAGGACTCGAGCAAGGACGCAACAGCGCGCCGATCGGAGTGTCGGCTTTCGACGTGGGTGCGAGCGACACGGTCGTGCTCCTCGACCAGGCACACCGGCGCCTGCTTCGCTGGGGTCACGGCGCGCGTTCACCGACGCAGGTCCCCGTCGAGGTCGACGGGACACTGGCCGACATGACGCTCGCTCCGGACGAAACCGTCTACGTCCTCGAGTCGCTTAGCCGAGCCGGCCGAACGCCTCTCGTTCGGCGATTCGACTCGGATGGCCGCTCGCTGGGCTCGACCGAGATGGCAGAAACGCGCTGGTCGCAGATCCGGCACGCCCCGGGAGGACCCGTCGTCCTCCAGCAGCCTTCCCAACAGTGGATGCCGGTCGCGGCCGCCGGATCGCTCGTCGGCCCCGACGGTCAACGTCGGAGGGGGCGGTCGGGACGACCGCACGGTGGCGGAACCGAAGTCATCGTGTTCCGCCACGACAACGAGATTCGTGTCGCTCTCGTCGGTTCGGCCGGCGTGTATCGCTCGTGGCAGATCACCAGTGATACCGCGCTGGCCGAGGTTCAGCTCGCGGAACCGCTCGGGAACAACCTCGTGCTCGTCACACGCGTCTACACGGACGACCGCGATCAGTTCCTCGTGCTCGTGCTCGATCGAAGCGGCGTCAGGCAGAGCTTTGCACTCGAGTCAGCCGAATGGGCCGAGATGGCACCGCTTGCACGCTTTCGCCTTGCCGGCTCGTCGCTCTTCCAGCTCGGCTCCACGCCCGCGGGCGTCTTCGTGGATCGCTTCGACCTGGAGGTGAAGTGATGTCCGGCACACGCGTATTTCTCATCAGTTTCGCCATCGCTTCGTGCCTCGCTGCCGCGGGAACGGCCGGCGCCTATCACACGCGATTCATCGCGAACAACTGCAACTATGCCGCTCCGACGCCGACTCCATACATCACCCGGGACGGCTCGATTGCGGTCGCGCTCCGGGCACGCCACGAGGGCTACCAGTGGGGTGGCGGGTGCTGGAACGACAACAACGTCGACGACTCCCCCGGCGATCCCCAAGAGAACGCCGGCACGGGCGGCGAGGGCGCGGACTGCTCTGGGTTCACGTTCAAGGTCTGGCGTGAGTCCGAGACCGAGAGCAATGCCGGCTTCTATCAGTGGGGCATGTTCCGCCACGTTCATGGTCCGTACACAGCTGCGCGCTTCAAGGCCGGCGAGGGTGCACCAAACATCTCGGTGTCCAAATCCGCCCTGATCAAAATGGACGCCTTGGCGAAGTCGGCGCACATCGGGATGATCTACGCGGCGAACACCGACGGAACCGACCAGATCATCGAGGCCAAGGGCGAGGCGTACGGCACCAACATCTGGACACGCACCTACCGGGGCGACTCGAACTACAGCGGCGTCCGCCGGACCGGTTGGAGTTGACCGAGGATCCGGCGAGGAGGCGCAGGATTCGGCTGTCTCTCCTCATCCTCGCGGCAACGATCATGCTTTCCGGCTGCGACGGGAACGGAGAGCCGGCCCCGAAAGCACTGATGGACGGCTCTCCGGTACTCGAGGTCCCGGTGGAGCTGGAGGCGGTCGACGTGCCAACCGTACTGACCAAGGTTCTCTCGCGCGCGCACGAAGGCCGGCCCGGAACCGCTTCCTGGTCGTGTCTACACGGTCGAAGCAGGGGGTTGAACGCAGCGGGCCCGTCGATCGAGCGAGTCGGCGTGAGCTCCGAGAGCGTCACGTTTCGCGAATCCTTGGGCCGCGGCGTCTTCGGCTGCGATAACAGCGTCGGTCCGAGAGACGAGAACCGCCGCTGGTGCGACGGCGCATACGGCGTGCTCTACTCGAGTCAGCTCCGCGATCCGAGGCTCTCGATGGGGTGCCAGACGCGGGATGAGACGCCCATGGGCTTCGTCTGGATCGAGCCGGAGCCGAGCGCCATGTACGTCGTCGTCGAGCAGCCGGGATATGCCGAGGTCTACGAGGTTGCAGCCGGACTGCCGGTGCGTGTGGCAACGACGACCGGTGTCGAGATCGAAGGATCACGTGCCAGCCTCGACCTGCGTGAGCACGCCGCGGACGGCGGTCTTCTCAGGACGTACCGTCTCGAAGCCGCCGTCGCCGGCTAGGCGCTAGCCCGCGGTATCGCGATCGTGAACGTTGCGCCCCCGCCCGGGTTCGACTTCACCGTCAGCGTGCCGCCGTGCGCCTCCGCTATCGCACGCGCGATCGCGAGGCCCAGCCCGGAGCCGGCCGTGGCGTCATTCAGCCGAACGCCTTTTTCGAAGATCCGATTCTGTTCGGCGAGAGGTATTCCGGCACCGGAGTCCGTGACGGAGAGCAGGACCGCGGTCTTGCTCGAATCGGCACTGACGACGACTGCGCGGTCCGAGCCCGCGTGGGTGAGCGCGTTCGACACGAGATTGTCCAGCGCCTGGCGCAAGCGCAGCGGATCGCCCTCGATGGCAGGTAGGTCGTCCGCGATCCTCGGCTCGACACGTGCGCCCCCGAGTGCGGCAGCCGACGCCGCCTGGCGGACCACATCGCCGACCTCGAGCCGCTCGAGGCGTACCGAGGCGATCGTCACACCGACCACGATCCGCTCGATGCCTCGACACGCAGCGACGGCCAGCCGCGCGAGCTCGTATCGCGTGCCTCTGTCGAGACTCGGGTCGGCAAAGGTTTCCGCGATCGCGGAAAGCGCAGCCACCGGGCTTCGCACCTCGTGAACGAGGACCGCGAGGCCCTCGGCCACAGGGTCCGACGTCATGCGGACCGCTCGGCGATTCTGGAAAGCGCCCAGCCCGCCGTCTCACGAAGCATGGGGTCGTCGTCCCCGAGATAGTGCTCGACGCTCTGCACGAGCTCGTCAGTGCCGGCGTTTCCCGCGGCGATCAGTGCGTTTCGCCGCAACCAGCGAGCCTCGTTTCGCGGTACGAAGAGGCGGTCGAACTCGGCAATCAGCTCGCCGTCGCTTGCTTCGAGCCAGTCGCGGAGCGCGACTGTGGGCCTCGCTTCCTCGGGAATCGGCATGCTTCGACGCCGCTTCTCGACCCCGCGATTCCACGGGCAGACGTCCTGGCAGATATCGCAGCCGTAGACGGAGTCTCGGAGCTCTGACCTGTACTCCTCGGGGACGGAGGCCGGCGCCTGGGTCCAGTACGAGAGGCACTTCGTCGCGTCGAGCACACCCGGCTCGTCGAGCGCGCCCGTCGGGCATGCGTCGATGCAGAGACGACACGAGCCGCAGTCGAGCTCGAGAGCCGGAGACGGCTCGATCTCGACGTCCGTGACGAGCACCCCGAGGACGACCCAGGACCCGTGTCGTCGCGTGATCGCCATCGTGTTCTTCCCGTAGAAGGCGATGCCGGCACGGACGGCTGCCTCGCGGTCGACGTGGTCGTTCTCGTCGACGAGGACGCGGTACGAGCCGCCGAGCGCGCGTCCGAGCTGCTCGAGCCGCTCGCGTAGCAAGGCGTATTCGTCGCGCCAGGTGTAGCGGGGCAGGCGACCCTCGTCGGTGCCCGGCTCGGCGCCGTTCGCGAAGTAACAGAGCGCGGCCGCGACCACCGTTCGAGCACCGTCCAGGATGCGCTCGGGGTGACAGGAGACCTCCGGTCGCGCCATCGTGAAGCGCATGTCAGCGAAGAGCCCCCGTGCGCGACGGTCGCGGATGTGCTGCTCCGTGTCAGCGTACGGCTCCGCCGGCGCCGCGCCGACGACGTCCAATCCGAACTCCGCTGCCAGCCGACTCAGCTCGGCGCCGGTCATGCAAGGATTCTGCCTCGTGAAGGCTGTTCGCATACACGAGGACGGCGGGCCGGAGGTACTTCGGTACGAGGACGTTCCAGACCCCGAGCCCGGCCCCGGCGAGGTCCTGGTCGCAATGCGCGCGGCAGCGCTCAACCACCTCGATGTCTGGGTTCGAAAGGGCCTTCCGTCCGTACACAAGCCGCGGATCCTGGGGGCGGACGGAGCCGGGATCGTTGCCGCGTCTAGGGGTGAGCGTGGACGGCTTCGCTGTCGGTGATCGCGTCGTCGTGAATCCCGGAATCCCCCACGACGGGCGAATCACCGTCATCGGCGAGCACACCGACGGAACGCACTGCGAGCTGAAGGCGCTTCCATCCGCTCAGCTCTACCCGCTGGCAGAAAGCCTGTCGTTCGAGGAAGGTGCGGCGTTTCCCCTGACCTTCGAGACCGCGTATCGCATGCTCGTAACGAAGGCGGCCGTTCGCGAAGGCGAGTGGGTGCTCATCTGGGGAATCGGAGGCGGAGTGGCGCTTGCCGCGTTCGAGATCTCCCGGGCGCTCGGAGCGCGGACGATCGTGACGTCGTCGAGCAATGAGAAGCTCACGCGTGCGCGCGAGCTCGGAGCCGACGTCGCGGTGAGCCACTCGGCCGACGACGTCGTCAAGGCGGTGAAAGAAGCCACGGACGGCCGCGGGGCGGACATCGTGGTCGAGACCGTCGGTGAAGCCACCTGGGAACGCTCGCTCGCTGCCGCGGCTCAAGAGGGACGCGTCGTCGTATGCGGCGCGACCTCGGGCCACAGCCCGCCCGCGCGGTTGTATCGACTCTGGTGGAAGCAGCTCGTCGTCTACGGCTCGACGATGGGTCTCCCAAGCGACTTCGAGGGCGCGTACGAGCTCGTGCGGTCGGGACGCGCGCGCGTGCACGTGGACGGCGTGTATTCGCTGGCGGAGGCGGCCCGAGCGCACGAGCGCCTCGAGTCGGGTGCGCAGTTCGGCAAGGTCGTCCTGCGGATCCCTGAATAGACCCCGAGTGCGGCCCAGGTCACCTGACAGCGAGCGCGCTAGGGTCTCGCGACGGCGTTGGGGTCACTCGGTGGCGTTGGCTCTGCGATGAAGGCATCGAAGCAAGCGGTGCAGAGGACGCGCGGAGAGCCATTGGGTTCGGAGGTGTCTCCCGAGTCCAACGCTTTCGAGGAGGGTGGATCAACGTTGCGTGCGGCTTCTGCGAGGCGCTCGCTTAGCGCCTTTGCACCCTTGACATCCATCCCTTGCCCTCCTGGCTCTCCCCTCTCTGTTCGGAGGGTAAGGCGCTCAAGCTGCCGGGATGCGGGCCGAACCGGTGGTTCGGCCCGGACTTGCGACGGGTTCCACGCTACCCCAGTGGCAGGGACCAGATGCGGAGGGGATCGCGAGCTACCTGCGGATCGAGGAGCGCGAGCTCGAGGCGGGCGGGCTGAACTGCCCGGCTTAGCACATTGACACTTGTGCCCACGCATGAGATGGTGGGCGACCGTACCTATGGGTATTGGAGTGGGAGACTCCACGTAGGCGAGAGGGGGAAAGAGAGGGGAGACCATGCGCCGTGTGGCCGTGCTACTCAGCATCATCGGGATCTTCGGGTCGCTGCTCGCTGCATCGACAGCGACGGCGAATCCGCCGGCCCGCTTCACGTTCAGTATCGATGACACGTTCCCGTCGTTTCTGAGCGGTGTGTGCGGATTCGATGTCGAGGTCCACCTTGAAGGAACTGCGAACGTGACGCTCTTCTTGGACAAGACCGGCGCGATCGTTCGCGAGATCGATACGAACCCAAACCTCAAGATCACGTTGTCTGCCCCCTCGACGGGCAAGTCCTTCACGTTCCCCGCTGGCGGGGCTTTCGTGCAGGAGTACATCAACGGTACCGCGATCGGAAGCTCTGCCATCGCGATGCTGACCGGACTGATCGACGGTACCGGCTCGAGTCCGCCGGACGCCGGCAGGATCGTCGCCGAAGTGGTCGTCATCGCCACCAGCCCTGAAGGAATCCCGATCGTCGATTTCGTGTCGGAGATCTCCAGCTCGGGCCACCGCAACGAGGATCTTGCGGCTGCGCGTTGCGCGACGCTCTCGGGTCCCTAGTACGTGGATGATGGAGAGGGCGACTACGACGTAGTCGCCCTCCCTTCCGCGCTGTCGAGCGGTGGGCACTCCTGCTGACGGCTCGCCGAGGCTCCAGCACTTCGCGGAGATCGCGTCGAGTCTCGCCAGGCGCGACCTCGAGGCGGGCGGGCTGAACTGACGCACCGCTGAACGAGGAAGGCCCGCCGGAGCGGGCCTTCCTCGTCAAACAGTCTTCGCGATCTCAGCTAGGCGATTCCTATGCCCACTTGAAATCCCTGCAAATCGGCCTAGCCGAAGCCAAGAATGAACTTCGCGTCGTCCGACATGCGATCGGGCGTCCACGGCGGATCGAACGTCAGCTCGGCCTCGACCTCCGAGACCCCCGGAACACCTCGCGCCGCGTCCACGATGCCGTCGGCGATCATCGCGCCGGCCGGGCATCCCATCGAGGTGAGGCTGTAGATCACCTTGACGCTCGGCCCGTCGACCTCCACGTCGTACATGAGGCCGAGCTCGACGATGTCCATCCCGAGCTCCGGATCCTCGACACCGTGCAGAGCCTCGACGACGTCTTCGCGCGCGACCATGGGTCAAGTGTAAAGGCGGGGCGCTACTCAGCGGTGACGAGCTGATCCGCTCGTCGCAGGACGAGGTCGAGCACGTCGCCGATGGCGCTGTCGAGCGAGTCGTTGACGATCACGGGCACGTCGTGACGCCGGGCGCGCTCGATCAGATACTCCTGGATCTCGCGGATCTGAGGCAGCGAGTCGAGGTACTTCTCCAGGGGACGGAGCCCGTCAGTGGCCTGATCGCGCACCCAGAAATGGCTCCGATGCAGGCTCTCGTCCTCGATCGCGACGACACACTGCACGACGAAAGCGCCCGGATACTCCCTACCGACCATCCCGGGGACGAGATGGACCCCCTCGAGGACCGTCGACCAATGCTCGGTGGCCGCGCGTTCCAGCGCCGCGTGCACTCCGACGAGTACGTTCCGCGTCTGGTCGAGGAAGCCGAGGATCGCCGCGTCACCCGACTCCTCCTCCTCTGCCCGCGTGAGTGCGAGCCTGGCTTCGAAGCTCGAATAGTGAACCGAGGGCATGAACTCCTCGGAGAAGAACGCCCGCATGGTCTGTCGGATGAAGTCCGTCGATGTGACCCGCGTGATTCCGAGCCGGTGGGCGGCTTCCGTCGCGATCGTCGACTTCCCGGTACCGGTGGCGCCACCGACGAGGAGCAGCAAGGGCTCTTCGAGTCGGCCGAGCGCGTCCAGCCGGCGAAGCCGGCGAACGGTCCTCGCCGCCTCGTCGTCCCCGATGACCTCGGCCGCAATCTCACCGAGACGGTCGAGATCGAGGGAGAGGGCACCGCTCTGCTCGAGGTCCCGGTCAGCGAGCCGTGCGATCAGGTACGAGCGCTCGGGATCGAGCCCGGTGACGACGAGCGCGCGCGCCATGAGCCCCTTGGAGAACGGAACTTCGTCACCCAGCGGAAGCGGAATCGTGAAACGGCGCTCTCTCATACGTCGAATTTGGCCATCTTCAGCAGCATCTCGTCAAGGTCCGTGTCAGGTTCGATGGAGACGAGGTCGTTCGCTGCGAGAACGATCTCGACGCCCCGATCGAGTGCGGCCTCGGCGACGACGTCGACCGCCGCGGCCTTGAGCTCGATCAGGAAGACGTCCGCCTTCACGACGGTGAGTTCGGCGCGAAGCAGATCGCGCTTCGCAAGATTGCCCGAGACGTGGACGACCCGCGCGCCGTGGATCTCTTCGAGATGCTCGGCGAGGACCGCGTGCGCCGCCTCGGGAGCGGTCGAGAAGTACGCGACGGACCTCCCGCTGACGTCCGCGAGCGGGCGCGGCCGCAGAACCGTCCCGACGACCGTCGTCCCCGGACGCACGACGCCGGTGACTGCCCCGTGGACACGTTCCCAACCAGAGCCCGGTTCCGCCATCGTCACGACGACGAGATCCGCGAGCAGGAGCCTGTAGGAGTTCAGGTAGCCGGCGACGACAGCCCCGTCCTGCCGGCCTCCGACGACGACGATCGTGCGGGCGGCCGCGATCGGCGGCAGCGCGGCGCCACTCCCGTCGAAGACGACGAGGTCCGGTGCGAGGCCGACCGCGACCGCCGCGCCTTCCGAGACGTTCGACGTGGCCACGGCCCCCGCCAGTCCTCCCCCGCACCTGCGGCAGCCCACGGTCTCGACACCGGTGAGCGCGGCCGTCTCCAGATGATCCGACGCCGCGTGACGCCCTGACCGTGAGAGCGCGACCAGTGCGTCGACGGTCGGTGGCACCGTGACCACCTCCGGCTCCGAGGGGCCTCCTCTGCCCATGGCGACCACGACGACGCGACGCGTCCGGGCTACCAGCCGGGCGAGATGTCCCGTGACAGCCGTCTTCCCCACGCGCTTGCCCGTACCGACGACCGCGATCGACGGGAGCTCGAACGGCACCCGTTCCGGTGGGTCGAGACGGAAGTCTGCGCCGAGGTACGGCACGCCCTGAGCAAGCACTCGACTTGCGAGCGCGAATCGCTCGAGCGGGCCGAGCACCGGCTCGTCGGAGAGATCGACGACGACGTCGGGGCGATGGCTCGCAATAGCTGCCTCGACATCGCGCTCGACGGGAACGCCGTAGTCCGCCCCGTCTCGCAGCTTCTCCGTACCGCCGATGAGAACCGCCGCCGCAAACTCGAAGGGAAGCTCGGAGAGCGCCTCCCGGACGACGGGCGCGTAGTGCTCGCCGTCCACGATCGCCAGAGCTTTCAAGTCCGGGAGGTGACCTCGTCCTCGATCGCGCCCGTGAACTTCGCGTACTCGAGCGTGTCGAGCGAGAACGAGACCAGCCGGACCTGGCCGTGGAACGGGTGTCGCCTCCAGATGTCGACCTTCCGATCCACGACCTCGATCACGTTGTAACAGGGCCTCGTATTGCCTCGAAGCCGGAGTGAGGACACGGTCCCGGCGTTCACGACGAAGAGGTCTTCGAGACGCCAGACGTATGGCACGTGCTTGTGGCCCGAGAGCACGAGCCGCACGCCGGCACGCTGCAGGCACTCGATGGCGTCGCCCGCGTCGTAGACCACGTTCCGCTCACGACCGGTGCCGGGAACGGGCAGCAGGTGGTGGTGGAGGACGAAGATCTTCAGATCTGCCGGGTCGTCGGCGAACTGCTCCTCGATCCAACGGTAACGACCGCGACCGATCTGACCGTGGTCGAGGTCGGGCTCGCTCGAGTCCACGGCGACGATCGCCACGCCGTGCTTGCGAAGGACGGAGTTCCGCTCTCCGAACATTTCCTCGAAGTGAACGTACCCGACGTTCCGCGAGTCGTGATTGCCGGGCACGACGACGAACGCATCGCAGTCGATCCGATCGAGGTACTCGCGCGCCGTCAGGTACTCGTGCTTGAAGCCGAACGTCGTGAGATCGCCGGAGCACACGACGATGTCGGGCCGCAGCTCGTTGATCTCACCGATCGCGCGCTCGAGCAGGCTCGCCTCGAAATACGGCCCCCCGCAGTGCAGATCCGAGAGCTGCGCGATGCGCACGACGCCGTCGCTGCTCGCCATGGCGACAGTCTACGACTCGCTCGAGGTCGTCCGAGGCGACTGGTACCGTGGCGCAGGTGCGGGTCGAAAGTCCCGTTTTCCAGGCATATTGTGGAACGGAGCCTCCGCGATTCGCAAATCGCGTCGAGTTGGAGTGCGCAAGGATCCTCGACTACTACGGCGTGCGGTGGGATTACGAGCCCCACACGTTCGTGCTGGAGCGGGACGAGGAAGGGCGCGTCGTGAGCGCCTTCACTCCCGACTTCTACCTCCCCGAGCAGAACCTCTTCATCGAGGTCACGGTCATGAAGCAGTCGCTGGTCACACGCAAGAACAGGAAGCTCCGCGAAGTCCAGCGCCTGTACCCGCACGTCAAGGTCAAACTCTTCTACCGTCGGGACATCGAACGCCTTGCGCAGCGATATCGCCTGCGTTTGGCCTCATAGTCCTGGTGGCAGAGCTGCGATCCGAGAACGGCGAGGTCGGGGCCGTCTATCTCACACGGGCCGAGATCGCCGCCCGCGTACAGGAGCTCGGCGTCGAGATCGCGAGCGACTACACCGACCTCGATCCGGTTCTCGTCGCTCCGCTGAAGTCCAGCGTCGTATTCCTCACGGATCTCACGCGACAGCTCCGAGTACCCCACACGTTGGACGTCGTCGAGCTTGCCCCGTATGCAGGGGGACGTGACGGAGCGGTTCGCCTGCTCAAGGATGTCGACGCACCGCTCGAGAACCGCCATGTGCTCATCGTCGAGGACGTCGTCGACACGGGCTTGACGCTCCATTTCCTCTGCAGGACGCTCGGCCTCCGGAGCCCGGCGAGCCTCGCAGCGGTCACCCTTCTCGATCGGCCGTACCGCCGGCTCGTCGAGGATCTTCCGCTCAGATACGTGGGCTTCACCGTTCCGGACGAGCTCTTCGCGGGCTACGGATTGGGTCTCGACGAGCGCTGGCGCGCCTTCCCGGACCTCCACCTCGTCGTGCCCGTCGCCCTTCCCCGCACGGCGACCGAAGCGGCGTAGGCAGTCTCAGAGATAGAGCAGCGGGTCGACGGCAACGCCGTTCACGCGTACCTCGAAGTGGAGGTGCGGCCCCGAGTGAGTTGCCGGTGGAGCCCAACGAGCGAGACCGTCTCACCTTGGCTCACCTGCAGGCCGACTCCGACGAGGATCGCAGACGCATGCGCATATGCAGTCGCGAGTCCGTTTCCGTGGTCGAGGACGACGAGGTTTCCGTACCCGCCGAGCCACCCTGAATGGATGACGATTCCGGCGGCAGCCGCACGAATCGGCGTCCCGGACGGAGCAGTGATGTCGATCCCCTCGTGCATCCGACCCCACCGCATTCCGAATCCGCTCACGACGACGCCGTCCACGGGCCAGATGAGCCCCGCCGCCGACGGCGTCCCAGTGCCGGCCGAACCGGCTCCGGCTTGAGAGTCTCTGATCGCCGCTGCAAGCGCCGCACTCTGCGCAGCGAGAGCTTCGACCTCGCCCAGGTACTCCTCCCGCGTCTCACGTGAGTCGACGAGCGCGCTCCGCTTCAGCTCACGCGCCGAGGCGAGCGTGTCCCGGTTCGAGGCGAGCCGGTCGCGCACACCTCGTGCCTCGTCGGTCCGGGCGGCGATGACCGAGACCGCGGCCGCGGTGAGCCGTCCTCGTGCTCGCCGTCGCGAGCCGCTCGGCCGCCGCACTCCGCTTCGCCGCGGCAACCTGGTACGCGATCTGCCTGTCCTGCGCGCCGATGCGGCTCACGAACTCGTAGTTGTCGATCAGGTCGTCGAAGCTCGAGGCCGAGACGAGGAACGAGAGAGCGTCAGGTGGCTCCTCGACGTAGATCGCCCTGATTCGCGCCTCGAGGATCCCGACGGCGCGTCGGTATTCGGCCTGGAGGCGTCGGAGCCGACGCGTCTGTTCTTCCAGCAGCTCGCCGTCAGCCGAGCGAGCCGCTCCTGCTCGGCGGCGAGCTCGGCTTCGAGGACTCCGAGGCTCGACTGCGCCTCCTCGACCGCCGCCTGCGCTGCACCGAGCTCGGTGACGACCGCGGACAACTGCGACGTCAGGACACCCTCCTGCTGCTTCGACGCTGCGATCTCGGCCTGCAGCGTGGCGATACGCGCGTCGACCGCAGCCTTGTCTTCGATGTCGTCGCCGAACGCGGGGGCGGCGAAGACGAGCGCAAGCGCCAGACCGACGACGAGGAGAGATCGCCGTCCCATCTGTCTAGATTCGCCTGTCCACCGGACGTCCCTCCCCTGCGGAGGCGTCGCCGTCCGTCACGGGCGTGTCGTGTTGCAGAGCCTGGAGGGCCGTCGCGGCCTCGCGCCGCAAGGGCCCGACCTGCTCCCGGTAGTCGTCGTCGGTGATCGTCCCAGTCCGGTGATCGAACTCCAGCTCCTTCAGCGCAGAGAGCGCACGATCGCGAGACTCGAGCAGCTCGAGACGCCGCCGCTCCCCTTCGTCGAGCTCTTCGAGCACGTCGGTCTCGGGATCGGGCTCCCTCAGAAACGGTAGAGCGACCAGGATCACGCACCCGACGGCCAGAGCCGCTGCGAGCACCACCGCGATCGTCAACGGGTCGCCGGGAGGCCCGCCGCCTCGGCTCGGGCGACGAGCCTTCGCTGCTCGCGTCGATCGGGCCAGAGGGTGATGACCGATCCGAGGAGGAAGACTAGCCCGGCAAGCCAGATGAGGTTGACGAGCGGCTTGACGAAGACCCGGAAGTACACGCTCCCGTCCGGATCGATCTGCTCCGCGATGACGAAGAGGTCCTCGCCGGTCAGCTTGTCGGTCCGGATCCCCACCTCGTTGGACACCTGCTGCTCGATCGTGTACGCGTTCTTGCCGACCTCGAGCGCTCCGAGCTCCGAGTCGCCGCGCGAGATGTCGAGCGTCGCTCTGATCTCGGTTGCGTTGGCTGTCTGCCGCTCGTCGAGCGATCTGTAGACGAGCGTGTAGTCGCCGATCTCGAGCGACTCTCCGCGCGCGAGTTTCGCCTCCGCGACGGAATCGAACGCACTCGAGCCGGCCACGCCGATCGCGAGCAGGACGATCGACGCATGGACCACGTAGCCTCCGTAGCGACGACGGTTTCGCGACATCAACGACGAGAACGCACCGGGCCAGGACGTCGCGCCGAGAGCCTTGCGAGCGCGTGTGCCGCGAGCGAACTCCATGACGATCGTGGCGCCGACGAAGGCCGAGAAGGTATAGGCGACGAGGCCGGGAGTCGAGCTACCGGCGCCGAGCACGAGGAGTAGGACGCCCGTCGCCAGAGCGACGAGTGTCGGCCAGCGAAACGTCGTGACCAAGCTCCGAAGCGAGGCCTTCCTCCATGCGACGAGCGGCCCGATTCCCATCAGCAGCAGAAGCGGGAGCCCGAAGACACGCAAGGAAGAAGTCGTAGTACGAGCGTCCGAGGACGACCGCTTCGCCGCGAATTGCCTCGGACAGCATCGGGTACACGACACCCCAGAGGATCGCCAGACAGAGCGCGAGGAGCAGCAGATTGTTGTAGAGGAACGCAGCCTCTCGAGAGATCGGCGACTCGAGCCTGGTCGGCGAGCGTAGCTGCGGGAGTCGCCAGAAGACGAGTCCGAGCGAGACGGCGACCGTGACGCCGATGAAGGCCAGGAACCATGGCCCGATCGAGCTCTGCGTGAATGAATGGATGGAGTTGACGACGCCTGAGCGGGTGAGGAACGTGCCGAAGAGCGAGAGCGAGAACGCGAGGATCACGAGGAGAACGTTCCAGACCCTGAGCATTCCTCGCTTCTCCTGGATCATCACCGAGTGGAGGAATGCCGTAGCAGCGAGCCAGGGCATGAGCGCGGCGTTCTCGACCGGATCCCAGGCGTAGTAGCCACCCCACCCGACCTCGACGTACGCCCAGTGGGCGCCGAGGAGCTGCCCGATTCCGAGTGCCGTCCACGCGAACAACGTCCAGCGGCGGGTCGCGACGAGCCAGCGCTCGTCGAGCCGTCCGGACAGGAGCGCGCCCAGCGCGAACGCGAAGGGGACCGTGAGCCCGACGTATCCGAGGTAGAGCAATGGCGGATGAACGAGCATGTACGGGTTCTGCAGGCTCGGCGTCATGCCCGCGCCGTCGGGCGGTGGCGCCTGGGTCGCGAACGGGCTCGCGACGGCAACGACGAGGAACGAGAAGAAGACCGCGACGGCGGCGAAGACCGGAACGACCCAGACGATGAGATCACGTGCCCACTTCCTGTTGAGGCTCACGGCAGCGGCACCGAAGGCGGTGAGCACGAGCAGCCAGAGGAGCAGCGAGCCCTCCTGCCCGCCCCAGAAGGCCGAAATCGTGTACGCAGTCGGCAGCGCCTCACTCGTGGTTCGCGCGACGTAGGTGAAGGAGAAGTCGTGGCGGAGGAGTGCCGCGAGGAGGACGAGCGAGGCCAGAAGGGTCGTCAGGAAGGCGGCGATCAGCGCGTTCTGCGCCGAGTGCGCCAGCCGCCGACGGCCGAGGTGAGCGGCAGTCGCGCCCGCGACGAGGGCGTACGTGGAGAGGCCGAGGGTGACGACGAGCGCAGCGCGACCCAGCTCGGGCATGGCTCGCTCGCCCGCTCGCTAGGCGGAGTCGCCGCTCTGCTTAGGGGCGTACTTCGAGGGGCACTTCGTGATCATGGAGCCCGGTTCCGCGACGAACACCCCTTTGCGGAGCCGGCCCTCGATCATGATGTGACGTCCTACCTTGAACAGGTCGGGGACGGAGCCCGAGTAGCGAACGACCACGGTCGATTTCGTCTTGCCCCCGATGTCCCTGAGCTTGAAACGCAGGCCCCC
The DNA here is from genome assembly GCA_963758065.1 of uncultured Thermoleophilia bacterium. Classification (GTDB taxonomy): domain Bacteria; phylum Actinomycetota; class Thermoleophilia; order Gaiellales; family Gaiellaceae; genus GMQP-bins7. The sequence goes on along the minus strand of CAVWTX010000004.1, from coordinate 13,286 downwards.
GGCGTGAGCGTCGCCGGCGACGGGCCCGACGACGAGCCCTGCAAGCTGTACCTCACCCGAGCGACCCTGAAGCTGGCTCGGAGCGATCGACGGGTTTCCGCCGCCCGCGATCGACGTATACAGCAGGAAGACGGCAAGGACCGCAGCTACCGAGAGTGCGATCACGAGCCGCGCAGGACTCGCTTTGCGTGCCACGCGAAGAGTGTAGCCCCGCCGAGCCGCGAAGCTCGCTGAACAGGCGCCTTACTTGACGTCGTGCTCGGGAATCCGGCGATCTGGCATCCGATAGCCGTGCTCGACGCACAGCGAGCCCGGCGACTCCTCGGTCAGGGCGTCGCAGTACCCCTTGCCGTAAGCGGCCCGGATGAATGCTGCCACCACCTCGAGGTTCCAGTCGGAGACGTCGACTGCCTCTCGCCAGAGATCCGAGAGGCGGAGATCGATGTCGAGCTCGAGAAGATCGATGCGAGTCGGGGCCTCAGCCATGTTTCGAGCGTACGGACCCGATCGGACGGAGTCGCGCACTCGCACTTCGGGGCCGGCTTCTACGACTCCTCGGCTCGTACCGTGAAGGGCAGCGTCCAGTCCTCGCGGGACGATCCGTCGATCGTCAGGCGCCATTCATAGCGGCCAGGCTCGAGCGGTAGAGGCGCCGAATTGACCGCGACGGGGAAGTCGAGTGGGGTGCCGGGCTTGAGCCCCGGCGGCCGTCCGACCTCGAACTCGCCTCCGAACGCGACCGGATTGTCGCCGTCCTCGTCGGCTTCGAATGCGACGGCGCCGCCGTCGGCGTCCAGCAACTCCACGGAGAACGAGTGCACCGTGTTGGCGAGGTCCCAGGGGACCTGGATCAAGAGACCGATTCCGAACGCGGAGGCCTCGGGGCCGGTCTGCGACCAGCCGCCGCCGACGATCGTCAGCTTGCCGTCCGAGACCACCGCGTAGTCCGCGAGGAGCATGGTCGCCTTCACGTCGCTGAAGGCAATCACATCGGCGAGTCTAGGATGGACTCGAGGTGTCGATCTCGGCATCCGCATCGGCGCTGCTCGACTGCCGTCTGCGAGAGTCGCCCGAGGAAGCGATCGAGATCCTCCTCGATCGAGGGTATTCGGCGTGCGAGATCGACTTCGAGACCGGCTTCTGGATGGACTACCCGTTCGCAGAGAGCCTCGGCGAGCTCGCCCGCGAGCAGGACATCGCGCTCTCCGTGCACGCACCCCTCTTCGGATTCATGGGGCATCTGGAGGCAAGCGGCCGCAAGTTCACGTCTGCGGTCGGCGCGCTCGACCGGAGCGCGGGCATCGCGGCGGCGAGCGGTGCCGAGCTCGTGGTCTTCCACCCCGGGTTCCTCCTGGGCAGGAGTCGCGAGGACGCGATCGCAGCAGTCGTCGAGCAACTCGGCACGCTACGAGAACGCCTCGAAGCCAAGGATCGGGCCGTGCCGTTCGGCGTCGAGGTGATGGGCCGCGTTCGCGACCTTGGCTCCCTCGACGACGTGGTCGAGATCGCCCGGCAGACCGGTTGGGTGCGCCCGGTGCTCGACTTCGCGCACATGCACGCGACGAGCGACGGGAGCTTCCTCGAGCCGGAACCCTTCAGCGCAGCGCTCGGAGCCGTCGACGCCGTTCTCGAGCCCGGCGCGCCGTGCCACATCCACTTCTCCGACATCGCCTTCGCCAACCGGAACGAGACGAAGCACCTCCCCTACGGCGAAGGGACGCTGCGCGCCGAGCCGCTGCGCGATGCGCTGGTGCGATTCGAGCGACCCGCAACCGTGATCTCGGAGTCGCCCGACGAGGAGCTCGAGTCAGGCGATCCGCGCCGTCCTCGTCGGAGGCGACAGCTCCGCGAGCCGGGCCTCGTAGGAGCGCAGCTTCGTCCGCGCGGCCGCGGTCGCGCAGGAAGCTCGTCAGCCGCTCGAGCGGCTCGACTTCGAACACCTCGAAGCCTCCCTCCCGGGTGAGCTCGAGAGCCGAGTGGAAGAGGTCCTCCGCTTCAGCGTCCCGTCCCTGAGCCGCCCGAACGGCGGCGAGCGCCGTCGCCGCAATGATCTTGCAGGACGTGTCCTGCGGGCTGGCGTTCCGGCGAGACTCGAGCGCAAGCCGCTCCGCCTCGTCGACCTTGCCCAGATCGGCGAGCGTGGCGGCGAGCATCGCCTGGTAGTCGGGGAGCAATCCCCGGTCGCCGCGCGCGGCCGTCATGCGGAGGGCCTCGCGAAACAGCTTCTCGGCCCGCTTGTGGTCGCCCTTGAGCCGCGCGATCGAGCCGAGATGGAGCAGAGCCGACGTGATCGCCGGCTCGACGCCGAGCTCGGCCGCCGTCGTCCGGACTTCCTCGAACACGGACTCGGCCTCGTCGAGCTCCCCTTTCGCCGCGAGGAGCCACCCGTACGTCAAGGTCGCGCTCACCCGTCCGCGGGCGCTACCGCTCTCCCCGGCGAGCTCGAGCGCCCGGGTGAGCAGCAGCTCCGCCTCGTCGAGCTCCAGCCGCATGATGTGCGTGCGCGCGAGCGCCTGCGCGGCGATCGTCTGCAGATCCTTGCGGCCGGCATCGAGGGCGATCACGTACGCCCGCTCCATGAAGCGGACGGCGTCGCTCTCCGAGCCCTGCCACGACGCGACCGTCGCGCGCGACTACGAGCACGTCGAAATGGGCGGTGGGGTCGTCCTCGTTCGCGAGGATCTCGAGTGCCTGGTCGACGAGAACTCGTGCCTGTGCGACGTCGCCCTCGCGCTTGATCGAGGCCTCGCCGAGCGCCGTGAGCGCGAGCGCGTTCAGGACGCGCTCGCCCTGCTCGCGTGCCTCGTCTCGAACCTTCGCCATCTCGACCTGGACGGCGGCCCAGTCCTGAATCCTCCAGGCCGCCCGCGCCGCCACGTAGCGGGCGGAGAGCGTCGGACGGAGCTCGAGCGCCCGAACCGCGAGCTTCCGGGCCGTCGTGTACGCCTCGCGTGCGATCGCACGATTCGCGGCTTTGACGAGCGCCTCGCCGGTCTGCTGCGCGAGCTCCTCGGGCGCCGCGCCCTCGAGCTCGACCAGGAACTCGACTGCCTGGTCGAGGTGGTACGCGCGGATCTCGACGAGCTCCTCGCCCGTTCGCTCTGCCAGCCACTCGGCGAAGCGCGCGTGATGCTGCGCCCGAGCGAGCTTCGGCAGGCCCGCGTAGGCGACCTCGCGGATGAGGAGGTGCTTGAACCGATAGGCCGTCTCGCCGGAGATCGACGAGCGTGGCTCGCGAAGCAGGAACTCCCGCAGCAGGAGGTCTTCGACGAGCGAGTCGATTCCCTCGACGTCCGGAGACAAGTGCTCGAGAGCGCCGCTCCAGAACACCCGCCCGACGACCGACGCGCGCTGCAGGAGCGTCTTGGCAGCCGGCGGCAGGTGGTCGATGCGCGCCGCGATGAGTGCCTGCAGGGTATCGGGGACGCGGTCCGCGGCGTCGCTCCCGGAGCCTGCCTCGATGATCATGCGGATCGTCTCCTCGACGAAGAGCGGGTTGCCTTCGGTGCGCTCGAGCACTTCGCGCGGGAGCGGGGCGGGCAGCGCTCCCGACGTGCCGGCGAGCTGCGCCAGCAGCTTCTCGACGAGCAGCTCGCTCTCGTCCTCGGACAGCGGCTCGAGCTCGATCGCGGTCGAGCGGACTCGGCCGCCACCCCACCCCGGTCGTGCCTCGAGCAGCTCGGGTCGCGCGAGACAGACGATCAAGAGGGGCGCGCGCACGAAGTCGGCCAGGTGCTCGATCAGGTCGAGCAGGGGAGCCTCCGCCCAGTGGATGTCCTCGAACAGGAGGATCAGCGGCTGGACGTCCGCGATGCCGTGCATGACCTCACGTGCCGCCCAAGCGATCTCCTGTGGGCTTCGCTCACCCTCCAGCGCCTCCATGAGGCCCGCGGCCAGGCCGAGGACGTCTGCGACGGCCTCCTCTGCGCAACACTCGCGAAGCTTCTCGAACGCCTCCTCCAACGGGTCGTCGTCGGAGATGCCCGCCGCGGCCTTGACCATCTCCGCAAGCGGCCAATACGTCACGCCTTCCCCGTACGGCAGCGCGCGACCCATGAGAACGCTGGCGCGCTCGACGCCGTCGAGGAACTCGCGCGCGACGCGGCTCTTCCCGACCCCCGGCTCCCCGTAGATCGTGAAGAGGTGCGCGCGACGGTCGCGGACGCTGCGATTGAAGGTGTTCTCGAGGAGCTCCAGCTCCGACTCGCGTCCGACGAGTGGAGCTCGCGGGCCCAGAGAACGGCCGGGGCCGTCGAGCATGTCGACCACCCGCCAGGCCCGGAGCGGCCCGTCGAGCCCCTTCAGGTCCTTCGGCCCGGCGTCCTCGACGACGAGGCTCCCCGCGGCGAGTCTGTACGCCGTCGGCCCGACGAGGATCTCCCCGGGCATCGCCGCCTGCTGCAAACGCGCCGCAAGATTCACGGCCTCGCCCGTCGCGAAGGTCGACTCGGCGTCCTCGACGACGAGCTCGCCGGCCTCGATCCCGATGCGTGCTTGAAGGCCCAGATCGACCACCGCGTGGCGCATGGCGAGTGCCGCGCGAGCCGCCCGCAGGGCGTCGTCCTCGTGAGCCTGGGGAACGCCGAAAGCCGCCAGCACGGCGTCACCGGCGAACTTCTCCACGATCCCGCCGTGCAGTGACACGCACGCGGAGACGGTCTCGAAGAACTGGTTCACGCGGCGGCGCACGACCTCGGGGTCGCTGCCCGTGACCAGGCTCGTAGAGTCGACGAGGTCGACGAAGAGGACCGTGGCAAGCTTGCGCTCCATGCTCGAAGTGTAGAAACGACCGCGGGGGCTGCGGCCATTCCACGAACGCCTACCAGCTCGACGAGCGGCCTGCGAGAAGCTGCGGGAAGGGATCTGGCACGACTCGGGAAACGGCGGCGCCTGCCTCGAGATCGACCACGTCGGCCATGCCTCCGGCGATGTGGACGTAACCGACCGAGCCGGCCGTGTCCATCCAGCGGTACTCGCCGGTATGTAGGCGCCAGCGCTCCTTGCCGTCGAGGCCGAACGCCCGCAGTCCCGGGCCGTAGCCTCGCTCCTCCGCGTTGTCCCAACGTCCACCCTGAGCCACCACGAGCCCGGCCCCGACCGCGAAGCTACTCGCCTCGGACTCGAGTAGGCGCGATGTCCACGAGCGTGTGTCGATCAGCCGGACGCCGGCCGGTGCCTGGAGGAAACGTGCCGCGCCGCTCGTTCCCGCCTCGACGGAATAGTCCATTCCCGACACCGCGAGCATGCCGTCTCCGAGCCAGCGCGCCTCCCGAATGGGCCCCTCCATGACCTTCGCCTGGGCCGAGGGCGTAAGCCACCGGAGCAGTCGACCGAGCGGCGACGGCCGATCGAGCTCGTGGTACGAGACCTCGAGCGTGACGAGATCGACCTCCGCAACAGGGCCGGCTGGGGGGACGAGGAACGCGCGCCTGTCTTCCGGGTCGACTGCCAGGCCTGGCTGGTGGTCCGCGCACGGTACTCCGCGCTCGTATCGTCCACGACCGTCCCGGCAAGGATGCGCTCGACAGGGCGCATCCTGACCGTACCTTCGGAATCGACCACTGCGATGCGCGCGGGCGCGAACTCGCCGAACGACGAGAAGAGCAGGATCAGCTCCTCGGTCGTCCGTCCGACTGCTGTGGGCGACGCGGGGAGAGGCGAGCGCTTCAGCACGCGGCGCGTGCGGGGATTCACGAGGACGACCTCGGAGGTGCTCGCCATGCCGGTGCTCACGACTGCGAGGAGGTTCTCGGGTCGCAGCCAGGTGAGAGCGCTCGCACAGCCGCGGCGGTAGGGCGACAACGGCAGATCGCCCTGCACACGCATCCGGCGGGCGTCCACGAATCTGACCCCGGGCGTCCTCGCTCCGTCGCTATCGCAGCTTCCGAGCGCGAGAAACCGCCGATCGTCCGAGAAAGCCCAGCTGCCGAAATGTCCTCCAAGCTGTGCTTTCCGGCCCGGAAGCATACGAAGCGTCATCGGCTCGAACCAGGCGAGCGTGCCGCGTGGCGATCCGTACGAGATGCCGAGCATCGGCTGTGCCTTCGCCGGCCGTGACGTCCCGGTTTCGATGGCAGCCGACCGCGGGCTGACGACCGCGCCGAGGAGGGCGACGAGCACGACTGCGAGTGGAACCGAACGCATCGCCGCTGTTACACCGCGAGAACTCATCGCGTTCCCACCAAGACGTACGACTGCAGACCTCAGTCAGGTCCACATAGCGTCGGCGACGGTCATTAGCATCGGCCCGTGCTCGATCCCGCCGTCTTCAAGGCCTACGACGTGCGCGGGCTCTACCCGTCGCAGCTCGACGAGGACGGCGCTTACCGCATCGGCAGGGCATACGTCGAGCACTTCGAGCCGAAGGCGATCGCCATCGGGCGCGACATGCGGCTCGCCTCGCCCGCGATGTCGCGAGCAGCCACTGACGGCTGCGCCGACGGCGGAGCGGACGTCGTCGACCTCGGCCTCGTGGGCACGGAGATGCTCTACCACGCCGTGGCCGAGCTCTCACTCGACGGCGGGATCTGCGTCACTGCGTCCCACAACCCGAAGGAGTACACCGGGATGAAGATCGTCCGGCGGGGTGCACTCCCGGTCGGCGGCGACTCCGGCCTTGCCGAGATACGCGCGCTCGCCGAGGCGGGCTTCGGCGAGGTGGAGCGGCGAGGCGAAGTACATGACGAGGACGTTTGGGACGGATTCGTGAGCAAGGTGCTCTCGTTCATCGATCCTGCCGAGATCGGTCCGCTCCGTGTCGTGGCGGACGCCGCAAACGGCATGGCCGGAGTCATGTTGCCGCCGGTGCTCGAGCGGTTGCCGCAGGTCGACGTCGTTCGCTGCTACTTCGAGCCCGACGGCAGCTTCCCCAACCACGAGCCGAATCCCCTCCTCCCCGAGAACCGCGAGTTCATCGTCGCCAAGGTGCGTGAGGAGCGGGCCGATCTCGGGGTCGCGTACGACGGGGACGCCGACCGCTGCTTCTTCGTGGACGACAGCGGCGAGTTCGTGCCCGGCGACTTCGTGACCGCGCTGCTCGCAGAGGCGGTGCTCGAGACCTCCCCCGGAGAGAAGGTGATCTACGACGTCCGCGCGAGCCGCGCGGTTCCCGAGACGATCGAGCGCGCGGGAGGGGTGCCGCTCGTCAACCGGGTCGGGCACGCGTTCATCAAGCAGAGGATGCGAAAGGAGGACGCGGTCTTCGCCGGCGAGGTCTCGGCCCACTACTACTTCCGGGACTTCTCGCAGGCCGACACCGGTGTCGTGCCGTTCTTGCTCATGCTCGAGCTCCTCTCGCACCGAGCCCAGAAGCTCTCGGAGATCCTCGCCCCGTACAGGGAACGGTTCTTCCTCACGGGGGAGATCAACACGCCGGTCCCGGACGTCCCGTTGAAGCTCCAAGAGCTCAAGGAGCACTATTCGGCCGCGGGCGGTCGGATCTCCCACCTCGACGGCATCTCGGTCGACTTCGAGGACTGGCACTTCAACGTCCGCCCGTCGAACACGGAGCCGCTGCTGCGCCTCAACCTGGAAGCGCTCTCCGAGGAGCTCATGCTCGAGAAGCGGGACGAGGTGCTCGAGCTGATCCGCGCCTAGATGCTTGACCGGAAATTGGCGCGCAGCCGAGGGCGGTCACGACCAAGCCGGGCGTCGCCGTACGCGTCGTGCAGGCTTGAAAAGCCTGTGCGACGCGCGCGGGTGGCGAGCCGGCGCCGTGTCGTGGCCGTCAGTCGGCCCACGTGAATTTCCGGTCAAGCATCTAGTGCTTCACGCCCGAAGTACAGCCATGAATCGCCGATGAGAACCGAGCAGGCCGACGATGCGGGGAACGCCGATATGCAGGCATATCGAGGCGACCGAGGACGAAGGCATCCGAAGCGTTCGCAGCCGCGCAAAGCGCAGCGTACTTCCGGCGGGGAGCACTTACGATCAGGGCGTGAGCGATGCGCTCGAGCTCGGCCGGGTGACCGCCGAGCGGCCTCCCTTCAAGTACTCCGCGCTCGCCCGCGTCTGGTTCTCGGACACGGACGCGCAGGGAGTCGTCTACTACGGGCGCTACCTCCCCTACTTCGATCATGCTCGCACCGAGTACCACCGGCACGTCGCGAGCTTCCATGTCGAGGGCGCAGAGTTCGTCATGCGCGCCCTCGAGGTCGAGTACGTCGCACCTGCGCGCTTCGATGACCTCCTCGAGCTCTTCGTGCGCGTTCGGCGAATCGGCAACTCGAGCGTCACCTACGAATGCGCCGCGGTCCGCCTGCCGGACGACCTGCTCATGGTGACCGCGACCCAGACGCTCGTTCTCGTCGACCTCGAATCGCGACGACCGACGCGAGTCCCGGACGATCTGCGGAAGGCCGTCCGCGCGTTCGAGGGAGCCGATCTCGACGCGTGAGCGCGAGTGTGCTGGAAACGCTGGACCGGATTCTCGAGGGTGTCGAGGAGCCCGACGACGCGCTGCGAGCGGCAGTCGCCGTGCTCGCCGACGAGCCCGGCGTCGTCTGGGCTGGAATCGCCTTTCTGGATCAGGGGACTCTCGTGCTCGGCCCGGCCACCGGAGAGCCCGACGCCGCGCAGCGCACGAAACTGCCGATCGAGTTCCAGGGCTCGAGCGTCGGTGAGCTCTGGGTCGACGGAGCCGCAGATACGGGGCTGCTCGAGCGGGTCGCCGAGCGCCTGTCCGGCCACGTGCTCATCGGCTGGGACACGCGCGGCGAGACGTGGGACCCGTAGGAGCTTCTGACGCAATGATCGCCCGTCACGGCCGTTCATTGCGTTAGGAGCTCTGGACGAATCGTGGGGAGGGGGGCGGCTGCCCCGACCGGTGGGGGTCGAGATCGTGCCGCGCGCCCGTCCCGGAGGACGAGCGCGCGGCTCCCTTCCCCTCTCCCCATATCTCCTTGTAATGACGCATAAGGGTGATGCAATCCCTCGATCGAGGTACCCCTCGCGATTCGTCGGAGCATCCCTCGATCGAGGGATGGAACGACCGCGGGGCCAGGTTTCGAGCCTGGCCCCGCTTGAAGGGACTATGCGCGTGGACCGTCGAAGCCCGGCGGCCCGCGTGGGGAGATGCCGCCCGGCCAGAGCCCTGGACGGAAGCCTCGGCCATGTCCACGATGCTCGCCGTTCACGAGCGCCTCGACCCGGCTGGGGAGCGCCGCCTTCAGCTCCGCGGCCTGCTCCTGCGTGAGCCTGCCGGCGGCAACCGCCTCGTCGATCCTCTTCTCGGCGGCAGTGACGAGTGCCTTCGTGAGACCTTCGACAGACTTGCCCTGATCCTCGGCGATCTCCGCGAGCGTGGCGTCCACGAGCCGTTCTCGCAGCTCGGCCTCCGTGAGGCCGAGGTACTCCGCGGCCGCCTCGAGGCTCCCGACGTGGCCGAAGTGCCCGAAGTGCCGGCCGAAGTGCCCGAAGAACGAGCCGAACCCCGAGCAGCGGAACGTCGCCCCCCGACTCGAGCCGCTCCCTGAGAGCGTCCGCCTGCTCCTCGGTGATCCTCCCCGCGTCGACCGCGGCGTCGATGCGATTCTCGAGTGCCTGCTTCAGCGCGTCGGACAGTGCGTCCGGGTCGACCCCGAGCTGCCGAGCGGCGTCCTCGATGACCGCCTTGCGCTCCTCGCTGGGAGACCACGCCCCAGAGGCCGCGATCGCGCCGGCTGCACCGAGCCCGACGAGGACCGCCGCGACCGCGGCACCGCCGACCACGAACCTGACGTTTCTACGTGTCGTCATGAGTGCCATCACAGCAACCTCGGCTAAGAGAGTGGTGAGAGCGTCCTAAGAAGATGCAAAGCTGTCGCGCCGACTGACTGGCGGGACCAGACGGCCGTCGCCGTGCAGCACGCGCTCCGCACGGGCTGCGACTGACGGCCACGCCGAGGTCGAGCACCATCCGCGTCCCACCCCCTTCGGCCGACTCGGCCGTGATCTCGGCGCCGTGCGCCTCGGCGACCTGCCGCACGATCGCCAGCCCCAACCCCGAGCCCGGCATGCCGCGCGCGTTGCGAGCTCGGTAGAAGCGGTCGAAGACATACGGAAGATCCTCGTCGGCGATGCCTGGACCGTGATCGCGGACAACCACCCGGCCGTCCCGGACCGCGACCTCGACCTCTGCGCCGGGGGACTCCACTTCGCGGCGTTGTCGAGCAGGTTGGTCACTGCACGCTCGATCGTGGCGGGGACGCCTTGCACGATCGACTCCTCGAGGTCGGTCGAGTACACGACGGCCGGCCGATGACGCCTCGCCCGCTCAACCGCCTCGGCGACGAGGAGGTCGAGCCTCATGTCCTCGCGCTCTGCGGTTTGCTGCTCGGCGCGAGCCAGCTCGATGAGCTCGGCGATCAAGGTCGTCATCTCGCCGAGCTGCTCGACGACGTCGGTCAGCAGTCGGCTCCGCTCATCGGCTGGAAGCGCCCGGTCGCTCGCGAGCACCTCGATGTTCGTCCGCACGCTCGTGAGCGGCGTGCGGAGCTCGTGCGAGGCATCGGCGACGAGCTGGCGCTGCGCACGCGTCGATTCCTCGAGCGCCGCGAGCATCGTGTTGAAGCTCGCGGCGAGACGGCTGAGCTCGTCGCGACCGCTCACGTCGATGCGCTCCGAGAGATCGCCCGTCTCCGTCACGCGCTCTGCGGTCTCGGTCAGCTTCTTGACCGGGCTGAGAGCCGCTCGCGCGACCACGAGGCCGAGACCGGCGGCGATGACGACTCCGGCCGCCGTGATCAGAAGCAGAAAGAGCCCGATCCGCTCGAGCGATCTGTTTGCCTCGGTGAGCGGTCGCGCCACCTGGACGGCCGTGTTCGGCCCATATGCGAAGGTGAAGACGCGAAGCGCCGTGCCGTCGACGTCGACGTCCCTCCAGAACGCAGAGTTCCCTCGCCCGCGACTGCAAGCACAGCGTCATCGACCGGCAGCTGCAGATCCTGGCGAGGGGGCACGATCACCTCACCGTCGGATCGCACGAGCTGGACGTAGCCGCGCGCCTCGCCGAACTCGGGCCGGACGGCAAGGAACGAGCCGCCGCCGGGCCCCTCGAATATCCGAGTGGATGTCGTGAGATCTCGGCGGCGCGTACCTCGAGCGCGTCGTTCGACGGGTGCGCGCACCTGCTCACGGGCGACGACGTAGACGAGAACCGACGCGAGGGCAACCGTCAACGCGACCGCTGCGGCGGCCGAAACGACAATCCGCGCGCGGAAGCTCATGGGCCGGCTCCGGTCATGGCTCTCGGAGGGCATAGCCGACACCGCGCACGGTGTGGATGAGGCGGATGCCTCCGCCCTCCTCCGTCTTGCGACGAAGGTAGCCGATGTAGACGTCGAGCGAGTTCGACGTCGGCCCGAAGTCGTACCCCCAGACGCGCTCGAAGATGATCGATCGCGTCAAGACCTGGCGCGCGTTCCGCAGGAACAGCTCGAGCAACGAGAACTCGGTACGGGTCAGCTCGATCGGGCGCCCGGAGCGGGTCACCTCACGTGTGCCAAGATCGAGCTCGAGATCGGCGAAGCGGAGGACGTCCCTGCCGTCCTCGCCGTTCCCGGCACGGCGCAGCAAGGCACGCAGGCGGGCGAGCAGCTCGGCGAGGGCGAAGGGCTTCGCGAGATAGTCGTCGGCGCCGGCGTCGAGCCCGGCGACCCGGCTGTCCACCTCCGCCCGTGCTGTGAGCATCAGCACCGGCACGCGGATGCCATCGGCGCGCAGTCGGCGGCAGGCCTCGAGCCCGTCGATTCCGGGCATTAGCACGTCCAGGACGATCGCGTCGACCGGTGACGCAAGCCCGAGTCGTTCGATTGCCTCCTCGCCATCCGACGCCAGCTCGATCTCGTACCCCTCGAGCTCGAGGGCACGCCGAAGCGACTCACGAACGGCGCGTTCGTCGTCAACGACGAGGATCTTCATCGCCGCATTGTGCGCGCTGCCCCAAGACCGGAATCGGAGTCTTAGCGACTTCTTACCGAGTTTCAGCTCTCGTTCAGCCGCAGACGGTTCGTTTCAGACACACTCATGGAACGAAAGGACACGATGGACTCCCGCCCGACTCGCATATCGCTCGTCATCGCCGGCCTCGTCTCGGTGCTCGCCCTCGGCATCGGACTCGGAGCCGCCGCGTTCGCCGTGCTCGGAGACGAGCCGACCACTGTCGTCCGCCAAGTCACGATCGCGGACTCGGAGCCCGCCGCGGCGGGCGACGCCCTCACGATCGGGGAGATCTACGCTCGAGCGTCGAAAGCAGTCGTGGAGATCACGGGGACATCGGGCGGCTCCTCATTTGGCGATCCTGCGAGGCGCTGCCCAAGGATCCGGCTTCGTCTTCGACCGCAACGGCCATGTCGTGACAAACCACCACGTGGTCGCGGCGGGGGCGCGATCTCGGTCAGCCTCTGGAACGGGCGGACGTTCGACGCGGTGCTCGTCGGCGCGGACCCATCGACGGATGTCGCCGTATACGGATCGAGGCACCCCAATCGCTCCTCGCGCCGCTCCGTCTTGCGGACTCGAGCGACGTCGCGGTCGGAGACGCAGTGCTCGCCATCGGGAGCCCGTTCGGCCTCGAAGGAACCGTGACGAGCGGGATCGTCAGCGCGCTGCATCGCGAGATGACGGCGCCGAACGACTTCACGATCAACGACACGATCCAGACGGATGCGGCGATCAACCACGGCAACTCGGGCGGGCCGCTGCTCGACCGAAAGGGACGTGTCGTCGGCGTCAACGCTCAGATCGAGAGCGACTCCGGCGGCTCGGACGGCGTCGGGTTCGCGATTCCGTCGAACACGGTCGGCTCGATCGTCCGCCAGCTCATCGAGAGCGGCGAGGTGCAGCACGCCTACCTGGGGATCGAAATGGTCGCTGTTCCCGAAGGAGTCGCAGTCACCCGGGTGAGGACCGGCACGCCGGCTGAGCAGGCTGGCCTTCGGGCCGCGACGACCACGGAGACCGTCGACGGTGAGCAGCGACCGACCGGCGGCGACGTCATCGTCGCGTTCGCCGGGAAGGACGTGACCTCCGCCGCTGCCCTGCAGAGCGCTGTCGATGCCATGCAGCCCGGTGACCGGGTGGCGATCACGATCCTGCGCGACGGCAAGCGCCAGACGGTCGACGTGACGCTCGGGACCCGGCCCTCGTAGGCGGCTGCGCGCGACCCAGCCGTAACTGCGCGAGCGGCTAGAGTCGGCGACGTGCCCGAGAAGTGGCAGAGCATACGGCTGGACGAGATCGAGCCGATCCCGGTCGTCGCCGAGACACTGCTCTGGAAGCCCGTCCGGAGGACACTCGGCGTGGGTGCC
>CAVWTX010000003.1:0-109399 GCA_963758065.1 uncultured Thermoleophilia bacterium | reverse complement strand
CTCCGCGCGTAGCCCGTGAAGGGGGGTCGGGGTCACCGTGGGCCTGAGGCAGGAGCTTGCCCCACATCGACACGACTGAGATCGAGCCCGCTCCCGCGGCACGAGCATCGGCGGTCTGGTCGTATGCACTCGAAGAAGCCACGCTCGCCAGTCACCACGTGGACTAGTCGGACGACATTACATAGAGTCGCGGTCCCGATCTGGATGTCGAAACAACCGCTCTCCACGAACCGCGCGCCACCGCCCACAGGCGCCTACTCTCAAGGGATAGCCGCGGGCTCCTTTGTCTTCCTCGCTGGCCAGGGCCCGCTGCGGAGCGACGGCGAATGGTTGAGGGGAAGTTTTGCAGAACAGGCGCAGCAGACCTTCGCCAACGTTGCGGCGCTGGCTGAGGCGGCGGGCTGCTCGCTCGCAAACGCGGTTCGCGTTGGCGTCTACCTCCGCGACATGTCCAACTTCGCGGAGATGGATGAGATTTACCGGCAGTTCTTTCCTGAGCCGCTGCCTGCGCGAACGACGGTCCAGTCCGATCTGCCAGGTTTTGAGATCGAAGTGGACGCGATCCTGTTCACCGACTCCTAGACGTGGGTGCCGCGCATGCCGTTCGACCGTCTACGTGCTGCCCTCGACGAGGTCGGCGCGTCACAGGCCGTGCTCTCGCACCCGGAAACGCTCGCGTGCCTCGGCTGCTTCGAGACGCCGGCCGAGGACTGGCCCGTCTCGAACCCGTTCGTCGCAGTCCCCGCCCTCCTCTGCCTGGGCCCACACGATGCGGTGCTCGTCGTGGCCGACTTCCATGCGACAGACGTCCGTGAGTGCGACGCGCAGGTCGTCACGTACAGGTCGTACGACTTCCGCAGTCCGCCGGATCCGGCGGGCGAGCTGCGCAGTGCACTCGTCGCGGCATTGGATGCCGCGGGAATCGACCCGGGCCCGACCGGCGTCGAGGCCCTGACCTTGCCACATGCGATAGCCGAGTGGCTCAGGGAAGCTGGGCGGACGCCTGTCGCCTGCGACACCGCTGTCGCCTCGTCACGGGGGGTCGCGGCGGCCCCAGGGCTCGACCAGGTCCTACGTGCGTGCCGGCTCGCGGACGTCGTGCAGCAGGCGGTCAAGGACCACGCCGCGCCGGGTGTCAGCGAAGCCGAGCTGGCGGGGCTGGCGGCTGCCGCGATGTACCGCGAAGCCGGTCGGAGGGTGCCGGCCATCCTCACCGTGACTACCGGGGCGGAGGGGACGGCTACGGGCGGCGGTGTCGCGACTGCGCGGGTCGTCCAGGAAGGCGATCTCGTCCTGACGGACACGTCGCCCTGGATCGACGGTGCGTGGTCGGACACCGCGAACGCGGTCTTCGTCGGCACTCCGGACACGGAGACACAACGCCGCTTCGACGCGGTCCGCCGAGCGCTCCACGAGGGCATCGCTCTTTGCCGGCCGGGCGCGGTGGCAAGGGACGTGGACCGGAAGGTACGCGAGCTGCTCGCCGAGCACGGGCCGACGTACGCGCACCACACCGGCCATCGGATCGGAGCAGCCTGGTCGGAGGACCCGCGGATCACGCCGTACAACGACCAGCGCATCGACGAAGAGATGGTGCTGGCGCTCGAGCCAGCGATCTACCTCCCGGGCTGGGGCGGGATCCGGCTCGAGCACACCTTCCTCGTCGGCGCCAGTGACAACGAGATTCTGACCCGTTTCGAGCACACGCTGTGAGGCGATCGTGAGGGTCGCGACGGTGGAGACGATCCCGGTCAGCGTTCCTTACCGCCATCGCGAGGTCAGTGCCCAGGTCGCCAGAGATGGAGTCAGCGACGTGCTCGTGAAGCTGACCACAGACGACGGCCTCGTCGGTTGGGGAGAGGCGTGCTGCGGCGCCGACACGGCCTCGGTCGAAGCCGCCCTCCAGGCGATGACACCCTTTGTCGTCGGACGAGATCCGTGGAACCGCGAGGCGATGCGCCGGGATGCGTTCACACACGGCCTCTGGCAGTTCCGCTCCGGCACGGGCAACTTCGCCTGGGCGGGAATCGACATGGCCCTCTGGGACCTGTGTGGCCGCGCTTGCGGCCAGCCACTTTGGCGCCTTCTCGGCGGGCTCCAGCAGAAGGAGGCCACCTACTTCTACTACCTCGCCCGCGGCACGTCGGAGAGCCTCGCAGCGCAGGTCGAGGACGGGCTCAAGGTCGGCTTCGAGGTCTTCTACCTCAAGGTCGGCCTCGACGACGCGGAGGACGTCGAGATGGTGTCCACGGTGCGACAGGCGCTCGGCTCCGGCCCGCGGCTCCGACTCGACGCGAACGGAACCTGGACGATTCCACAGGCGCTGCGGAACCTGCGGGCGATGGCCGCGTCCGACATCGACTTCATCGAGCAGCCCATCCGCGACCACCCGATCGGGCAGCTCGCCGAGGTGCGTGCGCGCATCGACACGGCTGTCTGCGCGAACGAAGGCCTGTGGTCGGAAGCGGAGGCCTACGCTCGCATCCGAGCGCGCGACGCGGACGTCTATTGCTTCTCTCCGTACTGGGTCGGATCGATCGCAGGCTTCCACCGGCTGTCCTGGGTCGCGGCTTATGAAGGCCTCCTGGTCTGCAAGCACACGCATGGGGAGCTCGGTCTCGCTGCGGCGGCCTGTCATCACGTCGTCCTGACCCTGCCGAACGGCGTCGAAGGACATCAGCAGACTGCGTACCTGATGGAGCACGACATCCTCACGGAGCCGATCCCGATCGCCAGCGGCCCGCATTGGGGCGCGATCGACGGTCCCGGCCTGGGCGTGGACGTCGACGAGGAAGCGGTCGCGGAGGCGGCGGCACGCTTCCGGACGGAGGGCCAATACCGCCCCTGGCAGGAGCACCAGATCGCGAAGGAGGAGCAATGACGACGGGCCGGCTGGAGAAGAAGGTTGCGCTCGTCGTCGGGGGCGGGTCGGGAATGGGGCGCGCCGGCGCAACGGCAATGGCGGCGGAAGGCGCGTCGGTAGCAGTCTCCGACATCGCGCTCGATCGTGCCGAGGCGGTAGCGTCCTCGATCTCAGAGGCCGGCAGCACGGCGGCGGCCATGCACGTCGACGTCACCTCTCCCGAACTGGTGGAGCGCCTCGTCGCGGACACCGTCGCACGCTTCGGCCGCGTGGACGCCGTCTACCACTGCGCGGCCGACGTTCAGCTCGTCAACACGCAGGACAAGCGACTCACCGAGCTCGATGACGACATCTGGCGGCGCATCATCGACGTCCATCTGACAGGGACGTTCCTGGTGCTCAAGCACGTGGGGCGGCAGATGATCGCCCAGCGTTCGGGCTCGATCATCGTCTCGAGCACGGTCGATGCCCTCGTCGGCTGCGCCGGTCTCGACTCGTACACGGCAGCCAAAGGCGGCGTGACGTCGATGGTGCGCTCGTTCGCCGCCGGGGTGGGTCGCGACGGAGTACGCGTGAATGCGATCGCGCCCAGCTTCGTCTCGACCGAGCCGCAGATGGTCTGGCTGGACGACGCACAGGCGCGCTCGACGATCGAGAGCCTCCACATCTTGCCGATCCCGACGCCGGAGCAGATCGCCCCATTCGTCGTCTACCTTGCGAGCGACGAGTCCGTCGCCGTCACCGGAACCGTCTTCCCGGTGGACGCCGGCTACATGGCGTTCAAAGCGCAAGTCGACGTCATGGGCACGATGCAGGCCGGCTACTGAGCCGTGCCCGGTCGGGCTATGGTCTCGGGCCTCTAGCCATGGCTGCCATCGAGCTCGAGCATGTAACGAAGTCGTTCACCGGGGGAGTCGTGGCCGTCGACGACGTAAGCCTGACCATCGCAGACGGAGAGTTCATGGTCCTCGTCGGCCCGTCCGGCTGCGGGAAGTCGACGTTGTTGCGGATGATCGCGGGTCTCGAGGAGGTCACGGAGGGGACGATCACGATCGGCGACCTGGATGTGACGGAGCTCGCGCCGCCGGACCGCGACATCGCGATGGTTTTCCAGAACTACGCGCTCTACCCCCACATGAACGTGCGGGCGAACCTCGGCTTCGGTCTCAGCGTTCGGCGAACGCCGAAGTCCGAGATCCGACGTCGTGTGAACGAGGTCGCGGCCTTGCTCGGGCTGCAGGACCTCCTCGACCGGAGACCCGCACACCTGTCGGGTGGGCAGCGGCAGCGCGTCGCGATGGGCCGGGCGATCATTCGCGAGCCGAAGGCCTTCCTGATGGACGAACCTCTGTCGAACCTCGACGCTAAGCTCCGTGTCGGCATGCGCGCCTCGCTTGCGCAACTGCACGCGCGTCTCTCCGTGACCAGCATCTACGTCACGCACGACCAGACGGAGGCGATGACACTCGGTCAGCGTGTCGCAGTGATGCGCGACGGTCGCATCGTTCAGGTCGACGTGCCGCAACGTCTCTACCAGGCCCCGACGGATATGTTCGTCGGGGCTTTCATCGGCTTGCCCTCGATGAACCTCGTCGAGGCGACAGCAGAGGCAGACGAGATCGCGTTCGGGCAGTTTCGACTCCCTCTCGATCCCGAGCGGCGTCCGGCGCGGGGCATCGATCATTTCGTCCTCGGCGTGCGTCCGGAGGCATTCCAGGACGCTGCGTCGGCGCCGCGGCACCTTCCGCGTATCGATGTGAGGGTCGAGGTGCGCGAGGAGCTCGGTTCCGATGCCTATGTCTTCTTCCGCGTCGAAGCGCCCAAGGTGACCGTCGAGTCGCGCGACGCTCCTGCCGATGAGGCGAGTCTCCTGGTCGAGGAAGACTCGTTGTTCACGGCCCGGGTCGATCCGTCGACAACTGCCGAGCTCGCTGGGTCCTTGAAGCTCGCGGTCGATCCCTCCAGGTTTCAATTCTTCGATGCTCGGACGGGCATGAGCCTGCTTTCAGCCGACCTGACGCACGGGGCGCCCCAGCCGATGGCAGGCTAGTGATCCGACGTCACTTGCCGATGCCGGCCGTCAGCCCGCGCACGAAGAAGCGCTGTCCCGCGAGATAGAGCAGAACGATCGGCGCGATGGAGACGAGCACGCCGGCGAGGACGAGCGGCTGGTTGGTCGCGTAACGGCCCTGGAACTGCGCGAGGCCGGCCATGAGCGTGCGTGAGTTCTCGTCCTGAAGGAACACGAGCGCGATCAGCAGCTCGTTCCAGACCCAGATCGACTGGACAATGACGAGCGTAAAGGTCGCCGCGCCCGAGAGCGGCATCACGACGCGGCGAAGCACCGTGAACGGCCCGGCACCCTCTACCGAGGCCGCCTCGATCAGCTCTTGCGGGACGGTGCGGAAGAAGTTCGTCAGGAAGAAGACGGCGAACGGCACGAGCAGGCCCGTGTAGAAGACGATCACGGACCGTAGGTGGTTGACCATGCCGGAGTCGACCATGAACACGAACATCGGCACGAGCAGCGTGACAGGCGGCACGACCATCAGCGCGATGCTGGTCGAGAGGAAGATGCGGTGGCCGCGGAAGCGCCCGAACACGATCGCGTAGGCGGCAAGCAGGGCCATCAACGTCGATATCCCCACCGCGGAGACCGTGACCAGGAGGCTGTTCCACATCCAGCGGGGCAACGGCTGGTCGGCCACGATCGAGCGAAGGGCGTGGAGCGTCGGATGGTAGGGAAAGCCTGTCGGGTCGAGCTGGTAGGCCGCGTTGCTCTTGAGCGCCGTGGACACGATGAACCAGAGCGGATAGAGCGCCGCCAGGCAGATGACCACCAGGAAGGCGTGCTGGGCCAGGCGCCCGCCCATGGCGCCTTTCATGCGGCCGCCGCCCGCCGCCGCGCCCACACGGAGACGCCGATCAGGACGCTCGCCATGCCCAGGAGCATCACGGCCACGGCCGCGGCGGTGCCGTTCGCGCCCGTGGAGAAGCTCCTCCAGATGTACAGCTCCATCACGCTCGAGGCGTAGCCGGGGCCGCCGGAGGTCAGGACGTAGACGTACGTGAACACCCATGAGAACACCGTGATCACCTGGATCACAGCGATCAGCCCGATGATCGGGCGGATCTGCGGTACCAGCACGCGCAGCTGCAGGCTCCACCAGCCTGCACCGTCGATGCGCGCTGCCTCGGCCGTCTCGGGCGGGAGGGCGAGAAGGGCGGCCGTGAACACGACCACGCCGAGACCGAGCTGCTGCCAGACGACGAGCCCGCCGACCGAGACGATGGCGAGGTGCGAGCTGCCGATCCAGTCGTGCGCGAAAAAGCCCAGGTGCGACTGGCGCAGAGCGGTGTTGAGCACGCCGTTCTGCTGCAGGAGAAACGAGAACGCGATTCCGATGGCTGCCGCTGGGAGCACGTAGGGCAGGAAGATGATCGCCTGGTACTGACGCGCGCCGCGGATGCGGTCGTTGAGCACGAGGGCGATTGCCAGCCCGAGCCCGATCATCACCGGCACCGCCAGCAGCAGCTTGACGTTGTTCTGCAGGGACGTACGGAATTGCGGGTCGTCGATCACGCCCCGGTAGTTGTCGAGCCCGACCCAGATTTGCGACGCGAACGAGCCCACGTAGAAGCTTTCCCGTACGACCTGCACAAGCGGATAGCCGAACGCAAAGGCCATCGCGCCGACGGCGGGCAGGACATAGAGATAGGGCCAGAGCACCCGCCGCCGGCGTCGCCGACGGCGGGTGCCCTCATGGGTCAGGGTCTTGCCCTCCGCGATGGCGCCTAGCCGCTGACGGCCCACTTCGAGTAGTTCTTGTACTCGTCCGGGTGCTGCGTTTTCCACTTCTTGAGCTCGCGCATCCAGAGCGCCACTGCGTCCGCGGGCGAGCCCGAACCCGACGTGATCAGCTGACCAGCGGCCAGATCGGCGTTCTGGTCGACTTGCGGCGGCACGTAGTTCTCGGGCCAGTACGAGACGGGGGACTGATCGAGCGCGAGCTGTTGCTTGGCGATCGGGTCGGTCACCAGCCTGGCGGGGAAGCGCTTGTCGGCCGGGAACACGCCCGTCGCCGCATACCACGCCCTGAGCGCCTTCGGCGAGTGCAGGAACGTGAGGAACTGCGCGGCCGCTCGCGGATGCTTCGACCACTTCGTGATGAAGGCGCTCGACGACTGCGTGGTGTCGTAGCTCCGCGCAAGCTTGCCCTTGCCCCAGATCGGGATGGCGCTGACGCCCATTCCCTTCGTGCCGCCGAGCACCTTCGCCGCGGCCGCGACGTTGCCATCCGTGATCCAGGACATCGCAACCTTCTTCTGTCCGAAGAGCTGCAGGCCCTGCTCGAAGCTGATCGACGCGACGTCCGAGTTGAGGTAGCCCCGCTTCTTGAGGTCCTCGAGCGCCTTGTAGAAGCCCGAGAACTTCGGTTTCGCGAAGTTCGCCTTGCCGATCATCGCCGCCTTGAGCTCGTCGATGGAGTTCAGGTTCTGCTTGCCGATGAGGGAGAAGAACCAGGCGCCACCGTACCCGTCCTTGTTCCCCATCCCGAACGGCGTGATGCCGGCCGCCTTGAGCTTCTTGGCGGCGGCCAGGAACTCCGCCCACGTCTTTGGCCCCTTGTTCGGATTGAGGCCTGCCTTCCTGAACAGCGCCTTGTTCCAGACGAAGGGAATGCCGAGCAGATACTGCGGCATTGCCCACAGCTTGCCGCCCGACATGTTCTCGGCCGTCCCGATCCAGTTCTTGATCTCCTTGGCGGGCACGTAGTCCGAGATGGGCACGGATGCGCCGTTCCAGGCCGGGGTCAGCACCGGCAGAGTCGCCCATTGCGTCGCGATGTCCGGCCCGCTCTTGGTCTGGGCCGCCGTCGTGAACGCCGAGGTCAGCGTGTCGGTCGATTGGACGACGATCTTGATCTTGACCTTCGGATGCAGCTTCTCGTAGGCGGCGACCTGCTTCTTGAGCCAGTTGTTGGCGCCGGGCGCGTCGGGCTCGGCCCAGTACCAGTAGGTCAGGGACGCATCGTTCGGATCGTCGCCCGGGGGCTGCGCCGTCTTCGAGGCCGCCGTCGCAGCGAATGCCGCCGCGCCGACCGCGAGAACCACGCCGAGCGCTGCCAACACGTGCTTCCTCCTCATCGTGCCCTCCGCTCCTCGGATCGATGGTCTGCCGAAGACCGAGCTTTACACCCCCAGTGTGTTTCGTGTCAACTCGAGGGTTGCGTTTGCTCGTCGCAGTGGTGTGGATCGGACTCTCTTCGTTCAGCCCGAGCTCGGCACCGTACGCGGCTGCTGCGTGCTCCTCCACGGCCTACGATGGAGCCCCACCAACCGGGCCCGCAAAGACGCGGTCGAGTTGCACGATGGCGAGCCATTGTGATTGACCAGCCAAGGAAACATGGTGTTAATCCTCACTGAATCCGAGATCCGTGGGCTCGTCGACGTCGACCGGGCGCGGGCGTCGGTAGCCGACGCGTTTCGTGCGCTGCATCGTGGCGAGGCAACGCTCGCCAGCGTCATATCCCTCCCCTTTGCGCACCCACGGGGTGTTGCACACATCAAAGCCGGCCATCTCCACGATGACACCGTATGGACGGCCAAAGTTTCGGGCGATTTCTACCCCGACGACGGAAGCGGCACACGACATAGCGGGCTCATGCTCGTTCTCAGTGCATCCGACGGCGACCTGGTTGGGGTCCTAGTTGACAACGGCTACCTCACAGAGTTACGCACTGGTGCTGCAGGAGCGATCGCATCCGACTTGCTCGCACGTCACGACGCTCGAACGGCCGCGATCATCGGCGCCGGAAGCCAGGCGCGATACCAGCTCGACGCCCTGCTCAAGGTGCGGTCGATCGAGACAGTTCACGTCGCATCACGTTCGCTTGACCGAGCTCAAGCTTTCGTGAACCAGATCGAAAGCAGCTATGGGCTTCCAGCGCATTTGTACGACTCGGTGGAGAGCGCCGTGCGTGGCGTCGACATCGTGGTCACGACCACGCCTTCGAGCACGCCTCTCGTCGAGGCGGATTGGTTAGACGCGGGTACACACATCACCGCCGTCGGATCCGATGAGCCCACCAAGCAGGAGCTGGCTCCTGATGTGCTCGCTCGCGCGGACGTTATCGCGGTGGATGACCGCGGACAGGCGGCACGACTTGGCGAGCTCCATCACGCGATTGAGCAAGGCTTGCGCGAGGAGGCAGACGCAGTGACATTAGGCGAGCTCCTCGAAGGAGACGCGCGCGGGCGCATCGGAGCTGAGGACGTGACTGTTGCCGATCTGACAGGGGTTGGCGTTCAAGACGCTGCCATTGCCGCCTTCGTTGTGAGGGAAGCAACCCGCCAACAAGCCGTTCATTTGCACGGACGTGACGATGAGGCCAAAGTCGGCGGCGCGTCGCCGACGTCGCCTGCTGATTGAGCACCGCGTACGAAAGTAACGGAGCAAACGGCATCACGTCGTCGCACACGCGAAGATACGAGAGGAGCATAAGAGTGCACTACCGGCGGATGCCCATCGAGGTCGAGTCACCAGAACAGCTCGGGTACGCCGCGATCAAGAACAATCTCGCGGAGAGTTCGTTTTCTGACCGCCGTCTGACCGACTACGGCATAGAGGCTGACGTGGGTGAGCTTCTCCTCCTCTACGGCGACCACCTAGGCTCAGAAGAGTTGCGCGCCCTCGTTGCGTCGGGCAGCTCTGAACTTCGCCCGAATGACGTCCTCGTCACGGCGGGTGCCGCAGCGGCGCTATTCATTGTTGCTTCGGCTCTTCTCGAGCCCGGTGCGCACGCGCTGATCTGTGCCCCGAACTACGCCACGAACCTCGAGACGCCGCGAGCGATCGGAGCTGACGTTGAGCGGATCGAATTGCGGTTCGAGGACGGGTGGCGGCTTGATGCTGAGAGCGTGGCTCATCGACTGCGGCCGGATACCCGCTTAGTGAGCGTCACCTACCCACACAACCCAACTGGAAGCATGATCAGCGCAGATGAGCTTCGTGCCCTCGTGCGAATGGTCGAGAGCCATGCGCACGCACGACTACTGGTCGACGAGACCTACAGGGAGCTCGCCTACGAGCACCCCTTGCCGATGGCATCGAGTCTCTCCCCGCGTGTGCTCGGTGTCTCTTCTATGTCAAAGGTGTACGGACTCCCTGGTCTTCGTGTCGGCTGGCTGACATGCCGCGACGAGACCCTGATGGAGACGCTTCTGGCCGCGAAAGAGCAAATCTTCATTTCTGGCGCGGTGATTGACGAGGAACTTGCGGCACGAGTTCTCGAGCGCCGCTCGACAATCTTGCCGCTTGTGCAAGAGACTGTGCGGGAGCACCTTGCCGTGGTTCGCGATTGGATGCAGGCGAGTGACAAATTCGAATGGGTTGAACCACAGGCGGGAGTTGTCTGCTTCCCGAGGATTCGCCCTGAAGTCGATGTCGATGTCGACGAGTTCTACCGGACGCTCTTCCACGAGCACGGGACGTACGTTGGTGCGGGCCACTGGTTCGACCAGGATCGTCGCTTCTTTCGTATCGGCATTGCTTGGCCGCCGAAGGCGGAGCTCACAAGGGGGCTGGAGACGTTAGAGGCGTCAGCAGCAACAGCGGCCCGACAGCGCACCCATGGTACTCGCCGATCACGCGCCGCCGGATGACCATGAGCGGTGCTTCCACTCCCACTTCCGTATGTGTTCTCATGCAGTGAGATCCCACTGAGGCGCTATCGCTGTATCGAACACCAGAGGTAGTCGTTCGACGCGGAAACCGGCATTACCGGCGATAGGCCTCCCAGGCATCACGCGGCGCGACACAGTACGCGGTGTAATCCTCGTTGCTGATCTGACAGATGCCCGCGCGCGCGACCATGGCCATCAGGAGAGCGGCCTGCGAACGCCCGATCTCGTAATCCTCCACGACCCACTCGAGCAGCTCGCGAAACGCCAAACGCGCGTTCCATTCGAGTGGCTTGCCCGAGACGAGCGTTGTCATGTTCTCGTCGGTCTCAATCCGTGGCCACGTCATTGAAGCCGGCCGCGCGCGCGGCTCGGCGCTCGCGGTGACCAGTGCGCCAACCTCGGGAGGACCGACGATTTCTCCGTCACCCATGAGCGCTTTACAGTCGCCGAAGTAGAGCCCAGCGCCGTCGTGCTCCACGGGGAGGACGACGACCGCACCGGCACGGATCTCACGGCAGTCGAGGTTGCCGCCGTACCGTCCCTGAAGGCTCGCGTGCACTTCGCCCTCCGCGGGCCTCACTGCAAGGCACCCGATCAATGGCCGAGTCTCTAGCGTCGTTCGCTCATCTACGACGATCGTGTCGTTCTCTACCTGGTACACCTCACACGCGCTCTCGTCGTCCCACCACTCGTATGGGTCAGAAGCGGTGTAGCTCCCATAGACAACGACACCCGGTGTTGTCGCTTCGACAGAGTGAATGGTTACGGCAACGGCACCCCCCGCGACCGCGCCTTCCACGTCGATGGGCCCTGTTACCGCCCATTTGAGGGTCTCAGCTCGCGCGTAGCGCTCTGGCGTGAAATCCGCAGCTGATGAAAACTCGTTGCCGAAGCCTTCGACCGACTCCACCTCGAACATCTCCCTGGGCTGGACCGAGCCGATCGACCGGTGCTCGCGGCTATATGAGTACTTGGCGTCAGCTTCGAAGAACCGCTGCATTTCGACCCGCTAAGCCCTCGTTCGTTGTCGGAGCTGCATCATTCGAGCCCCGTGGAGTCGCGGACGGCTTGTACGTGGTCGCGAGCGGGCTTTGCGGCGTCGTCAGCACGACCTCTCGTCCCGAACGCGGCCGAGCTCGTGAAGAAGCTCGATAGGTCGCCGCGGCGCTGCGGCGATCATAGTGACGACGTCTATCTGTTTGCGCACAGGCACGCGAGTGACAACATAACCGGCGTGCGCCGCGTTCGTCCGACTGGTCTCTATCTCTTCGACCCGAGAGCGAGGTGTGTGTGTTTCATCCGAGACGCAGCGCGATGGATTCATCTGATCTGATCATGTCGGTAGAGGGCGCACGATGACTGCCGAACCAAGCGAGCGTTCAGATTTCCTGATTCGAGATGAGGGGATCTGGTTCACGGGTGCATGGTGGATCCGGTCGAGGCGTGGCTTCGCTGTGGCCCCTTCAGCGCGCGCCACACGGTCGTCGCCGGCAAGGCCGTCGTCGAGAACAGGGAGCTCCAGCTGCCCCACGCTCGACGAGATGCTGAAGCGGCACGACGAAATCTCTCATGGATGGCAAGGTGAATACGTATGAGCAGAACACACGCAAAAACCGGCGCCGAGCGAACGCTCGACCTCCTCGCCGGCCAGGTTGGAAGAACACTCGACGAGATCGAGACGCCGGTGGTCGTGCTCGACCTCGACCGGCTTGAGGCGAACCTCAAGGATCTCCAGTCGTACGCAGACCAGCATGGCATCGCGCTGTGGCCGCACACGAAGACGCACAAGTCGCCGGAGATCGGGCTCATGCAGCTCGACTACGGAGCTCGCGGTCTGACCGTCGCGAAGACAGGCGAGGCCCAGGTGTTCCACGAGGCCGGTGCGCGCTCGCTCCTTATCCACTATCCGCCGTTCGGCCGAGACAAGTGGGAGCGCCTCGCGGAGCTCGTAGCGGAAGGGACGGAGCTCACGGTGGCGGTCGACAGCATCACTCCCGCTGAGGGCCTCTCCGACAGTTTCTCACGCCGCGGGCTGACCGCGTCGGTGCTCGTCGAGCTCGACCTCGGCCTCCACCGGACTGGGCAGACGACGGCGGAGGGCGCCGTCGCGCTGGGGAAGGAGCTGTCTCGAGCTGCCCTCGCTCGACGTCGTCGGGATCTCTGGTTATCCCGGCCACTGCCGTGGCGACGCGGCGACGATCCGCTCGCGACTCGCAGCCTCAGACGCCTTCCTCCGCGATACATGCGACGCGTTCCTCGCCGCAGGAATCCCCTGCGATCGGATCTCCGGCGGCTCGACGCCGACGCGCTACCTGACCCACGATACGTGCGTGAATGAGCTACGCGCCGGGACGTACTCCTTGCTGGACCGCACAGATGGCACGGAGGAGACGCCGGCCCTCCGCGTCGAGGTGACCGTCATCTCGGACGCCCTCCCGGAACAAATCATCATCGACGCGGGCTCGAAGACGTTCACCTCAGACGATCACCCTGACGGGGGTCACGGCGACCGTCGTCGGCTGGCCACACCTCGACCTGCACACGCTCAACGAGGAGCACGGCTACGTCGACGTCAGCTCTTCGTCCGAACGTCCGGCGATCGGCGACCGCCTCCACATCGTCCCGAACCACGCCTGCGGCTGCGTGAACCTCCACGACGGGCTGCTCGCCGTCCGGGACGGCGTCGTCGACCATGTAGTCGAGGTCTCGGCGCGCGGCCTCGTCCGCTAGATGACTCCGGAGGAAAGCATGCGGATCGCGATAACTGCCGCACCCTGCGCCAGCACGACGCGTACCTCGTCGGGACACTGAGCCGGCGATGAAGAGCCTCGAAGGTCAGGCTGCCGTCGTCACCGGAGCAGCGAGCGGCGTCGGTCGCGGCATCGCGCAAGTGCTTGCCGCGGAAGGCGCACGGGTAGCGATCGCGGACGTCAACATGCCGGGGCGGAGACCGTCGCAGCAGCCCTGACGACCACGGCTACGAGGCACCGCCGTCCCAGGTCGACGTGACCGAGCGCGCGAGCACGGACGCGATGGCCGCGGCGCTCGTGGACGCTTTCGGGCGAATAGACATCCTCGCCGCGAACGCCGGGGTCTACCCGAGGTGCGGCTCGCCGACATGGACCGACACCGATTGGGACCGCGTGATGGGCATCAACGTCAAGGGCGCGCTCCACGCGATCCAGTCGTGCCTGCCTTCGATGCTTGAGCGAGGAGCCGGCCGCATCGTTCTCACGTCCTCGGTCACCGGCCCGATCACCGGGTACCCGGGCTTCGCCCACTACGGCGCGTCGAAGGCTGCGATGCTCGGGATGATGCGCTCGATCGCGCTCGAGATCGCCCGGCGTGGCGTGACGATCAACGCAGTCCTTCCGGGCAACGTGCGGACTGAGGGCCTCGACGACTCGGCGAGGAGCACAAGCGGAAGATGCTCGCCGCGATTCCGATGGGCGAGTTCGCGGACCCCATGACGTCGGTTGGGGTGTTCGCTTCCTGGCCTCGCCGGAGGCGCGCTACATCACCGGGCAAACGCTCGTCGTCGACGGCGGGCAGGTGCTCCCCGAATTGCAGGACGCGCTCGCCGAGATGCTCTGAGCGCCGGCGCGTTCGCGCTCTCGCACAAGAGGGTCTGGTCACGCTCTCGTCGGTTCGCGTCAGCTGCTGTGTTTTCGGCCGGCCGAGAAGCTCCCGCGGCTCGAGGCAGGTCAGGTGCCGCACGTCCTTCATAGCGATGAGTTCAAAGCCGGGCTTGCGATGCCAGGGCCCCGACCCCACGAATACTTTCACGGGGGGCGGGGTAGCCTCGCACGCCCTCCGCCAGGGCGCCCCGTCCCGACGAACGCGTTGCACGGGGTAGGAGCCCTTCGCATTCAGGCGAGTCGGTAGCCGTGCTCGTCGAGCAGCCCAGGAAGCGGCGGTGCGGACGGTCAGGTGCTCCAGAATGAGCCCGATCCCGCGGTCAGCCTGGCGGCCACGATACTTGTTGTCCTTCTTTGCGCTTCGCCTTCTTCCTCGCCAGCGAGAAATTAATCGTCGAGGAGCCAGCCAGCGTCGAGTAATCGTTCGACGTCTGCACGCTCCACCCACCTTTTGATTAGGCCCTCTGGCGAGCGAACACGAATGAGGCCGGAAGCTGCAGCACGTGCGCGGCCGGACA
The DNA here is from genome assembly GCA_963758065.1 of uncultured Thermoleophilia bacterium. GTDB lineage: Bacteria > Actinomycetota > Thermoleophilia > Gaiellales > Gaiellaceae > GMQP-bins7. Next base: position 94,694 of record CAVWTX010000003.1, on the reverse strand, counting down.
AATTCTTCGGCGTATCGAGCCATTCGAAGAATGGATCGGACGCAGCTGTCCGCTTCTCAGCCCTGCGGCCGCCCGACGGGCGGCGCTCAATCGGAGATGAAAATCGAGCGCCCCGTTCACGCTCGAACAGCTTCCGTTTCTCGCGCTCGACTTGGCGGCGCATGCGCTTTTCAGCGATGCGCTCCGCCCGTTCGGTCTCGGCGCTCTCGAGCGCATCAAGGCGACGTCGAATCGTTTTCCGATTGACGCCGAACTCGTTTGCGAGATCCGTCTGGCGCTCGCCCTTACGAACACGTCGGCGGATTTTCTTGACGTCCTTGTCGGTCAGCTTGGCGGGCGCAGCCACACCCACATTCTAGCGTCTCAGGTGGGACATATGATGGGACATATCCAATGGTAAGATGTTCACGCTGAGTAAGCCAGCTACGCCCATAGGTAAGCCAAAAAACCGGACAGCAGAGCCAAATTTGTGTAATCGATTGTGGGGACTTTTAATCCCAAGGTCGTTGGTTCGATTCCAACCCGGCCCATCGGGGAAAAGCCCAGCAAAATGGCACTTCCACACTCGCTTTGAACCATCATGCCGCGGTTAGGGGGCAACATCCTACGATTCGCCCCTGATAACCGGCGCGGATGTCACACGTGAAGCGGCTATACGTGAACGTTCCCGGTTTCTCGTCGAGTCCGAGATCGCGTTCTCCGGGATCTCATTCAAGGATCTTCCTTGGTCGATGACCGAGGCCCGGATGGGCTCCGGGCGGGCGTGCTCTTTTTGGATCATGCGTTGCTGGGCCTTGCGGTACCTGCGGACAAGGCGCTCATAGTCGATGTCGGCCTGGCGTTCGCGGGCCTTGTGGGCTTCGATTTCGCGGCTCCGGCGTGCGCGTCTTCTTGAGTTCTCCGGGCGTCGGCTCGTCCAACGCCTGGGCGAGGAAGTAGAAGACCATCCCCGGAATGACCAGCATCCAGGCGAGCAGGCCGAACGGCATCGAGAGGATGACGCCGAGCGCCAGGAGCACTGAGCAGAGCGCGAAGCAGATCGCATACGCCAGCCGCCTCAACGGTCGCGCGAGTGTGCTCATTGGACTGCGAAGCCAGCCTGGAAGGCCGCCGCGCTACTTGAGATGAGAAGAAAGGCGATGCACGCTGCGAGCGCAACAGGCAGCAACAGGCGACGGTTCACGGTGCTCCTTCGTGCTGAAAAGGACTGCCGCCCAGTCCCTCAGGCGGCATGCCCGCATCCGCAGGCCGATTCAAGGTATCGCAGGCCACACACGCCTTCGGCCGTCTTCACGGGCGCCTAACGTCGCACTACAGGAACCGAACGGATGGCGCACTCATCAGCCGAGCCGCCACTCGACTTTCGTATCGTCTTGACCCGAGGGACGCGCCGCGAGAGTTCGAGAAGGCGGGGCGATGCGCTGTTCGAGCGCTACCTGACCGAAGGCTGCCCCGAGCTCCAGCACTTCGTGGATCGCGATGAGCATCGCCGAGCGCAAGTCCTGAGCTCGCGAGCTACCTGCGGATCGAGGAGCGTGAGCTCGAGCGGCGGCGGCAACCGGGCTCCGGCCGCAACATCCTCATCTCGCGTGCCCGGGCGACCAGCCAGCCAGGCCTTCGTTCCACGGGCAGCGCGTCAGGTTCCGCTGCCCGCTCCCGTCGGCGTTCATGACGTAGACCTCGCCGTTGCCGTCCCCGCAGCTAGTGAAAGCGATCTGAGGCCACGGGCCAGAGTTTGACGTTGCGACCCCCGATCCGCCACTGGCATTCTCGGACACGGCCAAAGAGTCCACGCTTGACGTATTACTTCAATTGGAATAGTTTTGAGGCTTCCAAAGGAGAAGTGAGGCGATCGTGTTCGTGCGCGAGTCCATCTCCACAGCCGAGCTACGCGGGCGACTGGCTGACCCTGAGCTCACGATCGTCGACGTCCGGTCCCTACCCGGCTACAACGGTTGGCGCCTCAACGGCGAGGCACGAGGAGGCCACATTCCGGGAGCCGTCGCCTTCCCGAGCGCGTGGCTGAGCAGCGTCGACGACGCCGAGGTCGAACGGCTCCTTCACTCGAAGCACATCGTTCCTAACCGCGAGGTCGTTCTCTACGGCGATCGCGTCGAGGACGCGTCCGCAGTCAGGACGAGGCTCGCGGACCTCGGCTACGCGCTCGTCCGGACCTACGAGCAGGCGTGGGCCGGGTGGGCGGCCCATGAGACGCTGCCCGTTGAGCGTCTGCCGAAGTACGACAAGCTCGTCCACACCGAATGGCTGCGGCAGGTGCTCGCCGGGGCTCGCCCCGAAGCCCCGCCGGCCGCCCGGTTGTTGCTCTTCCATGTCAACTTCGGGGTTCCCGAGGAGTACGAGGAAAGTCACCTCCCGGGGGCGCTCTACCTCGACACCAACCGACTCGAGAACCCGGATGAGCTCTGGAACCGCCGCTCGCCCGAGGAGCTCGACACGGCCGTGCGCTCGCTCGGCATCACCCACGACACGACGGTCGTCCTCTACGGCCGCGACACCGAAGGCCACGCTGACGAGAAGTGGCCGGGGCGCCGAGCAGGGCAGATCGCCGCCACCCGGGCGGCGTTGATCCTGCGGTACTGCGGCGTCGATGACGTCCGCCTGCTCGACGGCGGTTACGACTGCTGGATACGTGCAGGAAACGCGCTCGAGACGACCCGGCGCGAGCCGACACCGGTGGCGTCTTTTGGCGTTCCGATACCTCTCCGCCCGGAAGTGATCATCGATATCGATCAGGCCAAGCAGATCCTCAGTGACCGGGAGCATGCTGTTCTCGTCAGCGTTCGGACCTGGAACGAGCACATCGGCAAGGTCAGCGGCTACAACTACATCGGTCCCGCCGGCCGGATCGCAGGCGATGTCTGGGGTAACTGCGGCTCGGACGCCTACCACATGCAGCACTACCGCACAGTCGACAACACGATGCGCGCCTACCCGGAGATCGCGGCCAACTGGGAGGCAGCAGAAGTGACTCCCGACAAGTGGGTCGCCTTCTATTGCGGGACAGGCTGGCGCGCGAGCGAGACCTGGTTCTACGCCTACGTCATGGGTTGGAAGCGGATCGCCGTCTACGACGGCGGCTGGTTCGAGTGGAGCAAAGATCCTCTCAATAATCCGATCGAGATCGGTGGGCCCTCCGGACGAGCTCGCGGCATAGGTCTACGGGCGTACACCTGGGCAGGTGTCAGCGGCTCTCGGCCCGAAATGCTCCAGGCTGTGCGATCGACCGCCGAACATGATGCGGAGTAAGTCGCGGTCCAGGCAAGGCGGTGCTGTCGACGCGACATGCAGAGGAGCGCCGCTGTAAGTCCAGGCCATGAGGGTCGCCGGGATGTGCGCGCTGGTCTAGCCTGCGTAGCGGAGCGGCATGGGCCCGGTGGCCCAGCGGGTCTTCAAAACTCGTGCGGTCGTGTAGCCCACGGCTCGGTCGGTTCGACTCCGGCGCCGCTCCGTCAAGCCAAATCTGGCGGGTTCAGGCGGATAGTGGCCCACACGGTCTGCGCACGCGAGAGCGTTCGACTTCCGCTCAAGTCCGCTCAAGACCGCGTGGGGCCGGCTGGGCCGCAGTCAGAAGTCGCGCGCTGCGTACGACAAAGCCATCGAGCTGGCGGGCAACACCGCCGAGACCGCCTACCTGACACGCCGCCGCGACCAGCTGGGGTAGTTCTCTCGCGATCAGCCATCCGTCCGGAGCAACACCGCCGCCTGCGCGAGAGTTTGGGAATATCCCTTGAGCCCGAAGCTGCCCGCGAGAACGTGGGAGGTCGCTCTGCCAGGCTGTCAAACAGCGCTGCGTTCGTCGTAGGCTCCATCCATGGCCGATCACCTGAAATTGCTTCGCGAGTTGGCCACCATCGCGCCGCGTCGTGAGGTCACCGGAGCTCGGTGCGACGGAACCGGATTCGTGCTCGGACGGCCGAGGCTGCAGACTTGATCGACGGACGTCTGCGGGTCGGGGTCCAACTGCCGGAGGTCGAGCGCGACGTACGATGGCCGGAGCTGCGCGCGATTGCGCAAACCGCGGAAGCGTCTGGCTACGACTCCATCTGGGTCGGCGACCACATGCTCTACCGCGGCGACGCTCGCCCGGAGCGTGGACCTTGGGATGCCTGGTCGATGCTGGCGGCGTTGGCCGCGTCGACCGAACGGGTACAGCTGGGGCCGCTCGTCGCGTCGACCGCGTTTCATCCGCCAGGTCTTGTTGCACGGATGGCGGCAGCGATCGACGAAGTATCCGCGGGGCGGTTCACTCTCGGCGTGGGCACAGGCTGGAACGAAGCGGAGTTTCGCGCCTTCGGGATCGCGTTCGAGAACAAGGTGGCGCGTTTCGAGGAAGCGTTCACAATCATCCGACGACTGCTCGCCGGTGAGCGCGTGAGTTTCGATGGGCGCTTCTATCGCGTCGATGACGCTCTGCTCTTGCCACGGCCAAAGCGCCGCGTGCCACTACTCGTCGGTAGTTCCGGGCCGCGGGTGCTCGCGGCGACGGCGCCTCACGTCGACTGGTGGAACAGTTGGTACTCGTGGTACGGCAACACGCCGTCGGGGTTCGCAGCGTTGAGTTCAAGGTTCGAAGGTGACTTCAAGACGGAGCGCCTGCGTGCTCGTATCGGTCGACGGAGGGACCGGCGAGCGAGCTCTCGAAGAAGGATCGCCACCCGTCGCGTCACGCGAACTGCGCAACCACCTGAACGAACTCACCGACGCCGGAGCCGACGAGGCGATCCTCGTGCTCGATCCGATCAACGAGCGCTCTGTCGCCGCGGTAGCCGACGCGCTTGGGCTCGATCCGCATCGGCTCGGTGACTAAGAATCCGGGGAGGGAGATAGTCCTCCTCTGATGGGCGAGCGTACTGTCGCTCGAGAGGCAGTCGGGGATAAAGACAACTCTGTGGTTACGGGCAGGACCCTCGCCTGTGCGAGCGATGCTTCTATGTCTGTCAAGTCGGCACCTCGGGTGTCCGTTCTCGAGGAGTCGGTACAGGTTGCGGGCGAGGTACCGCTTGAGGCAGCGGATCGCCTCGGGCGGGCTCTTGCCTTCATGGAGGCGCCGCTCGATGTAGGCGATCGTCGCGGGATGTGATCGCCGTCGGGTGACGAGGATCATGTGGAGTGCACGGTTGAGTCTGCGGTCGCCGCTGCGGTCGAGGCGGTAGCGGATCGTTTGTCCGGACGAGGCGGGGATCGGGGCGCAGCCGGCGAGCCGTGCAAAGGCGGCTTCGGAGGTGATTCGGCCTGGGTGTGACCAGGAGAGGAGGAGCTGCGCGGCGGCGAGCGGACCTACGCCGGGCTGTACGAGCAGTTGCGGTGCCAGCTTGCGGAGCAGCTTCTCGATCTCTCGCGTGAGCTCGCGTTCCTCGCTGGTCAGTTGCAGCAAGCGTCGTGCGACCGAGCGCAGTGCGAGCAGTGCGCCGCGTAGTTCCGGATCGGCGCGCCGCTCGGGTCGTGTTGCCGCCAGCCGTTGCAGCAACCGTGTCCGGGTCAGCGGGCGCAGCTGAGCGCGGAGCGGCTCGGGTGTTGTGACGAGGAGATTCCGCAGCTGACAGAGTCCCGCCCGTTTTGCGTTCACGGCTCCTTCCCGCGCAACCATCAGCGCCCGTAGTGCCTCACGTTCGCCGCCCGCACGCGGAGTCGCTGGCCGCTGTTGCGCGAGCACGCTGCGAGCGGCGCGGATCGCATCCAGCGCGTCGGTCTTGCCGCCCGAGCGACGCTCACGCCGCAGCCTCCCGACCTCGAGCACCCGCTCGCCACGAACGCCCAGGAAACGAGTGAGGCCTGCGCCGAACGAACCGGTGCCCTCTACTGCGAACGCACGCCGACCTGCGGCATGCTCGTCGACGAGGCTCAGGGCGTGCGCATAGCCCTCGCTGCTCGCGGCGATGCTCGCCTCGAATACCACGGCCCCGCTTACGACATGCACCACCGCGAGCGCGTGCGAGTCGCGGTGCGGGTCAACGCCGACCACGTAGTCCAGTTGATCTGCAAGCATCGGTACTGACCTCCAGCCCAGAGTTGGGGGACACATCCGGTGTCGGTCTGGGTTGAGACCGCGGGCGGCAAGACTGTGACGGGTCACGCCTCAGCAGGGCGGACAGGCTTCTGATCAGGCCAGCAAGCGGGCGCCAGGCCGACACCGGTCTCTTCGCCCGGACACATCACTCGAAAGACACCCGCCAACGGGGTCATGCGGAAATCGGGTCACAAGCAAAGAGCACCGGCGCCACCCTGGCAAGAGCCCCAGACGGGACACCCACACACTCACAGTGCGGGAATGTCACCTGTGCGGGCTGCAGACGTTAGTCAGGTGACGTCCTCGAGCTTCGCGACGAGCTCGACGCGCCGTATCCATTGATCTGAGTGAACTCACTGGGAGGCCGTGGCTCGGTGTCGCGTGTCCGTAGCATGCGCACCTCCGACGCCAGGGAGGTGGGCCTTTGCCTCGCATAGTGACCGACGAAGAGTTAGCCGAACTCGTTCAACGGATAACTGAGGCGGCGCAAGCCCTGATTTCGGGCGATATCGAGGGCTATGCCGCCCTGATCAAACATGCGCACGACTACACGCTTATGTCGCCGTACGGTGGCGACCCGGTGCGAGGATTCGACGACTCAGACGGGGCGTTGGATGCTCTATCGCAGTTCTTCCGCGGCGGCGAGGCGACGGTCGAGGTCGTGGAGACGTACACGTCCGGCGACTTGGCGGTGCTCGTCGTCATCGAGCGACAGCACGGGATGATCGGGGATATGCCGGAGCAGGACTGGTCGCTGCGCGTGACGTGGGTCTTCCGGCGCACTGCAGAATCGGACTGGGAGCTCGTGCATCGTCATGCGGACGCGCTGGTGCACGCCATCGACCACAAGCGGTTGGGAGTACTGGCGCGCGGTGAGTGACCGCGCGCCCGCCGTCTTGCACGCATATCACTGTCACTGCAGAAGGCAGCGCGACAGGCCAAAGCGCAACACGTAGGCATCTGAGGTGGAGGGCAGTCGTATGCTCCAGTGTTCACAAATCACGCCTGAGTCCGGCGAGACGCTGATGGCTCGGACGGCGGTCTCAGTCCGGCTCGTCGCGGCTCTGCCTGTAGCGCTCGTAGATCACGCGCGAGCCGAACGTCCTGGTCTCGATCAGGTCCAGGGCGATGTCGTCGGTGACGGGTGGCAGGAACGGCGTGCCGCCACCGACGACGACCGGATAGCGGAACATGCGCAGCTCGTCGACGAGGCCGAGCTCGATCGCCTGAGCGGCCAAGCCGGCGCCGCCGATCGCGACGTCCTTGTCGGTCGCGTCGAGCGCCGCGGCGATCGCCTCGGCCAGTGACGCCTCGGCGAGCCGGGCGGTGCCCTGGACGCTGTCGAGTGTGTGGCTGAAGACGATCTTCGGGATCGCGCACCAGACGTCGGCGAACACGTCCCAGAGCTCGTTCTCGCGCATCGACGGGTCTGTCTCCCACACAAGCATCGTCTCGTAGAGCCTGCGGCCGCACAGATAGCCGCCGAGCTCGCGTACCTGCGAGATGTGGAAACGGAAGAGCTCCTCGCTAGGGACCGTCCACCCAAACGCGCCCTCGCGGTCGGCGATAAAGCCGTCCACCGAGACGCTCATCGAGTAGATCAGCATCGCTCCGAGCTTATTGCAGCGGCGCGACACAGGATGATCGCGGTGAAGCTCCGGGTTCTCCCCTCTCGGCAGGCAACCCTCATCAAACTGGCGGCACAGTTAGGACCGGTCCGGACTTCGGGACGCGCGTGTGTGTGCAGCGATCCTGGGCTGAGCGAGCGTGCTCTCCCTCGACGACGGGCGACCTACGTCCCGACTAATCGCAAGTACTGTCGCGCACTCGGTTTCTGGACACCCGCATCCTAGGATTCATCGGATTTGCGCCGACGGCCCAGCGGGTCTTCAAGACCCGTGCGGTCGTGCAGCCCACGGCTCGGTCGGTTCGACTCCGGCGCCGCTCCGTCCCGCTCGGACTAGCGGCAGCGCGTGTTGCCCTCGACCTCGGCAAACGTGTCGCCGGGCGTCCCGACTCGATCCTGCCACGGAAGGCATCCGTCGTTCTGCGCGACGCTCAGCAGCAGCATCGCACCGGCCAGGACAGCGACTGCCGCGGCGACGATGAGGAACCTGCTCATGGATCGAATGTAGCCACCGGCGCGGCTGGAATAGGCCGGCGTGCTCGCCGAGAGACGGCGCCCGCGCGCATCGTCGAGACGAGCTCGGCTCGACGCACCTACGTGAACGCCGGCCAGTCCTTGCGCCGAGCGAGTGCGAGACAGTCCGGCTTGCCCATGCGGTACGCCGGAGGCGCGAAGAGCCTCGCGTAGGTGAACGCCAAGTCACGTGCGCGTAGCGCCTTCGACTCGCTCGAACCGAGCCACTCCGCACCCCAACGTACGGCATCGATCGCCAAGCAGGTTGCGGTCCGCTCGTTCCGGATGCCCTGTCGGTGCAGCGCCTCGTGCAGGAGGATCGAGTACGCGCCGGCCGTGTTGACGGTCCGGCGCCCACGGATGAAAGCATGCGCGTTCTCGCAGGTCCCGCGGCGAAGGTGAAGGTCGCCCCTGCCTGCGTAGTACGCGACGACACGACGTGCGGAGTCTCCAGAGCGGCGCTCGTACGTCGACTCGAACGACGTTTTGTCCCGATAGCAGCGGACGTAGACACGAAGGACGCGCGCGAGGGTCACGTTCGGCGCAGCGCGTGAGAGGGACGCCCGTGCGACGATGCCGAGCTGACGGTCGTACACGAAGGTCTCGGCGGCAGCGCTCCAAGCGACGCCGGCGACGGAGAGGCTGACGACGACGGCCAAGACGAGGGGACGCAGCACCGGTCGGGTCAGGGTATCCACCGGTGGTTCTGGACGGTCCAACCGACACGCGCGCGATCTCGACAGTCGATCAGCCCCGGCCGGCAGCGGTACGCTACGACCAAAGCAGACGGCCGCGGGAGGCAGACATGAACGCAGCGGTGACGACGGAGCTGAAGCTGATCGACCACTGGATCGGCGGAGAGAGCGTGCCGGGAACATCGGGCCGGAAGGGCCCGGTCTACAACCCGGCCACCGGCGAGCAGGCCGGCGAGGTGAGCTTCGCCTCGATCGAGGAGATCGACCGCGCGGTCGAAGCAGCGAAGGCGGCGTTCCCGGAGTGGCGGAGGTGGTCGCTGTCGAAGCGCGCCGACCTCATGTTTCGGGTCTACCAGCTCATGGACGAGCACCGCGACGACCTGGCGCGCCTGCTCACCGCCGAGCACGGCAAGGTGCTCTCCGACGCGCTCGGCGAGGTGCAGCGCGGGATCGAGGTCATCGAATTCGTGTGCGGCATTCCGACGCTGCTCAAGGGTGAGCACTCGGAACAGGCCGCGACCGGCATCGACGTCTACTCCATCCGGCAGCCGCTCGGCGTGGTCGCGGGGATCACGCCCTTCAACTTCCCCGCGATGGTGCCCATGTGGATGTGGGCACCGGCGATCGCCTGCGGCAACACGTTCGTCCTGAAGCCGTCCGAGAAGGACCCGTCCGCCTCGATCCTGACCGCGGAGCTCCTCAAGGAGGCCGGCGTCCCGGACGGCGTCTTCAACGTCGTCCATGGCGACAAGGTCGCGGTCGACCGGATCCTCGAGCACCCCGACATCGCCGCGGTGAGCTTCGTGGGCTCGACTCCGATCGCACGCTACGTCTACGAGACGGGTACGAGGAACGGCAAGCGCATCCAGGCGCTCGGCGGAGCCAAGAACCACATGATCGTGCTCCCCGACGCCGACATCGACATGGCTGCGGACGCGGCGGTAAGCGCTGGCTACGGCTCTGCGGGCGAGCGTTGCATGGCGGTCTCCGTGGTCGTCGCAGTCGGCCATGTGGGCGACGAGCTCGTCGATGCAATCAAGCAGCGATTGCCGAACGTCAAGGTCGGAGATGGCCTCGACCCGAGCTCGGAGATGGGCCCGCTCGTCACGCGCGAGCATCGCGACAAGGTCGCGTCGTATCTCGACTCGGGGCCGGCACAAGGAGCGACACTCGTCGCAGACGGGCGCGAGACCGCTCCCGACAACGGCGGCTTCTTCCTCGGCGTCTCGCTCCTCGACGACGTTACGCCGGAGATGGACGCCTATCGGGACGAGATCTTCGGGCCGGTTCTCTCCGTGGTACGCGTGTCGAGCTACGACGAGGCGCTCCGGCTCGTGAACGAGAACCCGTATGGAAACGGCGTCGCGATCTTCACCCGGGACGGCGGCGTCGCACGGCAGTTCCAGTTCGACGTGAACGTCGGGATGGTCGGGATCAACGTGCCGATCCCGGTACCCGTCGCGTACTACTCGTTCGGCGGCTGGAAGAACTCCCTCTTCGGCGACCGGCACATCTACGGGCCCGAGGGGATCGACTTCTACACACGGACGAAGGCCGTCACGAGCCGATGGCCGGATCCTGCGACGAGCAAGGTCGACCTCGGCTTCCCGCAGACGAGGTAGCGCTTGCCGTACATTCGGCTGATCGACGAGAACGAGGCCGAGGGGCTGCTCGCCGAGGAGTACGACGCGGCCGCCGAGCGCGCGGGCAAGGTCTTCAACATCCTGAAGGCGATGAGCCTCCGGCCCGCGGTCCTTCGGGCGTCGATAGCGCTCTACCGCGAGATCATGTTCGGCGAGTCGGGGCTTTCGCGGAAGGAGCGCGAGCTGCTCGCGACCGTCGCCTCCGCCGAGCAGAGCTGCCACTACTGAACGGTGGCGCACGCCGACGACCTCCGTGCCGAGGGCGCCACTTCCGAGCTCGCAGCACACGCGGCCCACGACTGGCGGCAGGGCGACTTCTCCTCACGCGAGCGCGCCCTCTGCGAATTCGCCGTCAAGCTGACTCACCTCGCAGCCGAGATCGACCAAGCCGACATCGACGTGCTCCGCGCACAGGGTCTCGACGACGCGACGGTGTCGGACGCGATCCAGGTCGTCGGCTACTTCAACTACGTGACCCGCGTGGCCGACGGCGTCGGGATCGAGGACGAGCCCGAGTGGGGTCAGACCCCACGGGTCTGACCACCCCACTCCGCTGTCAACCCGAGCGCGCTGCCGCTCTGCGCAGCACCCGACGCTCTCCCTCGCGGCGCGTGAGCCCGTCGGCGTCGAACCGTTCGAGAAGGAGCTGCGCATCGCGCCTACCAGTGCCGGCGAGGTCGCGAAACCGGGCGAGGGTGATCTCGCCAACCGCTCGGCACTCGCCGAGCATCACGTCCTTCGCCACCTCGTAGGCGTCGGCGCTGATCGCATATCCGTCGCCCAGCCGGACGAGGCGTCCGCCGACTTCCAGGTACCGCGCGAGCTCGTCGTCGGAGACCTTCGTCGCGCGCACTCCCGTCCGAGCGAGCTCATGCTCGAGCGTAGCCGCCTCCTCCTCGCGACCCTCGATCGTCGCCACCGCACCCGAGAGATACAGCTTCGCGCCACGCCGCTCGAAGCCCAGACGCGGGAGGACATCCCCGGCCCAGGCAGCGGAAGGCTGTGGGACTCCGGGGTCGATCGGATCGGCGGCCGCAATCCGCCCGCGGAGTTCCGCCTCGTACGCGTCGAGCCACGAGGCGGAGAAGACCCAGGGTCCCGCGCGCTCCACCCCTTCGAGCTCGCCCCCGTCGAGGACGAAACGGAGCGCATCGAGATGAATCGGCGCGTCGATCGTTGCGGCAACGCTCGCCCCGCGCGAGGAGGTCGAGGCGAGCCTCGTCGCGATGCCGGGGAGGCATCGGATCGACGACCGTGCCCCCGCCGAGCGTCGTCTCAGCACGGAGGATCACGCGGTCGCCGCGCGCCGCCACCACAGGGGAGGCGAGGCGGAGCTGGGCGAAGCGTTCCCCGAGACGCACGACCCGTGCCGTGCAGTGCGACGTGCCGAGGTGCACCTGCACACGCGCATCGTCCGCGATCGGAAGGATCTCCTCGAGGACGACGTCGAGGCGGTACGACGTCGGGTACGCGCCGGGCGCGACCAGCGCCTCTCCCCTCGCGACGTCACGCCGCTCGACCCCGGGAAGGCTCACCGCAACGCGCTGACCGGGTTCCGCCCGATCGACGTCGCAGTCATGCACCTGGACGCTGCGGACCCGCACGTCGCGACCCGAAGGCTCGAGCCGAAGCTGGTCTCCCGCACCGATCGAGCCCGACCAGAGCGTGCCGGTCACGACCGTGCCGAAGCCGGCGACTGAGAACGAGCGGTCGACGTACAGCCGAGTCGGCCGGTCCGCGCGCGCATGCTCGACGGAGTCGACGACACGTCCGAGCGCAGCACGGAGCTCGTCGAGGCCCTCGCCGGTCTTCGCGCTCACTCGGACAATCTCCGCGCCGCGTACGAGCTCATTGGCCTCCTCGGCGGCGAGCTCGACAGTGCCTGCGTCCACCGCGTCGACCTTGGTGAGTGCGACGACACCTCGATCGATCCCGAGCAGTCGCAGAATGGCGAGATGCTCGTGGGTCTGCGGACGCGAGCCCTCCCCTGCGTCGACGACGAGTAGGAAGAGATCGATGCCCGTCGCCCCCGCGACCATCGTTCGTACGAACCGCTCGTGCCCCGGAACGTCCACGACCGAGAGCTGCCGGCCGTCCGCGAGCTCGAGAGGCGCGTAGCCGAGGTCGATCGAGATCCCCCGCCGTCGCTCCTCGGGAAGGCGATCAGTGTCCTTCCCGGTGAGCGCCCGCACGAGCCACGTCTTGCCGTGGTCGATGTGCCCGGCGGTCCCGACCGTCAGCGGCATGGTCACGTCCGCGCAGCCGTGACAGCTGCTGCCGCTTCGTCGACCTCCGCGTCGGTCAGCGTGCGGCAGTCGAGCAGCGTTCGGCCGTCGCGGACGACTGCGATCACCGGCGGCTCGCCGAGTCGAAGCGGCTCCGCGAGCTCCTCCTCCACCGCACACGCAGCGCTGGGAAGCTCGGCGAGCGGAAGTGCGCCGCCGCCGACCCTGGCGACCGTGTCCTCCACCTCGCCGCCGACGAGTCCCGCGAGCCGCTCGGCCCGCGCTCGCACTGCCTCGACCGGCTCGTGGAGCATCCGCAACACCGGCACCTCGTGACGGGTCGTCTGGTCGAAAGCGAGCGCGAGCGTGCCCTCGAGCGCCGCAAGCGTGAGCTTGTCGGCGCGGAGTGCTCGTTGCAGTGGATGCCGCTGCAACCGGTCGACGAGGTCGGCGCGCCCGACCACCACGCCTGCCTGCGGCCCGCCGAGGAGCTTGTCTCCAGAGAAGCAGACGAGGTCGGCGCCGGCGCGCAAGCTCTCGGCCGGCGTCGGCTCGTCGCCGATCGCCGTCAGAGCACCCGAACCGAGATCGTCGACGAGCGGGAGCTCGTGCCGCAGGGCGACCTCGGCGAGGTCCCCGAGCCGAGGCCGCTCCGAGAAACCGACGACGCGAAAGTTCGACTGGTGCACCCGTAGGAGCACCGCCGTCTCTGGCCCGATAGCTCGCTCGTAGTCATCTGCGCGCGTGCGATTCGTCGTTCCGACCTCGACCAGTCGCGCGCCCGAGCGAGCGAGCACGTCCGGAATGCGGAAGCCGTCTCCGATCTCGATCAGCTCGCCGCGCGAGACGACGACCTCGCGACCTTCGGCGAGCGCTGCGAGGGCGAGCAAGACCGCAGCCGCGTTGTTGTTGACGATCAGCGCCGCCTCCGCGCCGGTGAGTCGAGACAAAAGCGGCGCGAGGTGATCCTGACGCGACCCTCGCTCGCCATGCTCGAGGTCGTACTCGAGGTTGGAGTAGCCGGCGCCGACCTCTCGGACACGTTCGAGCGCGGCCTCCGCCAGAGGCGCGCGGCCCAGGTTCGTGTGCACGAGGACACCCGTGGCGTTCAGAACCCGGCGGAGCGAGGGTCGCCGGGCTCCCGCGAGCTCCGACACGGCCATCTCCACGAGATCGCCCGGATCGACGCCTGCCCGAATGTCCTCCCGCGCCCGTTCGAGCACGACCCGGGCCGCCGCCGCCGCCAACTCGCGCGGCTCCGCCGCCAGCCGTTCGTCGCGGAGCAGCTCGTCGACCGAGGGTAGATCCCGAAGCTTCACGAGGAGAGTGTAGGAACGAGCTCGCGCAGAAGGGCAGTGAGCGAGCCCGCCGCGCGGGCGCCCACCTCGAGCACTGCGTTGTGGTCGATCTTCTCCTGGAGCACTCCCGCAGCCATATTCGTCACGACGGAGATCCCGAGGCACCGAATGCCCATGTGCCGCGCCGCGATCACCTCCGGCACCGTCGACATCCCGGCGAGATCGGCACCCACGGCCCGCATGAGCCGGATCTCGGCCGGCGTCTCGAACTGTGGGCCGAGCCAGGCGGCATAGACACCTTCGCCGAGCTCGATCCCCAGCCGCCCGGCCGCATCTCGCGCCATCCGCCGGAGCTCGGGATCGTAGGCGTCGCTCATGTCGGGAAACCGCGGGCCGAGCGTCCTCGTCGTTCGGCCCGACGAGCGGCGATGTCCCCTGGAGATTCACATGGTCGGAGATGAGGACGAGCAACCCGGGCCGGTACGCCTCGTTGATGCCACCCGCCGCGTTCGTGACGACGAGCGTCTCCACCCCGAGCCGTCCGAGGACGCGGATGCCGAACACGGCACGGTCGGCGCCGACTCCCTCGTAGAGATGTGCTCGACCGCGCATGAGCACGACCGGAACGCCGTCGAGCTCGCCGAGCACGAGTACGCCCGCGTGTCCGACGGCCGTCGAGACCGGCCAGCCGGGTATCTCGCCGTACGGGATCTCGACACGGTGGTCGAGCGCGTCGGCGAGCCCGCCCAGCCCGCTCCCGAGGACGACTCCGATTCGAGGCTCGAGCTCGGTCTCCGCCCGGATCCGAGCGACGGCAGCCTCGATGCTCACGTGGAACCCTCCGCTACTCGTGCGTCGTAGCGGGAGACGACGAGCTCGACCGCTTGGGCGGGCTCGTCGCAGATCAGCATGCGCGCGAAATCGTCCTCCGAGATGAGCCCGTCGTCGAGCATCTCGACGCGGACCCAGTCGAGCATCTCATCCCAGTAGTCGGAGTCGAAGAGCACGATCGGGAAATTGCCGATCTTCCCCGTCTGGACGAGGGTGAGCGCCTCCCAGAGCTCGTCCTGGGTGCCGAAGCCGCCCGGAAAGATGACGAACCCCTCTGCCGCCTTCACGAACATGACCTTCCGTACGTGGAAGTGGTCGAAGGTGAGCGCGAGATCGCACCACTCGTTGATCCCCTGCTCGAGCGGGAGCGTGATGTTGAAGCCCACGGAGAGACCGCCCGCCTCCTTGCAGCCGCGGTTCGCCGCCTCCATGACGCCCGGTCCGCCTCCCGTGACGACCGCGAAGCCGGCCTCAGCAAACGCACGTCCCGTCTCGCGTGCGCTTTCGTAGGTCGTCGAACCCTCTCGGATGCGCGCCGAGCCGAAGATCGACACCGCAGGACGGTCGATGCGGTGCACGACCTGGAAGCCGGCCAGGAACTCGGAGGCGATGAGCGAGACGTCCGCGGCGAGTGTGTCCTGGCTTCGGCTGAAGATGCGGCGCGGGAGCGCCCCGCCGCTCGTCACAGATCCCGCTCGACGTAGGTCGCCGACATCGCGAGCGCGAGAACGACGACCAGCCCCAGATAGACCACTCCGACCGCGACCCGTCGCTGTGCCGAAACCCTGTAGTACTGCTCAGCTTCTCCCCGCTCGCGCCAGCGCCGCCACAGGTCGAGGCCGCCAAGCACGACGATGAGGATGAGGATCGGGTTCGGTCGGAGAGCGAGCAGCGCGACCATCATCAGCAGCCCGACGAACCAGAAGACCGGGTGGAGGGCCCCGACCGCCCGCCCGCCGTCGAGCGGGACGATCGGGACGAGGTTGAAGAGGTTCAGGAAGAAGCCGACGAAGGCGAGCCCCATGAGGAGCTCGGAGCCCGTCGCCTCGGCCGCGACCCAGCACGCCGCCGCCCCCACGGAGCCCAGGATCGGGCCGGCGAGCGCGACACGAGCCTCCTTCCAGGCGTCGTCGGGGAGCTCCTTCATCCCGATCACGGCGCCGAGGAACGGGATGAACAGCGGCGCGCTCGCCGGCACTCCCTGTCGCCGGAGCTCGAGTACGTGCCCGAGCTCGTGTACGAAGATCAGAAGGACGAAGCCGATCGCGAACGGAAGTCCCCAGATCCACGCGTACGCCGCGATCGACACGAGCATCGACGCCCCGGTCGTCACCACCTTGAGCTTGAGCAGCAGCCCTCCGAACTTCACGAGCAGGAAGCTGAGGCCGATGATCGGCGCCGCGAGCTTGCGCACGAAGTCGCCGAGGCCCCAGCGGGGCTGTACGGGCTCGTAGCCTCGTTCGCCGTCGTCCGACGACTCGGGGGACGGGAAGCTCGGCGGCTCCGGCGCCTCGACCGGCTCGAGCCGAGGGTCAGGCTCTCGGTCTACGACCCCTGGCCGATCCATTCTTCTCCACCCACGTACACCTCTTTCTTCCAGAGAGGGACGGACACCTTCAACGTGTCGATCGCCTCGCTGCACGCGGCGAGCGCGGCGGCGCGATGTGTGGCCGACACGGCGATGACGACGCTCGTATCGCCGATCTCGACACGCCCGACCCGATGGTGGATCGCGATCGCGCAGAGCTCGTGTCGATCCCGGAGCTCGGCGGCGAGATCGGCCATCACCTGCTCGGCCATTCCCTCGTAGGCCTCGTAGTCGAGATAGAGCACCTCTCGTCCGCGCGAACGCGCTCGCGTCGTGCCGACGAAGGTCGCAACTGCGCCGGCCTCGGCGCTCCGCACCTGCTCGACCGCGGCCTCGACCGACAGGGGCTCTTCCGAGAGCCGGAATCGGCTCTGAAGCACAGAGCCACCTGCCCGGTCCTCACCTCCCGACACCGGGGGGATGACCGCAATCTCGTCGCCGTCCGAGAGCAGCTCGCCCCGCTCCGCGTAGGCGTGGTTGACCGCGTAGAGCAACCCCGGCGGCTCGTCGCCGAGGGCGAGCGGAGCCCAGACGTCGCCGACGGTCGCACCGTCGGCGAGCACGACGTCGACGCTCGCGGATCCGGCGCGCTCGCGCAACGCCGCGAACAGTCTCACGCTGACCTTCACACAAAGAGGGTATCCGCCGGTTGCCTCCCGGCTCGTGACATGTTAGGTCCCACACGTGGCGATCGCGCTCACCGGGGTGAATCTCAACGAGCAGGTCTACGACGAGCTCCGCGCCCGCCTTCTGACACGACAGCATCCCCCGGGTGCGAAGCTGAGTCTCCACGCCCTGGCCGCCGAACTCGGCGTCTCTCGGAGTCCGGTGCATCACGCGCTCACGAGACTCGTGTCCGAGGGGCTCCTCAGCGTGCGACCGCGTCGAGGCTACTTCGTAACACCTGTCACCGCACAGGTGCTCGCGGAGGGATACGACGTGCGGCTGGCGTTGGAGCTGCTCGCTGCCGAGCGAACCGTGGGTGCGCTCGAGGACGGCGCCGTGTACGCATTCGTCACCCTGCTCGAGGACACGGCCGCAGCGATCTCGCACGAGCAGTGGGATGCCGCGAATGCGGCCTTCCACGAGTACCAGATCGATCTGGCGGGGAACGCGCTGCTCTCGAGCGTTTACCGAGAGCTCTCCGTGAACCTGATGATGCAGGTGATTCGAGCCGGACGGGTCGAAGGGCATGGGAACCTCGTGACCGAGCATCGGCGAATCGTCGAGGCGTTCGAGGCGGGAGACGGTGACGCGGCCGAGCACGCCATTCGGGCCCACATCGACACGGGTCGCCGGATCGCGCTCGAGGCGATCGAGCGGGCGGGCGGCGTCCTCTGAGACGTACGGCCCATACGATGGTCGCGTGGCGACGACCGACCGTCGGCTGACCGACTCCGACATCGAGATCAAGCCCGTCTACACGGCGGACGACCTCCCGCGCCGCGAGCTCGAGCTCCCTGGTGAGTTCCCGTTCACCCGAGGTCCGTACCCGACGATGTATCGCGGGCGACCGTGGACGATCAGGCAGTACGCGGGCTACGGCTCCGCCGAGGAGACGAACGCGCGCTTCCGGTACCTGCTCGAGCGCGGCCAGACCGGCCTCTCGATCGCGTTCGACCTTCCGACGCAACTCGGCTACGACTCCGACGACGCTCTTGCGGCCGGCGAGGTCGGCCGCACGGGAGTCGCGATCGACTCACTCGCCGACATGGAGGCGCTCCTCGAGGGGATCCCGTTGGACGCGGTGTCGACCTCGATGACGATCAACGCGCCGGCGGCGCTCTTGCTGCTCCTCTACGAGCTCGTCGCCGAGAAGCAAGGCGTGCCGGGCTCGAAGCTGCGGGGAACCGTGCAGAACGACGTCCTCAAGGAGTACGTCGCGCGCGGGAACTACATCTTCCCGCCGCGGCCGTCGATGCGGCTGGCGACCGATCTCTTCGCGTACTGCGCAGAGCGGTTGCCGGAGTGGAACACGATCTCGATCTCCGGGTACCACATCCGCGAAGCCGGCGCAAGCGCCGCCCAGGAGCTCGCGTTCACGCTCGCGAACGGGATCGCCTACTGCGAGGCCGCGGTCGCGGCAGGTCTTTCGCCAGACGCCTTCGGCGAGCGACTGTCGTTCTTCTTCAACGCGCACAACCACTTCTTCCAGGAGGTCGCGAAGTTCCGAGCCGCGCGGCGCCTGTGGGCCGAAATCATGCGGGACCGGTTCGGCGCCACCAACCCTCGGGCCCTGGCTCTTCGCTTTCACGCGCAGACCGGCGGCTCGACACTTACCGCCCAGCAGCCCGAGATCAACATCGTGCGGGTCGCGATCCAGGCGCTCTCCGCCGTCTGTGGGGGCGCGCAGTCCCTCCACACCAACTCGTTCGACGAGGCCCTCGCACTGCCCACCCAGCGTGCCGCCTCGATTGCGCTCCGCACGCAGCAGCTCCTCGCGGTCGAGGCGGGGACCACCGATACTGCGGACCCCCTCGCAGGTTCCTACTTCGTCGAGACGGTCACCGAGGAGCTCGAGCGCCGCGCCCGCGAGCTGATCGCGCGGATCGACGATCTGGGTGGCGCCGTGGCCGCGATCGAGCAGGGTTGGGTGCAGGCGGAGATCGAGGCGTCCGCGTTCCGCTACCAGAGCGAGATCGAGTCGGGCGAGCGGGTCGTCGTCGGGGTCAACCGCTTCAAGGAGGACGTCTCGGACCGAATCGAGCTTCTCCAGGTCGACCCCGCGATCGAGGCACGCCAGTGTGAGCGCACGACGCGCATACGCGCCGAGCGCGATCAGTCGGCGGCCGAACGGGCTCTCGCCGAGGTGCGAAGGACCGCCGGGACGGACGAGAACCTCCTTCCAGCGATGCGCGAGGCGCTCCGCGCGCGGTGCACCGTCGGTGAGATCTCCGGCGAGCTCCGCGGGCTTTGGGGTACATATGACGCCCAGCATGAGTAACGCCGTCCGAATCGCGATCGTCGCAGGGGTGGTCTCGGCGCTGGCGATTCCACTCGTCGCGCTCGCCGCCTCGCGTGACAGCGGAACCCGGATGGCATCGGCGAAGGCCCCGAGCTTCACGCGGGAGGTCGCGCCGATCATCGCCGAGAAGTGCGCAGGTTGTCACCAGACCGGCGGGATCGCGCCGTTCCCGCTCACGACCGCGCGGCAGATCTCTTCTCGCGCCCCCCTCATCGCGGCGGCGGTGCAGGCGAGGATCATGCCCCCGTGGCCCCCAGGTCGCCGCTCACCCCGGTACCTCGGGCAGGCCGGACGCACCCTGAGCTCGCAGCAGCGCGCCACGATCCTCGCCTGGGCGAAGGCAGGCGCGAAGGTGGACGGGCCAGCGCGACGGCCGGAGGCGCCGAAGCCTCCCGAGGTGCGAGACGGCGAGACGCTGCTCGACCTTCGCATGCCGAGCGCGTACAAGCCCTCCGCAGCGAAAGGCGTCACGGACGACTACCGCTGCTTCCTCCTCGACCCGAAGCAGACGGGCGACACGTCGGTGACGTCCGCGCGAATCGACCCCGGCCAGGCGAAGGTCGTGCACCACGTGATCCTCTTCCGTGTCTCTCCGTCACAGGTCCCGGCCGCGAAGCAGCTCGACGCCTCGTCGTCGGGTCCCGGATGGTCGTGCTTCGGCGGAACCGGCCTCTCCGCCGGCGACACTCCAGGCACGATCGTCAACTTCCTGAACGACGCCAATTGGGTCGCCGCCTGGGCACCAGGATGGGGCGGCAACCGGCTCCCCGACGGCACGGGCGTCCAGCTTCCCGCGGGGAGCCAGATCGTGATGCAGGTCCACTACAACCTCCTGAACGGCCGCGCGCCCGATCGCTCGCGGGCGCTGCTGACAGTCGCTCCGTCGTCCGCCGGGCTCACGCCCCTACGGACGTTGCTCCTGCCGGGGCCGGTCGAGCTCGCCTGCGCCAAGGGCGAGCGGGGTCGACTGTGCAATCGTGCCGAGGCGATCTCCGAGCTCAGCAAGAAGTACGGCCTCAGCGCGGGCTTCGTACCCTCCGGGCTCTTGATCCTCTGCCGCGGTAGCGCCACGAACCCGAACCCGAGCGCGACCTCGACGTGCGATCGGCGAATCTCGAGCCCAACGACGATTCACATCGCCGCTGGGCACATGCACCTGCTCGGTGCGGCGATCCGGCTCGAGCTCAACCCCGGCACGCCGCGAGCGCGAGTCTTGCTCGACATCCCGCGCTGGGACTTCCACTGGCAGAACGCCTACACGCTGGCGAAACCGGTGCGCGCGGAGCCGGGCGACATCGTCCGGGTCACCTGCCGGCACGACGTGCACAAGCGGATGCACGGCGAGCACGGTATTCCGAAGACCCCGCGCTACATCCTCTGGGGCGAGGGGACGACCGACGAGATGTGCCTCGGCCTCCTGCAGGTGACGCGCGACTGATCGAAACTACGACGCGCGCCGGCGCCTATCGAAGTACTCGCGGATCCGCCGTTCCTGCACGCGCCTGATGACATCGAGCGTCTCCGGACTGAGCTCTCGCTTCCGACGATGCGGTAATCGCGGAATCCGATACACGACGCCCTTCTTCAGCGGCCCTTGCTCCGGAAGTGGAACGCCGTCAACCATCGGGCTCTCCGGGCATCGAGAACTCAGTGTAGCCCCGCAGTGCCTCGTCCAGCTGATCGCGTAGGTCGAACGCCGCTTCGGGAGATCAACGCGCGAGCAACGAGTGCTGGGCGCGCGAGCTCCGGCACTTCGCGGAAGAAGTCCATCGTGAACTCGTCTTTGCGACGTGACACGGCCGTGCTGTTCGCCCAGACGCCAAGAAGCAGCGCGAAATCGAAGACGAAATCGTCACTGGAGTCATCGGCGTCGCTCACCTGCCGATCGTAGGGTGCAGGCACTCACGTGACCGTGACGGAGCCGTGTCGAAGACGTCACGATTGACCCACCGATGCGAATCCTCCTCGTCTCTCAGATGTATCCAGGCCCGGACGATCTGGATCTCGGCGTCTTCGTCGCCAACCTCGAGCGCGAGCTCGTCGCGCGAGGTCACGAGATCGAGCGGGCCGTCGTCGATCGTCGGTCCGGCGGGCGGCGTCGTCACATGGAGCTCGCGCGCGACACGATCCGCGCCGCACGACAGTTCCGGCCGGACGTCGTCTATGCCCACTTCCTCGTGCCAGCGGGACTCGTCGCGGCACTGGCTTCCCGCGCGCCACTGGTCGTCACCGCGCACGGACAGGACGTCGCGAACGTCGACTCACTCCCCGGCGCTCGCGCAGCGACACGATACGTCGTGCGGCGGGCGTCCACCGTCGTCGCCGTCTCACGCTGGCTGCGTCGGGAGCTCGAGAATGCCGTTCCCGACGCCGCCGGCAAGACCGAGGTCGTCGACTGTGGCGTCGACCTCGAGCGCTTCTCGCCACGCGACGCCGTCGAAGCCCGACGGCAGGTCGGCTGGCAGTCCCAGGGAACTTCGTTCCTGTGCCTCGGCGGGCTCACCGAGCGCAAGAACGTCCTCCGGCTCGCGAGCGCCTTCGAACGACGGGGCGAGGGCTCGTTGACCTTCGTGGGCGACGGCCCGCTCCGTAGGGCGCTCGAAGGTCGGGACGGAATCCGTCTCGCGGGTCGCGTCAGCCACGAGGACGTCCCGTCCTGGATCGCGGCCTGCGACGTCCTCTGCCAGCCGAGCCTCGTGGAGCCCTTCGGGCTCGCGACCCTGGAGGCGATGGCGTCCGCCCGCTCGGTCGTCGCCACCACCGTCGGCGGCCCGCCGGAGTTCGTGACGCCTGAGGCCGGGGTTCTCGCGGATCCGCTCGACGAGCCAGGGCTCGAATCCGCGCTGTCACGGGCCGCCGCGCTGCCCCGTCCCAATCTCGCCGGGCGGGAGGCAGCCGGAGACCACGACGTCAGGCTGCAGGCGGAACGGGTGGAGGCGATTCTGTCGCGCGCCGCTCGAGGTCGGCGAGCCTGACCTCGACGAGCGGCCCGACAGTGTCCTCGAGCCCGGCCTCGCGCGCGACGACCAGCGCATCCTCGTAGCTTGCGCGCACCTTCTCGAGGGCGACGCCCTGCTTCAGGCGGTTGTCGCCCGTGACCAGAAGCTTCTGAATCCGCGCACGTACGTCGTCCTGGGACATGGGGCTGAGCCTATCGCCGCTGCTACCCTTGCGCCCCGATGCCTTGGCTGCCGATCTTTGCCGTCCTGCAGGTGCTCGTGAGCGCCTTCCTGATCACGCTCGTACTCATGCACTCGGGCCGCGAGGCGGGAATGGGTGGACTCGGCTTCACTCCTCACTCGCAGGGCGGCACGCACATCGTCGAGCAGAACCTGACGCGGCTCACGGTCGTCGTCGCAACGGTGTTCGGTGCGAACACCGTCCTGCTGTTCCACCTCCTCTAGAATTCGGTACGCGCGCGCTGGTGGCGGAATTGGTAGACGCGCTAGGTTGAGGGCCTAGTGGCCACTTAGGCCGTGGAGGTTCAAGTCCTCTCCAGCGCATGCGTGACGGAGGCGGCCGCGAGCCGCCTTTGTCATAGATGGAGAGGCATGCGGATCTACGGCGAGCTCGCTGCCTGGTTCCATCTCCTGACGCATCCGTCCGAGTATGCGGAGGAAGCCGCCTACTACACGCAGGTCATCGAGGCGGCCAGCGACGGGCGGGCGCGCACGCTCCTCGAGCTCGGCTCCGGGGGTGGGAACAACGCGTCACACATGAAGGCTCGCTTCGAGTGCACGCTCACCGATCTCTCGGAGGGGATGCTCGAGCTGAGCCGCACGATCAACCCGGAGTGCGAGCACGTCCAGGGCGACATGCGCTCGCTCCGGCTCGGTCGCACGTTCGACGCGGTTTTCGTCCACGACGCTGTGATGTACATGACGACGGAGGGCGACCTTCGCTCGGTGATCGAGACGGCCGCCGTCCATGCAGCACCAGGCGGCGTCGTGCTGCTCGTGCCCGACACGGTGCGCGAGACCTACGCGCCCGGCGTCGACCACGGCGGGCACGACGGAGACGACGGGCGCGCGCTCCGCTACCTCGAGTGGACGTACGACCCCGATCCGGACGACGCGACGTTCGAAGTCGACTTCGCCGTGATCCTCCACGAGCCCGGCGCTCCCGCCCGCGTCCTGCACGATCACCATGTCTACGGTCTGTTCGGGCGGGACGACTGGCTGAGGTTGCTCGCGGAGGTCGGATTGGACACCGTGGTGACCGACGTCGAGCACCCGTACCCGGGAGTAGTTCGAGGTCTTCGCGGCTCGGCGCGCGGCTTGACGCCGTCCGGGAAGGTGTCTACCCTCTCGTGACGAACATACGTTCGTTCCCCGAAAACTGGAGACCCCATGCTCACGACGCGACAGCAGGAGATCTGGCAGTTCCTCGCCGAGTACGTGGACGAGCACGGATACCCGCCGACCGTCCGGGAGATCGGCGAGGCGGTCGGTCTCGCCTCACCTTCGACCGTCCATGCGCACCTCGCAAACCTCGAGCGCGCCGGTCTGCTGCGTCGCGATCCGACGAAGCCGCGCGCCATCGAGCTCGTCGGACGCCGTCGCGCGGAGGCGCCCACCGCGGAGGCCGCCCCGCTCGTGCCGCTCCTCGGCCGGATCGCCGCCGGCGGACCGCTGCTCGCCGAGCAGGAGATCGAAGAGCGCATCGCCCTTCCCGAGCCTCTCGGTCGCAATGCCGACTTCCTCCTTCGGGTCAAGGGCGAATCGATGATCGAGGCGGGAATCCTCGACGGCGACATCGTCGTCGTGCACCGCCAGCCTGACGCGCGCGTCGGCGACATCGTCGTTGCGCTCGTCGGGGACGACGAGACGGCAGACGAGGCGACCGTGAAGACCTTCCACCGCGAGCGCGACGGGCGTATCCGCCTGCAGCCCGAGAACAGCGCACTCGAACCGCTCTATCCCGACCACGTCGAGATCCTGGGCAAGGTCACGGGTGTCTTCAGGAGCCTCGGATGACGCTCGCCTCGCTCAATCGCACGCTCGACCAGGAGCTCGCGGCGCTCGTGCGCGGCGCGAGCCTCGAGTGCCTCGTCTGTGGTGAGTTCGTCCTCCACGTGCGCGGCGCGCTGGCCTGCCCCGAGTGCCGGGCGATCCTGGCCGAATCCGAGGAGCGAATCGCCGAGATCGCGTTACCATCCGTGATGCAGGCCGGGTGACTGCGGGTCCCTTCGGGGGCTCGAGGAAAGTCCGGACACCGCAGGGCAGGACGCTGGGTAACGCCCAGGCGGCGAAAGCCGACGGAAAGTGGAACAGAAAGGAGACCGCCGGTGGAGGGAAACCGAAGCCGGTAAGGGTGAAACGGTGGGGTAAGAGCCCACCAGCGGTCGTGGCGACACGGCCGGCTCGCCAAACCCCGTCCGGTGCAAGGTGAAGCAGGCTCCGCTGACGCGGCCCGCCGAGGAGCCGGGTACACCGCCAAGAGAGATGGTCACCCTCGACAGAATCCGGCTTACAGGCCTGCTACGGAAAAAGCCCTGGTAACGGGGCTTTTTCTATGGACCCGATTCGCCGGCGACTCGTCAGGCTCACCCCGCGGCGGGCGTGACTGCGGTCTCCGTGGAACCGCCCGGCGCGGTCGCCGCGGAACGGCTCTCAGCGCTCCGAATTCGGGGTTATGTTCGCCCGACCGACGTGCCTTGCGTTTTCCTTGCGCTTGCGAATAGCTTGCGCTATGGTGGGTAGGACATGGCATCCGCGATGACCACATCGCCGCTCCTCGCCGGAAACGTCCGGCGAGTTCGACGCGCACTTCGCGAGCTCGAAGGCGGCGAGCTTCTGACAGTACTCGGCAACCAGCTCGAGCTCGCACTCGAAGGGTCCGCCGATGCCACGCGCGATTACGTGCGCTCCTACCACGTGCTGACTCTTCTAGTACTCGACGAGGCTCATCGGGCTCGCCCCGACGTCGTGGTCCGCACGGCCGACGGGCACCTCGCCATAGACGTGAAGGGCACTCCGCGGCGAGCGCCGGTCGAGGCGCTCCAGACAGCCGCCGCCGAGGCACCGTTCGGCCCATGGACGGCCCTCTTCCCCATCGAGGAGGCGGTTGCACTCGATCTCGCGAGCCGCGTCCGTCAGCTAATCGGGCTGCGCGCGCTCGAGCTGGCGCCGGCCGACTCGTGCCACTGGGAGGTCGTCGACATCGACGATCTGACCGCGCACCGGTTCCTGCGCCGAGTGCGCTTCCACCTCAACCATCCCGACGAGGAGCATCCGCTCCGACGCCTGATGGAGGCGTTCGGGCTGTCGAAGACGGAACTCGGTTCGCTCTTCGGGGTACGCCGTCAAGCGGTCGACCAGTGGCTCGAGCGCGGCGTGCCCTCAGAGCGACAGGAGAAGGTGCAGACGCTCCTCGCGATCGCCGACCTACTGGAGCGCAAGCTGAAGCCGGGCAGGCTCGCCGGTGTCGCGCGTCGCCCTGCCGATGTGTACGGCGGTAAGACGATGCTCGAGCTCATTGCTGCTGACCGGCACCACGAGTTGCTAGAGCTCGTCCGCGAGAGCTTCGACTGGGCCTCAGCCGCCTGAGAACGTGGCCTATGGGCGTACCGTCCGCCGGGGCGGCTCCTACAACCGGCTTGCCGAGCCGTCCTGGGCGAATCCGCTCGACACGAGCTATTCGCGGCAGCGCGGCGGGCGCTGGAACCCTCCCAGCAGCTTCGGCGCGCTCTACCTCAACCGCGACCTGCGGATGGCGCGCCTGCAGGTGCTGCACAGGCTGAGCGGGCACCCGTACGGGGTCGAGGATCTGGACGAGGCCGAACAGCACGACCTCGTCGACGTCGAGGTCGCCGAGCGGGAGTGGCTCGACTGCGTGACCGTCGCGGGTCTCGAGTCGGTCGGCCTTCCAGACACCTACCCCCGTCACCGAAACGGCCGACCCGTGCGGCACGTGACCTGCCAGCCTGTTGGCCAGGCTGCGTTCGACGACCAGCGCCCCGGGATCGCATGCCGCTCCGCAGCCATAGACGCCCTGTCGACCGATGAGGAGCTCGGAGTCTTCGACCGAGAGGTGGATGCGACCGTGCAGATGACCGGCAGGCACCCGTTCGCCGAGTGGTTCTGGGGCGCCACGTCCTGAGCTCAAGTTGCCACGTCGCGCGGCGCTCGCCGTAGATGGGCGGGCACGATGACATTCCAGCGCCGTACGACGTTGCCGCCCCGCGTCCCCGGCTTGCGAAGACGTCGAAGCGGCTGCGGTACAGCGCCTCGAGCTCCTCCAGCCTCGCTCCGCGGCGTCCGATCACATCTCTCTGACGCGCAGGATGAGCGATTTCTTTAGTCGATGCCGGCGGCGGTACGATCGTTGCGTGGACCGAGCGGTGCACGATCGAGGTGGATGGCCGACGGATGCGCCGATCGACCGGCGTGAGCACGAGCTCGCGGACTGGGAGCTCCTCACTGATGCCCTCGTTGGTGCCCTGGGCAACGCGGGAGTCATGAACGTCGACGAGCTCCGGCGAGGCATCGAGAGCATGCCGCCCGAGGCGTACGAGACGGCGTCGTACTACGAACGCTGGCTCTTCGCGATGGAGACGATCCTGACCGAGAAGGGCGTGCTCGAGCCCGGCGAGATCGACGCAAGGCTGGCAGCGTGACGTATCGCACCGGCGAGAGCGTGCGCGTCACAGACCGTCGCCACGATGGTCATCACCGTACGCCCGGCTATCTGAAGGGCAAGACGGGCGTCGTGGAGCGCTCGCATCCGGCCTTCACCAACCCGGAGACGCGCGCGTACGGCGGCGACGGGCTCCCTGAGCAGCGCCTCTATCTCGTCAGCGTCTCGCAGCGCGACGTCTGGCCCGAGTACCGCGGAGCTACCTCGGACCGGCTGTTCGTCGATGTCTTCGAGCACTGGCTGGAGAAGGCCGAATGAGCGATCACGAGCCACGACCACGACCACCCGCATGCGCCGATCACGAACGGCGACGAGCCCGTCGCAGCGCGCGTCAGAGCTCTCGAGGAGCTGCTCGTCGAAAGGGACGTGATAACCAGAGACGACGTGCGGAAGAGGATCGACTGGCTCGTCTCGCGCTCGCCGGCAGACGGTGCCCGGCTCGTCGCGCGCGCATGGGTCGATCCCGAGTTCAAGGAGCGCCTGCTCGAGGACGCCCGTGCCGCCGCGCTCGAGCTCGGACTCGACCCGGGGCCATCGCCCGTCGTCATCGCGCTCGAGAACACCGAGACCGTTCACCACATGGTGGTCTGCACGCTCTGCTCGTGCTACCCGAAGGCGCTCCTGGGCCCGCCTCCCGACTGGTACAAGAGCCTGCCGTACCGCTCGCGGGCAGTCTCGGATCCCCGTGGTGTTCTCGCCGAGTTCGGAGTCGAGCTCGACAGTGACGTCGAGCTGCGTGTCGTCGACTCGACCGCGGACGTCAGGTACCTCGTCATCCCGTGCCGACCGGCCGGCACGGATGGGCTCACCGAGGACGAGCTCGCGGCGCTCGTCACCCGCGACTCGATGATCGGCGTCGCCCAGCCACTGGCGCCGACGCAGGTCGCCGCGTAGCACCGCTCGGCTACGCGGCTCTGAGGACGACCTCGATCGCCGTGCCGCGTCCCGGCGCCGACTTCAGGCGCAGCTGGCCGTCGATGGCTTGGGCGCGAAGCCTCATGTTCGCGACACCCTGGCCCGACGCCGCGGTCGTCTCGTCGAACCCGATCCCGTCGTCGGAGACCGACACGACACGCCGACCTCCGAGCTGCGAGATCGAGACCTCCACATGTCCCGCGCCGGAATGTCGGCGAGCATTTCCGAGCCCCTCCTGAACGATGCGGAAGACCTCGATCTGCTCGTCCGGCGCGAGCCTGACCTGAGGATCTACGTCGAGCTCGACCTCGAGCTCGCCGTCCGCAGTGAGGAGTTCGACGTAGCGGCGGAGAGCGGCGTCGAATCGT
Organism: uncultured Thermoleophilia bacterium; assembly: GCA_963758065.1. Taxonomy (GTDB): domain Bacteria; phylum Actinomycetota; class Thermoleophilia; order Gaiellales; family Gaiellaceae; genus GMQP-bins7. The sequence continues at coordinate 66,360 of CAVWTX010000003.1, read as the reverse complement.
GCCGACCCTCCCGCCGACGAAAGCGCGAGAACCGCGAACCGCGCTTCCTGCTGAGCCGAGGTCGCAGCCTGCTTCAGCCGCGGGAGCACCTGCTCGAGTGGAGCTCCCGACTCGAGCATGCTCACCTGAGTCGAGATCGCGAACAAGTACTGCGCGAGCCCGTCGTGGATTTCACGCGCGACGCGTGCCCGTTCATCGGCGACGGCCCGGCCGAACTCGGCGTCGGAGATCGCCCGCCACACGCCCACGAGCAGGATCCCGTACGCGATCACGCGAAGAAAGTCGCCCAGGAGGAGGGAGTCGCTCGATACGACCGGCGTGAGGACGAGCGAGACGTCGGCGAAGAGGGCCAGCGTCGCCGCGAGGCACATCCAGCTGTCGAGGTCGCGGCCGTAACGGCGATAGCGAAGCGCGAATCCGAGAACGGCGACGGACCACAGGCTCGCCAGCAGCACGGCGGCGATCCGCACGTACGTGCCCTCGAGTGCTTCCGGGGCAGACGTGCCCGTGCTCGACCCCGGACCGAGGAGAACTCCCGCGGCGCACGCAAGAACGACGGCCACCCCGACTCCGACGGCGACGAGCGACGGTCGGCGCGCCGAGAGGCGGCCATCGACCCATGGCGCGATCGCGATGAGCCCCGCGCCGAGCAGCCGCGCACCGACCAGGGCCCACGCCGCCTGCGGTGTGAGTGAACCGCCGGCGAGAACCGGCACAAGGCTGAAGAAGACCGTTCCGAGCGCGATGCTCCAGAACCCTGCGGCGACCAGGAGGTCGAGTGTGCGACCCTCGACCAGGAAGCGGACGGACGCGAGCACGCAGACGATTGCGGCCACGACGGCCACGGCGGTGTCGAACGCCAGTCGTACGTCATGCAGCTCGTAGGCGGAGGGCAGCGACTCGCTCAGAGCAAAGAGCGCCGTGCCCGATACGAGGAGACCGACGAGCAGGATCTCGCCGAACATCCATGACCGGTAGCTCCGCGCCCTCGTCGTGTCCACGATTCCCTTGTCGGCACCACGGGTCGTGCCGATAAGAGGGTCGTGACGGAGCGGGTCCTCATCGTCGACGACCACCCGCTGACGCGGGACGCCCTCGCGGCGCTCCTGGCTCAGCAGGGATTCGACGTCATCGGCGATGCCCATGACGGCGTGCACGCGATCGCACAGGCCGAAACGCTGCAGCCGGATCTCGTGCTCCTCGACCTCACGATGCCGGGAATGGACGGCCTGACGGCGCTGCCGCAGATCAGAGAGCAGGCGCCATCCTGCGAGGTCGTCGTCCTCACGGCATCCGACGACGAGGCGAGCCTCCTCGCGGCCATCCGTGCCGGCGCGTCGGGCTACCTCCTGAAGACCGAGCCGCCCGAGCAGATCGCCACGTTTCTCCGCGGCGTGGCTCGAGGAGAGGCGGCTCTCTCGGGCGGCGTTGCGCGTCGGCTTCTCGATCGTGTTCGCGAAGGAGGTCGCCTCACCGGCGTTCCCGACGAGATCACGAACACCCTGTCTGCGCGTGAGGTCGAGGTGCTGCTACTCCTCGACGAGCACCTGGGGACGGACGAGATCGCGCAGCGCCTCTTCATCTCCGAGCACACGGTCCGCTCACACGTCAAGAGCCTCTTGAAGAAGCTCGGTGTCTCTTCACGCCGGGACGCGCTCGAGCGGCTCGAGACGGCACGAAGCTAGCCTTCCTCGAAGCCTTCGAGCGCGGCTTCGACGAGACTCGGGAGCGTCTCGAGGTTGTAGCCGCCCTCGAGAACAGCGGCGACACGAGGCCCCAGCGCGCTGCACCGTCGGCCGAGCTCGCGAAATCCGTCCTCGCTCACCTCCATCTCGGCCAGCGGGTCGTCACGGTGTGCGTCGAAGCCTGCGGAGACGAGCAGCAGGTCCGGCTCGAAGGCGCGGACTGCCGGCTCCACGACCTCGTCGAATGCCCGTGCATACTCGTCGTCGCCGGATCCCGCGGCGAGCGGAACGTTGATGGTGTACTCGTCGCTCGACCCCGGGCCGCCGGTCCCGGGCCAGAACGGCCATTGGTGGAGTGACGCCGTGAGCACGGTCGGGTCCTCGCGGAACAGCGCCTCGGTCCCGTTTCCGTGGTGGACGTCGAAGTCGACGATCGCCACCCGCCGCAGCCCAAGCTCCGCCTGAGCGTGGCGTGCCGCGATCGCGACGTTGTTGAAGATGCAGAAGCCCATTGCGGACGTGGCGAGCGCGTGATGACCCGGAGGACGAACGAGCGCAAAGCCCTTTGACTCCACCGCCTTTATCGCACACCCCGCAGCGAGAACCGCTGCCTCCCAGGTCGTCGCGCACGCGAACGTGTCCGGGTCGAGCCAGATCTCGTCGAGCACCGCGTCGACGGCGTCGATGTACGCACCGTCGTGAACGAGCTCGATCTGCGAGCGCTCGGCCGGCACGCCGTGGACGTACCCCGGGAGGTGCTCGAGGAGCGTCGCGAGCCGGTGCGGGCTCTCGGCGTGAAGGTGGTCGGCCGTCGAGTGGAGGTGCGCGAGCGCCGGGTGGCTGATCACGTCCACGTACTAGCCTCCTCGAACCTGCGAGCAACGCCGGGAAGCCCGAGCTCGAGCGCATGATCGGACGCAGCGGTCCAGATGGGCGTGACGTCCGGAAGTGGCGGAAGGGGCGCCTCGCGATCCATCGCTGCGATGCGCCGATACAGCCGAAGCGCGTCGGCCTCGACGGCGAACCGGCCCTCGGCGAGCATCGCCTCGAGCGACTCGTACTGGTTCAGCAGGTCTGCGGCCCGCTTCTCTCCGACGCCGCGCGCTCCCGGTATCCGATCCGAGGGATCGCCGCGAAGCGCGATGAAGTCGGGAACCTGAGCAGGATCGACGCCGTACCGCTCACGGACTTCGGCCGGACCGATGCGGGCCGGCGCGGCTCCTCGTACGGGCTGGAGGACCGTCGTTCGCGGACTCACGAGCTGGAACGCGTCGCGATCCGACGTCGCTACGAGAGCGTCCCCTCCGGCCTCTTCCTCGCGCGTGACGGCGGCCGCGAGGAAGTCGTCGGCTTCGTAGCCCGGCTCCTTCGCGACCGCGAAACCCGCCGCTGCCACGACCGCAGGCAAGAGATCGAGCTGCTCGAGCAGCTCGGCGTCGAACACGCGGCCGCTCTGGTACGCCTCGAGCTCCGTGTGCCGGTAGGTCGGAACGTCGAGGGTATCCCACGCGACGAGAACCGTTCGCGGGCGCTCGTCCTGCCAGAGACGCAACAGCATGTTCGTGAATCCGACGATGGCATTGCTCGGACCGCCGTCGCTCCGACGCATCGTCTTGGGCAGGGCGTGATACGCACGGTGCGCGAACGAGTCGCCGTCGATCACGAGCAGGGGTCTCATGAGAGTGCCCCCTCCAGCTCCGTGATCGCCTCACGCAATCGCTCGGTCGCAGTCTGTGCCGCCTGCGGCAAGGGAAGGCCAGAGAGGTCGCCGAGCTCGATAGGAACGCCGTAGGCGACCCGGAGCGGCCCGAGCCGAGCGAGCCGGTTCGTCCCGGAGATCCCGGCCGGGACGAGCGGAACGCCGGCCTCGAGTGCAATGCGCGCAGCACCGGTGTGCCAACGCGCCTCGTACTTCTTGCGCAACCCTTTTCGGCGTCGAGTTCCCTCGGGGAACATCACCACGACGTATCCCTCGCGCGCGAGCGCGATCGCGGTGCCGATGGCCTCATCGTCGCGCTCGCCTCGACGGACGGGGAAGGCTCCTCCGGCCGTGACGATGAGGCGGAGGGGGAACCGGAAGAGCTCCGCCTTCGCCATGAATCGGAAGAAGCGATGTGGAAAGAACGGCAGAGCAAGTGGCCAGGGGTCGAAATTCGACCAATGGTTGGCGGCTATCACGAAGCCGCCTTCGCTGGGCACGTTCGCAATCCCCGTCGCTCGATGGCGGAACACGAGCTTCACCACTGGCCAGCTGAGGGCCGCAATGAGGTAGTAGAGCCAGCTCGGACGATGCGGTCGGGCCACGCGCCGCAGTATCGCGGGATTGCGGCAGATGACCGGGAGGCTATGGTGTCCCGCCAAATGCCCAAGCGACTAGTCATCGTCGAGTCCCCCGCGAAAGCTCGGACCATCGCCGGCTACCTCGGCAACGAGTACGCCGTCGAGTCGAGCGTCGGCCACGTTCGCGACCTGCCGGACCGGGCCTCGGACGTGCCAGAGGCGCAGCGAAGGCGCTTCGGCGCCCTCGGCGTAGACGTGAACAATGGCTTCGAGCCGTACTACGTCGTCGATCCCGGGAAGAAGAAGATCGTCGGCGAGCTCCGAAAGCACCTCACCGGAGCCGACGAGCTCCTCCTCGCAACCGACGAGGATCGCGAGGGCGAGGCGATCGCGTGGCACCTCGTGGAGGTCCTGAAGCCGAAGGTTCCCGTCCGCCGAATGGTGTTCCACGAGATCACGAAGGACGCGATCGGCCGAGCTCTCGACGAGACGAGGGACATCGACAAGCGCCTCGTCGATGCTCAGGAGACCCGCCGGATCCTCGACCGCCTGTACGGGTACGAGGTATCGCCCGTCCTGTGGAAGAAAGTCACGCGCGGACTGTCCGCCGGGCGCGTTCAGTCCGTCGCCACGCGGCTCGTCGTCGAACGCGAGCGCGAGCGCATGGAGTTCACGTCAGCCGAGTACTGGGATCTGCTGGCGACGTTCGATCCGGGCGGATTCGACGCCCGCCTGCTCGCGGTGAACGGCGCAAGGGTGGCGCAGGGGCGGGACTTCGCACCGACGGGAGAGCTCCACGACGACTCGATCGTCCGGCTCGACGAAGCGGATGCGAGATCACTCGCTGCACGACTCGAAGGCGCCGCGTTTCGTGTCGGCTCGGTCGAGGAACGCCCTTACCGCCGAAAGCCCGCGGCACCGTTCCGGACTGCGACGTTGCAGCAAGAAGCGAGCCGCAAGCTCCGCTTCTCGGCTCAGACGACGATGCGGGTCGCGCAACGGCTCTACGAGTCTGGCTACATCACGTACATGCGTACGGACTCGACCACGCTCTCCGAGTCCGCTCTCGAAGCCGCGCGAACGCAGGTGCGCGATCTCTTCGGAAGCGAGTTCGTGCCCGACAAGCCACGTCGTTACGGGCGGGCGGTGGCGAACGCCCAGGAGGCGCACGAGGCGATTCGACCGGCCGGGGACGAGTTTCGGGCGCCCAAGGACGTGCAGCGAGAGCTCGGGAGAGACGAGCACGCGCTCTACGACCTCATCTGGAAGCGGACGCTTGCGTCACAGATGGAGGACGCGAGGGGCCAGACTGTGTCGCTCAGAATTGCGGCGCAAAGCTCGGCCGGAGAGGACGTGGAGTTCGGTGCGTCGGGAACCGTGATCACGTTCCGCGGCTTTCTCGCCGCCTACGAGCCGGGTCGCGACGAGCCGGCGGAAGACGACGAAGAGCGCGTGCTCCCGCACCTCGCGGTCGGACAGGATGTCTCGTGCACGGCGCTCGAGCCCGAGGGACATGCGACGATGCCGCCGGCCCGGTACACGGAGCCGACGCTCGTGAAAGCTCTCGAGGATCGAGGGATCGGACGCCCTTCGACGTATGCGGCCATCCTCTCGACGATCGTCGACCGCGGCTATGTCTTCAAGAAGGGGACGGCGCTCGTACCGACCTTCGTGGCGTTCGCAGTGGTCAATTTGCTCGAACGCCACTTCGAGCAGCTCGTCGACTTCGACTTCACGGCGCGGATGGAGGACGACCTCGATCGGATCGCGGCGGGAGGCGAGGAGCGGGTCGATTGGCTCACGAGGTTCTACTTCGGCGACGGGGACGATCCGGGACTCCACCACCTCGTCACCGATCATCTCGACGAGATCGACGCACGGGCGGTGAACTCCATCGCGATTCCGGGCAGCGATGCCGTCGTGCGCGTGGGCCGCTACGGGCCCTACCTGGAGCGCGGAGAGCAGCGCGCGAGCTTGCCGGCCGAAATCGCGCCGGACGAGCTGACCGCGCCGAAGGTCGACGAGCTCCTCGCGCAACCCGACAGCCGCTCGCTCGGCATCGATCCGGAGAGCGGCTTGGAGGTCGTCGTACGGACGGGTCGGTACGGCCCGTACGTGACGGAAGCCTTGCCCGAAGGCTCGGACACGAAGGCGCGAACCGCGTCTCTCTTCGCCTCCATGTCGCCCGAGGACATCTCGTTGGACGACGCCGTCAAGCTGCTCTCCCTGCCGCGCCTCGTCGGCGAGGCGAACGGCGAGGAGGTAACGGCTCAGAACGGACGCTACGGCCCCTACGTCAAGAAGGGCTCCGAATCGCGCTCGCTCGAATCCGAGGAGCAGCTCTTCACCGTCACGCTCGAAGAGGCCCTCGAGCTCCTCGCCACACCTTCACGCCGGCGTGGGCGGAAGGGCGCGCGTGGTCCGCTGAAAGAGCTCGGCGAAGACCCGGTCAGCGGCCGCTCGATCGTCGTCCGGGACGGGCGCTTCGGGCCCTACGTGACCGACGGCGAGACGAACGCGAGTCTACGACGAGGTGACACGCCGGAAGGTGTGACACTCGAACGGGCGAGCGAGCTTCTCGTTGAAAGACGCGCTAAGAGCGCGTAAAGCATTCAGGAGGGGGTTTTCGCCGTCCGCCCGAGCGGTCATGATCTAACTGCCTAAGGCAGGAACACGTCTCAGGTAAGAGTGGGCCTACGGGCTCTGTGCGTTTGCGCCGCGAACCGCTTGGGCATCAACGGCGGAATAGGAGACAAGGACGCGAACGTTACGAGCTTGTGACGCACAAGTGCCGCCGGATCATGCTGGAATAAGGAAGAAAACCGCCGTAGACTCCGTAAGTTTGTCACTTCCCGTGAGTAGAGCTCGAAAGGACTGAACACCATCTTGACGCAGAACCAGCTCATTGAACTGTTCGAATCGGAGCACGTGAAGGCTCTGATCGAGCGTGCCGAGGAGCACGGGGGCCAGCTCGAGGCGCCCGAGCTCGAGGCGTTCGTGCTCGAGCACGACATCGGCGACGAGGACGCCGAGCTGCTCCAGCGCGAGCTCGAGGCGCACAACATCGAGATCACGCATCCCGACGTCGACGCTGAAAAGGAAGAGGCTGCCGCCAAGCAGTACGAGGCCGGCGCAGTTTCGGGCGCCGCCGACAGCCTTCAACTCTTCCTGGCCGACGTCGGCCGCCACAAGCTCCTGACCGCGGCCGAAGAGGTTGCGCTCGCCAAGCGGATCGAGCGCGGCGACCCGGTTGCGAAGCGAGTGATGATCGAGTCGAACCTCCGGCTCGTCGTGTCGATCGCCAAGGGCTACCGCGGCCTCGGCGTCCCGTTCCTGGATCTGATCCAGGAGGGCACGCTCGGCTTGAACCGCGCGGTCGAGAAGTTCGACTGGCGGCGCGGCTTCAAGTTCTCGACCTATGCGACCTGGTGGATCCGCCAGTCGGTGCAGCGCGCCGTCGCGAACCATGCACGGACGATCCGTGTGCCGGTGCACGTCGTCGAGCGACAGCAGAAGCTGTCCCGCGCCGCACGCCGGCTCGAGGTCGAGCTCGGGCGAGAGGCGACGAAGCAGGAGCTCGCCGAGGCAACCGGTCTCCCGATCCAGCACGTCGACGAGGCGCTCGGCGCCGCCCACGCGTCGGTCTCGCTGAACCAGACGGTCGGCGCGGACGACGAGGGCGAGCTCGGTGACCTCTTCGCCGATCGCGAGGCTGCCGACCCGTTCGACGAGGCCGAGGAGTCGCTCCGGCGTCAGAGCATCCGGCGTGCGCTCGACGCTCTTCCGGAGCGCGAGCGACGGATTCTCGAGCTCCGGTTCGGCTTCGAAGGTGAGCCGTGGACGCTCGAGGCCATCGGCCACGAGCTCGATCTGACTCGCGAGCGGGTGCGCCAGCTCGAGGGACAGGCGCTCAAGCGCCTCGAGGCGCTCCGCGACCTCGCCGGACTCGCTGCGTAGAACAAACGGGGTCTGACCCCACGGGTCAGACCCCGTTGTCTTCGTGTAGCGGCCTGCACGAGCCTCACTGGACGGGCTGCGCCACTCTCAGCCATACGCGGATGTTCAGAGCGGCCCCGACATTCGGGGCTGCTCGTCGTCTGAGTTACTAGCAGCTGGTAGTAAGCTCCCAGCCGTTCGGCTCCCACCAAGGGAAAGGAAGGGAAGAATGCGCAAAATTCTCAGAGTCGGGATTGCTCTCGGTGCCGCCTCGCTTCTCGTCGCCGCAGTCGCCTCGGGATCGGCGAACGGAGACGCACAGGCGCAGGACACAATCGTGTTCGCCACGGAGAGCGAGCCGACGTTCCTCGATCCGGCGATCGTCTCGGACGGACCATCGCTCCGGGTTGCGGATCAGATCACCGAGGGCCTGGTGACCGTGAGGCCGGGCACGACGAAGATCGTGCCAGACCTCGCCACGGGCTGGGCGGGCTCGAATGGCGGCAGAACGTGGACGTTCCGCCTACGCACAGGCGTGAAGTTCCACGACGGGACGGCATTCAACGCTCGGGCGGTTTGTTACAACTTCAATCGCTGGTACAACTTCCCGCCCGCGTTCCAGCCCGACAGCGTCGCCTACTACTACTACACGGTGTTCGGCGGGTACGCGCAGCCGGCCCAGGGCATCTCCAGCGATCCGCTGTACCGCAGCTGCCAGGCTGTAAACGCGTCGACGGTCCGGATCGTCCTCAGGAGGCCTTCGGCGTCCTTCATCGCCGCACTGTCACTGCCGTCCCTCTCGATGCAGAGCCCAACGGCTCTGAGGAGATACAACGCGAACGCAGGAACGCTCTCCGCGGACGGCGTTCTGCGCCCCTCGGGGACGTACGCGACGGAGCACCCGACCGGTACGGGCCCGTTCAAGTTCAAGTCGTGGAGGATCGGTGACAGGCTCGTCCTCGAGCGCAACGACGCCTACTGGGGCAGGAAAGCGAAGCTCAAGCAGGTGATCCTGCGTGCAATCCCGGACAACGCGGCGCGGCTTCAGGCGCTTCAGTCCGGGGAGATCGACGGATACAACCTCGTCGAGCCCCAGGACATCCCGACCATCAGGCGCAACAGGAACCTGAAGATCCTCGATCGCCCCGCGTTCAACGTGGGCTACGTGACGATCAACGCCGCGCAGCCGCCGATGAACAGGCTGCTCGTCCGTCAAGCGGTTGCTCACGGGCTCGATCGTGAGGCCGTGGTCCGGTCGTTCTACGGCGGTCGCGCTCAAGTCGCGACCCAGTTCATGCCACCTCAGCTCTTCGGCTGGGCCCGTGACGTGAAGAAGTACCCGTACAATCCCGCGCGGTCTAGACAACTCCTGCAGCAGGCAGGTCTGACGCTGCCGGTCGAGATCGAGTTCTGGTATCCGACCGACATCTCGCGCGGCTACATGCCCGATCCGCAGCGCAACTTCCAGGCGTTTGCGGCCAGTCTCGAGAACTCGGGATTCAAGGTCGTCGCGAAGAGCGCGCCTTGGCGGCCCGACTACGTTGCTCGGGTTCAGGCAGGCACTGCAGGACACCTGAACCTGATCGGCTGGACCGGGGACTTCGGCGATCCGGACAACTTCATCGGCACCTTCTTCCGCACGAAGCAAGGCCAGTGGGGCCCGATCAACCCGAAGATCCACGCCATTCTGAACCGCGCGCTCACCGAGATCGACCTCGAGAGGCGCACGCTTCTCTACCAGCAGGCGAATCGCCTGATCATGAACAACCTCCCGGGCGTGCCGTACGTGCACACGAAGCCGGCCCTCGGGTTCAAGCGAAGCGTGCTCGGCTACATCGCTAGCCCGATCGAGCTCGAGCCGTTCGCACCAGTGTCGAAATAGGAGACTCGTAATACAGGGAACAGCCGGCGGATAACGGATTAAGGCGGTCTTGTGCTCCGCTTCGTCGTCCGTCGGCTGTTCCTACTCGTCCCGATCCTCATCGGGCTCTCGCTCCTGGTGTTCTTCTGGATCCGCGCTCTGCCGGGTTCCCCCGCGGAGGCTCTCCTCGGCGAGCGGGCGACACCCGAGTCGATCGCGCAGGCTCGGGACCAGTACGGCCTCGACGACCCGCTCCACGTGCAGTACTGGCGGTATCTGCAGACGATCGGATCCGGTGACTTCGGCACGAGCATCGCGTCGCACAGACCGATCACCGACGAGCTCCGCGAGAGGTTTCCGGCCACGATCGAGCTGGCCTTGTCGGCGATGCTGTTCGCATCCGTAATCGGCATACCGCTCGGCTTCTTCGCCGCGAAGCGCCACGGGGGGATCTTCGATCACTCGAGCCTGTTTCTCTCGCTCATCGGAGTCTCGATCCCGATCTTCTTCCTGGCGATCCTGCTCAAGTGGCTGTTCGCGGTGAACCTCGGCTGGCTGCCGTCGGTCGGTCGGCAGGACGTCCTCATCGACGCGGAGCACCCAACCAACTTCTACGTACTCGACGGCATCGTGACGGGCAACTGGAACGCGGCCTGGGACGCGGCCAAGCATCTTGTCCTGCCGGCGCTCGCGCTCGCCACGATCCCGCTCGCGATCATCGCCCGGATCACCCGCGCCTCGGTGCTGGACGTCCAGAACGAGGACTACGTGCGAACCGCACGGGCGAAGGGCCTGCCGCCGAGGACCGTGGATCGCCGTCATGTCCTCCGCAACGCCATGTTGCCCGTGACGACGGTCATCGGTCTCCAGGTCGGGCTGCTGCTCTCGGGCGCGATCCTCACCGAGACAGTGTTCGCGTTTCCCGGCCTCGGCAGCTGGCTGCAGGCGGCGATCGAGAATCGAGACTACCCCGTGCTCCAGGGCGGAATCCTGTTCGTGGCGATCGTCGTGGTGATCGTCAACCTTTTCGTCGACATCTCCTACGGTCTGCTCAATCCCCGAGTCCGGCTGGCGGGTCGGTAACAGTGTCGGTCGCCGAGATCACCGAGGTCGTACTCGAGCAGCAAGCGCCGCCGACCGGGCTCTGGCGAGACGTCTTTCGCCGAATGAGCCGCAACCCCGGCGCGATGTTCGGCCTGTTCGTGATCGGTTTTTTCGTTTTCGTGGCGATCTTTGCCCCGCTGCTCGCCCCGTACGACCCGCGCGACCAGGATCTCGACCTCCTCGTCGACGGATGCTGCCCCGGTCCTTCTCGGGAGCATCTGCTGGGCGTCGACGACCTCGGGCGCGACGAGTTGTCACGCCTCATCTACGGAGCCCGTTACTCGCTGTTGATCGGCGTCGTCGCGGTCACCGTCGGGCTCACGATCGGAATGCTGCTCGGCGCTATGGCCGGGTACGTTCGAACACTCGATGGTCCGATCATGCGGCTGATGGACATCATGCTCTCGATCCCAGGCTTTCTGATGGCGATCGGGATCGTTGCGCTGTTCGGCGGGGGCGGTCTCCTGCAGGTGATGCTCGCGATCGGGATCGTCAACGTCCCGATCTTCGCCCGGCTGATGAGAGGCTCGATCCTCGGCCAGCGCGAAACCGAGTACGTCCTCGCTGCACGTTCGATCGGGGTCCCGAGCAGGCAGATTCTTGGGTCGCACATCATGCCCAACGCGATCTCGCCCGTGATCGTCGCGGGAACACTCGCACTCGCTACCTCGATCATCGACGCCGCCGGTCTCGGCTTCCTCGGACTCGGCCCGCAGGATCCAGCGACTCCAGAGTGGGGCACCATGTTGACCGGCACGGTCCGCTACCTGCAGACTCAGCCGTTGCTCGCCATCTTTCCGGGCCTCGCGATCGTCATCGTCGTCATGGGCTTCAACCTGCTGGGTGACGGGCTGCGGGAAGCTCTCGACCCGAAGCTGCGCGGTCGTGGCTGAGACGCTGCTCTCCGTCGACGGCTTGCGCGTCGAGTTCTCGACCGAGCGCGGGACGATCTATGCAGTGAACGGTGTCTCGTTCACGATCGCCGAGGGAGAGACGCTCGGCATCGTGGGCGAATCCGGCTGCGGGAAGAGCGTCACGGCACTCGCCCTGCTCGGCATCCTGTCGCGAGCCGGCCGCGTGGCGGGCGGCACCGCCACGTTCGGCGGGCGAGACCTCCTGCAACTGTCCGATCGAGAGCTCCGCGCAGTGCGAGGCAAGGAGATCGGGATGATCTTCCAGGACCCGATGACCAGCCTGAACCCTGTCCATACGATCGGCGACCAGATACGCGAGGCGCTCACGACCCACTTCGATCTCTCCGGCAAGGAGGCTGACACTCGAGTGATCGAACTCCTCGACCAGGTCGGCATCCCGGGTGCGAAGGCACGATTTGGGGATTACCCGCACCAGTTCTCGGGTGGGATGCGTCAGCGGGCGATGATCGCCATGGCGCTCGCCTGCGAGCCGAAACTCATCATCGCCGACGAGCCGACGACTGCGCTCGACGTGACGATCCAGGCGCAGATCCTCGATCTGCTACGCGCTCTCGTGGTCGAACGCAAGACGGCCCTGATCCTGATCACGCACGACCTCGGGGTCGTAGCCGGGATGTGCGAACGCGTCAACGTCATGTACGCGGGGACACTCGTCGAGACCGGCGTCGCAGATCAGATCTTCGCTCAGCCTCGCCACCCGTACACGCTCGGCCTGCTGCAGAGCGTGCCACGGCTCGATGTGGGCAGACAGCTTGCGCTTCAGCCCATTCCGGGCCAACCCCGCAACATGCTCAGCCCTCCCACCGCTTGTCCTTTCGCGCCCCGCTGCCGATTCCGCCTGGAGATCTGCGACCAGGAGCTGCCCGCGCTGGAACCACGCGGCCACGGCCAGGAGGCTGCCTGCTTCAACCCGGTGCCCGTCGACGAATGGAAGCGGACCAGACTCGGCGGTCACGCGGCGTGACGATTCTGAGCGACGGACGCGCGCTCCTCGAGCTCGACGACGTCCGCGTCTGGTTTCCGATCAGGAGCGGCATCGTGCTCGACCGGCACGTCGGCGATGTCAAGGCGGTCGACGGCGTGACGATGACGATCGAGCGCGGAGAGACGCTCGGCCTCGTCGGCGAGTCGGGATGTGGGAAGACGACGCTCGGGCGCACGATACTCCGTCTGTACCGCCCTACTTCGGGACGAATCGTCTTCGACGGACGTGACATCACGACTGCCTCGGACCAGAGCCTGCGCGAGGTGCGCCGGCAGATGCAGATGGTCTTCCAGGATCCGTACGCCTCGCTCAACCCACGCCATTCGGTGGGGCGAATCGTGGGCGAGCCACTTCGCGTTCACGGCGTCGCCTCCCGGAAGGAGGTCGCGAGTCGGGTGAGTGAGATTCTCGAGGTGGTCGGTCTCCCTGCCGACGCCGGTAACCGGTACCCGCACGAATTCTCGGGGGGTCAACGCCAGCGGATCGGACTCGCTCGTGCATTGGCACTGAACCCCGAGCTCGTCGTCTGCGACGAGCCCGTCTCCGCCCTCGACGTCTCCATCCAGGCGCAGATCATCAACCTCATGGAGCAGCTCCAACGAGACTTGGGGCTCACCTACCTCTTCATCGCACATGATCTCGCGGTCGTCCGGCACATCTCGACGAGGATCGCCGTGATGTACCTCGGCAAGATCGTGGAGGTCGCTCCCGCCGACGACCTGTACGACAACCCGCTGCACCCGTACACCATCACCCTTCTTTCTGCGATCCCGATCCCGGATCCGGAGGTCGAGCGGCGACGTCAGCCGATCCGGGTCGAGGGGGACTTGCCGAGCCCGGCGAACCCCCCGGCCGCCTGCCGTTTTCACACGCGGTGCCCATTCGTCCAGCCGACCCGGTGTGCCGACGAGGAACCGCGGCTACGCGCAGTCGAAGGGCATCACGTGGCGTGCCATTACGCCGAGGACATCAAGGCTGGGCGGCTCGCGCCGCACTCAGCGGGCTGGCAGTCGGTGTGACTCCCCCGTTCGAGCGATAGGACGCCGCCTGACCTAAAGCGGCGTGAGGGGAGCGCCGATACCGGAGGCGTGGACGCCTCCGAGCGTAAAGAGATCCTGAGCCGTTATCGCGACCACAGCCGCCGCTTCGAGGCAGCCGCGGCGCGCCGCAGTTCCCGTCGGCACGGCTCGGTCATTCCGTTCACTCCGCCGGCTGCGCGCGAGCTCGCCCAGGACCCTACCGCCCGCGAGATCGAGGTTCTTCAACTCGTGGCCGACGGACTCGTCAACCGAGAGATCGGCGAGCGGCTCTTCCTCTCGGAAGAGACCGTGAAGTCACACGTCCGACACCTGCTCGCGAAGCTTCAAGCGCGCAGCAGAGCCCACGCCGTAGCGGTTGGCTTCCGGCGTGGGCTCATTGCGTAGCTACACAATCGCCAGCATCCCTTTTTCTCCATCCGGGCCGTTCCCTCGGGGTTGCCCCCGAAAGAGGGATGCCCACCCCCGGCGGAGAACCGAGGATGTGACGTCTACCAGGCTTTCGTGCCCTCATGCATAGGCAATGACTCCTCGATTGGGAACTGACGGCAGCCACATCGTATACCCCGTTCGAGGGATAGTTCAAGGCGTCCAGCGAATCGAGGGCTCATCCGCAGCGATTGACGGCAGCGTATGTGGCTGGACTCGTCGTAAGCGCGATTGGCGTAGCGGTGCTGCTCATGCTCGCTGGCTACGGGCTCGGAGCACCCGTAACAGTGCTGGCACTCGCCGTCGCCGCAGCCGCCGGTGAGCGTGTCGGCATCCGCCTTACAAACACTGTTGAACAATCGATCTCGGTCCTTCCAATGCTCCTCGCAGCGGTCCTTTTCGGCCCACTAGCAGCCGCCACGGTTGGCGCAGCTTCGATGCTCGGGGAACGTGAGCTGATTTCGCATCGAAATCCTGATAGAGCGCCACGACTCAAGTGGGCGACGTACACAAGCACACGATTCATCGGCGGAGCTGTGACGGGGCTGGCGGCACAAGCAACTCTTGGGTTCGTGCCGACCGAGTTCGGTGGACTAATTGCTGCGACTCTGGTCGGCGCTGTAGTAAGCGAGGTCCTGGAGATCACGTTCGCGCTGATGACGATGGCCGTTCGGGGTGGATCCATACGCGACACCGCGAGAACTGTGACCCCGCTGCTCGTACTCGTGGCGCCTCTGTACGCACCGATCGTGGCACTTCTTGCGTTCATGTACGTCGAAGTGTCTCCGTGGACGCTTGTTCTCTTTCTCGTCCCCGGAATGGTTGCTCAACGACTCTATGGGCTGTATCAGCAGGAGCGGCGACTGGCAGCGGACCTCACGCTGGCCAATGAGACACTCGAACGCGCGAACCTTCAATTTGCGGCAGCGCTCATTGCAACGCTCGACGCAAGAGATCGTTACACCGCGGGCCACTCAGCTGCTGTCGCGATCTATTCACGCGATATCGCAGAACGGATGGGACTTGACTCAGAGGTTCGCGATCACGCTTATCTCTGCGGGCTCGTCCACGACATCGGGAAGATCGGACTCCCGCCCGGCTTGCTCGAGAAACCTGGGGCGCTCACGCTCGAGGAGCGGCGCCAAATGCAGGAGCACTCCGCCATCGGCGAGCGGATTCTTCGGAACGTCGACGAGTATTCCGAGATCGCGACTGTCGTGCGAAACCATCACGAGCGCATCGATGGGCAGGGCTATCCCGACGGGCTGGTTGACGAGGACATCCCGCTCGTCTCGCGCATCATCGCCGTCGCCGATGCCTACAACGCCATGACCTCGGACCGGCCGTATCGAGACGCGATGCCGAGCCGCGTCGCCCGGCTCCGGCTCGCGCAGGCCGTCGACAGCCAGTTCGACACTGGTGTGGTCGCCGCGTTCGAGGCCATTCTGGCCGGCGCCAGCGAGGACTACCGGCTCGCGCGTCGACCGGATTTCCGCGAGTTCGCGCAGAGCACCTACGACGACTCGTCCGCCGACTCGCTCGGGGCAGTCGCGGACGTCGCCTGATCGGCGCGCTCCAGAATTGCCTGAACCGCAAGAGCGGTTCGCGAGCGGAGCCCTAGCTTGTCGTATATGTGGTGCGCGTGCGCCTTGACCGTGGACTCTTCGATGAAGAGGAGCTTGGCGATCTCGCGGTTCGTGAGACGCTGCGCGAGCAACTCGTAGACCTCGCGTTCACGAGGAGACAACCTCTCTCGGGGATCGCCTGCAGTGAAAATTGGCTCGACCTACGGCGCAAGCGAGATCTTCGTCGCGCGCAGCCCTGATCAACCCGGTGATCCGTTCCTGCTGTGTTGACGAGCGAAGCAGGACCGTGAGCAGCTCGGGGGCCGACCTGTAAGCCGTCACCAGAATGTCGACAGCACCGGCTCCGAAGGCAGCGTTCTCGAGCTCCGCCACCCGTTCGATTGCATCAGGGCTGTGCTGCCTCAACGCACAGATCGCTTCGACCGCAGGAGCGAGGACAGCTGGCTCGACCGCCTGCGAGAGGCCCCGGACCTCATCGAGCAGGGAGCGAGCCTCTGCCGTGCGACCTGCCGACGCGAGTACGAGCGCACGCGAAAGTACGACTTCTGCTCTGGCCGACGGAAGTGGTGACCGAACAGGAATCTCGATGGTCAGGGCCTCGTGAAAACGGGCCTGCTGAGCGAGGAGCCGCATCCGAAGGGCTACGCCAACCTGTTGAGCGTACGCATCGCGACTCGTGCGAGCGATTCGAATCGCCTCAGTCAGATGCTCATCCGCTTGCTTCCAACGGCGCAGCCCTGCCAGTGCCCGCGCGCCGGAGCACAATGCGTGGGGACGAGCGAAGTCGAGTCGGTAACGCCGGATGGAAGCCAGAAAAGCAGTCGCATGCTCCAGCGCCTCGTCATATCGTGCTACGAAAGCGAGCGCCGCTGAATAGCCGCTCTGAAATGCCGAAACCAGCATCGGGTCGCCTACGCCACCGAGAAGCTCAGCTGCCGAGTCGGCATCGGTGAGCTCCAATGTCCCCATGTTCATCTGGTAGCTCAGACCGGTCGCGGCGGATCGTACGACCTCTTTCACATCGGATCGTCTGACACCCGCGGTAAGCGCACGCAACCAGCCTTCTGCATCCGGCATCTCGAGTTCGATTGCACACAGCAGCTGCCCCCATCTCGCCTCGCGCTGCTCGGACTCGGTCGCTGCAGCGGTCTCCGCGCGCCGGTACAGCTCCAAGGCCTCGTCCTCTCGCGATGCGAGGTGCGCCGCTCGCCCAGCAATCGACAGTGCGCGGAACGCGAGCTCGGAGTCCAGACTCGCCGCTCCCTCAGCGTGCGCAATGGCCTCGACGTGCCGGCCGTAGCGAAGAGCCACCTCCGCTCGGGCGACGGAGAACGTCGCCGCCTCGAGATCTGCGTCCGAAGCGAACTCGCACCATCGCTGCACTGTCGGCAGCCGAGCAGTGTCGAGGAGGTCGTCCAGGGCCGCCCGCACGAGCGGTTCGAGCTCATCGGACAGGAACCAACGCACGACCACATCGAAGGCCGCGTCCCAATCATGCCGCGACCGATAGTGCTCGAGGCAGACGCCCGTGGCCCCTGCCGCGGGAGTCAGCCCGAGTTGCTCGCTTCGCTCGTCGAGGAACGAACGCGCCAGCGGGTGGAGCTCGAGCTGAACGCCTCGCTCGACGAGGATGCCCACGTCGAGGGCAGCGGCGCAGACGACCTCCGCAGTTTCCGAGCCAATCAGCGCTCCCGCTAGCTCGCGATCGAGCACGGGAGCGACGGAAAGCGTGGTCATTCCTTGCTGGACGTCCTCACCGAGCGCACTGAAGACCTCCTCGGCGAAGAAGCGGTACAGAGACTCCGGAACCTGTTCGGTTTCGCTCTGGATCTCGGCGGACGAGACGCCCGCCAGGCCGATCACCGCAGGCCAGCCGTTGGCAAGCGATACGAGCCCTGAAGCAGAGGGCGAGCTGCGACCGACCAGGACGTCCGCCGCCTCCTGTGTGTCCATCGCGAGGGCGGTCTGGTTGATCTCGAGGACGTCGCCGTAGAGGATCCGCTTGGAGGAAACCCACGCCGGACGCTGGCGACTCGCGATCAGGAACTGGAGCGGAGACTCGACCAGGAGTGCCGCGACGAATCTCTCGGCCTTCGGCTCGAGCGTGATCTCCTGGTAGTCGTCGATGACGAGCCAGCCCTCGTCCGGCCAGGCTGCGAGATCCTCCCCCAGGATCTCGGCCAGGGTCTCGACGTTCTCCGCCGGGGCGGGAAGCGCCCTGAGATGCTCGCGCAGGCGAACGTCACACCCTTCGACGAGAGGCCCACATGCCCGAGCGAGACCGAGGGCGAGCGCTGCCACATCCGTAGATGACGAGCGCGCCGTGAACCATGCTCCGCGCCGTCCGTCGCGAGCCACCCACTGCTCGGCGAGAGTCGACTTACCGTATCCGGCCGGGGCGACGAGTGTTCGCACGCGGGCTCTCGATTGGTCCAGGAGCGCGAAGAGACGCGGCCGCTCGATGATCCGGCGGCGTCGGAGGACGCGAGCTTCCTCGACTGTCGGCGTCGTGGCCACCCCCTGCCCGCTGTCGCCTGAATCGGCACTCGACACTAACACCCCGGGACGGAGGGGGCACCCCGCGGCCGACTCGCCGGTAAGGGTGCCCCTCTGTCAGCTGGGGAGCCGGACCGCAAGCGCGTAGCGGCGCCCCGTCGACAGCGGATCCTCTCCCGTGAGGAGACGAAACGCGATCGGGATCTGGCGGCGGCGGCGCACGCCCAGCTTCTGTCGAAGCACGTCGCAATGCGCCTTGGCCGTCCTGGGGGAGATCCCGAGCCGCACGCCGACCTCCTCGTTCGAGCACCCGGCTGCGATCAGTGCGACAACCTCGCGTTGCCGCGGCGTGATTGGTGCTGTCTTCCTGTCGGTGGCCAACTCGATCATGGCCACGAACCTACTCCCTCGTTCGAGGGACGCCCATTCGTCAGGGGGTGTATCGCGCGGTGTATTCCCTCGTGGAGGCCGCGAGCGCAACTCTGGTCGACCTAGGTCATGGGAACTTGTCGGAGGACCTTCGACGCGACGCGATCGAGGATCTCCGAGAGGCTCTCGCCCGTGCAGGTGATGCCGTGGTTTCGCAGGCCGATCACGGCGTGGGCTGGATCGGGCTCGAGTGCGACCAGGTCTGCTACTGCGACCGCCAGCTCCTGTGTCCCGCACGGGTAGTTCACATCTGTCGCAGCGATGCCCTCCATCCACGCGTGGACGTGGAGAATTGCGCCGACATCGGGATGCGCCTGGTAGATCATCCAATGCTCGATCGCGTCGACCGAGACTCGCCGCGGCTCGATTCCCGGGGGGACGCTCAGCACGATGACGCCACGTTCGTCGTCGAAGTCCTTCACCATCAATATGTCTCTCCCGACGGATTCGAGCTGCGACTTGTCGACACCGCTCGCGCTCATCCAGAAGCGCGTCTCGTCCTTGCGCGCGGAGAGGTTCCCGTAGGAGAGACCACCGACGCTGTAGAGCCGCATGACATGCCTGAGATCACGCCCCGAGAGGTACTCCTCGACCGGAAACGGCGACGGGAGCAGGTCGAGGTCGTCGAGACGACGCCCGGCGTCGCCGATGTCTGCGGTGACTTCGTCTCCGTCCCAGAGCTCCGGCTCGAGGTCCGGGATCCATTCGTTGTCGATCACCAGTCTCGATGTCGCGAGGGGCTCCAACCGCTCGTAGATCTCCTCCGGGTCGTCGGGCACGTGATACGTGCCGCGCTCCATCGTGGTGAACCACACGCCCTCGCCGGGGACACGGAGGAGAACGACGTTGGAGAGCGTTCGCACGAGCATCGGGTAGTTCTCCTTGAGAGCATCCTCGGGAGCGTCCGGAAGCTCATAGAAAGCCGCGGAGTACGTTCCGCGCGACGCACGCCGAAACGCCTTCGGATCGGCCGGATCGAACATGTTCAGGACGAAGTCCGCCTGAGCGATGTCGTCGACGTGAACGAAGTCGTCTCTCTCGAACTGCTTGCCGATCGCCCGCACCCACTCTTCGTGGGCAGGCGATGTCGCGGTGCCCCAAATGGCGTACGTGCGCACGCCGAAAGACTACCGCTCTGGGCTGTATTAGCCCTTTGCGATGAACGCGACGAGATCGTCGAGCTGCTTCTTGGACAGCTTCGCGTAACTCGGCATCACAGGCTTGTACCCGCGCGCCACGAAGGCCTTTGGCCTCACGATCGACGTGCGGATGAAGGTCGCGAGGGGCTGCTTCGCCTTCTTTGCATCGGCCGCGAGGCGCACCTTCGTCAGGGCGGGCCCGATGGTGCCTCTCGACCTGGCGGGCTTGAACGTGTGGCAGCCGCCACAGGCATTCGTGGCGTAGACCTTCTTCCCCGCAGTCGGGTTACCGGCGGCAAGAGCAGCTCCGGCCGCAAGAGCAACCGCGACCAGCGCCACGAGGAGAACGGGCCGAGCCACACGTCGAGCGTACAACCTCCGCGGCCTCACCGGAAGAGGTCACGCTCACGAGGCATGACGAGATCGCTGCCGTGTCCCTCTCCTGCTACCGCGAGGCCCCTGACGATCGCCGCGGGAATGCCGTCGCTCTTCCCCATGACGAGCTCTGCAGCGCCCGCGATCTCGTCGCCGACCGCGATCTCGGTTGCGTGAAGCGCGTACCCCATGGTGTCGCGCTGGCCCTTGAGATCGCGCAGGGCAACGATCCCGGAGACCCCGAGCGCGACGTCGGTGGTACCGCGGCGCCATGCGCGGCCGAAGGAGTCCGAGACGATCACGCCGACGCCAAGGCCGGTCAGCTCGAGGATCCGCGTGCGCAGACGTTCGGCGGACGCGTCCGGATCGGCCGGGAGCAGCACCAGAGTGTCCGGACCCTTGGCGTTCGAGGAATCGACACCCGCAGAGGCGCAAACGAAGCCGTGGTGCGTCTCTGCGATGACGAGCGGCGGACGCGTACGAACGATCTCGCGGCTCTCGCGCAGGATGACCTCGATCCGACGCGGATCGTGGTCGGCCGCGAGCTCTCGCGCTCGCGCGGAAGGGTGGACGTCAGCGAGGTCGACGACTCGGCCCTCGACCTTCGAAACTACCTTCTGCGCCACGACCACCACGTCGTCACACTCGAGTCCGCCGGCGCGGGCGGCCGCCTCGGCGAGCAGGCCGGCCAGGTCGTCGCCCTCCTCGAGCTCCGGGATGCCGCGGAGCGGGATGACACGAATCTCTCCGATCAGGAGATCCCGGTAACGCGGATACCGGCGTGCGCGCGATACCGCTTGTTCAGGTTGATGATCAGCGCAGTGAGGTTCTCGAGCGCGCGTGCACTCGCCAGGGATCCCGCATCGAGCGCACGACCGCTGACGACGCGGCTCGCGACGTCGAGCACGAGTGCCTTCGCCTCCGGATCGTCCCCGCATATCAGCGCGTCCTCGTCCGGAGGCGCAGCTGCGAGGTTGGACGCGGCGAGCGAGTGCAGCCCCGCGACGACCGGCCCGTCGAGCGCTTTCTGGACGCGCTCCGCCAGCGACATGCGATCCACCGCAAGGACGACGCCGGCAGGAGTGAAGCGGAGATCGGACGCGACCGAGAGAACGGGAGTCCTACCGATCTGCTTTCGCAGCGTTCTGGCCGTGTCGATCGCCGCTTCGGCATTCACCGCGAGAACGACGAGATCCGTGCCGATGACTGCGTCCGAGTTGGTCGCGCCGGCGACGCCGAGCTCGGCGGCAGTAGCCGCCGCGCGATCAGCATCGCGCGACCCGACCACGACCTCGATCTCCGCTTCACGAAGGCGAATGGCGAGCGCCTTGCCGAATGGCCCCGTTCCTCCGACGACGGCTACCCGCACGCTGCCCCCAGAGCGAGCTCGGCAAGCCGGCGACCGGACTCGCGGCCGCGCATCAGGGTCTGAGTGACCAAGAGCTCGACCGGGGCCTCGGCGGGCGCGTCAGCCTCATCGATGACGAGTGCGTCGATGAGACCCGGGTAGCAACGAGCCACATGGAGTGGTGTCGTCCCGCCGGCCATGCGCGAGAGCATACGGCCGGCCGGGCCCGTGACCGCCTCGCCGCCGACGAGCGGGCTGATCGCGATACAGCGGACTCGCCGGCGCTCGATGGCGTTGTGGATCTCGCGTACGCCGAGGATCGGCCCGATCGAGAAGTACGGGTTGCTGGGAGCAAGGAGGACAGCGTCGGCGGCCTCGAGAACCTCGAGGACGCCGGGAGCCGGCCGTGCCTCCGCGGCACCCTCGTACTCGACCGCGGCCACCTCATCGCGATGCCCGCGACCGACGAACCACTCCTGGAACGCGAACGTGCCCGCAGGTGTGACGACGTGAGTTCGCAATCGGTCGTTCGTCGCAGGGAGGATGCGAGTCTCGAGTTCCGCACGCGCGCACAGATCGTCCGTCACCTGCGACAAGCTGCGGCCTTCCCGGAGAGCGCGCGTTCGAACGAGATGGAGTCCGATGTCGAGATCCCCGAGACGGAACCAGTCCTCGCCTCCCCACTCCGCAGCCGAGGACAGCGTCCTCCACGTCTCGTGGGCGCGGCCCCAGCCGCGCTCCTCGTCGAGGATTCCCGCAAGCGTGTAGAGAAGGCTGTCGAGGTCGGGCGAAACATGGAGCCCGAGGATCTCCTCGTCGTCTCCGACGTTTCCGATCACGGTGAGCTCGCCGGGGCCGAGCACGTCGTGGAGGCCGCGAGCGAAGCGAGCGCCACCGCCTCCTCCGGAGAGGAGGGCGACGTTCACGCGGGAACGGCGAGGAGCGCGCGTGTCCGAGGACCGACGGGCAGAGCGAGCCGCTCGAGGTCGACTTCCGAGTCGACGTCTTGCTCGAGCTCCGGAATGCCGGCCGTCACAAACGAGGCATGCGCACGGAAACGGTCGGCGCTCCCGGGGCCGTAGAGCGGGGAGAAGGCTCTCGGATCCGGAAGCGAGAGCGCGTTCGTGGTCCCGTCGAATGCCTCTACGAGCGCCAGGCCCGCGTCCGCGAGCGCGCGGAGAGCCTCTGGAGTGACGCACGGGAGGTCGGCATTGACGACGAGTGCGTGACCGTCGACGTACGCGAGACCTGCCGCGACGGCCGGCCCGATCCCGTCACCTCGGTCGGTCACCCGTTCGGCGCCCGCCGGAACGACAACGTGATCGTCGGTTACGACCAAGACGCGCCCAACCTCGAGCGCGGCCGCGACGACGTCTCCCAGCATCGCGATCGCAGCGGCCGCGCGAATCGGCGAGGGCAGCCGTCGCTTCGCGTCGCCGCGGTACGGGATCACGATCGTCGGCATGCGTCGAAGCGTAGTCAGGTTCCCTGGCGTCGCGGGACGGCGCTTGCAAGCGAGACAAGGGCGAGCCGCGCGGTAGTGCGGACGAGCGGCGAGCTCGACGATCTGCCGCGAGCGCCGTCAGCCGGTCGCGGAGGCGGCTCTAGCCGGCCGGGAGCGACTGGCGGCCCGACGTGTCAGGCGGCGTTCGAAGAGGTGCCGGGCCCTGATGTGGCCCACTCGCTCAGGTCGTACCAATGCGTATCGCGGAGTGCGTCGCACACCTCGGGATCGGTGTGGTCACGGTTGAAGACGTGGTGCTCGCGGTCGCAGCAGATCTCGACCTCGTCGAGCGAGACATGGCTCATCCGCGCCAACGCCTCGGCCGGGAGCTGCGCCTCGGCGACTGTGTAGTGCTTGAACTGGAGGTCGGGATCGAGCTCCATCAGCTGCGGCCAGTCGGGGCAGGTGCGTGGCACTCATCGGCTAGCTGAGTTCTCCTCGAGCATCCACCTCCCTTCAAAGCGCACAACGCCCCGTTCGTCGCCCCCCGGATAGACCACGAACACGAGTGCGTCGTCGAGCCAGTGGTACACGCGCTCGCCGCTCTCGTCGGTGAGGCCGAGCCGGAGGTGGAAGCGGCCATCTGCGAGCGGCAGCTCGCCGATCTCGAAACGGACGCTGCGTCGGCCGTTGCCCCCTACCCAGCCGAGGCCGCGAAGATCGACTGCATGACCGGCGACGAGCGTCCCCGCGTCGTCGCGGAGCTCGAGCTGGAGCCGCGGAGGCGGCACGCCGTCCGGCGCCGCCACGGCGACCTGGAGGACGAACGGCTCTCCCGAGAGGAACTGGAGCCGATCCGCACCCTCCTTTCCGAGGAGCACGGCCGACTCGATCGTGGCCTCGCCGGAGCCCCACTCGCGTAGTCCGGCTCCACGCTCGGCCGGGTTCGAGTCGTCGGCGAGCGCTCGGCGGTAGCGGGTGACAGCCTCACGCGTAGGGCCGTCGAAGGCAACGCGGCCGACGTCGAGGAGCACGGACCGCTCGCACAGGCGCTCGACCGCCGATGCGTCGTGCGAGACGAAGACGATCGTGCCTCCGGCCTGCTTGAAGGCAAAGATACGCCCGAAGCACTTGCGCTGGAACGCCTCGTCGCCGACGGCGAAGACCTCGTCGAGAAGCAGGACGTCCGCGTCGAGAAAGGCGGCGATGGCAAAGCCGAGTCGCATCGTCATTCCCGACGAGTACGTCCGCACCGGGCGGTCGATTGCATGCTCGAGCTCGGAGAAAGCCACGATCTCGTCGAACCGCTGCCTGATGTCGGCGCGCCGGAGCCCCTGGATCGCGCCGTTCAGGAAGACGTTCTCGCGCCCGGTGAAGTCGAGATGGAAACCCGCGCCGAGCTCGAGGAGCGAGCCGATGCGCCCCTCGGTCCGTACCTCCCCGGCCGTCGGCTTGATGATCCCGGCGACGAGCCGGAGCAGCGTGGTCTTTCCCGATCCGTTGCGTCCGATGAGTCCGACCGCTTCGCCCGGCCGAACCGCGAGGGAGACGTCGTGGAGCGCCCAAACATCGGTCGGCCTGGTCTGCCCTCTCTGGACGAAGAGATCCTTGAGCGTGCGCGCCTCGCGAGCGTGGATGCGGAAGCGGCGTGAGACGCCGTCGACGCTGATCTCGCCTGAGTTCACGCCACCTAGACTAGAGGTCGATGGGTAGTCGCGAAGCGGCCGCGAAGCGGCCGCCGGTCTTGGGCAAAGGACGCTAGACCTCGCGATGGAGCGCGTCGGCGAGCACGCCGTCCCTACGGGGCCGCTCGCGGTTCGGTGGCTCGCATACGAGCTGGACGAGGCCCGCGCCGGAGTTCCGGGAAGGGCGCGGATCCGTCTCGAGAACGCGGGCTCGGCACCTTGGCGCTCGCGCGGCAGGGAGGGCGTCCAGCTCTCGTACCACTGGCTCGATGCGCTCGGGAACGCGATCGTGTGGGACGGGCCGCGGACCGCGCTCTCCCACGTCGTCGAGCCGGGCGGGACGGTCGAGCTCGAGCCCGTCGTCGTAGCGCCGCGGCCGCCCGGGAGCTATCGCCTGTCGTTCGATCTCGTCGAGGAGCTCCGTTTCTGGTTCCAGGAGGTCGGGTCGACTCCGCTCGATCTCCCGATCGAGGTCAAGCCGCGTATCGCCGAGCGGCGACTCGGAGTCGAGCTGCACGGAGGGCGCGACCCGGAGACGGATGCCGCGCTCGCCACCCAGGAGGAGCCGCTCGTCGCCGAGGGAGCCGTTGCGATCGCGCATCTCGTCGCTGGGGTGGTCCCCGCGCCCGACTGGTCGCGACTTCTGCTCGACGCGCACGAGGAGGGCTACGCCGCGGTCGGCGGCGCCATCCAGGCGGAGTCTCGCGCGGATCGGCGCCGACTCGCTCCGTGGGCGCCCGGAGGCGGACGCAACCCGAGGTTCGTCCGCCCGCTGCTCTTTCCGTCGTTGCTGGACGGACTACACCCCGAGCGCCACGAGGGCCTTCCTTCCTACGCGGGAACCGACTCGCTTTTCGAGGGTCGCGCGGTCGTCAGACTTCGGTCGCGATCCGGTCGTCCGAGCGATTGAAGACCCACGCGCCCACAGCAAGGGCGACGGCCGCGGCGACGAACGTGTAGAGAGTGTCCGCTGCGCCCGGTGCGTCCCCGTCGAAGAGCACGGCACGCATCGCCTCTATCGGCGGCGTCAGGAAGTTGACCCAGTGGAGCACGAACTCGGCGACTGGGTAGTCGTCGACACCGGGCAGCTGCTCGAGGCTGTAGAGGATCGGCGTGAGGAAGAACCAGGGGAGCAGAAGCGCCTGCAGCAGGTGCTCGACGTCGCGGTAGAGAGCATTCAGCGCGGCGACCGTGAGCGCGAACCCGGCCACGATGCACGCGAACAGGCCACCAAGTGGGAATGCGAGCCAGACCGTTGCGCGAGCCTCCGGGATCGTTGCCAGGCTCAGCGCGACGACGACTCCGAGCATCACCGCGAACGAGACGAGGTTCGTGCCGACGATGGAGAGGGGGACGAGCTGCCGCGGAAAGCGCACCTTGCGGATGAGGTTCGCGTTCTCGAGCAGGCTCCGCGAAGACGCCTGCGACGCCGTCGCGAAGAAGACCCATGCGGGGAGACCGCAGAGCAGGAAGAGCCAGTAGTCGTCGCTCCCGACCTCCGCGACCCGCCAGAGAACGGAGAAGACGAGCAGATAGACGAGCATGAGCACGAGCGGGTGCAGAAGCGTCCACCCGAGCCCGAGGAAGGAGCCGCGGTACTTGGCACGGATGTCGCGCCGGAAGAGGCTCCCGAAGAGCTCGCGGTAGCGGATGACGTCGGCGTAGACGGACACGATGAGGAGTCTAGGACGTGAATTGGCCAGCGCTCGTCCGGCCGCCGGGAACGAGAAGGGGCGGCGCGTGAACGCCGCCCCTTTTGCTCGCTCGAACCTACTGCTCGCTACGGGGCCGGGACGAGCGGCTCCTTGTCGAAGTTCCGCTTCGACCAGAGCAGCACCGCGTGTGCGACGGCGTCGGACATCTGATCGAGCGCGATGAGCCCTCTTCCGGGTGCCGTACTTCCCGCGCCACTGCCCGTGCCGGCGAACGTGTCGCAGGCCTGGTGGTAGCAGGGGTCGTACTGGATATCTGCAGTCCCGCCGTAGTCGATTGCCTGCTGGGCGGTCTTATGCCCCTCGGCGCCCGTGAAGAGGCCGCCGGCAGGGATGTCGACCGCGATGAACGGCCCGTAGTCCGACCGGCCGTCGAAGGCGGTTGGCGCATTCAGCAGGCCAACCCCCGAGAAGTAGTCGAGGAAGACCTGCTCGATCGCCGCAGAGCCGGGCGGCCCTGCGGTCGGCGTGTCCGAGCCATCGCCGTCGTAGACGAAGCGGACGAAGTTCGGCGAGCCGACCATGTCGAAGTTGAGCATGAGCGCGATCTTGTCGCGCTCGGCCTGCGAGAGGCCGTCGACGTAGAAGTCGGACCCGAGCAGGCTGAACTCCTCGGCTCCGTACCACATGAACCGAAGCTTGTTCCGAGCCTCCCGGCCTTGCTCGGCGAAGACCTCTGCAACCTCGAGGATCGTCCCCGAGCCACTGCCGTTGTCGTTGATCCCCGGCCCGGCGAGCACGCTGTCCAGGTGCGCGCCGATGACCACGACGTTGTTCGGATCGCCCGTCGGGGTCTCGGCGATGACGTTGAACGTCTCGCGGATCTCCGACTCGGTGCTCGTCGCCACGCGCAGGGTGACGGTCGCGCCGCCGCGGATCTGAGCGACGATCGCTTCCCCGTCGGCGAAGCTCAGCCCGACCACGGGAATGGTGAAATCAGCCGCCCCGAGCGTCCCGACGATCAGGTCGGTTCGGCCCGGTTGGCCCTCGTTGAAGATGACGACCGCCGAAGCTCCGGCCTGCTGGGCGTTCAGAGCCTTGTCCGCGAAGAAGCAGGTGCCCCGCTGGATGAGGGCGATGCTGCCGGCCGGGAACCCCGCGAAGTCGGCATCCTCGCAGCCGCTCGTCGAGCTGGGCGTGGGTGCCGGCGGGATCATTACGTCGACCGCGGTCACCGCCGCCGTGACGTCGCCGGATCCCGAGTAGGTGAACGTCCCCGTCGAATACGCCGTCGGGGTTGGTGAGACCTGGCTGAGCTGCGCCGGAGCCAACTCTCGGAAGAAGGCGAAGTCGAAGGGCTGGACCGTAGGCGAGTAGCCCGCGGCCTCGAGCCTGCCGACGACGTAGTCGACGGATGCGTCGTACCCAGGCGTACCGGAGGTACGGATGCCGCCGTTCGCCGTCGCGATCGTCTGCAATGCCTGCTGATGCGCACGAATGCCCGGGACCGTGACCGCCTTGCGGAATCCCTGCGACTCGGCGAGCGGAAACGTCGTCGGTGCCGTCGTCGCGGCCGGCACGGCCACGAGCGTCGCGAGGACTGCCAGTACGACGACAGCCCAAACGTGTGCTTTCAACCTCATGCGAGGCCTCCTCTCTGGAAGGTCGTGCTCGTCATGTCTCTTCCCCTTTCCGCGCGATGAACGGTGCTTGAAACCCACCCTCCCCGTCCATCCCGTCTTCGATCGCGGGCGAGCCTACTACTTTTCGGAGCGGAGTTCTTCGCCAAGCGGAGTGAGAGCAAGTCCGGCGCATGACGGCTGAAGCGGCAGGAGGCTCGACTACCCTTTCCAGGCTGTGGATGCGATCGTCGCGATCGCCGCGTTCCCCGTCACCGTCGCGGTTCTCTCACTCCTCCTCCGCTCGCCGGCAAGCAGACGGCTCGTGGCCGTCCCGTCCGACGAGCGCTGGCACGGACAACCAACACCGACGTTCGGAGGCATCGGCATCTTCGGGGGCTTCGTCGGAGGAGTTCTTCTCGCACTCGCGGTCGGAGCGGTCGAGTGGAGCGGAGAGCTCGGCGGGATCCTCGCCGGTGTCACGCTCGTCTTCGCCGCCGGACTCGTCGACGACCTCCGCCACCTGAGTCCCATCGCGAAGCTGGCCGCGCAGATCGCGGCCGCGGTGATCGTGCTCGCCAGCGGGCTCAACGTCGAGATCGTCGGCAACGAGGTCATCGCGTGGGCGATCGGCCTCCTCTGGCTCGTCGGGATCACGAATGCGTTCAACCTGCTCGACAACATGGACGGCCTGGCGGCGACGCTCGCTATCGTCGCCTGCGGGTACTTCGCGATCGACGCCGTCACGGAGCACGACAACACGACCGTCCTCGTGCTCGCGCTCGCGCTCGGCCTCGCATGTGCGGGATTCCTCCCCTTCAACCTGCGTCCGCAGCGGGGAGCGGCCGTCTTCATGGGCGACTCGGGGAGCCAAGTGCTCGGCTTCGGACTCGCCTCGCTCGCGCTCGCGGCGAGCTGGACCGTCGCCGGGACGACCGTCGCGACCATCCTGCTCCCGCTGCTGGTGCTCGCGATCCCCATCCTCGATACGACGCTCGTCACGATCGCGCGCCTCGTCGAGAAGCGGCCGGTGACCCAGGGCGGCCGCGATCACACCTCGCACCGACTCGTCTACTACGGCCTCTCGGAGGGGAAGGCCGTGCTGCTGCTCGCGATCGTGTCCTCGGCGATCGGCGCAACGGCGCTCGCGTACAACGTCCTCGACAACGGCCGCCTTACGGCGATCGGCGTGCTCGTGACGTTCGTCCTGCTCGTGCAGTTCGGGAGCTTCCTGAGCGATCTCGAGGAGCGCTCGCGCCGCGGAGTCGAGGGCCCAGAACCGTCTCTGTGGCGAGCGCTCGTCTTCGAGCCGCGCCGCCTCCTGGAGGTGTTCGTCGACTTCGTGCTGATCTGCGCCTCGTTCTTCGCCGCGTACGTCCTGGCCGTCGGCGGGACCGGGACCGAGTTCGAGCGCTCGGTGTACCTCTCGGCACTGCCGGTCCTCCTTGCGGCGCGCTACGTCTTCTTCGTCGCTCTCGGCGTGTACCGGCGCATCTGGCGCTTCGCGACGGCACGGGACGTCGTCCCGATCGCCGTCGCGTGTCTCTCATCGTCCGCCTTCGCCTTCGGCGTGCTCATCGCGCTGCGCCCGATCGGGTCGTTTCCCGCGGTGGAGATCTTCGTCGTCGACGCGATTCTGTGCACGCTGCTCGTGGGCGCATCACGACTCACGCTGCGGCTCCTCCCGGAGGCGCAGGGCCGCCGCGTCCATCGTCGTCGTGTGCTCATCGCCGGCGCGGGTCGAGCCGGGCGAGGACTGGCCCGAGAGCTCCGAGAAGCGCACGACGCAAAGGTCGTCGGGTTCCTGGACGACAATCCGCGGGTGCGGCGGCGGCGGATCCTGGGATCAGCGTCGTCGGCAGTCTGGAAGAGACCGATCGCGCCATTGCGAGCACCCGCGCCGAGGAGGTCCTCGTCACCATCCCCGGCGCCGCGCAGGACCGTCTCGATGCCGTCGTGCACGCTTCCGAGGCCGCAGGCGTCCCCTGCCGGATCGTTCGCCGCCACGTCGAGTTCTCGACGCCCGAGCCGGTCGAGGCGGGTCGATGAGCGCCGCGCCAAGCGCGGGCGGGCACAACCGCCCCGACCTCCTCGCGCGCTTCCAGTCGGCGCTGCCGCTGTTGATCGTCTACTTCGGGCTGGCCGCGCTCTATGCGTGGCAGGCGTCCCGTCACCCGGTGCCGACGATCTTCACGGACGAGCTCGAGCTGACCCAGCTCTCGCGGGCGATCGCCGAGACCGGCGAGCCGGCCCGCCGCGGCGAGCCGTACGGCCCGGCCACGCTCGTCGCGTACGTGCTCGCGCCAGTGTGGTGGCTCGGATCGGCCACTGCCTCGTACGCCACGGCCAAGCTGGTGCTCGTTCTCGCCATGACTGCGACGCTGTTCCCCGCGTACGGGCTGGCACGGCTCGTAGTCTCGCGTTGGTACGCGCTGGCAGCGGCCGGCGCGGCCACCGCGATCCCTGCGTTCGCGTATTCCTCGATCCTCGTCGAGGAGCCGCTCGCGTATCCCCTCGCCACGCTCGCGCTGTGGCTGATCGCGCGAACACTCGTGGCGCCGAGCTGGGGTCGTTTCGCGGCGGCGGCGGCGTTGTGCCTTGCAGCGACATGGACACGGACTCAGCTCGCGATCCTGTTCGCTGTCCTCGCGCTCGGCCTGCTCTGGCTCGCGTGGGAGTCGGCATCGGTGCGCCGGTCGCGGACGACGTGGACGCGGTGGGACTGGGCGGGCGTGATCACGCTCGCGGTGGGTGTCGCCCTGGGGTTCTCCGCCGTCATGGGTCACCTCTCGACGAGTTGGCGCGAGACGACCTTCCTCTACAAGGACCGGATCTTCGAGCACGCAAGCTGGGCGGTCGGCGCGCTCGCGATTGGGATAGGGGTCGTCCCGCTGATCATCGGTGTCGCAGCGCTCGCCCGGCCGAAGGGGGAGCCGCGCGACCGCGCGACGAGCGCCTTCGTCATCACGAGCGTCGCCGCGCTCGCCACGTTCGTGTGGTACGCCGGCATCAAAGGCGCGTACGTCTCCACGGTCTTCGCGACCTACGTGTACGAGCGGAACGTCATCTATCTCGCCCCGCTCC
The DNA here is from genome assembly GCA_963758065.1 of uncultured Thermoleophilia bacterium. GTDB lineage: Bacteria > Actinomycetota > Thermoleophilia > Gaiellales > Gaiellaceae > GMQP-bins7. The sequence goes on along the minus strand of CAVWTX010000003.1, from coordinate 35,251 downwards.
TGTTCGCGGCGACAGCCCTCGCGCTCGCGCGCGGCGTTGGGAGAGCTTGGGCGATCGCTGTTGCGGCCGTCGGGGCTCTCTACGTCGTGAACGCAGTCCCGGTCGTGCTCCTGTACCCGTACTACGAGGCCCATGGCCTCGCAATCCTCGCCTTCGCGAACCGCGAGCTCGGCTGGTCCGAGGAGACGATCAGCAACGCCTTGATCGTCGTGTCGCTCATAGCACTCGCGATCGTCGTCGCACTGCGGCTCGTGCGCCGAGGATCGCCGGCGTTCGGCGCCCTCGCCGGCGTGGCGACAGTCGCCGTGGTCGCCTGGAGCATGACGACGCAGGTGTACGCGGCGGAGGGTGAGCGGATGCTCTCAAAGCAGGTCGCGCAGAACCTCCCGAAGCCCTTCGCCTGGGTCGAGGAGGCGACGGGCGGCGGCTCTGTCGTCGTCATCGGGCAGCAGATCTCGGACCCCACGAACATCTGGCTTACCGAGTTCTTCAACCCGTCGGTCCGGAAGATGTGGAGCCTCGACGGCACTGCGATCAAGACCGGCGCACCGATCCTGACGCCGGACCTGGACGCCACGGACGGGACGCTTACGCCGCCGCCTGGAACCGACTATGCGCTCGCAGTCAACGGCGTCGCGCTCCAGGCTCCCATCGTGGCACGGCGAAAGAACGCAGTCCTGTACCGCATCGACGGCAAGCCGATCCAGCTCCGGGAAGCACTGATCGGCCGCGAGACCGACGGCTGGATGGTCGCCAAGAGCGGCGAGCGAGCAGCCCGCGCCTCGTACACGAGATACGACGTCTCCGGCGACGGGCCGGGGTTCGCCGTGGTCAAGCTCACACGGGTCGGCTGGTGCCCGCCCCCGGGACGGCGCGGTGCGGGCATGGTGACCGTCCGAATCGGGCCGGTGACCATCGGGCCCGACAAGCAGCCCGCGATCGGGCGCGTGACGCAGACCCGGCGATTCGTCGTTCCGGACTGCAAGGCGAACGGCGTCACCCTCAGTCCTCCGGACGCGCCGTGGCGCCTCGAGGTGACCGTTGCCCCGACCTTCAGACCGAGGGAGGTCGACCCGTCCAAGAGCGACAACCGCGAGCTCGGCGCCGCGATCGTGACTGCGGGCTTCCAGCCGCTGTTCGGTCCCTAGCGATAGGCCGCGACGAGGTAGGTGAAGCGGACCCGCAGCGCAAGCCGCGCGAGCGGTCCCGAGCGCTCGAAAGCTCTGGCCGCCGCCATCGCCGCCCTCGGGAGCGCGACCGTCTGCGGGACGAAGAAGGGGCGGAGATCAACTCGAGTGAGTCCCGAGGCTCGGAGATCGGCCACGACGTCGTCCGGACGGTACTGGCGCGGATTGAGATCGAAGACGAGCTTCTTCTCGGTGAAGGCCGCGGCGTGGGAGAAGAACGCGCGACGGTCGCGCGCGTAGTAGATCGCGCGAAAGACGGTCGTCGCCGCAACCGGGCTCGGAGGGACGTACTCGTTGAGATCGCCGACCTCGACCGGCGCAAGCTCGGCGAGGCGACGCGAGGCCTGCGCGACCATCTCCGGCGTCGAGTCGACACCGCGATAGCGGAAACCGCGCGCGACCAGCAGTTCCCCGAGACCGGCGTCCCCACAGGCGAGGTCGAGCACCTCGTCGCCCGGCTCGAGCCGCCGACCGAGCGTCGCGATCAGGTCGGCCCGATGGGCGAGATAGGCCATGGCGTCGGCGTACGCCCTCCCCGTCCAGTCGTCGGCCTGGCGGGCGTACTGGTCCTCTTTGGCGCTCACAGCGCAAGAAGTCGTTCGGGGTGCTTCAGGACGAACCGCGCCATGCCGCGCGCATGCCAGAGGGTATGACGCGAGAGGAAGCTCCGGTCGATGACCGCCGCGTAGTCGTGCGTCACGAGTGCATCGGGTACGTACCAGCGCTCCCAGCCTGCCTTCATCGCCCGGTAGCAGAGATCGATGTCCTCGCAGTAGTGGCGGTAGCCGGCGTCCCAACCGCCGATCTCGTCCAGCATCGCACGGCGCATGAGCAGGAACGCACCCAACATCCAGTCGGCGGGAGCCGGCTCGGTCGGCCGCTCGTCGAGTGAATAGTGCTCGCGCTGTGTCTCGTAGGGTGGCCGGAGGCGGCGGAGCGGCGTCCGGCGCACGAGCGTTCCGCGCACCGTCGGAAACCGACGCCGCGTCGGCTGCCACGTCCCGTCCGGCCAGCGCATCTGTGGCCCGACGATCCCGAGCGCGGGTGCTCGTCGGCGAATGCGACGAGGGCCGCCACTGCTCCGGGCTCCGGAATAGCGTCCGGGTTGGCGTTCAGCACGTACGCCCCCGAGGTCGTCGCGATCCCCAGGTTGACGTTCGCGGAGAGCGAGAGCGGTCGAGGGTTCTCGACGACGCGGACGCCGTCGGGCAGCGAGCTCGCGGAGCCCGGGACGTTGGCGAGCACGACCAGCTCGTCGACCTGAGGGGCGAGCGCCGGGAGCGAGTGCTCGAGCTCCCGTGCGTGGCCGTGAGAGACGACGACCGCCGAGACCGTCATGCCTCGAGTATCTCCCTGTAGACGGCGAGCGTTCGCTCGGCGGCAACGCGCCAGCTGAAGGCACTCGCCCGTTCGAGCCCCGCGGCGACGAGACGATCTCGGCCGCGGATCGCCTCGCGGATCCCGTCGGCGAGCCGGCCCTCCTCCACGAACACCGCAGCGTCCCCGGCCAGCTCTCGTAGGGCGGGATCGGGCACGGCGACGACCGGCGTTCCCGACGCCATCGCCTCGAGCACGGGAAGACCGAAGCCCTCGTACCGGGAGGACTGTACGAGACAGGCGGCTCCTCGATAGAGATGGGCCAGGCGCTCGGTGGTCACGTATCCCTCGAGTCGTGCGCCGCGTCGACGGAGCTCGGCGGCGAGGGCGGAATCCTTCGCCGGGCCCGACGACGACGAGCGGCATCCCGACGGCCGCGGCGGCGTCGAGCGCCGCGAGCTGATTCTTGCGCCGCTGGATCGCTCCGACAGCAAGAACGTAGTCATGTGCGCCGGGCCCGGGCTCGAAGATCGGGTCGACGCCGTTCGGAGCGACGACGATCTTCGCCGCCGGGACGCCGTAGAGCTCGACGAGGTCCGCCTTCGTTCGCTCCGACACCGTGAGCACCCGCGCCGCACGGCGGACGGCTCGAGGAACGACGATGCGGAAGATCGTCCGGTCCTTCCAGCTCATCAGCCGCGGGTCGCGTTCGAAGGAAAGGTCGTGCACGGTCACGACGCACGGGCAAGGCGGGCGAAGCGGCAGGGCATGCTGCGTGTGGCAGAGCGCGGCCCGCAGGCGGCGGAGCGCGCGCGGCAACGACCAGCCCATGCGGAGCTCCTGCCCGCGAGCCGTCAACTCGAACGGCTCGACCCCGGTCGGAACGAGGTCGGGACGGCGCGTGATCGCGACGAGCCTGATTCCCGCCTCGCTCGCCAGGGGCCCGAGCTCGCGCAGCAGGTTGAGCGCGTAGGTCTCGTCGCCCGTCCGCTGGCGCCCGAGGACGTCGGCGTCGAAGCAGACCACGCTCATGCCAGCTCCCGCCACAGCTCGACCACGGAGTCCGCAGAGCGCTCCCAGGCGAACGCCCGAGCGCGCGCGAGCCCGAGCGGGACGAGCTCGTCGCGACGCGACGCAGCCTGCTGGATGCCGTCGGCGATGGAACCGACTTCCCGCGGGATCGACGAGGATCGCCGCGCCACCGGCAACCTCCGCAGTCGATCCCTCGCGAGAAGTGACGACAGGCGTTCCGCACGCCATCGCCTCGAGCACGGGGAGACCGAAGCCCTCGTAGAGCGACGGGTAGAGCACGCAGCGCGCACCTCGATAGAGCGCAGCGAGCTGCGCGTCGGGAATCTCGCCCACCCAGCCGGGAACGTCGACGCCGCCCCAACCTCGAGCGCCGACCACGCGCAACTCGACGCCGGCCAGATCCGCCGCCTCGACCACCCGGCTCAGGTTCTTCCGCGGCTCGAGCGTTGCGACTGCCAGGACATAGTCGCCCTCCGCTCGAGGCCCGTCCGAGACGAATACGGGGTCGACGCCGTTCGGAACGACGCGGATGCGCTCGGCGGGAACACCGGCCAGCTCGACCGTCTCCGCCTTCGTGAACTCGGAGACCGCGACGATCGCGTCGGCGCCGCGAAGCACGCGCGCGAGACCGGCCCTCCCGTAGAGGCGATGCCACCGCGGGAAGACCTCGGGGAAGCGCAGGATCGCGAGGTCGTGAACCGTCAAGCACTGTCGGGACACGCGCGCCGGCGGGGCCGCGGAACGTCGTGCAATGCAGGACGTCGAACGCTCTGGCGCGTCGCGCCAGTCCGATCGGGTACCAGAGCGCATCGCGTGCGACGCTCGAGAGACGGCCGGTTCCGCCGAACGACAAGAGCTCGAGATCGATGCCCGGTCGGTCCCGCAGCGCGCCGAGCAGGCCGCGAACGTGACGAGCGGTCCCGGCTCGCGTCTGGATCAACGGCGAGGTGTCGATGGCGACTCTCATGCTCTCGCCTCAATGCGGCGCACCGTCTCTCTCACCGCATCCTGCGGCTCCGGATACTCCAGAAGCGCGATTGCCTCGCTTACACCACACCAGCGATATTCGACGTGCTCTTCGTCGAGTTCAGGCTCCCAAGTCGAAGGTGCTTGTGCGGCGAACGCTGTAACAGCAACCTCGGTCACCGCCGCGCCGAAGCGGGCGCGCACTTCTGGTGGCTCGTCGGTCAACGCGTAGAGGTAGCGCCGTTCGAGATCGATGATCGGCGTCCGAAGGCCTGTTTCCTCATGCAGCTCGCGGCCCGCGGCAGTCGCTGCATCCTCATGGTCGTCGAGCGCTCCTGCGACGAGGTGCCAGTACCCGTGCCGCTCGGGAGAGCGCTTGAGGACGAGGAACTCCGGTTCCGTGGGAGCGTCACGGTAGACGACGACGAGAATCTCCTCGGGCCTCCTCACCGTCCAAGCGCCGCCTCGTAGCCACGGAGAAAGATCTCCCCGACTGCCCGCCAGGTGAATCCGCTCGCGTGTCGGAGCCCTGCGGCGACGAGCCGCTCGCGCTCGGCGATTGCTCGATCGATCGCAGCAGCGATCGCCGCGGGATCGTCGGGATCCGCCCGAACGGCCGCATCCCCGCTCGCTTCGTCGAGCGAGCTATGCGACGAAGCGACGACCGGGGTGCCGGAAGCCATGGCCTCGACGACGGGTATGCCGAAACCCTCGAAGCGCGAGGGGTACACGACGGAGGCGGCGCCGCGATAGAGGCGCGCGAGCTCCTCGTCCGACACGTACCCGAGCCGGCGGATCCGCGCCCCGCCGAGCAGCGGCTGCTCTCCCCACCCTTCCGCGCCGACGACCGCGAGAAGAAGCTCGTCCCCGAGCAGGCGGTGAGCGTCGACGAGCGCCTGCAGGTTCTTGCGCGGCTCGAGAGTCGCAACGGTGAGAACGTACGGGCCGCCGAGCGCGGCGACCGGCCCGTCGGGGGTAAACACTCTCTTGGGCGCAGGGTAGGCGACGTGAACGCGGTCTGTCGCGACGCCGAGCGTCACGATCACATCACTTCGGGTGAACTCGGAGTTGACGAACACGAGGTCGCATGTGGTCGCGGCATTCCTGTACTTGCGGCTGTGCATCGACCGTGTTCTCGCCGTCGTCCACTCCGGGTGATGCAGGGGCACGAGGTCGTGGATGGTCGTCGCCCGGACGCCGCCTCGCTGCGGCGGGTACATCCAGTCGCTGAAGTGGAGGGCATCGAAAGGACCGATCGAGCCGCTCCGCCGCGGGGTGAGCCGCACGACTCCAGCCCGTGCGAACCGCGTGCGCGAACGGCAGGCGCCAGGTACGCAGCTCGACGTCGATCCCGGCGAGCGCGGCCCGAATCCGGTCGCCGCCCCGAATGCTCGTCGGAGCGAACGCGACGATCTCGTGCTGTCCTCCAGCAGCCTCGGTCAGCCCGCCGAGCGAGCCGTGGATGTAGTTGCCGATCCCGTGAAGCGGGTGCGACAGCGGGCTGACGTCGAAGACGATCCTCACAGCCGGGGCCGGTAGACGAAGCGGTCGAAGTGGACGCCGAGCTCGCGCGGGTCGGGGTTATCGCCGCCGGTGACCTCAGCGGGGACAGCGGTCGGCGTCACCGTGAACACGACTCGGCAGTCTCTCGTCCCCATGCGCGGCGCGACGGGGACGCTCAGCACGGCGCGATCCTCGGGCCGCAGTCGCACTCGTCCAACCTCACGACGGTTCGAGCGCGCAACGATCGTCTGCGGCTCGAAGAAGATGCCCGGGTCGCTCGAGAGTGACACCGATAGCCGCCCTGGCAGGCATCGACGCCGAACGTAGGTCACCCTTCTACCCGACCAGGTGTCGCTCGGATACACGCCGTCGATCGCGACAGCGGACACGAGGGGCGTGTTCACGCGCCACAGCGTGATGCCCCAGCCCTCGTCCCGTGCGAGCGGCTCCCCGTCGGGCTCGAACGAGGAGTCGGTCACCAAATAGCGGTCTCGCACGGATGCTCCGTCGAGCCGCGTGACGCGCCCCGTCTTCGGGTCAATCCGGACCCTCGTCTCGGGGAGCTCGCCTGGGGTCGGTGTGCTGACGAAATACACGGGGCCGACAGCACGGTTGAAGAACTCATTCTGGTTCACGGTGAGCCGGTCGACACGACCCGTGAAGAGAAAAGCAGCGCCGGCGCCTTCGGGGAGCGCACGATCGATCCAATCCCGCTCGGCTGTGCGGATCCCCTGATAGAGCGAGCCGCGAGAGAAGCGCTCGAGACCGTGGGTGCCCCACCAGATCGGCCTCAGCGCAAGCGACCAGAGCGAGAGCACGAGCAGAGGAAGCACGATCGCGTACCGGCGCGGCACGAACACGAATGCGGCGGCAAGGCCCGCCGCGAGAGCAAACGCGGCCGGTGTGACCCATTCCTCTCCGAGTCGATCCTGCAAGGACCAGAGCGGCAGCAGCATGAGCGTGTCCGTGATCGCAGAGGTCGTGAGAAAGCGGTCGAACGGAATCACGACCACGACGAGCGCGCAGGAGATCGCGGCGACCGCGCTGAGCCGGCGGGGTCGCACCGCGCCGCGCTCGATCCAGGCGAGGAGCGCGATGAGGAACAGCGGCGCGACGTAGAACATGTTCCGCTCCTCGATCCGCTGGGAGAAGACGGACGCAAACGCCGCAGCCACGGGAACGAAGCAGACCGTGAGCGCAAGCGTCGCTGCGAGAAACGCCTGCAGCGGACCGTCGAGCCTGCGAGCGCGCGCTACCAGAACGATGGTTGCAGCCACCGGTAGCACTAGCAGGTAGAGCGTGAGCTCGGCGGCATGCCACGCGAGGTAACGGAGTACCTCCCCGAATTGATAGCTCGCATCCCCAACCGGCTCGTAGGCGCCGAGGAGGTCCTGTGGCGATCGCCCGGCGCCAAGCCTGACGACGATCGCGAGACCGCCGAGCGCGACGAATGTGCCGTAGAGGAAGCGGAACCTGCGGAGGATCTCGCGCGGGGGACTTGCCTCGAAAAGCGCGAGGATCATCGGCGCGAGCAGGATCGCGGGGACGAGCGTGGCGGCCTGGACACGGGTGGCAAAGGCGAGAGCAGCAAGGCCGACGAGCAGCGCGACCCGGAAAGCTGTCGGCCGCTCCAGCACGAGTGCGAGGACGAGCGTTACGACGAGGAACAGCGGGTAGAACACATTCTCGGTCATGACGGTGCCGGTGTACGCAAGCGACGGCACCGCGACCGCCAGCAGCGCCGCGAGGAGCGACAGCGACGTGCCCACGACTCTCCGCGCGAGGAAGTAGGCGGGGATGGCCGCGAGCGACATGACGAGTGCGTTAATCGTCTTTACGGCGGCGTATGCGTCGACGAGGCCGTCGAAAGCCCGATACGCCGGCGCGATGACGAGCGGGTAGATGATCCCCAGCCCCGGATCGGGCGTGTCGCGCACGAGCGGCTCTCCGGAGTCGGCGAGCCCACGGGCAACCTCGGACCAGAGGATCTCGTCCACGACGATGAACGGCGCGAGGATTCCACGCACGATGACACCCCGAAAGACGACCGATACGACAACGATCGTGGCGAGCCAGGCCCAGGTAGGGATCCTGCGGAGGATCACGGGTCAGATCCCGGACAGTCCCGGGTCTGCCGTCGGGTCTGAACCCATCGTGCTAGCCGTCAAGCTCGACCTCGGCGAGGCGCTCGGCGAGGTCCGAGACCTCCCGTGTCCCCGGCGCGATCCCGACGCCGGCCGCCGCCTCGCTCACCTCCCGCAGCACGGCGTCGGCAACCGCAGGACCGCCGACTGCCTCCTCGAGCGCCGCCGCGTACCGCTCTGCCACGCCCTCGAGATCGTGCTCACGGCGTGCCAGGCCGGCAGCGGCGCGGCCCATCTCGACCCGAACGTCCTCCCGCGTCAGGAGAAGCTCGAGCGCCGCCTCCAGGTCGTCCGTCTCGCGCTCACCCACGGAAACCTTGAGGGCGACGTCGTCGGGCAGCTCTGAGAACCAACCGACATCGCTGACGACGAGCGGCTTCCCGAGCGACAGCGAGCGGATCACGATCCCCGAGGTCTCGCCCATGGTCGGGTGACGCAGGTTCACGCAGACATCGGCGCCGGCCATGAGCCCCCAGAGTCGGCGCTCGTCTACCCACCCTTCGCGAACGAGACCACCGTCCCCGATTCCGAGCCGTTGGATGCGACGGTCGAGGTCGAAGCCCGGCGCTGTCGGCCCGACGAGGAGGAGCGTCGCGTCGGAGTGCCGCTTCCTCACGCTGGCGAAGGCGCGCAGCAACTCAGGGATTCGCTTACTCGAGTTGACGACCCCGAAGCATCCGATCACGAGCCCGTCCCCACGCCTCTCCGCCGCCACCTCCGGCACCGACCAGGCAGGATGCGGGACAACCGCGACCCGGCCCTCGTAGCCGGTGCCGCGCACGAGGCCGGCGACGGTGCGCGAGTGGACGACGAGGCTCGTCGCGTGCTGGAGCACGAACGAGGCGAGCGGGAACTCCTCCGGACGAGATTCCCAGAGTGGAGGAATCCTCTTGTCGAGGACGCCATGCGCAAGCAGCCGTCCGACGACCCCGTGGTCACGCTCCATCGCGTCGAGGTAGCCATGCCCGTCCCGATGCCCGATCGTCATTCCGGCGACGAGGTGGTGGAGCACGAAATCATGCAGGATCACGACGCCAGGATGCCGCCGCAGCGCGTCGACGATCCACCCGTGCGCGTCGGGGTTGTTCCCGACGTGGTAGGCGCAGACGTCCACGCCCCGAGGAGCCCTCTTTCGCCCCCGGCGCTGGACGACGAGGTCGAGCGACGGGCGAAGGGCGGGAACGAGCAGCGCCGAGTAGTCGGCGACACCGGATCGCTCGGGAGGAAACGGCGAAAAGTACGCGACCCTCACTCGAGCAGCCTCTCGATTGCGCGGCCCCACGTGACCTGCTCTGCGATCGCCTTGCCCGCCCGTCCGAAAGCTGAGGCCTCGTCGCGGTGCGTGCGCAGCCAGGTCGCAGCCTGCGCCAGATCCGCGGCGTGGGGCGAGACGACGAGGCCCGTCTTCCGGTCACTCACCACCTCGAGTGGACCACCGGCGTCGGTCGTGGTGAGCACGGGCTTCTCGGAGAGGAAAGCCTCAAAGGGGACCATCCCGAAGTCCTCATCGACGGGTGCGTAGTAGACGGCGAGGCAGCGCCCATAGAGGTCGGCTAGCTCCTCCTCCGAGACCCGTCCCGCGAAGAGCACGCGGCCGTCGAGAGAGCGCGCTCGAGAGAGCTCCTCGAGACGGGCACGGTCGGGACCCTCGCCGACGATCACGATCTCGAGCGACGAGTCGAGAGCGGCTGCCTCGAGGAGCAGGTCGATACGCTTGGCACGGTCGAGGCGGTTGACGGAGAGGACAAAGTCGCCGTAGGTCTCGCACCGGTAAGAGAGCTCCTGGGGCGGGTGGGGCAGCACCTCCGCCTCGAGGCCGGTCGAGCGCTCGAGCCGATCGGCGACATTGTGCGAGGTGGCGAAGAGCCGTGCCGCCTCACCCAGAGCGACGCGGTCGAGAGCCTGCACCTTGCGGCGGAGCGCCCGGTCCGCGGGTGAGCTGCCAAACTGTCCGAACTCCGTGCTATCGAGTTCGTATGCCTGCCGGAACTGATGAAGGAGCCACACGCGCTTGTTCCGATGGCGGACGACATACGAGGGGAACTTTGTCGCGAGGACGAGGTCGATCGGTCGGCCGTCCGCCTCGTCGAGGTCGAGCAGGCGCCAGAGGAACGCCTGCGTTAGCACGCGCACTCCCGGGTACCACTTGAACGGGACGGTGACGAGGTCGGTCTCGTGCCCGCGTTCGCGCAGCTCGGCGACGAGCCGGTCGGCCGTGATCTCCGCACCCCCACGGACGAAGGGCACTTGAGGCCTCACGACGGCGATGCGCAATGCCCGGGGCTCCTTGGTCTTCTCTCAGCTGCCTGACGTACTCGCGAGAACGGAAAGCCCTGCAGATCCCCTACTTCCGGCTCGGTCAAGGGGCATCGCGGCATTCTAGCCGTGGTGCCCGTCGACCTCAGCCGTCACCTAGTAGGCGCAGCCGGATCTCGTCGGCATCGGGCTCGCTCTCGGTCCTCATCCACGGCTGGAGGTCGTCCTTCAGCGCCGCGAAAGCAAAGAGGTTCGCCTGGCTCGGAAAGACCGTCACGAGCGCACGGAGCGGCCAGCGCCCATATCGCCAGGCGCTCTTCCCCGTCGCCTCGAGGATCGAGAGCGGCAGCTCGAGCTCCCTGAACCAGACGAAGCGGTGGCGCCGCTCCGGCGCGGCGGACCGGATCGTCTTCTCCACCTCGCGCTCGGTCCACCGATAGACGTAGTTCGGGACCGCGCTGTTTGCCACTCCGCCCCTGCGAAAGCCTTCGGCCGCGACGACAGTGAGCTCGTACTCTTCCGCGACGCCCAGACGGTTGGCGAGGCGCATGAGCCTCGAGTCGCGAGCCTCGAGCGCGAGGACACCGACCCGGGAAACCCGGTAGAGCTCGAGCAGAGCCCGGTGCGGCGAGCGGCAGTGGTGGAGCGCCGCGGAGACGATCCCGAAGTCGAAGCTACCGTCGGCGTACGAGAGCGACTCGGCATCTTCCACCTCCCCCTGCGCCGGATCGAGATTGGTGAAGAGCACGTTCCCGAAGCCGTGGCCGGCGAGCACGCGCCGGTCGAGCTCGCCCCCGCCGACGACGACGACGGCCAGATCCGGGCTCAGCAGCCCGCGCTCGATCAGCTCGCCGACGACCCGCCGATAGAAGCCTTCGCGCTCCATCGGCTCTGCCGCCGCTTGCTGGCTCACGCGCTCGGCGTGCGTTCGGTGCGAAGCCGCTCGAGCTCGGCCTGGAGCCGGTCGACCTGCTCCTGGAGATCGTCAAGGAGCCTGAGAGTCGCCGCGTTGAACGAGCGCTGGTCGTACGCGAGCGGCTCCACGTACCAGCGCATGAGCTTCCGGAGCACCGCCTTGACGGGAGTACCCATTCCTCCGCGCACACCCGGTCGCAGGCGAAGCGAGCGATCCGCGGACACGGGCCACAAGCGCTCGGCTTCCGCACGTGCTGTACGCCGTTCCTCGCCGCTCGCCGATCCGGCGCCTGGATCCGCACCGGAACGCCGGACCTCCTCGCGAAGTCGCCGGTAGAGCTCCTCTACGTCGACCGAAACCCCTGCAGATTCGCCATTTTCGCCTCTATCAGAGGGCACCGCGGCATTCTAGTGCTTCCCGTCGGAAGTACGGTCGTGATTCGCCGGCGAGAACCGAGCAGGCCAAGGACGCAGGGAGCCCCGATTGGAGTCATATCGGGGCGACTGAGGACAACGGCATGCGAAGTGTTCGCAGCCGCGCGAAGCGGGGGCGTACTTTCGGCGGGGAGCGATAGGCCTGGCCGTAGGATCGGCCCAGTAGGATCGGAGGACGATGCGCGTCGGAATCTCCTTGCTCACGCTCGCTCCCAACGACCTCGGCGGGTCGGAGACGTACGCGCGCCAGCTCGTCCACGCGCTGTCGCAAATCGGGACGCACGAGTACGCCGTGTTCGTCCCTGCCCACGCGAAGGACGCAGCAGACGGCCTGCCGACGATCGAGGTGTCCGAGCCGCCCGTCGGCCGCCGCGGCCCGTCTCGCATCGTGGCCATGGCGTTGTCGGCACGTCGCAGCCACGAGGTCGGCGAGAAGCTCCAGACGATGGAAGTCGTGCACTACGCACTGACCGTTCCGCTTCCTCGAACGACGGCAGCGACGGTCGTGACGCTGCACGACATCCAGCACCGCGACCTGCCCGACTTCTTCGGGCCGGCGCGACGCTCGTTCCGTCGGATCGCATACGACCGCGCAGCCCGGATCGCCGACGCCGTTATCGTCACGAGCGAGTTCGTTCGGACCCGTGCGCTCGAGCGGCTGAGGCTCACCTCGGATCGCGTCCACGTGATCCCGCTCGCGATCGATCACACGCTGTTCCGCCCCGGGGACGAGGAGCGCGAGCCGTTCATCCTCTATCCCGCGAGACCGTGGCCCCACAAGAACCACCCCCGCCTCTTCGAGGCTTTCGCGACGCTTCGCGCGACTCGACCGAAGCTTCGCCTCGTCCTCACGGGAGGCGGGCTCGAGCGCCTGGGACAGTTGCCCGAGGGCGTCGAGAGCCTGGGCGTCGTGCCCGACGACCGAGCTCGCGTCCCTCTACCGGCGGGCGGCGTGCCTCGTCTACCCGAGCCTGTACGAAGGCTTCGGGCTGCCACCGCTGGAGGCGATGGCCTCGGGCTGTCCCGTCGCAGCGGCCGACACGGGAGCGATCCCGGAGGTGTGCGGCGATGCCGCTGCCCTCTTCGACCCGACCGACGTCGAGGCCATCGCGGCGGGGATACTCGAGACGGACGCTCGGCGAGACGAGCTCGTCGAACGCGGGCTCGTGCGCGCGGCCCAGTTCACCTGGGAGGAGACGGCGCGAAAGCACGAAGCCGTCTACGTATCGGCGTCTACTGCAGCGCTCTGAGATACGACCACGACGCTCTCAACCCGCGCGGGCGAACGAGGGCGACGAGAGCCGCATAGGCAACAACGCCGGTCACCGCAGCTCCGATCGAGGAGAGGAACAGCGCGGGCAGGACGAACGCGGCGATCGACACCGAGGCGACCACGCCGGCAGCCAGCAGGATCCCGCGGACCCCCGGCTCCAGCGCGCCGAGCTCGACGAGTAGGGCTGCGAAGACGAGGAACGTCGAGATCGCCAGCGTGATTGCAAGACCGTCGAGACCGGCCAGCTCGACCCCCAGCCAGGCGAGTGGCACCTCCACTCCCAGAGCGACTGCTCCGATCAGTGGAAGCGCTCGCACGCGCTCGACGACGAAGGCGAGCGGGAACGTCACGTTCACGCCGACGGACGCGACCATCCAGGGAGCGAACGCGACCACGGCAGAGCCCACTTCCGCTCCGACGTCGCCGGCGTACGCGCCCCCGAGTAGCGCCTCGACCAGATTCGCGCCAGCGAGCGCGAAGACGCCCGCTGCTGCCCCGATGAACGCGAGCGCAATCCACGACGCCGAAACGACGTGACGTGCGGCCAGCTCCGGGGAAAGCCCGCTTCGCGCGAGCGGCACCGACGTCACGAGACCGAGTGACACCGCGGTGACGGAGACGAGGCTCGCCGCCGCGAGGTAGGCATAGCCGAAGCTCGTGACCGCCCCCTCGCCGAGGCCACCCGCGAAAGGGACGCACACCACGTAGAGCCCCTGCAGCGCGATCGGAAGTGACGCGGCTGTGGCGAAGACCCCGAGCCGAGACGAGAGAGGAGGGCCCGCTGGTCGCACCGCGCTTGGAGGCATTCGTGTTGCCAGCGCATGCCACGCGAGGCCTACAACCGGAACGAGGAGCGCGACGATCCCGTTGAGCATCATCCCCCACGCAACGGCGACGATGCCGTCCGGCTCGACGCGCAGCAACATCAGCGACAGGCCTGCGGCGCTTCCGGCCGCGTACCCGAACGCAGCGGTCGCATAGTCGTCCAGCGCGGCCAAGCCGCTGGCCGCCAGCCCGGCCAATAGATGCGCCACGGCGGCCGGGACCATCCACCGGAGTGCGCTGGCGGCTGTTTCGCGCGCGACGTCAGATCCTCCGCCCGTGAGGAGATCCGCGAGGGGGCCCGCGCCGAGCTCGACGACGGCGAGCAACGGAACGGCCACGACCGCGATCGCGATCGCGTATCCAGCGATCTCCCCGGCAAGCCGTCCATCCGCGCGACTGCGCGCCAGAGTCGGAATGACGGCGATTCGGATCGCCTGCGCCGCAAGAACGACCACGAAGAACACGGCGTACGCGGCGAAGAAGCCGTCGGTCTCGTCCGTCCGGCCGAACTCGCGCGCGATCACGATCCCGACCGCCGCGGCAAAGCCCGCGACGAGAAGGGTCGAGCCAGCCGTGAGCGCGGCGCTCGCCAACGAGCCCGCCCCAGGCGAGTCTGTAACCTTGCGCACCGACGCGGAAGCGTACGCACCATGCCGAACGACACCCTCTGGACAGGCGGCACGCTCGACGACCTCCGCAGCGAGTTCGGCGACACCTACGAGGGTCGCACCGTTCTCGTCACCGGCGCCGACGGCTTCATGGGCTCCCACCTGACCGAGGCTCTCGTCGAGCTCGGCGCCGGCGTTCACGCATTCGTACGGGCGAACTCGAGCGGTGCGCTGAACAACATCGCGCACCTTCGGAACCGGCTGAAGGTGCACTTCGCCGACCTGACGGATCGGACCTCGGTCGACTACCTCGTGAGGGAGCTGCGCGCGGCGCCCGATCGCCCGTACGTCTTCCACCTCGGCGCTCAGGCGCACGTCGGCGAGTCGTGGCACCGCCCGTACGAGACGATTGCCGCGAACGTCCTCGGGACGCTGAACCTCCTCCAGGCGATCGTCGACTGGGAACTCGAGCTCGAAAAATTCGACACGGCGGGAACGTCGGAGGAGTACGGCAACGTTCGCGAGTCGGTCACGGAGCACCACGACTTCGACGACGCAGGAGGACTGATCCTCCACGAGCGGTCGCCGATCAACCCGAAGTCGATCTATGCGACCTCGAAGGTTGCGGCGGACTTCCTCACGATGAATTACTTCGACGCCTTCGGCGTCCCGGGTGTGGTCACCCGAATGTTCAACAACTACGGCCCGCGCCAGAACCCGCGCTACGTCACCGGCACGATCGTCACGCAAGCGCTGACACGAGAGACCGTCGAGCTCGGCCAGCTCGAGCCGATGCGGGACTTCTGCTTCTGCACGGACGGCGTCCGCGGCCACCTGACCGTCGCCGCCCAGGGCACCCCCGGCGACGTCTACGTCTATGGCCAGGGCACGAACATCTCGATGCAGGACTGGGTGGATCTCGTCCTTCGAGTCGGCGAGGACGCAGGGTTCTGGGCCGACCGCGAGGTCGTCTCGACCCCAGCTCGCTATCGGCCCGGCGCGAGCGAGGTGATGGCGCTACGAGTCGGCCACGAGAAGCTCACGGAGGAGACCGGCTGGATGCCGAAGATGTCCTGGGAGGACGGTGTCCTGCAGACGATCCGCTGGTACGCCGACAATCGCGAACGCTGGATCGGCCGGGTCGACTGGCTCCCGACCGGCGCTCCGCTCGGAACCCGGCGCTAGCTCCTCGGGCCGCGAGCTCGGGCTATCCAGTAGTCCCCCGACTCGGCGATTCGGTCACAGGCGTAGTCGCACTCCTGCTCTCGTCCGAAGGCGATCGTTCCGACCGGGGGGATGCCGCCGTCGGGCAGCCGGACGACGCGGGACTGGTCGATGCCCCGCTCGAGCGCGTACCACCTGGCAATCCCCTGCGGCTCGCGATCGTCGTAGTCGATGTAGACCGTTCCGCCGTTCGCCCAGGCCTGATCGAGAAGCCCTGGGACGGCGGCCTCGAACCGGCCCGTTCGCCGCGGGCCCTCGTCCGCGTAGTTGTCCACGAAGAGGGCAAACTGCAACGCGGCCAGACCGACGAGCGTTACGGCGAGATAGCGCGCCCAGCGAGTACCAACCACCCCATCTCTCAGCGCCGCGACTGCGGGAATCGCGAGCACGACGAGCATCACGGCGAACGGCGTCAGGCGAATCGCGTGGAACCTGTCGATGGTCGTCGCGGCCGGGACCAGCGAAACTGCAAGAGCCGCGACTGCGTATCGCCAGAACGGATCGCGCAGGTGTCGGGCGAGCACGAGCGTGAGCCCGGCGAGCGACAGAGCGAGCGAGGCCACCAGAAGGGCTCCCGCCCCCGGTGTGTGCGCGTACGGCTTGACGTCACCGGAGACGACGTAGTGCCAGACCTGGAGATCCTGGAGGTAGTTCACCGCTCCTCGCCACGCGATCTCCCAAAAAGGCATGTCGTCGGTGACGAAGGTCGTCGCCTCGTACCGCCTCGACAGCGCTCCCGGGTGAGCCCGCGTGTAGAGCAGCAGCGGGATCTGGGTCACGGCGAAACCGAGCCACGCAGTGAGCACCCACTTCCAGCGGCCCTGGCCGAGACACACGCACAGGGCGCCGGCGAGAAGAGGCGCGAGCAAGCGTCCGCCCGCGTACACGTACGTGATCGCGCCTAGAGCAGCTGACACAGGCAAGGCCGACACGGGATCCCAGCGCTCGCTCCGACTCACTCGCTCGATGCCGAGAAGTGCCAGGACGAGGAAGAGCGGCTCCAGCGCGACCTCGAACGCGACGCGGCCGACCTCGAAGAGCCAGGGCGTGGTGCCTGCAAGAACGACGATCACGACGCCGACCGACGCTTCTCCCGGTTCGTCTGTACCCCAGCAGACCCAGAAGCAGGATCGCGGCCAGCATGCAGACCGCGGCGAACCCTCGAGCCACTTCGCGATCTGCGCCGGTCACCGTGAACACTCCAGCGAGCGCGTAGACGAAGAGCGGGCTCTTGTAGTCGAGAAACGACGAGAAGTAGAGGGGGAAGCGCGCGCCGTACTCGTCCCGCCCCTCGGTCGCGATGGTGTGCGCGTTGTACGCGATCGCCGCCTCGTCCCGGAAGAAGCCAGGGGGATTTTCCGGCGACACCCACAGCTGAAAGGCCGCCACAGCGAGAACGGCGGCGAGCCCGATGAGGAGTCCCCACCGGCGCAACAGCGGATCGAGGCGCGTCGTCATGTCACCACTAGCCCGGGGCCGAGTGCACGGGCAAGCCGATACTCCTCCCAGCGAGCGACCTCTTCGCAGGCGAAGTCACAGTCCTGGAAACGGAGGAAGACGATCGATCCCTGCGGCGGGACGCCGCCGTCCGGGAGGATCGCGATGCGGCTCTGTGGTAGGCCGCGCTCCGCGGCGTGCCAGCGCGCCTGCGCCTGGGCACCCCGATCGTCGTAGTCGACGTAAATCGTCTCCCCGGCCGCAAAAGGCGCCTCCAGCAGCGACTCGACACCGGCGTCGAAGAGCACGAGCCGCGCGGGGCCGCGCGTGCGATAGATGTCGAGGAACTGGACGAACTGCACGCATACGACGAGTGCCAACACCGCAACCGCACCGCGCGCCGGCCAGGACCTTCTGGCCGCAGAGATCAGCGCATCGAGCGCCGGAATCGCGAGCACGAGCATGAAGACCGGAAGCGCGGCCAGGCGGATCGCGTTGAAGCGGTCGACGGTCAAGGCCGCGGGGATCGGGACGAGCAGGGTGGCGAGCAGAACGTAGCGCCACCAGAGCTCCGCTCTTTCGCGCAGGAGGACGAGCACCGCTCCTGCGACGGCGAGGATCGCAATGCTCCCGTAGAACGCGCCGTAGCCCCCGTTGTGGATGTATGGCGCAGGGTCGCCCGCGGTGGCCCAGTGCCAGGGATCGATGTCGCGCAGCCAGTTGCCGATCGCCTCGAGGACGAGTCTCGGCCCCGATAGGCCGTCCCTGGCAATGGTCGTCGCCTCGTAGCGCGCCGTCAGGGCACCCGGATGCCGAATGGCGTAGATGCCGATCGGCGCGAGAGCGACGAGCACTGTGATCCACGCGGACACGACGAAGCGCCAGCGACCGCTGCCCGCGAAGACCAGGAGAGCCACCGCCAGGAGAGGCCCGAGTAGCCGGCTGCCTGTGTACGAGTAGGTGACGAGTGCGATCAGCATGCCCGCTGTCAGCCCTTCGACCGCGCCGTACCTGCGACGCCGCGACGTCCGCTCGAGAGTCAGGAGCAGCAGGACGATGAAGAGCGGTTGCGTCGTTGCCTCGATCGCGATGCGCCCCAACTCGAACAGCCAAGGAGTAAGCCCAGCCGTGAGGACGACGATCACGGCGACGAGGTTGCTCGCAGTGAGTCGCCGGGCGAGCACGCCGAGGAGAACGACTGCCGCGAGGACGAGCACCGCCGAGAATCCACGCGCGACGGTGGCATCGGGCCCGGTGAGCTTGAAGACACCGGCGAGGAGATACGGATAGAGAGGGCTCTTGTAGTCCTCGAAGGAGCGGAAGAAGAGCGGGAGGCGCGCACCGTCCTCGTCGCGCAGGCCCGTGGAGAGCGTGTACGCGTTCAGTGAAAGAGCGGCCTCGTCCCTGTGGTAACCGGGTGGGTTCGCCGGAGTCACCCAGAGGTGGAATGCCGCGACCGCGGCGATGACTCCAAGCCCGAGGAGCAGCGCGGGCCGATCGGCGATCGACCTCACGCGGGCCATCGTAGTGGCGGCGGCGGAAGCCGGATGGCGCTGTACCCTGCCCGTCGTGCGCGTCCTCGTCACGGGCGGCGGTGGGTTTCTCGGCTCCCACCTCGTCGAGCGACTCGAAGCCGATGGCCACGACGTCGTCGTCGCCCGCAGCGCGGACTACGACCTCACGTCGATGCAAGACGCGGCGCGCATGTTCCGAGACGCCGACCCCGAGCTCGTCTTCCATCTCGCAGCCGAGGTCGGCGGAATCGGCGCGAACCGGGCGAACCCCGGCCGTTACTGGTACGCGAACCTCGCGATGGGGGCGCATATCCTCGAGCAGGCGCGGCTTCTTGGGACGCCGAAAGCTCGTCCTCGTCGGAACGGTGTGCTCGTACCCGAAGTTCGCGCCCGTCCCGTTCAGCGAGGAGGACCTCTGGGACGGCTACCCGGAGGAGACGAATGCGCCCTACGGTGTAGCCAAGAAGGCCGTCCTCGTCGGAGCTCAGGCGTATCGCGACCAGTACGGCCTCTCGAGCATCTTCCTGCTCCCGACGAACCTGTACGGGCCGAGGGACAACTTCGACCTCGAGACGTCGCACGTCATCCCGGCGCTGATCCGCAAGATGATCGAGACCGAGGACGAGGTCGTTCTGTGGGGCGACGGCTCGCCGACGCGCGAGTTCCTCTACGTCGACGACTGCGTCGAGGGTCTCGTCCTGGCTTCCGAGCGCTACGACGGGCCCGAGCCCGTGAACCTCGGAGCCGGGAAGGAGATCTCTATCCGCGACCTGGCCGAGCTCATCTCCGAGGTCACGGGCTTCGAGGGTCGCATCGTCTGGGACACGGAGAGGCCGAACGGCCAGCCTCGCCGAAGCGTCGACGCGACGAGAGCGCGCGAGCTCTTCGGCTTCGAGGCGCACACGCCGCTGCGAGAAGGGATCGAGCGCACAGTCGCCTGGTATCGCGCCGCCGTCGCCGGTGTCGGTCGCTAGTGCGTCTCTCGTAGCGGCGCATGGCGTCGGCCGCACGGTCGATCGCCTGCTCGAACGGCCCCGTGCCGTCCTCGGCGCGCTGATCTCGCTCCAGATCGTCGCAATCCTCGCGCTTGCGCTCTCGGTCGACCACAACGGCTGGGTCTACTTCCAGGGTGGCGACCAGATCTGGCTTGCCACGCAAGGCTGGCTCCTCGGCCAGCTCGAGCTGGCCCCGACCGAGCTCGGCTACCTCTGGTCGTTCGTGCTCGCGCCGATCATGTCGGTCACGGGGCCGACCTGGGTTCAGGTGCTCCCACCGCTGGTGGTCTTCCAGGTGCTCGTCCTCGGCCCGGTGGCACTTCTTTGCGTCTACGGGATCGCGTCGAAGATCGGCGGCCGATTGCTCGGGTACTGGGCGTCGCTGCTGTGGGTCGTCACGCCGTTCGTGTCGATCCCGCTCTTCGTCGACCGCTACCAGGAGCGCTGGGCAGAGCACTTCCTCCCGCAGGCGCTCGGGCTCACGGCGATGGCCGACTTCCCCTCGACGGTGCTTGTCCTTGCCGCCGCGTTCTTCGTCGTGCGGTCGCTTTCCCCCGACCATCTGACCGATGCCGTCTTCGCGGGCGTGCTGCTGGGTGCTGCCGGGGCACTCAAGCCTCCGAACCTCCTCGTTGCGCTCGGCATTGCGCTTGCGTACGTCGTCGCGCGCCGCTGGAAGGAAGTGGTCGTCTGCGCGGGAGCGACGGTCCCGGCTCTGCTCGTCCTGCTCCTGTGGAAGTACCGCGGCCTCGGCGAGGTGCCGGTGCTCGCGCTCGAGCAGGCGCGGTTGGCTGCGGGCTCCGGCCCGCTGGCTGTGGGCCTCGATCTCGATCGCTACCTCGATCTCGACTTCGATCACTGGCGCTTGCAGATGGACCAGCTGCGCGAGTTCTTCTTCAGCGCCCGCCTCGCGCAGTGGGCTCCGATCGCGGGTCTGATCGCGGTACTCCGCGTACGCCGCGGCGCGATCGCAGCGCTACTCGGCGGCTGGCTCGCTGCCTTCCTCGTCGTCAAGGGCTTCTCACCGCGGGCGAGCATCGAGACGAACACCTTCTGGAGGTTGTTGATGCCCGCCTGGCCCGCGTACCTCCTGCTGTTCGCCTCCATCCCGTTGCTGATTCCGACGCTTGCTCGACGACTCGGTGAGCGCGTCATGCCCTCCGAGACTGGGACGATCGCTGTTCGCTGGATCTTGGTGGCGGCAGCTCTGAGCGTGGCCGTCCCGGCGGCCGCGATCGCCGCCTCGACGCCGATGGAGCTTCCGACACCGGCCGTGTTCCAGGGCGTTCCGGGCGACCCGGCGACCGACATCTTCGCTCCCATCGACGACTCTGTCGCGCTCCGGGCGGAGCGCGAGGGCACCACCGCCCGGCTCACCTGGAGAGACGACACGAACTGGCACGCGAACGTCTTCTACCGCGTCTATCGCCACGACGGGCCGGGGGCCGACACGACCTGTTACATCTCGGGAGGCGTGGCGTGGTACTGCTACGTCACGGGAACGCCGATCGCGACCACGCGCGACACGGCGTTCGTCGACAGCTCGTCCCTCGCGGACGCCACCTACCGGATCGGCATAGGGACGAACTGGGTCGACGATCCGGAGTTCGGAGACGTCTTCGCGTTCAGTCCGCCCGTGTCCGTATCCGGCTGACGCGCTCCTCGAGCAGGGCGATGCGCTGGGCGAGGTCGACGTTCTCGTCCGTGAGCTTCGAGATCACCGTCGAGTAATGGAGGAGGACGAGCAAGATGAAGAGCGTCGCGACGGCGAAGAGGACGGCAGGTGGATAGCTCGTCACCCCGAGCCACCCGGCGATCGTGTTCAGGCCGTCACGCCAGACCGAGAGCACGAGGAGGACGACACCAGTGGCGAGCCACAGCAGCGCGTAGCGCTCCTTGAGACGCCGTCCGCGAACAAGCTCGAGCACCACGAGAACGAGGACGATGGACGCGATTGCTCCGACGACGGAGACGCGAACGGGAGTCACTGCCGCGCTCCTTGGAGACGCGGATAGCGCCGCAGACTTGCCACGAGCAGCGAGAGCATGACCTTGACGATGTAGTAGAGGGACCGGACGAAGGTGATCGACGACGAGCCCGTGGTCCGCTCGCGCATGTCCACCTGAACCTGCGTCACCCGGAGGCCGCTCCGAAGCGCGACGAGCGTGGCTTCGACCTCGGGGTAATCGTGGGGAAACTCCGCCGCGAAGAGCTCGATCCCGGCACGGTTGAGCGCGACGAACCCGGACGTCGTATCGGTGACGCGCTGCCCGCCGAGCAACGAGACGAGGCGCGCGAAGACACCGATGCCGACTCGCCGTGCGAACGGAGGTCGATAGGTCCCGCCCGGGTCGACGAATCGCGATCCGATCACGAGATCGGTCTCACCGGCCTCGACCGGCCCGAGAAGCTTCGGGATCTCGGACGCGGCGTGCTGACCGTCTCCGTCGAGCCGGACGGCGATGTCGTATCCCTCGTCCCGCGCGAACCTGAAGCCTGTCTGGACGGCTCCGCCAATCCCGATGTTGAAGGGGAGGCGAAGAACGGTTGCGGCGTGCAGTTCCGCTACCTCGGCGGTGTCGTCCGTGGACGCGTCGTCGATCACGACGACGTCGATCGTTGGGTCGTAGTCCCTGATCTCGTCGACGACTTCGCCGATCGCGCCCGACTCGTTCCAGGCCGGCACGATCGCGACCAGTCGGTGGCTCACGGCAGAGCCTCTGGCCCGCGTAGAGGGGCTCCGCTCGCATGCTGGGGGAACCTCCCGGTTCCCCCAGACCCCTTCCACTGGTCCGCTGCGCGGACAAGGCGCTTCGCGCCTACCCCGACTTCGAGCCCCACGAGCTCGAGCAGGCGACGCGCGCGGTGGGCATAGGTGTGCTCGTCGAGAACGCGCTCGCGGGCCCGCCGCCCCATCTCCTCGGCTTGCGCGGGATCGGCGACGAGGTCCCGATATGCAGCCATGGCCTCATCGGCGCTCTCGACCAGCACGAGCTCGCGGCCGGGCTCGAACCATCGCTCGATGCCTTCGTGCGGATTCGAGACGATTGCTGCTCCCGACGCGGCAAGCTCGAACGGCCGCGCAGTCGACGAACCGGAGACCGTCGCGTGCGGCCGCCGAGTGATGTTGAGGTTCACTCGGGCAGCCGAGATCGCCCGGGCGAAGAGGTTGAACGGCACGTCGCCGAGAACTCGCGCGACACCGGTATCGCCCTGGAAGTCGAGCCCTCCGAGCGCGAAATCGAGCTCTGAGGCGATCCGCGACGGCTCCCCCACCATCGTCTTCATCCAGTCCCGGCGGAACTTGTCGCCATAGCCGTAGAAGAAGACGTCCACGTCCTTCTCGACCGGCTGAGGCGAGAAGAACTCCGGGTCGGCGCCCCAGAAGAGCGCGTCGGCCCGGCGCGCGCCGAGCTCGAGCAACCGGGGAATACCACCCTCGGAGTTCGTGAGCACGAGGTCGTACTCCCACGGATCCGCGCCGTGGTACGGGTTGAACCCCGTATCCATCCCTCCGAACTCGGGCAGGCTCATGGGGACGTCTCCGTCGTAGAACACGACCGGGATCCCGAAGCGCGCCCGGAGCGCCTCGGGGATGCCTCGCAGATGCGCCATCGGAACCGTGAAGACGACGATCGCGTCGGGCTTCTCGTTCTCGACGAGTCGTATGAGGTGCCGCTTCCAGCGAGGGGTGATCCAGCGCCGGATGGTCTCGCGAGTGAGCCGATCGAGCCCGGACTCCTCGGGGTGCGACTCGGCCCGGCGGAGGTAGCGGTCGCCTCTCGCGCGGGCGAGCACGTCACGGACCACCTGGTACGACTCGCCTTCCCGGTAGGTCGGGTTCGGCGCCGCTCGCCACCAGGGCGACTCCACCGCTCGGCCTCGATACGGCGTCACGACGAGATCGACCCCGGCGTCGTACATTCCCTTCCAGAGCTGCCACCAGGCCGGGGTGCAGCCGTAGCGGAAGTCGAGGTCGATCGCCGAGGCGACCGCGAGAATCTTCGGGGCGCCCACCACTAGTAGGCCCCTCGCCGACCGATCACCGCGGGGATCGTGCGCACGATGATGGTGACGTCGAGCCAGATCGACCAGTTCTCGAGATACGTGAAGTCCAGCCGAACGAGGTCGTCGAACGTCAGGCCCGACCGGCCGGAGATCTGCCACAGCCCGGTCATTCCGGGGAGGACGGAGTAGCGCGCACGATGCCAGTCCTCGAGGAGCTGGTAATCGCGGAGCGGGAGCGGGCGTGGCCCGACGAGACTCATCTCCCCTTTCAGCACGTTCGCTATCTGAGGGATCTCGTCGAGCGAGAAACGGCGGAGGAACCGACCGACCCGCGTGACCCTGGGGTCCTCGCGGATCTTGAAGAGCGCCCCTTCGGCCTCGTTCACGGGCTCGAGCTCCGGCTGGAGCGATGCGGCGCCGGCCACCATCGTCCGGAACTTGAGCATCCCGAACTCGCGCTCACCCACGCCGATCCTGCGGTCGACGAAGAAGATCGGACCTCGCGAGTCGAGCTTGACGGCCAGGGCGATGAGTGCCCAGAGCGGCAGCCCGACGATCAACACGAGAGAGCTGACAAGCAGGTCGAATCCCCTCTTGACCGCCCAGTCCCACCCGGTCAGCACCGGCGGCCGAAGCTCGAAGAGGGGCGCACCCTGGCCCGGCACGTACTCGCCACGCTGAACGAGTAACTCCGTCGTGTCGGGTGCGAGGCGAACCCTGATCCCCTGGCGGTGTGCGTGCTCGACGACTTCGAGGACCGCGCGCTCGTCGAAGTCGGCCTCGGCGAGGATCACCTCGTCAGGTCGTACCTGCTCGAGGACGAGTGGGAGCTCCGCGCGCGAGCCGAGGAGACGCGTGCCCGGCACCGGCTCGGCTGCGACGGCCCCGACGAACTCGTACGTGAGGCCGCCGCGAGCCGCAGCGAGGGACTGCCGCAAGCGGACGAGGCTCTCACCCTCGCCGACGAGCACGACCCGGCGGCGGATCCCTGCCGCCCGCATGATCTCGAGCGCTGCGGACTCGTACGCCGCTCGGAACAGGCCGATCGTCACCGCCGAGACGACCACGGACGTCGGGATGAGACCCGAGGTCGTGAAGTCGTAGCCCGTACCGATCCCGAACGCCAGCACGATGAGCGCGACCACGATGAGACAGGCAAGGATTCGTCCGGCCCCGGGCCTGCTCTCCCGCTGCCTGTAGAGCCCGGCCTGTGCGAAGACGAGCACCGTGATCGGCGCCGCGAACTTCAGCCACTCCGCGGGGCCCTCCCGCCAGAGCAGGCTCCAAAAGACGCTTCCTTCTCCTGCGATGAGCTGGCGGAATACGAGGGCGAGGTAGATCCCGAGGGCGAGTCCCGCGACATCTAGGACTACGAGCGCCGCTACGGACAGCGCTCGCCGGACAAGCGTCAGGATCGGCCCACGCGAGAGCACGTAGAGGCGGGACGCGCGAACGTCCCTGCCCGTCATCGACTGGGGAGGAGCGGGACTTGGCCTTCGAGCCGGCGGAGCGGCTTTGGACACTCCGAGATCCTAGTGCTCCCCGCCGGAGGTACACCCGCGCTTCGCGCGGCTGCGAACGCTTCGCATGCCTTCGTCCTCGGTCGCCCCGATATGCCTGCATATCGAGGCTCCCTGCGTCCTTGACCTGCTCGGTTCTCGCCGGCGAATCACGACCGTACCTCCGGCGGGAAGCACTAGAACCGCGCCACGTCGTCCCATGCGACGCGCGGTGCGTCCTCGAGCACGTCGCGCGCAATCGCGTCGAGGTCCGACACCCTCGCACGGCGCGCCAGCAGAGGGAGGAGACGGCGGAGCATGGCTCGCCGACGGCGGTCGAGGAGATCCGTGTCGTGAAAGTAGACGTGCACGAAGCGGGCGAGCGGGCGACGGACCAGCGCTCGGGCGAGGTCGCCGAGCGAATGGGTCGTCGGGATGGCCCGTAGGACGCGACCTGACGGAAGAGCGATGCGCGCGGGGTTCTGGAGGGACGCCCAGCGCTCGCCTTCGCGCAGGTAGGGCGGCCGCGACGCTCGCGGCGTGCAGTCCACGTAGCCGAGCTCGGCGCACGCTTCGGCGACGTCCGGATCCGCGTACCAGCCACCGCCGCAGAAGAGCGTCGGCGCAACCTGCCGAAGACGCGCGCCCTCTGCTCTCACACGACCGCCCGTGTCGCCGTCCGTCGGCCGAGCGTGGTCCGGGGCCGTCCAGTGCACGTGGTGGCCGAGCGGCGCGCGATCTGCAGCTTCCCGAGCGCGAACGAACCAACGGCCCTCGTCCTCGCCCGCGGACTCGTCCGCGGGCCGCATCAGCGCCGCTATCGCGAATCCGCCCGGCTGCCGCGCCTGCATCGCTGCAAACCTGGTCCAGACTGCGTCGTCGAGCGGTCGCTCAACGTGGCAGGAGACGACCGCGTACCGTTCCTCCGACGTGGCGCCCATCGTCCGAGAAGTATCGGTGCGACACTCGACGGCGGCGTTGGTCGTCGTTTCAGCAGCCGCGATTCCGCGGCTCGTCGTGCTCGCTCGCGAGCGCGGGACGATCCTGGAGGAGTTCGTCGACAAGAGCGACCGCTTCGCCTTGACGCTCGTCGAGCACGGGACATTCGGCTTTCTCCCAGGCGTGCCCTCCGCCTACACGCAGCCGCTGTACGGCTGGTTCCTCGCCGGTCTCTACCTACCGTTCGACCGGTCGTGGCTCGCGGTCGGGCTGGCGCAGGTCGTCGTCGCCGTCGCCACGGCGCTGCTCGTCCTCGAGATCGGCGTCCGGCTGCGCTCGCCGGGAGTCGGCCTCGTCGCCGCGCTCCTCACGACGCTTCACCCATACGTGGTCTGGCACGACGTCCACGCGAATCGCGAAGTGCTCGACGGGCTGGTGCTGGCCCTGCTCGTGCTGTGCACGCTGCTCGCGTACGAGAACCGCTCGCTGCCGATGGCCGCCGCGACGGGCTGCGTTGCCGGACTCGCGATTCTCGGCAACGCCAGGCTCGTTCTCCTACCCGTCGTGCTCGGTTTCTTCGTCGCAGGGCGCGTCCCGCTAGGTCGAACGCTCACTGCAGCAGGCCTCGTTGTCCTCGGGGCAGCGCTCGTCGTCGCGCCCTGGGTGGCACGCAACAAGGTCGAGGTCGGCTGCTACGCGATCACGACCGATGCACGCGCGCTGTGGAAAGCGAACAACCCGAAAACGCGGGGCGTGCTCGACCGCGGGGGCTGGATCGACGACGTCCCGGAGCTTCCGGGAGCGCCTCCCTGGCCCGAGCTGGCGGCCGACCTGACGCTCGCGGGCCAGCCGACGTCGGTCGACGAGTGTGCGCAGATGCGTTTGTACCGTGACGAGGTGCTCGAGTTCTGGCGCGAGAATCCGGGCGAGAAGGCTCGACTGGCGATACAGGCGGCGAGGATGCTCTGGAGCCCGATTCCATCAGAGTCGGACGCGAGTGGCAGCGGTGCTGCTCGGGCTGTGCGACGCACGGTCGAACCTGCGTTCGTGGTCGGTCTCTACGCCCTGGCGATCGCAGGCCTCTTCGTCGCGCCCCGACACTTCGTCACGCTCGCGCTCCTGCTGCTCGCCTACAACACGCTCGCCGCGATGGTATTCGCCGGAACTGCCCGCTACCGCGCCCCGTGGGACTTCCTGCTCGCTCTCCTCGCCGCGTTCGCGCTCGCCGAGATCTGGCAGCGCATCCAAAGACGGCGCGGCTACACGGCCGCGACCTTGCGCGCGAGGTAGAGCTCCTCGATACGCGCTGCGCACTGCTCGGGCGTGAACTTCGCATTCGCCCGCTCGCGTCCCGCGCTCCCCATGGCCGATGCACGCGCGAGATCCCCGGCGAGGGCGACGATCGCGTCGGCGAGCGCTTCCGCGTCGGCAGAGGGAACGACGAGGCCCGTCTCGCCGTCCGCGACGATCTCGGGCAGGCCGCCCACGGCGCTGACGATCACCGGGCGAGCTCGCTCCATCGCCTCGAGCGCGACCATTCCGAAACCCTCCCCGAGCGAGGGCACGACGACGATCGCGGCGTCCTCGATCGCCCTCTGCACGGGGGAGACGAAACCGAGGAAGCGCACGGCGTCGGCAAGCCCGAGCTCCTGCGCGAACGACTTGAGCGCAGGCGCGAGCGGGCCGCGCCCGGCGACGTCGAGCGTCACCCCCGGTACTCGAGCGCGTGCTTGGGCGAGCGCGCGGAGAAGGACGAGGTGGCCCTTGATCGGGATCAAGCGGCCGACGCAGAGCAGTCGAGGGTCGCCGCGCACGTACGGCGCCGCGGCGCCGTCGGACGCAATCCCGTAGTGGACGATCTCGAAGTCCTCCTCGGCGAATCCCTCCGTCTCGGCGAGGTACTGGGCGAGCCCCTGTGAGATCGCGATGTGAACGTGCGCGAGCGAGCCGACGGACCGATCCGCGAGCCCGAACCAGCGTCCTTCCCGAAACTCGTTGAACCCGTGCTTCGTCGAGAGCCGGAACGGGACGCGTGTCAGGGAGCCCGCGAGCTGGCCGTAGACGTCGGCGTGGACGAGATGCGTATGGAGGATCCGGGGCCGGGTGCGTGAGAGGTACGCGACGACTTCCCCGAACGCGAAGGGGTCGACGTCGGCGCGGAGCCGAACGTCGTCGAGCGGGACTCCGCGTGCCCGCAGCTCGCCGGCGAACTCCCAGGCGCCGGGCTCGTCCTCGTGCAACATGAGAAAGCGGATGTCCCAGCCCCGCGCGCGCAGGTCGGGTAGGAGCTGGAGGAGGTGCGACTCCGAGCCCGAGATGCCGGCGACCTTCTGGGTATGGAGAACTACGCCTCCCGTCATTCGAGCCCCGCCGCTTCGAGGATGCCACTCGCCCATGACCGCACCGAGTGGCCCGCCGCAACTCGCTCACGGAGGCGGCGCCCGACGGCAGCACGCGTAGTCGGGCTCATTTCTCCCACGGCTTGGATCCTGTCCGCGAGCGCGCGCGGATCGGTGCGCGGGAAGCGATGCTCCCGATCGAGGAGCGAGTCGAAGATCGGGTTCGAGGCAAGCACCGGAAGGCATCCGGCAGCGGCCTCGTACACGACCTTGTCGGGGGCCCCGGAGCGCATGTTGTTGACGAGGGCGTCGTGCTCTGCGAATAGGCCCGGCAACTCGGAGCGCGGAACCGGATCGCCGAGCACGACTCGTCCGTCGAGCCCGAGCTCGGTCGAGACCTGCTCGAGCTCGCTGCGGTGAGCACGCTCATCCTCGGAGAGGGACGGACCGTGGATCCGAATCCGGACGTCGGGCCCGGCCAGCGCAACAGCCGCCAGCACGACGTC
This sequence comes from uncultured Thermoleophilia bacterium, assembly GCA_963758065.1. GTDB lineage: Bacteria > Actinomycetota > Thermoleophilia > Gaiellales > Gaiellaceae > GMQP-bins7. The sequence continues at coordinate 6,329 of CAVWTX010000003.1, read as the reverse complement.
GAGCCCTTTCGCGGTCGAGTAGCGGCCGAGTGAGAGCAGGTGAGTCCCCGGCCCCTCTCTGGGGCGTGAACACGGGAACTCGGCGAGATCGATGCCGTGACCGATCGCGCGAAGCTTTCGCGAGGGCAGCGGGAAAGAACGCTCGTCGACGCTCGTCACAGCGGTTGAGGCGCGCTCCGCTGCCCGCAGCAGCCGACTCGCGCGCCAGTGAGTGAACCAGAGGACGAGCGGGACACCCAGGGGCCGCACCAGCGGAGCGGCCAGTACCGCGTAGATCGGGCACATGTGCGCGACGACGGCGCCACCCCGGAGTCCTCGCAGCTCCCGGGCAAGCGCTGCCTCGAAGCGAAGCCCGCGCCCTGCCTTTCGGCCCGACCGGAAGGATCGGGTACGGCAGTTCGCCGGCAGAACGTCGTCGACAGACGCGTCGGCTACAACGACGACCTCGTCGACGAGCTCCGCGAGTGCCTCGAGCTTGGGGACCGTTGCCGCGAGCGCCGGATGCCCGGGATCGACCTGCTGCGTGATGAAGACGACCTTGGTCATCACGTGTCGAGAGCGTCCGCAGTGTCAGACACCGAAGCCCCGCGCACGTCTGCAATGTCGCAATCGCATATGGCGCAATGGTCGAGCTCGAACGTGTGGATCTGCACCGACGACCCAAGCAGTCTGTCGATGGATCGGCGCTGAAATGTGGCCATTCGGCCTTGACGCAGTGTGGTGTCTGACACCTGGGCACTAGAAGAAGTCGAAGTCCCCCAGCGTGAAGTGCCACGCCTCTGCGCGCTCGTCGACTCGAGCGCCTTCGTGAAGCGGCTTGCCGATGAAACGGAGCTTCGTGTTGGTGGGGAAGAACCCGGCCCGCAGCAGTGCGCGACGATGCGCCCGCGACGGCGGCGGAAGGAGCACGAGCGCGTCCGCGCCACCTCGTACCTCGTCGATGGCGCGCAAGAGCAGCACCCGTACTGCCTCACCGCCGGCAGGCGCGGCGACGAGATCGGCGACAAACCCGGCCGAGACGCCGTGCTTGAACGTGTGCCCCACGACTGCGACTCCCACGACCTCATCCCCACTGAAAGCGCCGAAGCACCGGTAGTCGCGAGGCGAGTCCAGGTACCTCCAGTTGAAGTACTCGGCGTCGCGGACGAAATGACTGCCGTAGCCAGTCGCCGCCTGCCGCCCCAGCTCGTCCATCTCGGCGCCGAAGCGGTCGATGAGCCGAACGTCGAGACCACGCAGCGTTCGACTCGCGGCGTCGGGCGCTCGCAGCGCGCCACGCTGCCCCGGTCGTCCCAGGGCATAGCGGACGACCGCTCCCGCCCGCAGCGGTCTCGCCCACAGTCGGAGCGGCGGCAGGTCGATCCAGCCGAGGCGGCTCCTGAAGATCGGATACGACGCTCCGTTTGGAAACGTGACGGTCAGCGGGGACCCCGACGCGGCAGCCGCGGCCTCGTTCTCGCGCTCGAGCGTCGAGAAGACTCCCTGGCCGCGGTACCGCGGATCGGTCGCGACGTTGACAGGGATCGCGAGACGCGTATCGATGCCGTCGAGCGCGGTCCGAAAGAAGCTCATCGCCGCGACGCCTACGACCTCGCCCTCGTCGACCGCGAGCGAGACGATTCCTTCTCCGGAGGGGTTCCGGTCGAACCACCACGAGAATTCCTCGTCCGACAGCTGTGTCGTGCCGACGCGCTCGAGAAGCGAGACCAGCGAGGCACGCTCCGCCGCCGAGTAGCGGACCACACGGAAGCTCAACGCGAGGCCATTCCGAGGCTCTTGGTCAGCGCACGCCTGACGTGCGTGCCGACGACGGTGTCTTTGACGGAGAGGGCGTCGCAGGCACCCGCCAGCACGAGCTCGAACGTCCGGGACGAGTAGGGCTCGACGTTGTAGCGGAGCAGCTGGAAACGATCGCTTCCCGGGCCGTTCGCGCCCGAAACCGCCGTGAACGCGAGCTTGTAGCCGGCCTGTTGCACGAGGCTTGCATGCTCCGCTCGATAGTCCGCGCGCGACCCCTTCACGTACGCGTAGGCGTCGACCTCCCGCCCCAGACGCTCCTCGAGGCGCAGCTTCGAGACAGCGATCTCGCGAAGCGCCTCGGCAGGCTCGAGCTCGGCGAGCCGCCGGTGTCCGATGCCGTGCGACTCGATGCGTACGCCGCCGGCCTCGAGCTCGGCGAGCTCGTCCCAGTCGAGCGTCGGATTCTCGACTCCGAGGCCGAGGAGAGCCTCCTCGTGCGGAAGGGGCCGCGAGTCGTCGAGGTACGCGATCGGCGCGAAGATGACAGCCGGAAATCCGTGCTCACGCAGGATTGGTAAGGCGTTTCGGAGGTTGTCGCGGTAGCCGTCGTCGAACGTGATCAGGACAGCTCTCTCAGGAAGCGGGGCGCCGGCGACATAGTGGTCCCTCACTGCAGGAAGTGAAACGGGCGCGTACCCGAGCGTACCGAGGAGGGCCATCTGCTCCGCGAACACGGCCGTCGGGACCGTGATCGGATTCGGCGTGAGATCGTTGACCTTGTGGTACATGAGCACGCGAAGCGTTCGCTCGACCTCGCCGTCGACAGCTCCGACGCCGTTCACGGCCTCACCCGTAACGCGGTAGAGGCCGTTCTTCGCAAGCTGCAGCGCTCGGTACGCAAGCATCCGCGTGAGTGTAGGCCTAGGGGGTAACGACCTTCTCGACGAGATCGCGAATCTGACGCGCGTACTCGTCGGGAGTCGCGAGCCAGGGCTCGGCAGCAGGTCGTGCCGCCGTCCCGAGCCGCTGTGCGAGCGCCCGATCCTCGAGCGCGCGGACGAGCGCGTCGGCGAGTGCTCGAGCGTCACCGGGAGGCACCAGGATGCCCGTCGTATCGTCCTCGACGAGGTCCGGAATGCCGCCGACGCGGCTTGCCACGACTCCGCGGCCACGACAGAAAGCCTCCACGACAACGCGGCCGAGCCCCTCCGAGCGCGAGGGGAGGACGAGCACCGTCGCCTCGTCGAAGGCCCGCGCGACCTCCGAGGTCGTCAGAGAGGCCGTCGAGCGCGTCTGTGTCGGCAACTCCGCGACGAGACGCTCGACCACGTCTCGCAGAGTGCCGCGGCCGACGACGTGCAGCGTTGCGTTCGGGACACGTCGGGCGGCGAGCCGCCAGGCATCCGCGAGGACGTCCACGGCCTTGTAGCGTTCGAGAACCCCGACGAAGAGCGCTGTGGGACGCTCCGGAAGTGGCGCGGGCTCGCGGTCGAGGAACGGCTCGAGATCCATGAACGCGGCGAACTCCGCGCTCGGCTCCACTCCGGCTTCGCGCACGATGCCGGAGGTGTACGCCGAGATGGTGCGCACCCCGTCCGCGCGCCGTAGGCCGTAGCGAGCGAGCGCATCCGCGACTGGCGCGAGCGCCTTGCGCAAGGGCGATCCGTAGAGGCGCGTCGGAGCCGCCGGATCCCCGTGAATGTCGGAGATCACCTTCGTCGGTACACGCGCCAGCGTGCGACCGAGAACCGCGAGGGCGGCTTCCTGAGCCCCCTGCGCGAGAACCGCATCGGGCCGGAAGTCCCGAAGCTCGCGCATGACGCGGAACGGCAGCAGCGCATAGAAGCCTGCGCCGTCCAGGACACGCAGCCGCACGGGCCGCACGAGCCGGAATCGTCCGTCCGATCCCGACGACGTCCCCTCGCTCGCGAGGACACGGACCTCGAGCTCCTCTGACAGAGCTTCGAACTTCCGCTCGAGCGAGGGCGAGAGCGGAAGCGAGTAGCGCATGCGTCCGACCATGAGGAGCTTCCGCTTCACGTCCCCGCCGCCCGTTCGAGCTCTGTCTCGATGCGTGCGAAGACGGTCTCCTCGCTGTAGCCGGCGACCGAGGCCCGAGCAGCTCCGGCCAGGCTGCGTCTCAACTCGTCGTCTGCAAAGAACCGCTCGATCGCCTCTCGCAGCGCCACCGGATCGTCTGGTTGCACGAGAAGGCCGTTGACGCCGTCCCGAACGACCTCCGGGACCCCCCCGACCGCGGTCGCTATCACGGGACAGCCCACCGCAAGCGCCTCGACGACGGTGTGCGGGAAGTTCTCCCACGCGGACGAGAGCACCGAGGCGTCGGCGGCGCAGAACAGGCGCAGGACTTGCGCACGCGGGACCACGCCGAGGAAGCGGACGCGGCCGTCGAGTCCGAGCTCCTGGACGCGCCGCTCGAGCGCGGCGCGCTCGGGCCCGTCACCCGCGATCACGAGCGTGACGTCACGCACGTTCGCAAGCGCGCTCAGGAGGACGCCGACGGCCTTCTGCGGCCCGAGCCGTCCGGCGAGCGCAAGCACCGAGCCGTCGAGGCCGAGCTCCGCACGTAGCTCGTCCCGGAAGGGCAGAGGCGGCACTTCCGGCGCAGGATTGGGAAGCACCGAGACGCGGTCGGGATCGAGGCCCCAGCGAAGCCCGATCGACCGCAGGTATCCGCTCGGGCTGAACACGTGTCGTGCGCTGCGCACGGCCGCATTGCGTGTCGCACGGAGAACTCTCGTCCGCGCTCCTCCAACCCGCTGGAAGTCCGCGAGCGTGCCGTCGAACCTCCCGCTGCGAGTCGCTCGTTCGAAGACCTCGTCCGAGACGAGCTTCACCACGAGCGGCTTCCGCGCGAGCCGAGCGCCGAGAGCGGCCCTCCTGATCATGCTCGTTGCATAGACGACGTCAGCGTCCTTCGCGTATGTGCGAACGGCGAACGCGCAGCGAACGTGCCGTAGACTCGATCGGCGCGATATCCAATGTACGTCGTACGCGCGCCGGTCGGGCGATGTGAGCGCCGTCGTGACCACTTCGACGGCGTGGCCGCGCACATGGAGGAAGTCGGCAAGCGCGGGCGCATGGCTCGCCGGGCCACCCGGGTCGGGAGGCCAGATCCCGGAGACGACGACCACCCTCACGATGGCGTGTCGGCGACCAGGCGGGTCGGATCGTCGCCGATCTCGGCGTGGAGGCGTGCGAGCGCCACCGCCCACGTCGCGGCGAAGACGAAGGTCGAAGCGAGCACCGCGACCGCAGCTCCCGTCGCACCCCACTCGGCTCCGAGCACGGCGACGAGCGGGATCGCGACGATCGTCTCGAGCCCGTGCGTGACGATGCGCAACCGCGGCCGACCAACCGTGACCGGGAGCGACTTTGTCCAACCTATGGCGAACTGGATCGCCGCTGCAAGCAGGACGATGCGCGCGGCGTCGACAGCGGGCGCGTACTCCTGGCCGAAGACGACCTCCACGAGCCAGGGCATTGCGACGAAGAAGACCGGCACGGCGACGAGCATCAGCGCGCCGGCTCCGAGCGTGTACTTGCGGATGCCGGCGAGAACGCTCACATGCCCGCCGCCCTCCCAGTCGCGGGTCTGCTCGGTCAGGAGGACGAGTCTTGCCGGCGAGCTGGCTGCCGCAAGACCCGTGTGCGGAGTCTGCGCGATGCGAAACAGCCCGACCTGCGTCGGTCCGGCGACAACGCCGAGCACGACCGGGACGAGCGTCGTCCGAAGCGAGATCACGCCCGTTGCGATGCTCGACTGGACGACAAACGAGCGGATGCCAGGGACGTCTTCGCCGAGTGGGCGGGGCTCGCCTCTCGGAAAACGACGGAGCGCGACCACTCCCACGACGGATACGACAGCGGTCGAGACGAGCTGCGCGACGACCATTGCGCCGAGCGCCTCCGTGACGCCGTACTGAGCACCGACCGCGATCGCCACCAGCCTGAGCGCGGCCGAGCCCAGCTGATACGCGCCCCGCAGGTCGTACCGGCTGTGGAGCAGAAGCGCCGTCGCACCCACGTTCTCCGGGGCCTGGACGAGCGGGATGAGCGCTGCCGCGAGGAGCGCCGCCCCAACGCCCTCTTCGCCGAAGACCGCGTCGGCGGCGGGGGCCAGGGCAATCAGAATCGCCGTCGCGATCGCCCCACCGAGCGTCTTGAACACGAGCATCCGGCGGAACAGACGTCGGAGCCGTCCCCAATCCTCCGCTGCCACGTAGCGAAAGCCGTACTTGGTGAGCGACTCCTCGACGGTCAGGTCGAGAAGCACCTGGAAAAAGCCGACCGCGGCGAGTGCCGTCGCGAACACGCCGAACTGCTCGAGGCCAAGGACCCGTGCCGCGACGATCGATCCGAGAATGCCGCACGCGACCGCGCCGTAGAGCACCGCGGCCGTCGCTGACCGGCGCCTGAGAAGGCGGGCAGACATCTGGACGGTCAGTGTAGGAGGTGGGGTCAGACCCCCCGACGCGTCATCTCCGGACGCCGTTCCGGGCTCTGGCCGCCTCCCGACCCAGATTCTCGTCTAGGACCCGCCCAGTTTGGACAGGCCCCGGGGTCTG
>CAVWTX010000002.1:0-114172 GCA_963758065.1 uncultured Thermoleophilia bacterium | reverse complement strand
AGACTGCGTTCTGAGTCTCTCCAGCCAGTTGGCTGGTTCGCGAGCGGCCGAAGCCGGGCCTTAAGGTCGGCCACGACAGCAGCGTCGGGCTCCGCGCGGTTGACTTCTGTTTGAAGCTCCTCCGGCGGCAGCCGGTTCATACCCTCGTACGCGAGCCGCTCGGGTTCGCCGCCCGGGTACCTCCACGCCGGTGACGAGGGGCGCACGGCACCGCTGGCGGAGGTCACCAGCGCTGCGACGACGGCCGCCGCAATCACGAGAGCCGAGCCGCCTCTGATGTTTCGTGTCCTCATACCCTCTAGGACCCCGGTGCGGGGGGAATCTTCCGAAGCCATCGAAGCTCGAGTCGGGCGGCAGGTACTCCCCGAGCGCGGAGTTGGGCGCCAGACGCCGGTCGAGCGCCACACGGCGGGGCCATCGGAGTGGGCCGCGGGCGCACCCAGCGTCGTCCGAGCTTTCGTGCCGACCCGATCAGGTCGATCACTGTGCCGGCCGCCCGCGCCGCAACGCCGATCGTCTTCACGATCGCCAGCCCCCCTCATCGACCCTCAGGTGATTACGGACTAGGAGGGCCGCCCGAAGTTCTGCAAGCTCGACGAAGCGGCAGATGGCATTCACGAGCCGCATCTGCTCGACCGTCTTACATTCGGCCCTCGAGCAGGGGCGGGGAGCAGGAGCTCGCCGCGGCACTGCGCCCGCGAGGTAGCGACGTTGATCCGGTTGCGGTTGAGGACGAAGGAGAGGCCGCGCGGGGCCTCCTCGCCGCTCGACTCGCCAGCGAGACGAGCACGACCGGTGCCTCCCGCCCCTGGAACTTGTCCACCGTGCCCGCGGACGCTTTTCGGAAGCGTCTTCCGGAGCGCACGAACGTGGCGGCTCTCGCGGGAGGAGAAGATTACGGCGACCGCTTCCGTTTCGGCGAATGGGAAGCCAGTTCCCAAAGCCCGACGCGTCATGATCAGAGCAGTGCGCGACGACGACGTCCGTTCCTCTCTCTTCGCCGCGCTCGACGTGCTCTGCGCGAAGCACGGCCCGGAGCTGCCGTACCGGGACGGTCTCGACGCCGGATTCGCCTTCCGTGGCCGACGCATCCCGTTCCTCAACTTCCAGAAGGGCATCTACCGCGCCGCCGCGCAGAGCGGGCCGGCGGCGTTGAGCGTGAACACGTCATTCCGATCGCCCTATGACGACGAGGAAACGGCCGACGGCTTCGCGTACGCCTATCGCGCCGGCCCGATCGACCAGCCGGACAACCGCGCGCTCCAGGCCGCACCAACTCCTTGCCGGACTTGTACTCATCGCGGCGGAGGGCGCTACCCTGTCGTTCGAGAAGATTCTGGGATGAGCGATGAGCCAAACATGCCGGTCGAGCCTGCTCCCGGAGCCAGCGGAGCCGCAGCCGGCTGCGGACCACTTCACCATTCGAGCTTCCGCCCCTAGATCTTCAGGAGAAGGACCTCGACCGGATCGGGCTGGAGACGCGCGATGGCGACTGACGAGCACGCCGAGCGGCCGCCGACGGAGGTTGATCCAAACGAAAGCCCCTTCGAGCTCCCTCCAATCGAAGGGTTGCCTTTGACGACGACCGAACGAGAGCATCTCCGCACCGTGATCGAGGAACTCGACCGCGAACGGGCGGCAGAGTCCTCCTCCACCTCCACGCAAGCCTCGTAGTCGATACGTCCTCATCGAGCTCGTCGGTCGACTCGGTGGAGGCCTGGCGGAGCCAGTCCTCGAGCTCGACCTAGTCGATCTTGCGCGGGGCGCAATGGGCGGTGGACTCGCCGGCTTCGAGGAGTCGTGTGTCCTCGGCGTCTCTCGCATCGTGCATCGACGCTCGAGTCAGCTCGGACATGGCCCCGATCTTACGAAGACCCCGTGCCTGTTAGAGACACTACCGTGTAGTGTAGAGATGCTCTAGACTACGGGAGTGCCCAAGCAGCGACCTACCCGTCCGCGTACGAAGGGGGAGCCGTTCACCGTCCGCTTCGGCGCGAACACGCAGCTCCTGATCGAGCAAGAGGCGCGACGTTCGAGGCGATCGCGAAGCGCAATCGTCGAGGAGCTCGCGGACGAGGCGTTGCGGACGAGGCGCTTCCCCGGGATCGGCTTCCGCGACGAGCCCCCACATCGACGTGCGTGGGTCGTCGGTGCTGGGCTCGACGTGTGGGAGCTCTGCGACCTCGTCGATCGCTACCCCGACGTCGAGTCGCTCATCGCCGACTTTCCACTGGTCGACGCACGCCACGTCGACCTCGCCCGCGCCTACCGGCGTACGTACCCCGAAGAGATCGCGGAGCAGATCGCCGACAACGATCGTCCGCCCGAGGAGCGACTCGAGCTGGCGCCTTTCATCCGGTATTCCCCCGTACGTCAGTAAGAGTGCGTGCGCATCCTGCTCGACGCGCACTTCTCCCCGCGCCGTGTCGGCGAAAGGCTGACGGCGGCAGGACACGACGTCCTCGCGATCGCCGAGGTTCCCGCCTACGCCGGCCTGCCCGACGAGCAGGTACTCGAGCTGGCCGCAGCTGAGAGCCGCGTCCTCATCACCCGGAACGCCAAGGACTTCGACCACATCACCCGCCGGTGGGCGAGCCGCGAACAGCGGCACGCCGGCGTCTTGCTCATCTGGACGCGAGAGACGGACGAGTTCGGCTCACTCGTAGCCGAAATCCTGGCGACGCTCGAGACAGTCGGCGCGCAGGACACGTGGGTCGACCTCGTGCTCGCCATTTGACTGCTGCTCGAGAAGCGCGGCTTCGAGGAGTCGTGTGTCCTCGGCGTCTCTCGCATCGTGCATCGATGCTCGAGTCAGCTGGACATGGCCCGATCATACGAGGCTTCATGGGACATCTTGCGGGCGCTCCGATTCGCGGGCACGCTCGAAGCATGGACGAGGAGCAGGGGATCTACCGCGGCGAGGTCACCCAGATAATGTGGAAGCTCGCTGACATCGAAGTCCTCGTCAAGAGGATCCTCGCTTACATTGAGGGAGACGACGATGAGTGGGAAGAAGAAGAGGAAGAAGATCACCCTCCTGACGCCTGAGGAGCGGGAAGCGATGGACGCGCGAACCCAGCAGCTGATGGAGCTGATTCGACGAGCTGAGATCGAGCTCGCGACCGGCAGGCGCCCGCCGCCTGGCTTCTCGCCGAGCTCGAGCTGACGTCGTTCGTTGCGGCTGGGCGTCCGGAACAGGCACGCTGGCGACGTGAACGAGGAGAGGACGAAGCGGGCTTCTGACGATCCGATCGGTGCCGCCGCCGGGTCGCTCAAGGGGAGGATTCCTTCGAGCGAGGTCATACGAGCTCGGGCGCGCGAGGACGAGCGCCGAGCGATCGAGCGCCGTGAGCATCAAGTACACCCTGAGTTACCTAGAGGCGACGATGAAGAGGAGGAAGCCGAAAAACCTCATGACGTCCGAAGAGCGCGAGGAGCTCGAGAAGCCGAGAACGCCGCGTAAGACGATTCGAGCGCCCGCACGATTGTCTGGCGTGGACGTTCGAGATGAGGACGCGGCGGAGCTGCTCCGAGTGCTCATCGAGGAAGCGCGGCTGCTGCGAGAACAGATGACCGCTCTGCTCGAGGCGATTCTGCGCAAGCTGGAAGACATCGAGCAAACGCAGTCGAGCTGATGGCGGGCTCACCCCTTCGTACGTCGAGGTGAGCCCAGGGTGTCGTCCGCTGGAGCGGCTCCTCACCTGTCCATCGCCATCACCCCTTTCGTTCGTCGAGCGCATCTCCACCATGCGCCTCGAGCATGAGAGGGGCTTGAACTGCCGCTAAGAAGTCTCGAAGAGCGCTAGCTCGACCGCCTCGTCGAAGTCAAGCGCGCGGCCCTCCGCCCACACGGCGTCGGCATCCGCTCCGAGCTGCTCGCGCGCCGGGCTCAGGTAGCGGTCGAGCAGGGAGTCCCAGAAGGCGATGGAGATCTTGATGCCAAGCGACTCCCAGAGCGCCTCGACCGACGCAGCCAGGCGCAACGCCCGCTCGGGGTCGCCGTTGCCCGCGACTGCCATCGCGACGCCCTGTACTTCGAAGCTCGTCTCGACGACGTCTCCCAGCGGAAGCGCGGCCCGCAGGCTCTCGCGGTAGCGCTTCTCGGCCTCACCGGTCTCGCCCCGGACGAGCGAGCAGTCGGCGAGGAAGTGGTACGCGAAGTGCTCCGTGCGGGGGTCGCCGGCGCCGCGCTCGAGCAGCTCCCGCGAGATCGCCTCGCCCTGCTCGGAGTCGCCGAGCGCCACGAGCGTCTGAGCGACCCCGACGAGCGCCCGCACCTCACCAACTGCGTCGCCCAGCTCGTGTCTGATCTCGACACCCCGCCGGAACGAGTCCAGAGCTCCCTGTTCGTCTCCCGCGTCGAGGATGAGGAGCCAGCCGAGGGTTCCGTGGGCCGAGGCGACCTCGTCGAGGTCTCCCAGGTCGCGCCAGAGGGCGATCGCCTCGTCGAGCTCAGCCCGCCCCTCGTCGGGTTCACCTCGACGCGCGACGAGCGCGCCGTGTGCGGTGAGCGCACGGGCCTGCACGCGCCCGCTTGCTTCGGCGCTGCCGAGGGCAGTTGCCAGGCGCGCGCACCCCTCGTCGAGGAGCCCATGCGAGAGCCAGAACCAGCCGAGTGCACCTGCCAGCTCGAGCGCGTGATCCGGGTCGTTCTGCTCCAACCAGTCGAGCGCCGCGCGGAGGTCGTCCTGGTCTATCTCGAGCCGTGCTGACCACTCCGCCTCGGCCTCGAAGCGATGCTGGTACGCCTCCTCCGCGATCGGCTGCGAAGTAGCCGGCATGTCGGCTGCGGAACTCCTCTGCGCCGATGTCCTCCAGTCGCTCGCGCGCGTACTCGGCGATCGTGTCGAGCATCAGGAAGCGGTCGTCGCCGACCGGCTTCACGAGGCTGGAGTCGACGAGCGTGGCCAGGCCGTCGAGGTCGGCACCGCAGACTTCCTCCGCAGCCTCGAGCGGGAAGGTGCCCGAGAAGACCGAGAGGCGGGCGAAGAGCTCCCGCGAGGCGGGGTCGAGCAGGTCGTAGCTCCACTCGATCGTCGCGCGCAGGGTGCGCTGGCGCTCCGGCGCATCGCGGGCGCCGCCCGTCAGGATCGGGAGAGCGGAGTCGAGGCGTTCGAGGAGGCGCTCGGGAGCGAGCAGCTTCGTCCGCGCCGCTGCCAGCTCGACCGCGAGGGGAAGCCCGTCGAGGCGACGACAGATCGCATCGACCGTGGGATCGGGCGTCAGTTCACGTCCGACGGCACGAGCGCGCTCGACGAAGAGCGTCACCGCGTCGCTTGCCGGGAGAGGCTCGAGCCGGTACTCCTGCTCGCCCGCAACGCGCAACGGAGCACGGCTCGTGACGAGCAAGCGCACGCCGGTGCCCGCACCGAGGACGGTGCTGACCGCAGGCGCTGCGTCGAGGAGATGCTCGAAGTTGTCGAGGAGAAGGAGGAGCTGCCTGCCGCGAAGGAACCCGGTGAGGTCGTCGGGCGCTCCGATCGTCTGCGCGACCTCGGAGTCGAGGAGCTCGGGATCGGAGAGACCGACGAGCGGCACCCAGAACACTCCGTCGCGCTGGGTGCCGACGAGCTCGGCCGCGACCTGGAGCGCGAGGCGCGTCTTGCCGGTGCCGCCGGGCCCCGTGAGCGTGAGCAGCCGCGTGCCGTTGGAGAGCATGGCGACGAGCTCCTCGATCTCCCGTTCCCTGCCGACGAGCGGACTCGACGCGACGGGTAGGTTGGTCGCGTCGAGCGTCCGCAGCGGCGGGAAGTCGCCGTCGCCGAGCTGGTACAGGCGCTCGGCGTGGACGAGATCCTTCAGTCGGTGCTCTCCGAGGTCGCGGATCGACGCGTCGCTCTCGAGAAGTCTCCGGGTCGTCTCGGAGAGAACGATCTGGCCTCCGTGCGCAGCTGCGGCGATTCGGGCCGCGCGGTGAACGTCCATCCCGACGTACCCCTCATCGGTCTTCAGCGGCTCGCCGGTGTGCAGTCCCATGCGGACGCGGACCAGGCCGGCGTGCAGCGCCTCGCGGGCTTCGCCTGCCGCGGCCACCGCGTCCGCGGCCCGCGGGAACGCGACGAAGAATGCGTCGCCCTGGGTGTCGACCTCCACGCCGTCGTGGCTCGAGAACGCTTCTCTCAGGACTCGACGGTGCTCGGCGAGAAGATCGGCGTAGCCGGTGCCGTGCTGCTGGAGGAGCCGTGTCGAGCCCTCGACGTCGGTGAAGAGAAAGGTGACTGTGCCGGTCGGGAGGTCGGGCCTGGCCACCGTACGATCATCGCATCGGCGACGGCACCCGGATTGGCGGGCTCACCCCGTCGTACGTCGAGGCGAGCCCAGGATGTCGTCCGCAGCAGCGGCTCTTCACCTGTCCATCGGCAATCACTCCCTTCGTTCGTCGAGTGCGTCTCCACCATGCGCCTCGGGCATGAGAGGCGGCTGAGCTGCCGCTAAGAACTCCCGAAGAGCGCCGCCCCGAGTCCGATCTGGGTCAGACCCGTGGGGTCTGACCCGAGGTGCGTTGGGGCGAGGCGCTACTCCTCGTCTCGTCTCAACCACTCGGCGAGGAACGGCTCCATGATCCGGTACTCCCCACTCCCGTCCCGCGCGACGAGCTCGTCCTTCACCAGGGCGTCGAGGGCGCGTTGGACGCTCGACGGCCCGGGAAGCCCGTGACGGCGGCGGTACGCACCTGAGAGCGGCCGGCCGGGCTCCGAGGCGAGCGCGTGGAGCACGAGCCGCTGGGCCCGCGCGGCCTTCTCCCAGACGAGCCCGAAGTGGGCGTGCTCCGAGCGCAGGAGCTTCTCGAGAGCGTCGTCGTAGTGCGCCATGCCGGCGCTCTCCCCTTCCGGCGTCTCCCCCCACAGGAAGTAGCAGAGCTCCTGGGTCGCATAGGGGTGGCCGAGGGTCGCGTCCAGCACGCGGTCGACGACGTCTGCGTCGATGCTGCGACCGGTTCGCTCGAACTGCGCCTCGATGTAGCCGCGAAAGAGCGGCGGCGCGATCACGCCGAGCTCCATCTGCTTCGCGCTGCGCCAGAAGGGCTCGTTCTCGTCGTTGAAGATCCGCTCGAGCATGTGGCGCTTGCTCCCCAGGTAGACGTGGGCCACGTCAGGCTGCGTCTCGAAGACGGAGCGCATGAGTCGCGGGAGGTCGGGATCGATGTCGATGATCTCCTGGAACTCGTCGAGGACGAGCGCGACCTTCCGCCCTCGCTCCGCAGCCAGCTGGCCCGGCAGCTCGAGGAGACGCTCGAGCGTCGCGTCGAGGTCCTGCGGTTGCCGACCTGCGTCGAAGGTGAAGCCGAGCTTGCCGGTGTTCGGATCGACCGTCACGACGGGCGTGATCCGGAGCCCGGCGAAGACGCGCAGACGCTCCCGCGCGCGGAAGAGCGTCGAGGCCAGGTCGTCGTGGATCGTCTCCGCGAGCTTCTCCGCGAGCCTCTCGGTCGTCGGAGTCGTCATCAGGTTGACGTGGGCGACGAGCACACCCTGGGCAAAAGCCTCCTGCGAGACGCGCCATACGAGCGACGACTTGCCGTAGCGCCTCGGGGCGAAGACGACGACGTCCTGGCCGTTCAGGACGTCCGCGAGGAGACCCGCGACCTCGGCCTCCCGGTCCGTGAAGGCGTCGTCGAGGGCGAGTGCGCCGTAGCGGAAGGGGTTCGTGGTCATTCCCGGCAAAGCGTAGCGGAAGTTACGCTGGATTGCGTTACGCACCTCGGCGTAACGCACACCTGCTACGACGGCCTGCGCCCCCGTTGGCGAGAGCCCGACTCACCCCTCGCAGGACTGCTTCTACCGGCGACGTGCATGAACTTCACTCGCACGAGGGATTTACCTCGAGGGCGGTCCGGACCACAAGGTGATGGTCACGGCACTGCGGCCCAGGGGGAAGTTTGACTACGGCTCAATTCGAGGCAATCGAGGCATCCGAGGCCACTGTGGTGAGGCTCTGGCGATTCGAGGAGCTCATTCGCGCGGGCTACGAGGACGAGGACGCGATCGAGCTCGCCTTCCATCTCGACGTCGACCTGCATCACGCGACGAGCCTCGTACGCCGAGGCTGCCCAAGCGGTACCGCCGCGCGGATCATGCTCTAAGAACCCCTTTCACAATGAGCGAACCAGGTCGCGACGCGGTCCCGGACGCCACGCGACGGGCGATCATCATGAAAGAGGTTCTACGCGCCGTAAGACGACGCCGCGCATCGACGCGACTCCTTCTCGTAACCCGAAAAGGAGTCGCACATGATCCAGAACCTGATCCAGATCGGCGAAGCCGTGGAGCACCGCGGAATCGTCATCGCGCCCCTGTTTCCCCGCCGGGACCCGGTGACGGACTACATCACGCTCGACGAGGCACTCCCAGCCGGCTTGCGTGTATGCGAGGTCGACGCCGCGGGGAGTGTTCCAGAGCTCGTCGTCGAGAATCCGCTCGGCTCGCGTGTGCTGCTCTACGACGGCGAGGAGCTCGTCGGCGCGAAGCAGAACCGCATCCTCAACGTCAGCGTCCTCGTCGAGGCGAAGTCGACGCTGACCATCCCGGTCTCCTGCGTGGAGCACGGGCGCTGGTCTCGCGTGTCGGCCACGTTCGCGCCCGGCAGCCACGTCTCGCACGCGCAGCTCCGCCGACGCAAGGCAGAGGCACAGGCGGCGCAGCCGCTCGCCCGCGGCATCGCGCAGAGCGAGGTGTGGGATGCCGTGCACGAGAAGGCGATGGACCTGCGCGTCTTGTCGCGAACGGGCGCGAGCTCGGACCTCTATCGCGCACGTGCTCGGGACCTGCGCGCTCTCGAGGCCGCATTCCCGGCCCAGCCCGGCCAGTGCGGCGCGATCCTCGGGATCGGCAGCGACATGTGCGTGGATGCGGTCTCGCGGCCGGACGCATTCGCACGCCTCTGGCCGAAGCTCAGAGCCGGCTACCTGCTGGACGCGCTCGAGCGACTGGACAGCGAGCCGACGTCGTCGGCCGTCTTCGCGGCGTTCCTGGGATGGGTCGGCGCAGCGGGGGCGTCACGCCAGCCATCCCCCGGGCTCGGCATGGACGTGCGACTTCGCAGCGAGCTCGTGGTCGGGTCCGGCCTCGAGCTCGAGGGCGAGCTGATTCAGCTCTCGGCGTTCCGCAGCGAGGACGGCGGCAGGCGGGCCTTCGGCCGGATCGCGCGTCCGAGTCGGAGGCACTGAGCGCAGAGCCCTGCGAAGGGGTTGAGAATACTGCAGCGTGGACGAGGAATCTGCGCTCGAGCGAGGCCGGGACGCGTACGCGGCGCGGGCG
Organism: uncultured Thermoleophilia bacterium; assembly: GCA_963758065.1. Classification (GTDB taxonomy): domain Bacteria; phylum Actinomycetota; class Thermoleophilia; order Gaiellales; family Gaiellaceae; genus GMQP-bins7. The sequence continues at coordinate 104,915 of CAVWTX010000002.1, read as the reverse complement.
TGGAATGACGCGAACGAATCGCTGGCGAAAGCCGACCAAACGGAACCGCTCGGCGGCGACGATCTCGAGCTACTGGCGCGTTCGGCCTACATGCTCGGCCGCGACGACGACTACGTGAACGCGCTCGAGCGCGCCCATCACGCGCATCTGGACACCGGGGTGCCCTTGCGCGCCGTGAGGTGCGCGTTCTGGATCGGCCACAGCATGAAGTTCCGCGGAAGGAACGCCCCTGCGCTGGGATGGTTCGCCCGCGCGCAGCGACTGCTGGAGCGCGAGGGACATGACTGCGCCGAGCATGGGTATCTCCTGATACCGGAGCTGTTGGAGCACACGTCGAAGGGCGAGTTCGAGAACGCGCACGCGACGGCGGCGGAAATCGTCGAAATCGGCGAGCGCTTTCGCGACCAAGACCTCGAAGCGATCGGGTTGATGGAGCAGGGACATGCGCTCGTCAGACAAGGGCGAGTGCGGGACGGCATGCGCCTTGTCGACGAGACGATGGTCGCCGTCACGACCGGGCAGCTCTCGCCGATCGTCGCCGGGATCGTCTACTGCAACACGATCGCGTTCTGCCGAGGCGTGTACGAGCTACGCCGGGCGCGTGAGTGGACCGACGCGCTCACAAGCTGGTGCGACGGCCAGCCCGACATGGTGACCCACAAAGGTCTATGCCTCGTGCATCGCGCCCAGATCATGACCTTCGCCGGTGCCTGGCCCGACGCGCTCGAGGAGTTGCAGCGGCTCGCCGAGGGCTTCACGCAGGGCATGTTGAACCAGCGGGCGCTGGGCCACGCTGCGTACGAGAGGGGTGAAATCGATCGCCTGCGAGGCGACTTCCCTGCAGCCGATGCCGCGTACCGGGATGCAAGCCGGGCTGGGCGAGAACCCCAGCCAGGCCTGGCGCTGCTGCGACTCGCGCAAGGCAAGCGCGAAGCTGCGGTCGCTGCGATCAGACAGGCGATGAGCGAGACCACGCAGCCGCTGAAGCGTGCGGAGCTGCTGCCCGCGTGCGTCGAGATCATGCTCTCCGCAGGAGAGGTGGACGAAGCTCGCGCCGCCGCCGCCGAGCTCGAGGAGACCGCGCATCGTCAGCACAGCGAGGAGCTGACCGCGATGGCGTTGCACGCACAGGGAGCCATCGCGCTCGCAGACGGGGACGCGGAGGCTGCGCTCGAGGCGCTTCGTCGAGCCTGGCGAGAGTGGCAGGAGCTCGAAGCGCCGTACGAGGTAGCCCGGACGCGAGTCCTCGTTGGCCGCGCGCGTGCCCTGTCGGGCGATACGGAGGCGGCTGCGCTCGAGCTCGAGGCCGCGCGGGACACGTTCGTCCGCCTGGGCGCCGGTCCGGACGTCGCCCGCGTCGACGCCCTCACGCGCGTGCCCGCCTCGCGCCGTGCTTCTCACGGATTGACGTCGCGCGAGCTACAGGTACTACGGCTCGTCGCCGGAGGGAAGAGCAATCGCGAGATTGCCGGCGCACTCGTAATCAGCGAGCGCACCGTCGCCCGACACCTGCAGAACATCTTCGCCAAGCTCCGGGTGTCGTCGCGAACCGCCGCGAGCGTGTTCGCATTGGAGCACGATCTCCTCTGACCGCTCCACTGGCGTCAAATGACCATGCCGCGCTGCCCGAGCAAGTTGGTCAAAGCCTCCGATGCGGCGCGCCCGCGTCCTCCCTACCGTCGTCTTCGAAAAGAAAATCGACGGAGGGAGGAAACGCCATGTTCATCGTCGTCCACCACACGATCATCGACATCCCGACGGCCTTCTCGCGTGGCCAGAACCTGCTCGACGGAACGGACGCGCCGACCGGAGTCTGGGTGCGCGAGTTCTACCCGAGCCGGGATCAGCGCTCCGTGTTCTGCCTGTGGGAGGGCAATTCCCTCGCGGAGCTCCGCGAGTACGTCGACTCCACGCTCGGCGACGCCAGCGAGAACGCCTACTTCGAGGTCGACGCGGAGGTAGCGCGAGGACTGCCGGAGGCGGTCGCAGCCCGCGCCTAGCTGGTTCGCTTCATCGGTCGAAGGGCGCCCACCACGACGGGCGTCCTTCGCCCGCGCGACACCTACTTCTCTGCGCCTCCTTCGGAGGTGAGGTCGTCGGCAGCGAACTGCTGGGTCGGACGAGCTGCCGCATGCTCTTCCTCCACGTGACGCCTTGCAGCGGCAAGCGTCGCTGCCCGTTCGCGATCTCGCTTTTCGAGCCCTTCGTCGATCTGGCGCAATTGCAGTCGCAATGCGCTTATGGCGTCCGCGTCCTCGCGATACGCGGCATCTCCGAGCAAGGGCAGAATCTGCTCACGCTCGCGTCGAAGCGACCGCGACTCGCCTCTCAGGCGCACGAGCTTGCGGATGGCGGTCACCCACGCAGAGCTCGATTCACGGATGAACAGCGCCCAGGCACGCATGTGGTCGCTCGAGGTCAGTGCTCGACGTGCCACGGCGCTCGCCGGATTGCGCCTGGCTGCGTCGTAGAAGAAGACGACAGCGACTCCCGCGAACGCCAGAAGCACGATCGCGGCGATCGCGCTTCCGACGACGAGCGCGAGGATTCCGGCGAGCAGGAGGACGCATCCGAGAAAGAGGGCCGGGCCGGGAGTGAGAACGCCGTAGACGTGAGGTGGGTCATCGTTGCCGCCGATCCCGCCGTGGAGCCGCCGCCCGCACTGCGAGCAGAAGGTCGCCTCGGGCAAGGGTGCAAAGCCGCACCCGGAGCAAACTCGCGCTTCCCAGCGCACGAATGCGGGGTACCCATTTTCCGAGAGGCGTACACGCGCCGACGTCGGTGGCCCGATTACGACTCGACACGTGCGGGTAGCCACTCGGTAGGCCGATGACTTGCCAGCTCGGATGGAGTCTCCATACCGCAACGATTCCAAGGGAAGGAGCGACTGATGCTCGCGAACACGAAGGCGTTCAGCGGCTTTGCCGTGCCCGACCTGCAGACGGCCCGTGCGTTCTACGAGGGGACGCTCGGGCTCGAGGTTTCGGAGGAGCACGACCTCCTCACGCTGCATCTCGCGGGAGATCGGCCGACGCTCGTGTATCCGAAGCCGGATCACACACCTGCGACCTACACGATCTTGAACTTTCCAGTCGCTGACCTCGACAAGACGGTCGACGAGTTGACGGCGCGCGGTGTGCGCTTCGAGCGCTACGACGGGTTCGGCCAGGACGAGCGAGGCATCGCGCAACCGAACGGCGGCCCCAGGATCGCCTGGTTCAGGGATCCCGCCGGCAACATCCTCTCCGTCCTCGAGGAGTGAGCCCGAGCGTTGTCGGCGCACGAGGTCGAAACGCCACGCGGCCCTGCCCGAGTCCACCTCCACGGCGTCGACGAGCCGCAGGCCGCGCTCGTCCTTGGGCACGGCGCCGGTGGAGGGGTGACGTCGCGTGACCTGGTGGCAGCGACGGAGGCGGCGCTCTCCGAAGGAGTCGCCGTCGCGCTGGTCGAACAGCCCTACCGGGTCGCCGGGCGGCGCTCGCCGGCCCCGGCGGCCCAGCTCGACGCCGCCTGGATCGCAGTCGTCGAACACCTGAGGATCGGCGAGCTGCTCGACCTCCCGCTGATCGTCGGCGGCCGCTCGCTCGGCGCCCGGGTCGCATGCCGGACGGCGGAATCCACGGGCGCGATCGCCGTTCTATGCCTCGCGTTCCCGCTGCGACCACCGCGCCGCGCCTCGGGTACTCCACCCGTGAGCCGCCTGCCCGAGCTCGACCTTGTTCCGCTTCCGGTGCTCGTCGTCCAGGGCGAGCGCGACCCGTTCGGAATTCCACCCAGCGCAGCGAACCGGACGGTCGTGCGGGTGCCGGGTGACCACAGCCTGCGCAGCGACCTCGAGGCCGTCGCCGAGGCGGTTCGAGCCTGGCTTCCGGGCGTCGTGAGCCACGGAGTCATTACGCAGGCGCTCTGAGATCTCGAGGGCGACGCTATGCAGCCGACGGAGCCAACTCGGCGGCGAAGAACTCGAGCGCGGTCTTCGTCTTCGTCTGCTGTTCCCCCGACAGGTCGAGGCCGAGGCCCTCCAGGTAGGCCCGGCTCTCGACGCCCACCTGGAAGGCCTCCCCGGGCAGGCACTTCGTCGACAGCTCGAGGATCCTCGACCCGTCCGGGTACAGCCACATCTCCGCGACCATCTTCCTCGCGAACCCGCGAGGCTCGAACTTCAGCTTGAGCACGAAGATGGGGCCGAGAACGGAGAGCTCGTCGAGCGTCACTCCCTCCGGGGCGTGCGCGCCCAGGAAGGCACGCTGCTCCTTCGAGAACAGCTTGCGCACGCGACGTTCTCCGGTGACGGCTTCGCGAACGTCGGCGTTCGAGGACTTCCCCTTCATCGACGCCGAGCACACGTAGCCGCTCGGCATCGCGTCGACCTCCACGCCGACGGCGCCCGAGCGACGAAGGTCGTCGGGAAGCTCGTCTGGAACGACCGGTCGAAGCTTCACGACCGTGTCACCCTTAGCCCCCTGAACTCTGCGCGCGCGAACCGCCACGCCGTTCCCGTTGAGCACCAGGTCGGGGGTGTCGAAGAAAAACACCTGCCGGATCTGAGCGTCCAGCGGATCGAGCTTAAGGGCGGCGACCGTCGAGCGCTGCGCGCTCTCCGGGATCGTCAACTTCAGCTCGACGCTGTCGGCGCCGCCGATGAGCGAGACGAGCTTCGCGAGCTCCTCGCCGGACAGCTCGCTCAGCCTTTTTGTCGTGGTTGCCATGAACCCGCTCCTTTTGTCGAAGATCCCCAGTCTCGCAGCCCCGTCCCGGCCGTGCTGGCTGCCGCCGGCGCTGCTTGGTCAAGCTCCGAAACGCTCGACGAGCAGGCCGTGCCGCAGGCCGCGATCGCTCACGGTGAGCGACTCCCGGCCGAGTTTCGTCATGACGGTTCGCACGATGCACGCACCCGCGAGGATGACCTCGGCTCGCTTCGGCTGCAGGCCGACGATTTCACGTCGCTCCTCAGCGGTACGGGTGCGGTAGAGCTCGATCTGCCGATCGATCTCGGTGCGGTCGAGCGCGGTTCCCTGCACGACATCTGGGTCGTACGTCGCGAGTCCATGACTCACGGCGGCGAGATTCGTGACGGCACCGCCCATCGCGACGAGCGCGTCGGGCGTGGGCCGCGCGTCCAGACGTGAGAGATCGGCGGCGATCCCATCCAGCGCGGCGGCCAAGACGTCCTCTGAGACCGCGCCGTCGAGGCCGAACCGCTCGGTGAAGCGAGCGGCGCCGACGTTCACGCTGAAGCGCTCGTCGACGCGCTCTCCGTGACCGAACGTGAACTGCGAGCTGCCGCCGCCGGTGTCGAACACCACGAGCGAGCCCTGGGTGAGACCGAGGCCGGACTTCACAGCGAGGTAAGCGAGGCGGCCCTCCTCCTCACCTGGAATGACCTCGACCTGGACCCCGCACCTGGCCTGCACGGCGTCGACGAACGCCGAGCTGTTGGCCGCGATTCGCAGCCCGGCCGTACCGACGGCGGCGATCGCGATGACGTCGTTCCGCTTCGCTTCGTCGACCATGGCGGCGATCGCGTCGACAGTCCTCTCCATCGGCTCGGTGTCGAGCCGGCCGGTCTCGTCGAGGCCTTCACCAAGCCGCGTGACCTCGGCGCGGTCCACGATCTTCCGCCACGTACCGTCCGCCTGCCGCTCGCCGACGTGAAACTTGACCGAGTTCGTGCCGACGTCGACGACCCCGTACCGCCGCGCACCGTGTCCGACGAGCACCTTGAGGCCGCGCACGAAGCTCACGTTCGAGAGAGAGCCCAACCCGAGCTCGCGCACCGTTGCGATCACACGAGTCGGATCCTCGGACTCGACCGCGATCGTGCGCGTCACGCGGCGGTCTGCGCGTACCTCGGTCAGCTCCGCCATGCAGCCGCCAATCGTGTAGCGCTGCCGCTTCTTGCGCACGTCGACCGCCAACAGATCGGGGTGCGGATGCACGAGGTCGCCGAGGAGCTCGTCGAGCGTGTAGACCGGGCGCTCGGGCGCCGGAACAGCCGCACGAAGAGCGGCGAAGACCGAGCCGACGTCGGTTGCGGAGAGCGGGAACGCGGTCTTCAGGACCGGCCTCCACAGCTCGAGCCCGTCGGAGTTCACCTGCTCGAGCTGCTTGACGTCCATCAGGCCGTCACGGACCTTGACGGAGGCGTCACTCTCGGGCGAGATCAGGTACAGCTCGTCGCTCTCGACGACCCGCTCCGGGGAGAGCGAAGCAAATCTGGTGTCGGCGCCACCGATGCGCTCGCCGAAGGTCCGCCACTCCCAGCGAGGGACGATCGCGGACATGTCGGTGCTCTCCATCCAGCGGTGCTCCGGCTGCAGCAATTCAGCGTAGCCCGTTGCAGCAGTCCCGAGGGTGTCCGTTCAGGGCTGCCCGGGAGTCGGGGCAAGGGCGCGGTTCCGTATGGGCCTGCGGCGATCAGCCTGCCGAGGTGTCGTACTCGAGTGGTCCGCGTCTGCGGGTCGGCTTGGTGCGGAGAGGACGAGGCCAATCCGGTCGATAGGCGGCGACGAAGACAGCCGTTACGAAGATCGCGACGACAGTGAGCCGAAGCAGATCACCTTCTGGAGAGACGCGGTGGAACACATTGAAGAGCGAAGCTGCCAATACGACAAGCCAGAGTGCCGAGAGCCTTGGGCGTGCCAGCGCAACGGGCACAAGCAACAGCACGAAGTAGTTACTCCAGACGACTGGTGAGAGGACGAGGGAAGCGGCGAGGATCAACGTCAGTGACCTCCGATCCTGTTCGCGACGTGTCCAGTCAGGATTCCGGGCACACCTGACCGAGAATGCGAGCAGCGAGGCGCCGATCGCAACGACGATGGCCGTGGCAAACCGCCCGTCGCTCCCCAACGCATGCGCTAGTGCAGTCACACTGAAGGTGTCGTAGTGCTCCTGACTCGACACCTTCCGAAGGAGCGCCGGATACTGCCGCAAGTCGGCGAATCCGATCGCGGCCCACGGGACGAGAATCAGACCGAAGGTCATGACGACTGATAGCGCCGCCGCTCGTCTTCGTCCTGTGACGAGGAGCCAGAAGGCCACCGGCCACAGGAAGAGCTTTGTCGCGACAGCCGCGCCCGTCGATGCAGCGGCTGACCACGGTCTATCTCGAAAACGCCATGCGGCCGCGACGAACAGCACGAGGAGCGGATCAATCCTCCCCCAGTCGAGTGCCACCCGGTTGAATGGCCACAAGACGGCCACGAGATAGCACCGCCAATCGCGGACACCGAGGAGCCAGAGAGCGCCGACGACACACGCGATCAGTACGACGCTCCAGACCATCGCCGCCGCCGGTCCAGAAGGAAGTAGCGACAGCGGACTAATCGCGATGGCCAGGAGCGGTGGATACACATAGCCGAGGTTGGCGTCGACGTTGTCGCCAAGGGCACTGGCATCGAGGTACGGGCTCTCTCCCGCGAGGACTTTGCCGCCAGCCACGATGAAGATACCGCCGTCCGGCGGCACCCACCAACCGGCGAGCGCCCAGAGCGCCGGGTCGTAGTAGAACCTCGCGGCGATCTTCGCCAGGACAATGAGCACGATTCCGACGACCGCAGCGATCACGACGTGCGAGAGGGAGCGGCTTATCGTGGCCCGAGGCACGGGCCGACGGTAACCGACGCGGAAGAAAGCCGTCACCCTCCGCGGCCCCAAGCGCAAGCGTCGACTGCGCCTCCGGCCGAGCGCCTACCATCCTCGGAACGCGGAGGGAACGCGTGGATCGAGCGGGCGGGCTGAACAGAATCAGCGGGCATCGTCTGCGACCTCTTGTAGTCGCCCGTAGGGACGCTGTTACCCTCGAAGAAGGTGGTGGGCTGGCCGACGATCAGGCGTCAGCAAGGCGACGCCCTCGTGGCACTGCTAAGTGCGGCTATCTCGGTCGTGCTCACGGGCCTCATCTTCAAAGCCATCACGGATCGCGACTGGTCGGTGCAGGGCTGGGAGTGGCCGCAGGTCATCGCGGCAGCTTCGGTCGTGACGCTGGGGACCCTGTGGGTCGTCCACTCTCCGACCTTCGGTAGAGCGCGGAACACGGCAGCTTGGCTTACGCACGTTGGGGCCGATGAGCGCACCGAGGCTCGACGCGACGTTCGTGTTCCGCTTCTTGCGGCTCTGTGCGCGATAGCGGCCGTCGTCATCGTCGCGGCGGTGCTGGGGTACAGCCCCTGGGGCAGCTCGACCTGGTCGCGCTGGGACTCGGGGCTCTACGAGGACATCGCCCGAGACGGATACGACCTCTCCAGATGCGAGGAGGAGCCGACGAAGTGGTGCGGGGACGCAGCGTGGTTTCCAGCCTACCCGTGGCTCGTCGGTGGTCTCCATCAACTCGGGCTACCGCTTCGAGGCACCGCCGTCGCCGTCTCCTGGCTTTCGCGGCCGGAACGATCGTCCTCCTCTGGGCGACCTTCCTCGAACGGCGCACGGAAGCAGCGGCTGTGGCGGCGCTGTTCTACGCGGCGTTCGCCCCAGGGCAGATCTACTACTACGCCGTCTTTCCCCTCTCGATGCTCACGTTCGCGACGGTCGCATGTCTCTGGCTCCTCTGCCGGGAGCGTTACCTCGCGGCGGGTGCTACAGGTGCCGTCGCCGCGCTCGCGTATCCAGTGGGAGTCTTGCTCGCGCCGATCGCGGCCGTGTGGCTCATCGCCCAGCGGCGCGTACCGCTCGGGGAACGACTCCGCCGTGTAGCCCTCGCGTGCGGACCGATTCTCGCTGGCGTCTGGATCCTGATGATCGTCCAACGCATCGACGCCGGCCGCTGGGATGCCTTCTTTCTCATCCAGGAGAAGTACGAGGAGCTGCATGGCTCCCAGAACCCGTTCGTCGCCACGTGGGACATCGTCCGTGGTGGCGTTGAGAACCTCTCGAGCGGGATCTCGGTGGTTGTCGCCCTCCAGACCGCGTTCGTCAGCATCGTGCTCGTGCTCTTGCTGGTGTTCGCGTTCCGACGGCGACGATCGCTGGATCGCGTCGACGGCTCGTACTTCTCTGGGCCGTCGTCACCTGGGCGGCTCTGTTCCAGGCGCTCTCGATCCAACGAGGGCAGGCCGCGCTTCTACCACTCGCCGTCCTCGTCGCGCGGCTCCCATCGCGGCTGGCGTGGTCACTTGCTGTGGCCGCAGCAGCTATCGCCGTCTGGTTGGAGAGCTACTTCCTCGATGGAACGATTATCTGAGTCGAGCGAGAGGCTCACAGCTCATGTGCGGATGAGCGAGGTCCTGCAGCCATGTTGCGATCGGCGCCGGCCGGCGGTCAGCTCTCACTGCATGCGATTCGAAGCACGCGGCGGAGGTGGCCTTGGTGCTGGCGTCCTACCAGGCACGTCGAGCCGCATGTGAAACCGCTTCTGATGAGGTGGCTGAGACGTCCCTCGGAACGTCGTAGGAGTCACTCGCCGACGTCGGTGCCTCGCCGGTCGCGTCGGCAGACTGGGGCCGAGCATGCCCACGGTCTCGGTCGATCTGCGAGCGCCGGACGCCGCGCCGTTCGTGGCTCCGCTGCCCGTTGCAGTCGCTCCCGCGAGCGGCCGGGGGCCTGTGTGCCGGCCCGACCGGGGCACGTGACGGTGACGCTCGTGCTCGCCTGGATCGTGTTCCCGCTCGTGCTCGCGGCGGTGACGCTTGGATGCGGGCTGGCTCTCGAGGCGCTGGCGGGATTCCGTCTTCGCTTGCCGCTCCTCGCGCCCGTCGGCCTCGCGACCGCGGTTGTCGCCATGTGCTTTGCGACCATGACCGACGCCACCGCCGAGCTTGCGGTACCGCTCGTCGTGGCGATCGCGATCGCTGGCCTCGCCGCCCGCGGCGCCGGTCTCCGCACTCGATTCGACCCGTGGGCTGTGGGCGCGGGCATCGCGACCTACGCCGTCTATGCCGCGCCGACCGTGGCGTCCGGCGAGGCCACGTTCGCCGGCTACGTCAAGCTCGACGACACCGCCACCTGGCTCGGGACGCTCGACTACGTGCTCGAGCGGGGAGTGCAGGTAACGGGCCTGGCGCCGTCGACCTACGAGGCGATGCTCGCCCTCTGGCTCGGCGAAGGCTATCCCGTCGGCAGTCTCCTCCCGCTCGGCCTCACGCGACTCGTCGACGTCGATCCCGCCTGGACCTGGCAGCCGTACCTCGGGTTCCTCGGCGCGCTCCTCGCACTCGTCCTCTACGAGCTCGTAGGCGGAGTCGTACGCGCGCGTTGGCTGCGGGCGCTCGTCGCGGTGACGGCGAGCTCCTCGGCGCTCCTCTACGGGTATGCGCTGTGGGGCGGCGTGAAGGAGGTCTACGCGGCGGTCATGCTTGCGCTGCTCGCCGCGACCGCGTCGCTCGTGTGGAAGGGCAGGCGACGCGCGGCGCTCGTGCCGGCCGTTGCTGCAGCCGCGTTCCTCGACGGGCTCAGCGTAGCGGGAGCGATCTGGCTCGTCCCGCTCCTCGCCGTGGTCATCGTCGGAGCATGGCGACGCCGCGCCCTGCCCACCGCCGGGCTCGCTGCGCTCGCGACGCTTGCGCTGGCCCTGCCCGCGCTCGTCGCGGCGCCTCAGTTCCTCGACAACGCCTACGGCGTCGCTCGCGGGACGGACGACACCGGCAACCTGCTCGGCCCGCTCAGCCCGTGGCAGCTTGCCGGGATCTGGCCGAGCAAGGACTTCCGGGTCGAGCCCGAGGAAAGTCGCGCGACGATCGTCCTCATCGGTGTCGCCCTCGCCGCCTGCGCCCTCGGAGCGGTCCTCGCGTACCGTCGACGCGCGTGGCGACTGCTCGCGCTCCTCGCGACCGCCGTCCTCGGCGCATTCGTGTTCCACGTGTCGTCCGGGCCCTGGATCGAAGCCAAGGCGCTCGCGACGGCATCGCCCGCCGTCCTTGCGCTCGCGCTCGTCGGCGGCGCGGCGCTCGTGGAGTCAGGGCGCAAGGTCGAAGGCGCCCTCGTGCTCACGGCGCTCGTCGCCGGCGTCGCGTGGTCGAATGCGCTCGCCTCGAGCGACGCGCACCTGGCGCCACGCGGGCAGCTCGCGGAGCTCGAGTCGATCGGCGAGCGGTTCGCGGGAGACGCGCCCGCGCTGATGACCGAGTACCAGCCCTACGGCGTCCGCCACTTCCTGCGGCGCCTCGACCCGGAGGGCGCATCCGAGCTGCGGAGGCGCCAGGTGCCGTTGCGTGACGGCCGTGTGCTCGGGAAGGGCGAGACGGCGCCGATCGACGCGTTCGCTCCCGATGCGGTGCTCGTTTACCGGACGCTCGTCCTGCTGCGCTCAGAACCCGGCGGCGTGCCGCCTGCGCCGTTCCGGCTCGTGAAGCGCGGCCGCTACTACGACGTCTGGCAGCAGCCTGTGTAGGTCACGGTCGGGCAGCGGCACCACGGCGAAGGTTGACGCCGGCCAGACGGCGGTCGTCCGCCGCGAACCGGCACTTCAGCCCGCGCAGACAGCAATGCGCCGTGACGCTGATGGGGGCGTTACCTGTCACGCGGATCGCCGTCGCCCTCCAGGTCGTTGGGGCACCCGGCGGGATGGCTCGGGAGTCCGCCACTGCCGCTGAACCGATTGTAGTTGCTCCCCCGCCGACCAACACCGTGCCGGCCGGGCAGGTCGCCGTCGACGCGTCCGTTCTAGCCCCGGCACCCCCGGCCGGCAGGGGGATTATCACCTGTCGACGACCTGCACGGAGGCGACGCCGGTCGGACCCGTCGGACCCGTCGGACCCGCCGGACCGGTTGCGCCGGTCGCGCCCGCCGTGCCCTGCGGCCCCTGCGTGCCCTGCGGAGGCCCGGTCGGGCCCTGGATTCCCTGGGGTCCTTGCGATCCGGTCGCGCCCTGCGGTCCGGTCGCGCCGGTCGCGCCCGTCCGCGCCCGTGGCGCCCGCCGCGCCAGTGGCGCCGGTCGTACCCTGGACACCCGTCGGCCCCTGGATTCCCTGGGGTCCCTGAGATCCGCTCGCGCCCGCGGCACCCTGCTCGCCGGTTGCGCCCTGCTCGCCGGTCGCGCCCTGCGGGCCCGTAGTCCCGATCGGGCCCTGCAGCCCGGTCGGGCCGGTCGGGCCGGTCGCGCCCGTGGCGCCGTCGGCACCTGTCGCGCCGGTCGCACCGGTCGCGCCAGTCGGTCCGGTCGGCCCCTGGAGTCCTGTGGGGCCCGTTGCACCTGTTGCACCGGTGGCACCTGTCGCACCCGTCGCGCCTTCCACACCTGTCGCGCCGGTCGCACCCGTCGCGCCGGACGCACCGGTCGGTCCGGTCGGTCCGGTCGCTCCCTGGAGCCCTGTGAGGCCCGTCGCACCTGTTGCACCGGTCGCACCTGTCGCGCCCGTGGCGCCGTGGGCACCCGTCGCACCTGCCGGACCGGTCGGGCCCGTCGGGCCGGCCGATCCCGGCGAACCGCTGCCCGAAGGGCCGGCGGGGCCTTGCACGCCCCCTACGCCGACGGGGCCGGCCGGCCCCGTCGCGCCGGCCGGTCCAGTCGGTCCTGCAGGGCCGACAGGGCCGACCGTGCCGGGGGGCCAGGCGATTCGCCGCTCGTTCTTCCGGCACGGTCCTTCGCGGAGCTTGAGGTCGCGCTTCGTCAACGGTGAGCCGGTCAGCTCGATACAGGCGACGTACGTCTGCGTCACCGCGCCCGAAGCGGGTGCGACGACAACGGCAAGCGCCGCAAGAGCCGCGGCGAGGACCCCGCCGATCACACGTAAACGAACAACGCGTGGCATCACAGGTTCACCGTGTCAACGGGGCCGAGCATTCCAACGCGCAAACTAGACTCGGCTCCGGATGCACACGAGTCGGAGCCGCGACGCGCGCGGAATAGGAAAGCTGGCGTGTGCTCGATCTTCATACTCGGAGAGCCCTTAGCAGCCATCGGCATGGTGAGCGCCGAACTTGAGCCGGGGCGGAGTTCGACTTCCCGCCAGATCCCTCTCGTCCTGGCACAACGCTAGGCTCGCCTGTATGGAGCAGGAAGTTCCGGAGGCCCCCGGGTCGCCGCCCCGTCGATCGCGGCGTTCCGCGAAGCGCGGCCACGGTCGAGCCGTCCGACTCGGAGCGGTGGCCGCCCTGGCCGTGGCCGGAGGGCTCCTCGCGTGGGTGCTGCTCGACCGCTCGGACAGCGACCCGTCAGCCCAGGGAACAACCACTCCGGCCGTCACGCCAACCGCGCCGGCGACACCGGCGGAGACGGTCAGTCAGCCCACCATCCGGACGATCACCGAGCTCCGGGCCGCCGCGGCGATCAGCCCCAACTCGATCTACTGGGCGGGTCCACGAGCGGGGACGCAGCTCGAGGTCTCGCAGACATCCGGCGGCACGGTCTTCATTCGCTACCTGCCGACGGGCACGACGGCAGGCGACACGCAGCCGCATCTGACGGTGGCGACGTACGCGCGCCCGAACGGCTACGCGGAGGTGCAGGCAGCCGCGATGAACGAAGGCAGCCGGTCGCTCGAGCTCGAGGGCGGCGGGCTCGCCGCGTACGACCCGGGGGCGCCGGGCAACGTGCATCTCGGCTTTCCGGGGCAGCCGTACCAGATCGAGGTCTTCTCGCCCGAAGACGATCTCGCGCTGGGTCTCGTCACGAACGGGAAGATCCGCCCGGTCCCGTAGGAGTCTACGGCCGATCGCGTTCGGGACGAACGCACGCTCGGCGACGCTCACCGACTGGCCGGGGGAGGCTTCGCCGGGTCCACGGAACCGACCGGCCTGAGCTGTTGCCCGGCAGGGTCTCACACGGCTGCGTCCGCCTGCGGAACGCGGACATCGTTCGGCTGGCGGGGCTGTTGTCGCTCGGAACACCGGGTCACCATCCTCTGAGGGCGAGAACGAGACGTCCTGAGCAGTCAGCCGGTCATGCGATAGGGCGGACGAGCGCCCGCCCGTAACCGACGCTGTGGAGAGCATCGGTGATCTCGCCCAGAATCGCCGGGTCGTCGATCGTCGCCGGGATCGAGTACTCCTGATCGTCCGCGATTCGGCGCATCGTCCCGCGCAGGATCTTGCCCGAGCGCGTCTTGGGCAGCCGCTCGACCACGACGCACGTCTTGAAGGAGGCCACGGGCCCGATCCGATCGCGGACCAGCTGCACGGCTTCGCTCACGATGTCGTCGTTTGGGCGCTCGACGCCGGCCTTGAGCACGAGCAGCCCCAAAGGCAACTGCCCTTTGAGCTCATCGGCGACTCCGATCACGGCGCACTCCGCGACGTCCGGGTGGGTGGCGAGCACTTCTTCGATCGCCCCCGTGGAGAGCCGGTGGGCGGCAACGTTGATGATGTCGTCGGTGCGGGCCATGACGAAGACGTAGCCCTGCTCGTCGATATACCCGGCATCGGCGGTCAGGTAGTAGCCGGGGTACGGAGCGAGATACGTGTCGTGGAAGCGCTCGTCGGCGTTCCAGAGGGTCGGGGAGGCGCCGGGCGGCATCGGCAGCTTGGCCACGAGCGCGCCCGTCTCCCGCGCGGGCAGCTCTGCACCGTCACCGTCCAGGACCCGAAGATCCCATCCCGGCGCGGCGCGAGTGGGCGATCCGGGAGTCACGGGCAGACGCTCGATGCCGAGGCAGTTCGCGGCGATGGCCCAGCCGGTCTCCGTCTGCCACCAATGGTCGATCACGGGCACGCCCAGCTTCCGCTCCGCCCACCCGAGCGTCTCAGGATCGCAGCGCTCCCCCGCGAGGAAGAGCGTCCGGAAGCCGGACAGGTCGTAGCGGAGGATGTGCTCGCCCTCCGGATCCTGCTGGCGGATGGCGCGAAAGGCGGTCGGGGCGGTGAAGAGCGTGCAGACCCCGTGGTCGGCGATCACGCGCCAGAACGCGCCCGCATCGGGTGTGCCGACCGGCTTCCCCTCGTACAGCACCGTGGTGCAGCCGTGGAAGAGCGGCGCATAGACGATGTACGAGTGGCCGACGACCCAGCCCACGTCCGACGCGGCCCAGTACACCTCACCCGGATCGACGTCGTAGATGTGCTTCATCGTCCACTCGAGCGCGACTGCGTGGCCGCCGTTGTCCCGCACGATCCCCTTCGGCTGACCTGTCGTCCCGGAGGTGTAGAGGATGTAGAGAGGATCCGTGGCCTCGACGGGGACGCACGGCGCCGGCTCGGCCGCGGCGAGCGCGTCCTCCCAGTCGTGGTCGCGCGGCGGCTCGAGGTCGGCCTCGAGCATCTGGCGTTGCAGGACGATGCAGGACGGCTTCGACTCGACCATGTCGATCGCGGCGTCCAGGAGCGGCTTGTACGCGACGATGCGCCCTACCTCGATCCCGCACGAAGCCGTGACGACCACCTTCGGCTTGGCGTCCTCGATGCGGCTCGCAAGCTCGTTCGCCGCGAAGCCGCCGAAGACGACGGAATGGATCGCCCCGATGCGCGCGCAGGCCAACATGGCGATGACCGCTTCCGGGATCATCGGCATGTAGACGATCACCCGATCGCCGCGCTCGACTCCCTGCGCGACCAGGACACCCGCGAACCTCGCGACGACATCGCGCAGCTCGCGATACGTGAACGATGTCGTCAGGCCGGTGACCGGCGAGTCGTAGATCAAGGCGAGCTGGTCGGCTCGGCCGCGCTCGACGTGCCGGTCGAGGGCGTTGTAACACGTGTTCAGGCGGCCGCCGCTGAACCAGCGATAGAACGGCGCCCGGGAATCGTCCAGCACCCGCGTCCAGGGCTCGATCCAGTCGATCGCCTCGGCCGCCTCGGCCCAGAACTCCTCTCGCTGCTCGAGCGATCGCCGGTACACGTCGTCAAACCGGGACATCTCAGCCCTCCTGGCCCAGGACGATACGTCCTGACTCGCGGTGAGGTCAAAGCCCGAACCGCCAGCGACAGCGGAGGCCGTAGCATCGGCTGCTGCGTGAGCGACGACAGTCACTCCTCCTTCGACTACGCGCAGTGGGTCCTGGCGCCGCCCTTGCCCGAGCACCCGACCCCTGCGCGTACCTCGTACTTCATCTGCGGAAGCCCTCGGAGCGGCACGTGGCTTCTCTCCGGCCTCCTTGCGAGCACGGGAGTCGCCGGCAATCCCCACGAGTACTTCTGGCGCGAGACGGAAGAGGCCAATCGAACCAGCTGGAGAGCCTCGTCATCGGAGTACGTGTCGCGCGTGCTCGAAGTCGGCACCACGGAGAACGGCGTCTTCGCGTGCAAGCTCATGTGGGGCTACATGCCCGAGTTCCTCGAGAGGCTGGAGAACGAGGTTGGCGGCGGCTACCCGAACCACAGCTCGCTGATTGCGCAGGTGTTCCCCCAACCGCGCTTCGTCTGGGTCCGGCGGGAGGACGTCGTGGCGCAGGCCGTGTCCTGGGCGAAGGCGATCCAGACCGGCTACTGGCACCACTGGGACGTCGCGAGCGGGAAGGCGAGGTTCGACTTCGACCAGATCCACGCACTCGTCCGCGAAACCTCCGCGCACAACGACGCGTGGCGGCGCTGGTTCGCCGATAACGAGATAGGTGTGCTCGAGGTTCGGTACGAGGATCTCGTGCAGGACATGGTGGGAGTGACGCGGGAGGTCTTGGAGTTCCTCGCGATCGAGATTCCCGACGGCTGTGCGATCTCCGCGCGAACGGAGAGGACGAAGGGCGCGGCGAGCGAGGACTGGGTCGCGCGCTATCGAGAGGCCACGCGCGGGCGAAGCGGGACGTGGCTACGGGCGCGCGGGGCTGTACGTAACGAGACGCGTTCCGTCCACACTCATGAGCTCGAGCGAGCCACCATCGACGCGGTACGTCGCGGCCATGGGAAGCGCGTCGAGGTAGGCCGCCTCCTGCTCCATGACTCCGGCAGGCTCGGTGCACGCTTTCCGCGTCGCTGCGGGCGCGGGGATCTCGATCGCGCCCTTGTCGCTCGTGTACGACCCCGTGAACACGTTGCAGCCCGCCGAACCGGAGAGCGCGCCATCGTCGCCGAAGCGCCCCGTGAGCTCCGTTCCGGCGAGCGGAGTCGTGAATGCGTCGCCACGCAGGAGTCCCGTGACCTGCCAGTTCCCCACCGTCGTCGCCGGCACGTAGCGAAGTAGGTCGGCGTCATCCGCTGCGACGAGCACGAGCTCGTCGTCCTCCGATCGCCACCCGGTCACTTGCTCGAGCGCCGCGAGGTACGCCCGCTCGATCGCATCGGCCGGCGGCGGGCACGCCATCCGGGTCGAGGCGACCTGGCCGATCTCGAGCGAGTCGCCGTCCACGGCGTAGGTGCCGGTGTACTGGTTGCAGCCCGTCGAGCCAGCGACGGTTCCGTTCTCGAACGTCGCGCTGGGCCGTGCGACCGCGACGTCCTGGGGCACCGCGACGCCGGAGGCGAGCACCCACGGCTGGCTCTCGAACGTCGTGGCGTCCGTGCCGCCTCCGTCTCCGCCACCACACCCCGTGACGAACCCGAGGGCGAGCAACGATACGACCGGCACGGCAACCAGCCTCACGGCGCAAGCCTATCGCCCGTCATTCGACCGACCCATTCGGTGGACCGGCTCGCGTCTCACAGGTCAAGACAATCTCCTGGCCGTCCCGTCGTAGCTGGAGATCCACTCCGGATTGTCGGCATCCCATCCGGCGCGGAGCGCGAGCGCGACGCTAAGTGCGAGTGGCGCAGGAAAAGCGGTGATGGCCGAAACACGGCGGTCAGCCTCCAATCCTCCCGGAGCCCTCAGCACCTGGGCGCCACGGGCTCGGCAGATTTCCTCCGCTTCTCCGATGAGGTCGTCCCCCGGCGTCGGGAGGCTGAGAGCGAGATGATCCGCGTTGAGCGCAGTCATCGCTGATGTCGCACCCTCTCGCGTTTCGACTCCTTCGCAGGGAATGCGTCCGATCTCCTTGATGAGAAGGGCGCCCTCGAGGGCAGCGGCCCATGCAGTCCGCGTCCCGAGTACGACGGCGGCGGATGGCGTTTTCACGCTGTCGAAGCTTTCGTCCGCCCAGCGCTCGCTCGAACGGAGTGCCCGCTCGCATGCCCCCGGAGCCTCGGCCACGGCCCGACGAAGAACGTCGTCAGCTGAGATGTCGGCCCAAATGGAGAGGCAGGTGAGCACCGCGCCGCAAAACGCCTGCGTGTGAGTCACAGCCCTCTGGCGCGGGATCTTGACCATTGCGCGGGCTCCGGCTGTCGTCCCGATCGTCGACTGGTGTTTCGAAGTCACTGCGGCGAAGGGGTGCGGGAAGCCGGGGCTCTCGATCGCCTCGATCAGGTCGCGGAACTCACCGGAGGAGGAGATGGCGAGGAGCACGTCACCCTCCCTCCAGCGGAACCTCCCTTTCGCGAGCAGGCCGCCGGGAACGGCCACGACCTCCAGCGGACACCTCTCGCCCTCGAGCGCCGCGAGCCAGAGCGCTTGAGCAACGTAGTAGGAAGCGCCGTTGCCACTCGCAACGATCCGCCGGGTCCCGTTCCGGCGCAAGAGACGCGCGACGTCTGCGAAGCCCTCGGAGTCGTCGAGGGTCGTCTGAAGCGCTTCCGGCATCTCGAGAGCGTCCTGCCAGATGCCCGTCGATCGGATGTCTTCGCTCATTGCGTCTCCCATCCGCTCGTTCGGACATGAGGCGCCGCGAGGCCGAGCAGCCGCACCGACACAGGCACAAGACGGCACTGAGTAGGTACGGCCAGGCATCTCGGGTCGCGCCCGCGAGGGCGCCGCCGGCCGCGGCACCGATCGCGAACCCGGGCGGCCACGCGGCGCTCATGAGACCGAAGGCGAACGCCTGGTCGGAGCCTTGGCGCTCGAGGGTCCGGGACAGCAGTGCCAAGGCGGGCGTCCAGAGCGTCGCGTACGCAACCGCGGCCGCCACCACGATCGCGGCGTAGAGAAGCGCTCGATCATCGAATACGAGGAGCGCGGACGCCGCAGCCGACACGATCAATCCCGCTCGCAGCAGCAATGTGTGTCCCCTGGCGTCGGCGACCCGGCCGATGCGAGGGTTGGCAGCAGCCTGAAGCAGTGCTGCGACTGCGAAGACGGCCCCGATCGCCCCCGCACCCCAGCCGAGCTCGTCCAGCCTCAGCGGCGCCAGGACGCCGAGGACACCCAGGAGGAGCGCCGTCAACGCGATCAGCCACGCTGCCAAGGGGACGACTCGATTGCTCATGAGTGCGCGCAGCGAAGGCGCGGGGAGACGCTCGGTACGCGATGGCCCCGGGATCGCGGCCGCGACCGCAGCGACGAGGACGGCGAGCGCCGTGACGAGGGAGAACACGAGTGCCAGTCCGGCCGAGGCGGCGACTGCCCCGAGGAGCGGGCCGACGAGCTCCCCCGAGAAGGTGGCCGCAAAGGTCACGCCGATCAGCTCGCCCCGTCTAGCGGGTGGGGCGACGGCGGCCAGCCAGGCCAAGGCGCCCGTGTAGGCGAACGCGCTACCGGCTCCCTGGCCGACTCTGGCTGCGAACACGAGCCAGGCGGACTCGGGAGCCGTGAAGGCTGCGCTCGAGACCGCGAGGAGAATCAGCCCGGCGACGACGGTGGCCTTGACCCCGAACCGGCGCGCGGCCCAGATACTCGGAAGGGCTCCGATGAAGGCGCCGGCTGCGTAGGCCGACGTGAGCAGCCCGGCGCTCGCCTTCGACAGCCCGAGCCCTTCCTCGAAGTCCGGGAGGAGCGGTGCGAGAACGGAGAACAACAGCGCCTCGAAGAAGCCGACGGCGGAGGCCAGCACGAGGATCCGCCGCCAGTCGTTGCCGCTCATGACGTCGAGCCCTATTGCTCGTCGGAGGGACGGGTGTGGTCGTGCAGGTGCTCGACGCGCGACGGCGGCTCGAGGCGCAGGTCGAGTGGCGCGAACGAGGAGTCGACGCGGACTGCCGCGCGCTCTGCGGCCGAGACGCGTGCCGCGGCTACGACGTCGAGCAGGTGGAGGTCGTGGTCGAGGCTCGCGAGCGGCGGGCGATTCTCCCGCACACACGCGACCGCCTCGCGTAGACCGTCGGCCCAGAGCCACGTGGGCTCGATTGCATCGTGCTCCTCCCAGGAGCCGCACTCGTTGCGCCAGACCTCGAAGCCGCGTGGGTCCCAGTCGTCGCCGAGCAGATTCGCAGTTCCGTCCGTACCGTAGAGCTCGAGCGCAGGCCGCCGGTAGCGCTGGATCGCCTGGCTCGACACGACGCCAGAGAGCGCACCGTCGACGTGACGGAGCACGACGTGGGACACGTCCGCGTCCGGGTTCGTGATCTCCGCACCCGCCGCGTGCCGGGTCGCCACGGCGAGCGCGTCGGCGGCGAACACCTCGACGACCGGGCCGAGGAGCGCCGTCAGGCTCTTGAGGTTGTAGATGCCGGCTTCGGCGAGCGGGCCCGGTCCTCCCGAGTGGTACCAGGTCGTCCAGTGCGAGCCTGCGTTGCCGTACAGGCCACGAGCCGAATGCACGTAGCCGAGGGCCCCGTCGCGAACGATCGTCCAGAGGGCCCGAAGCGTCGGCGAAAGCTGGACGAACGGCGCGGCCAGCAGGTACAGACTGCGCTCGGTCGCGAGGCGGGCAAGCGCCTCGCCCTCGGCGCGGGTCTCTGCGAACGGCTTCTCGACGACGACATGCTTGCCGTGCTCGAGCGCCAGGCGAGCGAGCTCCGCATGAGATGCGGGCGGCGTGATGACGACGACGACGTCGACGTCGGCTTCCACGACCTGGCGCGCGTCCTCGACGAGCTCCGCATCCGGACGGCGTCGTATGAGCTCCGGCCAGATCTCGCGCTGTCGTGCGCAGATCGGCCCCTCGCGAGCGAGCCCGCGTGGGACGAGCCGGTCGAGCACCTGGAGGTATGCGGGCAGCACGTTGCCCGCGCCGATGATGCCGACACCGACGGGCGCGGTCACAGTGTCTCGGCGCCGAGATCCCGGTACAGCGCGCCGTGCACGAGGCGCACCGGCCTGTCCACTCCGTCGAGCTCGCGTACGACGTCCTCGAGGGCGCCCCAGCCGGGCACCGTCCAGACGGCCAGGCAGCGCGGGTCGGGCCCGAGAGCGCCGATGCGGTCGCAGAGCAGGTTGAGCGTCAGCCCGTCGTGCCGGTCTCGGCGCTCTGTGAAGAACGCCGCAACGTCTTCCCGGGTCATGCCAGCAGCGAACTCGAGGTACTCGCCGTAGTAGAGGCCGTCGCGCCCCCGCACGGGCTCCAGCAAGGGCTCGTAGCAGCCCGCCGTGTCGATCCTTGCAGCAAGGCGGAACGTCTCCTCGAAATGGTCGGCCTCGCCGGAAGCGAAGATGCGCTCCCACTCACCGACCCGCTCCAGCCCGGCGCCGGCCACGTACCAGACGGCGACGTACTCCGGCTCGGGTCCCAGGCGGAAGGTTCGGCCGAGGTTGAGGAGCAGGAGGTCGTCGGCGTACTCGTCCCCCCAGCCACCCTGTCCTCGCCCGGCGGCGAAGTGAAAGGCCTCGATCGAGACCCCGGGCCGCCGGCTGATGTACTCG
Organism: uncultured Thermoleophilia bacterium; assembly: GCA_963758065.1. Classification (GTDB taxonomy): domain Bacteria; phylum Actinomycetota; class Thermoleophilia; order Gaiellales; family Gaiellaceae; genus GMQP-bins7. Next base: position 83,560 of record CAVWTX010000002.1, on the reverse strand, counting down.
ACGTAGACGAGCACGCGCCCCTCTCAATCCTGCTGCCGCGCAAGCAGGCAGACGGCCTCGCTGTCCCAGGCGATGCCAACGGCGCTGCCGAGCTCAGGGGGCGCACCCGACTCGGCCGAGAGCTCCGCTTTCACCGGCTCGGGAAGGCCCTCGACGTCGAGCTGGCAGGCGAACCCGGAGCCCCGGAAGGCGACGTCGCGCACGACGCCCCGCATTCCGTCCCCGGCGACTGGTCCGAGGCGGATGACCTCGGGGCGCACCACGAGCCATCCGGGACCGGCTGACAGCGCGCCGTCGCACGGGGCGACGAGGCGAATTCCGACCAGGTCGACGGTCGCGCGGTTGCCGTTCCGCTCGACGACATCAACGGGCAAGACGTTGGCGTCGCCGACGAAGCGGGCCGCGAAGGGGGTGGCAGGGCGACGATAGATCTCGTCGGGAGTCCCCACCTGCTCGACGCGTCCTTGATCGAACACGACGACCCGGTCGGAGAGCGCCAGCGCCTCGCCCTGGTCGTGCGTCACGTAGACGAACGTCGCCCCCGTCTCCCGATGCACGCGGCGCAGCTCGGCCTCCATCTCGAGCCGGATGCGCAGGTCGAGCGCTGCGAGCGGCTCGTCGAGCAGCAGCACGCGCGGCCGGTTGACGAGCGCACGCGCGAGCGCGACGCGCTGCAGCTGGCCGCCGGAGAGCTCGTGCGCCCGCCTCCGCTCGAGCCCGACGAGACGGACGAGCCTGAGTGCCTCGGTCACGCGCGCTTCGATGTCGGGCGTCCCGCTGATCCGGAGGCCGAAGGCGACGTTCTCGAACACGTCGAGGTGCGGGAAGAGGGCGGCGCGCTGAAAGACCATGTTCACCGGACGCCGATGGGGAGGTATGCGGGTGACGTCGCGCCCCTGCAGGAGCAGTCGGCCCACGCTCGGCCTGATGAACCCTGCAACGATCCGCAGCAGCGTTGTCTTTCCGCAGCCCGACGGGCCGAGCAGCGTGACGAGCTCGCCGTCGGAGATCGTGAGTGAGACGTCCTCGAGCGCCGTCACCGAGCCGTAGCGGTGCGTGATCCCCTCGAGCTCGAGACGGCTCTCGTCGCTCATGCGGCGGCCTCTCCGAGGAGCGTGTCCGCCGCGCGAGTGCGACCAGCGGCCCGCACCGCGAACGCAAAGGCGATCACCCAGAACACGAGCGTGATCGCCAGCAGAAGCGTGGAAACCACGTTGATCGACGGGTCGACCGTGCGGTGCAGCCTCGAGTACATGAACATCGGCAGAGTCGAGTCCGGGCCGATGATGAAGAAGGTGATGATGAACTCGTCGAACGACAGGGCGAAGGCAAGAGCTGTCGCGCCGGCCAGCACGGGCCAGATCAAGGGAAGGGTCACCTTCCGGAAGATCCTCCACGGCGAGGCGCCGAGGTCGGCTGCCGCCTCCTCGAGTGCAGGGTCGAGCCGATCGAGCGCGGCCTTCGCGATGAGGAGGAAGTACGGGAAGACGTAGACGAAGTGTCCGATGATGACCGTCGTCAGCGAGAGCTGGATGTCGATCCGGGCGAAGTAGACGAGCAGGGCGATCCCGACGAACAGGCCCGGCAGCGTGATCGGCAGGAAGAAGAGAAGCGCGAGCGGCACCCGCAGCCGCGGTGCGCAGCGCGTCAGCCCGTAGGCCGCCATCGTCCCGATCACGAGCGTGACGACGGAGACGGTGATGGCAACGACGGTCGAGTTCCACAGGGTGTCGCGAAAGATCTCGTCGCCGAGCGTCTCCCGGTACCAACGAAGCGAGAAGCCGGTGAACGGGAACGACACCGCTCCGGTCGCGTGAAACGAGAAGAGGACGACCATCACGAGGGGCAGGTAGAGGAAGACCAGGGCGAGCGAGCGTGACTCCCAGCGTGATCGGGCTGCGCTGGGTCTCGCTCATGACACGAAGCGGATGCGGTCGAGGCGGAGGAGTCGGAGCGCGAGCGCCGTGAGCAGGTAGCAGAGGAGGAAGGCCGCGAGCATGAGGAACGAGAGCGCGGCACCGAGGGGCCAGTTCCCGACCCCGGTGAGCGCCGCCTGGATGCGCACGCCGAGCAGAGCACCGTCGGTACCGCCGACGAACTGGGGTGTGACGTAGTCCGCGGCGGAGAGGACGAAGACGAGCATGAAGGCAGTCACAGCGGGGGCGGCCACGAGTGGCAGGATCACCCGCCGCCAGCGCGTGAACGCGTTCGCGCCGAGATCCTGCGCCGCTTCGACGAGCGCCGGCGAGACCGGGCGAAAGCCGGCGTAGAGCACGAGTACCACGTACGGCAGGAAGATGTGCACGAGCGCCACCGTGACGGAGAACTTGTTGTAGAGGAGGAAGCCGAGTGGCTCGTCGATCACCCCGAGTCGGCGAAGACCGGAGTTGAGGAGGCCGTTTCCTCCGAGGATCGACTGCCACGCGAATATGCGTACGAGGTAGCTCGCGAAGAGGGTCGCCGTGATCAGGAAGAGGACGAGCACCTGCCAACGGCCCGCCGCGAAGCGCAGCCAGTAGGCGATCGGCAGGCCGATGACCACCGTCGCCGCCCCGGAGCACAGGCCGACGATGAGCGAGTTCAGGCCGAGCGTCCGGTTCACCTGGCTCGACAAGGCGTCCGAATAGCCCTCCAGCGTCAGCGGCCGTGACACCTCGTACAGCGAATTGGTGAGGAAGCTGTAGACGAAAAAGGTGCCCAGAGGGGCAGCGAAGAAAAGGAGCAGCCCGAGCGCGGCGGGCAACGTGAGGGCGCCGGGCCCGAAACGAACCCGGCGCGTCTCGCGCGAAGCTTCGGCGATGGAGGTCACGAGGTTGCCCTTAGGCGCTCTGCTTGATCTCCTCCCACGCCTCTTGCATCTCGGGGAACGTGACGAACTCGTCCGACTCGATCGGCGGGTTGCCGTAGAACGGAGCGGCCTTCGACCAGACTCTGCACGCGCTCGCCGGTCGAGTCTCCGAGCTCGAGGTCGTCGTACGGGTAGAGCGCTTTCGTGTCGGCGTTGATCTCGTCGACCGAAGCCTCGACGGTGACGGCCGCAACGAGGTACTCGGCGGCGCGTGCGTTGAGGATCGGATCGAGCGACTGGTTGATCCAGGCGTGCACCGTGTCTGCGTTGTCCGTCGTCGAGGGGATCGCGTAGAGGTCGCAGAACGAGAAGGCGCCCTCCGTGGGCGTCTTCGTCTTCACGGTCGTGTTGCCGGCCTGCGCGGCGAGATAGTTCTGGTACGCCCAGCCCTGGAAGCAGACGACTGCCTCTCCGTCGACGATCGCCTTCGTCATCTCGGGGAAGCCCGGGGAGACCGTCTTCGTCTGCGCGACCATCCTGGTGAGGTAGTCGCGGATCTCCTGGTACTCCGCCTTCGGAAGCGCCGCCGGATCCTTGCCGAGGATGTGCGACGTCAGCGTGTACGCGCCGAGCGGGTCGTTGACCATGGCCACCTTGCCTTTGAACTTCGGGTCGAACAGGTCGTCCCAGGACGAGAGGCCGCCGGGGAGCTTGGCGTCGTCCCAGGTGATGCCGATCGAGCCCCAGGTCCACGGCACGCCCGTCCAGTCGCCGTCCTCCTCGATCCACAGGTTCCGCGCGTCCGGCTCCTTGAAGACCGAGAAGAGGCCCTCCGTGTTCGGGATCTTGCCGGTGTCGATCGTGCTCAGGATGTCGAGCTCGGTGTAGAGATCCTTGTAGCCCTGGTAGTAGGTGATCAGGTCGTACGAGCCACCGCCCGCGCTGATCTTGGCCTGGATGTCGTCGTGGTTACCGATGTACGTCGGCTTCACGTTGACGGAGTTTTCCGTCTTCCACGCTTTCATCGGGTCCGGGATGTCGTACCCGGTCCACGACAGGTAGTCGATCGTCCCGCTCGCTTCGGGCGCGGCAGCCTCGTCGCCGCCGCCGCACGCCGCGAGCAGGGTTGGCATCAGTCCGAGACCGAGCGCAGCCGCGCCCCCGCGGCGCAGGAGCGTCAGCCGGCTTAAGCGGGCATGTTCGAGCGCGACCCGTGTCGTAAGGCGTACGTCACTCCCGGGAATGGTGTCGGCCATCTAGGCCCTCCTCCTTCGTCGAGCGGCGAACCGCACGGTCACCTGAGCGCCTGCGCATGGCGCGCGCCCCGCGAACAGCAGATGGGTCGCGTCACTTGCGCGAACGTACCAAGCTGCCGAACCGGTGTCCAGCAGGGGACTTCAGGACAGCGCTCTAACCGCAGCCGCCACGGCGCCGGCCGACGGGAGCGCGGCGTCCTCGAGCGTGGAGGCAAACGGGATCGGCAGGTCGGGCATCGTCACGCGCCGTGCAGCGACGGGTCCGCCGAGCTCGACTGCCGCGGCGATCACGTCGGCGGCGTACCCGCCGGACGGTGGCCCCTCCTCGACGACCACGAGCCGGCCGGTGCGGGCGACGGACTCGACGACCGTCGTCGCGTCGAGCGGACGAAGCGTGCGCAGGTCGATGACCTCGGCGGCGATGCTCTCCTCGGCGAGCGTCTCGGCCGCCTCGATCGCGACCTCTACCGTGCGCATGGCCGCGACGACAGTCACGTCCGTGCCCGATCGCCGGACCGTCGCGCGGCCGAGCGGGACGAGAGCATCGTCGCCGTCCGGCACATCGCCCTTGCGCCCGTAAAGGAGCTTGTGCTCGAAGACGACGACCGGGTTGTCGTAACGGATCGCCGATTTGAGCAGTCCCTTGGCGTCCGCGGGTGTCGAAGGCGCCACGAGCGTAAGGCCCGGCTCACCCATGAACAACGATGTCGGGATCTGCGAATGACATGCGCCCAGGCGTGCACCCGCTCCGACGGCGCTCCGCACCACGAGTGGGACACTCGCCTGCTCGTTCGTCAGGTACCAGTACTTCGACGCCTGGTTCACGAGCGTGTCGACCACGAGCCCGAGGAAGTCGCCGAACATGATCTCGACCACCGGGCGCAGGCCCTTGACCGCCGCGCCGAATGCCGCGCCCGTGAAGGCGAGCTCGGAGATAGGTGTATCGATGACGCGGTCAGGGCCAAAGCGGGACTGCAGATCGGGTGTCGCGTTGAAGACGCCACCGAGCGAGATGTCCTCGCCGAGCAGCACGACGCGCTCGTCCCGTTCGAGCTCCTCGGCGAGCCCGTCGCGCACTGCCTCTCGGAACGTGACCTCTCTCACGCCGCCGCCCCCTTCGTCGCCGTGGCCGATGCGTCGGGGGTGGGGAATGCCGCTCCGCGGGCCGCGTCGAGGAGGCGCTCGAGCTCGCCTTCGGCGTCCTCGTGCGCCTGCTCGACCGCGTCGTCGCCCAGCTGCGCGGCGAGGCGAAGCAGGGGATCGCGCCCGAGCCACTCCTCGACCTCCTCCGGCGGCCGATACGCGCCGGGGTCGACCTTCGAGTGCCCTTTGTGCCGATAGGTGAGGAATTCGAGCAGCGTGGGCCCCTCGCCATTCCGCGCGCGGGCGAGTGCCGCCGAGGCAGCTTCGCGCACCGCGAGCACGTCGTTGCCGTCGACGGCTTGCGCTGGAAGGGCGTATGCAGCTCCCCGAGCTGCGATGTCGGCGCCTGCCGTGACCGAAGCCATCGGTGTCCATTCGCCGTAGAGGTTGTTCTCGCAGACATAGACGACGGGAAGGCGTCGCACGGCGGCGAAGTTCAAGCACTCGTGAAAGTACGCCTGGTTGACGGCACCGTCCCCGAAAAACGCGACCGCTACGGACCCGTCCCGCGTGAGTTGGGCGGCAAGCGCCGCTCCCGTCGCGGCGGCGATGGAGCCGCCGACGATGCCGAAGCAACCGATCAAGCCGCGCTCGAGGTCGGTGACGTTCATCGATCCGCCTCGCCCGCCGTTCGTCCCGGTCTCGCGGCCCAGCAGCTCCGCCATCAGCGCAGTCGCGTCGACTCCGAGCGCGAGCGCCGCACCGTGTCCGCGGTACGTAGCGGCGACGGTATCGCCGGGCTCGAGGGCGGCGCAGACTCCAACCGCGACCGCCTCCTGTCCCTGACAGAGGTGTGTCGTTCCCTCGACCTCGTTGGCGAGGAAAAGGCGCAGAACCGCATCCTCGAAGAGCCTGATCCGAAGCATCGCGACGTAGAGCCGCGCTAGATCGTCAGGATCCGCGGATACGTCCCGGGAACGTGGCTCGACGCCCATGTAGCATGCGCGACTGTATCGGGCTACGGGATGACGAGTTCGGGCTCGCGGCGCGTCTTTGGCGGCTGCACGACTTCGAGGAGGTAGCCCAGATCGTGCTCGGTGTCGAAGTACACGAACGCGCCGTCTCCACCGACGCCGAAGCCTCGCCCTTCCTGTATGACCGAGTAGCCGACCGCGGCCAGGGAGGCGATCGCCTCGTCGGCGTCCTCGACGTAGGCGGCGAGGTGGTGCAGGCCTTCGCCCCGACGATCGAGCCAGTCGTCGTAGACGCTCGGCCCCTCGAGCGGCTGGAGCAGCTCGACCTGCGGTGTCGTCGGGTTGAGCGCGATGCGCATCGCGAAGCCCGACGGCTCCCCGCGGTAGCTCTGATGGGAGAGGATCGCCGGCGAGTAGGTATAGATCCTCCACGGGCCACACTGCCAGAGCGCCGAGTAGCGGCGGCACGAGCTCTCCAAGTCGCGTACGACGATGCCGATCTGTCCGACCGGCCGTCCGACGAGCGTCCCGGCCGGCCCCGGGAACACGGGTGCCGCCATCGGCACGACTCTACGCGGCGCGATACGCCCCGGCGCCGATGATCCACCTCGGGGTCGACACGCTGTGCTGGCACCTCCGCCTCGAGCGCGCCGCGGTGACGCTCGAGGATGTGTTCGAGCAGGCAGCGGGGCTCGGGTCCGACTTCGTGCAAGTCAATCTCCACCACGTGCGCAACCGCGAGGTCGCAGAGCTACGCGGGCTCGCCGCGCGCGCGGCCGAGCTCGGCCTACGTCTCCTGGCGTCGGGAGACTTCCTCGGCGAGGGCAGAAACGGAGACTCGCCCGACATTGGCATCGGCCGGGTGCACGCCTGGCTCGAGCGGGCCGTTGCTCTCGAGAGCCCGATCCTGCGCGTCGTATCGGGTTTCTACCGCGCCGAGTTACTGGGGCGGCCCGAGCTGATCGAGGCGGAGCGCCGCTACGTCGTCTCGGTGCTGCGCGGCGCCCTCCCCGCTGTCCGACGCTGCCGGCATCGCGTTGCTGCTCGAGAACCACTCCGATTTCACCGTCGACGAGTACCGCTCGCTCGTAACAGAGGCCGGCGGCTCGACGGGCGTCTTCCTCGACCTCATCAACCCGATCGCCGCACTCGACGACCCCGCGCCGGTCGTACGCGCGCTCGCTCCGCTCGCGCGTGCGGGCCATGTGAAGGACTACGTGTTCGAGTCGATCCCGACTGACGACGGATACCACCGCCGCGGCTTCGCCGTCCGCTACCGCTACCCGGGCGAAGGTGTCGCCGATCTCCCGCTTCTCACGACGTTGCTGCGGGAGGGCGTCGGCGACCGCGACTTCCACCTCTCCGTCGAAGGCTTGGACAACTACGCCGACGTGGACGACCAGCGGGAGCGCCTCGCTCCCGCCCTCGAGCTGCTCCGGAGCCTCACTGCGTGAGAGCCGTCGTCTTCACCGGTGCGGGCGGCAACGAAGTCGTTTCCGTCGAAGAGCGCCCCGCCCCTGAGCCGGGTCCGGAGGACGTGGTTGTCCGCGTTGACGTTCGCGGGTCTCAATCCTGCAGACCTCGTACAACGCGCCGGCAACTACCCTGCTCCGCCGGGCAGCCCGCCGGATGTTCCCGGTCTCGAGGTCGCCGGAACGGTGGAGAGCTGCGGGGACAGAGTCTCGTCCTGGCGCCCCGGCGACCGCGTGTTCGGACTCGTCGGCGGTGGCGGGCTCGCCGACCGGGTGGTCGTACACGAGCGCTGCGCGACGCGTGTGCCCGACGCCCTCGACGAGCGAGGAGCGGCAGCGGTGCCCGAGGTGTTCATCACCGCGCACGACGCGGCGTTCACGCAAGCGGGCCTGCGCCCCGGCGAGACGCTGCTCGTCCACGGTGCGGGCGGCGGCGTCGGCACGGCCGCGGTTCAGCTCGGCGTTCTGGCCGGCGCACGCGTCGTGGCCACCGTCCGCTCGCCGCAGGTGGGGGAGGCCGTCGCTGCGCTGGGCGCGGAGATCGTCCCGGACGACGACTTTCGCGGAGGACAGACAGCCGTGAGCGCCGACGTCATCCTCGAGCTCGTGGGCGGGGTGCACTTCCCCGCCAACCTCGAGGCGCTCGCGCGCCGGGGACGCATCGTCATCGTCTCGGTGGCGGGCGGGAACGAGATTGCAGCTCCGTTTGCTCACGCTGATGCAAAAGCGTGCCACGATCGGTGGCACCGTCCTTCGCTCGCGCCCGCTCGAGGAAAAGGCGGCAGCCGTGCGGGCTTTCGAACGCGAGGTCGTCCCCGGGCTCGCGTCCGGTCGCCTGCGCCCGATCGTCGACTCCGTCTATCCGGCTGCCGATGTGAGAGCCGCGTTCGACCGGCTCGAGGCGAGTGGCAAGGTCGGCAAGGTGCTGCTGGACTTCACGGCGTGACGACGACCTTGATCGTGCCGGTGCCGCCCCGATCGGAGGCCGTCGCGAAGGCCTCCTCGATTTCCGTGAGCGGGAAGTGATGGGTCACCGTCGCGGCGAGCCGGACCTCACCACTCGACGCCAGCTCCAGGGCGCGCTCGTACTCGCTCCGGCCGTCGTGGCTCCAGACGAACGCCACGGTGAGCTCGCGCGGCAGTGCAGTCGCAACGTCGAGAACCTGCGGTTCGAAAGCCTCGCCGACGAGGCCGATCGTCGCACCCGGCCCGGCTGCGGCAAGCGACCGGTCAAGCAAGGTCGGCCCGCCCGCGGTCTCGAAGACGACGTCCGCTCCGGTCGGCGGCTCCTCGCCCGCGCCGAGATCCACGACGTGGTCGACGCCGAAAGCCCGCGCGACCTCGAGTGGCGCACGTCGCGTCGCGACCATGGTCACGTGCCCTCCCGCGAGCTTCGCCAGCCGGCCGACCGCAAGTCCGATGGCGCCGGCGCCCAGCACGGTGACGCGCGCACCTGCGGCGACCGGCACACGCGCGAGCGCATGCACGGCTACAGCTGTGCAGTCGAGCAGCGCGCCCTCGTCGTCGCTCACCTCCGGTGGGAGCAGGTAGAGATTCTCGGCCGGCGCCAGGCAGAGCTCGGCGAACCCTCCCGACCTCGCGACTCCGATGTGCTCGAGCGAGCCGCAGAGCGCGTGGTGACCAGCCCTGCATCGCTCGCACGCTCCACACGAGATCATCGGCTGGACGCCGACGCGGTCGCCGGACGCCACTCGCTCGACTCCGGCGCCCACTGCAACAACGGTGCCGGCAAGCTCGTGACCTTGAGCCGGGCGCGGATACGGCGTCGGATAGAGCTGCGCACCGGCTCGGTACTCGTGCAGGTCGCCTCCGCAGATGCCGGCTGCGCGCACCCGCACGACGGCCTCGCCGGGGCCGGGCACGGGGTCCGGGAGCTCCTCGAGCCGGAAGTCCCGAGGACCGTAGAACGTCGCTGCGAGCATGGAGGCGCGTTATACCGCGCGCTGCGCTGGGTATCGATGTCGGTCTGAGCGGCGTCCGAGCGGCGGTCCTCGACGAGGGCGGTCGCTTGCTCGCCGCCAGCCGGCGTGCGCTGCGGCCGCGGCTCGCCCGCGGCCGGGCCGAGCTCGATCCATCCGTCTGGTTCGACGCCGTCCTCGACGCAGGCGGCGAGGCCGTTCGGGGTCTAGACGTGGAGATGGTCGCAGTGTGTGCGCTCGGCCCTGCCCCGATACTCGTCGACACGTCGCTCGAGCCGCTCACGCCCGGCGCTCCTCTTCTCGCTCGACGGCCGCGCCGACGCGGAGCGCGAGCGGCTCGGGACGACACCAGACCACGCACTGCCGAAGCTCCTCTGGTGGCGCGAGCACGAGCCGTCCCTCTGGCGACGAGCTGCCTGGGCCCTGGACTTCACCGGGTTCCTCGTCGCCGGCCTGACGGGAAGCGCGGTCCAGGACTCCATCACCCGCGCGGACTACGAGCACGCGACGGAGGAGCCGCCGCTCCCATTACCGGAGCCAGTCGAGCCGCTGGCCCAGGCCGGGAGCCTCCAGGCGGACGCCGCCCGCGCGCTCGGCTTGGCCGCGGGGACGCCCGTGGCCGCCGGGACGTACGACGCGTATGCCGACATCGCGGCGGCGGGCGTCCGCGAGCCCGGCGATGCATGCGTCCTACTCGGCTCGACCCTCGTCATCGGACGAGCGGTCGGCGAGCCGGTCGAGTGCCCGGGCCTGGAGCTGTCACCCTATCTCGGCGAAGGGCTCTTCCTCGGAGGCTGGACCGCGACGGCGGGGCTGGCGCTGGACTGGTTTCGACGGGAGTTCGGCCCCGTCGACGGCTTCGAGTCTCTGGAGCCGGGTGCCGCGGGCGTGCTCGTGCTTCCGTACTTCGCCGGCGAGCGAACGCCCTTGTGGGATCCGCAAGCGAGCGGCGTCGTCGCCGGGCTGTCCTTGGAGACACGCCGCGCGGACCTCTACCGCGCGCTCGTCGACGGGATCGCGCTCTCCGCGCGCGACCACGTCGAGCGGCTGAAGGAGATCGGGCTGGAGCCGTCGCGCTGGCGAGCGAGTGGGGGCGGAACCCAGGACGAGACCTGGCTCGGCGCGACCTGCGACGCAGTCGCAGCGCCTCTGGACGTGGTCGCACATGCGGACAAGGCGGTCGGCCCGGCGGTGCTCGCTCTCCGGGCGATGGGTACCGACGTGTCGCTTCCCTGTTGTACGAGAGCTCACGCCCGACGCCGCGCGAAGCTCACGCTTCGACGCGCCTCTACTCGGTCTATCGCGAGCTCTATCCGGCGACGGCCGACCTGATGCACCGCCTCTCCGAGGATGAACGCTGATGCGCGCGGCGCGGCTCCACGGCATCGGCGACCTGCGCGTGGAAGAGCTCCCCGACCCGGTTCCTGCTGCCGGCGAGCTGCTGGTTCGCGTCGAGGCCTGTGGCGTCTGCCCCACGGACGTACGCAAGTACCTGCTCGGCACGACCGACGGCTACCCACTGAACCCCGGGCACGAGTGGGTCGGCCACGTGGAAGCGCTCGCCGAGGGCGTCGAGGGCTGGGAGATCGGCGAGCGCGTCTACGGCGACACGTACGCCGGGTACGCAGAGCGCGCGGTGCTGCCGGTCGAGCCGGGCCCGTGGTCGCACGGGCCTCTGCGGCTACCGGAGGATCTGCCGCTGGAGCGCGCGATCTTCGTGGAGCCGTTTGCGGACTGCCTGCACGCGGTGATCGACCAGGCGCGCGTCGAGCCTGGACAGCGCCTCGTGGTGGTCGGCGGTGGCCAGATGGGGCTGCAGCTGGTGCTCGCGGGCGCGCTGGAGGGCGCGGAAGTCGAGCTCGTCGAGCCACACGACGAGCGCAGGGGCCTCGGCGTCGAGCTCGGCGCCCAAGCGGCGGTGTCCGATCTCGCGGATGTCTGGGGGAAGGCGGACGCGGTGATCCTGTCGATCGGAGTCGGCGCGCTCGTCGAACGGTGCGTCGAGCTCACGTCTCCGGGAGGGCGCGTCGTCCTCTTCGCGGGCTTCGGCGACGCGCCGCGGGCGGAGCTCGATCTCGACCGGCTGCATTACGAGGAGATCGCGGTCGTCGGCAGCGAGTGGATCGGTGCTCCGCCGAACCAGCGGCGGGAACGCTACGCGGCTGCGCTCGATGCGCTCTACTCCGGCAGTGCGCCGCTCGAGCGGCTCGTCACCGGCCGCTGCGGGCTCGACGGGCTCGAGGAGGCATTCGCGGACGTCCAGGCGCTCCGCGGCTTGAAGACAATGGTCGTTCCGTGAAGAGCGCGTCCTACCGCAGGCTGGAGTCGCTCTGGGATCGCGGAGCAGTCGTCGTCTTGGACGGTGGCGTCGGCTCGGAGCTGCAGCGGGTGGGCTTCCCGCAGGACCGCAACGTCGGAGAGCTCTGGGGCACTGTCGCGTTGCTCGAAGCGCCCGAGCTCGCCAAGGAGGTCCACCGACGGTACGTCGAGCGGGTGCCGACGTCATCACGACTCACACCTGGCGAATCGACGGCGTGAGGCCTGCCGAGCTCCGCGAAGACTGCGCGCCTGGCCGTCGAGATCGCGCGTGAGGCGGCGGCCGAGCTCGATCGTCCCAGAGACCGCCGTCGCCTTCAGCGTCTGGCCCGAGCCGCTCGAGCCGGCCTTCACGGCGGAGCTGGCGGGGGCGATCTCCGAGGCAGGACCGGACATGATCCTCGCGGAGACCGTGGAGCGGATCCCGCCCGACCTACGTTTTCCGGTCTTCGAGACTCCTGCTCGAGACCGGGCTGCCTCTCTGGGTTGCGATTCCGCTGGACCGTGAACGGCCCGCCCGATTTGCGCCATCAAGGCATTCCGCCGCACGCAGGCACGCTGCAGGAGGCAGGCGCCAGTCTCGCGGTTCGGGCTGCTGCGGCGCTCGAGGAGCTTGGCGTCTCCGCTCTGCTCGTCAACTGCCTGCCGCGGGAGCTGATCGACGGAATGCTGCCGCTCCTCCGCAGCTCCACGAGTCTCCCGCTCGGCGTCTATCCGAACCTCGGGACGTATCGAGACCCCGGCTGGTCGTTCGACGACGGCGTGACACCGGCCGACTACGCCGCGGACGCGGCGCGCTGGCGCGCCGTCGAGGGCGCACAGATCGTCGGCGGCTGCTGTGGCACGACGCCGGAGCACATCGCGGCCGTCGTGGACGCTGTCGGAAGCCGCTAGCGCGCGGTCGTCGCGCCGTCCACCAGGAGCGCCGAGCCCGTCACGAACGAGGCCTCGTCCGAGGCGAGAAAGAGCACGCAGTTCGCGACTTCGCGGGCAGTCCCCATGCGGTTGAGCGGCGAGACGGCGGCGTACTCCGCGCGGAGCGCCTCCGGGTCCTCCGCGCGCTCCAGGAAAGCGTCCGTCAGAGGCGTGTCGATCACTCCGGGGCAGACCGCGTTGACACGCACGTTTCGCGGCGCGAGCTCGAGCGCGAGAGCGCGCGTGAGCTGCAGCACGGCACCCTTCGTCGCCGTGTACGGCGCATCGTTCTCCCAGGCGACGAACGAGTTGATCGAGGCCATGTTCACGATCGATGAGCCGTCGGGCATGTGCGGAATGGCCGCGCGGCACGCGTAGAACGTGCCGGCAACGTTCACGCGGAACACCCGCTCCCACTCCTCGTCGGTCGTCTCCACGAGGGAAGGGCCGTGCACGAGCTCGATGCCTGCGTTGTTCGAGAGGACGTCGATTCGGCCGAATCGATCCACGACCTGACGTACCACCGCGTCGACGGCGTCGCTGTCACCCACGTCGAGTTGGATTCCAAGCGGGTCTCGCCCCGACGCCTCGGCCGCGAGGCGGCAGGTCTCGTCGACGTGGGCGGGCGTCTGCGACGTGACGACGACGTCGGCCCCCTCCTCGGCGAGCCGAACGCACACCGCGCGACCGATGCCGGTGCCCGCGCCCGTGACGAGCGCCACCTTGCCCTCGACCCGGCCGCTCATGAGCTTGCCTCGTGCGGTTGCACCGGGCGAGGATCCTCGGGAACCGGCACCGCCTCCCAGTCGCTGTAGCGGTAGCCGGCCGTGAGGCCACCGTCCGCCATGACCAGCGAACCGGTGACGTACGAGGCCTCGTCGGAGAGCAGGAAGCGCACGACTGCGGCGATCTCGTGCGGCTCGGCTGGGCGATCGAGAGGGATCCTCGACCGGTGCTTCGACCAGACGGCGGAGTCGCGAACGATGTCCTCCACCGGCTGCGTGCGCGTCCACCCGGGCGCGACCGCGTTCACGCGGATGCCGTGGGGCGCCAGGTCGACCGCGAGCGAGCGGGCGAGCTGGGAGACGGCGCCCTTGGACGCGTTGTAGATCGCCTGTAGCTCCTCCCCGGCGATCGAGGCCGTCGAGGCCGTACACACGATCGCACCACCGCCGTGGGCGGCCATGTGCCGGGCGGCAGCGATCGTCATCAGGTACATGCCCCGGACGTTGACCCACATCGTGTGGTCGAAGTGCTCGAGCGACGTGTCGAGCACACGCTCGAAGTAGGCGATGCCGGCATTCGAGGCAAGACGATCGAGGCGCCCGTACCGCTCCAGCGCCAGCTCGACCGCTCTCCGTGCCGTCTCGGGGTCGCCCACGTCGGCCGCGAGCGGGACGGCGTCGAGCTCCTCGGCCACTTCGCCGAGTCGCTGCTCATCCTGCGGTGCGGCGACGAGACAGAGTCCCATCCCGTCGGCCGCGAGTGCGCGGGCGATGGCGAGCCCGATGCCCTGGCTCGCGCCGGTGACGATCCCGGCGTGCTCAGGCATTCGCCAGCACGCTGCGCGCGTTTGCGCTCCGGAGCGCGTAGACCTCGAAGTCCGGCGTCGTCTCACGCGGCGGCTCGACCTCGAACACGTGCAGCAGCGCCTCGCCCGCGCTCAGCGCGTCCGCCTTCGCCTCCGCCACTGCTCGTGCAAGTGCCTCGAGGTAGGCGAGGTCGGCCTCGCCGGCCGCAGCGGCCTCCTCCGGGGTCAGCGCTCGACCATGCCCGGGGACGACCCAGCGCAGGTCATGGCGCTCGAGTGCGTCGAGCAGGCGCAGCGACGTCGCGATCATGGGCTCGAGTCCTCCGATGATGAACGGATAGGTCATGTCCGAGAGGTAGTCGCCCGGGAGAAGCACGCCCTGGTCGACGAGGACGTACGCAAGGCCGTCGGCCGTGTGCCCTGTCGCCTCGATCGCCTCCACGTGGAAGGCGCCGCACTCGAAACGCCCGGGCTCGACAACTCGGTCGACCCGGAGCCGGGTCGGCCACGTCACGCCCCACTCGACCCCTGCGGCCGCGAGCTGGTCGGCCGCGGTCCCGCTCGCTGATCCGCTCTGCGTGTGGCCGTGCCCGCGACGACGACCGCCTCCGGGACGTAGCCGATTCCGCACACGTGGTCGAAGTCGCCGTGCGTGAGGAGCAGGTGGATCGGCCCGCCGACCTCCCGGGCGAGCTTCACGAGGCGCTCGATCTCGTCGGGCGTGTAGCACGGGTCACAGAGCAGCGCGTCCGAGCCCGAGCGCGCGAATAGCGCGTTCGTCTGCCAGAGGGGCGTCTGCGACACCCACACGCCTTCGCCGAGATCCTGGAGCTCGGTCACCGGAGCCGACGATAACGTTCAGCGAACGGCTGACGAGCGCCGCACCGACGACGCCGCTACGCGGACCGAGCGTCGCGGCGACGATCGGCAGCTCACGCGTCGCTTCGTGCTCGATCGCCGCACGGGCCGCGGCGGCGACACGTTCCCGATACCGGTCGACGAGACCGAGCCCGCCTCCGATCACGACCGCTTCCGGATCGAGCGCATTGACGAGCGCGGCCAGTGCGAGCCCGAGCTCGTCAGCGGCCGCATCGACGAACGACGTGTGGGCGGGATCGCCCAGCACGAGCTCTGCCCGCTCGACCCCGGCTCGTTCGGCGAGCGCCAGCCCGCCCGACGTTCGCTCGACCGGTGGCGCACCGACCACGATCGCGTTGCCGCGGGCGCCTTCGTACGGCTGGCCGTAGAGGACGAGGCAGTAACTGACCCCGGTGCCGACGACGACGTACACGAAGGACTCGAAGCGAGCGGCGTCGCCGAATCGCGCCTCGGCACGTGCCGCCGCACGCACGTCGGACTCGATGCGCACGTGCGCGCCTTCCCCGAAAGCCCCGGCCACGTCGAGCCCGCGCCACTCGACGGTGAAGGCGCTGGTCGGGGCACCGGAGAGGTCGACGAACTCGCACAGCCCGATCCCGACGGCGTCCGGCCCATCCGGGGCGAGCTCGCGCGCTAGCTCGACGCATGCCTCGAGGACCGCTTGGCCGCCCGCGCTCGCCGGGGTCGGCGTGCGGAGCTCGCGCAGGACCGCCCCAGACGTCACGTCGACGGTTGCGGCGAGGATCTTCGAGCCGCCGACGTCGATGCCGACGACGGTCACGCGGCCGGGCCGGGAGCGACCCCCACGAGCGCTCTTGCGGTCACAGCGCCGTAGTTCCGGTACTCGTGCTCGCTACCGGACGGAAGCAGGCAGGCGTCGTCTCGATCGAGCTCGAACACGTACGTCGTGTCCTCGTGACGTGCGCGGACCCAGAGTGTCCCGTCGAGGATGTACAGCACTTCGTCGCCGGCGTGGGAATGCCACGCGGACGCCTCACCAGGACTGATCTCGATGTTCTGGACCGTGAGCCTCGGCGTCTCCACGAGCGTTCCCGACCGGACGCCCAGGTCGCGGTGCCACGACAACATCGTCGTCTCGAAGCAAGCGCAGCGTGCTCTGTGCGACGCCGCCGTCCTCTCGCTCGTACCGGGAGTGCTCGAGATAGGGGCGGCTGCGGGCGTAGGCGCCGGTCGATCCCGAGGCAGGAGGAGGGGCGAGAAATTCGAGCACGTGCAGCGGCTCGTCGCCGTGCGCGAACGCGTGATGCCAGGTATCCGGCCCGAAAAACACGCTTCCTCCCTGGGGAACACGCTCGACGTCGCCGGTCTCGGGGTTGGCTAGCACCATCGTCCCCGAGAGCACGTGCAGCATTTCGTCCGCCGCGAACACGGTCCGGAACTCCTGCGAGTGACGGAACGCACCGCCGGGCGGGAGGATGAAGACGAGCGCGTGGATCGCTTCGGTCGACGCGTAGATGAGATCGGCGACAACACCGGACTCCTCGTCGCCCCAGAGATGCCGGGTGACGCCGGCACGTGAAATCGCGGTCGGCACCGTGTAGTTCGGCCGCGGAGAAGGCGAGTACGCCCGTGCACTCATCGGCGTCGCGAGCGGAAAGGCGACGTCGGCGAGGTCGAAGGTGGTGGAGAGGCTCTCCGTCGACGAGGTCGCGGCGGACCGGTAGCCGCTCTCGATGATGTCGACGACATGCCTCGCGTGCTCGGCGGTGACAGCGCTCGGGACTCCGTCGAGCACCCAGCGCACGAGCTGCATGATGTCCTCGAAGACGTGCGCCTCCGGGATCTGCCGGTGGGCGCCGACAACGTGCTCGAGCACGCACATCTGCGCGTCCCAGTCCGTGATCGGGCCATGGAGCGTCGCCTCACGGCCGGGGAAGTCGAAGGGCTCGCCGTTGAGAAGCACGCCGTCGATCGTGCCACGCGACCCGAAATAGACGCAGGCGCCGAACTGCTCGGAGACGGCGCCCGACGCGGTTCCGAAGGCGACGGCGAACACTCCGTCACCGAAGTCGAGCAGGAGGATCGTATTGTCGTCGACCTCCGTGGTGATCCGCTCGCCCTGGAACTCACGGTAGGGCACGCGGATCCCCGAGAGTGCGGTCACCCGTCGCGCGGGCCCGAGCACGCTCGTCAGCTGATGGAGCGAATACACGGTGATGTCGTACATCGGTCCGCCGCCGGGCTTGCGGAAATACCACGCCGGATTGATCGGAAGACCGCCCGGAGCCTGTAGGCGCTCGGGCTCTTCGCTCTCGTGGTACGCCTCGAACGCTCCGCCACAGATCGCCCAGGCGACGTCTCCGATCGCGCCGGAGACGACGAGCTCGCGCGTGCGGCTCACCTGCGGCCGCAGGACCTCTCCGGGCGAGGCGACCAGCCGAAGCTCGCGATCGCGCGAGAGCGCGATCAGCTCTTCTGCCTCGGCAACTGTCGTCGACAGCGTCTTGTTCACGTGCACGTGAAGCCCGGCTTCAAGCGCGAGGCGGCAGTGCTCGAAGTGCAGGCCGATCGGTGACGCGATCGTGACTGCATCGACGTCGCCGCTGCCCAGCATCTCGTCGACGTTCGTGAAGACCTTCGGGACGCCGAATCGAGTCGCCGCGGCGTGGGCGCGCTCTCCCACCGGCTCGCACAAGGCCGCGACGACGACGCGGTCGGAGACGTCGGATTGTGTGAGGTGCGGGAGAATGCCGCGCAGAGCCAGCGCGCCCACGCCCACGACGCCGATCCGGAGTGGGGCCTGGGTTCGCCCGCCCCATCCCGCCTCAGTCGGCACGGTCGCTCCTTCTCTCGAACGAGACGGCCGCTCTCCGGAAGTCGGAGTCGACGGCCACCGCCCGCCCCTCGGCGGCCGAGAGCGCCGCCGCCTCGAGAACCTCGATCACATGCCGTGCATGGGCGATGTTCACAGTTGGTTCGAGTCCTTCCTCGACGCAATCCGCGAGATGCTCGATGCCGAGCACGTGATCCGGGCCCGACGATCGTTCGTGCGGGACGACCTCGGTCCGGTCCTCGCCGTCCACCTGAACGCGCACGGGCTCCGAGACGTCGAGGAGGCTGACTCCGAGCGCGCCTCGCTCACCTCGGAGCTCGAGCTCCGGTGCAATCGCTCCGGCGGCGCAGTTGTCGGCCTCGATCGAGGCGAGCGTGCCATCCGCGAGACGCAGAAGAAGGTGCCACGCATCCGGTGCCTCGACGGGAACCGATGTCCCGGCGAAAGGCCCTTCGACGATGTCGAAGCTGTCGCGCGTCTTGGCCGAGAACGCCGACACTTCGCGGACCGAGCCGAGCAGACCCGTCAGCGCGTGCAGCGGATAGACGGCCATGTCGACGAGAGGGCCTCCAGCGCGGGCGAAGTACGGCGAGGGATCCGAGACGTAGCCCTCCCATGGCGGCACGCCTCCCTGGCCGTGCCCGCGGGCCGTGAACACGTTGCCGAGCTCCCCGCCTTCGACGATCTCGCTCGCGCGACGTACCTGGGGAAACAACAGCACGCACGGGGCGGCTACGACGACACATCCGCTCCGGTCCGCGCGCTCGGCGATCGCGCCTGCTTCGGCCGAGGTGAGGGCCAGCGGTTTCTCCGAGTAGACGTGCTTTCCGGCCGCGAGCGCCGCGAGGGTCACGTCGACGTGCAGCGAGAAAGGAGTCAGATTGAGGATCGCATCGACATCGTCGGCGTTCACGGCCTCGTCGTACGACGTCGTCCAGCGGGGTATCCGGAACCGCTCGGCGACGTCACGGGCCCGGTCCGCCGTGCGCGAGCACGCGACGACCGGTTCGACACGGTCTGCAAGCCTCCCGAGCTCCGGGAGGTAGTCCCGCTGAGCGACGTCTCCGACGCCGACGATCGCCAGGCGCAGCGTCATTGCGCCGACCCGACCAAACCCCCGCACGCGTGCAACACGTCGAAGACGATATGCAACCTCCGGTACGCCGGCGCGGCGTGGGACGTCATCGCCTGCTCCAGGTGCCGTCTTCGGCAATGGCGAGGACAGGCCGCAGGCCGCGGGCGCGACGAGAGAGGTCGAACGCCTCGTTGACGCCTTCGAGCGGCAGGCGGTGAGAGACGAGCTCGCCGATCGACAGGCGCCCCTGCAGGTAGAGCTCGAGAATCCGTGGGACGAGCACGAGCGGGGACACGGTGCCGTAGGCGGAGCCGACAATGCGCCGTTCGTAGGTGACGAGATCCAGCATGTCGACCGGGATCGGCTGACCTTCGGGCACGAGGCCCACGATGCAGACTGTGGCGCCCGGGCGCACAAGGTCGAGCGCCAGCCGGATCGCATCCGCGCTTCCCACGGTGACGATGGCCCAGTCGAAGCCGCTGCGTCGGGAGCGTGCCCGCAGGCTCTGAACGACCTCGTCGTCGTCCGGATCGAGCGCCGCGGTCGCCCCGAAGCGACGTGCCTGCTCCAGGCGCTCTGCGGACGGATCGAGCGCCGCCACCTCCGCCGCTCCGCGCAACCGTGCCCCCTGAATCGCGTTGACGCCGACGGCGCCGGCTCCGAGCACTGCTCCCCTACTGCCCGCCTCGATTTCGATCGTCGCGACCGCAGCCCCGACGCCGGTTATCACGGCACAGCCGACGAGCGCTGCGACTTCCGCGGGAACACCCTCGGGCACGGGGATGACGCTGCGCGCGGCAACGACTGCATGCTCTGCGAAGCAAGCCAACAGCGAGTACGCAGCCACCGGCCCGTCGGCGCCGCGAAGCGGCGTCGGACCGGTTGTGAGCGCTCCCTTGCCCATCGCGTCGAGCGAGTCCTGACAGAGGATCGGCCGACCGACGATGCAGTGGCGGCACGTGCCGCAGCCTGGCGCGAGGCTGAGGAGTACTCGCTGGCCGACTGACAGCCCAGTTATCCCCTCTCCGAGCGCCTCGATCTCCCCGGCTCCCTCGTGCCCGAGCACCGCCGGGAGCGGGTACGGCCAGTCTCCGTCCGCCTGACCCACGTCTGAGTGACACACGCCCGCGGCGACCATGCGCACGCGCACCTCGCCCGGCGCGGGGTCGCGCAGTTCGAGGCGCTCCAGCCGCTGCGGTCGCCCGAACGCATGCAGCACTGCAGCGGTCGTCTCGGTCGGCACGAGCTTGACCTACCTCCTCGGGCGTGGATACCTCGCCTGTTCGGTCAGATCATGGTCGCTGGCACGAACTTACAGCGGCAGGATGATCGGCTCAACCGATGACCATCGCGGTCGTCACGGAGCAGCGATCTGGAGGCGATTCCATGCACACGTCAGGATTCGAACCTCCGACCCGCGGATTAGGAAGTCCGCCGGCCTGTTCGCGGGTCGGTGACGAGAGCGATGTTTTGGAACATGCAGTTTTGGAACATGCACCCGTGGCAGAGGTCTCGCAGGCCGAACATGACAGCATGTTCTGTGAGATCTCCGTGCCAGGAGCGATGCAGACATGACCGACAAGTCGAAGAATGCTTCGGGCGATCGGTACGAAGTCGCCGTGATTGGTGGCGGCCAGGCTGGGCTCGCCATGGGGTATTTCCTTGCGAAGCAAGGCCGTCACTTCACGATCCTCGAAGCCTCTGATTCGATCGGCGCTGCGTGGCGCAGCCGCTGGGACTCACTCGTGCTCTTCACGCCGCGTCCGTACGACAGCCTTCCCGGTCTGCCGTTCCCGGGCGACCCGGACGGATATCCCGGCCGCGACGAGGTCATCACGTATCTCGAAAAGTACGCGTCGACCTCCGAACTGCCGGTCCAGCTGAATAGCGCGGTCCAGTCGGTCGCAGCCGCAGTCGGGGGCTTCATCCTCGACCTTGGAACGCGGACTCTGGCGGCTGATCAGGTTGTGGTTGCGACGGGTCCGTTCCAGGTTCCGAATGTGCCTGCGTTCGCTGCGGACCTTGCGTCGAACGTCGTCCAGATGCACAGCACGGCCTACCGCCGTTCGAGTGACGTTCCCGAAGGAACCGTCGTGGTCGTCGGGGGCGGCAACACCGGATTCCAGATAGCTAAGGAGCTGTCCTCGACGCACGCCGTTCACCTTGCAATCGGATCTCGGCAGACACCGCTTCCACAGCGCCTGTTCGGACGCGATCTCTTCTGGTGGCTGACGAAAACGGGACTCATCAAGAAGACGGTGGACTCGCGGATTGGACGTCGTGCACGAGGCCGCGACACACTGATCGGCTCGAGCACGCGTGATGTGAAGCGTCACGGAGTTGAGCTCAACCCCAGGGTGGTGGGCGTCTCGGGCGGCGCAGTGACGTTCGAGGATGGAAGCGAACTCGACGTCGATGCTGTGATCTGGGCAACGGGCTACCGATACGAATTCGGCTGGATCGACCTTCCTGTCTTCGATCAGAACGGCGGCGTGCTCCATCGACGGGGCGTCACTGACGTCCCCGGTCTGTTCTTCCTAGGGTTGACCTGGCAACACACTCGGGGATCGGCGCTTCTCGGTTGGGTGAAGGACGACGCCGAGTTCCTCTCTGAACGTATCGCCGTCAACGCCGACGATCGCCGCCATGCAAGGGTGGAAGCTGAGGAGAGTGGACCATTGAGGAGCGTGACCTCATGAACGAGAAGGCGCAGGACACGATCAAGCGCCAAGGCGACTTCCCCACTGACACAAGCGGACTTCCGCGTGCTGTCGCTCCGAGCGTTGTGGAACTCGCAGACGGCGATACAACGGAACTCCACATCGGGCCGGTCGTCAACCGAGTGGGCGACGCGGATGTTCGAATGCTCGCCTACAACGGCTCGATCCCGGGTCCGACGCTCAAGATTCCCGAAGGCGCGACCGTAACCGTCCAAGTCACGAACGAGGGCGACCTCGAAGCAACCGTGCACTGGCACGGCTTGCGGCTTGAGAACCGCTTCGACGGAACTCATGACACGCAAGCGCCGATTCCCGTCGGGGAGACCTTCACGTATGAGGTGCACGTTCCGGATCCAGGCGCGTACTGGTACCACCCTCACATCCGTGAGGACTACGGCCAGGAGATGGGGCTGTACGGCAACATCCATGTCGTCCCGGCCGAGCCGAACTACTGGCCGCCCGTCAACCGCGAGCTCTTCCTGACGCTGGACGACGTCCTCATCGAAGACGGGAAGATCGCCGGTTTCAGCACCTCGGAAACCACGCATGTTGCGATGGGCCGCTTTGGGAACATCATGCTCGTATCGGGGGAGCCTGACCTCGCACTCACGGCAAAGCGTGGTGAGGTCGTGCGCTTCTACTTCACCAACACCGCCAACACCCGCGTGTTCAACGTGACGCTGCCGGGAGCTCGCATGAAGCTCGTCGGCGGAGACAGCGGACACTACGAGCACGAGAGCTTCGTCGAGGAGGTTCTCCTGTCGCCGTCCGAGCGGTTCGTGGTCGACGTCCTCTTCGAGCAGCCGGGCGAGCACGTGCTCGAGCATCGCACGCCTGCTCGCTCGTATCGGCTGGCGTCGATCACAGTGGAGGATGAGCCAGCCGAGCCCGCGCTCGCGGCGGAGTTCGACGTGCCGCGAACGAACGAGGACATGACAGCCGAGCGCGAGCGAACCGCCCCGTTGCTGGATGCAGCCCCGGACAAGACGCTCGCCTTCGTCGCAGAGATGGACTTCGACGTCCCCGAAGGCGCCGTCTACACCTGCCCGATGCACCCGGACGTGGTCAGCAAGGAGCCAGGCCGCTGTCCCGAGTGCGGCATGAAGCTTCTGCCGATTGAGTCACCTCCGACGACCTACGTCTGTCCGATGCATCCCCAGGTAACCAGCGAGACACCCGACCGTTGCCCCGAGTGCGGCATGAAGCTGGTGCCGGCCCATCTTGTCAACACGCCCGAGCACGCTGGGCACGACATGCACGCGTCCCACGAGGAGCATGAGGCGCACGGCTCCCATTCGGCACGCGAGAGCGCTGACTCCACCGCCCACGGCCACGAGCACTCGCAGGGCATCGAGTGGGAGGACGACATGGTCGAGGTGAATCGGCGCACGACGGCGGAGAACATGCGCTGGAAGCTCATCGACCGCGACACAGGCGCAGCGAACGCCGCGATCGACTGGAAGTTCCGAGTCGGGGATCAAGTCAAGATCCGCCTTGTCAACGAGATGGACTCCGATCATCCGATGCCGCACCCCTTCCACGTCCACGGCGCTGGGCGTTTTCTCGTTCTTGCACGAGACGACGTCGCGGAGCCGAACCTCGTCTGGAAAGACACGGTGCTCGTCCGGACGGGCGAGACCGTAGACATCCTCCTCGACGTGACCAACCCAGGGCGCTGGATGGCGCACTGCCACATCGCCGAGCATCACGAAAGCGGAATGATGTTCGGATTCGACGTCGAGCCATGAGAGATGCCCCTGTCCGCGGGGCTTGAAGAGCGGGAACGGAGTCGACAGCGCCCGCCGTGAGGGGGCTCGAGACCTACGCCGTCGTCGGCGTGCTGGTCTTGCCGTAGCTGTAGCCGCCCTGCTGCTTGGTCGTCAGGCCGAGGAAGATTGCGGCGACTCCGATGACCACGAAAGGCAGCCAGAAGTTCGTGCCGTGGTCGGCGAAGCCGAAGAGCCACGGCGAGACCGCGAGCAGCGCACCGGCGACGATGTCGATGAGGTTGTGGACGGCCATCGGCGCGACCTTCCAGACACCGAGCTCGTAGTTCGTGAGCAGGCTGTAGGCGATGAGCCCGATGCCGAGCACGATCGAAATGACCGTCGCGGCGTTGTCGTCCGAGTACTGGAAGATCCAGGGCCCGGCGATCAGGACGGCGCCGACGATGTAGTCGAGCGGCGCATGGAACTTCGTCGGAATGAAGCGCATGGAGGCTCCTTTGCGTCGGATGCTGTCGGCGCTGATTCGCTGCAGACGGCGTTCCGGTTCGCTCGAAGCCGGCCTGGGGACGAGCTTCTAGGAGTTCAGTGCGGCCCGGGGGCGCTCAAGGCTCGCCTCGGGCCACAGCTTCTTCGAGTCGTAGTAGATGTCGAAGGCAGGCACCGATTTGGGCCGGCCATCGCGAGAGATCGAGGCTATTGAACTTCGGCCGTTGTTGCGGCGGCGGACGAGCCCGCCCGGAGCTCAGCCCATCTCCAGCGCGACCGGGACACCGTTTCGCCCCATCGTGCGAAGGTGCCTGAAGTGCGACCGGAGGGCTGCACGCAAAGAGTGCTGGGTGACGTAACGGACACCGTGACGCTCAGCGTTGCGCTGGACGATCTTGGCGATCTGCGGGTAGTGCGTGTGCGGCACCCGCGGGAATAAGTGATGCTCGATCTGGTAATTGAGGCCTCCGACCACCCAGCTGAGGACAGCGTTGCGCGGGCAGAAGTCGACGGTCGTCTCGACCTCGTGTACCGCCCAGATCCGCCGCTCGGTGGCGAGTTGCTCGGCTGAGGCGAAGTCGGCCTCCTCGACGCAGTGTGCGAGCTGGAAGGTCACAGCCATGATCAGGCTCACGATCATCGAGTAGACGACATAGCCGCAGACGACGGCCCACCACGGATAGACGAGCATCGGCACGATGATCGCCCAGCCGACGAAGATCACCTTCCCGCCGACGAGACCGGCTAGATCCCAACGGCGAGGCATGCGCAGCGTGCTCGTCCCGATGCTCCCGCGCGCGAAGGCGGCGAGATCGCCGACTGTCTGCCAGCGGAGCGCCATCAAGCAGTACAGCGCCCAGATGTAGTAGTGCTGCAGCCGGTACCAGGGGCGGGGTAGCTGTCCGGGCACCAGCCTCGCGAGGGGAACCTGCGTGATATCGGCGTCGTAGCCGTCAACGTTCGTATACGTGTGATGGGCGACGTTGTGCTTCACGCGCCAGGCATAGCTCGAAAGCCCAAGTAGCGCGTCGGTGGTCCAGCCCATCAGATGGTTCAGGCGGCGCGTCCGAAAGTACGCGCCGTGATTGGCGTCGTGCATCACGCTGAACGCTGTCAGCGACGTCCCGAGGATCAGCCCGCCGAAGCAGAGAAGACCGAGCCACAGGCCGGGGTGGCCGAGAACGAGAATCAGCCACGAGCCGAGCAGCACGACGAACGCGACGACGCCTTTGGCATACAGCTCCGCTCGTCCACGTACGCGGGTGCGACGATCGGACAGGTACTCGTCGACCTCGCGACGCGTCTGCCGGATGAACTCGCCGCCGGTGTCGAACGAAAGCTTCGGCGCGCTCTTGAGCCTCTCCATCTCGGTGATAACGCAGCTCCCTCCGCTCGATCGGCGAGATGGCATCTCGCCGCTTTCCACCTCAACTGTCTCACTCCCCGGCCTCGGTCTCTGGTGAGAAAGGGGCGCACCGCTCATGAGCCGTGCGCCCCTCAAGACTCAAACCGAAGCGACGGCGCTGACGCTCTGCGCCTGCGGCCCCTTCGGGCCCTGCTCGACCTCGTACTCCACCTTCGCACCCTCAGCGAGGCTCTTGAACCCCTCGCCACTGATCGCGCTGTGGTGGACAAAGACGTCCTTGCTTCCATCGTCCGGCGATATGAAGCCGTAGCCCTTGTCGTCGTTGAACCACTTCACGGTTCCGGTCGGCATATCTACACCTCCCCTCGACTGCTTCATGAACGCGCAGCGGAAGGGGCAAAAGCCAAAACCGGTACTCGCTCTAACTCCTGTGGTTGTCACCAACACTACATTGCACGGGCTCTACGCCTATCCGGGCGTCTGAACGAAGTGTTCAGGAGTGTTCCTTCAGGAGCTGCGCCCGTCGGCTCTTACTCACGCCGCACTCCTCGTATGAGCGGCGGCGGCCAAGAGGAGTAGGATCGTACGGACTGTCCCTGCTGCCAGAACCCCGGCTGCAGGCCCGCAACCTCTCAACGCGCGATGGCGCGCGAGACGTAGGAGCCCAGGCGAACAGGATTCGACTTGCAGGGCCAGCTCTCGTTGTTTCGAGCAGCCGTTGAGTTGAGCGGACGGCTCGGAGGTCGTCATGAGTAAGAGTTCCGACAAGCCAAAGAAGCAGCAGAAGCAGAAGCCGCAGAAGACGCTCAAGCAGCGCCGTAGCGAGAAGCGCGCGGCCAAGAAGTTCGGCTCAGGCCCGCTTCTCCCGGCAGACAAGTAGAGCCTCGAAGCTCGTCTGCCTTGCCCCTCGCTCGTGCGGTGGAGCCGTCATGAGGCTCGGAGCGCGTGCAGGCCTCGAAGGATGCCGACGTGCCTCGCAAGCCGCTGACGCTCATCGCTCAGTTTCCTGAGTTCCCGCAACTCGATCTGGCTCAAGGACGGCCAACTCCGGAAGAGAAGCGACATGCGCTCATCGCGATGACGCCGCGCGTCTCGAAGGTCGTCGTGGTCGAGCAGTAAGAGGTTCTTGGAAGGTTCTCGATCACCTGGCGCAACGTCTCAGCGGCCCCATGCGCCGGCGCCGTATGGCACTTTGGCCGGCTTCCTGCCGAGCAGCCCCAACCACTTCCGGATCCTCGCGGACAAGCTACGCATGACCTGCATCAGCACCTCGCTTCCGCCGCCCTCGGCGCAGTGGCCAGTGAGGTCAAGCGGAAAGAGAGGCTCGGGGAAGAGCAATGGTAGCCGGTCGCCGAAGGCTCGAGGCCGGACGCCGCGCGCTCAGGTCGTCGCCGTGCTGGTGAGCAATCCCGATTGAGGACGCCACCGTGCGCAAATGTGCGCGAATGATGCTTGAGCGAGGAGCCGAAATGCTGGCTCGCTGGCTCGTCCGGAGCGTTCGCTTCAATCATCCCGATGCTTAGCGGCGACCGAGCACTGAAGATCGAGAAGCAGCTGGCACAACTACTCGACGTTGAGGTCGAGGAGCTGCGCGACTACCTCGCCGGCAACATCCGGACGAGCACCACTCGTCGGACGGGCTTTCGCTTCGTCCGCGGAACGCATGGCGGTCACTACGTTCGTGACCGCGAGGGAACGGACATCGGCCCGGCCGGCATGTCCGTCCGCTGAGATTCCCGCACGGCGAGGAGTCACCCCGAGCGGCTTTAGGACGCGACCGGAGGATCTCGGGACAGGCACTGCTCAGCGTGCCTGGGGAACGTGAGCATCAGGACGTGTTTGCTGCAGCGTCCGGGTCGGACGCGCGGCGGAAGCGCAGTGTCCGCAGCGTGAGCAGGATCGCCGCAAAGCCCACGATGACGTTGAGACAGGTGAGGGTCAGCTTCATGCCGACGCTGAATGCCACGAGCGCCGACCGCGATGCGCTACCGCGGAGGGTGTAGACGAGCAGCGCTTGCTGTGTCCCGATCCCACCGGGGCTGATCGGCACGATCGTGGCGAGGCTCTCCGCCGCCTGCACCAGCAGCACGTTGCGGACCGACTGCTCGATCTGAAACGCGCCGAGCATGAACCAGACCGTGGCGAGACGAAGCGCCCACTCGGCGAGCTGCCAGGCAACGACGGTACGGAGCCACCGCGCAGGAGTGCGGACGACGGTGAATGCCTGTCGGACACGCTGTCTGAACTCGGCGACGTTGGCTCGGATCCAGACAGCGAGGGCGATAACGCCGAAAGCGACGACGACGAGCGTGACCTCGGCGACGGTCTCGTGCCGGAGGAACCACGCGAAGTCGAAGCTCGGCAGGTACGGCAGCACATCGAGGCTCGGCAAGACGCCCTGCGTCACCGCCCAGGAGAAGAGAGCGATCACGCAGAGGGCATCGACGATCGTCAGTACGAGGCTCGAGCTGACGAGTGTCGTGTACGTCGACCCTTTGATCGCGCGATGCGCCATCGTGAGGCGAACGACATCTCCGATGCGGGCGGGGAAGAGCGCGTTGACCCCTGCGCCTGCGACGCACGCGGCGTACAGAGGAAGCCAGCCGACGCGTGTGTCGGGATAGGCGGCCACAAGGACATTTCGCCACGCACGGCTTGCGCAGACGGTCTTCGCCAGGTGACAGCCGAGCGCAAGTGCGAGCGCGCCGCGATGGACAGAGGCAAGGTAGTCCCAGAACGCCGAGATGGCATCGAGCACGGTTTCCACGCGCTCACGCTATTCATTCGATGCGCTCGGGAGGATTCGAACCTCCGACCCGCGGATTAGAAGTCCGCCGCTCTGCCGTGAACTGCGGTCAGCGGGGTTCTAGACGAGGCGCCGCTCCTGTGCCCAGCGCGTCAGCTCGTGTCGCGACGAAAGCTGGAGCTTGCGCAGGACGCTCGACACGTGCGCCTCAACGGTCTTTACCGACAGGTGGAGTCGTGCCGCGATCTCCTTGTAGCGGTAACCGCGGGCGATCAGCTGCAGTACTTCTCGCTCGCGAGTCGTCAGGACGTCGAGCTCGGCATCGCCGCCCACCCGTTCGCCCGCCGCAAACGCGTCGAGCACGAACCCGGCCAGACGAGGCGAGAACACGGCGTCGCCCTCGGCCACCCGTTCGACCGCGTCTGCGAGCTCGGCGCTGGAGATCGTCTTGGTCACATAGCCGCGTGCCCCGGCGCGGATGACGCTGATCACGTCCTCCACAGCGTCAGAGACGGAGAGCGCCAGGAACTTCACGCCCGGTCGCTCGGGAGCCACGCCTGCGATCACTCCCTCGCCGCCGCCGTCAGGGAGATGCACGTCGAGCAAGACGACTTCCGGGTCGAGCTCGCGGATGAGCGCTATCGCATCTGCGACGGTGCCAGCTTCACCGACGATCTCCAGTGAGTCGCCGAGCTCGCCACGTACTCCCGCCCGGAAGAGCTCGTGATCGTCGACCAGCACCACCCGGCGCTTCATCCCGAACGCCTCGGCAGCCTCAACTCCACCTCGGTTCCCTCCCCCGGCGCCGTAACGACTGTCGCAGTCCCGCCCGCGCGCTTCATCCGCCCCTCGATCGACTCCGCGATCCCGCGGTGGTCTGGCGTCACGGCCGTGCGGTCGAAGCCCGCACCGGCATCGCGAACGAACACCACGATGCCCTCCGGTCCGGTCTCCGCGTACACGAACACCTCATCGGCGCCCGAGAACTTCGCGGCGTTGGTCATCGCCTCACGCGCAGCGAGCACGAGCTGACCCACGACATCATCGAGCGGCGTATCGCCAGCGCTTGCGACCTCGATTCGGACGCCGTGCAATTCCTCGACATCGGCCGCGGCGTCCGCCAGAGCGTCCACCAGCAACGCAACTGCTGCGACGCCGCTCCCGTAGAGCCAGCGGCGCAGCTCGCGCTCCTGACGCCGCGCGAGCGAGGCGACACGTTGTGGATCGCCCGCATGTCGCTGCACGAGCGCGAGGGTCTGCAGGACAGAGTCGTGAATCCGCGCCGCCACCTCGGCACGCTCTTGGATGCGGATCCGCTCGGCCCGTTCGCTGGTCAACTGCCAGATCCATGGCCCGACGACCAGCACCAACGCGCCCACCACGGCTCCTGGCACGATGAACGGACCGGACCTGCCGTTGGTGCCGAGGAAGATCACAGCGCCTGCGAGCAGGAGCGTGACGCCGAGAACCGGGAGCGACCCGCCCGGGCGAAGTGAGCCGCCGCGGACGACCACTGTCGCGAACCCGGCGGCGAGTAGCGTGGCGCCGACTACCGCTGTCGACGAGAGCCCGATGGCCAGGAAGAGCATCGCGGCAGCGGCTGCGACGAGCGCCGCCGCGGCCCAAGTGCGCCACCCCTCGCCGTACACCCAGAGGGCGAAATAGAGAAGGATGCCGGCGCCGCCTGCGAGGGCGAGCAGCGCAAAGACGAGACGAACGAGCGTCGCGTCGACGCCGAGCCGTGCGGCCAGCCCACCACACACCCCGGCGACGACGCGATCGTCTCCGCTGCGCTCGAAGAGCAGCGCCGACATCTGGTTCATCGTAGGGCGCGGACGACGTCGACTCGTCCGGCGCCGACCTTCGCGTCTATGACGAGCAGACCTCCGGCACCCGTGCTCACTTCGACGTTCCGCCCGTCGTCGTGACGGCTCAGGACGTACACCTCGCCGACCTTCGCCTGGGCGTTCACCGCGACCCTGATCGTCACTGGGGACGATGATCCGCAGCTCGCCGACTCCGACTTTCGCCAGGACGTGAGTCTCGGCCGTGACGGGACCGATCCTCGACAGGTCGACACGCAGGTTGCCGACCCCGAGCTCGTACGCCGACTTCAGTTCAGCAGAGCTCGCCGGTGCCTCGACCCGAGTGCCAACACCGTCCCCGAGACCGACGTCGAACCACGCGACGGCCAGACTCACCGCGGCGACCACGGCGACGATCGCGGCGACCATCAGCCCGACGAGCGATCGCAGGAGGAGGCGCGAGCGGCGATTGCCGCGGCTCGCGTCGTACGACCACAGAATCGCGAGGCCAGCGAGCAGAACCAGCACCCAGCCGAAGCCGGCAGAGGGCCAGATCGTGGCACGCGAGAGAAGGACTGCCAGCGCAACTCCGGCGAGCCCGAGCCCGACGAGCGGCCATGGCCGCTCACGTCGCCCCGCGAGAACCTCTGCCGCGATCGACTGCTCCTTTCCCTCCTCCGGGACTACTAGGACTGCGGCGAGGTAGATCAGGATCCCTGCGCCGCCGAGCAGTGTCAGGACGACGAAGCCCAGCCGGAAGAAGGCAGGGTTCAGGTCGAAGTACCGCCCGAGGCCGCTGGACACGCCCGCGATCACGCGATCGGACGAACTGCGCTCGAGGCGCTTGGTGCTTGGAGTATGTGTGATGTTTTCGCTCATGCCTCCAGCGTGCCGAGGCGCGATCGCGGTGTAAATCGGGATTCCCCCTGGTCCGACCCTAGAGTGCCGGCGCCTTCAGCCCGAGGGTGATCGGAGCGGTCCGAGCCTATGCACAGCTGCCCTCGGGGCACCAGGAGTCCGTGCGTATCGGTTTCAGGGCCTAGCTAACGCGACTCGCTCAGCTCGGCGGCAGCGAGCGCGAGCACCTGGGCGATCGTGCTGGCTGCGGCCTCCCCGGCGGACGAGGCGAACTGCGCCGCACCCTCGTCCGTGTGAAAGGCCCACCCGCCTTCGCGGCCGACTCCGATCAGAGCAGCCGGGCAGCGCCGCGAAATGTTGCCGAAGTCGGTCGCGAAGGGCAGCTGCGGAGGATCGGGGACGAAGTCCCTGCCGAGGGTATGGAAGGCAGCGGCCACAGCCGCTGTGACGCGGTCGTCCGGCCGCACGGCCTCGACGACGCGACCGAGATCCCAACGAGCGTCGGCGATCGCTGCTCGCAGCGCTGACAGACGCTCCTCGACGTCGTCCTCCGCATCGGCGAAGACGAGGAACGTTGCGCGGAGCACGAGCCCTGTCCCCTCCTCGACGTCCCCGTCCAGCTCCAGCCGCTCGAGCATGACGTCGTTCGGCACGGTCCCGCGCGCTGTCTCGAGCGCGGCGAGCGCCGCCTGGAGCGGGGGCTGCTCGGCCGACGTCAGCGAGCGAGCGCCCGAGACGACGGCTGTCGCGCGCCGCATCCAGCGTGACTCGAAAGAGACGGTGTCGATGAACTCCGGATGCGCGTAGAGCGCGGCGTCGACGCCGTCCCAGAGCCCGGCCTCCGCGCTCAGCGCCTTGCCCCCGCCACGAGCGATCGAGCCGGGCGCGTGGATCTCGTCCGAAGGGCATCCCATCACGGCCACGGACCCCGCCATACGCTCGCGCAGCTCGGCCAGCGCGAGCGCGGCACCGAGGACACCACCCGAGATCGGGCCGTGCCCACACGAGTGGACCGGCTCGATACGCCCGTCGGACCGCACGGCGGGCACGGCGTCGTAGAGGCAGACGAGTCCCACTGTCGCCCCGGGTCGTCCACCGCGCAGCGTCGCTCGGAAGGCCGTCTCCATCTCTCCTACGCCCCGCTCCACCTCGAGGCCGGCTGCCGCGAGGGTCTCGCAGAGGCGACTCGAGCACTCCTGCTCCGCGTGGCCGAGCTCTGGATGGTCGTGGACGAACTGCATCGTCGCCCGGATTGCGTCGGTCTGCCGGGCAACTGCGGCCAGGATGTCGTCGCGGTCGATCATGAAACCGCCTGACTAAAGGTCCGGCCGACGAGCACACGGACGAGCTGAGCCTTGTACTCGGCCGAGCCGTTCGCATCGTTCACGGGCGCGGCGGCCTCTGCGGCCCGTTCACCTGCCTCCGCGAGCAGGCCGGGGCCGAGCTCGTCCATCGGTACTCCGGTGAGTATCTGCTCGGCAGAAGGCGCACGCACCGGGCGCGCGCCGACGGAGCCGACCGCGACGCGCGCTTCAGCGACTCTCCCTTCGACCACGCGCGCCATACAGGCGACGGTCGCGGTCGGGCGCTCGTGGAACGCGAACTTGGCGTGAGCGACACCGGCACCCTCCGGTAGTGCGGGAATCCGGACCGAGGTCAGCACGTCGCCTTCATCGAGGCTCGTCTGGTAGGGACCGATCACGAAGTTCGAGATCTGGATCCGGCGGGCCGTCTCGCCGCCACGGCGACACTCGACCTCGGCGTCCAGCGCGAGCAGGAACGTGGCCGGGTCCGAGTGGGGATCGGAGAAGCACAGATTGCCGCCCAGCGTTCCGACCTCCCGAACGCGGAGGTTGGCCACGCTCCGCTCCATCGTCGCCAGCGCGGGAAGTCGCTCTCGCACGAGGTCCGAGCGTTCGAGCTCCCTGTGCGTGACTGCAGCTCCGATGACGAGCTCGCCGTCCTCGGCCCGTACGCCCTCGAGCTCGTCGATGTGCTTGAGGTCGACGAGGTGCCCGAACGAGGCAAAACCGAGCTTGAGGAGGAGCAAGAGCTCCGTGCCCCCGCAGTAAAGCGACGCATCCTGGCCGTAGCGATCGACGAGCTCGGTCGCCTCCTCCACCGAGCGCGGCCGGTGGAGCTCGAATGGGGGAAGCGTCATGGCACTGCGAGCACCGCGGTCTCGGAGAGCACCTCCAGCGCGGCCTCGAGGCCGTCACCCACCCTGACCGGCACGCCGAGGTCGGCGAACGTGCGCCCGACCGCACCGAGACCGACAACGGGGTACAGCGAGTTGGCGGTCGGGCCCATGTGCCCGATACGAACGAGGTTGCCCGCCCCTTGTCCGCCCGAGATCATGACGCCGTAGCGCTCGCGGCAATGTGCGCGCACCTGGATGTCGGTCAGGCCGTCCGGCACCGCGATTGCCGTCACGCACGCGGCGGTGATCTCCTCGCTGCGCGGCCAGAGCTCGAGCCCCATGGCCTTGACGCCCGCGCGGCATGCACGCGCCGCGAGATCGTGCCGCGCGATGGAGTTCCGGAGCCCCTCCTCGAGCAACTCGTCACAGCACGCCTCGATGCCGTGCATGTCGACGACGGACGGCGTGAACGGGAAGATGCCGCCGTCGATCCACTTCTCCTTCCAATCGAGCATGGAGAGGAAGGAAGCGCGCGGTGCGGCAGGATTGGCTCGGATTCGCTCCCAGGCGGCATCGTTGACAGTCATCAGCGTGATGCCGGGCGGGCCACCGAGACACTTTTGAGCGGCGGCGACCGCGATGTCGACCTGCCACTCGTCGGTCCGGAACTCGAGGCCGCCGAGCGAGGAGACGCAGTCGACGATCGTCATGGCGCCGTGGGCCCGCGCAATGGGGCCCATCGCCGCCAGGTCGTGCAGCGTGCCCGATGGCGTCTCCGAGTGCACGACCGTCACCAGGTCTATCTCCGGGTGCTCGTCGAGGTAGCGCTCGACCTCGGCTGGATCAACGGAGTCGTTGTAGGGAACCTCGAGCTCGTGAAGCACGGCGCCGAAGTCCTTCAGCCAGTAGCCCATGCCCTTCCCGAAGACGCCGGAGACGAGGTTGAGCACGTGGCTGCCCGGCTGGACGAGCCCACGTGCGGCCGCCTCGAGTCCGAGCACGGCCTCGCCCTGCATGAGCAGGATGTCGCTCTTCGTCAGGAAGATCTCCGCCAGCTTCCGCTCCGTGCGGCGGAACCCCTCCATGAAGGCAGGGTCGTAGTGGTAGGTGATCTGCTTCGCCTGCGCGGCGAGCACGCGTGGGTACGCCATGGTCGGCCCGGCGCTCAACGTGAAGTCGGGATCGCGCACGACGCTCACTCCTTTCGCTATCGGGATCCGCGCTCGTACGGGAGCGCGAGGGCGGCGGGCAGGTACGCGCGCCGCCCGAAGAGGACGAGGACGACGAGGACAAGGACGAAGGGCAGCATGAAGACGAGGTCCGTCGATATGTTGATCTGCGCCACCTGGGCCCAGTCGGCGATCGACAGGGAGGCGCCGAAGAGCATGGCGCCGACGAGCGCCCAGAGCGGCCTCCCGCGGGCCAGCATTGCGAGCACGATGGCGATGAAGCCACGGCCCCCAACGACGGTGTCCTGGAACAAGCCGACTGCCACGATCGAAAGATAGGCGCCGCCGAGCCCCGCCATCGCCCCTGCAAAGAGCACGGCGCACGACCGCGTCGTGAACACGCTCACGCCGGCGGCATCGAGCGCGCCTGGAGCGTCGCCGGCCGCCCGGACGTTGAGGCCCATGTGTGTGCGACGGAGCATCCATGCCACGGACACCGCCAGCGCGAGGCCGACATAGACGACGAGCGGTTGCGTGAACACGCTGCCGTTCGACTCGCCCTTTCCACCGACCACGGGCAGCTCCGACAAGCCGGGGACGGCCACCTTGTCCGTGGCACCGAGCGTCGGCCGGCTTTCGGCGAACTCGGCATCGAAGATGAGCGCCGTGGCTCCCTCACAGGTGAGCGTGATGGCGATGCCCACGACGATCTGGTCCAGCCCCCAGCGGACACAGAACAGCACCATCAGCAACGAGACCCCCGCCCCGGCGAGTGCGCCGGCGCCGAAGCCGAGCCACTCGCTGTCGCCGTGGTACGCAGCGACGAAGCCGGCGTAGGCCCCCACCAGCATCATCCCCTCGAGGCCGATGTTCAGCACGCCGGCGCGCTGGGAGACAAGCTCGCCGAGCGCCGCGAACATGAGCGGGGCACCGGCGAGAATCGCCCCCGCGACGAGTGCCGTGAGGGCCTGCTCGGAGAAGACGCCGGTCGCTGCGAGGACGGTCGTCACCCGGCTCCTTCGGCTCGTTGCGCGCCGGTAGGACACGCCCGGGAGGTAGCTGCCGCCTAGC
This sequence comes from uncultured Thermoleophilia bacterium, assembly GCA_963758065.1. Classification (GTDB taxonomy): domain Bacteria; phylum Actinomycetota; class Thermoleophilia; order Gaiellales; family Gaiellaceae; genus GMQP-bins7. The sequence goes on along the minus strand of CAVWTX010000002.1, from coordinate 48,449 downwards.
GCGGCCCGACGCGCAATCCATTCGGTCAATGCCATGAACAGCAGCGTCAGACCGACGAGCAAGAGCGTGAACCTCGGCGTCAGGCCGGCGTTCTGGGCCGCGTAGTCGCCACCGATGGAGGCGAGCGAGAGCAGCACGACATAGGGGATGACGCCGATCGCGTGCAGCCGCGCGAGGAACACGAGCGGCACCACCCAGAGCCCGAAGGCCGGGTTCCAGTCGGCGCGGACGTACCCTTTGACGCCGAGGATCTCGGTCGCCGCCGCAAAGCCCACGAACATGCCCGAGAGCAAGAAGGCGACGACGATCAGCCGCGGCACGTCGAGGCCCATGTGGCGCGCCGAGCGCACAGATGCGCCGAGCACCCCGAGGCGCAGCCCGAATGACGTACGGCTCATCAGAAACCAGACCACGACCGAGGCGGCCAGCGCGATGAAGAGGCCGACATGGATGCCCGGCCAGCGCCGTGCCATCGACTCGGTGCCCGGGATGGATACGAGCAGGGCGTCGAAGTCGAACGCGCGCGTCTGCGGCGTCGTCGTGGACGGGTCCTGGAACGTCCCCTTGACGAGGATCTGCGCCAGGTTGATGCCGATGAAGCTCATCATCAGCGTCGTGATGATCTCGTTGAGCTCGTAGCGTGCTTTGAGCAGCGCGGGCACGATCGTCCAGGCCGCCCCGACTGACCCGGCGACGAGGAACAGCAGCACGAGGTTGACCGTGTTGGGCAGGTGATGCTCGAGCCTCGAGCCGATCCCGGCGATGACGGCGGCCGCGAGCAGGAACTGCCCGTCCATGCCCAGGTTCCAGATACCCGCCTTGAAGGCGACGATAAGGCCGATCGCGATGAGCAGCAAAGGGGCGACGCGCATGGCCGTGTCTTGCCACGCCGCGAACTCGACCGCGCCGGAGTAGACGTCCTTGTAGTACTGAATCGGGTCGACGCCGATCGCGGCGAGGATGATGGCGCCCGTGCCCAGCGCGAGCACCAAGGGGAGAACCGAGCGCAGGAGGAAGTCGCCCACACGCTCGAGCCCGGCCTGCCCCCCGCCGCCTCACCGGGCCGCTGCGGCTCGCGGAGCTCGGCGGCGGCGGTCGTCTCGGTCACGCTGCCTTCCCTCCGACCATCAGCTCGCCGACCTGCTGGTGCGCATCCGGCCCGTTCTCGACCACGCCGGTGACGCGGCCGCGCGAGAGCACCGCGATCCGGTCGCAGAGGTCGAGGAGCTCTTCGAGATCGGTGGAGATCACGATCGAGGTGACGCCTTCCTGGGCCTGCTCCCGGATCGTCCTCCGCACGCTCCGCGTCGTCTTCACGTCGAGCCCGTACGTCGGCTTGTGGTAGATGACGACCTTGGGGTCGAAGGACAGCTCGCGCGCGAGCACGACCTTCTGAACATTTCCTCCGGAGAGAGCGGCGACGGGGGTCTCGGGGCCGGGGGCCCGGATGTCGAAGAGTGAGATCAGCTCACGCGCCTTGGCCAGGATCGCCGCGTAGCGGATGCGTCCGCGCTCCCAGTACGGCGTCTTGCCGATCTGCTTCAGCACCATGTTCATCGCGACCGAGAGCGAGGCAACCGTTCCCTCGTAAAGGCGGTCGTCTGTGACGTAGCGGAGCCCCAGCTTCTCGCGCTGCGCCACCTTGAACTTCGCCAGCGAATGGCCGAAGAGGCGGATGTCGCCGGCCGCGAGCGGCCGCTGCCCGGCAATCGCCTCGGCCAGCTCGCGCTGGCCGTTCCCGTCGACGCCGGCGACACCCATGATCTCGCCCTTCAGCACCTCGAGCGAGACGTCGTAGGCCCCGATCTCGCCCGGGCTCGGCTCGACGGTAACTCCTTCCAGCTCAAGCGTGGGCTCATCGTCGACGGCGCGCTGCGGCCCGTGCCACTCCACTTCGTCGGTCAGCTCGGCCACGTCCGCGGCCTGCTCCGCCTGGCTGCCGAACATGAGCCGGATGATCCGATCCTGAAGCTCTTCGTGCGTCGCCGAGCGGAGCTCGTCCGGCTCGATCGCGCCCACCAGCCGGCCCTGGCTGAGGACGGAGACGCGGTCGCCCATCGAGACCGCCTCGTGCAGCTTGTGCGTGATGAAGATGACGGCCAGCCCTCGGCCCTTGAGGCGGACGATGATCTGCTCGAGCTCTGCAACGCCCTGAGGCGTCAGCATCGAGGTCGGCTCGTCGAGGATGAGCACCTTCGAGCCGCGCCAGAGCGCTTTGATGATCTCGAGCTGCTGCTGCTGCCCGAGGGCGAGCGTGCCGGTGGTCGCGCCGGGATCGACGTCGAGGCCGATCGAGCCGCCCAGATCGCGCAGCCGCTCCCGCGCCGCGGAGGCTTTGAGCCGGACGCCCTCCGTCTCGCCGAGCATGAGGTTCTCGAGCACGGTCAGCTGCGGCACGAGCGAGGTGTGCTGGTAGACCATGCCGACCCCGAGCCCGATGGCGTGCTTCGGCGAGTCGATCTCGACGACGCGCCCGTCCAGCTTCACCTGGCCCCCGTCCGGGCGCACCATGCCCGAGAGGATGTTCATCAGGGTCGACTTGCCGGCGCCGTTCTCGCCCAGAAGGCAGTGCACCTCGCCGCGGCGCACCGCAAGCGAGATGCGGTCGTTCGCGAGCACGCCGGGAAACTCCTTCGTGATCTCGACGAGCTCGACGGCCGGTTGCTCCGAGCCGTCCGTTTCGTGTGTCGTAGGGCTCCCGGTCGTCATCGCCGTGATCGTGCGAGCGGGGCGGCCCTCGAGCCACCCCGCCCGCCGTCCGTTACCAGGTTCTCAGCACTTGCAGTACTTCTTGACCTTCTTCTCGGTCGCGGTCGAGACGACCTTGATCGAGCCGTTGGCGATCTTCTTCTGCGCCGCGGCGACCTTCGCCCAGGCGGAGGCCGGCGCCTTGTTCGTCTTCAGCAGCGAGAGGCCGTTCTTGGCGTCGAGGACGTAGTTCGTCCCGAACGTGCCGGCGTTCACGGCCCTGATCGCCCGCGTGTAGATGGGCGCGAAGTCCCAGAGCTCGGACGAGAGCAGGACGCCCTTCTTGTCGATCTTCCTCTTGTCGCCGATGACGTCGATGAACCAGACCTTCGTCGCTCCGGCCGGCGCCTTCGCCGTCTCGACGGCCTGCATCATCCCGAACGACGAGCCGTCGCCCATGCCGAACACGACGTCCGCGCCGGCTGCGATCACGGTCTGCGTGATCCGCTTGCCGCCCGCGGCGTCGGCGTACGAGACCTCGCCGATACGGCCGTACTTGAACTCCAGGTTCCTGTTGATCGAGCGTGCGCCCTGGACGTAGCCACCCGCCTGCTTGAACCAGTTCGCGTCAGACGCCGAGACCACGATGCCGAGCGTGCCCGTCTTCGTCATCTGCGCCGCGAGCACACCGGCCAGGTAGGCACCCTCCTGGGCCTTCGTGAGCACGTTGGAGACGAGGCCCTTCTTGACTGCGCTCGTTTTGTCCCAGACGATCACCGGCACGTTGAACTCCGCCGCGATCGCAGGACCTGCCGAGTTGTACCCGGAAGCGTGCGCGATGATCAGGTCGGCGCCCCGCTGGGCGAGGCGACGGAGATTCGGCTCGACATTCTCGTAGCCGCTGCCCGTTGCATCGAGCACCTTGACCCCAGTCGACCTGGCGGCCTTCTTGGCTCCAACGAATCCCTGCTGGTTCCAGCCGTAGTCGTTCGGCTTCTCCGGCGAGGCGAACCCGACCTCCGCGACCTGCTGGGCGCTCGCTGCGCCGCCGGCGACGACGACGAGGGCAGCGACCGCCACAAGGAGGAGAAACCCCCCGATGCCACTCGCTCTCATACTTCTACCCATCTTTCCTCCTCTTTCTTTGTCGTGACCCTGCCACTCCGCGATTATCCCACCGCGCACGCGCTCGTCACCTCCCTCGTCATGCAGCCTCGTTTCGGCCGAGGAAGAGCGCACGGCTGTTCGCGCCCAGCACGCGCTCCAGCTCTTCGCGCCCGAGCCCGCTCACCTGGACGCGCAGGATCTCGACCGCAGGATGGTGAAAGGGGACGTCCGAGCCGTAGAGCACGCGCTCGACGCCGACCCGCTCGACCGCCTCCTTGATCTTCGTGTGCATCGGCATGCCTGACGTCTCCAGATAGACGTTCGGGTTCCGCGCTGCGATGTCGATCGAGGCATTGATGTAGACGACGTTCCCGTGGCCCATATGCCCGATGATGACCTTCACACCCGGGAAGGCGACCGCCAGCTCCTCGATCGACCACGGCAGCGTGAAGATCGGATGTCCGGAATGAATGAGGACCGGAAGGCCACCACGCTCCAAGAGCAGCTCCATGAGCGGGTGCACCGCCGGGTCGTTCGGGTGGTACCCGTCGATCAACGGGTGGAGCTTCAGACCCAGGAACTTCGGGTGTTCGAGAAAGCGCTCGGCCTCTTCGACGTATCCGGGCATCCGTGGATTTCCCCAAACGAGCCCGAACGCCTCGGGGATCGACTCGACCACCGTGCGGACGTACTCGTTGTCGGGGTGGAAGACACAGCAGCCTTCGTAGCCGTGCTCGGCGATGATCGCTGCGAGCCCGTCGCGGTCGAGCGAGACGTTGAACATCGGCCCGAAGTCGCCGACGTGCATGTGAGCGTCGAAGATCATGCCGTCCCCGTCACTGGTTGCCGGGATCGCTCGGCGGTGTTACGGTCGACTGCCAACCGTTGACACTCAACGGAGCGTTTATAACCAGCGCCAAGACTCGATGCAAATGACCAACACCGCGAATGTCGAGTCGCAGTCGTCGACCGGGCGAGCCCCCTCCGCCCTCGACCATCGGACGCTTTGGCAGCGGGTTCACGAGCACCTCCGCGACGAGATCAGCTCCGGGCGACTGACCCCCGGCACCGAGCTTCACGAGGTTGCCCTCGCGGCCTCGCTCGGCGTCAGCCGGGGCCCGATCCGCGAGGCACTCGGCAGACTCGCCACCGAAGGCCTCGTCACCATTCGCCCGCGACGGGGCGCCATCGTCCGCGCGCTCTCGAGCGAGGAGTTCATCGAGGCCTACCAGGTGCGCGAGGCGCTCGAGATGATGGCGGTGCGGTTGGCGGTTCCGAAGGTAACGGCCGAGGACCTGACCGCATTGGAGCGACTGATCGAGGAGATGGCCTTGCGCGGCGAGGCGGGTGACGTGCAGGGCCTCTTCGAGGCGAACACAGAGTTCCACCAGCGGTTCTTCGACGTAGCCGACAACCGCCTGCTCGCTGAGCTCTACCGGCAGCTGCGCGGGCAGATCGACCGGCACCGCCTCCGCTCCCTCGGACTGCGCGGCGATTTCCGGCGGTCGATCGACGAGCATAGGGCGATCCTGTGGGCCGCCAGGACGGGCGACGTCGAGCGTGCGGTGCGCCTCACTTCGGATCACATCCGAGTGCCGCAGATCCGACTGCTCGACGAGGATCACGAACTCGCGTCGGCGGATGGAAGGTCGAGATGAGCGCGAAGCTCGAGTTCGGTGTCAACCTCAATAACCGGGAGCCGCTGATCGCGCCGGACTACGACCTCGGGATGCTTCTGGACCTCTCCGAGGTCGTCGAGTCGTCCGGCTTCGACTCGGTCTGGGTCGGGGACAGCCTCTTCTCGAAGCCGCGCTACGAGCCCATCGCGCTGCTCTCGGCAATTTCGCAGCGGACAGAGCGGGTCACGCTGGGCACGGCGTGCATGGTCACGTCGACGCGCAACCCGCTCTACCTCGCGCTCGAGTGGGCGACGCTCGACCAGATCTCGGGCGGTCGCACGGTACTCGGCGCCGGTGCGGGCAATCCCGAGGAGGGCGTCCGTCGCGAGTTCGAAGCGCTCGGTCTCGATTACGCGCGGCGCGGGTCTGTCTTCGAGGAGGGTCTTGCCGTGCTCCGCGAGCTCTGGACGAAGGGATCGGTCACCTTCCACGGGCGCTACTTCAACTACGAGGACGTCAGCTTCTACTCGGGCACCGAGATGGGGCCGCTGAGCCCGCTTCAGAAGCCACCTCCCATCTGGGTCGTCTCGAATCCGCGGCTCAAGGGCGATGCCCCGCCCGAGGTCATGCGTCGCCGGATCGACGCGGCCTGCCGGCGGATCGTCTTGTACGGCGACGGGTGGATGACCTGCTGCCGCGCTCAGCATCCGGGGGAGCTCACCGAGCAGCTCACCTGGATCGAGCGGGCCGCCGAAGCCGCCGGGACGGACTTCTCCCGGCTCGTCGTGTCCTATCAGGTGACGATGAACATCGGCGACTCGGAAGAGGAGGCCCGGACCGTCTTCGGCAACTACATCTCGCAGTACTACCCGGAGCTGTCGCGCGCGATGGACCTGTCGAATTGGGGTCCCGTCGGCACCCCTGAGCAGATCGCGGACTGGATCCGGACGTTCGCGGACGCCGGCGTCGAGCCACTTCATCTGCCGGTTCGGAGCGATCGACCAGTTCGGCCAGGTGCAGCGGTTCGCGAGCGACGTGCTGCCATTGTTCGCGCAAGAGCGAGAGGAGGTGACGTGAGATGGCAACTGTTGTCGAGTCCGAGAGCTTGTCGAAGGACGCCGCGCTCGTCGTCGACGTCTGCATGTCCGTCGAGGTGGACGACGTCGTCACGATCATCTGCGACGACGATCACGCGTCGCAGGCCGCCGCGATCGCAGAGGTCGTCGTCGACCGTGGCGGATGGCCCGTCGTCATGAACAACGAGGTGCAAGTCCGCCGGGGGCGCGCCGATGTCCGCTTCCCGATGGCGCCTCCGCGCAACCTGCACCAGGCGATGGTCAGCTCGGACGAAGTGATCATCGTCACGAACCTCGAATGGGCCAACCGCTTCGCGCACGTCAACGCCGTCAAGGAGACGTGCGCCGCAAACGGCAAGATCGCCTCCGTCGAGGAAGGCATGGGGACGTGGGACTTGACGGTGGAGGACATCCACAGGGCCACGCAGCGCGCAAGGGACGCGATCGCGGCCCTGGAGGGAAAGAAGCACATCCGCGTGACCACGCCCATGGGGACCGACTTCACCGTTTCCATCGAAGGACGCCCCGCGCTCGAGGTGACGCCGATCAAGAAGCGAGGCCAGATGATGGGCCCCGTGCCCCTGTGGGCGGAGGTTGCCTTCGCGGCCGTCGAGGACTTCACTCATGGCAGCGCGGTCGTCGACGGAGTCATGCTCGGGATCGGCCTTCCAGGACAGGTGAAGGAGCCGATCCACTGGACGTTCGAGGGTGGGCGCTGCGTCAAGATCGACGGTGGCGAGGAGGCCGAGCGGCTGCGCCGTGCGATCGAGGGCGTCGAGAACGTCGAGGTAGCGGGCGAGTTCGCCTTCGGCACGAGCGAGAAGGCGCCTTTCGGCTCGCCCTCGGAGAAGGGGCGGATCGGCACCGTTCACATCGCGCTCGGAGACAACCACAACGCGTACCCGGGTGGGCAGAACGTCTGCTCGCTCCACCTCGACGGCGTCTTCCTGAACGCGACCATGTGGATCGAGGACGACGGCACCTACGTCCTGAGGGACGGCGAGTGGGTACTCCCGTAACCATCGTCCATCTCGACGACGTCGAGCCCATCGAGCTGCCTCTCGGCAGCTGGTCGCGGATGGTCGCCAAGGGCGAGGGGAGCTCGCTCGGCTACTCGGTCTTCACGCCGGGGACAGAACTGACGGCGGTCCGGCACGAGGTGGAGGAGGTTGCATACGTCGTCTCCGGCCAGGGCGAGCTCAGGCTCGACGGCAGTGCTGTCCAGTTCCGCAGCGGGGACGCCATGCATATTCCCGCCGATGTCTGGCACGCGGTCGCGAACACCGGTGACGAGGACGTGGTCATGGTGTTCGGGTTCCCCCACGCCGACTATCCGCCGACAGAACGCCGGTGAATGGAGCTCACGGCGCAGTCCGTTCGCCAGCATGTGGCCTGGGCATGTCGCATCCTCGCCCTGGAGGGGTACGCAGATCTCACGCTGGGTCACGTCAGCGCCCGCCCCGCGGGCGGAGACACCGTCTACATCAAGCGCAAGGGCGTCGCTCTGGACGAGGTCGAGCCGGACGACGTCGTCGACCTCGACGACCCGGTGGCCGACCTGCACCTGGAGACCGTCCTCCATACCGAGATCTACGCGCAGCGGCCCGACGTCGGAGCCGTCGTCCACGGCCATCCTCCCTACGCGACCGCGTTCGGGGCGACCGGCGCGCGTCTCGAGCTACTGACGCACGACGCGGTCCTCTTTGCCGACGGCGTCTCCTTCTTCGAGGAGAGCGCCGAGTTGATCACGCAACGCGACCAGGGACGCGCCGTCGCTGAGGCGCTCGGCACGCGGCGGGCGCTCATCCTGCGCAACCACGGCGTCGTCATCGCCGACAAGGACGTGCGCTGGGCCGTCCTCAGCGCGATCACGCTCGAACGGGCGGTCCGGCTACAGGCGATCGCCTCGAGGCTGGGCGAGCTGCGGCCGATCCCGGAGGAACTCGCCGAGAGCATGTTCGCGGACAAGTACCAGGAGCGCTTCCTCGACGAGTACTGGGCGGCCTGGATCCGCCGGGCGCGCCGTGCGGGAGCCGACGAAGGAATGCCGCCGGAGTGAGACTGGAGCTCCAGGTGAACGGCAGTCGGGTCGTCCGCGAGATCGAGCCGCAGGAGCTTCTGCTCGACGTCGTCCGCGACCGGCTCGGACTGACGGGGGCGAAGCGCTCCTGTGACGTGCAGGCCTGCGGGGCGTGCACGGTGCTCGTGGACGGACGGCCGGTCTCGTCCTGTTGCTTCCTCGCAGCGGACGCCGAGGGCCGGGACGTGCTGACGGTCGAGGGGCTCGCCGAGCGGCCCGAGTTCGACCGCCTGGAGGACGCGTTCACGCGCCATGCTGCGCTGCAGTGTGGGTTCTGCACGCCGGGGATGCTGCTCACGGTGACCGCCCTCCTCGAGGCGGGCGAGCTGACGAACGTCGAAGACATCAAGCGCGGTCTCGCCGGCAATCTGTGCCGTTGCACAGGCTATCGCGGGATCGTCGAGGCGGTCTGCGAGCTGGCCGGAGTCACGGCGTGACCCAGCTCGAAGAGGTGCAACTCGGCGACGACGCCATCGGGCGCTCCGTCCCACGCCGCGACGCGGGCGAGAAGCTGCGCGGCAAAGCCCAGTTCGCCGGCGACATCGTCGTGCCGCGCATGCTCCACGGGAAGGTCCTGCGCTCGCCGCACCCACACGCTCGTATCGCCTCGATCGACGCGAGCGGCGCGGAGGCAATGCCGGGCGTCGTCTGTGTCCTCACGGCAGTCGACCTCGCCGATCTCGACCCGTACTGGGGGCACGCGATCCGCGACCGGCCGGTCGTCGCGATCGACCGCGTTCGGTTCGCCGGCGAGCCCGTCGCTGCCGTAGCCGCCGAGGACGAGGCCACCGCCGCCGCAGCCCTCGAGCACATCGCGGTCTCCTACGAGGAGCTCGAGGTCGTGGCGACGATCGAGGAGGCGCTGGCGCCGGACGCGCTGGTCGTGAACGAGGGACCACTGCGCCCGGGGCTCTTCCACGGGCTCGGCGAGCTGGCTCCGGCCGAGGGCAACGTCTGCTACCGCTACCGGCTCGACCGCGGCGAGGTCGAGGCCGTCTTCGCGCATGCCGACTTCGTGGTCGAGGGCGAGTACGCCTTCCCAGCCGTCTACCAGTACGCGATGGAGACGCACACGGTCGTGGCGCAGGTGGAGCAGGACGAGATCACGCTCTGGGCGTCCTGCCAGCACCCGTTCCTCGTGCGAGCCGAGATCGCTGCGCTCTTCCAGGTGCCGATCTCGAGCGTGCGGGTCATGGTTCCCTACCTCGGCGGCGGCTTCGGCTCCAAGTCGTATACGAAGATGGAGCCGATCGCGGTCGCGCTGTCGCGCAAGGCCGGCCGGCCGGTCCGCATCCAGAACCGGGTGGCCGAGTCGATGGTCACGACGCGCCGCCACGGCATGCGCTGCCACATGCGCACCGCGCTGAACCGCGAAGGCAGGCTGCTCGGCCGCGACGTCGAGTGCTGGTTCGACACCGGCGCGTACGCCGACAACGGGCCGCGGGTCACTGCCACCGCCGGTGACGCGGCACCCGGCCCGTACCGCTGGACCGCGTATCGCGTCGATGCCGCCTGCGTCTACACGAACACAGCTCCCGCCGGCTCCTATCGCGCGTTCGGCGCGACGCACCTGCAGTGGATCGGCGAGCTGCAGGTCGACGAACTGGCTCGCCGGGCCGGGCTCGACCCCCTCGAGGTCCGGCGCATGAACCTGTGCACGCCGGGAGAGGAGCTGCGCGCGGGCGGCAAGCCGCTCGACGCCGACCTCATCGGTGACGTGAAGCTCGTGGCCGAGGCGGTCGGCTGGGACACCGAGAAGCCGCCGGGAACCGGTCGCGGGGTCTCCGTCGGGCTGCTCGCCGCCGGGGCGCATCCCGTCTCGAGCGCGATCGTGAGGATGGAGGCCGACGGCAACGCCGTCGTACTCGTGGGCACGACCGAGGTCGGCCAGGGCGCGCGCACCGTGTTCGCCCAGATCGCGGCCACGGAGCTGCGGCTGCCGCCGGAGCGCGTGACCGTGCGCGGCACCGACACCCGATTTACCCCCTACGACCGCTCGACCGGAGCCAGCCGCTCGACGACCGTGGCAGGGCTCGCCGTCAAGCGCGCAGCCGAGCAGGTGCGTCAGCAGCTCGTCGAGATCGCCGGCTCCCCCGACGTCGAGTCCGACTCCTACCCGGAGCTCTTCGTCCGCCACTTCGGGCTCGCCGGCGGCGAGTTGATCGGACGCGGCGAGGTGGCACCCGAAGGCTCGGGCTCTTACGCCGAGGGCCCGGTCTTCTGGGAGGTCTGCGTCGGCGCGGCGGAGGTCGCGATCGACGAGGACACCGGGCGCGTCCGGGTCGTCAAGACAGCGACCGTCGCTGACGTCGGCCGGGCCATCAACCCGCTGCTCGTGGAGCGTCAGGACGAGGGCGGAACGCTGCAGGGGCTCGGCAACGCGTTGTACGAGGAGATGGTCTACGAGGACGGGCTCCTGCTGAACGAGACGCTTCTCGACTACCGCGTGCCGACCTTCGAGGATCTCCCCGGGGAGATGCACTGCATCATCGTCGAGAACGGGGACGGGCCTGGGCCCTACGGGGCGAAGGGCTGCGGCGAAGGATCGCTGGCCGCCGTCGCCGCTGCGATTGCCACAGCGGTCGCCGACACTGGGATCCCGGTGACCGAGCTCCCGCTCACGCCGGAGCGCGTCTGGCGGCGAATCCAGGAACTGAAAAAGGAGGGGACATGGCCGAGGTGAGACGTGCCGCAGTGATCGGGACCGGGACGATGGGCCCGGGAATAGGCGCCGTGCTGGCGCGAGCAGGGATCACGACGGCGCTCTACGACGTGAGCGCCGACGCGCTGGAGAAGGCGCGCGCGGGAGTACAGCTCGCCGAGGGAGTCCTCGATCGCCTCGAGGCTCCGAAGGAGGAAGGCGGGTCGGTCCGGTTCGAAGAAGACCTGGGCGCGGCGCTCGAGGGAGCGGACGTCGTCCTGGAGGCCGTGCCCGAGAAGCTCGAGCTGAAACACGAGGTCTTCCCTCAGTTCGAGCAGCACGTCGACACGGGCGCCATCCTGGCCTCGAACACCTCGGGAATCCCGATCACGAAGATCGCGGCGGTCTGCGATCACCCCGAGCGCGTCGTCGGGATGCACTGGTCGAACCCGCCGCACCTCATCCCGATGATCGAGGTGATCCCGGGCGAGCGAACGGAGCAGCGCGTGGTCGACGAGGCTTGCGAGCTGATCCGCCGCATCGGCTACCACCCGGTGGTCGAAAAGGAGGTGCCGGGTTTTGTCGAGAACCGGATCCTCTACGCGATCCTCCGCGAGTGCCTCGACCTCGTCGACCGCGGGATCATCGACCCGGAGGGGATGGACCTGAACGTCCGCTGGGGCATCGGCTACAAGCTCGCGGTGATCGGCCCCATGGAGCTGCTCGACATGGCCGGGCTCGACATCTACGACGCGGTCGGCTCGTACCTGAACCAGGACCTCTCCACCTCGGGCGAGGTCTCGTCGACGATCCGCGACCGGATCGCCGAAGGGAAGCTCGGCATGAAGACGGGCAGCGGCATCTACGACTACACGCCGGAGCAGATCGACCAGCTCCGCGGACAGCGGGCGGCGAAGCTGGTCGCCGTGCGGAAGGCGCTGGAAGGCTAGGAGGGGCGATGAAGGTGTGGCTTCTGGACAACGGTTCGATCGTCATCGAGCACACGCAGTTGATGTGGAACGTGCCGGGCCCCCAGGTCCGGATCCCGTCGTACGCGGTCCTCGTCGAGCACGACGACGGTCTCTTCCTCTTCGACACCGGTTTCGACCTCGAGCACACGAACGCCGTGCTGCCGTTCGAGCTCCCGGAGCAGACGCCGGAGCAGACGATTCCCGCCCAGCTCGAGCTCGCCGGCTTCTCGGTCTCGGACGTGACGACGCTCGTCAACTCCCACCTGCACTTCGACCACGTCGGCGGCAACAAGCATTTCACCGTCAGGAACGTCGTTCACGAGCAGGAACTTGCCCAGGCGAGAAACCACGAGCCATTCGAGCACTTCGGCTACTCGGACAAGACCTGGGACCACGGCGGCGCGCAGTTCGAGTCGGTCTCGGGCGACTTCGAGCTCGCCAGGGGCCTCTGGCTCTTCGAGACCCCGGGCCACACCATCGGTCACTATTCCCTCCTCGTGAGTCCCCGGTCGTCGGGAACGAAGCCGATGCTCTTCGCGTTCGACGTCGTCTATACGCAGCCCGCCCTCGAGAAGGGCGTCCAGCCGGGATTCCACATCGACCCGCGGGCGGGCGTCCGCTCGATCGCGCGCGTGAAGGAGGTGGCCGCCAGGCACGGCGCGGACATCTACTTCTCCCACGACGCGGATGCGTTCGCGACGTACAAGCACGCACCGAACTTCTACGAGCTCTAGGAGGGACGATGGGCAAGCTCGATGACAGGGTGGCGATCGTCACCGGAGCGGCACAGGGGATTGGCAAGGCGATCGTCGACAAACTCGCGGCCGAGGGCGCGACTGTCGTCGTGGCCGACGTGAACGGTGAAGGCGCGAAGCAGGCGGCGCCCGAGACCGGCATGGGCCTGCAGGTCGACGTCTCGAAGGAGGACGACGTCGAGCGCATGGTGGACGAGACGGTGAGCTCCTACGGCAAGCTCGACGTCCTCGTCAACAACGCGGCGATCGTCCCGTTCACCCCCTGGGACGACGTCGACTTCGCCGAGTGGCGCCGGATCATGGCGGTCAACCTCGACGGCACCTTCCTCACCAACCACTACGCCCAGAAGGCGATGCGCGACGCAAGCTACGGCAGGATCGTGAACATCGCTTCGAACGTCGTCCTCGCGGGGACGCCCAACCTCGCGCACTACGTGGCGTCGAAGGGGGGCATCTTCGCCTTCACGCGGGCGCTCGCGCGCGAGGTCGGCAAGTACGGGATCACAGTGAACTCGGTGGCTCCCGGACTGACCGAGACGGAGGGCGTGCTGGCGAGCCCGCACAAGGAGGCGTTCGAGTTCGTGCAGATGCTCCAGTGCATCCCGCGACGTGGCGTCGCGGGTGACATTGCCCCCGCGGTCGCTTTCCTTGCTTCGGAGGAGGCGGGCTGGGTGACGGGGCAGATGCTCGTGGCCGACGCAGGCATGTCGCACAACTGAGATGGCCGGCTTCGACGTCAGGCGCGCCGGCGCAATCCTCGCTGTCTCCGACTTCGAGCGGTCGCTCGCCTTTTATCGCGACACACTGGGGCTCGAAGTCGAGGCGCTGTACGACGACCCGTCGTACGCGACGTTGACCGCGGCCGGAGCGCGGCTCTCGCTAGCCGAGCAGGGCCACCCAGCCGATGACCGGCCCGGCGTGACCATGACGGCGCCCAAGGACCCGTCCAGGGCCAACGTGGTGATCGTGCTCGAGGTTGGCGATGCTCGCGCCGTCTACGGGGAACTGGAGAGCCGAGGAGCGCGCTTCCTCGCGGAGCCCTACGAGCCCCCGTGGGGCGGCTGCCGCTTCTTCTGCGTCGATCCCGACGGCTACCTGGTCGAGATCGAGCAGCCGGCATGAAGGCTGTCGTCCTGCGTGGGCCGGGAGAGGTGCATCTGGATGAGGTGCCCGATCCCGTTCTACAGACGGAGGCGGACGCGATCGTCCGCGTGGCTCTGACGGCCATCTGCGGCGCCGACCTCGGCCCCATGCACGGCAAGATCCCGGGCTTCGAGTACGGAACGATCCTCGGACACGAGTTCGCGGGCGTTGTCGTGGACGTCGGTTCCGACGTCAACGCTGTACGCCCGGGGCAGCGCGTGACCAACATGAGCCTCGTCGCCGACGGGACGTGCGCCGCCTGTCGCGCCGGACGGGTGACGCAGTGCTCGGGCCGGGCGCTTTTCGGGTACTCGGGGGTCTATCCGCGGCTCGACGGGGCCCAGGCGGAGCTAGTCCGAGTGCCTCACGCCGACACGGTGCTTTCGCCACTACCCGAGGCCGTGTCAGACGAGGCCGCCGTCTTCCTCGCCGACAACCTGCCCACCGCGTACGACGCCGTCCTCCGCGGCGAGGTGACGGGCGACGACCTCGTCTGCATCGTCGGGCTCGGCGCCGTCGGGCTGATGGCCGTCATGGTCGCGCTGGACATCGGTGCAACGGTGTTCGCGGTCGACGGCGTCGCGGATCGTCGGCAGCTCGCCGCCGCGCTCGGTGCGCGGGTGTTCGAGCCGGAGGAGGTGGGAGAGGCGATCGCGGGGGCGACCGAAGGCCTGGGCGCGGACGTCGTCGTCGAGGCAGCAGGGACACCGGCGGCGCTCGGGGCGGCGCTGCAGCTCGTCCGCGGCCGAGGCATCGTCTCCGTCGTCGGCGCCCACTTCGAGCCCGACTACCCGTTGAACAACGGCCTGATGTTCGCGCGGGAGCTGACACTGCGCTTCTCGATCGGCGACTCGCTGGCCCACCGGAAGACGCTCATCTCGATGATCTCGGAGGGAAGGCTCGACCCGGCCAGGGTCGTGACCCACAGGATGCCGCTCGACGAGGCAGTAGAGGCGTACCGGCTGTTCGACAGCCGGGAGGCGACCAAGGTCGCCATGACTCCGTGAGATGGAGGGCATTCGCCCTCGCGCTGGGGCTGCTTCTCCTCGGCGGGTGCGGCGGTTCCGAGGAGGAGTCGGGGCCCGCAAGGCCGCCGGACGTCAGGGCCGCTCTCGAGTCGCGGCTGCTCGACAGGAAACTCTCGTACCGCTGGGTCGTGTGCGTGAAGACGAAGGCGTCGTTCGCCGGTAGCCCGATCTTCCGTTGCAACGTGAACTTCGGCGAGCCGCACATCGTCCGCTACTGCGCGACTCTCGAGAACGAGGAGCTGGTGACGAACCGAGAGGAGCCCGAGATGCGGTGCGGCCGCGACAAAGGCTCGTAAACATCTCGAAGCGGTCGAAGCCGGGTGATCCTCGCGCCGCCCCACGGGGCAGGCGCCAGATAGCGCCCATGCGCCCGGGAGGATTCGACTCTCCGACGCGCGGATTAGAAGTCCGCCGCTCTGTCGTGAGTCTGCCCGAGGTAGGACTCACGGTCGGCGAAATGCTGGCTCACTTTCGCAATACATCGCCGCCCTACGACTCGATCGAGCGCGGCAACAGAGAGGCCCTCGAGGCGGACGACCGTCGACTGAGCGAAACGGCGTGGCTCCGCGCACACTCTCGTCAGCGACGCTGCTGATGACCGCTGTACGTTCAGACGCTTTCTCGGCAGCTCTCGCCGAGGAAGAGGGGCGGCTCGCATGTGCGAGGGTTCGGGCATGTCCCTCGAGGACGGCGTCCTCTCCGCTGAGCAAGGGGTCCGTGTCAGACCACTGCTTGCCGACGATCTCGACTCCGCCGATCGAGTCATGCGACTGGCGTTCGGCACATTTCGCGGCCTTCCCGATCCGGCCGCAGCTTTCGGAGACAGAGATTACGTTGGCACGCGGTATCGGGCCGCACCGGACTGTGCATGGGCAGCCGAGGTCGATGGCAACCTCGCTGGATCGGTGTTCGCGGCACGCTGGGGCTCGTTCGGCTTCTTCGGCCCTCTCACCGTCCATCCCGAGCTCTGGGATCGTGGCATCGCGAGCCGGTTGCTCCAGCCGGTCCTGGAGTCGCTCGAGCGGTGGGGAGTGAGGCAAGCCGGGCTCTTCACCTTCGCGACGAGCCCCAAGCACCTGGGCCTCTACCAGACACACGGTTTCTGGCCAGGCAGTCTCACAGTGGTTGCCGCCAAGCCGATCGACGTGTACCCCAACGGCCTCTACAGGCTCGCCTCGGCGGAGACCGCGAACGGCCATGCCACGCTGCTCGACGAGATTCGCGGCCTCACGGACACCGTCTTCCGCGGTCTCGACCTCGAGCGCGAGATCGTCGCCGTCGCTACGCAGCGGATCGGCGACACGCTCGTGCTCCCCGGTGACGACGAACTGGACGGCGTGGCTGTCTGTCACTGCGGAGCCGGGAGCGAAGCGGGGAGCAATACCTGCTACGTCAAGGTCGCGGCGGTTCGTCCGGGGGAGGGAGCGGCCGACCGGTTCGAGCGACTCCTCGACGCCTGTGAGGGGTTCGCCGCAGACTCTGCGGTCGAGCGGCTCGTCGCGGGAGTCAACACCGGTCGCCTCGATGCATATCGACGCCTGCTCTCCCGCGGCTTTCGCATCGAGCAGATCGGAGTCGCGATGCACCTCCGGCCCGGCGAACCGGCCCTCGACACAGCGGAGCACTACGTCATCGCCGATCTCCGTTAGTCCAGCACTGTCTACACCGTCTCGAGCCCGACGTAGTTCTCGGCGAGCGACGTGGCGGCGGCGTGCGAGGTCGTCACGTACCGCAGCTGAGAGAGCTGGAGTCTCAGGTCGAACGGGTCCTGGGCCTCCGGGCGGTGGAGCATCTGCGTCATCCACCACGAGAAGTGCTCAGCCCGCCAGACGCGCCTCATGCACGTGTCCGAATAAGCGTCGAGGCGGCTCGTGTCTCGAGAGCGGTACCAGGCGGCGAGCGCCTCCGCAAGCACGCGCACGTCGTGGAGCGCGAGGTTGAGTCCCTTTGCGCCGGTGGGCGGAACGATGTGCGCTGCGTCGCCTGCGAGGAAGAGCCGTCCGTAGCCCATCGGCTCGCAGACGTAGCTCCGCATCCCGGTGACGCCTTTCTCGAGGATTGGTCCCTCGGCAAGCGTCCACCCCTCGAGGCCAAGGCGGGTCTGCAGCTCGTCCCAGATGCGGTCGTCCGGCCACTCGGCCAAGTCCTCGTCGGGTCGGGACTGGAGGTAGAGGCGGCTGAGCTCGGGAGAGCGGAGGCTCAGGAGCGCGAACCCGCGCTCGTGGTGGGCGTAGACGAGCTCGTCGTTCGAGGGGCCGACCGCCGCGAGGATCCCCAGCCAGCCGAACGGGTACTCGCGCGTGAATTCGGAGAGCACGCCTGCCGGCATGCTCGGGCGGCAGACCCCGTGGAACCCGTCGCAGCCCGCGATCAGGTCGCACTCGAGCTCCTCGTCGCGGCCCTCGTGCCGGTATCGGATCAGGGGACGCTCGGTCTCGAGCTCGTGCACCGAGACGTCCGCGACCTCGAAGTGGAGGGGCAGACCCGTCTCGAGGCGAAGTCGGATCAGATCTTTGACGAGCTCGGTCTGGCCGTAGATTACGATCGCCCGCCCCCCGGCGAGGTCGCTCAGCGGGATCCGGTGGCGCTCGCCTGCGAACTGGAGCTCGATCCCGTGGTGAACGAGCCCCTCGCGCTGAAGCCGCTCGCCCGCGCCCACCTCCACGAGGAGGTCGACGATCGTCTGCTCGATGACCCCCGCACGGATGCGCGCTTCGACGTACTCGCGGCTGCGGTTTTCGAGGATCACCGTGTCGATGCCCTCGAGCTGGAGGAGGTGGCCGAGCGTGAGTCCGGCTGGACCGGCGCCGACGATGCCCACCTGCGTGCGCGTGTGGCTCATGGGCCACCCTCTCGTGGCCCATGAGCGTGGAGGGGCGTGGGGAACCGGGAGGTTCCCCACGCTTTCAGGAAGGGGGCATGCGGGGAACACATGGTTTCCCCCGCGACCGCGAGCCGAAGGCGAGCGGTGCTCACCCTTTCCTGTTCTCCTCCAGGACCTGTTGAGCGATTGCGAACGCGCCGTTCGCCGCGGGGACACCGCAGTAGACGGCGCATTGGAGCAAGACCTCCTTGATCTCGTCCGGGGTGACCCCGTTGCGGAGCGCGGCACGGACGTGCATCGCGAGCTCGTGCTCGCGGCCGGTCGCGACGAGCGCCGTGATAGTGATGCAGCTCCGGGTGCGGCGATCGAGCCCCGGCCGCGACCAGATCTCGCCCCAGGCGTAGCGGGTGATGAGATCCTGGAAGTCGGCCGTGAACTCGGTGGTGCCCGCGACGGCGCGATCCACGTGCTCGTCCCCGAGCACCTCTCGTCTCGTCTTCATCCCCTCGTCGCTCAAACCGGTACCTCCTGTCCCAGATGCTCGAGTACGGCACTCGTGAACGCCTCCGCGCGCTCGACGTTCGCCAGGTGGGTCGCGTGCTCGAGGACCTGAAATTGCGCGCCCGGGATCCGGGACGCGATGAGCTCGGCGTGCTCGACCGGCGTCGCCGGGTCGTCCGCTCCCGCGACGACGAGCACGGGCACGGTGATCACGGAGATGCGCTCCCGCGCGTCCCATGCACCGACGGCCTCGCGGCAGCCCGCGTAGCCCTCCGGCGTCGTCGCGGTCGGCATCGCGCGGAAGCGGGGAGGCGGTGGTCGAGTCTCATCCCCGAACCCCCTCGAACTCACCGAGCGCCCGGTCGACGAGCACCTCGGCCGCACCGAGATAGCCGGTCGTGTCGAGGAGGACGTCGAGCTCGTCCGCGGTGAGCCCTGTTCGCGAGTCGGCCAGCAGCGCGCTCGCGGAACGAGGCCGCGCTCGCGGCCTCGTCGACGACGTCGTGGGCCTGGCTGCGTCCGAGGCGGGGCGTGAGGGCGAACGAGATGCGCTCCGCGACGACGATGCCGCCGCTCGCATCGAGGTTTGCGCGCATCCTCTCGGCGTCGACTTCGAGGCCGGTGACCGCGTCCGCGGCGGCCGCTGCTGCTCCGCCGGCGAACGCGAGAGCGCCGGAGAGAGCCTCCCACTCGGCATGCCAGCCGCCCACCGCGCGCTCGTGTTCGTGAGCGAGCTCGCCCAGCAGGACTCCGGCGTGCGCGTCCGCCAGGCGCGCGCATGCCACCGCGAGGGTTGAGCGGACAGGATTGCGCTTCTGCGGCATCGTCGAGGACCGTCCGCCCGACGCCTCAGCGACCTCGCCAACCTCGCTCTGGGCCAGGAGCACGATGTCGCGGCCGACCTTTGCGGCCGCGCCTGCGACTCCGTCCAGTGCCGCCCCGAGCTCCGCGATTCGCTGGCGGTTCGTGTGCCACGGGAGCACGGGCTCCGCGAGCCCGAGCTCCTCTGCGTAGAGCCGGGTGACCTCGAGTGCCTCGTCTCCGAGAGCGGCGAGGGTTCCTGCGGCACCGCCGAGCTGCGCTGCCAGCCGCTCGTCTCGCACTGCTGCGAGCCTCGTGCGCGCCTCGAGCACCGAGACGAGCCAGCCTGCCGCCTTCAGACCGAAGGTCGTGGGCACTGCCTGCTGGAGGAGGGTGCGCGCCGCCATCGGTGTCGAACGGTGCGCGCGCGCGAGCTCCGCGCAACCGTCCGCGAGCCGGTCGAGCTCCGCCAAGACGAGTACGACGGCGCGGCGCGAGACGAGCATCGCGGCCGTGTCGACGATGTCCTGGCTGGTCGCCCCCAGGTGGACGTAATCGGCGGCCTCGTCGCCGGCTGCAGCGCGGAGCTCGCGGACGAGCGGCTCCGCCGGGTTCCCGACCGCGCGGCCGTCGCCCGCGAGGCGCGCTGTGTCGTAGAGCTCAGCACGGCACGCCTCTCCGATCCGAGCGGCGGCGTCCTTCGGGACGAGGCCGACTGCAGTGCCTGCCTTCGCGAGGGCGCTCTCCGCGTCGAGCATCCCCTGAAGCCACCCGCGATCCGAGACTGCGTCGCGCAGGTCCTGCGGGACGAAGATGGCCGAGAAGGGCGTCACACCGCGAAGAACGTCGTCTGGCCGGTGCCCTGGAGGACGATGTCGAAGCGAAGCGCGGCGTCGTCCGCGCGCGCGACGAGGGTTGCCCGCTCCCCCGGTTCGAGCCCGAGGAGCACGGGGTCCTCGGCGTTCGCGATCTCCTCGTCGGGGAAGTACATGCGGGTCGTCACGCGCTTCAAGAGGCCCCGAGCGAAGACGCCGACGAGGAGATGCGGCGCCTGGAGCCGTCCGTCCACCCACGGGACGCGACCGGGTTTGACCGCGACGAACTCAAAGCTGCCGTCACTCTCGGTGCCCGACCGCCCGAAGCCGGTGAAGCCGGTCTCGAGCGGGATCTCCTCGCGATCGTCCGTCGGGTGCGCGTAGCGACCCGCCGCGTTCGCCTGCCAGATCTCGATCATGCCGTCCGGGACCGGATCTCCGGCGCCGTCGAGAAGGACGCCCGAGAGGCGGATCGCGCGTGGGTCGGACTCGTCGACGAGATGGTTCGAGATCGGGCCGCCGAGGAGTCCGATCTCCAGGTACGGCCCGGTGGTCTGCGACGGGGTCAGCGCGAACTCAGTCATCGTGCGGCTCCTCGAGCGGCGTCGCCTCGCGGCCGCCGAGCACGATGTCGAATCGGAATCCGAGCGCCCAGTCGGGCTGCGTCAGCTCCAGCTCGAACGTCGAGACCAGCCGCTGTCGGGCGCGCTCGTCACGGATGGAGTTGAAGATCGGGTCGAACGGGAAGAGCGGGTCGCCCGGGAAGTACATCTGCGTGACGAGTCGTTCTGGGAATGCGCGGCCGAAGAGCGAGAAGTGGATGTGCTTCGGCCGCCATGCATTCGCGTGGTTCCCCCATGGGTACGCACCGGGAAGCACCGTCGTGAAGCGATACGCGCCATGGTCGTCCGTCAGACAGCGCCCGCACCCGGTGAAATTCGGATCGAGAGGCGCGTCGTGCATGTCGACGGAGTGCCGATACCGCCCTGCCGCGTTCGCCTGCCAGATCTCGATGAGCTGTCCACGCAGAGGCTTGCCGTCGGAGCCGAGGACACGCCCCGTGACAACGATCCGCTCGCCGAGCGGCTCGCCGGCGTGCTGACGCGTGAGGTCGGCGTCCGTCTCGTGGAGCGGGCCGTCGCCGTACACGGGGCCGGTCGAGCTCCGAGAGCGACGCGGGAAGGAGAACCAGGGGATTCTTCGGTGCGCGAAGCCTCGTGCCGACATAGTCGGGGTAGAGGAGCGGCGGATCGGTCTCGGTCAGGGCGGTGTCCGAGACGCGGGCGAATGCAGTCTCAGGCTGCACGGCGATCCTCCAGATCGATGTCGAAGAGAGCGCCGGTCGCCGCCTCGCACCTGCTCGACGGTCGCGTCACCCAGCAGCTCGGTGAGGACGAGCGCTCCGTCCCGGAGCCGGAAGACGGAGAGCTCGGTGACGACGACGTCGGCGGCGCCGCGCGCCGTGAGTGGGTACGTGCACTCGGAGACGATCTTCGGCTCGCCCGTTGACGCCGTCGCGGTCATGGTCACGATCACGCGGCGCGCCCCGACCACGAGATCCATCGCGCCGCCGACGCCGAGCACGTCCTTCCCCGGCATGGCCCAGTTCGCGATGTCGCCGGTGATCGAGACCTGCAGGGCACCGAGCACGGCGACGTCGATGTGGCCGCCGCGGATCATCGCGAAGCTCTGTGCGCTGTCGAAGTACGCGGCGCCCGGAAGCGCGGTCACCGGTTGCTTCGCCGCGTCGATGAGGTCGGGGTCGAGCTCGTCCTCATCCGGTCGCGGCCCGACGCCGAGGAGCCCGTTCTCCGTGTGCAGGAAGACGTTCGTGCCGTCGGCGACGAGTCCGGGAACGAGGTTCGGGATGCCGATGCCGAGGTTGACGATCTCGCCGGGCCGCAGCTCCTGTCCGGCGCGGGCCGCGATCGAGGTCTTGACGTCGCCCGTCATCGCGAGAGCACCAGCTCGTCGACGTACAGATGTGGCGTATGGATCGACTCCGGCTCGAGCTCGCCCGCTGGCACGATCTCTCCCACCTCGGCGATTGTCACCCGCGCGGCCGTCGCCATCAATGGGTTGAAGTTGCGCGCCGTGCGCCGGTACCAGAGGTTGCCGAGCTCGTCGCCGCGCGCCGCGTACACGAGCGCGACGTCCGCATGGATCGGCTGTTCGAGCACGTGCGGGACGCCGTCGATGACGCGCTCCTCCTTGCCCTCGGCGAGCAGCGTGCCCGCGCCGACCGGCGTGAGGAACCCGGCGATCCCGGCGCCGGCCGCGCGGATGGCCTCGGCGAACGTCCCCTGCGGCACGAGCGTCGCCTCGATCTCGCCGGCGTTCACCGCCGCCACGGCCTCCGGGTTCGAGGTGAAGTACGACGAGATGCCGCGCTTGATCCGTCCCTGGCGCAGCAGCTTCCCGAGCCCGCGACCCGGCTCGCCGATGTTGTTCGAGACGATCGTCAGCTCGTCGGCGTCGGAGCGCTCCACGAGAGCGTCGATGAGCGTGAGCGGCGCGCCGACGAGCCCGAACCCGCCGACCATGACCGTGTCGCCCGAGCGAATCGCCGACACCGCCTCCTCGGGGTCGATGGGGCCGCTCGTAATCGTCATCCCTCACGTCCCTTTCGTCGCAGAACCGGAAGGGAGCCTACCGCGCTTGTATGCAAACGCTGGTGTGTATGGCGCAAGGATGGGGCTTGCTGGACGCTGGCACGGGCGTGTTGTATACATGCGCCGATGTCCTCGCGACGCGCTCGCCGAGCCGCCGGGATCGTCCCGCGGTTCGCGCAACCTCCAGAGCAGGCGCGTCGTCGGAGACGTATCGACCGCACAGAGGTCGGGTCGGATGTTCGACTCACCAGTTGGTCGGGAGCGGAACGTCTCGTCGTTACCAGGCCTGGTCGTTGGCAGGCATGACGGAAGGAGAGAGGTCGTGAAGCGGTACGGGTTGATTGCGGCCGTGGGCGCCGTGGCGATGCTCACTGCCGCGCTTGAGCGGGTCGAGTGCGTACGGCGGGTCGAGCGGGCCCGCCCAGCGGACTCCGATCAAGATCGGCGTGCTCACGCCGCTCACAGGCCCATTCGCACCATGGGGCATCCAGGTGCGCGCGGGGATGGCGCTCGCGGTGAACGAGATCAACAGGGCAGGCGGCGTGAAAGGGCGCGGGCAAGGCCGGCCGCTCAACCTCGTCGTCGCGGACGACCAGTCCGTGAACACGAACGCGGCCATCGACGGCTTCAGGCGGCTGACGCAGCAGGAGAGCGTCGTTGCGGTCGGGGGCATCATCGGCAGCCCCATCGCGCTCGCGACCACGCGGCTCGCCGAGGAGGCGCGGGTGCCGCTGTTCCTGGTGAAGGCGGGGAACAACGAGATCCTGACGCAGAACTAGCCGCTACACGTTCCGTACCTGTCTGCCCGCGGCTGCCGATGGTGGCCTCTTCGGTCGTGCAGCTCGCGCAGCGGCGCGGGCTCAGAAGCGTCGGCGTGATCATCGCCGACTACGCGTGGGGTCAGTCGTTCAAGTCGTCGCTCGAGGAGGCGGCTCAAGGCGACGCCGAACATCAGTCTCAACATCCAGGTTGCGCCTCTGCCGACGACCAACTTCACGCCGTATCTGCGTGCGATGGGCGACGTGTCGCTGGTCCTGGCGACGGGTCATCCGCCGGGCGCGGGGGCGATTCTGGCCCAGGCCGAGCAGCTCGGGATGAAGGCGCCGGTGGCAGGTGCGTACTCGCCGTACTCGCTTACTGCCAGGAACGCAGGGGCGGCGGCGTACGGCCTCTGGAGCGACTTCAAGTGCATGGCCACGGCGACCCCGGCGTACAAGAACCTCGCGAAGCGCTACCTGCGAACGTTCCCGCAGAACGGGTTCTTCGAGGACGACGCGCTTGCGGGCTACGCGTACGTGAAGATCGTCGCGGAGGCGATCAGCAGGGTCGGAGTCAACCGGCAGAGGATCGCGGCGTACGTCCACGCCAACACGTTCAACATCCCGGGCTACGCGTTGGCCGCTGCGGTGGACGGCGTGGGGTGAGATGGTGGGGCCGCGGGTGCAGTTCGCGCATCCTGACCAAGGGCCCGCCGCCCGAGCGCGGGTTGAACACCGCCGGCGACTGGTGGCCGAGAGTGCTGTTCAGGTCGCAGCCGCTGACCCCGTATCGCCCAGCGTCGTAGCCTGGAGGCGAAGCCTGCTCCTCGAGGTTGATGAGGTAACGAAGCGCTTCGGCGGTCTCCCGGCCGTCGACGGCGTGACGTTCGGGATCGACGACGGCGACATCGTCGCCGTCGTCGGTCCGAACGGGGCCGGCAAGAGCACGCTCCTGAAGATCATCGTCGGGCTGGAGCGGCCGACCCGCGGCAGTCGTCCGGCTGCACGGTACGAGGATCGACGGTCTCAGCCGCGCATCAGGTCAGGCGCAAGGGGATCGCGATGGCCATGCAGCGGCCGCTCCCCTTCGGCTCGATGACGGTCGTGGAGAACGTCGTCCTCGGTGCGATGTTCGGCGACGGTCGACGGTATCGTCGGAGAGCGCGAGGCGAGGCGGCGGGCGGCCGAGGCGTTGGCGTTCGTGGGGCTGGATGCCCGGGCCGAACCAGCCGGTCTCGAGCCTGAACCTCCATCAGCAGCGGTTTCTCGAGCTGGCGAAGGCGCTCGCGGGGAAGCCCGAGGTGCTGCTGCTCGACGAGGTGATGGCGGGCCTCAACGAGGCGGAGCTCGCCACCTCGGTCGAGATCGTGCGGAACGTCCGCGACAAGCTCGGAACCGCCATCTTGTGGGTCGAGCACGTGATGAGCGCAGTCATCCAGCTCGCCGAACGAGTGATCGTCCTCAACTTCGGCCAGGTCCTGGCGGAGGGCGCACCCGAGGTCGTCATGCGGGACCCGAAGGTCGTCGACGCGTATCTCGGACAGGCCCGCGTTGCTTGAGGTCGTCGGGTTGGCAGCCGGGTATCTCGGCGAGCGGGTCATCGACGGCATCGACGTCGAGGTTCGTACCGGTGAGGCGGTGGCGATCGTCGGCTCGAACGGCGCGGGCAAGACGACGCTCTTCCGCGCCATCGCGGGGCTGCTTCCGCCGATGGAGGGCCGGGTCGTCCTCGACGGGAAGGAGCTGACCCGCCGTCCCGCCCACCGCATCGCGCGCGCGGGAATCGCATACGTTCCCGCCGAGCGGCACCTGTTCCCGGCGATGACCTTGAAGACCAATCTGGTTCTCGGCGCGTATCCCAACCGGCCGGACCGTGAGACGCTGGAGCTCGTATTCGACCTCTTCCCGCGGTTGCGGGAGCGACAGCGCCAGCAGGCGCGGAACCTTGAGCGGCGGTGAGCAGCAGATGCTGGCCGTGGCTCGCGCGCTCATGGCGCGGCCGCGGCTGCTCATGCTCGACGAGCCGACGACCGGCCTTGCCCCGATCATCGCGCAGGTCGCGTTCGAGGCGCTCGAGGGGCTCAAGAACGAGGGAATGACGCTCCTGATCGCGGAGCAGCAGGTGCCGCTCGCTCTGTCCGTTGCCGATCGCGGGTACGTGCTCGAGAACGGCCGGATCCGGCTCGAGGGTGACATCCGACGAGCTCGAGCGGAACCCGGAGGTCCGACGGGCGTACCTGGGTGTCGCGTGAGACGTCCGGAGCACGGCAGGGTTGACACGTGAGAGCGGTCGTCCTCGACGGGATCGTGCTCGGGCTGGCGTTCGGGCTGCTCGGCGTCGGGATGACGCTGGTCTACGGTCTCGGCGGCGTCCTCAACCTCGCGTACGGCCAGATCGTGGTGCTCGCGGCGATCGTCGCTTCGCTCGTCATGGAGGACGGCGTCGCGACGGTCCTGGCCGCCCTCGTGGGCGTGCTGGCGGCGGTCGGCGTCGCCGTCCTGCTCGACCTCACGTTGATGCGGCCGGTCTACCGCCAGCAGGGCGAGGAGCGGATCCTCCTGGGTCTCCTGCTGACGCTCGGAGCCGCATTCGTCATCGGGGGCGCTGCTCGCCTGGCGCTATCCGGACGGCGCGCTGTACATCAACGTCAGCGGGGATCCGGTCTCGATCCTCGGCGTGCCGATGGCGGTGGGGAGCATCTGGGCGTCCGTGATCGCGCTGGCCGTGGCGGCCTTGCTGCTCCTGTTCTTCGGCGTCACGACCTTCGGGCGCGGCGTCCGCTCCGTGATCCAGGACGAGACCGGCGCGCGGCTCGTCGGCATCAACCCGTCGTTCGTCCGCACGGTCATCTTCGCGCTGAGCGGCGCGCTGGCCGGAGTCGTGGCGATCACGCACTCGATGAGCGGGCCGCTGACGGTCAACGCCGGGTTCGAGCTCACCACCTTCGCGCTGATCGTCACCGTCGTCGGCGGTCTCGGCAGCGTCGCCGGAGCGTTCCTCGCCGGCGTGCTCCTCGGGGTCGTGAACAGCCTGAGCGCCCACTACATCGGGCAATACATCACGACCATCATCCTCCTGGGTGCCGCCGCCCTGACGATCCTCATCCGGCCACGCGGGCTGCTCGGACGGTGACGGAGCACGGCGAAGACGGAGAGCCGGGCGCGTCTCGGCGCGGTCGTGTCGGGCAGGGTCGGCTGGGCGCTCCTGCCGATCGTCGTCACGGCGGCGATCCTCGCGATCCTTCCGCCGGTCTGGTTCGGGGACTCGCCGTACACGACGTCGCTGGCCGTGCAGGCGCTCGTGTTCGCCTCGTACGGCGTCGGCTTCAACCTCATCTTCGGGAGCACGAACCAGCTGTTCCTCTGCGTCGGCGCCCTTGCCGGGGTCGGTGGCTACGGCGCGGCCATCCTCACGGACGAGACCTCGCTGCCGATGGCGGCCGGCGTCGCCGTCGGGACGGCGAGCGCGGCGATCGTCGGCGGGCTCTTGAGCTGGATCGCGGTACGGCGCTCGCTCGGCGTCATCTTCACCGGCATCGTCACGCTCGTGTTCTCGCTCGCGTTCGCCAACCTCCTCCTCGGCCAGCGCGAGCTGACGGGAGCGGAGACCGGTCTCGTCGTGCCGGGAGCTCCCGCCGATCTGGCCGACGATCGCGTCGGCGGCTACTACCTCTTCGCGGGCCTGCTCGTCGCCTTCCTGATCGTCTTCCGCGCGCTCCAGCTCTCGCACGTCGGGTGGGCGTTCCGCGCCCTCCGCGACGACGAGGTGGCGGCCGAGCTCGCGGGCGTGAACGTCTCGCGCTACCGGATCTACGCCGCGACGATCGGATCGGCGATGATCGGTCTGACCGGCGCCCTCCTCGCGTACAGCTCGGGCTTCATCAGCCCGTCGACGTACAGCTTCGATCGCGTGGACGTGCGCGTCCTCGTGCTCGTGGCGTTCGGCGGCCTCGGCACGCTGCTCGGTCCGGTCATCGGCGCCGGACGTCTTCGCCGTCGTGGACGAGCGGCTGACGGCCAGCCTCGAGCTGCGGGAGGTGCTCTACGGCGTCTTCGTGATCGCGATCTTCCTCGGTTTCAGGCATGGCGTGGTTCACGCCGTCGTCGCGCTGTTCGACCGGTTCGTCGGCAGCGCGCCGCGCAGGGTCGGCGTTGCAGCCGTCACGCGACTGACGCCGACTTCGGCGACGATCGACGGCATGCCGCTCACGCCGCGGTGACCGCGTGCGCTGCGGTGCTGACACGAATGCATGCAGAACGAGCGTCGGTGTCCTCTTGTGCGACCCCGCAGGCCTCGATTGCACGCAATACGGCTGCCTGCGGTTACGCTGCGCTTCGTGCCACGCGGGAACCACGCGAACTCGCAGACGACGAAGGCGACGCTCGGGCTCCGCGAGCTCCTGCTCAACGGAGTGTTCAAGCCGCGCGAGCGCGTTCCCGAGCTTCGTCTCGTCGAGGAGCTCGGCGTCTCGCGGACACCGCTCCGGATCGCGCTCATGACGCTCGAGCACGAAGGGCTCCTCGAGACGCTCCCCGGCGGCGGCTTCGTGGTGCGCGAGTTCACGCGTACCGACATCGACGACGCGATCGAGCTTCGCGGAGTGCTCGAGGGCACGGCTGCGCGCCTCGCGGCGGAGCGGCTCGAGTCGGAGGACGAGCTCGAGCCTCTGCGCGACTCGCTGTCGGGAGCTGGACGCCGTCGTCCGGACGCAGAGCGTCGAGACCTTCCTGGAGTACCTCCGGCTCAACGAGGAGTTCCACCACGCATTCCGCGAGCTCGCGAAGAGCACGCAGCTCGGCCGGGCGCTCGAGCACGTGCTCGCTCTCCCGTTCGCGCCGCCGAGCGCCCTGCTGATGGTGCACGCGGCGCTGCCCGAGTCGTGGGAGATCCTCCTCGTCGCGCAGTACCAGCACCACGCGCTCGTCGACGCGATCAGCCGGCGCGAGGGAGCGCGTGCGGACGCGATCGCGCGCGAGCACGCACGCATCGCGCGCCGGAACCTCGACATCGCGCTCGAGAACCGTCATCTGCTCGAGCACCTCCCAGGCTCGACCCTGCTTGCGGCTCCCCGCGGCCTGATCCCGCCTGCCGGCGGCCCCCCGGGCTCAGACGGCGGCGGCTTTCGTCCTCCAGCCTTCCGCGTACTGCGTTCGAGCCGACCTCGGAGTACGGGCACGGGCTGACGACGGCGCGGATCTCGGCCTGCCGGTGCCGCTCGACCACCGGCTTCGAGGATCCGCCGCCCTCCTCGCCCCAGACGAGGATCACCTCGGTGCCGATCTCGACGTCCACGTCGACCATCGCGAGCGACAGGTACGAGCGCTCGTTGTAGCTGTACCCGGAGAAGGTCGAGACTCCGATCATCTCGCCGTCCTGGAGCACCTTGTCGTACGGCCACGTGGAGTAGTTGGAGAGCGGGATGTCGATGTACTTCACGGGATCGCCCTGCTCGAAGAGCGTCCCGATCGCCGACGCGACGTCCTCCCCGTTCCAGGCGAGCGTGACCTTCTTCCAGCGGGGCCGGTCAGCCATCTCGAGGAGAGCCTCTCGCCCGACGAAGTCGTGGTCGAACTTGACGAACGGCCAGTACCCGAGGTCGTGCGGGGTCAGGTAGTAGTCCGAGATGTCGTCGGAGTAGTAGCTGCCTCCGAGCGAGCCAGTGCCCTCGTACCCGTCGGCGGGCAGCCACTCCCGGTAGGCCTTCATCTCGTCGCCGGTGAAGACGGCGGGGAGCGGGCAGGGGATCCAGCCCGACTCGAGCGTGTTCGTCGCGTACACGCGCGAGCCGACCTGGCGCAGCCCGAAGTCCTTTCCGGCTTCGACGATCGCGCCTCGCACGTCCTCACGCTCCTCCCACGGGCCCCAGAGCTCGAGCCCGGGCACGCCCGACATACCGTGGTGGAGAGCGCGCACCTTCCGCCCTCCGATCGTGAGCTCGCCCATGTTGAAGAACTTGATCTCGGGCAGAGAGCCGCCGTTCGCCCTCTCCAGCACCTGCATCGCCGTGGGCCCCTGGACCTGGAAGCGGTAGAGCTCCCGCCCGCCCGTAGGGTTGACGGCGGTTCGTTCGTCTCTCGACGCCTGAACGTCGTAGTCCCCCGTCTCGGCGTGGTACTGCACCCAGTTGTGCGCGGAGGGGCGGCCCACGAGCCGCACCGTGTTCTCCTCGAGGTGGAAGAGGATCGCATCCCCGATGACGTACCCGTCGGGGTTGCACACGACGAGCTGCTTCGCCTTGTTCACGGCGAAGTTCTCGAACGTGTTGACGCCGAGGTGGGAGAGAAGCTTGATCGTGTCCGGGCCTTCGATCTGGAGGTCCAGCATGTGGTGCGACTGGTCGAAGAGCGCGGACGTCTCACGCCAGGCAACCTGCTCGTCTCGCCAGTTCGAGAACTCGGCCGGCACCGCCGGGTAGACGTATGGCCCGATCTGCGAGTTGCGGGCGAGCGCAACAGCGCCCCCTGCGGCCTGCAGCGCGTCTTCGAGGCTCCCACGAGTCATGTCCAGGTACCTCCTCTCCGAGTCATGAAGCGACCCGAACGCTCGAACGGTTCCGCGAGATCACTTGCTGATTGCAGCGAAAAATCCTAGCGAGGCCACGTCGTCAGCTCCCGCCGTCGACGTCGGGCGTGCC
This sequence comes from uncultured Thermoleophilia bacterium, assembly GCA_963758065.1. Lineage (GTDB taxonomy): Bacteria > Actinomycetota > Thermoleophilia > Gaiellales > Gaiellaceae > GMQP-bins7. The sequence continues at coordinate 18,395 of CAVWTX010000002.1, read as the reverse complement.
GTACGTGTGGAAGCTCTCGATCGTATTCACGCCCCAGTACTGGCCGCGCGCGCGCTCCTCCGCAGTCCACGTGATCGGCTCGAAATCCGGGTCGTACACGAAGTACCCCCCGGTCGTGACCTCGATCCGGTTTCCCCCCGGCTCGAACCCGTACAGGAAGAACCCCTGCGCCACCCCGTGCTTCGACGGCGCCGCCTCGATGGGGACGCCGGCGTCGACGAAGATGTCGGCGGCGCGCAGGCACTCCTCGCGGGTGTCGACCCAGAAGGCGAGGTGATGGAGCCGTCCCGTCGCCCCGTACGCGTCCGCGACGTAGATGAGCTCGTGCGCGGCGATCGAGAGGCTGAGCCAGGCCCCCGTCTCGGTTCCGTCGTCGAGCTCGATCCGTTCGTACAGGCGGTAGCCGAGCACGTCCTGGGCGTACGTTCGGTTCGCGCGGACGTCCGCCGCCAACAGGTTGACGTGGTCGAGCCGCTTGACCGCCGCTCCCCGGCCGGTGTAGCGCTGCGGCTGATTCCTCCACGACGGCCGTAGGTGCTCGGGCGCCGCGTAGCGGTCGGCCTCGTAGTAGAGCTCGAAGACGTGCCCGTCGGGGTCCGTGAGTCGGTACGCCGGGCCGTGACCCACGTCCCCGTCGATCCAGCCGAGCCCGCGCCCCGTCGCCTCGGCTGCTGCGACCCGGCGGTCGAGCGCCTCGGGGCTCCACGCTCGCAGTCCGACGTGCTCGAGCCCGGCCCGGGGCGACTCCGTGAGCTTCAGGCTGTAGCGGAGGTAGTCGCCCCAGCCCCGAAGGAAGACGGAGTGCCCGGCACGCGCTTCCTCCTCCATGCCGAGCACGTCGACGAAGAAGCGGAGGCTCTCCTCCGGCTTCGGCGTCAGCAGCTCCGCATGTCCGATCCGGGCGAGGTCGCGGATCGGCTCGCTCACGCGCGCTCCTGGCCGGCTGCGGCTCCCCCGAGCATGAGCGCCCAGGGGAGTTGCGCGAGCATCTCCCCTGCTTGCTGGGTTGACACAAGGCGCCTCACGACTCCACGAGCTCGCGCAGACCGTCGAGGTCGTACGAGAGCTCGCCGGCCTGGAGCTTCGCGCGCTTGACCCGCTCACGCTCCTCCCGCTCTCGGGCGGCTGACAGCACCTCTTCGACGTGCTCGTGCTCGACGACGACCGCCCCGTCCGTGTCCAGCACCACGACGTCACCCTGACGGATCGTCGTGCCGGCGACTTCGACCGCCTCCCCGATCGTGCCTGGGACGCGCTTCCCCGCCCCGGCGACGCGAACGTGGCGCGCCCAGATCGGGAGGCCGAGCTCGCGCAGCTCGTCGACGTCGCGCACTGCTGCATCCACCAGGAGCGCTGCGACCCCGCGTACCTTGGCCTGCGTCGCAAGGAGATCGCCGACGAGGGCGACGGGTGCGGGCTCCGGCATCGTCAGCACGAGGATCTCGCCCAGGAGTGCCTCTGCGACGGCGGCGTGGACCATGAGGTTGTCGTTCTGCCCGCAGCGCACGGTCCGGGCAGGTCCGGCCGCCCGAGAGCCGGGCACGATCTGGATCAACGGCAGGTCGACGACCGGTGCGCGCCCGGCGCCGGCCTCGTGGACGGTCGCCGTCCCGAGGCGGGCCAACTCGTCGGCCACGTCTGTCACAGTCCGCTCACGACCTGTGGCGTCACGCGCTGGAACGCCTCGGCGTAACGGATCGTCGAGTTGCCCGACGACCGGCGCGCGTGGTTGCCGCGCTGCTCCGCGCGCTGCGCGTAGTACGTGTGCAGGTACGCCTGAGCCTTCATCTCCGCCATCGCGGCCTGTTTTCGGTCGAACACCGCGGTGATGTCGACGAAGGTCGTCGGCATGAAGTTGCACAGCTCGGGTTGGTGCGGCTCGAAGAGCAGCATCTCCGGCGGCTCGACGGTCTCGAACGCGCTCGGAACGCCCGCGCCCGCCGCGAGCGCGCGGGCGCGTTCGACGGCGAAGAACGCGGCGGCATGATCCGGGTTGAAGGGGTCGCGATCGGTGTGCGTGATCAACACGTCGGGCGCGAACTCGCGGATGCCATCGGCGATCGCGACGAGACCCTCCTTCTCGATCTCGAGTGGGTAGTCGCCGAGATCGAGACAGGCGAAGTCCGCCCCGAGCGCGGCTGCGGCACGCTCCGCCTCTCCGTGCCGGACCTCCTTCACGCGCTCGACCGTCTGCTGCGGCTCCTTCCACAGCTCCCCCGACTCTCCCCGCTCGCCGTACGAGAGCGCGAGCACGCGCGCCGTGCCGCCCGCGGCGGTCGTCGCCGCTATGACACCGCCCGCACGCCAAACGAAGTCCGCAGAGTGCGCCCCGATCACCATCAGCTTCCTGCTCATTTCTCCTCCGCAGATCCCGAATCTGCGGGAGCAGACTCGAGATCGCGACGAGCCCTGGAGCGGCCGCTCACGCGGCCGATGGCCGCCAGGGACATACATCGCGAAGTTGACAATGGGCGACTCATTCCGCGCCTGCGAGCCGTCTCGACTGCATCACGATCATCTCTCGCGCCTCGTCCTCGTCGAACCCGGCTCCGATGAGACGGTCCGCCCAGAGCGCGAGCCCATCCTCGACAGCGGGGTAGTCCGGGTTTCCGCAGTCGCTCGAGAACAGCGAGAGCTCCACGCCGACCGCGCGCACGCCGTCGAAGACGTGCTCCCACGTCGTCTTGCCGCTCAGGGGAGTGGACAGACACCGTTCGATCAGGCAGCCACGCTCCGCGAGCGCCCGCTGGTCGTCGATCGAGAAGTCCTGGCACGGAAACTCCGGATGCGTGACGACGATGTCGGCGACGCCCTCTTCGAGAGCGGCGTCGACGGTCGCGAAGGTGTCGTCGCGAGCGAGGTGGCCGGTCGCGAGGATGAGGCCGTGTCTGGCGATCGCTCGGAGCACGTCTCGTGCCTCGGGCAGGAGCCCTCCGTCGGGGTCGGTAACGCGCACCGCCTCGACGCTCAGTCCGAGGCCGCGAAGCTCGTGCTGGAGCCGCGCCCACTGGGGGACCTTGTCTCCGTCCTTCGGCTCGGTCCTCCCCGCCGTCTCCGCAGGCGAGTCGACCGTGGGCATCCAGACGATCCTCGCGCCCTCACGCGCGGCGATCTCGACGGCGAGGGCGTTCATGCCGCCCACCGCCCAGTTGAGGGTGAGAGTGCCGATGACTTCCACCTCCGGGAAGAGCGCCGAGACGACCTGCGCGCGCTCGGCGGTGGACGTGTAGTGAGACTTGAGGGCGAAGCCCGCGAGCCCGAGCTCGGCGAAGCGCCGTGCGAGCGCGCGGTCGTCGATCCGCCGTGGAGGCACGTCCGGAGCGGCGTGGACGTGCAGGTCGTATGCGCCCTGCACGAGAGTCCGCGCGCGGTCGCTGGGCGACGTCCCCACGGCCGGCTGCGCAGTCATCGAGGGCACCCTATCGCCCGTCTGCCTGCCGGCTCGCGGCGAGCTCAGCGAGGATCGACGCGCTCGCGGCGGCGATTCGCGGCTCGACCCCGAGCTCGAGCAGCAGCTCGCGCGCCGCGTCCATCTCGTCCACGCGACGCGACGCGTGCCGCCGACTCCCCTCGACGAGTCGCTCGAGAAGCGGCTCGCCGATGACGGCTGCGATCTCTCGCTCGAGCCAGCTCGCGTGACCGGCGGCATCGGCCGCACGCAGGCTCTCCAGCGCGGAGGCTGCGAGCCCCTTCATGAAGACCGAGCGCAGGAGCTTGAGGGTCGCGGCGTCACCGGGACGGTCCGACACGACCTCGACGGGCATGCCGAGGGGTCCGATCACCTCCGCGAACGCCTCCGCGCCGGGGCCCGACGCGAGAGCCGGCGTTGCGAGGCCGCGTGCCGGGACGGGTCCGAGCAACGCGACGTCGGCGAACCGTGCGCCGGCTCCGGCCACAAGCGCGGCGACGTCGCGCTTCAGCGAAGGCGACGCCGTGTTCAGGTCCGCGTAGATCGCACCGTCGCGGAGACCGGGCAGCGTCGACTCGGCCGCGGCGAGTGCAGTCGACGCGGTCGTCAGGGCGAGCACCACCGTGCTTCCCGAGACCGCCGCGGCAGGGTCGTCGGTCTGCGCGACGCCGGCGGGAGCCGAGGTGACCAGCGGGTCGTAGCCGCGAACCTCGACGCCCATGGCGACGAGGTCGGCGGCGAGTCGACCGCCGGCCTCGCCGAGACCGAGCACGGTCACCACCGCACTCATTGCCGGCAGTCCGCCATCGATCTGGCCGTCGGAAGGATCCACGCTGGGATGAGAACAGAATTGATGGAATGGAGCATCGGAGAAGGGAGCGCAACGTGAGTCATCGGAGTCTCGAGGACCTGCTGGCGACGGGCGAGAGCCCGGTCGAGCTGCTCCGCAACTCGCAGACCGGGGCAAACGTCTTCCCGGGAGTGCCGTCAGAGTTCACGAACTGGCGCGACGAGCAGCGGGCCTGGCAGGAGACCTGCGTCCTCTTCGACCAGTCGTACCACATGAACGATCTGGCGGTGGACGGCCCCGACGCGCTGAAGCTGCTCTCCAACCTCGCGGTCAACAGCTTCGACAGATTCGGCGTCGACCGCGCCAAGCACTTCGTGCCGTGCAACCCCGACGGCCATGTCATCGGGGACGTCATCCTGTTCGCGCTTGGCGACAAGCGCTTCAACCTCGTCGGCCGGGCTCCCGCGCTCAACTGGATCATCTTCCACGCAGAGACGGGCGGATACGACGTGACGGTCGAGCTCGACGTGAGGACCGCACTGCGCACCGACGGACGCCGCAGGTTCTACCGCTTCCAGGTGCAGGGCCCGAGTGCAATGCAGGTGCTCGAGAAGGCCCTCGGCGGCCGTCCGCCCGAGCTGAAGTTCTTCCACACGACGACCGCGACGATCGCGGGCAAGACGGCGGGCGCGCTGCGCCACGGCATGGTCGGTCAGCCGGGCTGGGAGCTCTTCGGCCCCTGGGACGACGGGGAAGCGGTGCGCGAGGCGCTCGTGACGGCCGGCGAGGAGTTCGGCCTCCGACAGGCGGGCGGACGGGCGTACTCGTCCAACACGCTCGAGTCGGGCTGGATCCCCTCACCACTTCCGGCGGTCTACTCCGGCGAGAGCATGCGGGCGTATCGCGAGTGGCTGCCGGCGGCCGGGTACGAGGGCTCCGCATCGATCGGCGGCAGCTTCGTCTCCGACGACATCGAGGACTACTACTTCACGCCGTGGGACCTCGGTTACGGGAGCTACGTGAAGTTCGACCACGACTTCATCGGGCGTGAGGCGCTGGAGGAGAAGGCCGACGGCGACCACCGTCAGAAGGTCACGCTCGCGCTCGACGACGAGGACGTGACCCGCACGATCGGAACGATGTTCCAGAAGGGCGAGCGAGCGAAGTTCATGGACTGGCCGTCCGCGGTGTACTCGATGCACCAGTTCGACCAAGTCACCGTCGACGCGGAGGCGGTCGGCGTCTCCACCTGGATCGGCTACAGCGCGAACGAAGGCAAGATGCTGACTCTGGCGGTCCTCGACGCCGAGCACGCGAAGCCCGGGACCGACGTGACGCTCGTGTGGGGAGAGGAAGATGGCGGGACTGCAAAGCCGACCGTCGAGCCCCACGTGCAGGTCGAGATCGGCGCTGTCGTCTGTCCGGTGCCCTACGTCGAGACGGTTCGCACGTCGTACGCACCTGGCGGCTGGCGCGCGTCGCACGCTTGAGCCCTGCGGGGTAACGCTGGCCAGTTCGTCCACGACGATGCTGAGACGGATAAGAAAATCACTGCAGATGTGCCGTTGGCCGCGAGTTCTCGACCGACCCCGCCGAAATAGGAGATTTGCAGGCGATTCCATGCGCCCGGCAGGATTCGAACCTGCGACCCGCGGATTAGAAGTCCGCCGATTTGTTTACGAAAACGCCGGTTCAGCCGCTTGTTCAAGCCAAATCTGGAAGGCGGAGCCGGGAACTTGTTACCCGACGATTCAGCGCCGGCGTTGTCTATCCGAGCAACAGCGAGCTGCTGTCAGTGATCCCGGCGACGTGGACATGGGGGGAGCGTTAATGGCGGCGTGGTCGCCGGCGGCATACTCATTCACATGAACAAGAACGGAAATCCAGGATCGCTCGTCGCCTCCCACCCGGGCAACACCAATGCGGTGAGGTACGGCGTTCATTCGGAGCGCACGCTTCAGCGGCGAGCGGCAGAGATCGCCGCAGAATTTACGAAGTCCTTCGACTTCTCCATCGCCCAACGTGTTGCCGTCGAGCAGGTTGCCCGTTGCATGGCGATTCTCGAGGCACTCGATCGCGATCTTGACGAACGCGGGCTCACAGGCAAGCGTGGAGAGCCGCGCTACCTCCTGAACCATCGGTCGCGCGTTTCCGGACAGCTCGACCGTTGGCTCTCGAAGATTGCTCCTGCGATGGAGCGCCAAACTTCTGAGAACCAGGCGTCGTCTCCTCCCGGACGCGCCGACTACATCGCAGAGCTGCAGAGGATCGCGCTCGGTCAAGACACAACCGCGAGCGCTCGCGATCGTGTGTCCGCGATCAAGGAGCTCTTTCAGATTGAAAAGTCGGCTGCCAGAGAGGTCACCACCGTCAGCTTGACGGTCACCGGGGACGACGAATTCTGGGAGCGGCACCATGCCAAGCGACTGCGAGAAGAAAAGGGACAGAGGGAACTGGCTCGCCTGGCTGATGAGCTCGAGCCGCCGGCGCTAGCCAGATGACATCCAGGTAGTCAGGCTGCTCCACGCTTGATCGCTATCGAAGCGAGACCTCCACCGGCCCGGTCTGGGAGCAGTCGACCCGAAGCACGCTGATGGAGACTCTCGGATCGAGATGCCTCGCGACGTCGATCTCGATGCGACCGACCTCGGCCATCCCGTCCCAGAGCTCTCGCTCGATCCGTACACCAGCCGAGCCTGTGTTCCTTCCCCTATTCGCGGTCTAGTCGAACGCAGCTGCCTGCTTGCCGGCCACGGCGGAGACCTCCTCGGCCGCACGTAGGACACCCATCGCAGTTGAGAGCGTGTAGCAAGTAAACGCTCTGGAGTTGATGCCGGTCCGAGGACGACCACCTTGCCTACCTCGAACGGCCGTTTCTAGAAGCGCAGGAGGCTATCCACCACCAACTGCACGAGCTCCGTATCAGGCACTGACCGGTCGACAGCCGCCCGTCCTCACCGGTTACTCGAAGTGCGATGGGCCTCTAGGATCGGCAGCCACGCTAACCCCAGCATCACCCTCGGCATCTACACCCATGAGCCCAATGAGGCCAAGACGCTTGCTGAGACAAAAGCGAAGACTCGACTCAGTCTTCCCAGCACGAGGCCCTGATCCCCCTGTCACACCCAAGAGCCCGCAGATCAGACAGGGCGAAGGCGCCCACGCTAGCCTTCATGACGAGATCGATCGCAGGGAGGGCGGAACCATGGACGCGAGCGTGGAAGACAGGATCGTCGTCGAGTCAGAGCGGGCTGCTCAGTCGGGGCGGGCGGGCGTCATAGAGGAGGTTCTGGCCCAGGATCCGCCGCGCTTCCGCATCCTGTGGGACGATGGGCGCACGAGCATCTTCGCTCCCTCGGCAGGTGTCGCGAGGATCGAGCGGCGCAAGAGAGCGCGCGCTACGGCCTGACTGGCGCGGAGGCCGCGCGACGCAAACTCGAGTGGACGGCCGCGAAGTACTCGTATACCTCGTCGCGCGAGTCGAACTACCCGCAGGGATCGATACCGCGAGCAGTACTCTGACCCTACGAGAAGCCGCCTACGAGGAGCCGACTAACGGAGACAGGGAGATGGAGACACTGACGCAGATGAAGTGCGTCGCGTGCCGCAAGGACGCACCGACTGTGACGGATGCGGAGATCGCCGAATTTCATCCCCAAGTCTCTAAGTGGGACATCCTGGAGCTCGATGGAGTCAAACGCCTGCGACGCGCCTTTTCGTTCGACGACTTTGCGCAGGCCTTGGAATTCACGAAGCAGGTAGGCGAGCTAGCAGAGGACGAGGGGCATCACCCTGCGCTAATGACCGAATGGGGCAGGACGACGGTCACCTGGTGGACGCACAAGATCAGGGGCCTGCATCGCAACGATTTCGTCATGGCGGCGAAGACAGACGTGCTGTACCAGCCCTAACCGATCCGCGTGCAGCAGGCGGAAGCAATGAGGGAGCGGGTGCGGACCGCGCGGGTAGCCCGACTCGCGACCATCGACCCGGACGGGCGCCCGCACCTCGTGCCGATTGTCTTCGTCCTCGATGGCCAGACGCTCTACTCCGCCGTCGACGCGAAGCCGAAGCGCTCGCGCAGGCTTCGCCGCGTCGCGAACGCCCGCGAGCGGCCTGACGTGACCGTCCTCGTCGACCATTACGACGACGACTGGGGCGGGCTCTGGTGGGCGAGCCTCCGGGGACGGGCGCGGGTGCTCGAGGCGGGAGACGAAGCCGAGCGAGCCCTCCAGCTGCTCGTCGGCAAGTACGAGCAGTACGGGCGCGAGCCCCCCGGCCTCCCGGTGCTCGCCGTCGACATTCTCGAGTGGCGCAGCTGGGAGGCCTCGGCCAGGGGGTAACAGTCGCCTTCAGAGGAACTCCGGACGGAGACAGGCGGCCCGTGGGGAGGAGCGCTTGACTGGTCAGGAGGTGCTGTCGATCACTTCCTCGATCCAGCCGAGCCCGGCCACCGTGTGGGGGAAGCCGATCGTCGTCAGGGCGAGGAGGCCGACATGGCGGAGCTCCTCCGGACACATCTGCTCGGCGAGCGCGCGGCGGGCGTGCGAGCGGACCGCTCCCTCGGCTTGCGCGCCAATCGCGATCCCGAGCTTGACGAGGTCGTTCACCCGGGCGAGCAGTCGGCGATCTGCCGGGACTCCGAGGGGAGCCCCTTCGGACTCGCCGTCAGCTAGCGGGGCCCTCTCGGTACCCGCCGTCGCTGAGGAGAGCGAGCCGGGGGTCGTGGTACGGGCTGTTCGAGGAGGTATAAGGCGGTTTCTTCGGACGCGCCGGGAGAGGCGGCCAGAGGCCGCCTCTCGTAGGACGCAGAGAAGTAGGTGGAAGCTAGTCGGTGGAACCGCCCTCGACGGTCATCATGTTGTCCGGCTTCGCCCGCCGTCAATTCTCGCCGTCGGTTCGACCATCTTCCGTCCGGCCTCGCCACCGTGCGCCGAGTCACGCTCACAACGTCAACCTGCCGCTCGAGGACGCGAGGACGATGACCGGCATCGTCCTGTCTGCGGCGCTGCTCTTCGGCCTCGCGATCGTCATCCTCGTGATCGGAATGAGGGGCTAGCGCGAGGGCCTCCCTGTGGGGGGCGACCCCCCGCGGTGGGGCGGGGGGTCGCTTGGGGGAAGGACAGCCGCTTACCGCGGCTCCCTGCGTTCTCGTCTCCTCACGCAGGCGGCCACCCCGAGAGCATTGACCGCCGTGCGGACAGCACGGACGCTTTCGCGTGTCAGGTCATCGCTCGCACGGGTGAGCGCACGGGGAAGACTCGACCGCACGGAGCACGAGAAGGCGTGTCCCGGGCGCGGCAGAGATCTAGGAGCCGGGATCTCCGGGGGAAGAGGGGGACCACCGAGCTCGCCCAGGAAGGGGATCACAGACCGCGCCCAGGGTGGTGTGAGTCTAGCTCCGTATATGCGTGACGACCGTGCGGCCACGTTGAGTGCACGGGGGGCACAGGAAGGCGCTTTCCCCGGACGCGGCGGAGATATGAGGCCGGGTCTTCGACAGGAGAGAGGACCCCGAGCCCCCTGGGAGGGACCGCGCCCAGGTTACTCTCAGTGTAGTTCCGCCTAATAGCCTTGTGGGGTCGTGACCAACGATCCGACCGAACCTCTCCCCTGCTCGGAGTGCAAGCGCGAGCGGCGCGAGGACGAGAACCCGGACGACGAGTGGCACGCGCGCTGACCCCCGGTATCACCGGGGTATGCACCGCACGCGATTTCCTGGCCCCCCGGCACGCCTGAACCACGGTTCTAAGCCAAGCCCGTGGGCTCAAGCGGCCCCGTAAGGTCCATACGGGATTCGAACGGTCTCGCGGAACGCGAGCGGGCGCTGTTGCCCACATCGGTCACGGAAACACGCAGAAGCGTGTTCCTGCTCTGCTGCGCGAGCTTGGAAGCGTGTGCTCGTGGCACCCCAGGTTGGGCCGCTAGGGCACGCCAGCGCCCGCCTCTGGACCAGCGTGAGAAAGCCGACCCCGGGGCATGGAATTTCCGACCTGGCCCGAGAGGTGGTCAGAGTCCGTCGCGATTGACACTTGAAGGGGGTACGCCGTGTCCGCCTCTCGCGGTCTCGCGCGCGCGCGCGAGGGTTTTGTCCGGCTTCGCCCCAGGCCCCGGCGCTGGACGCCTTCGTCCTGAACGTCCTGGACGAGCGGCTCGACGCGGCCGACCCGTCCGCCTGGGTGGCGGCTCCCGGCGGCGACGACGCCGAGGTCGAGGATGCCGAGGCCGCCCTAAAGGACGCCCGCGCCGACCTGGACGGCTTCGCGTCCGACACGAAGCTGCGTCGGGCGATGGGCGAGGAACGGTACCTCGCGAACATGTCCGACTACGTCGCCGCGGTCAACAAGGCCGAGGCCGACCTGGAGGCCGCCCGCGAGGCGTCGTCGGGCTCGTTCGAGCTGGTCGGCCGCCTCTGGAACGCCGAGTGGGGGTGGGCCGAGAGGAAGGAGTGGGTTGAGCGGATGGTGCGATCGCTCGTTGTCTCGCGCGGCCGCGAGCCACTGAGCCATCGCGCCAAGATCGAACTGCGCTAGCGGGCACGCAAAGGTAACGATCGCCGCCTCGGGTGTGATCACGGTACGCCTCGGCGTAGTGCTGTGGCGCGGCGAGCCCGACGACGTCGGCGTCTACCTCGCAGAAGACGTCGTCGAGCAGGAGCGCGTCCTCATACGACTCTGGCTGACGCGCTCCCCACGTCTCGGGCCAGTTCAGTTCGAGCAGCGCAGCGGCGACACGCCAGTCGGGAACGATGCGTCGACGGTGGGCTCGATGAGCTGCGACACGGCGGCGCGTCGAGCGGAACCTCCGATCGCCTCGACCGTGGAACGGCCAGTCGCACGTCTCGCAGCGACGCACGTCTCGACAGTAGCCGTTCTACGATCCCTCGGTGGGCGAGCTTGTACTTGAGCCAGAACGTACTGCGCTCATCAACGTCGACCTGCAGAAGCACTTCGTCGAATCGGCTCCCGAGGGTCTCGCGGTAGTCGGCTCCGTGAATCGGCTTGCCGCTCGCCTGTCGCGAAGTAGGAATTGTGGTCATCCACACCCGGCACGTCTTGCGACCCGACGGATCGAACATGGGTCGTCTCCGAGACATTCCGAAGATCCGAGACGGCATTCTCAACGACGGCGCGGAGTCGGCAGCGTTCCATCAGGCGCTGACGCTCGACAGCCGAGACGTCCTTCTCGATAAGCCCAGATTCGGAGCGTTCTACGGCACGGATCTCGAACTCATTCTGCGCGCCCGAGGTGTGGACACCGTGATCATCTCGGGGATCTCGACACCCGTCTGCTGCGACACGACGGCCCGAGAAGCGAATGCCCGCGACTTTCGCGTACTTCTCGTGAGGGACGGCACGGCATCTACGGGTGGCGAGGACGCCGAGAGATTCAAGGAGGCGACGCTCGAGGTGCTCGACGGCTTGTTCGCTCAGGTGCTCGCGATCGACGATGTTCTGGAGGCGATGCAGCGAAGCTCGGTCTAGGCGTTACAGGTGTAACGGCTCGCGAGTTTCTCGCGACGAGTGTCTCCGTCGGGGTTCTTCGTCTCGCGCGGCGCGCTTGCACTCAGAGCAGCGAAGCGCGGAAGCTCCTCAAGCCGACGGCGTTCACCACATCTCCGCGCAACTCTGCCTAACATCAGTCTCCGGACACACGCTTGGCCCGAGTTCAGAGTATGGTCAGAGCGTCAGGGGAGTCGTCGACAGGGGAAGGCGGCGGCGCGATCTCGAAGATCGTCGGAATCATCGGCACCGCCGTCGGCGTCGTGCTTGGCACGATCCGTCTCGTGGGGTACCTGCGCAGAGTGCTCGTCGGTCTTCGCCGACCTCGGAAGCCGATTGCGGCACGCATCGCGATGTACAAGTAGGCGCTGATCTGCCTCCACCGAGGTACGCCAACGACCCCGAGCTCGCGAGCTACCTGCGGATCGAGGAGCGCGAACTCGAGACGTGGGGCTGAACGAGCAGCTCCGACGTCGAACAGTGCGGATCCTTCTGCCGGGCGGGGACGAAGGTTCGGAGATAGCTCTCGGTTGCGACCCCGCTAGCGTTCCCGGATGCCCAAGATGACGCGCCCGACGACCGTCGTCTTCGACCTCGGGGGCGTTCTCATCGACTGGGACCCGCGCCACCTGTACCGGCAGCTGTTCGACGACCCGGACGAGATGGAATCGTTCCTTGCCGAGGTGACAACAGCCGAGTGGAAACGCACACCAAGACTCGGGGCGGCCCTGGGCCGAGGCCATCGAGATTCTGGTCGCCGAGCATCCGGAGCGGCGCGAGCTGATCGAGGCGTACCACCGGCGATGGCCCGAGATGCTGGTCGGGGAGATCCCCGGAACGGTCGCTGTGCTCACCGACCTGCGCGCGACAGGCGTCCCGCTGGTGGCACTCAGCAACTGGTCAGCGGAGATGTTCCCGGTCGCGCGAGAGCAGTTCGACTTCCTCGCCTGGTTCGAGGGGATCGTCATCTCGGGCGAGGTCAGGGTAAACAAGCCCGACCGGCGGATCTTCGAGCACCTCGCAGAGCGGTTCGGCATCGAACCCGCGGCGACAGTCTTCATCGACGACTCCCCGGCGAACATCGAGGCGGCGTCAGCTCTCGGGTACTGCACAATCCGGTTCACCGACGCCACCGCCTTGCGACTCGCGCTGACCCGGCTCGGACTTCTTGCCGATCGGCAGACCTGATCGCCACCGCGACAACTAGACCGCTAGAAGGCGCCAGAATGCGCTGCTGGCGGATGTCGTGCCGGCGAGCGCCTACGGGCGCACGGGTGGCCAATCGTAGCCCGTTACCTGATAAGCAAAATACCTGCAAAAAGGCGATTGTGGGACGGAGCTTGTCGTCGGTCGACGAACGAAAACGGGTCACAACCTCTGAACGTCTGAGTAAGGACGCAATCACCTGATCGCGATCATCTTCCGATCGGAGCGGTCACGGCCCAGCACTGGCATCTACAGTCGGTTAGGCAAGCCGGCCGAGAACCGTGCCGAAGAGCGCGTGTCGCCAGGTCGCCTGTGCGAAAGCGCGGGGACTCGTCAGCAGGGGCGGGACGCCGGATTCACCGCGCGCCGGGTGGTAGCGATCGACGAGGTAGCAGAGCGGGTAGAGCGTGACGTGCTCGGCGAGAGCCATGCCGAGCGCGAGATTCCGCGAGCCGACGGGCAGCATGCGGCGAAGCTCGTGATGTGCGAGGCCGAAGAGCGCGCCGTTGAATGCATGGATAACGAGCCCTGCGGCGCGCCAACGCGCACCCCGTGTCAGCGCCTTGCCGAGAACGGCGACGTCCGAGTAGTCGCAGTCCAGGAGCCGCTGGTCGATCGGCTCCTGCAGCGCCCAGACGGTCGCGGCAGCCGCGCCCGCCGACGCGGATCGCAGCCGCCCACTCACGGATGCGGTGTTCCAGAGGTCGGGCGCGGCTCTGTGGGCGAGCCAGCCGGCAGGAGTCGCGCTGTCCGAGGCGAGCTCCTCGCCTCTCGCTCGGCCAACGCGACGAACAGCGCACCGCCTGCGATCGCGAAACCTGCCCACCACCGTCCTTCGGCGCCTGGGTGATCCGGGAAGGCCATGGATGCGAGCCCGAACACGAATGCGGCCGCACCAGCGCACCAGGCCGGGATCCTCCACCCCTGCGTCCTAAGCGCGGCGAGCAGGCCGGCGAGCAGTATCGCGATCGCCATCGCGGCCATTGTGGATAGGCGCTGCACGTGGTGCGGAGGACCGGTCACCTCCCCGGACTCCGCACCCATGTGCAGGGCGTAAGCGAACAGCGGGATTCCGCCGGCGGCTGCGACGACGAAGAGCACTGGGCTCACCGATGCACCTCGCATCAGGAACTCCGCCCGGGCTGGATGTAGGACCAAGAGAATCCCGAGCGCGGGGGCCAAGACTAGGGCGGGTATTAGATTCTGGGAGTCCCAGGCGATCGCCGATCCGAGGAGAAGGGCCGGGATCACAAGCACGGTCTGCTGCATTCCCGCGATTCTGCGCTCGGGAGCTCGAAGCTGACCGAGTAGGCCACCGGTGAGGATGATTCCGACGAGGGCGCCGTAGCCGAGGTCGGTCACCGGGCCGGCCACGCCTTCGACCGATTCGAACCATCCGATCACGAGCGAGGTGATCCCGAAGAGACCGACCCCGAACACGAGGACGAGAACGGCGGCCCACGCCGTGAACGCGCCCTGTCTGGAGGGGCGAGCCAGCCTCACGGCTTGCCCGCTCGACATCGTCTCGCGGGAAGGGTTCGAGGCTCCGCGAGGCATCGAAGTGTGCCTGCTTGCCCACGAGTCAAGAGCAGCGCGAGCGCGTCTTGAAGAACTCGAGCTTCGGCTCGCCTGTCGCGTCGAAGACGACGTTCCCGTTCTGGTGGAAGCCGAACGTGGTGCCATCGGCGTTCGTGCCCTTGCCGTTCAGGGTGAACGCGCTCTGCGCCTTGCCGACTGCGCTTCCGTCCTCGAGAAGCATGCCGTTGCCGCCGAACCAGATGACAGTCCTGCCAGTAGCATCCGGAATGCCATCCGTGGGCAGGGCGTCGGCCGAGAAGCGGCCGTGCAGAGTGCCGGTGAAGTGCACCGTGCCATCGGCAAAGATGCTGAGATGGATGACGCCGCTCTCCGTCACCGTGAGCTCGACCGGCTCTCCGGTGCACGGGTGGACGTCGATGCTGGTCGAGGTTTCATCGACGATGTGGTCCGTCTGGTTCACGATCGGCGGACCCTGCGCGAGTGCTCTTCCCGCTGTTGCCAGCAGCAGTCCGAGGACCGCGAGAAGCGTCGCGCTCGTGACGAGGTTTCTGTTTCTGTGACTCATGGGAGCCTCCGTTCTGCCCTTCATGGGCTATTGAAGTTCGTGGTCCGGTGCGTCGAAAACGCCTCTCGGGTCGCACCGCGGTCGACGCTGTGCCTCCAGCCCAGCAGCGAGACCCGCTACGGCGGCGAGCAGCGCACCAGCGGAGCGGATCAGCGTTTCTTCTATCGACTACCTCCTTGGGACATCACTCGTACTGGAGCGCCTGGAGCACGTTGAGGCGCGACGCCCGCCGCGCGGGCAGGATTGCGGCGAGGATCCCGACCCGACCGCCGCGAGCGCCGAGACGACGAGCTGTCCGAACGGGACCGAGAGCTGCACGTCGAACTGCGAGAGCGCCTTCGTCACGAGCGCGGCCAAGAATACGCCGAGCGGGAGACCGAGCGCCGCTCCGATCAGGGCCGTGATCACGCTCTCGTGACGCACCATGCGGCGCGCCTGGCGGCGGGTCATCCCCACGGCCCGGAGCATCCCGAGCTCGCGGGTGCGCTCGTGGACTGAGAGCACGAGCGTGTTGACCATGCCGAAGAGGCTGACGACGACGGAGAGTGCGAGCAGGGCGTAGAGGAACGTCAGGAAATCGTCGAAGTCCGCGTCCTGCGCGGCGATCCACTCGCCGCGCGTCTGCACCTTGGCGTCGGGATAATCGGCCAGCACGGCCGCGAGCGAGGCCTTCGCGTCCGTGGCCGGGTCGCCGGGCACGGACACGAACGTGAACAGGTTGCGCGGGCGCTCGTGGAGCGAGTCGAAGGTCGCGATGGGGATGCTGACGCTCCCGAGCAGCGGGTAGAAGGGCGGAGGTTCGTAGATCGCCCTCACCTCGAGCTCGAGGCGTTTGCCCGGACGCGGTCAGCAGGGGGAACGTCGCTCCGACGGCGAAGCCCCTTGCCCTCGGCGAAGTCGCCGTCGATCGACCGCTCCGTTGCGGCCGAGCGTCGCGAGGACTGCGTTCGACGCCGTCCTGCCAGTGGAAGCGGTAAGCCTCCGCGATCGTCCCTGGGTCGATGCCGGTTACGTACTCGCCAGAGCCGGCGACCTTGCCGATCTCCGCGCGCACGCTCGTGACGAGCCTGCGCCCCCGCAGCGCTGCCCGACAGCGGCTCCGGCGGAGGCGACGAAGGGCGAGTACCCGTCCTGGGCAGTGACGACGTAGTCAGCGAGCACCTGCCGCTCGATCGCCTAGCGGTTCGAGGCCTTCATCCCGTTCGCGAGCACGGCGACGAAGGTGACGAGCGCGATGCCGATCATGAGCGCGGCAGCGGTCGCAGCGGTGCGGCCGGGTTGCGCCGCGCGTTGCCCTGCGCCAGCTTGCCGGCCGCTCCGCCGACCCGCGGCGCCGGCCAACCGACCAGGCCGCGAGCGGGCGGACGAGGTGAGACGAGAGCATCGCAACGCCGACGAAGAGCGCGAGGCAGCCGCCGGCGATCGAGAACAGGCGCGGCCAGGTGGCGATCTCGTCGACGAACAGCGAGATGGAGAGCAGTGCGACGGCGAGTGCGACGATGCCGCCGCCGGCGTACGGAGTGACGGACGCGAGCCGCGACTTCGGCAGCTCGGCTCCCTCGCGGACCGCGGCGATCGGCGGCACGCGCGTCGCCCGGATGGCGGGGACGAGCCCCGCGAGCACCGTCACGACGACGCCGATCAGGAGCGAGACGACAACGGTCCGCGTGCGCGAGCACGAGGCCGACCTCAGGCAGCGCGGCACCGGAAGCGGCGAAGAGCGCCTTGAGTCCGAGGGCGAGCGCGATCCCGAGGGCGAGCCCGATCAGCGCCGACACGAAGCCGATCACGACCGACTCCAGGACGACCGAGCCGAGCACCTGCCGCCGGGAGGCGCCGATCGTTCGCAGCGTCGCGAGCTCGCGCGTCCGCTGAGCGACGGTGATCGAGAGCGTGTTGAAGATGACGAAGCCGCCGACGAAGAGCGCGATGCCGGCGAACGCCAGCAGGAAGTAACGGATGATGTCCGTGAAGAACGTGACCTCCTCGGTCTCCTCCTGCGCCGAGGCTGCGCCGGTCTGCACCGCGACGGAGTCGGGCAGGGCGCCCTCGAGCTCGCGCACGAGCTGCTCCGGCGAGACGCCGGCGCTTCGCCGCCACGAAGATCTCGTCGAGCTCGCCGCGCTTGTCGAGGAAGGCCTGAGCCGTCGGCACGTCGAAGACGGCGAACGTCGCGTTTCCGAGCGAGTCGACGCCGCCGTACTGGGCGATGCCGACGATTTCGAACTCCTCGACGGGCCCCTGGGCGGCGATGCCGATCGTCCCCCCGACGACGTAGCCTTCGCTGTCGGCCGTGCCCGCGTCGATGACGACCTCTGCGGCCCCGAGGGCCAGCCGCCCTCGACAAGCTCGGTCGGGTTGAACCGCGCGAGCTCCGGCCTCGTGTCGACGCCGAAGGCGAAGGTGGGCGCGTCAGGCGCGATCGCCTCGCCTTGCTTGTCGAGCAGCCTCGTCTGCTCGTCGACGATCGTTCCGGCGGCGAGAGCGACGGCCGGGAGAGCACGCACGTCTGCGAGCAGATCTTCCTGGACGCCCGGTGTCGCGGCGCTCTCGCCCTGGAAGTTGATGTCGACGGCCTTGCCGGTGATGCGCGCGTCCGTCTCCGCGTAGGTCTGGCTGAACAGGTTGGAGAACGCTCTGTCGACCGTGTCCGTGAGGACGTAGGTGCCGCTCACCATCGCGACGCCGAGCACGATCGCGAACGCGGTGAGCACGGCACGGAGCCTGCGCTTGGCGAGTCCCTTGAGCGCGACCCCGATCATGGTGCGCTCACCTCCTCGATGGCCTCGAGCACCTCGTGCGCGCTCGAGGAGCCGAGCTCCTTGACGATGAGCCCGTCGGCCAGGAAGAGGATTCTGTCTGCGATCGCGGCCGCCTGCGCGTCGTGGGTCACCATGACCGTCGTCTGGCCGTAGCCGGAGACGGCCTCGCGCAGGAGGGCGAGGATCTCGCCGCCCGTCCGGGAGTCGAGGTTGCCGGTCGGCTCGTCGGCGAACACGACGGTCGGCCGCGAGACGAGCGCACGGGCGATCGCGACGCGCTGCTGCTGGCCGCCGGAGAGCTCGGCGGGGCGGTGACTGCCCCGGTCGGACAGGCCGACCTTCCCGAGCAGCTCGTCGAGCCAGCCGGGCTCGTGCGTCTGGCCGGCGAGCTCGAGCGGAAGGACGACGTTCTCTTCCGCCGTCAGCATGGGCAGCAGGTTGAAGAACTGGAACACGAAGCCGATATGCCGGCGGCGCAGCTTCGTCAGCTCCGTGTCGCCGAGCTGCGTCACCGCCGTGCCGGCGATCCAGACCTCGCCGGCCGTGGGTCGGTCGAGACCTGCGAGCAGATGCATCAGAGTCGACTTGCCCGAGCCCGAGGGGCCCATGACGGCGACCAGCT
>CAVWTX010000001.1:0-155050 GCA_963758065.1 uncultured Thermoleophilia bacterium | reverse complement strand
CGACCCAGCTCCTGCCCGGTGTGACGTACGAGACCGGCGTCCAGTTCACGCCCCATGGCCCGGTGTCGCTCCACATCGTCCGAGGGCCGAGACCGGTCGCGCTCTATCGGCTTCGCCCGGTGCTCTCGAACGACTCGGTCGTGCTGCGGGAGACCCTCTCCGCCATGCAACGGCGCCAATCGACCCAGGCCACGTCCGTCGGCGTGAACGGAGACTACTTCTCGCTCGCGGACGGACGTCCGAGCGGGATCCTGCTTCACGACGGAGTGCTCGCAACCCCACCCAACTCGTCGCGGTCGAGCGCCGGAATAACGCTCGACGGCCTACTCGACGTTCGCAAGGTTCGGTTTCTCGGAACCTGGCGTGGCACCGGGCAGCGACGTGCCCTGAACTTCCTGAACAAGGCTCCGGGGACGAACGGGATCTCGCTCTTCACGACGGACTGGGGCCCGACGACGCCGCGGATCCAGGGTTCGATCGCCGTCGTCCTGGCTCCGTTCACGTCGGCGACGCCGAACGCCGATCTCGCGGTCCCGGTGACGAGCGTCTCCCAGAGCGGTCCGGTCGCGATCGCTCCCGGAACGGCCGTACTCGTTGCGCGCGGCGCGGCCGGGGCGAAACTCCAGGCCGAGGCCCAGCCAGGGACGACGGTGACGCTCAGGCTGATTCTCCAGCCGGACTGGTCGACCGTCGCCGATGCGATCGGCGGCGGCCCCGTGCTGGTTCGGGACGGTGCGCCGGTGTACCGGTCGAACGAGGCGTTTACGACCTCCCAGCTCGTCCCTCGCGGTCCACGGAGTGCGGTCGGTCAGCGCGCGGACGGGAGTGTGCTCCTCGTGACGACCGACGGGCGTCAGCCCGGGTACTCGGTGGGGATGACGAACTTCGAGCTCGCGCAGACGCTCGTGCGCCTCGGAGCAGTGCGCGCGATGGCGCTCGACGGCGGAGGTTCGTCGACGCTCGCGTTCGAGGGAACCGTGCTGAACTCGCCGTCCGAGGGCAAAGAGCGTCCGATTTCGACTGCCCTCATGCTCCAGTACTACGGGGTGTACTCGCCACCACCCCTCGAGGAGGTCGTCTCTCCGAATGACGACGGCGTTGCCGAGGAACAGGCTCTCGCGTACAAGGTCGTCCGCCCCTCGACCGTCACGGTCACGCTCACCGCGCCCGACGGGGCGGTGGCGGTGCAGGAGTCCGGCGGGCGCGAGCCGGGAACGTACGACGTCGCATTCCCGCCGCTTCCGCCACCCCCGCCCCCGCCGCCCGAGGGCGAGCCGCCACCACCCACCACTCCCCTGACTCCCGCCGAAGGCCGCTGGGCGCTCACGGTCACGGCGACCGACGACCAGGGGCTCAGCTCGACGGCGACGCGACGCTTCGCAGTCAACTCGACGCTCGGCTTCCTGCAGATCGAGCCGACACGGCTCGTCCTTCCGAAGAACGGCGGCCGCACCGCCGCGATCCGCTGGACGCAGGCGCGCGCGGCTCGGGTGAAGGTGACGGTGGAAACGGTCGAAGGGGTCCTGGTGCGCACGGTCGCGAACCAGCGCCTCGATGCGGGAGCGCAAGCGGTCACGTGGGACGGGCGCGCCAACTGGCGCAAGCTCGTCTTCGGCGGTCGCTACGTCGTCCACGTCACGGCGACGAACGAGCTCGGAGTCGTCACGCTTGCTCAGCCGCTGACCGTCCGTCGCACGGCGAAGTAGCGGACCGAGTCGGACCCGTGGGGTCTGACCCCCATACCTAGACTGCTGCGATGCTCGTCGCCACGATCCTCAGCGAGATCACCGACGCCGTCACCTCGGCGATCGGAGACTACGGCCTCTATGCGGTGTTCCTCCTCATGCTCGTCGATGCCGTGCTGCCGGCCGCGAGCGAGGTCGTCATGGTGTACGCGGGCGCCGTCGCCGCGGGCGCGTTCGCCGGGCAGGACGTCGTCCTCTTCGGGACGACGATCGACGAGGGGTTCGCGGCGTATGTCGCGATGGCCCTGGCCGGGACGATCGGGTACACGATCGGCTCGATGGGGGGCTGGGCGATCGGGCTCTACGGAGGCCGTCCCTACGTCGAGCGCCACGGTCGCTGGCTCCATCTGGACACCGAGAAGCTCGACCGCGCCGAGCGTTGGTTCGAACGATGGGAGGACTGGGCCGTCTTCCTTGGCCGACTGACGCCGGTCGTCCGCTCTTTCGTCTCGATTCCGGCGGGCGTGATGGAGGTGCCATTCGTCCGCTACACGCTGCTCACGCTCGCCGGATCGGCGATCTGGTGCTTCTCCTTCGCAGCTATCGGCTACGCCGTGGGCGAGAACTGGGAGGACTTCCATCACGCGTTCCGGTACGTCGAATACCTGGTCGCAGCGGCGATCGTTGCGATCGTCGCGTGGTTCGTCGTGCGCTACGTCAGGCGGAGGCGGAGGCGTCTGGCCGAGGAGTCGTCGGCCTAGGAATCCCTTCAAAGTGAGCGGCCATGCCGCGATGCCCGACCTGCCGGAGCTACACTCGCGCCCGTGACGCAGCGGATCCCCCTGATCGACGTGAAGGCGCAGTACGCGCCGTTGATCCCGGAGCTCGAGGAGCGGTTCTCCGCCGTCCTCGAGTCGGGACGCTTCATCTTCGGGCCGGAGGTCGAGGCATTCGAGCGGGAGGCGGCCGCGTTTCTCGGAGTTCCGCATGCCATCGGGGTCGCGAACGGGACCGATGCGCTCGTGCTGTCACTGGAGGCGCTCGGAATCGGTCACGGCGACGAGGTGATCTGCCCGGCGTTCACGTTCTACGCCACCGCCGAGACGATCGCCCGCGTCGGCGCGACGCCGGTGTTCGCCGACATCGACCCGGCCACGCTCAACCTCGATCCCGACGACGTCGCCGCGCGCATCACCCCGCGAACGAAGGCGGTCGTGGCTGTTCACCTGTTCGGTCGGCCGGCGCCGCTCGCGGAGCTCGGGGCACTCGGGCTACCGCTGATCGAGGATGCAGCGCAAGCCTTCGGTGCCGACGGAGTCGCGGGGACGGGTGTCTGCTCGACGTTCAGCTTCTTTCCGACCAAGAACCTGTTCGCGCTGGGTGACGGCGGGCTCGTGACGTGTCTCGACGACGAAATCGCCGAGCGCGTGCGAATGCTCCGGTTCCACGGGTCGCGCGACAAGAAAACCTTCGAGCTCGTCGGGACGAACTCGCGCCTCGACGCCGTGCAGGCGGCGATGCTTCGCGTCTTCCTGCCTCGGTTGACGGGGTGGAACGCAGCTCGTCGTGAGGCTGCGGCTCGCTATGGCGACCTCGGTCTCGGCGAGGCCGTCGAGCTGCCGGTCGACGATCCGGGCCACGTGTACCACATGTACGTCGTGCGGTCGGCACGACGCGCTGAAATTGTGTCTGTTCTTGCCGAGGCCGGCATCGCATCCGCCTCGTACTACGTGACACCGCTGCACCTTCAGCCCGCGCTCGCGTTCCTCGGCTACGAGCGCGGCGCGCTTCCCGAGACCGAGCGGATGGCCGCGGAGAACCTCGCGCTCCCGATGTGGGGTGGCATCGGGCTCGACGCGCAGGAGCGCGTGGTCGACGCGGTACGTTCGGCGGTCGGCGTCCCGGCCTGAGCATGCGATCTCCGGTCAACAGACACAGGCTCTGGCAGGTCGTCGCCGACGCCGCCCTGATCGTCCTGGCCTGGGAGCTCTCGTGGTACGTGCGCTTCGACGGGACACTGGCCGCGGTACCACGACCGCTACCTCGAATGGGACGTCGTCGCACTCGTACTCGGGATCATGCTCCCGGTCTTCATCGCGTTCGGCTTCTACAACCGCTGGTGGCGCTACGTCTCCACTCAGGACATGTGGGGAGCGGTCCGCGGGGTCGTCGTCGCGGTCATCGCCGCCTTCGTCGTCTTCACCGTTCTCGACTTCCACCCTGCGAAGGTCCCGCGCTCGATCTGGATCATCGACGCGCTCGTCCTCCTGGCTTTCGTGGCGGGCTCACGCCTCCTCGCGCGCACGCTGATCGAGCGGCCGGCCAAAGGGGCGATCGTCGCCCGCGGCAAGGAGGTCGTGATCGTGGAGCGGGAGACGCCGCTCAGATCATCCTCCGTGAGATGCTCCGGAACCCCGCACTCGGCTACACGCCGATCGGGCTCGTCGACGACGATCCGAGGAAGAAGAACCTCCGGCTGCACGGGATACGGGTGCTCGGCACCAGTGACGAGCTCGCGCACATTCTCCGGGACCGCCGTCCCGACGAGCTCCTGATCGCGATTCCGTCGGCATCGGGCGACGCCCGTGAGCGAATCGTGGAGATCGCGCGTGCCGAGCGCGTGCCCGTGAAGACGCTCCCTGGACTCCACGAGCTCATCGCCGGCGACTTCAACCTGACCGGGCAGATCCGGCCGGTCGAGGTGGAGGACTTGCTCGGAAGGGAGCCGGTCGAGGCCGATCTCGCCTCGATCGCGGAGTATCTGACGGGCGAGGTCGTGCTCGTCACGGGAGCAGGCGGCTCGATCGGGTCGGAGCTCTGCAGGCAGATCGCCCGGGTGGCGCCCACACGCCTCGTGCTCGTCGACAACGGGGAGCCGGGTCTCTTCGAGATCGAGCGCGAGCTCGTGGACGAACGCGGATTCCACGCCACGGCCGCCGTGCTCGCGGACGCGGGAAACGCGACGAAGATGCGCCAGGTGTTCGAGAAGTACCGGCCGGCGGTCGTCTTCCACGCGGCGGCGTACAAGCACGTTCCGCTCATGGAGGCGAACCCGCTCGAGGCGGTGCGAAACAACAGCCTGGTCACGCGCACGGTGGCCGACGTCGCCGCCGAGTTCGGCGCGAAGCGGTTCGTCCTCGTCTCGACCGACAAGGCGGTGAACGCGAAGACCGTGATGGGTCAGTCGAAGGCCCTGTGCGAGTGGATCGTCGAAGCCTGGGGGCATCGCGACGACGCGACGACGAGGTTCTGCGGCGTTCGCTTCGGGAACGTCCTCGGCTCCTCGGGGAGCGTCATCCCGATCTTCCGCAAGCAGATCGCACGGGGCGGCCCGGTCACCGTCACCCATGCGGAGATGACGCGCTACTTCATGACGATCCCCGAGGCGGTCCAGCTCGTCATTCAGGCGGGCGCGATCGGCGGTCGAGGTCAGGTGTACGTCCTCGACATGGGCGAGCCGGTGAAGATCGTCGACCTGGCCGACACGATGATCCGCCTCTCGGGGAAGGAGCCGGGCGCGCAGGTCGCGATCGAGTTCGTCGGGGCGCGGCCGGGCGAGAAGCTGCACGAGGAGCTGTGGTCCGACTCGGAGACCGTCACGCCGTCGACGCACGAGGCGATCCTGCTCGTCACCCGCCCGCCCATCGACCAGCAGTGGCTCGAGGACGAGCTCGACGAGCTGGCCCGCCTGGTCGACGCGGGCGAGACGCTCGAGCTCATCGGCCGCCTGAACGCGATCGCCGGAGCGCCGCGCCGGGACGGGGTGGCTACCGGAGACGGGGCGGGCGCCGCAGTCGCGGCGCCCGCATCCGAGTCCGTCTAGCAGCTACCAGTCAGGGTCGAGGTAGATCAGCGCGAGCTGGCCTCCTTCGCGCTTGAAGGTGAAGTCCTTCCCCGTGTTCGCGTCCGGAGGCGCAATGATCGCGTCCGGGCCGTCGGCTTTCTCGACCCAGAGTGAGTGCGCCTGGATCGTGACCAGGTACGCACCCGGGCCGAACACGGACGAGGCGTCGATCACTCCGCTCGATTCCCAGGTGCCCAGGTTCGCCCTGGCGGCCGCATCGACGTCGTACCCCGGCGTCTCGTCCAACGTCTGGTCGACTTCCGCCGCCGTCACGCGTGCCGACTCCGCGTCCGGATTGGCAGCGGCCAGGTTGACACGCCAGAGCCGGGCCGGCGTCTCGTTCACCTCCCGTGGGAGCGCGTACTGATTGGCGGAGCTCGGGTCTTCCTGCACGAACAGGCTCCCGTTGGCGGTCGTCTCGATGTTGTCGGGCTGATGGATTTCGTTGAAAGCGCCGGGCTTGTCGTCCGCGGCCGTCAGGTGGTCCTCCCCCTCGACGAGGATCGACAACGACTCCACGATCGTGGGGTCGTCCTCGTTCAGGACCATCTTCCAGATGCGACCGTTCGTGGACAGAACAGCGGCGAACGGAGGCATCGGAGGCGTCGCGGGCGGTCGTGCAGCACGTCCTGAGTCGGCGATGTAGATCACGTTCTCGAGACCCGGCCGCTTGTCGTAGGCGATGTCCTCCACCCGAACGAAGCGGAACACGTTGTCCTCGCCGTTGATCTCTGCGTTGCCCCACTGGTCGAGGACCCACTGTGGACCGTCAGGGTGGTCCTCCGACGGGCGGTCCAGGCGGAGCGAGCATGCCACTGTACCCGGCGCCTGTCGAGGTGGACAGGAGCTCGGCGCCGCTAACCGGGTGCTTGCCCGTCGCGATGTGCTTCGGGATGCGCATGAAGTGACCGTCGATCTCGGTCGTGTCGCCGGGAGCGAAGTCGTAGTAGTCGTCGTAACCCGCCGTGTCCGAGACGAATGCCCAGAGGTCGCCCTCGTCGTTCCACACGGCGTCGGTGTCGGGTGCGATGTAGCTGTACAGCTGTGACCATGCGGTCTTGTACGGCGATGTGAGCGGAGTCGTGAAGAACGTGTCGTCGCCCGAGAGGACGACCAGATCGTCGTAACCCGGGACTGCGACGTCGTTCTCGTGGTTGTGTCGCCCCATGCCGTAGATGGTCTTGCGCTTCCCGTTCTGGACGTCCAGCGCGACGACGACCCCCGTCTGCTCGGCACCTGTGGTGCCGGGCGTGATGAACGACGGCCCCGGCCATGAGGTTCCGCTACGGAACACCCAGTCCTGCGCCTCTTCGTTCGCGAAGTAGATCGGGCGGTCGAACCCTTCCTTGCCGGTCGCCAGGTAGCTCGAGCAGAAACGGTGGAAGTTCTCGTTGCTGTCGATCAGGTATTTCGCCGAGAGCAGCTCGCTGGTCATCTGGTTCATGACGAGCTGGCTGACCTGGGAGTTGTCGAAGTCGTTCTGGTTCGCTTCGCCGGGCGTCGCCGGCGGGGCAGCACCGAACGGCGAGTTGAACGGAAACGGGACGGTCGACGTCTCGTGATTCACGAGCACATCGACGCGGCCCTGACCGCGCGTGCGGAATGCGATGCCATCGGGGATCGAGCCGAACTCGTACCCGCCTGGCATCGCGTCGCCGGTGCTGAGGATCGGTACCGTCGGCTTCGCCGGAGCGAGGACGGTGATCATGGCTGGTTGCGAGTTACCGAAGCTGTTTTGCGCATCGCCGGCGGACGTCGTCGCGACAGAGGTCATGGCCACGGCGGCGAGCGCTAGCAGCGTCACGCGCTTGCGTCTGTTCATTTGTCTCCCCTTCCTTCGTCGGACGCGCGGGACCTTAAACCAGATCCGGACGATCGTGCTAGCTCTCGAGGGCTGAGAGCATGAGGTCGAGGAGCACCGCCGGATCCCTTTCGATCCGCACGCTCGACGACCCGCGCTTCCCGAGCTCGAGCTCGGTGGCGGAGGTCAGGACCCGCAGTCTTCCTTCGTTCACGAGGGCGCTGTCGACCGCGCCGAGCCGACCGGCGAAAGTCGTGTAGACGGGGACCCCGAGCGCGACGGCCTCGCGGTTCATCGTGCCCCCCGCTGAGACCACGAGGTCGGCGAGCGCGACGAGGCTCTGCGCGTCGACCGCGTGGTCGGGCAAGACGAGCGAGGGAAAGCCCGTCGTCGAGAGCGCCTCCCGCTGCTCGGACGTACGAGGGAGGACCACGGCGTGGACGTCTGGATCACGCCCGAGTCGGCCGAGCACGTCCGTGAACAGCGGATTCCCATGCCGGTGGTACAGCGAGACCTCCGGCGGCGTGCGGAGGACAACGAGGACACGCTCGCGCTCGATGCCGAGCTCGTCCAGGATGGACGAGCTCGGCTCGAAGCCCGCGAGGTAGTACTCCTCCTTGAGCCCCTCGTAACGACGCACCTTCGTTCGAGTCGCGCCGAGCCGCTCGAGCCGGTCTCGTGGGATGACCTCCGGGACGACGACACGCTGCCCTGCTCGGGAGCCGAGCCCGTGCTGAACCCGGGCGAACTCGTAGTCGAAGGCATACGCCGACGGGATCCCGAGCGTGCGTGCAACCAGTGGAAGCTCGTGCGACGCATGCGAGAGCGCGAGACCGAACTCTCGCCGCTTCGCAAATTGCCGCAACGCGCGAACGCGTCCGGCCAGCGCGCGGCCTTTCCCGAGCGCTCCCGCGCCGCCGTGGCCCGGCCCGACGAGTGAATGGGGAATGCCGTGAAGGTCGAGCAGCTCCAGCGTCTGCGCGTAGTCGCGTGTCGTCACCTCGACGTCATGCCCGCGCGATCGGAGGAGCGCGATCAGGGGCCTGAAGAAGAGCACCTGCGGCGAGTTGGAGACATCGATCCATACGCGCACGCCGTGACCCTAGCCTTTTCACGGATAAGCTTTCCTTATGGACACGCGCCAACTCGCCGCATTCTGTGCGGTCGTCGAGCGGCGGAGCTTCTCACTGGCAGCCGAGCGGCTCGGCGTCACTCAGCCCGCGGTCTCGCTCCAGGTCCGCGCGCTCGAAAAGCGCCTGGGAACGCAGCTCCTCGACCGATCGGGTCGTCGGGTCGAGCCCACGGACGCAGGCTGGCACCTCTACCGAGGCGCTCAGCGCATGCTCGCACTCGAGGATCAGATCGTGGCGGGTGTGGCGGCGTCGTCCGAGGGCGAGCTCGCAGGCGACCTCGTGCTGGGTGCTTCTACGGGCCCGGCCGCTGTCGCGATTCCGGTCGCGCTCTGCGAGTTCCAGCGGGAGAACCCGGACGTTCGGGTCTTCCTCAGCGTCTCCGACACCCAGTCCATCGTCGAACGCGTGGCGGCTCGCGAGCTCGAGCTCGGGATCGTCGGGGCCTCACGGCGACACCGAGGTGTTCGCTTCGAGCCGTTCTTCTCCGATCAGGTGATCCTCGCCTGCCCTGTCGGCCATCGCTTTGCCGGCCGCACTGTCGCACTCGACGAGCTTCGCGGGGAGTCGCTCATCCTCATGCAGGAGGGAGCAGGCGTTCGGCAGATCGTGGAAGACGGGCTTCGCCGCCAAGGCGTGCGGCTGCGCGATCTCGACGTGCGGCTGGAGCTCGGCTTACAGGAGTCGGTCCGGCGCGCGGTCGAGGAGGGATACGGCGTGACGTTCATCTCGCGAACCGCAGTCGAGTCCGATCTCGCCGCGGGGACGCTCGCAGAGGCGCGTGTTCACGGGCTCGACGTGACGCGCGAGATCTCGCTCGCCACGGCCTCGGGCAGGGCGCGATCGCGCGTTGCCGACGCGTTCGTGACCTTCGCGCGCGAACGACTCGCCCTGTGATCGTTCGCTGGGGCATCGGCGAGCTGGGCGGTCTTCTCACCGAGCTCGGGGTCGCACGGCCACTCCTCGTCACGACTGCACGGTTCGCAGATCTCGAGCTGCCCGTGGCGACCCGGTTTTCCGGTGTGCAGCGGCACTCGCCGTTCGAGGTCGTGTCTGCTGCGACCGCCGCTGCCGCCGGTTCCGACGGGCTCGTCGGGCTCGGCGGCGGCAGCGCGATCGACACCTCGAAGGCGGTCTCGGCAGCGACCGGCCTGCCGCTCGTCGCGATCCCCACGACGTATTCAGGAGCGGAGTGGACGTCGTACTTCGGCGTGCGTGACCCGGTTCGACGGCTGAAGACCGGCGGCTCCGGCGCGAACACCCTCGGGGTCTTGTACGAGCCCGCGCTCACGCTCGGACTACCCCGCGAGGAAACGGTCGGCACCGCGCTGAACGCGCTCGCCCACTGCGCGGAGGCGTTGTACGCGGGCCCGTGCGAGAGCGCTTCACTCGGAGCAGAGCGCATCGCTCGTTGGCTTCCGGTGGCCGTGTCCGACGGCGACTCTCTCGAAGCGCGAACGGCGCTCCTCGAAGGGGCGATGTACGCCGGCATGGCGCTCGCGGAACGAGGCCTCTTCCTGGCGCATGCCATGGCGCAGGCACTCGGCGGGCGCTACGGCGTCGCGCACGGTGCGATGAACGCCATCTGCCTCGTACCGGCGCTTCGCTTCAACGAGCCGGCGGTTCCGCACGCGATTGCGGCCCTCGGGGTGGCGCTCGGTCGAGACCGGCCGATCGAGCGCGTCGAGGAGCTCGCGGCGCTGGGTGGCTACGAGCGGCTGCGCGACTTCGGTGTTCCCGAGGACGAGTTGCCCGAGCTGGCAGCCGAGATCGCTGATCGGCCCGGCGCTCGGGCGAATCCGAGGCGGGCCGCGGCTCGAGAGGTCGAGCCGTTGCTTCGCGCCGTCTGGTGAGCGGTTGACGAACCGCCCGCCCAGGTGGACCATGTGTTCGTGATCGTCGAGTATGCAGGCCTCGTATCCGCGTTCGCGCTGCTGGCCGCGACGCTCAGTGGCTCGTACGGACAGAACGTCGCGGCCGTCTTCGCGTCGGGCGCCACGAGCATCAGCGCAGTCTCGAAGGCGGCACGCTCGGAGAAGGTGTCGGTCGCCGGAGCGAAGGCGGCGTACAAGCGCGCGCCCTACAGGAAACCGGCGCTCAAGTACCTCTACGCGCTGGGCTGGATCGGCGGGACGAAGCACCGCGCGGAGTGCGGGTTGACACTGCTGAGCGAGGACACGGCCAAGCAGCAGACCCAGCAGCAGATTCGCTCGAACGTGAAGCTACGGGCGCAACTTCGCAAGCGCGCGGTGAGCGTCAGCGCGGCGGCGTCGGCCCTCGTCAAGGGCGTCGTCTCCGCTTGCGGATGACGTCCTAGGCTGCTTCGGGAGTCGGTTGCCGCCGGCCGCCGAGCACGCGGCGCAAGCTCACGATCCCCAGCACCTCCGACCCGTCCACGACGGGAAGGTGCCGGAAGCCGTTGTCGAGCATGACCCGCGCAGCATCGTCGAGCGACATGTCCGGCGGAGCCGTGATCGGGTCCGGCGTCATCCACTGTCGGACACGCGCCTCGCTCGTATGGACCCTCGCGGCCATCGCGCGAAGCATGTCGCGCTCGCTCAGGATCCCGATCAGGCGACCGAAGTCTTTCACGACGACGGCGCCGACGTTTCGTTCGCTCATGCGCTCAGCGACCTCGCCGAGCGTGTCCTCGGGCGCGACTGTGATGAAGGTCGGCTTGACGATCTCGGCGAGGGTGCCCATTGAACGCACGAGTGTAACCCCTGGTGAGCAGATCAGCCGGAAAATAACAATCAGTAATGACAGAGATAAGAGTGTGCGCTAGGATGCGCCACGTGCGGAGCGACGCCTCCTCCTTCGACGTGCTCGTGATCGGTAGCGGCGCCTCCGGGCTGGCCGCGGCCGTTGCGGTGGATCGCGCGGGTGCTCGGGTCGCGCTGGCGACCAAGACCACGTTGCAGGCGTGCAACTCGGCGAAGGCGCAGGGCGGGATCCAGGCCGCGTTCGGAGACGACGACTCCCCCGAGATCCACGCCGAGGACGTCATGCGCAGCTCGCACGACACCGCGAATCCCCACCTCGTCGACGTGCTCACGAGCGAGGCGCCGTCGGCGATTCACTGGCTCGAGGAGCTCGGCGTCGAGTTCACGCGCGCGAACGGTGGTTATCGCCTCGCGCGCTGCGGTGGCGCGAGCCGCAAGCGGTTGCTTCAGGTCGGCGACCGCACCGGGCACGCGATCACGAAGGCGCTTCGGGAGACCTACGAGGCCGGCGCCGGCGCCGAGCTCCCTCACCACGCTCTCGCCGGGTTGGAGCCGGCTGCCTCCGGCTGGAGAGCGTCGTTCCAGACGAAGGAGGGCGTCGTCGGGATCGACGTCGGCGCCGTCGTGCTCGCGGCCGGTGGGCGCTGCTACGCGGAGGCCGAGACGCGCGGCGAGCTCTCCACGAACCATCCGAATGCGACCGGCGAGGTGACACGCATCGCCGTCGAGGCCGGCGCGGAGACACGGGACCTCGATGCCCTCCAGTACCACCCGAACGGAGGCGCCTGGCCGGCGACGATGCAGGGCTACTCGATCCCGGAGACGACGCGCGCCTACGGCGCCGTCCTCCTGAACGGCGATGGCGAGGAGTTCACCGACTCCCTCGGTCCCAGGGACGCCGTCTCGCAGGCCATCTTCGACGAGATCGAGAAGGGCAAGGGCGTACTCACGCCGGACGGACGACCGGCGGTGTGGCTCGACACGACCCGCATCGCGCCCGACGACGCCGAGATCTCGCTTCCCTACATGCTCAGGCGCTATCGCGGGGCTGGCATCGATCCGCTCACGGAACCGATCTACACGTACCCCGTCCTCCACTACCAGAACGGCGGGCTGGTCATCGACGAGCACGCCGAGACGACTCTCGAGGGCGTCTACGCCTGCGGCGAGATCGCGGGCGGGACGCACGGAAGGAACCGCATGATGGGCAACTCGCTGCTCGAATGCACCGTCTTCGGACGGCGCGCCGGCCAGGCCGCCGCGGAGAAGGCGCGTCCATGACCACGATCGCGACAGATCTGTCGAGTGCTGTCGAAGGCGCTGCCGCACACCTCTACGTCTGGGCGCTGAAGGACATTCCGCAAGACCTTCGAGATGCGCTCGGCGATGCAGCCGGAAGGGAGACGTCGGTGACCGGTCAGCGTGTTCTCCAGACCATCCTGCGCAACGTGACCGTTGCCGAGGACGAGAAGAACCTCGTCTGCCAGGACACGGGGATCGCGGTCTACTACTGCCGCGTCGGCGAGCACTTCCCTCTCCACCCCGCACGCATCTACGCCGCGCTCAAGGAGGGCACCGAGCGCGCGACCGTCGAGCATCCCCTGCGCTCGAACACGGTGCACACGCTCACGCGAGAAAACACGGGGCCGAACGTCGGCTTCCGGATCCCGATCGTCCACTGGGACTTCGTCCCGGAATGGGACGGCCTCGACGTGAAGTGTGTCCCGAAGGGCTCGGGCTCCGAGAACATGAGCTTCCTGAAGATGTGCGTCCCGGCCGACGGCGTCGCCGGGATCAAGAAGTTCGTCCTGGAGTCGATCGTGGGCGCAGGCGGCAAGCCATGCCCGCCCGGGATCGTGGGCGTCGGAATCGGCGGATCGGCCGACTACGCGATGCACCTCGCCAAGGAAGCGATCGCGCGTCCCGTCGGTACGCGGAACTCCGATCCGCTCGTCGCCGCGCTCGAAGACGAGCTCAAGGACCTCCTCAACGAGACGGGGGTCGGGCCGATGGGCCTCGGGGGCGATGTCACCGTTCTCTCGGTTCACGTCGAGCACGCGGACACGCACATGACGCTCAATCCGGTCGCGGTGAACTACCAGTGTTGGGCGGCCCGTCGCGCCTCCGCCCACATCGCCGCCGACGGCTCGGTCGAGTACGAGAGAGACGTATGAGCGCGTCACCCGTCCTCGCGAGACATGTCCTGGGGTCTGACCCCTTTGCAACGAGCCCGTGCCAAGGAGCCCACAGCTGATGGCCACGCACGAGGTCACGTTCCCCGTCTTCGAGCCGGGCGAGATCCTGAAGCTGCGCGCCGGTGACGAGGTGATCGTCCAGGGCCACATCATCGGGATCCGCGACCGCACCCAGATCCGCATCTTCGACCAGGGCGTCGAGCCGCCGATGGATCTGACAGGCGCGTTTCTCCTGCATACGGCGCCGAACGTGCGCAAGCTCGGCCCTGGCCGCTACGAGAAGCTCTGCATCGGAACGACCACGAGCGCGCGCATGGTGCGCTTCACCGAAGGCCTCGGCTCGCAGTACGGCGTCCGCGCGATCTGCGGCAAGGGCGGCTTTCCCGACGAGGCGATCGAGCCGATGCAGCGACTCGGGATGGTCTACTTCGCGATCGTCGGCGGTGCCGCGGCGCTCGAGACGACCCAGATCGAGGAGATCGAGGAGGTCGCCTGGGAGGAGCTCATGCCCGAGTGCCTGTGGAAGTTCCGGGTCAAGGACTTCGGCCCCCTCACCGTAGGAATCGACGCCCACGGGAGCTCGCTGTATCGCGACGTCCAGGATCGCGCCCGCCAGAGACTGGAGGACATCTATGCACGCCTATGACGGGAACTCGTTCCTCGACGTCCCGACGAGGGAGGGCAAGCCGCGCACGCGAGGTCTCACGCACGTGATGGACAAGGGCCTGAACCTCCGCGAGATCGAGGGGCTCTTCGACACCGCCGGCGAGTACGTCGACATCGTGAAGCTCGGCTGGGGCACGAGCTACGTCACGAACAACCTCGAGAAGAAGATCGCGCTCTACCGCTCCTTCGACTCCCCGGTCGTGTGCGGAGGGACGCTCTTCGAGGCCGTGTACGGTCAGGGCAAGGTCGACGAGTTCAAGCGTTGGCTCGAGCACTTCCGCTTCTCGCATGTCGAGATCTCGGACGGCACGCTCGAGATCCCGCGGGAGCACAAGCTCGAGCTGATCGCCGAGTTCGCCCGCGATTTCGTCGTCCTCTCCGAGGTCGGCTCGAAGGACTCGGACGTCAACATCGCGCCGTACCTCTGGGTGCAGTGGATCCGTGAGGAGCTCGACGCGGGCGCCTGGAAGGTGATCGCGGAGGGTCGCGAGGGCGGCACCGCGGGCATCTACCGCCCGACCGGAGAGCTGAGGACGGGTCTCGTCGACGAGATCGAGCACTCGATCAGCTTCCACGACCTCATCTGGGAGGCGCCGACGAAGGCCTCGCAGGCCTGGTTCGTGCGGCACTTCGGCCCCGAGGTC
Source organism: uncultured Thermoleophilia bacterium (assembly GCA_963758065.1). Lineage (GTDB taxonomy): Bacteria > Actinomycetota > Thermoleophilia > Gaiellales > Gaiellaceae > GMQP-bins7. The sequence continues at coordinate 140,362 of CAVWTX010000001.1, read as the reverse complement.
AATCTCGGGAACATCCCGCCTGACGAGGTCATCGCGCTCGAGACGCTCCGGCTCGGGCTGCGCGCCGACACCCTGAAGGAGGTGCTCCTTGGCGATCTCGGCAAGGGCTCTCTTCAGAGCGGGAGCCCGCTGAGAGGCGGATGATGCGGGGCGCGAGACAAGGACGCAGTGAGCGCCCATATCGAGGTAGATATGGGCGCGACTGAGGACGCAGTCGCGCGGCGCGCAGCGCCGCCTATCAGCATGGCCGCTCGCTCTGAAGCGAGCCCTCAGAGCCCGCCCCAGCTTCCTGACGTCGACTTCGAGTCGCTCAGCGCCGAGGAGCTGGTCGCGTGGGCGCATCAGTTCTTCTGGCCGCGCATCTGCCTCACGTGTTCCTGGCAGAAGCAGTCCTCCGTGCTCGTCCACATGGTCGCCGAGATGGGGCTGCGGATGGACACGGTCGAGCTCGACACGCACCTCTTCTTCCGGGAGTCGTACGAGACGCGCGACCGCCTCGTGGAGCGATACGCGCTGAAGCTCGTCCGGCCGGAGATTCCGACCATCGCCGAGCAGCACCGTGCCGAGGGCGCGAACCTCTGGGAGCGCGATCCCGACCGCTGCTGCCACATCCGCAAGGTCGAGCCGCTGGTGAAAGCGCTCGAGCCGTACGACGCGTGGATCTCGGGGATCAGGCGCGACCAGTCGCCGAGCCGGGCGGACACGCCGAAGGTGCAGTGGTCCGAGCGCTACCGCGTGTTCAAGATCCATCCGCTCGCCGACTGGGACGAGAAACAGGTCTGGGCCTACATCGGTGTCAACGAGATCCCCTCCAACCCGTTGCACGACGCCGGGTACCGTTCGATCGGCTGCATCCCTTGCACACGCCCGACAAGTCCCGAAGATGAGGAGCGGGCGGGGCGCTGGGCGGGATCGGACAAGCTCGAATGCGGCATACACGAAGGAACGACACTGAAAGGACGGCATGAGTCAGCACATCTACGCGCACGAGCATCCTGAGTCGGAGACCGACAGGGGTGGTGGTTTCACGCTCTGGTTCACCGGGCTCTCGGGTTCCGGGAAGACGACGATCGCACATCACGTCGGTCCCGAGATGGACCGACGAGGACTCGTCGTCGAGTACCTCGACGGAGACACCGTGCGCACGCATCTCTCGAAGGGGCTCGGATTCTCGAAGGAGGACCGCGACGCGCACGTGGAACGCCTCGGCTGGGTCGCCTCACGGGTAACGCGCCACGGAGGAGCGGTCATCGTGGCCGCGATCTCCCCGTATGAGCACGCGCGCCGTAACGCGCGCGCGTTGGTCGAGGAGCACGGTCCGTTCATCGAGATCCACGTGAGAACGTCGCTCGACGAGTGTGCCCGCCGGGACGTGAACGGGCTCTACGCGAAGGCGTTCGCCGGTGAGATCACGGGCTTCACCGGAGTGGACGACCCGTACGAGGCGCCCGCCTCCCCGGAGATCGTGGTGGACACCGAGGGGCTCACACCGGAGCAGTCCGCGGCGTTCGTCATCGAGAAGCTCGAGGAGCTCGGGTTGATTCCGGCCGGGGTGACCGCGTGACGGTTGCCGCGACCGAGAGGTTGATCGCGCCGCACGGCGGCAGCCTCGTCGACCGAACGGGGGAGCGCCCCGACGATCTCGAGGCGCTCGATCAGGTCTCGCTCACGTCGAGAGAGCTCTCCGACCTCGACATGCTCGCCTCGGGTGCGCTCTCGCCGCTCGAGGGGTTCATGGGGCGAGCCGACTACGAGCGGGTCATCGAGGAGATGCACCTCGCAAGCGGGCTGCCGTGGGCGCTTCCGGTCTGCCTTGCGGTCGATTCCGCGCCGGCGAGTGACCGCGTCGCGCTCGTGGATGAGACAGGTCGTGCCGTCGCCGTCCTCGACGTCCAAGAAGTCTACGAGTACAACAGGGAGCGCGAGGCCGAGCTCTGCTTCCGAACGACCGACGAGGCGCACCCGGGCGTCGCCCGTCTCTACGGCCAGAAGCCGCTCTACCTGGCCGGCAGCGTGACGGTTTTCGAGCGCGCGCAGGCAGAGTTCCCCGAGCTGGCGCGCGACCCCGCCGAGACGAGGCGGATCTTCGCCGAGCGCGGGTGGAAGCGCGTCGTCGGCTTTCAGACTCGGAATCCGATCCATCGTGCGCACGAGTACCTCACAAAAGTCGCACTCGAGACCGTGGACGGGCTCCTCGTCCATCCGCTCGTCGGCGAGACGAAGTCGGACGACGTACCGGTCGGCGTGCGAGTCGACTGCTACCGCACCCTGCTCGACGGCTACTACCCGGACGCACGTGTGCTCCTCTCGGCCTTCCCGGCGGCGATGCGCTACGCCGGGCCGCGGGAGGCGATCTGGCACGCGATCTGCCGCAAGAACTACGGCTGCTCGCACTTCATCGTCGGCCGGGACCACGCCGGCGTTGGCGACTACTACGGAAGCTACGACGCTCAGCACATCTTCGACGAGTTCGCGCCCCACGAGCTGGACATCGAGCCGATGTTCTTCGAGCACACGTTCTGGTGCAACGTCTGCGGCTCGATGGCGAGCACGAAGTCGTGTCCGCACGGCCCCGAGGATCGGGTGTTCCTCTCCGGGACGAAGGTCCGCGAGATGCTCGGCGAGGGCGATGTGCCTCCGGTCGAGTTCACGCGTCCCGAGGTCGCTCGGGTGCTGATCGACGCGTATAGCTCGGGAGTAAGCCCGCTTGACCTGGCAGTTCACGCTCGTCGGTCTCTTCACCGGGATCCTGGTGGGCATGACGGGCATGGGTGGCGGGTCGCTCATGACTCCGCTCCTGGTCTTCCTCTTCGGCGTGCCGCCGACGACTGCGATCGGCACCGACATCGCCCACGGCGCCGCCTTCAAGACGGTGAGCGCGGTTCAACACCGACGCATGGGCAACGTCCGCGCGCGGCTCGCCGGATGGATGCTGATCGGCTCGGCGCCGATGTCCGTGCTCGGAGTCTGGGTCGGGGTCCAGCTGACCGAGCGCTACGGCGACGACGTCGAGTCGGCCATGGGTCAGGTGCTGGGAGCGGCGCTGCTCTTCGGGGCGGCCGGTCTCATCGCGAAGAGCCTCATTCGCACGCAGGCGCTCGGCAAGCCGCGCTGGAAGTTGAACCGGCGCGACAAGATCGCCGCGGTGCTGATCGGGATCTTCGGCGGGTTCATCGTCGGCCTGACCTCCGTGGGAAGCGGAGTCTTCTTCGGCCTCTCGCTGCTCGTCATCTTCCCGATGCGGGCCCACAGGGTGGTCGGGACCGACATCTTCCATGCGGCCGCGCTTCTCTACGTCGCCGGCGCCGCCCACTGGGCGGCCGGGAACATCGACTTCGGGATCCTCTTCTGGCTGCTCCTCGGCTCGATTCCCGGAGTGCTGATCGGCGGCCGGCTCACGCTGTCGATACCCGAGCAGTCGTTGCGGCTCGTGCTCGCCGGGGTGCTCGGCCTCGCGGGGATCAAGCTGCTCGATGTCCCGGGAAGCGAGCAGATCATCCTCGTCGTCCTCTCAGCCGGTCTGGTCGCGCTGCTGGTCGTAATCGGTCGTCAGGGCTGGATGCGAGTCCAGCGCGCGCGAAACGCCGAAGTTCCCTCGGCCGCGGACTAGCGGCTTGATGCGAAATTCACACGGGCCGGATGACGACCACGACACGGCGCGCCGGATCGCCACCCTCGCGTACGTGCGACGCCCGGCTTGGTCGTGACCGCCCCCGGCGGCGCGTCAATTTCGCATCAACCCTCCAGCTTCTAGCGAGCACTCCCGAATTGCTCGGTAGCATCGCGCGGCGATGCGCACGGTCTGGGTCAGCTTCGACTCGATAGGTCGCGACTGCCTCGAGGCGGCCGCCGAGGTGGGTGCGGAGATCGTGGGTGTGGTCACGCTTCCCGGGCCGATCGCCCCGAGCCGCTCGGGCCAGTGCTCGTTCGACGAGGTCGCGTCGAACCTGGGCGCTCGGCTTCACGAGACCCGCGATGTCAACGGCGACAAGACGTTGTCGTTCGTTCGGTCGGCCGATCCTGAGCTGATCTTCGTGGTCGGCTGGTCGCAGCTCGTACGGGAGCCGTTCATCGCGCTCGCACGCGAGGGCGTGTTCGGCATGCACCCGACGCTCCTCCCACGCCATCGCGGCCGAGCGCCGATCCCGTGGGCGATCCTCTCCGGACTCGCCCGAACTGGCGTGACGCTCTTCGAGATCGTCGATGCGACCGCCGATTCCGGCGCGATCGTCGGTCAGGCGACCGTCGACATCGCGCGCGACGAGACCGCGACGACGTTGTTCGAGCGACTTGCCGAGGCGCACGTCGCGGTCGTGCGCGAGTACCTCCCGCAGCTGATCGCCCGCACGGCGCCTCGCATCCCGCAAGACCCGGCCAGGACGAGCGTCTGGCCGAAGCGAGCTCCGGCCGACGGGATCATCGACTGGGAGACACGTGCGCCGTACCTCTCCGACTGGGTTCGCGCGCAGACGCGTCCCTACCCGGGAGCGTTCACGTACGCGGGAGAGGAGAAGGTCGTCGTCTGGAGCGCACGGCCGGTCGAGCTCGCCGAGAGCGCGCCTTCCGGCACGATCGTCGCGATTCGTTCGGATGGCCCGGTCGTGGCGTGTGGTGAGGGCGGACTTCTCCTCGAGGACGTCGAGACTCGCGCGCCCGAGCTCGAGGTGGGAGCGCGGCTCGGATGACGAACGCTCACCTTCGGCTCGCGTTCGCGGGGGAAACGTCTTCGTCTCGTGGTTGGATGCTGGGCACCTCCCGGTTTCCCCAGACCCCTTCCCCTGGTCCGCTTCGCGGACAAGGCGCTGCGCGCCTTCCCCAGACCCCTTCCCCTGGTCCGCTTCGCGGACAAGGCGCTGCGCGCCTACCCCACACCGCTCCCCGCTCATCGACCGACTAGGGTCGGTCGATGACCCGAGTCCTCGCGCTTGCCGCTCATCCCGACGACGAGGTGCTGGGCATGGGCGGGACGATCGCCGTCCACACCGAACGCGGCGACGAGGTTCGCGTGGTCGTCTTGACGGACGGTTCGTCGACGCAGTACCCGGGCGACGCCGAGACGCGCGCACGCAAGGAGGAGGAGGCCGTGCGAGCTGCGGCAGAGCTCGGGGTCTCCGACTACGTCCATCTCGACCTCCCCGACATGCGCCTCGACACGCTTGCTCACGTGGAGGTCAACCGCGTGGTCGAGGAGCAAATCCGCGACTTCGCTCCGCGTGTCGTCTACACGCCGCATCCAGACGTCAATCGCGATCATCGAGTGCTCTTCGACTCGGTCGCCGTGGCCGCAAGGCCCGTGCCGGGCCAGCCGGTACGTCGCGTCCTCACGTACGCGCCGACCTCGAGCACCGAGTGGACACCTGCCGCTGTGAACTGGTTCGTTCCAAACTGGTTCGTCGACGTGACGGCGACGCTCGAGCGCAAGGTCGCGGCGTTCGCCTACTACGAGACGGAGCGCCGGGACTATCCCCACCCGCGCAGCGAGCGGGCGATCCGCGCGGCCGCATCGTTCTACGGATCGAGCTGTGGGTGCGAGGCTGCCGAGCCCTTCGTCCTCGTGCGCGCGCTCGAAGCTACTGTAGTCCGCGCGTTGGCGCGGTGGCCGCAACTGCTGATCGTCCTGGGCCTCCTCGGCGCGACTGCAGCGGCCTTCGCGGTGACCGAGCGCCTCAAGCTCGAGCGAAGCCCGATCACGGGGACGAGGGTCGATCGCGTGTTCTCCCCGGTGTGCGAATGCGCTCGGGACGTCGCCGTGATCTCGTTCCTCGTCAGACGGAGCGAGACGGTTACCGTCGACTTGCTCGATACGGCCGGTAGGTCCGTTCCGGACCCTCGTGCGCAACCGGCGTGAGCCGGCGGGACGCGTCTCCTATACGTGGGACGGCCGCGACAACGCCGATCGCATCGTCCCGGAGGGGCGCTACCGTCCGCGCGTCCAGCTCGAGCGAAACGGGCGTACGATCGTCCTCCCCAACCCGATCCGGGTGGACACCACGGCTCCTCGAGTTCGAATCGTCCGCGTCTTCCCGCGGGTGTTCTCACCCGACGGCGACGGGAGTCGGGACCGGATCACGTCCACCTACGAGATCAACGAGCGAGCGCGGGCGATGATGCTGATCGACGGGCAGAGGCGGGTGCTCGCCAAGTTTCCGAGCAGGGAAGGCAAGCTGGTCTGGTTCGGTCGGATCGACGGTCGTCCCGTGCGACCAGGGGTATACGAGGTCCGCCTCAGGGCCGTCGACCGCGCGGGGAATCGATCTGCGAGAACGCGGGCTGTGCCCGTCCGTATTCGGTACGTCGAGCTCTCGCGCGATCGTATCGAGGTCGTCGCGGGCAAGCGCTTCTCGGTCCGGGTTCGCACCGACGCGCCGTCGTACCGGTGGCTCTTCGCGGGGGAGAGGGGGGCCGGTACGCGTCAAGTCCTGATCCTGCGGGCACCGGAGACACCGGGGACCTACTCCCTCTACGTCTCGGTCGGAGACCATGCGGACCGGGCAGACGTCGTCGTCGCGGAGCAGGTGCCGCCGCCGTGAACGGGCCGCTCTTCGTTCTCGGGGTGAGCCGCTCGGGCACGACCTTGTTGCGCGTGATTCTCGACCGCTCGCCGGGGATCGCCATCCCGGACGAGACGTTCTTCATCCCGCAGCTGGCTCACCGACATTCGAGCCCCGTTGATCCGGACTCGTTCCTCGACGACCTTCGCCGGCTTCCACGCCTTGCCGCCTGGGGCGTGTCGGCCGAGGAGCTCGCCGCTTCGCTGCAGCCGAACATGAGCGTCGGAGAGGCCCTGGCGGCGACGTTCTCCGCGTACGCGGTCAAGCACGCCAAGCCGCGGTGGGGCGACAAGACGCCGATGTACATGCGGCACCTCGGCCTCATCGAGCAGCTCTTTCCCGACGCGCAGTACGTCCACCTGATCCGTGACGGCCGCGACGCGGCGCTTGCCTTCCTCGACATGCCGGAAGGTGTCGTCACGAATACCTGGGCGCATCCGCGTAGCCCGGCTGGGTTCGCGTGCGAGTGGCGCACGGAGGTGCGACGTGCCCGCGAGCTCGGCCGACGGCTCGGGCCCTCGCGCTACCTCGAGATCCGGTACGAGGATCTCGTTGCCGACACCGAGGGCGTGGTGCGTTCGGTCTGCGACTTCGCCGGCCTTCCGTTCGAGCCTGCGATGCTCGAGTACGCCGGCGCCGTCGACGTGTCGGCGAAACCCCACCATCAGCGGCTCCTCGAACCGCCGACCCGAGGCGTTCGCAACTGGCGGACGCAGATGAGCCGCTCCGACGCACTCGCGTTCGAGGCGATAGCGGGAGATCTTCTCGCCGAGCTCGGCTACGAGCTTCTCGAGCCGGGATCCGCCGGTGGCACGCGCACAGCGCCGCTGGCCTGGTATCGCGCGCGGATGGCCGCGTGGAACGCTGCCGCCTACGCGACCCAGCGCTCGCCTCTCTGGCGTCGCCGGCACCCACGGCTTCTTTGAAATGGAGCTCTACGAAGCTTCGAGGGTGTTTCGACCACGGACCGCGATCAGGCGACCGTTGAGCGAGAAGTAGTACGTGCGCTCCGTCGCGATCCCGGGCGAGTACCGACCCATCCGGAGCCGCCACACGATCTTCCCGTCGGAGACGCGCGCGGCGTACGTTCGCTGCTCGAGCGTCGAGAAGAAGACGAGGTTGCCGACGACGACGGGTGCGCCGAGGATCCGGCCGCTCACATCTGCCTGCCACAGCTCGTTGCCGTTCGTCGCACGAAGAGCGCGCAGCTTTCCGTCGAAACCGCCCACGAAGACGAGCCCGTCCGCGACCGCGGGAGTCGTGTAGCCGAGGCCCCCGACGTGCGCGGTCCAGACGATGCGGCCGTCCGAGGCATCGAGCGCGACGACCTTGCCGGATCGGGCGACCGTGTAGATCCGCGCTCCGTCGGTCGACGGGCTCGCGTAGAAGCTCTCGTATCGGAAGGCGTCGCGCTTGACGTAGGTCGACCAGAGCCTCGCGCCAGTGTTCTTGTCGAGACAGAAGACGGAGCCCGCGTAGGTCGAGATGCACACGCGGCGCCCCCAGAGGGACGGGCTCGAGTTGATGCGGCCGCCGGTGTCGTACGCCCAGCGAACGCGCCCGTTCGACGCCTGAACCGCGAAGAGTCGCCCGTCGGTCGATCCGAAGTACACGAGACCGTCGACCACCACGGGGGAGGACTCGACCTTTCCGGAGGTGCTCACTTGCCACACGAGGCGACCACGTTCCCGGTCGAGTGCCGTGACCGTCCCGTCGCGCGAGCTCACGATGAGCCTTGGGCCGTCGATCGCGGGGGTCGACGGCTTCGTGCCGCCGAAGTCGCGCCTCCAGCGAATCTTTCCGGTCGTGGCGTCGATCGCGAACACCTCGCCCTCGAATGCGTTCACGTACAGCGTCCCCTCGCAGTAGCTCGGCGGATACTCGATGTAGCTCTCGAGCCCTCGTGTCCACAGGATCTTGCGCGCCGGAATCCCGAGGTCGAACGCCTGACGCGAGAGCGAGCGCTGGGGGTCCCCTCCGAACGAACGCCAGCAGCGCGTGTCGTCCTCCGGCTCGGGCTCTGGCGCGGGCGTCCGCTCCGGGATCGTCGGCGCGCCGACGACGGTCACGTCGGTGAGGCTCGTGTCGAACGCTCCCTGCGTCTCGTTCGGGATGGACAGCCAGATGGCGACCGACAGACCGCCGAGCGCGGCCACGAGCGCTGCGACAGCAGCGATGATCCACACGAGAGCTCTGGGCATGAACAGAAGCCGGTCTCGCCGGCCGGATCAGTGTGCCAGTAGCGCCGGAGTGTCCGGCGAGGCATCCTCCACGGCGCTCTCTCTCGCGGCCGCCTCGCGTGCGAGCACTGCCGCAGTCAAAGCCAGCGCACCCCAGGTGAGCGGGTCTTCGAAGAGCCCTGCGTAGAGGAACGAGTGGACGAGGAGCGTGACCAGGACGGCAGCCAGTCCTATCCCCAGTGCACGCTCGATCCGCGTCACCTCGACGAGCGCCCAGCCGACGGCGGCGAGCAGCCAGAGGTAGAGCATGAAGCCGATTGCGCCGAGCTCGGCAAGGACGGTGAACGGCGTCGTGTGGGACGCGTTGCGGCTCGGACGTCCTTTTGAGAGCTCGGAGCTGGCGCGAGGCTGGCCGCCGATGCCCACTCCTGCGATGGGGCGCTCCGTGAACGCCTCGAGCGTCACGGTGACGAGCCGTGACCGGCCGCTGGTCACGTCCTTGGCCGAACGTCCTCCGACCGCATCGGCCGCCACGGCACCCGCAGCGAGCGTGGCGACGATCGCGCCGGCGATCAGGGCGATTCGCAGTCGCCTGCCCGAGCCAACGAGCGCGACCCCGAACGTCACCGCGAACAGCGCGACGAAGCTCGACTGCGAGTACGAGTAGAAGAGGCCCCAGAACAGGAACGCGATGAACGCCGAGGCCATCACCCAGTCGACCGTTCGGCCGCGCCGGATGAGGACGACGACGAGAAGCACCGCGATCGGAACGACGAGGTACCGGCCGTACAGGCTCGGATCCTTGAAGAGCGAGGTGACGCGAAAGAACGACGTGTACGCGTTTGCCACCTCGACGTCACGTGCGAAGAACACGGTCCGGCTCTGCGCCTGCCAGATCCCGATCGCCGCAAAGACCGAGCCGAGGACGACGAGCGTGACGAGGAGTGCCCTGGGAAGCCAGACCGCGAGTGGGCTGCGCGCGACGACGGCGAAGCCGGCGACGAACGGGAAGACGAAGAACGCGAGTGCGATTCCTCCCGCCCGCTCGTCCCACGTCCAGACGAAGGATGCGGCCGAGAAGGTGACGAACGCTGCGAGCGGCAGCGCGAGCAGGAACGGTGGCGCCGGAGGACGCTCTCCGCGCACGAGTCGGTAGGCGAGCGCGAGGGCGGCGGCCGCGACGACGAGGTACAGCGGGAGGAGGAGGAACGCGTCCTCCTGACCCAGTCGAACCGGGATTCGAAACGGCGCCGCTGCGAGGAGAACGACCGGAACCGCGGCTGGATAGCGCACGAGCAGAACCCCGCCGAGGATCGCGGCGGCTGCCCCCGTGCCGATGAGTGCGAGTCCCGTCGGTTCCGTGAAGAGAAGGCGAATGTCGTCATCGCCGACGAGCGAGCGCCCGATTCCGGCGGTCGCGAGCGCGAGGAGCGCGAGCCCCGCGAGCAGAAACAGCCGCCCACGAGGGACGAGCACGAGGACGGCCCCGAGCGCGCCCACGAGCGCGGCGATCTGAGCGGTGTCGGTGTGCTCCACGGCGCGTCACGTTACGTGCTCGAACTTTCCGCCGGAGCGGGCGACCGTTGAGCGACCGGTGGTGGGTCCAGTGGTTGAATAGCGCGGTGATCGAAGCCTGGAAGAGAGCGCTCGTGCTCGCGCCGCACACTGACGACGGCGAGCTCGGCTGCGGTGGGACGATGGCGCGACTCGTCGAGGGCGGGTGCGACGTCCGCTACGTCGCGTTCTCGATCGCGACGCGCTCGCTTCCACCGGGCTTCGAGCCCGACACGCTCGCACGTGAGGTGCGGGAGGCGACCGCCGAGCTCGGGATCCGCGAGGACGGTCTCACCGTGCACGACTTCGACGTCCGCACGTTCCCCGAGCGTCGCCAGGACCTCCTCGAAATTCTCGTGGCGCTCTGGGAGGAGTTGAGGCCCGACGTCGTGTTTCAGCCGTCGCACCACGACGTGCACCAGGACCACCAGACGATCGCGCAGGAGGGGCTGCGCGCGTTCAAGCGGACGACGATCCTCGGCTACGAGGTGCCCTGGAACAACTTCGACTTCTCCTATGGTGCGTACGTCGCGCTCGAGAAGCGTCACATCGAGCGCAAGGTCGCGGCGCTCTCCCACTACGCCTCGCAGCAGCATCGCCGCTACGCCGACCCCGAGTACATCTGGAACCTCGCCCGCGTGCACGGCGTGAATGTGAACCGCGAGTACGCCGAGTGTTTCCAGGTCTACCGCATCGTCGCCTGATCATGAGGATGAGCGTCGACGTCGTCTCCACCGGCACCTCGACGCGGGTGGTGATCAGCGACGCGCAGAAGGAGAGGCTCGGCTGGGAGAGCCAGATCCCGGTGGCGTTCGAGCTGGACGGTGAGCGGTTCCGCGCGACCCTTGTCCACAGGCACGGCGAGTGGTGCTTCGTCGCGACCGCGCGGATGCGCGAGCGGGGCTTGACATCGGGTAGGCGCTACAGGGTCGACATTGCGCGAGACCAGGAGCCGGAGCCCCTCGACTGAAGCTCAGCGCGCGAGTCTGAGCCGAGCGCCGATCGCCTTGCGCTCCGCGGGGAGATAGAACCCGAGCAGGAGGAGCGCGAGCGGGTACGCGAGCGCCAAGAGGAGCGCAACCGGCAGACCGCCCCCCGCGAGCTTGCCGACCGCGACGAGCGCAACTCCGGCACCGGCCGCGGTTGCAACCCGCCGCCACTGGTACGGCACCGGATAGATCCGCTGCGACCACCAGGCCATGCCGACGAACATCGTCGTGTACGCGGCTATCGTCGCGACGGCGGCACCCATCATCCCGTACGGAGGGATGAGCAGGAGGTTGAGGGCGACGTTCACCGCAGCAGCAACTCCTGTCACGACCCAGTTGAACTGCGTCCGCCGCGCGCGCCCGACGCCGATGGCCACGACGATGTACGCGCCGAACGCGACGGCGGCGAACGCCAGCGGCCCGACGACCCGAGACGACTCGTCGAAGGCGGGATCGGCGATCCAGTCGACGATCCAGGGGGAGAAGAGCGCGAGCGCCGTTGCCACCCAGGTGGCGACGAGCACGAGATACGTGAGCACGTAGGCGTACGTGCGCCGTGCTTCGCCCTCGTCCTCGATCGAGTATGCGAACGCGGGCCAGGCGAGCCTGAACGCTGTCAGGAGAAGCACCATGGCCGAGGCGATGCGCACTCCGACCGAGTAGAGGCCCACCTCCGTCACGTCCGCGAGCTGCACGAGGAAGAGCCGGTCCGAGAAGTTCGTCACCCACAGGAAGAGCGCGGTCGGGACGAGCGGGGTCCCGAAGCGGTTCATCTCCCGAAGCAGGCCCCGGTCGAACTGCAGCCCGAGCTGTTCGCGGCGGTACCCGAGGAGCGCCGCGTAGACCAACAGCGTGCCCGTGAAGTTGCCGACGATCACGCCGATCGGTCCCTTGTCGAGCGCGACGACGAGGATCAGCGTCGCTCCGATCGTCAGCAGGACGTTCGAGAGGCTCGCCGCCACGAAGGCCGTCGAGCGCTCCTCGACTCGAAAGAGCGACGTGAGCTGCTCGTAGTTCATCCCTGCCCAGAGGCCCACGAAAGCGGCGGAGACGAGCTCTGCGTCGCCTGTCGTGCCGAAGAGGAGATCCGAGATCTGCGGCGAGAGGGCGACTCCGGCGATCAGCCCGGCGGTGGCCATCCCCATCGTGAACCAGAACGACGTGCGAAGCACGAGGCGTCGGTGTTCGGGTTCGGGCGAATCGAAGTAGAAGCGGAAGAACGCGGAGTGGATCCCCATGCGCAGCACGATTCCGATCACCGTCGTGAGTGCGATCAGCGTCTCGACCTTTCCGTAGTCGGACGGCGAGAGGAAGCGCGTATACAGCGGGAGGAGGAGAACGGCGAGGATGCGTGAGACGAGTCCGCCGAGGCCGTAGATCGCCGAGTGCCTGCCGAGCCGCTTCAGTTCTGTGCCGAGAGAAGGCACTTAGATGAGTGATGCCACGATCTCGCGCGTCCGGATGCGCGACCTGGCGCGTCGGGGCCGCTTCCGCCCGGGCTGAGGCCGTGGACCGGCCTCGCGCCGGGCGTGCGCTTCGCGACGGGAGAGCGGCACCGAGGCGTCCAGCATCGCCGCCGCTCTCCCGTCGCGCCCCCGAGCAGCCAGCTCACGCCCCGGAGGAGGCGATCTCATGGCATCAACCATCACAGCCGAGAGTAGAGAGCGAGCAGGCGGTCGGCGATCGCGTCGAGATCATGGACCTGCTCGACATAGGCGCGCGACTCGGCTCCGATACGACGGCGCTCTGCGGCGTCTGCGACGAGTGGCTCGAGACGCACGCTGAGGTCGCCCTTGGTGGCCTGCACGATCGGAACGCGTACGCCCAGCTCCTCCTCGGTGCGACGGACGGCCTCTTCGTGGAGGAACGTGACCACAGGCTTGCCGAGTGCCATGCACTCGATCGCGAACAGCCCGTACCAGCCCGCATTCAGCTGGTCGACGACGATGTCCGCCTCGCGGTAGCGCTCGAACGCGGCGTCGTGGTGGAGTCCCTCGACGAGGACGAGGTCGGCATCGAGACTCTCGCACGCCGCGAGCACGTGCTCCGTCCCCTTCCGTCGGCGCGACGAGGGCGCGTGCAGGATCAGGGGCCGCGTGCGGTCGGAGGGGGGCGCCGGCTCGATGTTCTTCACGTCGATTCCAGGCGGGATCACCTCGGCTTCGGGGACCCAGCGGATCGCGTCGTAGGAGCCGACGACCTCGATGCCCGCCTTCTTTCCGGACGCGAGCTCCGCGGGTGTCTTCCCCCGGATGTCCGAGCCCAAGTAGTGCATCACCGACTTCTTGCGGAGCGCGCGCAGGAGCGGGAACTGCGCAAACTGCGGGACGAGCGTCAGCCCGAAGTAGAAATGGAAGACGTCGGTGCGAGGGAGGAGGCGGAGCAGCGCCGACCACTGGGTCAACTGCCTCCGCGCAAGCCTGCCGCGTCGCTCGAGCGACCAGTCGGCCTCGGAGTGCAGCTGGTAGCGGTTGAAGACGACGAGCTGGGCATCGATCCCGTGTCGCCGGAGCGCCTGGACGTTCGCCCACGGCACGCCGGCCGTGTTCACGGGACAGTGGACGACGCGGAGCTGCCGGTGTGCGGGGTCAGACCCGTGGGGTCTGACCCCTCTCTCTGCAGGTGCGACGGGGTCAGACCCCACGGGTCTGGCCCCACTCAGTCAAGCTGGATGTCGTCGGCGGCGAGCTGATCCAGGCGCCGCTCGCGCTCCGCCTCCACCATCGCCCGCATCGTCTGACCCATGGTCGCGCCCGGGTACACCCAGATTGCCGGGTGCACGAGGATCTGCAGCCACGGAAAGCTGCCGCTACGGAGCTCTTTATGCGGACAGCCCGAGCGCCAGTGCTGGTTCGAGTCCGATCTGTACGCCTGACGCGAGAAGTAGGGCTCCGCGTACACGCTCACGGCTCCCGGGACCGTTTCGGACATGTGCTCGGGCTGCGGGTTGTGCCACGAGACCACCCGGTCGAAGCGATCGTCGAGGTCGACCCGCGGATGGACGGCGTGGAGCCCGACCGCGTGCCCGAGCGCACGGAGCCGCCGGATCGCGGCCGCGCCCTCGCTCGAGGCGAGGTTGTAGAAGACGGACTCGGTCATGAGCAGGTAGGTGGTTTGCACGCCGAGCTCGGCCTCGAGCTCGGCCATCCGAACTGCCGCGTCGAGCGAAAGGTCGATGTCGTGGCGAAGGAAGAGATCGCCGCGCTCGGGTGGTGTCTCGAACATCGAGAATCGGTAACCGCCCTCCCGTGCAGCCAAGAGGATCTCACGGTAGTGCCCGAGGTCGAACCTGCAGCTCACCGTGCGACGTCGACCTCGAGTCGTCCGGCCGCGCGCTCCGCACGCGTCAGCGCCTCGGCCGGGGTGTCCGCGATCGCGATCACGTAGCCGCGCCGGTCGCCGTCCCTGCGCACGGGGCGGATCGTCTCCCCGATCTGGAGGTACGTGTCCGCCTGCACGACGCCTTCGGCAGAGAGGACAGGATCGAGGCTGCCGATGCGCACGACCTCGCCGGTCGGCAGAGGTCCCGGCTGCGCCGTGAAGAAGCGGATCGCGAGCGGCTGCCTGAATCGAGGGAGCGCGATCTCGTCCGGCACCTCCTCGCCGAGCGCCTGGCGGAGCGCGACCTCGACGAGATCGACTCCGACCGCGTGTCGAACGAGGTCGGCCATCTGCCCTCCCGGAATGCGCGCGGCGACCTCCACGACCGCCACGCCACCGTCCGGCGACGCGATCAGCTGCGGAAACGCGATCGCATCGCGGAGGCCGAGCGCGCGTACCGACTCGACTGCCACGCGCTCGGAGAGCGCGAGCTGATCGCCGTTGACAGAGGGCGGATAGATGTGGATCCAGCCGACGCCGAATCCGATCCCCGGCGGGCGGAGACGGTCCGAGAGGGTCACGAGAGCCGGCTCCCCATCGCGGGCGATGACGATCCCGTTCATCTCGACGCCCTCGACGAACCCTTCGAGGATCGCCTCGCCGGTCGGCGACTCGGCGAGCGCCTCGGGCAGTTCGCGCTCGAGCTCGGCGCGACTCTCGATGCGGAACACTGCTCGTTGTCCGCCCGAGTCCACCGGCTTGAGAACGGCCGGGACGCCCACGGTGGCCAGTGCCGGGTCGAGGTCACGTTCCGACCCGAGACCCGAGAACGCAGGCTGGGGAAGTCCGCGCGCGCCGAGCGCGCTTCGCATCGCGAGCTTGTGCGTCAGGAGGTGAGCTGTCGTGCGTCCGATCCCCGGCAGACCGAGCTCTTCGGCGACGGCCGCGACGACGGGCACCGCCCGGTCGGCCGACACCGTGAGGACGCCGTCGACGCCGTCTCTGCGCGCGAGGGCCACGACCGCGTCCACCTCCGTGAAGTCGACGACCTCGGGGATGTCGGCAGCGAGGAGCCCGGGCGCGTCGGGATTGCGGTCGACCGCAACGACGCGGAGCCCACGGCTGCGCGCCTGCTCGATCGCGCGACGCTGATGGCGCCCTGCGCCGACGAAGAGGACGGTCGTCATTGCCGCCGATGCTAACGGCGGGCTAAGAGCTCCTAACGCAATGAACGGCCATGTCGCTGTGCGGCGCTGGACACCCTGATGCAGCGTCCTCGGTCACACACATATCGCTGCGGATATGGGCGCTCCCTACGTCGTTGCCTCACGGCGTCCATCATCCGCACAGCGACGGGCGATCATTACGTTAGAAGCTCTACGTTGCTACGGGATTCCGCCCGGCGGCAGGAGCCAGGGCGCGAGCCGGTTCCAGCGGTCGATGCGGCAGCCGTCCTGCCGAGTGAACGTGGCCCAGATCCGCTTGCCGGCGACCGTTCCTACGATGCGTGCTTTCTGCGGCCCGCCGTAGATCTCGGTGCAGACGATGTTCTTCGGGAGCGGTGCGAACAACATCGGCCCGGCCCGAGCCAGTCGCTTGCACGCGGCTGCGGGTCGAGGGAGCGTCCCCCCTTGCGGACATCGAAGCGTCCAGATCGACGTCTCCTCCGCGTTGCCGCCGTCCTTCCAGTAGGTCACGCGTAGCGACGTACCGGACGACGTCCCGGCGTGAGCCTGGGTG
Organism: uncultured Thermoleophilia bacterium; assembly: GCA_963758065.1. Classification (GTDB taxonomy): domain Bacteria; phylum Actinomycetota; class Thermoleophilia; order Gaiellales; family Gaiellaceae; genus GMQP-bins7. The sequence goes on along the minus strand of CAVWTX010000001.1, from coordinate 124,027 downwards.
ACCCCGGCTATGGCGATGGCTGCGAGCGTGAGAACAGGCAACGCACGCATACCCTCAGGGTACTGTCAGCAGCCGTGCAGGAGTCCTCCCGCCGCCGGATCTCGGTGCTCGTCGCGGCCGTCGTCCTCGCCGCGGTTCTGCTTCCGATCGGCGCCCGCGCAATCGCGTCTCGGTACCACGACGACTCCTTGTGGGCGAACTCCCTGAGGTCGCTCGGGGGTCTACAGGTGCCGTTCGACTTCGCGATCTTCCTCGACGCCGGCGACGCAATACGTCAGGGGGAGAGCCCGTACGTCGACCCCGACGTTGTCATCTCGGAGGGTCAGCCGGCTCCGTATGCGTATCCGCCGCTGCTCGCGCTCCTCGTCACGCCACTGACGTTGCTCCCGGAGAAGGTGGCGGGATCGTCCGCGCCAGGGGTGTTCTTCACACTCTTTCTCATCGCCTGCACCGTGGCGGCGCTAGTCGTGCTCGGCGTCACGGACTGGCGCTGCTATCCGGTGGCGCTTCTCTATCCGCCGACGCTCGAGAACGTCGAGTACGGGGCGATCGGCCCGATCCTTGCCCTCCTCGTCGCCCTCGGCTGGCGCTATCGCGACCGCGTCCCGGGTGCTGCCGCAGCCGTCGGCTGCGGCGTCGCACTGAAGGTCTTCCTCTGGCCGCTCGTCGTCTGGCTCGCCGCGACGCGCCGATGGAAGGCTGCTGCGGTTGCCACGGCGATCGCGGTAGGGCTCGCCCTGGGGTCGTGGGCCGCAATCGGCTTTCGCGGCCTCGCCGATTACCCCACGCTCCTGCGGCGACTCGCCGACGTCGAGGCGGAGAGCTCCTACTCGACGTTCGCCGTGTTGCGAGCTCTCGACGTGCCGGAGCTCGCCGCGCGCGTGCTCGTCGTCGCAGCATGCGCGGCGTTGCTCGTCCTCGCCTGGCGCGTCGCGCGAGCGCCTGCTCTCCTCGCGGGCGAGCGTGATCGCCGGTCCCTCACACTCGCCCTCGCAGCCGGTCTCGTCTTGACGCCCATCCTCTGGCTCCACTACCTCGTCCTGCTCGTCGTCCCGATCGCTTTGGCGCGCCCCCGACTCTCCGCTCTCTGGTTCGCGCCGCTGTCACTGAGCGTCTTCGAGGCGCTCGACTGGTACCGCGGCTGGCCGCGCGGGGACGGACCGGCTCTCGCCAGCGTCGCCGTCGTTGTGACGCTCGTGTTCGTCGTCTCGCTTCTACCTCAGGGCCGCATGCGTAGACTCGCCGCGTGTCTCTGAGCGGCAAGCGAGTCGTCATCACCGGCGGCGCCGGCTTCATCGGCACGACGCTCGCGCGTCGGCTCGTCGACTACAACGAGGTCGTCGCGGTCGACAACCTCCACCGCGACACGCTCCGCGGTACGAGCCTCGCCGAGCACCGGAACTTCCGGTTCGTCCAGGGCGATGTCCTCGACCCGGAGAGTCTGGCGGAAGTCGTCAGCGGTGCGACGCACGTCGTCCACTGCGCCGGCATCGCCGGCGTGGACACCGTACTCGAGAGCCCGGTTCGGACGATGCGTGTGAACGTGATCGGGACGTACAACCTGCTCGAGGCCGCGCTTCGATCGCGCGACACGATCGAGCGGCTCGTCGACTTCTCGACGAGCGAGGTGTTCGGCCAGCACGCGTTCAACGTGGATGAAGGGCACGTGACCACGATCGGCTCGGTCGGAGAGGCGCGCTGGACGTACGCCGTCTCGAAGCTCGCAGGTGAGCACATGGCTCACGCGTACCACGCCGAGCTCGGCCTGCCGACGGTATCGGTGCGCCCATTCAACGTCTACGGGCCCCGCCAGATCGGCGGCGGCGCGATTCGCGCATTCATCGAGGCGGCTCTCGCGGGACGCGACCTCACGATTCACGGGGACGGCTCACAGATCCGCGCCTGGTGCTACGTGGACGACATGGTGGACGGCGCACTTCTGGCGCTCGAGCACGAGAACGCGGTCGGTGAGAGCTTCAACATCGGCAACGCGCGCTCTGCCGTCACGATCCACGATCTCGCCCAGCGGGTGAAGCGTCTCTCCGGTTGCCCGGGCGAGATCGTCTTCCAGCCCCTCCACTACACGGACGTCGAGCTTCGCATCCCGAACGTCGAGAAAGCCAGGGAGCTGCTCGGTTTCGAGGCCAAGGTCGACCTCGACGAAGGCCTCGAGCGCACGATTGCGTGGTGCCGGGAGAAGGTCGCCGTTTGAGCACCGCTCGCCTCCGGCTCGCGGTCGCGGAGGAAACCGTGTTTCCTCCACGTGCCCCCTTCCTCCTGAGAGCGTGGGGAACCTCCCGGTTCCCCACCGCCCTTCCCGCTCATGGGGCAACGCAGGTTGCCACATGAGCGACCGCATCCGGCTCGCGCGGCCGGACGTGGGTGAAGACGAGCTCGCTGCGGTACGGGACGTCGTTCGCAGCGGGCAGCTGACCATGGGGCCGAAGGTGGACGAATTCGAGGCCGCCGTCGCACATGCAGTCGGGACGGCGCATGCAGCCGCCGTCTCGTCCGGGACCGCCGCGCTGCATCTCGCACTCCTCGCGCTCGAGATCGGGCCCGGCGACGAGGTGATCGTCCCCGCGTACACGTTCCCGGCGACTGCCAACGCGGTCGAGTTGTGCGGTGGCCGTACGGTGCTCGTCGACATCGACGCCGACACCTTCGTCGTCGATCCTGCTGCCGTCGCCGCGGCGGTCACGCCGAGGACGCGCGCGGTCATGGCGGTCCATCTCTTCGGTCGCCCCGTCGACTGGGAGGCGCTGCAGACGGCCGTCCCACAGGGCGTCGCGCTGCTCGAGGACGCGGCGGGCGCGCTCGGCGCCCGCTATCGGGGGACGCCGTGCGGCGCACTGGGTGTAGCCGCCTGCCTTTCGTTCCACCCGCGCAAGATCGTGACGACGGGCGAGGGCGGAGCCGTGACCACGGACGAGGCCGCGGTGGACGCGGCTGTTCGACGGCTCAGGCACCACGGCTGGGCGACGCTCGGAGACATGCCAGCGCCGGGGTTCAACTACCGCCTGCCGGATCTCCTGTGCGCGCTCGGCATCCCGCAGCTCGCGCGGCTCGAGGAGCTCCTCGCGGCGAGAGAGCGCGTCGCGCGCTGGTATGCGGAGCGGCTCGAGCACCTCCTTCTCACGCCGAGCGCGGCGGGCGGCGACAGGCACGGCTGGCAGGCGTACGTCGTCCAGCTCGACCACCGCGATGACGCGCTCGCCGCGCTGCGTGAAGCGGGGATCGAGGCGCAGATCGGGACCTGGGCGCTGCACCGACTCGAGCCCTACCGCCGGCAGGGGTCGTTCCCGGGCGCAGACCGGGCCTTCGAGCGCGCGCTCGCCTTGCCGTTGGCGACGACGACGACCGAAGCGGAGGTCGAGCGCGTCGCGAGTGTCTTGACACGAGTTGTGAGTGAGTGCTAACTTACCGCACTATGGCGACCAGGACCACACGACAGACGGCAGACGAACGTCGCGTTGCAGTGCTCGAGGCCGCGAGTATCGAGTTCGCGTTTCGTGGCCTGCACGGTGCGTCGACCGACGCCATCGCGCGCCGCGCCGGGATCTCGCAGCCCTACCTCTTCAGGCTCTTCGGCTCGAAGAAGGAGCTCTTCCTCGCGGTCATCGACGATTGCCTCGCGCGCACGCTCGAGTCGTTCCGCGCGGCTGCGTCGGGAAAGTCCGGTGCAGAGGCGCTCCAGGCGATCGGCGAGGCATATGCAGACTCCATCGAGAGCGACCGAACGATGCTCCAGGGACAGCTGCAGTCGTACGCGGCATCCGTCGAGGACGCGGACATCCGGGAGACCACCGCGCGCGGCTTCGGCCGGCTCGTCGACTACGTCGAGACGGTCTCGGGCGCGGATCGCGTGACGATTGCGCGGTTCTTCGCCAAGGGGATGCTCATGAACGTTCTCGCCGCGATGCACTACTCGATCGTGGACGAGCCACGAGACTCCTGGGCCGCCCGTCTCGCTGAGGGGTGCAGGGAGGATGAGCCGTGAAGGCTCTTCTCTTTTTTCTCCAGCAACTGAGTAATCAGTCACTAGATCGCAATCAGGCGGAGACCAGGAGGTAGCGATGAAAGCCGGGACGCGCACGCTCTGGACGTTCGTCATCACGTCGATCGCGCTCTTCATGGTCGTGCTCGACAACCTCGTCGTCTCGACGGCGCTTCCCGTCATCCGCGTGGACCTCGCCGCTTCGCTCGAGGAGCTCGAGTGGACGGTGAACGCGTACACGCTGACGTTTGCGGTCTTCGTGCTCACAGGCGCCGCCCTCGGCGACCGCTTCGGCCGCAAACGGATGTTCATGCTCGGCACGGGGCTGTTCACGGCCGCGTCCGCGGCTGCGGCGATGGCTCCTTCGGCGGAGTGGCTGATTGCCGCGCGGGCCCTGCAGGGATTCGGTGCCGCGATCGTCACGCCGCTCACGCTGACCATCCTGAGCGCGGCCGTGGCCCGCGAGAAGCGCGGGCTCGCGCTGGGCGCCTGGTCGGGGATCGCGGGGCTCGCGGTCGCGATGGGTCCGCTCGTCGGCGGAGCTGTCGTCGACGGGATCTCCTGGCAGTGGATCTTCTGGCTGAACGTGCCCGTCGGGATCGTCCTGCTCCCGCTCGCGACGCTTCTGAGAGAGAGCACCGGCCCCGACAAAGCGCTCGACATCCCAGGGCTTGCGCTCGCGAGCGGCGGTCTGCTCGGGATCGTCTGGGGCCTCATCCACGGCAACGGCGACGGCTGGACGAGCTCAGGGATCCTCGGCGCCCTTCTCGGCGGCGTTCTCCTGCTCGTGGCGTTCGTCGCGTGGGAGCTCCGGACGTCCGAGCCGATGCTGCCGATGCGGTTCTTCCGAGACCGCGGCTTCGCGGCGGCGAACGGCGCGTCGCTCCTCATGTACTTCGGGATGTTCGGCTCGATCTTCCTGCTGAGCCAGTTCTTCCAGACTGCGCAGGGCTACTCGCCGCTCGGCTCCGGCCTGCGCATCCTCCCCTGGACGCTCATGCCGATGTTCGTCGCTCCGGTCGCGGGCGCACTCTCAGACAGGATCGGCGGGCGGCCGTTGATGGCGGCCGGTCTGGCGCTGCAGGCCGTCGGACTAGGCTGGATCGCGGCGGTCTCCACGGCCACCGTCGGATACATGTCGCTGGTCGGCCCGTTCATTCTCTCCGGCATCGGCATGGCGCTCTTCTTCGCGCCGGTCGCCAACGTCGTCCTTTCGGCCGTCCGACCGCAGGAGGAGGGCAAGGCGTCGGGTACGAACAATGCGATCCGCGAAGTCGGTGGCGTGCTCGGTGTCGCCGTGCTCGCCTCGATCTTCGCCCGGTACGGTGGCTACGAGTCCCCACAGACGTTCAACGACGGACTCGTGCCCGCGCTCTGGATCGGCGCCGGTGTCCTCGCTGCGGGGTCGGCCATCGCTCTGCTCATTCCGCACAAGCGGCGGCCCGCGGAGGAGGCGGAGCTGGAGCCCGAGCTCGTTCCGCAGCTCGAGGCGGCGTAACGGACGTCAAAAGGGACAGCCGAACGTCCGAACGGAAGGAGACGATCGAATGAGGCTCTCGACGCAGACTCTGGCCTCGGCAAGCGCCCGGCACCCGTGGCGGACGATCGGCGCCTGGATCGCCGTGTCGATCCTCGCGATGGTCGCGATCGCCTTTGGGCTCGGCAATCTGACCACAGAGGGCGCGCCGACCAACAATCCCGAGTCCGAGCGGGCGCTCGATGCGAAGTTCCGGGCGTTCCCTCCGAATCGGGACGAGGTCGTCACCGACATCGTGGTCGTACGCTCGGAGACCTACACCGTGGACGATCCGCAATTCGAGGCGTTCGTGGGCGCGCTTGCTGTCCGTGCCGAGACCGGCGGACTCTCACGAGTTCGCACGTACCTCGACGACCCGGCCGGGAACCTCGTCTCCCGCGACAGGCACGCGACCATGGCGCCCGTCGCCATCTTCGGCGACGACGAGGTCGCCTCGGTCGTCCGAGCGGTCGAGACCGCCGACGAGAACGAGGCGTTCGCGGTTTCGATCACGGGAGAGCAATCGCTCGATCACGACTTCAACGCGCTGTCGCAGGAGGACCTCGAGAAGGGCGAGCTGCAGTTCGGCTTGCCTGCGGCGCTGATCATCCTCCTCCTCGTGTTCGGCGCCGTCGTGGCCGGGCTCGTGCCGCTGCTGATGGCGATCGTCTCGATCGTCGTGGCGCTGGGCCTCACGGCGCTCCTCGCGCAGTCCTTCGAGATCTCGATCTTCGTCGTGAACATGCTCACCGGCATGGGTCTCGCCCTCGGGATCGACTATTCGCTCTTCATCGTCTCTCGCTATCGGGAGGAACGCGGCCGCGGGCGCGACGAGCGAGACGCGATCGGCGCCTCCGGCGCGACGGCGAGCAGGGCGGTTCTCTTCAGCGGGACTGCGTTCGTCGTGGCGATGTTCGGGATGCTGCTCGTGCCGAACTCGATCATGCGCAGCCTCGCGGCCGGCGCGATCCTCGTCGGCATCGTCTCCGTCGTCGCCGCTCTCACGCTCCTGCCTGCGGTTCTCGGGCTCCTCGGAGACCGGATCGACTCCCTCAGGATTCCCATCGTCGGCAGGCGCTCGGGGGACTCGGTGAAGCCCGAAGGTCGCTTCTGGGGTGCCGTCGTCCGGCGTGTGCTTCGTCGGCCCGGGTTGAGCCTCGGGCTCTCGGCAGGCCTCCTGATCGTGCTCGCGCTGCCGATCCTCGGACTCAAGATCGGGACGAGCGGTGTCACGACGCTGCCCGACCGATTCGTCTCGAAGCAGGGCTTCGTGGCCCTGGAGCGCGACTTTCCGGGAACGACCACCGACCCGGTCGACGTCGTGATCTCGGGCGGTGCGTCCGCGGCCGAGGTGACCGCGTCCGTCGAGCGGCTGCGGTCGACGCTAGGCACGGACGACCGCTTCGAGCGGGGAGAGATCCAGCGCTCGGCCGACGGTGAGGTGGCCTTGCTCTCCTTCTCGGTCAACGGGGATCCGTCCGGCGACGAAGCCGTGGCGGCGGTGCGGGAGCTTCGTCGGGACATCATCCCCGAGCTCTTCACCGAGACGAATGCGGAGGTTCTCGTTGGCGGGACGACGTCGGAGCAGATCGACTACTTCGACTCCGTGGTCGACCCGACCCCCGTCGTGCTTGCCTTCGTGCTCGGACTGACGTTCATCCTCCTGACCATCGTCTTCCGGTCGATCGTGATCGCCGGGACCGCTGTTGCGCTGAACTTGCTGTCGGTCGGCGCCGCGTACGGGCTCCTCGTGCTCGTCTTCCAGCACGGCGTCGGGGCCGATCTCCTCGGCTTCCAGCAGGCCGACACGATCGAGGCCTGGGTGCCTCTCTTCCTCTTCTCGGTGCTCTTCGGCCTGTCGATGGATTACCAGGTCTTCCTGCTCAGCAGGATCAAGGAGCGTTACGAGCAGACGCGCGACACGACCGATGCCGTGTCGTTCGGAGTCTCCTCGACCGCGCGAATCATCACGGGGGCGGCTCTCATCATCGTCGCCGTCTTCTCGGGCTTCGCCCGCGGCGACCTGATCATGTTCCAGCAGATGGGGTTCGGCGTCGCGGTCGCGCTCCTGATCGATGCGACCGTCATTCGCTCTGTGCTGCTTCCGAGCGTCATGAAGCTGCTCGGTGACGTGAACTGGTACCTGCCGCGGTGGCTCCACTGGCTACCCCGCCTCGACGCGGAGAGATCGTCCGCGGCGCCGCGCTCACTCGAGCCGACGAAGGCGTAGACCTTCCGGTAGATGGGGTCAGACCCGTGGGGTCTGACCCCGCCCGATAAGACGTAGAAGTTCCGGTAGCTGGGGTCAGACCCTACGGGTCTGACCCCGCGCCTGCCACGGCGCTTTGTGCGCTCCTTCCGCGCTGGTACGGTCGCCGCGTGCCGAGAGAGGACGCTCCGCGCTACGCGCCGCCCGACGCACTTGCGGCGCCCCGATACACAGGTGTGAGGACGTTCGGGCGTTGCCCGCTCGTCACGGGCGCCGACGGGGTGGACGTCGCCGTGCTCGGAGTTCCGTTCGACACGGGAACGACGAACCGGCCCGGAACGCGGTTCGGCCCCGAGGCGGTTCGCTCGGCGTCGCTGATGCTGCGGCCGTACAACCCCGTTCAGGGCGCTCAGGTCTTCGGACGGCTCAGCGTCGCGGATCTCGGAGATGTGGAGGTCACGCCGGGCAACGCGGAGCGCACGATGGGGCAGATCGCGGAACGCCTGGAGCCCATCGTTCGCTCGGGCGCGCGGACCCTGTGCCTGGGTGGAGACCACACGATCGTCCTCGGCGAGCTCAGGGCGCACGCTGCCGTGCACGGACCTCTCGGCCTCGTGCTTCTCGACGCGCATGCCGACGTCTGGGATCGGTATGTCGGAGAGCGCTACTACCACGGCTCGCCGTTTCGGCGCGCGCTCGAGGAGGGACTTCTCGACCCGAGCCGGTCACTCCTCGCCGGCGTGCGCGGATCGCTCTACGGCCCCGACGACGCGTCGATGCCCGAAGAGCTCGGGTTCGAGGTGATTCCCTGCGAGGAGCTCGTGGCTCTCAACCACGCGGAGTACGGCGCGCGCGTTCGCGAACGCGTGGGCGAGGGGCCTCTCTTCCTGTCGTTCGACATCGATGTCCTCGACCCCGCGTTTGCGCCCGGTACGGGGACGCCGGAGGCCGGCGGTCTCTCGACGCGTGAGGCGCTGGGACTCGTGCGGTCGCTTCGCGGTCTTCGGTTCTCCGGATACGACGTCGTCGAGGTGAGCCCGCCGTACGACGGGCGCGGTACGCCGACCGCGGTCGCGGCCGCGAACGTCGCGTACGAGCTCCTCACGCTCGACGTGCTCGCTGATGAGTCGTAGTACCCGCCGCGTCGGGACCCTCGTCCTGACGGTTGCAGCATTCGCGTACCTCGTCTGGAAGATCGAGCTCGGGACGACGCTCGACATCCTCGCGGAGACGAACCTCGGTTGGTTCGCGCTCTCGTTCGCGATCATGGTGCTCACGGTTCCGGTGCTCGCGCTTCGCTGGGGCTGGCTGCTGGACGCCCATGCGATTCGCGAGCGGCTTTCGTGGATGACGCGCGCGTACTTCGTCGCGTACACCGCAGGTCAGTTCCTGCCGACGGCCATCGGCGGCGACGCCGTCCGTATCGTCGAGACGGCGCGACGCCACCCTGGTCGAACTGCTGTCGTGACCGGCACCGTCGTGCTCGAGCGCGGACTCGGCGGGGCGGCGACCGTCCTTCTCGGCGCCGTCGGATTCCTCCTCTCGATCGGAGAGTTCGACGTGAGCGCGTACCTGTGGCTCGAGGGGGTCTTCGTGTTCGGGACGATCCTGCTCGGGTTCCTGTTCTTCGCACGCTCTGCCCGGCCGCTGCTGAGACGCGCCCAGCCGCTGCTCGAGCGCTTCCGGCTCGCCGACCCGTTGCGTGCGTTCTACGAAGGCATCCACCACTACCGTGGCCGTCCTCGGCTGCTCGGGGAGGTGCTGGCCGTCACGATCGTCGTTCAGGCGGTCAGGATCCTCTCGATCTGGGCGTCCGCGAAGGCGGTCGGCATCGATCTCGACGTTCGCGTCTACTACGTGATGGGACCGCTGCTCTTCCTGGTCATGCTCGTCCCGTTCACGCTGAACGGGCTCGCTGTACGCGAAGCGTTCTTCGTGAGCTTTCTCGGCAGCCTCGGCGTGGGTGCAGACGAGGCCTTCGCCGCGGGTTTCCTCTACTTCCTCGTGACCCTGCTGCTCATAGTGCCCGGCGCAATCATCATGGTCCGGGAGGGCTTCCGCGGAGGAGCCCGCCCCCGTGCCGACCATGGGTAGGTCCAACCAGCCGCAGGTCGCCGCCGTTGTCGTCACGTACGACGCGCTCCCCTGGATCGAGCCGTGCCTCGAGTCCCTGGCGGGAGTCGAGACGGTCGTCGTCGACAATGGCTCGAGGGACGGAACGGTCGACTTCGTGCGTGAGCGCTTTTCGGAGGTCCGCGTGATCCAGGCCGAGAACCGCGGGCTCGGTGCCGGCTGGAACGTCGGCCTGCGTGCGACCGGGAGCCGTTACGTCCTGCTTCTCAACTCTGACGCCTGGCTCCGTCCTGATGCGCTCGATCGCCTGGTCGAGTTCGCGGACACACGTCCGTGTTCCGCGGTCGTCGGACCGCGTCTCCTGAACCCGGACGGGACGTTGCAGCGCTCGGTTCGCGGATTCCCCACGCTCTGGCGGCTCGCGACCGAGTACTTCTTCCTGCGCAAGCTCGCGCCCGGCTCGTCCGCCATGAACGCGTTCTACGCGGGCGGGTTCGACCACGACGAGGTGCGTGACGTCGAGGTCGTCATGGGTGCATGCATGCTCGTTCGGCGGCAGGCTGTCGAGCAGGTCGGCTACTCGGACGAGGAGTACTTCCTCTTCAGCGAGGAAACCGACTGGTGCTACCGCTTCCGCCAGGCGGGCTGGGAGGTCGTCTTCTTCCCCGGCGCGGAGTGTGTGCACGTTCGCGGTGCTGCACACGGCGGGCGTCTGTACCGGGAGAACCTGCGCGGGCTCATGCTCTTTCTCTGGAAGCACGACGGACCAAGGGCGGCCGAGCGTGGCCGTCGGCTTCTCCTCGGCGCGCTGCGGCTGCGCGGTGTCGTCTTCAGGGGCGAGCGCGGGCGTGCCTATCGTGAGGCCGCTCGCTGGCTCGCATCCGGAGACGCCGCCGCCTTGCTCGGACGATGACCTCGGTCGAGATCTATGCGGAGCTCGCGGTCGCGACCGCGCTCGTGCTCGCACCGGGCTGGCTCGTCGCGCGTACGCTCGGCGTCCGGAGCTTCTCCGCGAGCATCGCCTGGTCGCTGGCGCTCGTCTTCGGGGCGCTTGCCGTCACGTTCGCGTTCGGCAGCACGCTGACGATGACGGCCGCCCTGCTGGTCGCAGCGAGCGTCGTGGCGGCGGTGATCCGCTTCGTGCGTGGCTGGCCCGCCGCCGTTTCCGTGCCGAGCCGCCCTTGGGCCTTCGGCTGGGGAGTGCTCGTCGGAATCCTGCTCTGGTGGGTCGCGCCGACCGTACAGGGGGACGGGCTCTTCCACCTCGCGCGCGCCCGCAAGCTGCTCGAGCTCGACGACCTCTCGCTCGATCGGGTCTCGGAGTTCGCGGACGGAAGCCTCCATCCGGGCTACGCGTTCCCCCTGTGGCACGGCTTCCTCGCGCTCATTGCGAAGGTCTCCGGAAACGACCCCGAGCAGGTCGTCGTGCACCTGCCGTCCCTTCTCGCGCCGCTCGCCGTGGTCGTCGCCTACGAGGTCGGATGGGCGCTCTTCCGAAGGTCGTGGGCAGCCGGATCCGTGTCCGCCGCCCAGGTGGCGCTCATCTGCTTCGCGCCGGGACAGGGAGGGGCCTACGTCTTCCTGTCGCTTCCCGCAACGTCGTCGCGGCAGCTCCTCGTCCCCGCCGCCCTCGCGCTCGCGTTCGAGACGCTTCGCTCGCCCTCGCGCGGGCTGGTCGCCTCGACCGCCGCGGCGGGTCTGGCGCTGGCCGTGGTGCATCCCACGTACGCCATCTTCCTCTGGATCCCGTTCGCGGGATTCCTCGTCGTGCGGGTGCTCTGGGCGCGCGCCGACCTTCGCGCGGGGCTCGTCGCCTTCTCGGCGCTGGTGGTGCCGGCCGCGCTCTTCATGCTCTGGCTGCTGCCGGTCGTGCGTGACACCCGCTCGGTCACTCCCGATGCCGAGGAGCTGCACCGCGCTTTCGAGCAGTACCGGGGCCAGCTCGACGTCCGCTCCGACACCGTGTACAGCCTCGCCGCGGAGGTCTTCACGCGAAGTGGACCGGTGGCGATCGCCGCGTTGCTGCTGATCCCGTTGGCCGGCCTCGCTGCGCAGCGACGCTGGTCCGCGTACGTGGTCGGAGGATCGCTCGCGGTTTTCGCGGCCATGCTCGCTCCATTTCTCTTCGCGACGCTCGCCGATCTCGTCTCCATCTCGCAGGCGCGGCGGGCCGCGGGCTTCCTTCCGTTCGCGTTCGCGTTCGCGGGCGGTCTCGGCGTCCTCTCCAAGCTTCTCGGGAGACTGTTGCTGCCGCTCGCGCTCGTCGCGGGGATCGGTCTTCAGATCGCGTATCCCGGGGACTTCGAGTACGTGCTCCGGGACACGGCGCCTGCCTGGATCACGTGGTTCGCGGTTGTCGGAGCGGTTGTTGCGCTCGTCGTAGGGGTCGTCCGGCGCAGGCCGGCGCTCGAAGCGTCAGCCGGGTTCGCGGCGGTGCTGTTCATCATCCCGGTCGTCGCCGTGGGCCTCTGGAACTGGGATCGCCGTCCCTCTCCGCCGCTCGCCTCGCTCTCGGCGGGGCTCGTCAGCGCTGTCCGCGAGAGCGTGCCGGCGGGATCGATCGTGTACTCGGATCAAGAGACGAGCTACCGTCTTGCCGCGTTCGCGTCGGTCTTCATCGCTGTCGCTCCGCCGGGGCATGTCGCCGATACGGAGGAGAACCGCCCGTACGAGCGCGCCGGCGATGCGCGGAGGTTCTCGCAGACCGGCGACCTCGCGATCCCCGCCCAGTACGGAGCCGAGTACCTCGTGGTCGACCGTGCTCGAGTCGACCGCGAGTTCGACCTGCCGGTCGTCTACGAGGACGAGCGCTTCACGCTCTACCGACTGCCGTCCGGGTAGGGGTCACGAGCCCTGCGCGTCACCCCACCCGCCGCCTCCCGGCGTCTCGATCCGGAGCACGTCGCCGGCCTCGAGATCGAGCGTGGTGAACGCAGGCAGCTCCGCGCCGTTCAGCAGGTTGCGGCCAGGGAGTCCGCCGGCACCTCCCTGAGCACCTCGCGGGGCGAGCGCGCGCCGCTGCGTGAGGAGCGAGAGGCGGCACGGCTCGAGAGCGCGCAGCTCGCGCACGACCCCGTCTCCACCGCGATGGCGCCCGACTCCACCGGACCCGACCCGCAGCTCGTATCGCTCGACGCGGAGCGGATACGCGAGCTCGAGTGCCTCGATCGGCGTGTTGGCCGCGTTCGACATCGCAACGTGCACCGCCGAGGGTCCGTCCGAGGTGGGGCAAGCACCCTGGCCGCCGGCGATCGTCTCGTAGTACGTGAACTTGTCGTTGCCGAGCACGACGTTGTTCATCGTTCCCTGTCCCTGCGCCGGGACCGGAACAGCTCGACTCAGCGCTGCGAAGACGAGATCGACGATGCGGCTCGAGGTCTCCGTATTGCCGGCGGCGACGGCGGCGGGTGGACGTGCGTTCACGACACAGCCTGTCGGGGCACGCACGGTCACGGGAACGAACACCCCGCCGGATGCCGGGAGGTCCGGCGCGGTCAGACAGCGGACGACGTAGAAGCACGCCGAGCGCGTTACCGCGAGCGGGCAGTTGAGGTTGCCCTCGTACTGGGGTGCGGTGCCGTCGAAGTCGATGTCGATTGAGTCTCCCGCGATCGTGACGGCCGCGCGAAGCTCGAGCAGGGCCTCGGCTGTCTCGAGCACGTCCGTTGCGTCCCAGCGGCCGTCCGGCAGAGCGAGAAGCGCCGCGCGGACGACCCGCTCGGAGTACGCGAGGAGCTCTTCCATCGCGGCGGCGACGCTCGCGCGGTTCTTCCGCGCGCAGAGCTCGTCGATGCGACTCGCCGCGACGTGGTGAGCGGCAAGTTGCGCGCGAAGATCGCCGCGGCGCTCGTCGGGATTTCGCATCTGCGCGACGAGCCTTTCGAGCGTCGGCTGGTCGAGGAGGGTGGGCGGGATGACCACTCCCTCCTCGGCTAGCGTGCGCGATCCCGCCGGAAGGCTTCCCGGCTCGGAGCCGCCCACGTCAGCGTGGTGAGCCCGAGAGACGGCGTACCCGAGCGCGGTCCTCGTGACGATCGTCAGGTCGGGAAGGTGCGTCCCGCCCGCGTAGGGGTCGTTCAGGATCCACGGCTCTCCCGGGGCGGGGTCGTGCGCGCGTACCGCCGCAACGGCTTCCGGCATCGCGCCGAGATGCACAGGGATGTGCTCTGCCTGGGTGACCATCTGCCCGTTCTCGTCGAAGAGCGCGGTCGAGCAGTCGCGACGCTCCTTGATGTTCGCCGAGAATGCGGACCGGATGAGCACTGCGCCCATCTCCTCCGCGATCGCGCGTAACGCGGCGCCGATGACCTGCAGCTCGACGTCGATCATCGGCTTCTTCGCAGGACGAGTGTGCCGTGCACGTCCGTCTCGCCCGACCAGGCATGGGGGATCCACGCCGTCGCGCCCTCGAGCTCGAGCGTTTGCGGGCCGCGTACGCCGCGAAGCTCAGGGCCGGAGATGCGAACCGGCGGGGCGGGTTCCACCGTTGCGGTCCTGACCGCGACGAGCTCGAGCGCCCGGCTGGGATCGGCGTAGCCGTAGCGCTCCTCGTGAGCCGCGTGAAAGCGCTCCGCCAGACGCGGCCCGAGCGGGACGGTCAGCTCGAACGACTGTCCGCTGTAGCGGATGTCGGCTTCGCCCTCGCCGGGCAGCTCCCCGGCATTCTCGAGGGGAGTGACGTACGAGCGAACGAAGTCCCGCCGTTCGTCTGCGGCGACGAGCCCGAGCGCCGAGAGGACACCGGCTGCCGCGGGCACGAGCACGGTCCTCATCCCGAGATCCTCGGCGAGCGCGCATGCATGCAGCGGTCCGGCGCCCCCGAACGCGACGAGCGCGAAGTCGCGCGGGTCGAGGCCTTGCTCCACGGAGACGAGGCGGAGCGCTCGCACCATCTCCGCGTTCACGACGTCGATCACGGCTTCCGGGTCGAGCTCGCCGAGCACTCTGGAGGCGGCGATCTCGTCGAGCTGGATCCCGCCGGGCAAGACACCCGGAAGGCGTCCGAGAAGGAGGTTGGCGTCGGTCACCGTGGCGAGCTCGCCTCCATGTCCATAGCAAGCGGGGCCCGGATCGGCGCCTGCGCTGTCGGGCCCGACACGGACGGCGCCACCTTCGTCGAGTCGCACGATCGAGCCGCCACCGGCCCCGACGGTGTGTACCGCCAGCGTCGGCAGCCGGACGGGCAACCCGTCGACCTCCCGCTGGTGGTCCCGACGAGCATGGCCTCCGACGATCGCGCATACATCCGTCGACGTCCCTCCCATGTCGAAGGACAGAGCGTTCTCGAACCCGGCGAGCGCGGCGATCCGGGCGGCACCGACGACACCCGCCGCCGGGCCGGAGAGCAGGACGAATGCCGCGTGAGCCTCGGCCTCGGCGACGGACGTGACTCCTCCGGAGGAGCGCATGACCAGTGGCTCGGGGAGGCCTACGCTGTCGCACGCGTCGGAAAGCGCCCGAAGGTAACCGGAGAGCACGGGGCCGAGGTAGGCGTCGACGACTGTGGTGGAGGCCCGCTCGTACTCCCGAAACTCGGGCGCAACCTCGTATGAAGCGACCACATGGGCGGACGGATACCGCCGTCGAATCTCGTCGGCGACGGCGGTCTCGTGCCCAGGGTCCCGGAACGAGAAGAGCAGGCAGACGGCCACGGCGTCGGACTCGAGCTCGGGGATCGACTCGAGGTCGAGTGCCTCGAGCTCGCCTCGCGGGCCCATTCGGCCGCGCGACGCCGACGCAGCGCTCGAGCGGGACGAGGGCGGCACGTGCTGGGCGCAGGGCCGGTACAGATGCGCACGCGTCTGGCGGCGGAGGTGAAGGAGGTGCTCGAACCCGGCCGTCGTGACGAAGGCGGTCCGCGCGCCCTGCCTTTGCAGGAGAGCGTTCGTGGCGATCGTCGTGCCGTGTGTGAAGCGCTCGATGCCTTCGATCCCGAGAGACGCGGCAGCTGCGACGACCGACTTCTCCTGGCGAGCCGCGGTGGGAACCTTCGCGGTTCGCACCTCGTCGTCGGCGACGAGGACGGCGTCCGTGAAGGTGCCGCCGACATCGACTCCCAGCGCACGCATGAAGCCATTCTCAAGAGTCGCGCTCAGTAGAGTGTTCCGGACCGTGCATCGTCTCGTCTGTCTCGGGCTCAGCCATCGCACCGCTCCGGTCGAGCTCCGGGAGCGCATCGGCGCTCTCGGGCCGGGCGCCGAGCGTTGTCCCGGTGTCGTCGAGCACGCCGCGCTCGAGACGTGTTACCGCGTCGAGCTGTACGCAACCCTCTCTTCCGGCGTCGAGGACGCTCGCGATGAGCTGATCGAGGCGCTGTCCGGCCTCCACGGCGTCGAGCGCGAGCTCCTCTCGGACCATCTGTACGTCCATTCGGGAGACGATGCGGTGCGCCACCTGTGCCGGGTCGCGGCGGGCCTCGACTCGCTGGTGCTCGGTGAGTCCGAGATTCTCGGCCAGGTGGGCGACGCCTTCGAAGCGGGGATGGCCGCGCGCACCGTCGGCCCCGGGCTCTCGCTGCTCTTCCGTGCCGCGATCACGTCAGGACGTCGCGCACGGTCCGAGACGGCGATCGGCGCGAACGCGGCGACGGCAAGCTCGATGGCGCTGGCCCTTGCAGAGGGAGTGCTCGGCGATCTCCGCGAGAAGCGCGTGCTGGTCGTCGGAGCGGGCCGGATCGGGCTGCAGACGCTCAAGGCGCTTCAGGGTCGTGACGTTCAACAGATCGCGGTGGTGAACCGCACGCACGGGCGTGCGGTCGACGTCGCCGAGCGCTTCGGTGTCGCGGCACGCAGCCTGGATGAGCTCGAGGACGTTCTTGCCTGGGCCGACGTCGCCGTGACGGCCACCGCCTCCGAGAATCCCGTCGTCCGCACTGAGGCGGTGCGTCGGGCGATGTCTCAACGGGAAGAACGGTCGCTCGTCGTCGTCGATCTTGCGGTTCCCGCGGACGTCGAGCGGAGCGCGGGGGCAGTCCCCGGCGTCCGCCTCTTCGACGTCGACGACCTGCGAGTTGGGCTCGACGACACGATGTCCGCGCGCCTGCGGGAGATCCCGCGCGTCGAGAAGATCGTCGAAGAGGAGGTCGAGAGCTTCGGCCGTCGATACCTCGAGCTCGAGGTCGAGCCGCTCGTCGCCGCGCTTCGCCGGCAGGCCGAAGAGATCAGGGAGCAGGAGGTCGGGCGCACCCTCCGCGATCTCGGCGACGTCGATCCGGCGACCGCTGAACGAATCGAGCACCTGTCGCGCACGCTCGTGAAGAAGCTCCTGCACGAGCCGACCGTGCGGCTGCGCGAGCGGGCGGGCGCGGGCGACTCGGACGAGGTCGCCGACGCCGTGCGAGAGCTGTTCGGGCTGGCTGCTCCGCGCGACCGGTGAGGGCTCCGCCGCGCAAGGCGGCGGTGATTCTCGGTACGCGAGCCTCTTCGCTGGCGCTCGCCCAGACCGAGCTGATCATCGGATTGTTGGCGGCATTCTGGCCTGAGCTTCAGTGCGACCACGAGGCTGATCGAGACTGAGGGCGATCGCACGCAGGACAGCGGCGAATCGCTACCCGAGATCGGTGGCAAGGGGCTGTTCACGCTCGAACTGGAGCGTGCTCTCCGGGATGGCGAGATCGATCTCGCCGTGCACTCGCTCAAGGACCTGCCGACCGAAGATGCGGAGGACGTCGTGGTGGCCGCGGTCGCCGGTCGGGAGGACGTCCGCGATTGCCTCGTCGCGCGGGTCGGGCTGACGCTCGCAGAGCTGTCGAGCGGAGCGGTCGTGGGCACGAGCAGTTTGCGACGGGAGGCACAGCTGCGTGCCCTTCGACCGGATCTCGAGGTTCGCTCGATCCGTGGCAACGTCGACACGCGCGTACGCAAGGTGTTGGAGGGCGAGGTCGACGCGGCCGTGCTTGCGGCCGCGGGCATCGAACGGCTCGGCCTCGAGCACGTGGTCACGGAGTGGCTCGAGCCCGAGGTGATGCTCCCGGCACCTGGGCAGGGCGCACTCGCGATCCAGTGTCGAGCCGGCGATGAGCGAGTCGCCGACCTGCTGGCTGCGATCGACGATCCTGCGTCACGCATGACCACGAGCGCGGAGCGCGCTTTCCTGCGTGCCCTCGGCGGGGGCTGTGCGGCGCCGGTCGCTGCGCACGCGACGCTCAGCGGCGACGATGTGCGCATGGACGCACTCGTCTCGTCCGTCGACGGCAAGGATGTCGTGCGCGTTTCGGGAGTGGGCGCGCCCGAGGAGCTCGGCGAACGGCTTGCGCGCGGGGCGCTCGAGGCCGGTGCCGACCGCATCCTGGCGGCGATACGTGGCTAAGCTGCTCCCCGCCGGAGGTACGGCCCGCTTCGCGTGGCTGCGAACGCTTCGCCTGCCTTCGTCCTCAGTCGCCCGGATATGCCTGCATATCGGGCGCCGCCCTGCGTCCTCGGCCTGCTCGGTTCTCGCCAGCGAATCATGACCGTACCTCCGGCGGGAAGCACTGAGAGACCGCTTGCGGGAAAGCGAATCGTCGTCACTCGGCCCGAGTCGAAGCCGCTCGCTGACTCTCTCGAGCTGCTCGGTGCCGAGGTCTCGATCGTGCCGCTCGTCGAGATCCGCCCGGTCGAGGACCCGCGCGCGCTCGATGCCGCAGTCCGGGGGCTCCCCGAGTACGAATGGGTCGTCTTCACCAGCGTCAACGGAGTTGCCGCGGTGGGTGAGCGCGTGAGCACGATCGGTCCGGCGACACGGATCGCCGCCGTGGGGCCCGTCACGGCCGACGCGGTGCGCGCGCTCGGGGTCGAGCCGTCGTTCGTCGCCGCGCGCGCGTCCGAGGACATCGCGGCGGGCCTCGGATCGCTCGACGGAAAGCGCGTGCTCCTTCCGCAGGCCGACATCGCCGATCCCCGGCTCGCCGACGAGCTTCGAGAACGTGGAGCGGACGTCGACTCGGTCGTCGCCTACCGCACGATTGAGGTCGAGCCCACGTTGTGGGGAGTCCTCCCCCTGCGGATCGCCGATGCGATCGTTCTCGCGAGCGGCTCGGCGGTGCGGAGCCTGGCGACGATCGCGGGCTCGCTGGACGGCCTCGGTGACTCGACCGTGCTCGTCTGCATAGGCCCGAAGACCGCTGCGGTCGCGCGGGAGGTCGGGCTCCCTGTGGGTGCCGTCGCCGACGAGACGACGGCGGACGGCATCATTCGTGCCCTCGTGTCGCACTTCGGGAGAGAGAGCTCGTGACCGGATTCCACGGCGATCCGCTGGAAGCGCTTCGGCTCGTGCCCGGTGCGAAGCGGCCGCGCCGGCTCCGGCGGACGGCCGGGCTGCGCGATCTCGTGCGTGAGACGGTGCTCGCGCCCGACGATCTCGTCTATCCGTTGTTCGTCGTCCCGGGCGCGGGGGTGCGCCGCCCGGTGGCCTCGATGCCGGGCGCAGACCAGCTGTCGGTCGACCTGCTCGAAGCCGAGGCGCGCGAATTGGCGGCGCTCGGGATCAAGGCCGTCCTCCTGTTCGGGATCCCGAGCGAGAAGGATCCGGCGGGCCTCGAGAGCCATGCCGACGACGGCGTCGTCCAGCAGGCGATCCGGGCGCTCAAAGAGATCCGACCGGAGCTCGTGGTGATGACGGACGTCTGCATGTGCGAGTACACGGATCACGGGCACTGCGGCCTTGTCGGCCCGGACGGTGAGGTCCTGAACGACGAGACGCTCGAAGTCCTCGGTCGGATCGCCGTCTCCCATGGCGACGCAGGAGCCGACGTCGTGGCTCCGAGCGGGATGATCGACGGCATGGTCGGAGCGATCCGCGCCGCCCTCGACGCAGAGGGTCTCGAGCGGGTAGCGATCCTCTCCTACGCGGTGAAGTATGCGTCGGCGTTCTACGCGCCGTTTCGAGAAGCGGCCGAGGGTGCGCCAGCGTTCGGCGATCGCAGATCGCACCAGATGGATCCGGGCAACGCCCGGGAAGCGCTCCGCGAGGCCGCGCTCGACGTCGAGCAAGGCGCCGACGCCCTCATGGTCAAGCCCGCTCTCGGCTATCTCGACGTGGTCCGGTCGGTCCGCGATCGTTTCCCGGAGCTTCCGCTCGCCGCGTACAACGTGAGTGGCGAGTACGCGATGGTCAAGGCCGCCGGCGCCAACGACTGGCTCGACGAGCGCGCCGTCGTCCTGGAGGTGCTCACGGGAATCAGGCGAGCAGGCGCCGATCTCGTCGTCACGTACCACGCGAAGGACGCGGCGTCGTGGCTCCAGGGCCGAGCGTGACCGCGCGCGTCGACGACCGGCCCGACGAGCAAGAGCTCGAGGAAGTCGACGTCACCGAGCACGGGCTGAGCGCCGAGGGCGAGACGACGTCGCTCGACCGGAGGCTCTACATGCAGCTCCACGCCTTCGGCGGGGCCCGCGACGCAGTGCCGCTGGGCGGCGCGCTCGAGGGGGCGGGGGTCGTCGGCGCCCTCTACAAGGACGTCAACGACCCGACAGGTGTCGCCCTGCTCACGGTGAGCGAAACGCCAGATGCATTCGTCTCGGAGCTCCGCAGCTTCCTTCAGTCGCCTCCGTTCGCCGAGCTCGAGCCGAAGCCGGACCTCACGATGCTCGGCCGCACGTACGCGATCGGGCACGAGCAGGATCTGGAGGAGACTCTCGTCGAGCGACCGCGCCGCCGCGTCCTCGATCCGGCCCTCAAGTGGGCGATCTGGTACCCGCTCCGCCGCGCGGGATCGTTCGAGCAGCTCTCGCGGAGGGAGCAGAACGCCGTCCTCATGGAGCACGGGGGTATCGGGATGTCGTTCGGCCGCGCGGGCCTCGGGTACGACATTCGACTCGCCTGCCACGGGCTCGACAAGCTCGACAACGATTTCGTCGTCGGCTTGCTCGGCCCGGAGCTGCACCCGCTTTCCATCATCGTCCAGCGGATGCGCAAGACGAAGCAGACGTCGCTCCATATCGAGCGGCTCGGCCCGTTCTTCGTGGGCAAGGTGGCGTGGCAGACCAAAGTGTGACGGTGCCGGCCGGCGCGCAGGCGGACACCGAGCCGACAGCCCAGTTCCTTCGCGCGTGCCGCGGCCTTCCGGTGGACGCGGACGCCGGTGTGGCTCCTCCGCCAGGCCGGGCGCTATCAACCCGAGTATCGCGCGCTGCGGGAGAAGCACTCGCTGCTCGAGCTGATCCGGACTCCCGAGCTCGCCGCGCAGGTGACGCTCCTCCCCGTCGAGGCTTTCGGGCTCGACGCCGCGATCGTCTTCTCGGACATCCTTCCTCCGCTCGTCGGCATGGGCCTCGACCTCGACTTCGTGAAGGGCGACGGGCCGAGGATCGGAAACCCGATCGCGAGTACGCGCGACGTCGACCTCTTGGGGACGCCGCCTGCAGAGGAGACGATGCAGGGGACGCTCGGCGCGGTCGCGCTCGTCCGTGCCGAGCTCGAGTCGCGCGACGTCCCGGTGATCGGCTTCGCGGGTGCGCCCTTCACGCTCGCGAGCTATGCCATCGAGGGCGGAACGTCGAAGGACTTCTCCCGGACGAAGGCGTTCATGCTGTCCGAGCCGGCTGCCTGGAGACGGCTTCTGGGAAAGCTCGTCACCGTTCAGGCGGACTATCTCGTCGCCCAGGCGCATGCTGGAGCGCACGCTCTGCAGGTGTTCGACTCGTGGGCCGGACGTGCCCTCGGTCGAGAGGACTACGTCCGGTACGTCGCCCCTCACAACCGCGAGCTGTTCGCCGCGGTCGCACAGGCCGGCGTCCCCGTCGTCAACTTCTCCCTCGGGGTGAGCTCGTACCTCGCCGAGGCCGCTTCCTGTGGCGGCGACGTCGTCGGGCTCGACTGGCAGCTCCCGCTCGACGAGGCGTGGGAGCGGGTGGGTCTCGAGCGGCCCGTGCAGGGGAATCTCGATCCGGCGGCCCTGCTCGCGCCCTGGCCGGAGCTCCGCGTCCGAATCGACGACGTCCTCGACCGGGCGCGCGGCCGTCCCGGACACGTCTTCAACGTCGGGCACGGGCTCGTTCAGCAGACGCCGGTGGACAACGTGCGCCGCCTCGTGGAGCACGTGCGAGAGCGAACATCATGAGCCTAGCGTCTGACACCACCCCGCATAACCATGCGGGATTGGAGGCCAATGGTGTCAGACACCGTGTTCAGCTCCCCGTAGGCGTGCTGGTCATGGCGTACGGCGGGCCGGAGTCCCTCGACGAGATCCCCGGCTACCTCGCCGACATCCGTTCCGGTCGTCCGACTCCGGCCGCGGTTCTCGAGGAGATCACGGAGAACTACCGCGCGATCGGCGGCAGCTCACCGCTTCTCGGGGTCACACGACGGCAGGTAGACGCCCTGGCCTGCGCGCTCGGCGATGGCTACCGGTGCTACCTGGGAATGCGCCACTGGGCGCCGTGGATCGAGGAGGTCGTCGGCGGGATGGTCGCCGACGGCGTGACCCATGCCGTGAGTGTCGTTCTCGCCCCGCAGTTCAGCGCGTTGTCCGTCGCGCGCTATCAGCAGAAGATCGCGGACGGGCTCGACCTCTACCGTGGCCGGATCGACTTCGACCACGTGCCGAGCTACCACGACGCGCCGGGGCTCATCGAGGCACTTGCGCAGAGGGTCGGCGAAGGTCTCTCGCGCTGGCCGGAAACGGAGCGCGAGAGCGTTCACGTCGTCTTCAGCGCCCACAGCCTTCCGGTGCGCGTCCTTGCGGCCGGAGACCCATACGACGTGCAGTGCCGGGAGACGGCACGCCTGGTGGCCGATCGCGCGGGGGTTCCCGCGGAGCGCTGGTCCTGGAGCTATCAGTCTGCAGGGCGCACTCCCGAGTCCTGGGCGGGGCCCGACATCTGCGAGCACCTCGAGGAGCTCGCTGCACGGGGCGTGCGCGACGTGGTCAGCGTGCCGGTCGGGTTCGTCTCCGACCACGTCGAGCTTCTCTTCGACATCGACCAGCGGGCTCAGGCGGTCGCTGCCGGGCTGGAGCTGCGGCTCGAGCGTCCTCCCGCGCTGAACGACGACCCTGTGTTCGTCGAGGCGCTCGCGGGCCTCGTCCGAGCGCGCGCCGCCCGCTGGCTCGACGAGGCCCGAGCCGCGTGAAGGTCGTCGTCGTCGGGGGAGGGATCGCGGGGCTCGCGGCTGCCCGCCGGCTCGAGACGCTGATTCCAAACATCGAGATTCTCCTCGTCGAGCGTACTGAGCGGCTTGGCGGGAAGATCCTCACCGAGCGGATCGACGGGTTCGTGGTCGAGGGAGCGCCCGACAGCTTCCTCTCGCGAAAGGAGCGTGGCGTCGGCCTCTGCGAAGAGCTCGGTCTCGGCGACGACCTCGTCGGGCGGCGGCCTGAAAATGCGCGCTCCTTCGTCCGGGTCGGCGACGAGCTGCACCCGCTGCCGGAAGGCCTCACGGGGATGATCCCTACGAACCTCGAGGCGCTCGCCGAGAGCGCTCTGCTTTCTCCCGAGGCGAAGAAGCGCCTCGCGGAAGAGCCGTCAATCCCGGCTGCGCCTGCCGGTGGAGACGAGTCGATCGCTTCGTTCGTGTCGCGCCGGCTAGGGCGAGAAGCGTACGACCGGCTGGTCGAGCCCCTCATGACGGGGATCTATGGCGGAGACGGTGAAAAGCTCTCCCTGCAAGCCACGTTCCCCCACCTTCGGTTCCTCGAGCTGGAGCACGGAAGCGTGCTCCGAGGGCTTGCCGCACCGCCGCAGACTGACGCGTATCCGCCCTTCTTGACCCTCGGCCTCGGAATGGAGTTACTCGTCTCCGCGCTCGCGACCAGTCTCTCGCGCACCCGCACGTTGTTCCGCTGCGTCGCCGATCGCCTCGAGCGCACTCCGCACGGCTACGCTGTTCAGACCCGCGATCTCGGCGCGTTCGATGCCGACGGTGTCGTCGTCGCGGCTCCTGCCTTCACGGTTGCGAAGCTTCTCGATGGGCTCGATCCGGAGCTCGCGTCTGCGCATGCCGAGATTCCACTTGCATCGTCGTCTGTCGTGACTCTGGCGTATCGCCACGAGCGGGTGCGCCATCCGCTCGATGGATACGGTTACGTCATTCCAGCTGCCGAGGGCTCGGACGTACTCGCCTGCTCGTGGTCTTCGAGCAAATGGGAGGGCCGGGCACCGGACGGATATGTCTTGCTTCGGGTGTACGCAGGCCGCTACGGCGGGCGTGACCTGACCCGAGTCGACAGGGACGAGTTGCTCGGGATCGCTCGCGAGGAGATTCGATTCCTGGGAGTCGAAGGGCGGCCCAACCGGGCGTGGATCCACCGTTGGCGATACGGAATGCCGCAGTACGTGCTCGGCCACCCCGAGCGGCTCGAGCGCATCGATGCCATGCTCGCCGGGCACCCTGGACTTGCTCTCGCCGGCGCGGCCTATCGCGGTGTCGGCGTTCCCGACTGCATCCGGTCAGGTGAGGAAGCGGCTGAGTCGGTCGCCCGCGCCCTCGCCGGAGCCCGCTCGTGACTCGCGCGCGATCGGAGGAGCTCTTCGCCGAGGCCGCAAGACTGCTCCCAGGCGGAGTCAGCTCGCCCGTCCGCGCGTTCCGCGCGGTCGGAGGCTCGCCGCTCTTCATCGAGCGCGGCGAGGGCGCGTACCTCGTCGACGTCGACGGGAACCGGTACGTGGACTACGTTCTCTCCTGGGGGCCGCTCATCCTCGGCCACGCCCACCCCCGGGTCGTCGCTGCCCTGGAGGACGCCGTCCTGCGCGGGACGAGCTTCGGCGCTCCGAGCCCACTCGAGCTCGAGCTCGCGCGGCTGATACAGGCTGCCATGCCGAGCATCGAGCTCGTCCGCTTCGTCAACTCGGGAACGGAGGCGACGATGAGCGCGCTCCGCCTTGCGCGCGCCTTCACGGGGCGCTCGAAGGTCGTCAAGTTCACCGGCTGCTACCACGGGCACGCGGATCTCCTGCTCGTGCAGGCCGGCTCGGGTGTCGCGACCCTCGGTCTCCCGGACTCGCCGGGCGTCACCCACGGAGCCGTCGCCGACACGCTCACCGCCTCGTTCAACGACCTCGCCGCCGTCGAGCGTCTGTTCGCAGAGCACGATGACATCGCTGCGGTGATCGTCGAGCCGGTCGCCGGGAACATGGGCCTCGTCATGCCCGCGGAGGGATTCCTCGAAGGACTTCGAGGGCTGACCGCCACACACGGCTCGCTGCTCGTCTTCGACGAGGTGATGACCGGATTCCGTGTTCATCAGGGCGGTGCCCAGACGATGTTCGGCATCACTCCCGACCTGACGACCCTTGGCAAGGTGATCGGAGGCGGCCTCCCGGTCGGCGCGTACGGCGGGCGTCGCGAGATCATGGAGCTCGTCGCACCCGCCGGCCCCGTCTACCAGGCGGGGACGCTCTCCGGTAACCCGCTGGCGATGGCGGCGGGGATCGAGACGTTGCGCACCCTTGCCGAGCCGGGAACCTGGGACGGCATCGCCCGCGCCGGCGAACGACTCTCGGGCGGCGTCGGCGATGCCGCAGCGGATGCCGGCCTGGCCGGACAGCCGACGCTGGCCGGAACCATGTTCGGGTTCTTTTTTGCGGAGTCGCCGATCCGGAGCTGGGAGGACGCCAAAGGGGCGGACACAGGTCGGTTTGCCGCCTTCCATCGAGCGATGCTTGAGCGCGGCGTCTACCTGCCCCCGTCCCAGTTCGAGACTTGGTTTCTCTCGAGCGCGCACGGGGAGGCCGAGATCGACGCGACGATCGCAGCCGCCCGCGAGGCGTTCGCGGTGGTGTAGGGGTCAGAACCTAGGGTCTGACCCGCCCGTCTACCCTTCTCCCGCGTGAAGGTGCTGCTCGTCACCATGTACTTCCCGCCCGCCGGCGGCGGAGGCGTCCAGCGTGCGCTGAAGCTCGCGCAGTACCTACCGGCGCTGGGGATCGAGACCCACGTGCTCGCGCCCGACGACCCGAAGTGGGTGCACCGCGACCTGGAACTCCGCGTTCCCACCCAGGCCTGGATCCACCGCGTGCGCTACGTCGGCCCGAGGGCCCGCAAGCCCGCCGAGGAGCTGCGCCGGGCGGAGGGTCTCGATCGCGCGCTCGTCCAGGCGCAGGTGACTGCTCGCCGCCTGCTCGTGCCGGACGCGAGCGTCACCTGGAACCTCACGGCGATCCCGGCTGCGATTCGCATCGCGCGCAGCGAGGGAATCGACGCTGTGATCACGACGTCACCGCCGGGGTCCATCCACTTCGCCGGAGCTGCTGTCCAGAAGGCGACCGGAGCGCGCTGGCTCGCCGACCTCCGAGATCCGATCGTCGCTAACCAGCATCGTCGCGCGGACACGACTGCGACCCGTGCTCGGCAGGCGGTGAACGAGCAGCTCGCTCGTCTCGTCTCGCGCCGGGCGGACGCGATCTCGTGCGTATCGGAGGCGATCGCCGACGAGGTCCGGGGGCTGAACCCACGTGGCTTCGTTCGGACGATCGCGAACGGGTGCGACTTCGACGACTTCGCGCGCCTCGAGTACACGCCTGCGTCGCGATTCCGAATCACTCACGCGGGGAGCTTCTTCGGGAGACGCGATCCTCGTCCGTTCCTGCAGGCTCTGAGCGACTCCGGCGTCGACGCCGTAGCCCGCTTCGTGGGCGACTTCCGGTCGTCCGACCGCGAGTGGGCCGAATCGCTCGGGCTCGCCGACCGCCTGCAGCTCGTCGAGTACGCGCCGCGGGCAGAATCGCTGCGGCTTCAGCGCGACTCCGAAGCACTCCTCCTGCTCGTGCCCGATGCGGACGGACGAGGGAAGGGGGTTCTCTCCGGGAAGGTGTTCGAGTACCTCGCCGCAGGCCGCCCGATCCTCGCGGTCGTCCCACCCGACGGCGCTGCGGCAGAGCTCATTCGAGAGACTCGCGCCGGGCTGGTGGTCGCGCCCGACGACGTCGACGGCATCCGCTCGGCGCTCGAAGCACTCCACGGCCGGTTCCTCGACGGGGTCTCGAGAGCGTGGAGCTCTCGGACGAGCTTCGCGACCGGCTGTCACGACGCGCCCGCGTCGAGGAGACGGCGGCGCTCCTCCGGGACATCGTGTAGACGGTGGACGATGCGTCGCCTGTCCTGGTGGCTCGAGTGGCCGCGCCGGCGTGCATCCGCGTCGGTGTCGTCTTCCTCGTCGCCGCGACCACGCTCGCCGTCGCTCGTGCGCTACCCGGACGTCGATTCGTGAGGCTCGGATCGCGGAGGCATCGCGCAACAGCGCGCTCTCGTTCGCGGATCGGGAGATCGCAGGCGGAAACGGCGATCGTCGAGGATCAAGTCGCGGTCTACGCGGCGCGCGCTCTCATCCCGGAGGATGCGACGCTACCACGTCGCGGTGAGCCGCCGACTTCGCAGGCGGAGAGCGATCTGACCGTCCCGTTCGTCGACTCGCTACTACCGGTACTTCCTCATGCCTCGTCGCCCCGCGGAGGATGCACCGTGGGTCATCTGCTACGAGTGCGATCTCGGCGCGTACGGCTCGCGGGCCGAAGTGGTCTGGGAGGGGACTCCGAGCGTCTCGATCGTGAGGGTCTCGTCGTGACCGTCCACGCGCTCGCCGGGCTTGGCGCTCCTCAACCTGCTCTATCCTCATCGAGCGGGATGCGGCACTTCTGTGGCTCGTTCGAGGCCTGCGGACCTGGATCGAGGTCGCTCGCCTCGCAGGCCTCGCGTACCTCCTCGGCGCTCGTCGCCGTCGGGTCCCTGTGGACCCTGCTCCTCATCGTCGGCCTCCCGTTCTCGCTCTTCGACGGTGTTGGCCGTGCCCATCGGCTGTCGTCGTCGGCTCGTGCTCTCGCGGCAAGGCGTCGCGGGCCGAACGCGTCCGCGCCGCGCGCCGATCGCTGGAGTCGATCGCAGCGCCTCGTCGTGACCTCTGTCGGGATCGCGGCGGCCGGGCTGCTCCTCGAGGGCCTCTTCCGCATGTCGCGGTCTCTCGGGCCTCTACTGGTGGGATGCGTGGTCGTTCTGGATACCCAAGGCGAAGGCGATCTACCACTTCGGCGGGCTCGACGAAGGATTCTTCACCACGCTTCCGGGCTCGTCGTATCCCCCGCTCCTGCCCGTGCTCGACGCGGCCGCCTTCCATCTCATGGGAAGCGCCGATGTCGTAACCCTCCACGTCCAGTTCTGGCTGTTCGGCGTGGGATTCGTCTGGGCACTCGCGGGGATCCTCGCCGAGCGCGTGCCCCCCTCGATCCTCTGGCCGTTCGTGCTCGCTGCTCCTCGTCGCGCCTCGAATCGGCCGGAGATTCCAGATCACCGAGGCCGATCTCCTCCTCGACTTCCTCTTCGTCCTCGCCGCAATTCTCGTCGTCTTCTGGTTGCTCGACCGGAGCGGTGGAGGCTCGCCATCGCGACCATGCTCATGTGCGGCATGGTGCTCACGAAACGCGAGGGGCTTGCTCCTGGCAGCAGTCATCTCTCGGGGCGGCCCTGCTCGCGTCGGACCCGGACGTGGCGCTCGACGTGGCCGTCGCTCGGCGTCGCCGCGGCTGTGACCGTCGCGCTCGCGGCTCCCTGGCGCATCTGGTACGTCGGCCATGGAATCGCGGCGGAGAGGACCCAGCGAGCGGTCTCGATCCGACGGAGAACACTGAACGTCTGTGGCCGTCGCTCCGGCTCGCGTTCGACGTCCTCTTCTCCAGCGACTACTGGAGCGTGATCGTTCCGGTGGCCGTCGGTGCGCTCGCTCCTCGCCGCCCTTGCGCGGGCGTATCGCGCTCGCAGTCTTCTTCGGAGCGCTCGTCGTCCTCATCACGCTGGGCGGAGGCTGGATCACCTGGGCAATCCCCGAGCTGCCCATCACGCAGGAGCTTGGTGAGAATCCGATCGTGCGCTTCATGGGCGCCGCGCGCTCTCCTGTGCGCTGCTGCAGCGCCTGCTGCTCCTGGCGGCTGCCTGGTCGGCCGTCACGACGCGCGGCGAGCCGGCACGTCGTGAGCGAGACGGGGCTGGGTTGCGGCCGGGATCGTCCTCGTGCCGCTTCTCCTGTACCCGCTGGTCGCGCTCGCCGACGGCGCGCCGCGCTTTCCCACCAGGGCCGAGTGCGAGCGACCGGCCGGTCGCCGGGCAACCGGCAGACGTGGTCTACGGCCGTTTCGACGATCCCGCGTCGGCAACCGAAGAACGCGACCGGGTCGTGAGCCTCGGATTCACCGGAACCGAGGTGCTCCCCGACGGTTGCGGGCGCTGGAAAGTCGTGCTTCGAGGCGTGCCGACGCTCGAGATCGCGAGCGAGGTCCAGCGTGAGGCGGGTACCGTCGATCTGCACCCGACGCTCGAGCTGGGCTCCGACGGCTGAGCCGATACGCTCGCCCGGCGATGAGCACTCGAGCTCTGCGGTTCCGCTCTCGTCACGTCAGCACGTCCTCGCGCAACCCGTGCTGGACGGGCTCTTCCTCGCGACGATCTTCACGGTCACCTTCCACAAGCTCCAGTGGGAGCTTGCAGGCTCGCTCACCCTCTCCGACGTTCTCACGTCGTTCTTCCTCGTCCTCTTCGCGTTGCACCGGTTCGAGGACGCCGACGCTCGACTGTCGCGGACGTCGGTGGTCGCTCTGGCCTTCCTGCTCGCGTTCGCTCTCGTGTACCTCCTCGGCTTCTACAACCTCGACACGGCGCAGGCGCTCGCGCAGTGGGCGAAGGGAATGGTGAAGTTCGTCCTACACTTCGGATTCCTCGTCGCCGGCGTGGCGCTGCTCGCTCGGCGTGGGCTTGGGTTCTACTGGTACGCGCTCGCGGCGCTCTGTGGAGGCATCGTGCTCAACGCCGCCTACGGGGTCGTCCAGCTCTTTCTCGCCGAAGTTTCGGGAGCGAACCTCGACGAGCTGCTGATCGAGCCCCTGACATCCCGGCAGACGGGGATCAACGTGTTCGGAGCGGTCGGGGGTACGCAGGAGGTGTTTCGTCCGAACGCACTCACCGGTGACCCGAACCACCTCGGGATCGAGCTCGTGATCCCGCTGCTCGTTCTGACGCCGCTCTATCTCAGGCTCGAGCGAGGACATCGCTGGAGGACTCCGCTGGCTGTCCTGCTCGGGTTCTCGCTCGTCGTGCTCCTGGCGACGCTCTCGCGCAGCGCGCTTCTCGGCCTCGCCTGCGGCGCCCTCGTCCTCGCGCTACCGTACCGGCGGCATCTGGGTCGGCCCGCGTTCCTCGTCCCGCTGGGCGCCGTCGTGCTGATCGTCGGTGCGGTCGTCATTGCGCGGCTCGACTTCTTCCTCACGGTGCTCCGCGCGCGGACGAACACGAGCCGCGGTGCGGCGTCGCCTCACTTCGAGGTCTACGGCTTCGTTCCGGACGTGCTCTCGTCGAACCCTCTCCTCGGGCCTCGGTCTCAACAACTTTGCCGTCTACTACGAGTTCGTCACTGGCCGCCCGGAGTTCGGGCCGCACTCGTTCTACGTCGCGACGCTCGTGGAGACGGGAATCGTCGGCACGGTGCTCTTCGCCCGTTCGTCGTCTGGATCTTCCGGCGACTGGGTGCGGCCCGGCGCATTGGACGCGCCCTCGCTGCCGCCCGGGATCCTCTGGCTGCGCGTGTTCGCCCGCTCGCGTGGGGCATGACCGCGGCGCTGGTCGCGACGCTCGTCGCCAACCTCTTCTACCTGACGATGACCTTCTACTACTTCTACGTCTTTGCGACGCTCGCGGCCGCGCTCACCGTCGTCTTCGGGCGGGCGCGACGTGAATGAAAGTCGTCGTTCTCACGACGTCCTACCCTCGTCGGCCCGATGAAGTCGCGGGCGTCTTCGTTCGCGATGCGGTCGAGCATCTTCGCGACGCCGGGCTCGACGTCGAGGTCGTCTCGCCGGCGTCGTTTCGCCACTACGGGCTGGCGTACGGCCACGGGATCGTCGGAAACATCAGGCGCCGCCCCTGGCTGGTGTTCGTGGTGCCGCTGTTCCTGCTCTCGTTCGCTCGGTCTGCGCGCCGTGCCGCCCGAGACGCCGTCGTCGTACACGCGCATTGGCTTCCGTCCGCGGCACCCGCGCTCATGACCGGGAAGCCGTTCGTCGTCCAGCTCTGGGGCACGGACGTCGAGCTCGCTCGGCGGGCGCCGTGGATTGCGCGTCCGCTTCTCCGGCGTGCTCAACTCGTGCTCTGCGCCTCGACCGCGCTCGCAGAGGCCGCCCGCACGCTCGGTGCACGCGAGGTTCGTGTCGTGCCGAGTGGCGTGTCCATCCCCGAAGAGGTCCGGGCGTCCGCCGATCCCCCTCATGCCCTCTTCGTCGGCCGGCTATCGGAAGAGAAGGGGGTGCTCGAGTTTCTCGAGGCCACCGACGGGCTGCCGCGGGTGATCGTCGGTGACGGGCCGCTGCGCGACCGAGTCCGAGGTGCGCTCGGGTTCGTTCCTCCGGAGAGCTCGGTTCGTACTACGAGCGCGCGGCAGTCGTCGTCTGCCCTTCTCGGCGCGAGGGCTACGGCGTCGTCGCGAGAGAGGCGATGGCATACGGCCGCCCGGTCGTCGCGTCGGCGGTGGGTGGTCTCGTCGATGCCGTCGAGGACGGCGTAACGGGAGTGCTCGTGCCGTCGCGCGACGTCGCTGCCTTGCGCACCGCCATCGAGCGCGTGCTCGGCGACGTCGAGCTCCGAGCCCGCCTCGGCGAGGCCGCTCGCGCGGCGGCGGTGGAGCGATTCTCCTGGACCGCCGCGACTGAGTCGACGATCGAGGCCTATCGAACCGCGACCGTCTGAGGCGTCGGAGACGCGACCGGCTGCACCGGTAGATTCGCCGTCCGGATGTCGTCGGCGCGCGTACGTGGGCTCCTCACCGCTCTGGTCGGCGTCCCCATCGGGCTCGTGTTCCTCTGGCTTGCTCTGCGCGATGCCGATTTCGACGCCGTCTGGCGCTCGCTCCAGGAAGCCGAGGCGGGGGCGGTAGGGCTGGCCGTCGCCGCATTCGCATGCGTCTACGCGTTCCAGTCGGCCAGGTGGAGAAGGATCGCGTCCACGCCCGAGGTGCGGCTTGCCCGCTTCTACGAGATGACCGTCAGCGGCGTCGCCGTCAACAACGTCCTTCCCGGGCGCATCGGCGATCTGCTGCGAGCCCGCTGGCTCGGGCTCGCCGCCCGCATGCCTGCAGGGAGGGCGTTCGGAACGGTGGTGCTCGACCGTGCCTGCGACCTCGTCGTCCTCGTCGCCCTGCTCGTGATCGGGATCGCCGCAGTCGCGACCTCCGAATGGCTCGTCCGCCTTGCCGCCGGCGGGATCCTGGTCGTCGCCGCGTTCGGGGCGGTGCTTCTCTTCGCGCGCGCCTATATCGGCAGGCGTGAGCGCGGGCGCCACTCCCGCGGGCTCGTCAGGCGGCTCGTGCGCGACGCGGTCGAAGTTCTCGCGGAGCCGCTCGGTCGGCGTCGCCCGGTCGTCTGGCTCGGGCTCAGTCTCGGCGCGTGGGTGACCTGGGCTGTCGCGGCTCTCCTGATCGCCCGTTCGCTCGACATCGAACTGTCGGTCGCCGAGGCGCTCTTCGTCACGGCGGTTCTCAACCTCGGATCCGCGATTCCGTCCTCCCCCGGGTATGTCGGGACCTACGAGTGGCTGGGAGTCGCGTCGCTGGGTCTCATCGGCGTCCCGCACGAGGCAGCTCTTGCGTTCACGATCCTCCTCCACGCGAGTTGGTACGTGCCGACGACGCTGGCAGGCGGCCTCGCGCTCGGCGTCCGAGGAGTACAGCGGTTCCGCCGATCTCGGGCCGAGCGCGCGACCGGGGTGCCGGACGCACCCGCCAGCGGCGACCCCTCCTGACAGATGGCTGGCCCGTCGCGAGAGGAGGGCGAGGCACACCTCGGGCGCGAGACGCCGCTTGCTGCGCTGGGTGGAGTCGTGCTCGCGATCGTCATGACGTGGCCGCTCGTGCTCCATCTCGGAAGCGACATCGGCAAGGATCTCGGTGATCCCCTCCTGCAGACCTGGCAGGTGGCCTGGATCGGGCACGCGCTGCTCGAGAGCCCGCTCGACCTCTGGCAGGCGAACACCTTCTGGCCGTACACCGACACTCTCGCGTTCTCCGACGCGCTCGTCGGCTACGCACCGGCAGGTCTCGTCGGTCAGGAGAGCCCGCACGCGGCCCTCGTGGTCTACAACCTTCTCTTCCTCGGCGCCTACGGGCTCGCATTTCTCGGTGCATACCTTCTCGCGCGTGAGCTCGGGGTCGGTCGGCTCGGTGCCGTCGCAGCCGGGGTCGCGTTCGCGTACGCGCCGTGGAAGCTCGCGCAGAACGGCCATCTCCACGTGCTCTCGAGCGGCGGTATCCCGCTCGCGCTGTTCCTGCTCCTGCGCGGCTATCGGCTGCGGCGTGGTTGGCTCGTGCTGGGCGGCTGGCTCGTCGCAGCCTGGCAGATGACGCTCGGCTTCACCCTGGGTCTGCAGTTCGCGTACCTCCTCCTCGTGCTCGGGGCGATCGCAGTGCTGGCGCTGGCACTGCGCGCAGTTCCGGTGCCTGATCGGCGCGTGATGGTCGCGACCGTCGTCGGCGTCGTCGTCTTCACGATCGCGGCCGGCCTCATGGCGCGTCCGTACCTGCGGGTGCTCGACGAGCATCCGGAGGCGAGGCGGACGCCCGCATACGTCGAGAGCTTCTCTCCGGATCTTCGGAGCTTCCTGTCGGCACCCGAGCAGAGCTGGCTGTGGGCGGACGCCGTCGCACCGGGCACGCGCCCCACTCCCCGCGCCGGACGAGCAGTCGCTCTTCCCCGGGCTTGCGATCTCCCTGCTCGCCCTCCTCGGTCTCCTTGGGTCCGTGTTACCGCGCCGCCTTCGCATCGGGCTGGGGATGGGAGTCGTGGTCTGCGCGTTTCTCTCGCTGGGAGTCCGAGACGTCTCCGGATTGGACCGGTATCTGGCGCCGTACCGGCTCCTCTTCGACTTCGCCCCGGGCTGGGACGGCGTGCGCACGCCGGGGCGGATCAACACGCTGACCTCGCTCGGGCTCGCCTTGCTGGCCGGGGCCGGCCTGTGCGTTCTCGTCCGCTATCTCCGGGAGCGCTCTGGCGCTCGCGCCGTGGCTGCCGTGGCCGCGATTGCCATCGTCGGAGTGATCCTCCTCGAGGGGCTCGGCCCGCTCGACCACCCGCGGGCCCCGGCTCCGCCGTCTGCCGTGCGGCTGGCCGAGGCGCCACAGCTCCATCTTCCCGCCGGGTTCCACGACGACCTGGTCTACAGCTACTGGTCGACGGCAGGCTTCCCGGCGACCGTGAACGGAGCGGGCGGCTTCGACCCGGACGGCTACGACCGCCTCCGTAGGGTCGTCGCCGAGTTCCCCGACGCGCGATCCGTCGCAGCGCTACGCGAATCTCGGCGTGAGATCCGTACTCCTGCATCCGGAGAGTGCCGACGGAACGCCGTGGGAAGGCGCTGCAGCGAAGCCGACGGAGGGACTCGCGCTCACGCGGGAGCTCGTCGACGGCGTCGTCCTCTTCCGGCTTTCCAGGAGCTCCTAACAGAACGAGCGACCATGTCGCTGTGCGGCGCTGGACACCGTGATGCGGCGTCCTCAGTCGCACCCATATCGCTGCGGATATGGGCGCTCCCTGCGTCCTTGCCTCACGACGTCCAGCATCCGCCCAGCGACGGGCGATCGTTCCGTTAGAAGCTCCTAGTACCATCGCGGCGTGCCCGAGCTCGTCGTCGACGGCAAGAAGATCGTGCAAGAAGGCCCCGCGTACGTCATCGCGGAGATCGGCCACAACCACCAGGGCGACGTCGAGAACGCGAAGGGGCTGATCCACGCGGCGAAGGAGTGCGGAGTCGACGCGGTCAAGTTCCAGAAGCGCGACAACAGGCGCCTCTTCACGCGGGCGTTCTACGAGTCGCCGTACGACAACGAGAACAGCTTCGGATCGACCTATGGCGATCATCGCGAGGCGCTCGAGCTCGGACGGAGCGAATGGTTCGAGCTCAGCCGCTACTCGCGGGAGGAGGGCGTCGCGTTCGTCGCGGCCGCGTTCGACGAGCCGAGCGCGGACCTCCTGGCCGAGCTGGAGGTCGATGCCTTCAAGTTCGCATCGGGCGATCTCTCGAACGTGCCTTTCCTGCGGTACGTCGCGGCGTTCGGCAAGCCGATGTTCCTCTCGACGGGCGGTGGCACGATCGAGGACATCGATCGCGCCGTCGAGGCGATCGTTCCGCTCAACCGCCAGCTCTGCGTTCTCCACTGCACGGCCTCGTACCCGGCCGAGATCGAGGATCTCAACCTCTCGGTGATCACGTCGCTCAGGGAGCACTACCCGGAGCTCCTGATCGGTCTCTCCGACCACCACAACGGGATCGCGATGGCTCCGGTGGCCTACATGCTCGGGGCGCGAGTGTTCGAGAAGCACTTCACGCTCAACCACGCCTGGAAGGGCACCGACCACGCGTACTCGCTGATGCCCGACGGCATGCGGCGATTCGTTCGAGACCTCCATCGCATCCCGACCGCCCTGGGCGACGGCGTGAAGCGGCGTCTGCCGAGCGAGGAGCGACCGCTCGAGAAGATGGGCAAGAAGCTCGTCGCCGCGCGGGATCTTCCCGCCGGGCACGTCATCGAGGCCGGCGACGTCGTCGCCAAGTCGCCTGCCGACGGCGGCCTGCCCCCGTACGAGCTCGACGGGCTGCTCGGGCGAACGGCTCGTGAACGCGCTGCGGGCGGACGAGGACGTCGCGCTGGAGGACGTCGAGCCCGCCGGCGAGCTCGCCGCCCGCGGCGCCCAGCAAGCGTGACCGAGCTCGCGGCGCTGCGGCTCGCCGTGTTCGACTTCGACGGCGTCTTCACCGACAACCGCGTCTGGACGAACGAGCGAGGTGAGGAGAGCGTTGCCTGCTGGCGCGGTGACGCGCTCGGCCTGCGGCGGCTGGACGAAGTCGGCGTCGACTACCTGATCCTCTCCACGGAGACGAACGAGGCCGTGAGCGCGCGGGCACGGAAGATCCAGGCGCATGTGCGTGCAGGGCGTCGCGGACAAGGTGCCCGTCCTCCGCGAGCAGCTGGCGAGCCGTGGCGTGTCGCTCGCAGAAACGGCGTACGTCGGAAACGACGCCAACGATGCCGGGTGCCTCGAGCTGGTCGGGCTCCCCGTGGTTCCCGCCGACGCCTGGCCGGAGGTCCTGCCTCTGGCGCGGATCGTCCTCACGCGTCCCGGCGGGCGCGGATGCGTGCGCGAGTTCTGCGACGCCGTCTGGCAGGCGAAACGCGAGGCGGCGTGACGGATCCGCTGTTCGATCTCTCCGGCCGCGTCGCGGTCGTGACGGGCGGCATGGGTCAGCTGGGGAGCGTGTACGCGGCGGGCCTGGCCGAGCGCGGGATGCGCGTCGCAACCTTCGACCTCGCGTCCGGCGAGGCCTCCGAAGGGGTACGCGCGCTCGAGGTCGACGTCACCGACCGGGCGGCCATCGAGGAGGCGCTGCGGGGCATCGAGACCGAGTGGGGGATCCCTCACGTCCTGATCAACAACGCCGGTCTCGACTCGCCGCCCGACGCCCCCGCGGAGGAGGTCGGCCCGTTCGAGAACTATCCGGAAGCCTCGTTCGACGCGGTGATGGACGTGAATGTGAAGGGGGCGCTCCTCTGCTGCCAGGTGGTCGGCGGTGCGATGGCGCGCGCAGGACGTGGGTCGATCGTGAACGTGTCCTCTGTCTACGGACTCCTGTCTCCCGTCCAGGATCTCTACGCGTTCAGACGCGAGCGGGGCGAGACGTTTGTGAAGCCGGTCGCCTACTCGGTCTCCAAATCGGCGATTCTCAACCTCACGCGCTACCTCGCGACGTACTGGGCGCAGGCGGGCGTGCGCGTGAACACGCTGACGCTCGCCGGGGTCTGGAACGACCAGCCCGCAGAGTTCCTCGAGGCCTACGCCTCCCGTGTTCCCATGGGCCGCATGCTCGACGCCGGTGAGGCGCTCGGAGCCGTGATCTTCCTCGCGTCGGACGCCTCGTCGTACGTCACCGGCGCCAACGTCGTCGTGGACGGCGGCTGGTCCGCGTGGTGATCAGTCGGGGTAGAGAGCCTCGATCGACTCGAGGAAGCGCTCTGCGAGCTCGACAACCGCTTCGGCGTCACTCGGCGGGACCCGTAAGGCTTCGTAGTCGACGCCGAGCCGGAGTGGGAGTGTCTTGTGGGCGCGCTCGAAGAGTCCCTTTTCGAAACGTCCGGCCACGACGAAGGTCTCGCGAAAAAGCATCCAGGTTCCCGAGTGCGTTCTCGCGTACAGATTCTCCTCGCTGAGTGCCGCTCGAGCTGCGTAGAGCATGGCGTAGTACCCGAGGCTGACCGTCGCGGGGCCGAATCCCGAGCGCAGCGTTGCGCGAGCTGCGGCAAGCTGTTCGCGTGCTTGAGCCATGAGCTCCTCGGAGCGTGGGCTCACGGTTCTCCGTACAGCACGATCTTGTCGCGATCCACCTCCTGGATGAAGAACGACTCGATCTCGCGTCGTTGCGCCAAGTGTTCGGAGCTGTAGACCATGGTCGAGACGAGCCCGTCCACGGGCCCCTTCTCGTCGACTGCCCTCCAACTCAAGTCGATAGCCAGGAGCCCGTCATCCGGAAGCATCGGATCGACGACGACGAGCACGTCGATGTCCGACTCCGAGTGAAGCTTGTCGCCGCGCGCTCTCGATCCATAGAGCCAGGCTGATCGAAGCCGAGGGCCGAAGGCGTCGGCAAGAAGATCGACGAAGCGCTCGAGTACACGGCGCTCGGCGTCCGAGAGCGCTGCTTTGGCAAGTACCGGCATGAGCCGCACTGTAGCCCTGGGCGCGGCGGGGGATATCCTCGCGCGACTGTGGTCCCTGAGGAGATTCCCAACCTGATCGACGGACGGCTCGGTTCCCGCGAGATCGGGTGAGTGGATCGAGAAGCTCCGACCCGCAGACGAGACCCTGCTCTGCCGCGTGGCCCGCTCTGGGGCCGATGACGTGGCGCCCGCGGTCTCTGCAGCCCGAGCAGCTCAGCCCGCGTGGGCCGAGCGAACGGCGGTCGAGCGCGGGGACCTCATGCGCGAGCTCGCGCTGCGACTGCGCGAACGCCGTGAGGAGGCTTCGGCGCTGGTCGTCGAGGAGACCGGGAAGCCGCTCGAGCTCGCTCTCGGCGAGACCGATGCGGCGATCGAGATGGGGCTCTTCATTGCCGGCGAAGGTCGCCGCTCGTACGGTCGCACGACGACGGCGAGCATGGCGCATCGCACGGTGCTCACCGTGCGCCAGCCGCTCGGCGTCGCGGCTCTGATCATGAGCTTCAACACGCCCGCTTCCCAATGTCGCGTGGAAGGCCTTTCCGGCCGTCTTCTGCGGGAACGCGGTGATCGTGAAGCCGTCCGAGCACACACCCGCCTCGGCTCGGCTCTTCGGGGAGCTCGCGCTCGAGGCAGGCGTCCCGGCCGGCGTGCTCAATGTCGTCCAGGGGTACGGGGCCGAGGCGGGCGCGGCGCTCGTCGAGCATCCGGACGTCGACCTCGTCAGCTTCACGGGCTCCGCGGCGACGGGCCGCTGGATCAACGAGGCAGCGGGCCGGCGGCTGGCAAAGGTCTGTCTGGAGCTCGGCGGCAAGAACGCCCTCGTCGTCTGCGACGACGCGCGCCTGGACACAGCCGTGCGCTGGGCGCTCGCGTCCGCGTTCTCGAACGCAGGGCAGCGCTGCGCCTCGGCCAGCCGCATCGTCGTCTTCGACGAGGTGTACGACGCGTTCCGCGAGCGCTTCGTCGCGGGGGCGCGGGAGCTCGAGCCCCAGCCGGTGATCAGCCGAGAAAGCCTGGAGCGCATCTCCGACGCCCTTGCCCGCGCAGTCGAGCACGGTGCGAAGGTGCTCGCCGGCGGCGAGCGTCTCGAGCGGCCCGGGTGGTATCTCGCGCCCACCGTGGTCGAGAACGCCGCCTCCGACGCGGAGATCTCCCGCACCGAGCTCTTCGGGCCCGTGACGACCCTCTACCGGGCCGCCGGCCTCGACGAGGCAATCGCGCTCGTGAACGACTCGCTGTACGGGCTAACTGCCGCGATCCACACTGCGAGCGTTCATCGCGCGATGCGCTTTGCCGAGCGCGTTCAAGCGGGCGTCGTCGTCGTGAACGCGGGAACGCACGGCTCGGAGCCACACATGGGCTTCGGCGGCGTCAAGGAGTCCGGAACGGGTTGGCGCGAGGCAGGGGTGGAGGCGCTGGACGTGTATTCCGATCTGAAGGTCGTGAATCTGGTCGCCGATCCCGTGCAGGCATGACGGGCACCGTCGCCGTTCTCGGCCCAGGGGCTGTCGGAGGCTCGCTTGCGGTCCGGCTCTCCCTGGCCGGTGTCCACACGATCTGCGTCGGTCATGCGGAGGCCGCGACACTCATCGCGCTCGCCGGTCTCGTGGTCGAGTCCCGTGAGGGAACTCTGACGGCGCGCCCTGAGTCCTCCGAGCGGCTCTCCAAGCCGGTGGCGCTGCTTCTCGTGACCGTCAAGGCGCCGATGCTGGAGGAGGCGATCGAGCGCATCGATCCGGCCGCAGTTTCAGGGGGCGTCGTCGTGCCTCTGCTCAACGGCCTCGAACACATGGAGCTTCTGAGAGCGCGTTTCGGCGGCCGGGTCGCGGCAGGAAGCATCTCCCACTTCCAGGCGTACCGTGCCGGGAGGGTGCAGATCGTCGAGGCCACGCAGTCACCGGTCATCACCATGGCGTCGGCGAGCCTGCCTCGCGGGGAGCTCGAGAGCGCCGCCGGGCTGCTGCGAAACGCTCGGATCGAGGTACGGGTCGGGCAGGACGAGAAGCGCGTGCTCTGGAACAAGCTTGCGAGGATCGCGCCGCTGGCGGCGGCAACTGCCGCGTCCGGTCGCACCGTCGGCGAGCTGCGCGACGATCCGAGTTGGCGTCCTCGCCTCGAGAGCGGGATCGTGGAGACCTGTGCTGTCGCTCTGGCCGACGGGGTCGGCGCTGCGGCCGTCTGCGCAGTGGGCGATCATCGACGAGATGGCCGACGAGACGACCACGTCGGCTGCCCGTGACGTCGCCGCGGGGCGTCTCTCCGAGCTGGATGCAATCGTCGGCGGGGTGCTCAGGGTCGCCGACAGGCTCGGCGTGCCGTGCCCGACGCTGACAGAGCTTGCCGCGGCGGCAGGGCTGCGGTGACAGCGCCTTCCGCGGTCGCGTTCGTCCCGGCGCGCTCGGGCTCCGAGCGGGTGCCGCAGAAGAACGTGCGCGAGCTCGCAGGTCACCCTCTCCTCGCGTACGCGATCGAGACCGCGCTCCAGTGCGACGGATTCGAGCGTGTGGTCGTGTCCACGGACTCCGAGGAGATCGCGGATGTCGCGCGCTGGTACGGCGCAGACGTGCCCTTTCTCAGACCGCCCGAGTACGCCACGTCGACGTCGCCCGACATCGAGTGGCTCCGCTTCACGCTCGAGACGCTGCCCGAGCGCTACCAGCTCTTCGCGCTGATCCGGGCGACGAATCCCTTCCGCGGGCCCGACGCGGTTCGCCGAGGTTTCGACCAGCTTCTCGCCACACCCGAGGCCGACTCGCTACGCGCGGTCGAGCTCGTCAAGCAGCATCCCGGCAAGACGTGGGTGCTCGACGAGGACCGGCCGCACCATGCGGCCGCTTCTCGACCAGTCGCACCTCGAGGTCACGTGGCACGCGGGGCAGTACCAGGCGCTGCCTCCCGTGTACATCCAGAACAGCGCGCTCGAGATCGCCTGGACGCGTGTCGTCACGGAGACGGGGACGCGGGAGGGCAAGGTCGTGGCTCCGTTCTTCACGCGAGGGCTACGAGGGCTTCAACGTCGACGACGAGGAGGACTGGGAGCACGCGGAACGCCTTGTCGCGAGCGGCCGGGCGACGCTCCCTGCGGTCGGGCGCGCTTCGTATCCCGCGCGCGTCTGAGCAGGCAGTTCCTACTCGCGCGGTCGACGCACAGCGAGCGCGACGGCGGCGAGGACCGAGACCAGGAGCACCGCAAGAAGGCCGACGAGTCTCGTGTCACTGGCCGTTCCGAGTGCGCCGACGGAGCTCCGCAAGGTAGTGCTCACGGATGTCGTTGTCACAGCGTCCGACCCGCTTGTGGCGCCGCCGCGAACGGGCTTGGGCTTCGGCTTCGACTTCGACTTCGGCTCCGGCTCCGAACTGACCTGGGGAGCTCCGTAGTCCGAAGACGTCGCGATGTCGGTAAGCGCCTTCGCGGTTGCGGGCGGGACCTTCATGAGCGCCTTCGCTCCGGCCCGCGGAAGCGGGGTTCGCTTCTTCTTCGTGACCCCGGGGGTCGCGGGACCGCTCGCGGACGGCACGTGCTCCACGTACTGGTCGACGGCCGAGCCTGGGTCCGGCGGCGGCTCCTGGGCACCGACCGGGACGGCGAGCACGAGCGTTGCGCCGGCGATTGCCCCCGCAATGCTCAGCACGCGCACGAGTAGCGGACCCCTCGCTGCCATCGTTGGGGCGAAGAGTAGCCTTTCGACCCGTGCGCGCCGTCAGCGTCGGAAGACGCATAGATCTCGGCGTCGTCGTCGTGGCCCTCAGCGCGGTCGTGATCTTCTGGATCGCCTACGACGACGGAAGCTACGGACTTCCGAGCCGGGCAACTCTCGCGATCGCACTGTGGTGGGCGATTATCGTCGGAATAGCGTTCAACCTGCTGGCGCCGAGACGCCTTCCGCGAGCGACCTTGGTCGTCGGGGGTCTCATCGTCGCCCTCGCGCTGTGGACACTGGCCTCGGTTACGTGGGCACCCAGCGCCGAAGATGCCTTCAACGAGTTCAACCGTGTCTCCTTGTATCTCGGTGTCTACGTCTTCGTCGCACTCGCCGCAAACCGTTCCACCGTTGGGCGCTGGACAGACGGCATGGCCGCTGCAATTGCCGCGGTCGCGATCGTTGCGCTCGTGAGCAGGCTTCTACCCGGGTCGTTCCCCGACCGGGGCCTCGCAACGTTCCTACCCTCGGCGGCGACCCGGCTCAGCTTCCCCCTTGGCTACTGGAACGGGCTCGCAATCTTCGTCGCGCTGGGCGTGCCGCTTCTCCTTCGAGTCGCCCTTGTCGCGCGACACGACATTACTCGCGGGCTCGCGCTCGTACCGGTT
The DNA here is from genome assembly GCA_963758065.1 of uncultured Thermoleophilia bacterium. Taxonomy (GTDB): domain Bacteria; phylum Actinomycetota; class Thermoleophilia; order Gaiellales; family Gaiellaceae; genus GMQP-bins7. Next base: position 82,277 of record CAVWTX010000001.1, on the reverse strand, counting down.
CCGGCGGTGGTATCGGTCGTGTATCTGGCGTCGTCGCGAGGAGGAGTCGTTACCGCGTTCGTCGGAGCCTTCGCCTTTGTCCTGCTCACCGAGCGGCGTTGGAGCGCCGGTTCCGCAGTCGTCGTCTCCGGGCTCGGTTCCTCGCTCGCGATCACAGTGCTCCTGGATCGGGACGAGCTCGTCAACGGACCGCTCGGAACCGACCTCGTGCGGGACCAAGGTACGAGTGCAACCGCTCTCATCGGGCTCTCGTGCGTGGTGACGGGAGTCACATACTGGCTCGGGTGCCGCCTTCTCGGGCCACGGCTGCGACCTGGGCCCACTGTCGGCCGTATCGTCGCTGGCCTCGTCGCTCTTGCGCTCGTTGCCGGTCTCGTCGCCAGCCATCCGATTCGGCGCTTCGAGACGTTCAAGCTCCCCCCTGCGGAGAGCGGGTCGATCGACCGCGGCGACTTCGTCAAGGCACATCTGCTCAGTGGGAGCGGCAGCGGCCGCTGGCAATTCTGGTCGGTCGCGGTCGATGAAGCGAAGGAGTATCCGGCTCTCGGCGAGGGGGCCGGTGCGTACGAGCACTGGTGGGCGGAGCACGCCTCGATCACGCGGTTCGTGAGAAACGCACACTCGCTCTATCTCGAGTCGCTGGGGGAGTTGGGCGTCGTGGGCGCTGCGCTCGTCGTCGCACTCGCGCTCGCGGGAGTCCTCGTCGGGACGCGCCGCTCCGTCCGCAACCGCGGAGAGGCCAGAGTGACGACCGCGGCTCTCACGGCGGTGTTCATTGGATACGCCGTCGCTGCGGGGTTCGACTGGATGTGGGAGCTGACAGCTGTGAGCGTCGTCGGGTTCGCGGCGCTCGCGCTCGTCAGCGGAGCCGCAACTGAGGTGTACGAGCCGCTGCGAAGCGCAAGACCGGACGAGATGCCACAGTGGACGTCGCGTCGCCGTTACGGCTTCGGCATCGTCATCGCGGTGATCGCCTGGGCTTTGATCTGCGCCCAGGTGATCCCTCTACTCGCCGATCGGGAGATCGCTCGTAGCCAGGCCGCAACCGATCGGCGCGATCTCGACGAGGCCTCCGAGGCGGCCGAATCCGCACGCGACATTCAGCCGTGGGCGGCAACGCCCTACCTCCAGCTGGCGCTGGTCGGTGAGCAGCGCGGAGATCTCCAGCAAGCGCGACGGTGGATCGGCGAGGCGCTGGCACGAGACGCGCGAGACTGGCGATTGTGGCTCGTCTCGGCACGCCTCGAGACAAAGCTCGGGCGCGTGGCGGTGGCCGAGCGGAGCCTCCGCCGCGCCGTCGAGCTCAACCCACGCTCGCCGCTCTTCAAGGGTCTTCTCGAGCAATAGCAGCCCTCGAGCCTTGGGCCGCTACTTGAACGTTTCTTGAGCGCCCCAGCGCACTCTCCGAGACATGTCAGCGACGGACTCGACCCTCGTCGGACGAGTCGACTAGCATTGGCGCGTCAATGACGGAGTTTTCGACTCCAGCCGTCGAGACTCGAGACCATCCACGACCTGTCCCGGGCGCACCAGACCCGGACGAGCTTCGGCGTGCGATCTGGCGCAGGCGCGCGTCGCCATGGTGGCGCGATGTACTCCGGCGTCGAATGCTCGCGGCTGCGGATGTCGGGGCGGCGCTTCTCGCCAGTCTCTCGATGGTGGTCGCAGGGAACGGCGAGGCGGCCCAGCTTGCATGGTCGCTCGTGTTCGTTCCCGCGTGGATCCTCGTCGCCAAGCTGCTCGGGCTCTACGACCGGGATCAGAGGGCTCTCCGTCATCTGACGGTCGACGAGGCTCCCCTGCTCGTGGTCTGGGCGCTGATCGGGACCTCGGGCCTGACCGTGTTCCTCGGGCTCACGCCGGCGGGGCGCCCTGTGTCGTCCAGCGGGGTGATCGCGGGAGCCACTGCTGCCGTGGCGGTCTTCCTCCTCCGGGCCTCGGCGCGCTGGCTCTGGCGGGCGAACACTCCGCCCGAGCGTGTGGCGATCTTCGGGGCTGCTGACGTGGCCAGCGCGGTCAGGCGAAAGCTCGAGCTTTTCCCCGACGTGCATATGACCATCGTGGCCGAGTACGACGCTCCGATGACCAACGGGAAGTATTCAGATCTCGAGTGGATCGAGACGGTCGATCGGATCGTCCTCGCGCCGAGCACGTGCGACGACAGCGAGGTCCGGCCGCTCCTCGAGATCGCTCGGGCGGCAGGCATCAAGATGAGCGTCGTTCCGGCGTGCAGTGGGATATTCGCGACGACGGTTCACCTCGACTACCTCGCGGAGCTCCCGGTCCTCGCGTACAGCACGGCGGATCTCTCCAGATCGACGCTGTTCCTCAAGCGGGCAATGGACGTCGCTCTCAGCGTCCTCGCGCTGCTCCCACTGCTTCCCCTGTTCTGCTGCATCGCGGTCGCGATCAAGGTCGACACCCGAGGGCCCGTCTTCTTCTCACAGCTTCGAGCAGGTCGCAACGGACGTTCGTTCCGGATGCGCAAGTTCCGCACGATGGTCGCGCAACGCCGAGGAACTTCTCGGCGACGTCGTGCTGCTGGACGCGCTCGAGGAACCGATGTTCAAGATCCAGTCTGATCCGCGCGCGACGCGCGTCGGACGCGTTCTGAGGAGGTGGAGCCTCGATGAGCTGCCGCAACTCTGGAACGTGCTCGCCGGCGACATGAGCCTCGTCGGCCCGCGACCCGAGCAGATCGAGTTGGTCGACCGGTACGCGCCCGAGCACCGTTTCCGGCTCTCCGTCAAGCCGGGGCTCACGGGGCCGATGCAGGTGTACGGGCGTGGCGAGCTCACGTTCGCCGAGCGGCTCGCCGTCGAGCGCGACTACATCGAGAACCTTTCGGTGGGCCGCGACCTGCGCATTCTCGGCATGACGCTTGCCACGGTCGTCCGCGGCAAGGGTGCGTTCTAACGCGTGAGTCTGTACGGTCGGGGACTTTCAATAAGTCAGCGAGTGACCTTAGCTCAGATTGTGGGGTCCGGCGGGCAGCGCTCTGTAATGGGCGCGCGGCGCTAGTCCGCGTGATGGAAATGTCGAATGGCAGCCGCACTACCGTCGTGATTCCCAATTGGAACGGCAGGCACCTGCTCCCTCATTGCCTCGCCGCGCTGTGTGCTCAGGTCGACCAAGACTTCCAGGTCGTCGTCGTCGACAATGCGTCGGAAGACGAGTCGGCAGCGTTCGTCGAGGAGCAATTCCCGGAAGCTCAGTTGGTTCGCTTAGCGCGAAATCGAGGTTTCGCCGCCGCGACGAACGCTGGGATCTCGGTCGCCGACACGCGATATGTTGCTTTCCTCAACAACGACTGCGAGCCGGACTCCAACTGGCTCCAGGAGCTCGTGGCCTGTTTGGATCGGCACCCGAGCGCTGCAGCGGCGACCTCGAAACTTCTCCGACTGAACGAGCCCGATGTCATCGACGGAGCAGGTGACATCCTTTCGTCCTACTTGCGCGCGTACGAGCGCGGGCGCGGCGAGCGAGACTACGGTCAATACGAACGCGAAATGCAAGTCTTTGGTGCGTCGGGAGCTGCCTCGTTGTGGCGACGCGACGTCCTTCGTCACATCGGGGCATTCGATGAAGACTTCTTTGCGTACTACGAAGATGTGGATCTGAGCTTTCGCGCCCGGCTCAGCGGATACGAGTGCTGGTATGCGCCGCGCGCGGTGGTGCTCCACCGGCGCGCTGGCACATCACGAGCGCGGGCGGCCGAGTTCGCCAACTTCTACAGCGTGCGAAACCGCTGGGCGATGGTTCTCAAGAATGCGCCGGGACCACTCCTCGTGCGTAATCTGCCTTGGCTGATTCTGGCCGAGACTTTGACGGTCGGCCGTGCACTGCGGGAGCGGCAGGTGCGACACGTGCTTCGGGCCTACGGAGACCTGGTCCGATCGTCACCAACGTGGCTGCGGCGCCGACGCGGGGTGCAAGCACTTCGCGCGATCTCGACGCCGGAGCTGCGCGGGGCCTTGACGCGCGGCTACCCCCGGTTCCGGGTGCGTGTTGCTGAAGTCCTGCGGTACGACGAGCGGCAGACCCAGGTCTGAGGTAGAGCGCTCCAAGATGCAGCTGAGACCCGGTACGGACGGCGCGCACGAGACTTCCGTGAGGGCGATGAATATGCCATGGCGACCTGTGCCACGCGTTCACCGTGCCAGCCTCACTGTTTTCGTCGTGATGTGTATCGCGGTGTTAGCAGGATTCCGACTAGCCGGTGCTGATTCAGAAGCTGTCACGGCGCTACTCGTGTTGCTTCCTCCGGCGTTCCTCGCGCTCGCCATCGTCGACTTCCGTTCAGCTGTGGCGATTGCGCTCTTCGAGCTTGTACTGATGGGTGCAGGAGGCAGGTGGGCAACCTACGACGCTGGCATCACCGGCAGGCACGTCCTCGTGATTATCGTGACTTTGGTCGCCGCCGTGCAGCTCGTGCGGGAGGCCACTCACCCGGCAGTGAGCCGACATCACCTGCTCGGCCGCTATGGTGCGCACGCGATCATGCTCGCGGTGATCTTTCCGCTTGTGTGGATGACACTGGGCATCGTTCACGGCAATTCTGCGAGCGACATCCTTGGCGATGGCAATGGGTTCATATTTTTCGCGTTCGCACTCGTCATTGTCGTACTACTTCGGCGTGGAGAAGGAAGCTGGTTGCGCCGCTGCTTTCTAGCTGCTTGCGCAGCAAATGCGATCATAACTGCCGCACTAATATTGTTTGCCGTGGCGGGAGTCTTGTCCCTCGACGATACGCTGAAAACAGCGCTCATAACGCGCCTGGAGGCTGGAGGCATTGTTGGCACAATGCCCAACGGAGCTTTTCGCCTGTTCCTGGGAAGCGGTTTGTACTTGCAGGTCGGACTCGCGCTGGTGACGTGGGAGCTTCTGCAGCAACCGCGCCGCGTTTGGCCGTGGCTGCTCTTCGTAGTTCTGTGGGTCGACGTGATCGGGACGTACACTCGTGGGCTCTGGATCGGTGCCTTGGCGGCTTGTGCTCTCGTGCTCGCTCTCGGCGCCGCGTCCCGACGCCAAGCCGGCATAGTTGTCGCTGCGAGCCTTGTACTGTTCGGAACCATTTCGCTTGGGTCGCTTGCTTTCGACAGATCGCTGGCCCACTACCTGCTTAGCAGAAGCGCGAGTGTGACAGCATCAGGCGGCGTAAACGCTCGGCATGTCCTCGAGGACCCGAGCTTCGAGGATGGCGGCACGGGTGCACCCCGCAATTCGTGGATACCTGTCGACTCGCAGCGACGGTCACTTGTCTGGTCGCTCACGGAGCCGGGGCGTGTCGGGCGCAAGGCGCTAACACTGCGTAACACCGCTGGCAACGGGGACGACTACTTTGCGCAAGCTCTGACGGTGAGGAGCCGAACCCGCTACACCGTCTCCGCATGGCTCAATGCGTCCGAGGTCACACAACCAGCGTCGTCTGGCCGCGGTCTTCTGGTGTGGGACTCTGTGAACGGGACTGTTTTGGCGACGACCCTCGTCAGTAAGACACGCGGGTGGAAGCATCTCGTCATACCACTGCGCACGGGACCAAGACCGACCGCCGTCCAGATCAGGCTCTACGCACCGCAGGGCATCGTGACATGGGACGACATCCGCTTCATGAGGGCGACGCGCTCTAACTACCCGGATTCACACATCGTGACGCTACGAATCCCGTCGCGCCCGGCCGCCGCGACAGAATTCGCTAACGGCGACGAGGACATCGCCGGCGCCGTGTCGAACGCGATCCGCGTGGAGCAAGCGCGCGTCCTCGTTGGGCACATCGCGGACCGACCAATTCTTGGGTCGGGGTTCGGCGCGATTGCGCGAGACTACCCATATGGGACGTCGTATTCGTACGAGCTTTCTTACCTTGATCTCCTCTTCAAGACGGGCGTCGTCGGGCTACTTCTCTTCCTATCGTTTCCGCTGCGGCTCGTATGGGACGCTGTCTCAGCGAGGCGCGGACGACTCACCGTTCCGGCGGGAGTGGCACCTCGCGAGACCAGCGTCGTCATCGCGATCGTCGTGAGTGTCCTTATCGTTGGTGCGACCAACCCCTACCTCTTTGCGGCTTTTGGCGTTCTCCCGGTTGTCATTGGGATCGGTGGCTCGACGCACGGGCGGAGGTAGAGGGTCAAGCAACCTCCACTCGTACGCGAGGGGAGTCCGAGCACGGACGCCGCTCATGAGTGGCTACGCGGGATCCGGCCCGATGAGCCTGGCGCGGGCGAGGCATTGTGCGCCGGGAGCCACGGGTTCGGCCGCTGGGCCCCCTCACTGCCCACCTTGGCGGTATGTAACCGATGTATCATGCGCGATCACAACGTCGCGCTGGATCGCGGCGCAACAACTGTTGCGCGACCGAGGCGCTAGGTGCGGCGACATCAACTCGGAGATCAGGCAGTGAGGCGCCCGCCGGGCGCGCTTCAACCTTGCCCGGGCCGCCGTCCAGGGCTGGGAGTGTGCTAGAGGTGGCGGAGCTGGGCGATCTTGTTGCCGTGCCGACGTCGACTCCGATAGTAGGCGATCCGATCCTGGATCTTCGACCGCCAATTCACTTCGATGGGGCCTGCGGTGGAGTACGTGCGGCTGAACGCACAGAACACGTACTGATTGTGTACTTCGATGCCGTAGCGCTCGACGACGAGGGGCTCCATGCCAATCGTCGCCGCGAGCGCCACGATCTCATCCGCCCCGACTGCTTCATCGACGATTTGCTGCAGCTCGCTCGGGACATCCAGCGCATACAGCCTGGAGGGAAGATTGACAGCAACGATCCCCTCGGCGGCGATCACCTCGCCAATCTGGCTGAACAACTGGACGCGTAAGCGCGGCTCGAGATGCTCCAGAACGTCGAACAGCGTGATCAGATCGAACGGCCCGGTTGGGAGCGGATCGTCCGGTATTGCGCACACCGAGAAGCGCGGCCTGGTGGAGAGGGCGCACGCGATCCGAATGTTTCGCGGGGAGATGTCAATGCCGCTGACGCGATCGACGGACTGAGCGAGCCAGTCCGTCATTACGCCAATCCCGCAACCGATGTCGAGCGCAGACTTTGGCTGGCGCGTCATGAGCGGACGCAGGCGGTCACGGATCGCACGAAACCGAGGGTTCGGGAGGATCAGATATCTGAGCTGGTAATCGGCGAAGGTGTCGTAGTAGTCAGAGACCGCGCCGCTCAAGAGGCTGGCCAGTGTATCGGTCCCCCATGCGGCGCCAGCTTGCAGCGAGAACGGAGACCAGGCGCTGCGCCGCGACCAGAGTTCCTCCGCAGGCGGTGTTGACCTTGTGTACGGCGGGCCGCACGCGACCGTGAGAGTCCTGTTCCTGACCCCGTGGTATCCGACATCTGAGCACATCTATGCCGGGGTCTTCGTGCGTGAGCACGCCAAGGCCGTCTCCGCAATTGAGTCACGATGTGGTGGTTCTCCACACAGCCGGCATACGCTCCGACTGCGGGACTCTGTGGACCATCGAAGAAGAGACGGATCCGGAGCTTACCGAAGGAATTCCAACCTATCGAGTCGCGCATCGCCGCATGCCGTTGCGAACTTCGTACGTCCTCTATCTCTTGAGCGCACTCGATGCTATCCGCCGAGTTCGTGCTGGCGACTTCCGGCCTGACGTCATTCACGTACACACATATGGGCCCGGAATCCCAGCTGTACTAGGTGGAACTATCTTCCGCCTCCCGGTTGTCATCACCGAGCAGTTCAGTGGGTTCCCTCGCCGCGCTATGAGCAAGAGGGAGGTGGCAAAAGCACGCTTTGCTTTCCGAAGAGCCGCGCGCGTGCTTCCCGTGTGTGAGCATCTGAAGCGAGCAATCCTGGCATATGGAATTCGGGCCAATTTCGAGGTAGTGCCCAATACAGTCGATACTGAGGTTTTCTTCCCGTCGGAGGTTCCTCGAAACGAGGTGCGGCCGACGAGGCTGATGTTTGTTGGAAACCTTGAGCCCACTCATCTCAAGGGCTTCCCGACACTGGTCGAGGCGCTACGGCTCCTACGGCACAGTCACAAGGACTACCGAGTGGACGTCGTTGGCGACGGGCCAGAACGGTCGAACTACGAGCGTGCAGTGTCAAGGGCCGGTCTCTCTGAATTGGTGGTGTTCCATGGCCAAAAGCCGAAGAGCGACGTGGCCGAGATGATGCGCGCTGCGGATGCATTCGTCCTTCCCAGTCGCTACGACAACATGCCGTGCGCGGTGCTCGAGGCGATGGCCTCAGGGTTGCCAGTCATCTCGACGCGTGTCGGGGGGATCCCAGAGATCGTCGACAAGAGATCCGGGATTCTCGTTCTCCCGGAGGATGCCGCCGAGCTCGCAGCGGCTCTGGACCGGATACTGTCCGGCCTCGTCAGGCTCGACTCTATGGAGATCGCCGCATCAGCTAGGTCGCGGTATGGCCTTCGGGCGGTTGGGGAACAGCTTGACCGCGTCTATCGATCTGTCCTCGATCAGACACGACGACCACACGGGCTCGGTAGGTTCGTGCCTGCGAGGATCAGAGCTCCGAATTCCTGATGTCCCCTCACGGGAGATCCGGTGACGTCGCCGCGAGCTCCCACTCCCAGCGATCGGCGCAGACGGCGGTGACAGCGGGTGAGTCTCGTGGACTCGCGGGAGGGGCGGCCATCTCGCTCGTCGCCCAGGTCAGCACGGTCGCCGCTACCGCGATCGCGAGCGTCGTCATCGCGCGGCTTCTCGGCCCCTCGGGCTTGGGCACCTACGTGCTCGTCATGGCGCTGGTCTGGATCATGGGCGTCGTCGCTGGTCTTGGGCTTCCCGCTGGGTTCACGTACTACGTGAGCCGCGGACTGTGCTCGCCAGCCAAAGCTGTGCGTGCCGGCGTCGGGGCCGGGATCGGCCTCGGCGCCGCGGGTGGCGTGCTCACGCTCGCGGCCGTTCTGCTTCTGAAGAGCAATGTCCTCGAGGGTGTCACGTGGCTCATGGCCCTTGCCGCGGCGTTCGTGCTGCCGGTCGCTCTCGCGACGCGCTTGAGCCTGTCGGTGTCTGTCGCGCAAGAACGCTACAAGCGCTGGGGAGGGCTCCAGATAGCCCAGGCTGTCCTCAGCATGATGGGGACGATCCTGCTTGCGATCCCGTTCGGGGTAACCGGAGCGGTCGTGGGCTTCGCCGTCGGCCAGGTCGTGTCAGGTGGAGTCGCGATCACATTCGCAGCACGTGACGCGACGTCGGCAGGCGCTTCCGAGACAGGGACCTTGCGCGGCGTGTTCCGCTTCGGTGCTCTGACGTGGTCGGCAGACGTGCTCCAGCTCCTGAACTACCGCTTGGACATCTTTCTGCTCAGCGCGCTCGTCGGCTCGTCGGCGGTCGGCGTCTACTCGGTCGCAGTGGGTGTGACGGCACTCGGTTGGATTGCGCCGCAGGCTCTTTCGAGCGTGGTCTTTCCGCGTACCGCTCGCCACTCGAGCGGTCCCGATGGCAAACGCGAGAGCACTACTGGCGACGAAGGTATTGTCATCGCTCTCCGTCATGCGACGGCGCTTGTCCCCGTCACCGCTGTCGGCCTCTCGGCGCTCGCTGCCATAGCCATCCCGCTTCTCTACGGCTCCGCTTTCCACCAATCGATCGCATTGGCGTTGATTCTCATTCCGGGTGTGCTCGCCGTCGGCGTGGCGAAAGTCGTCAGCGCAATCGTCGCCGGCCGCGGACATCCGGAGTATTCGCTCTACAACACGCTGGTGACAGCGCCGATCACCATCGGTCTCTACGTCTGGCTGATCCCGGCTCTTGGCGCATTTGGTGCGGCGCTCGCTTCAACTTTGTCCTACATGCTGACGACGGCTATTGCCTTCGTTTTCTTGGAACGGGTCGCAGCTGTGCGTCCTCGGGACGTCGTCGGCCCGCTCAGCCATGTGGTCGCTGACTACCGAATGGCGCTCGCAACGCTCCGGGCGGATCTCGGCTCTCGCCGTTAGGAGAGCACCTCAACTCAAAGTCCGGTTCTCGTTGGGCTGGAGCAGCAGGGCCTGCTTCGACGCGACTTGCGTTTGACCGCGTTCGAATGCACGCACTTCGACGAAGAGGTCGAGCACTCGTCGCCCGAGTGATCGAAGTCGTAGGGGGATGAAACTCCCGCTGTGGGGTGCCTGTTTCGTCCGATCGGCGGCGTAGCGCCGGTGCCTTCCGGGACAGGGGCTTCAGGCGAGACGCGAGGTTGCGCAGGCCGTCGATGCGCTATGGGCTGCGAGCCCGCGTTTGTAGTTGGCCGCCCCTGCGACTGCCCGGGTGTGCCGCGAGCACGGATCCGTAGTTGTCGTTTTGCCCGCCTCGTCTCCGCATCCAGCGACTGAGAGGAGGTACCGCATGCGCCTTATTGCGCTCGACGTCCACCGCGACTTCTGCGAGGTCGCGATCGCCGAGGGCCGTCAGTGTCCGTGCTCGCTGGGCGGGTGCGTGACGACGCCCAGCGACGCTCGAGCTGTTCGCGCAGAAGCCTCGCGATCGAGGACGAGGTGGTGCTGGAGGCGACCGGGAACGCGCTCGCGATCGCCCGGATCATCGAGCCGCACGTCGCTCGCGTCGTGCTCGCCAACCCGAAGACGGTCAAGAGCGCGACGCAGCGGGCCGAAGACAGACAAGATCGACGCGCAGCACGCTCGCGAAGTTGCTCGCTGCCGGCTTTCTGCCCGAGGTATGGGCGCCCGACGAGCAGACGCGCGTGCTGCGTCGGCGGATCGCCCGCCGCGCGCAGCTCGTCAGGCAGCGCACGCGGGAGAAAAACCAGGTGCACGCGATCCTGATCCGCAACCTCAGCCAGCGCCCGCCAACGAGCGATCTGTTCGGCGTCGCAGGTCGCCGCTGGCTTTCCGCTCAGACGCTTCCCGCGGACGAGCGGGAGATGGTCGAAGCCTGCCTGCGTCCGATCTACTTCCTCGACACATGAGATCACCCGCGTTGACCGGACGCTCGCCGAGCACGCGCTCGCGCTCCCCGGCGATCCGCCGGCTGATGACGCTTCCCGGAATCAGCTTCGTGACCGCCGCCGCCCTTCTCGGCGCGATCGGCGACGTCAGCCGCTTCCCGACCGCCGGCCACCTCGTCAGCTACCTCGGCCTCGACCCGCGGGTGCGCCAGTCGGGCTCCGAGCCCGCCCGGCACGGCCGGATCTCGAAGCAGGGACCCGGGCGAGGTGCGCCACCTCCTCGTCAACAGCCTGGCACGCGCCGCACCACCGGACCGCTGCGCGCATTCGGCGAGCGGATCGCGAGCGGCGCGGCGCAAGATCGCCGTCGTCGCTATCGCCCGCAAGCTGGTCGTTATCGCCTGGCACATGCTCAACCGAGGCGAGGACGCCTTCGCCCGCCCCTCGCTCGTGCGTGAGAAGCTCCGGCGGCTCGAGCTCGCGACCGGCGCCGAGCGACGCAAAGGCAAGCGCAACCCGGTCCGGGTCTCGCCTCAGAACAGCACCGGCTCGATCAGCAGCTCGCCGCGCAGGCCGAGCGTCGCCTACCGGCGCCTGGTCCAAGACTGGCAACCGGCCATCAAGAAGGGCGCGGGCGCCGCACCGGGGCGCGCAACTCGTGGGCCGTCAAGCGGCCAAGCCGCGCGGCAGGACACAGCCCCACGTCCTGCGCTTTAGCTCGCGGGTCGCCCGCGCCGAACGCACTTTCGCAAAGGAGGCCCGAGCCGTCCAGCGACTTGACTTTCATCCGTACTAGTCGAGGTTGAATGTCGCCTGCGGTTGGTAAGGAGATCCGCTGGTCCACCGGTTGATGTAAGCGCGGAAAGCGCACCAAGTTCGCGTAACTACGCGTGTTCGTGCCCGCCGTTCCCGGCCGTCTGGCGCCCATCTACTGGCGTCTTGTACGTGCGCAACCACTTCTCCCAGCAGTGGGGGGCGCTGACCGACATCGCGGTGGCCCTCCCGCGGGCGATCTACGACCGCTACTACTGAGCCGCACCCGCCGATCCGAGGCTCTCTAGGTGACCCGGACGCCGAGTTCGCTCTTCGTCCACCTAGACGCCCCATACCCGGCGCGAAATGCAGCTTGGCGTGGGGGTCCCTTCACGAGGACCGCCGTACTTCTACGAAGGCCGTCGAGGGCGGTACGCGGTCCGTCTGGCAGCGCTCGCCAAACGGGCTCGACCGAAGAGCCTCGGGCTCTGGGGCGCGTGCCCGCGAACGGTGTACGACCCTACCGCGCGGTCGAGACCCGCCGCCAGATCGGAAGCGGCGGTGCAGTCGATTGCGTACGTGACAGATCGCGCCTAGGGTCACTTGGTGAGCACACGGGCTTTTCAGGCTGCGTACTGTCGCCGACCGACTCGTAGTCATCGGCAGCGGCAATACCGGTCAGCTCGCGTATGGCAAGGTCAAGCCGAGACCCGGCAACAGGACGGGTGGTCGAATCAACGAGCCTACGTGAGAATCTCGATTCCCGGCGAGCATGGTCCCTGAGAGGGTAAATCGGTGAAGCGAGCGGCAGCGGATGGCGGCAGCGGGCCTGCTGGCGAGTTCGCGACGTCTCCTTCACGACGACGGGCGACCACGCTTCCGACGACCGGGCCACCACGAGACTGGACGCTCATCATCGGGTTGGCGCTCATCGCGGTTTGCGGCTGGCCGACATGGACATTCGCGCCTTCCTCGGGGCTCGACGGCGGCTGGGGGACGGGCCTTCAGCTCGCACAGGCACATCGGCTCGAGTGGGGGCACGAGGTGATGTTCGCTTACGGACCGCTCGGCTTTGTGAGGGTGCCGCAGGTTTGGAACCTCGCGAGCCTCGTCGGTGGACTGATCTACACAGGCGCGGCACTCGCGCTGCTCACCGTTGTCCCGTACTTGATCCTGAGCAGGCAAGGCTCGCGTGTCGCTGCCTTTATGTTCGCATCCGCACTTGTGCTCGCCGCGCCGACACTGGGCTTCCTTCCCGAGATCCTCTCGCTCGGTGCGCTCCTCCTGGCGATCGGCGCCTTCCAAGGCACGCTATCGTCGCCATTGACACCACTCGCTGGTCTGCTCGGCGCGGTGGCTGCGATCCAGTGTCTCGTTAAGCCGCCGACCGCTGCCGTCGCCCTGCTCGCATGCATGCTTGTGGTGCTCGCGCCTCGGCCCGGCATGCTGCGGCGTGGCGGCGTGGCCGCGGCGACCTTCCTCGTCACGTTTTTCACGGCCTGGCTGGCAGTAGCCCAGTCGCTGTCGGATTTGCCGACATGGATCGCATCCGAGGTCGATCTCATGCGTCACTACTCGGAGGCGATGTTCATAGCTCCGGTTGGGCGGAGCTACGAGTACATCGCAGCGGCACTGCTGACCGCCGGCCTCATCGCGTACGCCGTGCAGTTCGCCGTCCGGATGCCACGACGGAGCTCCGTGCTCATGGGCACCGTCGTCGCGCTCGCCCTCTGGATCATGGCGAAGCAGGCGTTCGTGCGGCACGATGCCCACAGCACGCTCTTCTTCTTCGCGGTCCCGGCTATTGCCACCGCGCTATGGACAACCCGGCCGACGCCGACTCGTCCGCTCGCCATTCTGGTCGCGAGTGGGGCCGTGCTGACGACGCTGGCAATAGGATCCACCCTCGCGGCGGAGCTCGACGCCGGTTCGCCGCTACGGTCGTTCCTAAGTCAAGTCACGTACGTGGCACGGCCGGGTCGGCGCGCTACGGCGTCCGAGGAGGCGAAAGTTCGGCTGCGGGGCATCTACGCCCTTCCCCCGTTAGTGCTCGCGAGTGTCGCTGGAAGGACCGTTCACGTTGATCCCTACGAGACTTCGCTCGTATGGGCATACGACCTTCATTGGCGACCCGTTCCAGTGTTCCAGCGCTACCAGGCATATTCGGCTCGCTCTGACGCGGCCAATGCGCACGCCCTCGAGACGGACGCACGCGCCCCGGAACGCATTGTCCGAGACGAGTCGCCCGGGATCGATGGCCGCAACATCCTGTGGGACTCACCGCGCTACATGCTGAGTTTGGTTTGCCGGTACCGGCAGCTGGCCGCGGCACCGCCGTGGCAGATCCTCGGGCGCGCAACTCCTCGTTGTGGCCGGGTGCACATTGACAACGCAATGCGTTTCCGCGCGAACGAGATGGTTGCGGTACCTCGTGCCACCGGCCGGAAACTCGTCGTCGTCTGGCTCGACGTCGATGAGCCGATGCTTGAGCGGTTGCGCACAGTCCTGTTCCGGCCGCAATCCCCGATCATCGTCAACGCCGACGGCACTGACTATCGGATCGCCACTTCGCAAGTAGCTGGACCGCTGCTGCTGAGCGTTCCGCCTGCCGTTGGCTGGGCGAGAGAATTTGGAGGCGGTACCGAATACAAGTCGTTCAAGGTGAATCGAGCCGGGTCAGCGACATTCGCGACGATCCAGTTGCACTGAAGCCCGAAGGTCAGTAGGGCCCCGATCGCGTGAGGCCGACGTACCTCCCGCTCCCGCATGCCCCGAGACTTACTTCACACCTGCGGATCGAGCAGCGCGGAGTAGTTCTGCGGGGTCTGGATGATCGCCTTGATGAGCTGCGGATCAGCGCCCGTCACGCAGCCGCTGAGTGCCCATGTCGACGGCCACGCGGCTCAGATACACCTAGTCGATGGTCTGTTCCAGGCTGTCCGCGTCGAGCAGGGGTCACATCGGGTGACGTTCGGCTACTCGCCGCCGTACATCCGCTGGGGGTTCGTCGGATTCGCTGGGGGACGCACATGGCTGACGCTTGCGGCCTTCGCTGCGCGTGGGCGGCGCTTTCGCGTCTGCTGAGTCGCTGAGTCGGGAGATACGGTGCTATCTAGAGGCCGTTGGTTCCTCTGCGCTGATTCTGGCGCGTCGATGGTCGGGTCGGCCTCGGACAGGGCACCTGAGTCATGACGAGCGTCACCGACTGGCTGGGCTAGCAGGTACCCCAGGGGCAAACGGGTCTGTCAGGCGGAACGACGAGTGAGAAGGGAAGCGCGGAGTCCTTGCCATTCGCCAACCGTGCGCGCAAGAACCCGGTTGTCGCAGTGCTCGCGTGTCGACCTTCGAAGATCCCGTGCCTGTTCGGACGCAGGGTCTCCACCTCGCGCCACGCGCCCCTGTCGCTTCTGCTCGACGATCACGGCCGAGCGTCCCGCCGGAGACCGCCCCCAGTACATGACCGATTTCTTCGCCGGCTGTCGGAAGGCGACGAACGGGAAACGGAAGGCCGTAAGCGCCATCTTCGGCTTGTCGGATGCGACGCCGTCCTCGCCT
The DNA here is from genome assembly GCA_963758065.1 of uncultured Thermoleophilia bacterium. Taxonomy (GTDB): domain Bacteria; phylum Actinomycetota; class Thermoleophilia; order Gaiellales; family Gaiellaceae; genus GMQP-bins7. The sequence continues at coordinate 67,086 of CAVWTX010000001.1, read as the reverse complement.
CGGAAGTAGAGGCCCGCCTGAAAAGGCGTCGACGAGGTAAACGGCTGGTCGCGCAGCATGAACCAGGTGACGAGGCTGACGCCCTGATCCCACATGCGGTAGAGGGCCTCGGCGACCCATCGCGCGTGCAGCTCCTCGGGCACGCCCTTCGGGTCCGGGCGGACTCGTGTCCCACGCGAACTCGGTGACCCAGAAGGCGACAGGCGACCGGCTCTCAAGGGTTCCGGCGCGCGCGGCGGCGTCCAGGAGCACGCGCATCTTCCACAAGTCGGGTGCAGAGACGTCGTCCGGACTGTACGCGTGATGCGCGGGGCCACCCGATGTGTACGGATGATGAGCCCAGACGTCGAACCGGACACGCTTGCGACAGACGGGCTTCGGATTCCTGCCCGAAGAAAGGCACAGAAGCTGCCTCATGAACGTCAGGGGCGCGACCTTGTCCCTGCGGCCCGGCCAGGGCCCGAACGGCGACAGCCCGCCCGCGACCACGACATTGTCCTTCCTAACGGAGTGGATCGCACCGGCGGCGGCATTGACCATCGACCGGTACCAGTCGGGGGACGCCGGCCGACCGTTTGCGTACTGAGGCACCAGGTATGCGTCCATGTTGGGCTCGTTCCAGATCTGCCAGTACCGAACCCGAGGAAGGTGCGAGAACGACCCGGAGTAGCGGCGAGCGGCTGCCGTCATGAACTGGGCAAGCTCGCTGGGACTTGGGCGGCAGGCCGTCGACTTCGCGGTGCATCGCTGAGCCCATCGAGGCGCGGTTTGAACGTAGACGATCGGAGCGAACCCCTCAGCGACAGCCTTCGTCACCTGCCCATCGAGGGTGGCCCACTGGTACGCCCTGTCGCCAGGATCACGTGCGTCGAAGCCCGCCGGTTTCTTGGCGCTGTCCGGCGCGACCTGCGCCCAGTTGACGAACATGCGAACGAAGCGAGCGCCAGTGCGACGCAAGTTGGTGTAGGCCGTCTCGGCCTCGGGCCCTCCGAGGTTCTCGGGGTCGACGACCGCAGTCGCAAGCGGCCGATTCGGGTCGGCGAGTGACCGATACGCGGGCGCGGAGCTCGCACCCGTCGTCGCCCGAGCGGCCGACACGGACACGATGGCGACCAGAAGGCCGAGACAGGCGGCATGCCAGCGCAACCGAGGCCGTGGAAGCGGCGGGTTCGGCACGATGCTCAGGTTCCTACCCGTATCGGGAAGGCTCTGAAACGTGGGCGGCTCCTCGCTATGGTCGTCTACCGAATCGACTGTTTTCCTTAGTGGCTACGCCGTGCGACCCAGGTCGGCTACTACGCCGTGGCGCTGGCAACGACAACAGTCGTCGTTGTGCTCCCCATATCGCTTAGCGCCGTTCTCCTTCCGCGTGTGTCCGTGCTTACAGTCGGCGAGGAAGCAGATCGCGCTGAGGCTATCGAGACGCGGGGGCTTCGGCATACGGTCGCGCTGCTCGCAACTACCGTTGTGATGGCCGTGGCCCTGCCATTGCTTGTCGAACCGGTCTACGGTGCGCGCTTTGACCCGGCCGCCAATCTCGCGCTGATTCGTCTTCCAGGCGCAGTTGGGCTCGGCTTCGCCAGCGTCTCTTACGCGGCGCTCACGCGCGCACGAGGGTTTGCCAGACCAACCGTCTGTTACTTGAGCTGCGGCTGGATCGTCGTTAATTGAGCGAACGCTCCGGCTTGAACGAACAGGTCGAGCATCTTCCGGCCGAGACGATTGAAATCGTACTCTTCGAGATCGAACGAGGGACTCGGGATGTACCCACCCTCGTTCGCCCACGCGTCGACGAAGCGAACGAAAGCCCGTTCGATCTGCCCCTGGTCGGTCGGCGAAGCAATCGTATGGTTACCAGCGCGCGCAAGCAGATGGGCAGCTGGGCCATCGGGTCGCGCGAGAGCGAAGATCGGCTTCTTCGCGCTTAGGTATTCGAACGCTTTCCCCGTGGTGGCGTCTCCGCTTCCCGCGACAAGTAGGAGTCCGTCTGCCGCACGCTGCAAGCCGAGTGCCCGAGGATGGGGAATCTGTCCAAGGACGCGTACGACATCGCGAAGCGGGCCACGCGTGAGGAACGCTCGCTCCGCGGCCGATGTAGGACCGGCCACCACGAGTTCGATGCGCGATCGAAGCTCGCTCCGCCGCAAGACGCTGTGGAGAGCGTTGACGAACGCCCTGGCCCCACCTCCGCGGTCATGGAGTTCAGTAGCATCGACGCCGAGGGTGCCCGTGTACACGATCGAGAAGCGGTTTGGGTCGAGCGTCGGTCGTTCGTCCGTCGCCGAGGCAAGAGCCGCCCGGTCGAAGCCGTTCGAGACGTGCGCAGCGTCTACTCCAAAGCGATGACGAAAGTCTGCGGCGATCGGTTCATTGATCGCTGTTATGACGTCAGCCGACCTGACGACGTAGAGCTCGAGGCGCCTATCGAGCGCGCCGAGGACCGGTCGGGGGCTGGGCGGGTCAAACCGCCAACCGTCGCGGAAGTCTGCGATCCACGGCACTCCCGCACGCCGTGCTACGGCGCCAAGCAGGTGTGACGCCTCAGGTGGCGACGTCGTCAGCACACCATCGGGACGGTCCTCGCGAAGCAGGCGACGCAGCTGCAACGCCGCTGCGGGCGCCCATGAGATCGCCGTGACATCCGGCACAATGAATCGCGTCCACCACCTCGGCTTCCTGCGAACGTCAATCTCCATCGCCTTATAGCCGGCGAGCGCCTGATACGGCGTTTCGAAGCGCGTACGCAAGTCGCTGGCGCGGATAATCCCGCGACAATCATCGTCTGACAGTGCGCCCGAAATCGCGCTCGCGAGCACGGTCGTCCGAACGCCCAGAGCTTCAAACGCCCGCGCGAGGGCTGCTGGTCGGCGCACATTGATCGCGTTGGAGGGTGGAAACAGGTACGCAACTACCAGGACGTGTGGTTGCCGCTGTTCGCCAACCGAGTATTGGCCACTCGAGTTGCTCGTCATATTCTGGCACTCGATCTATGCAAGACCACGACGCAAATCTGGATCGACCGATGGCGCTCCGCTCGATGCGAGGGTGTCCACGCTCCAGCCAAAGCAACGGGCGCCCGGCTAGAAACCACTGGAGGCCGAAACGCCGTTCCCGATCTGTAGCGGTCTGTGTGGATCATGCCAACTAGAGCCTCTTCGAGAGGACGTACAAGTTCTGCCTAACGATCCGAGCAGGAACGAACGCGGCCTCGTGAAGACCTTCTGATAGCTGCTTGACAGCTTGGCGCGGGTGATGGGCCGCGCAGAGGTTGCCGCCACGCGCCGCGCGGTGGCGGACAACCACGCGGCCTGACCCGAACCGACTCTGCAGGCGATAAGAACCGATTGGTATGAGTTGCTGTCGATAACGGATCATCGTACGGGTCCGTTCAGGCAGTCCATCAAGAAGTATCCCGATGGCGACCTCCCGTCAATCGATGATGACGCGGAAGGCGCCATCACCGTGTGGCTCTCAGGCCTGCCTCTCCGATAATCATCACGTCCTCGGGCTTGTCGGCGGCGGCTTCGGCGAGCGCCTTCCCGATCGACTCGGGCTCATGGAGCCGCGGGCGACGGCCGGTGCTCGTTCGGCTGGCCTGTTGGCGTACTCCTCCTCGGTTCGTCTTTGACCGGACGTGATGATGTGGCGCTGTCAGCTACCTCGTGCCCGGCCGGCCCGCCCTCGCCGTCGCGCTCGGCACATTGGCGGCGGCGAGCGGGTGACGGAACTCACCTGATCGCTGTCGAATACCACGAACCCGTACGCTACTTCGCGTCAACCCCAGCGCAAGGGGTCGGATACTGTGTTGCTGGGTTCTAGCCGGACGCGCTCCTCGATTCGGTGTGGACAGACATCGACCAGGACGAGGCGCACTTACATGGGGGAGGGAGAGCGCACCACATGACTCCGCCAGATGGCCCGATTGCGGTCACTCAGCGACACGCCGGCAAGATCGTCTAAGGCGTGGCTCGAGCCCAGGCGTGCGTCTACGTTCCGAATCTCAATAGACGTTCGATGCTGCTCGAAACGCTCGCAGGCTTGGCAGAGCAGACGGCGGCGGCAGAGGTCGTGGTTGTCGACAACGGGTCATCCGACGGATCGGTCGAGGCGGTTGGTCGCGAGCACCCCGATGTACACGTTGTCGAGCTCGGTTCGAACCGAGGCTTCGGACCGGCTCTCAACGCCGCCGTCGCCCGGCATCCTGCAGAGCTCCTGATCTTCTCTAACAACGACGTACGGCATGAGCCGCGGTTCGTCGAGGCTCTGCTCGACGAGGTCGGGCGGAAGCCGACGTCGGTCGCGGAGTCCTTCTCCAGGGCGAAGACCCGGAATTGATCGACTCGGCGGGCGTCGTCGTCGACTCGACGCTGCTCGCCTTCGACTACCTCCACGGGCTGCCGTGGTCTGTCGCCGAAACGGCTGCGCCGCCACTCGGACCGACCGGGGGGGCTGCACTTTTCACACTGTCGTCGTTCACGGCGGTCGGCGGATTCGACGAGAGGATCTTCGCGTACCTCGAGGACGTCGACTTTGCGCTTCGCCTGCGGGCTGCAGGCTGTGCGTGCCGGCTGGCCTCGGACGCCCGAGCGGTCCATCGGCACTCTGCGACGCTCGGCTCTGGCTCGGCGGCCAAGAACCGTCTGATGGGGTGGAGTCGCGGGTACATGCTCCGGCGCTACGGTGTCTCCATAGTCCACGGCGATTCGCCCGTGCGCTGGCAGCGGAGGCCGTGATCTCGGCTGGCCAGCTTGCGATCGACCGGAATATCGGCGGAGTTACAGGTCGTATCAGCGGTTGGCGAGCTGGGGCACGACTTCCGCGTCTGCCGGTGGCGCCCGACTCAACGCTTGACATCACGCTCTTCGACGCGCTGCGTCAGCGAGCGGCGCGGCGCTGCCCCGAGACCGCGCTCGGCGCTGGTCGAAGCCGCCGCTGAATCGCGCTCCGGAGCGTCGACAGCATGAGCTTTCCGACGACTCCGGCATAGATGGCGCCGTTGACGACGAAGCTATGCTGCCTCGCGTAGTGCTTCCGATAGAAGCGGATCATCCCGTAGTGGAAGGCGTAGTTCACCCGAGGACTTCGATACCTGCCGCTTGACCCCGCCTTGACGTGGACGACTGTGACGGCCGGCTCGAACCACGTGACCCATCCGGCTTGCGCAAAGCGGTAGCAGAGGTCGAGGTCCTCCATGTACATCCAGTAACCCTCGTCGAACAGGCCGACGTCCTCGAGCGCGCTCCGACGCATCAGCATGAAAGCACCGTTGACGGCGTCGACGCGTCCCGGATCCACGTAAGGGCGCGCGATACTGGGCCAGCCGCGAGGGCGCGCGCGACCATCGCCCGATCCCATGAAGTGACCCAGTGCTCCGAGCGGCGTCGGGAAGGACCGCCGCGCGGCATGGTCGAACGTGCCGTCCTCGAGTTCCAGTCGGCAGCCTGATATGCCGATTGACTCGTCCGGCTTCCATGAGCGCCAGCATGTGGTCGAGGACCCCGGCGGTGAGCCGCGTGTCAGGGTTCAGCGCGAGAACGTACGGGGCATCGCCGCGGCGAATCGCAAGGTTGTTGGCAGCCGCGAAGCCGAGGTTCTCATCAGAGGCTTGAGCTGACCTCGGGGAACTCGGATTCGACCATCTCAGCTGTCCCGTCCTCTGAAGCGTTGTCGACGACCCAGACGCGTGCCCCGTCGTTCGGAGGATGTGTTCGAAGCGACGTCAGACATGCGTGGAGAAGTTCCCGTGATCGGTATGCGACGATGACGACGTCGAGGGCTGGGTCGGTCACGCCTGGGGAATCTAGCGACGCCCGGAGAGCGAGCGACTCCCTCCCACTGCTCAGGCTAGGATGGCGGGCCGCGTGAGATGTCTTACGACAATCATCCGAAGGTCGCTGTCGCCGGGACGGCAGCCTGCGTGGCGCTTGCGGCCAGCGCGACAGCCCTGACCGCACCTGCGGGCACTCACGTGAATACGACGCATACCGCCACGCTGGCGACGCCGAGATCGTTTGCAACCGGATTCCTCGATCCGTGGTCGTTCGGGGCAACAGATCAGGGAGCGGCATTCGACAACGCGCGTCGCGCCGGTGCCTCGTTCGTCCGCATATTCCTCCACTGGACGGCCGTCGCGCCCGTTGGATCGACGATACCCGCAGGTTTCGGGCCAGCGATCCCGGTGACCCCCGTTACCGGTGGGCGACACTCGACAGAGATGTCAGCGCTGCGGCGGCGAAGGGCTTTCTCCCGCTCATCTATGTCACAGGCGCACCGGACTGGGGAATATCTGGTATCGCTCGATGGTCGACGTACGTTCGCAAGCGCTGTTTATGCGGTTCATCCAGACAACGTGGCAGTCGCAGGTGGGCCTCGCCCCATTCGGAGGGATCCTCGAAGATCCATCCGTGCCCCTTCGCCGAACAGGAAGGCGTCCGCCCGCTCGGATTGATGGCGAGATGCTCTGCGTGTCCGGCGGAGCGAACCAGAGGCCGACGTGCATCGAAAGGACCGAGTTCGCGTGTGGGCGCACCATCCCTTCACCGCCGGCGGGCCGACGCACTGCGGCTTCCACGCCGACGACGTCTCGCTCGGCGAATCTCGGCGGGATCGACAGCTGCTCGCGGGGGCTCGAGGCCGAACAGATGCGGCATCGTGACGCTCGGCTTAGCGGTATCGAGTTTCATGCTCCGACTCGCAGCCTCGAGCCAGCTCGCCGGCCTCGGCCCTTAAGCACGCTGGGTCTTCGAAGCTCTTTACGGGGTCTGGAGCCACGGAGTGAGCCTCGAGACCGCGGCTCCTCCGATGCGCGACCAGCCGTTTCAGCATGAGAATGTGCCCGGGGTCGCTACCTGCTCGGCGCGCTAGGACGTGAATCGGGTGGCGAAGCAAGACCGAAGCCGGAGCTCGAAGGCGTTCTTCGATATCCAGCACGTACGCCTTCCGGACAGGCGTACGCTCGCGCTCACCGTGCTTGGCGCCGGCGCCCCGGCGAAGAAGCACGGCGGTCGACAGCGGCGGAGCGAGGGACGCGCGCCGCACTCCGCGGCGTGCTCTACGGGACCCTCTCCGACTCACTACCTTCACTTCCGCCGGCGCGCTCCGCGCACGGCTCGTCGTGCGCAGCGACGTCTCTTTGCCCTTCAGCCTGACCGTGCCCGCGACTTTCGCCTCCCCCGGGCAGCTTTCTGCTGACCTCGCGGATCACGCAGTGATGCAAGCGGCGCGCCGAGCACGCCCGCGTTCGATGCTCAGTAGTAGCGGTCGTAAATCGCCCGCGGGAGGGGCAGCGGGATGTCGGTTGGAGCCCCCCACTGCTGGGTGAACTGGCCGCGCACGTACCACAGTCCGGAGGCGGGTCGCCAGACCGCGACGTCGGTGTCGCCGTCGCCGTCGTAGTCGCCTGGGACGACGACGTCGGTGGGAGCCCCCCACTGCTGGGAGAACTGGTTGCGCACGTACCAGACTCCAGTGGATGGGCGCCAGGCGGCGACGTCGCAGTCGCCGTCCCCGTCGTAGTCGCCGGGGATGGGGACATCGTTGGGAGCCCCCCACTGCTGGGTGAACTGGCCGCGCACATACCAGATCCTTGTCGAGGGCCGGAAGACGGCAAGGTCGGTGTCCCCGTCCCCGTCGTAGTCGCAGGGGATTGGGACGTCGGTGGGAGCCCCCCACTGCTGGGAGAACTGGTTGCGCACGTACCAGACGCCAGTTGATGGGCGCCAGGCGGCGACGTCGGTGCCGCCGTCCCCGTCGTAGTCGCCTGGGACGACGACGTCGGTGGGAGCCCCCCACTGCTGGGAGAACTGGTTGCGCACGAACCAGACGCCAGTAGATGGGCGCCAGACCGCGACGTCGGTGTCGCCGTCGCGGTCGTAGTCGCCGGGGACGGGGACATCGTTGGGCGCCCCCCACTGCTGGGTGAACTGACCGCGCACATACCAGATCCTTGTCGAGGGCCGGAAGACTGAGATGTCGGTCGTGCCCGAGCCGTCGAAGTCGGCGGGAGGCGGGCCAGCGCCACCGAAAGGCGGACGTGATGTTGGCGCCCGCCGGGATGGTCACGTTCCGGAAACGGGTCCCCACCACGAGATTCGCCTCGTCGGCGGTCATCAGATCCAGATCGGCATTGCCGAGCACGACGACGTTTCCGGTGCTCTCCTCCGCGTCGTCCGTACCCGCAGACACGCTGACGTCGAGGGTCTGGACGCCACTCGTGCCGGTGAACGTGAGCGTCGCTTCGTCGAAGGCCGACAACTCGCTGTCGCTCGCAGTCAGGCGCACCACGTACACGCCGGGAATCGTCGTGCTCGCCGTCGTGTCGACCGTGGCTGCGCTCCCGAAGGTGATCGTGCCCGGCCCGCTGACTTGCGTCCAGTTGGTGGTCACGCTCCCGGCGGATTCGGATTGCCGTCGTCACCGACCGTGCCGTCGAGGGTGGCGCTCGCCGGCAGAGTGGTGCTCAGATCGGGGCCGGCACTCACCACCGGAGGCGTGTTCGCGGGCGCGCCCAGAGCCGGCGCAGTCATCTCGTACAGCTTGCCGTCGACCTCGTTCGGATCGGCGTTGTTGTCGATGTACTCGGTCGACGATGTAGAAGCGCGGCGCGCCCGTACCGTCGCTCGCCGGCGCATAGGCGACGCCGTCCGGCCTGAACGAGTTCGAAGCTCCCACGTCGATCGTTCGAACCAGCGCGCCGCTGGTCGTCGTCTCGGCGATGAGCCGCTGATTGCCGGTCCCGCTGTTCCGGTCGCTGAGGACGAGGAGCGTTCCGCTGTCGGGGTTGAACTCGACGCTGTTGGGATCGTTGATTCCGTACTGCAGCACGTCGAAGTTTCCGACGAGCGCGCCTCCCGTGGTGTACTGGAAGACCTCTCTGTTCACGCCGTCGGCGACGAACAGGTTGCCGCTGAACGTGCTGTAGGCGATTCCCTCGGGGTCGGTGTTCAGCGCATTCGTGTTGAAGAACGTCGAGGAATCGTCGGCCGTGCCCAGGAGGCCGTCCGCCCCCGGGTTGATGTCGAAGATCCTCTGCCCGTCGTCCGCGGACACGAAGTAATGCCCGTTGCTCGGATTGAAGGCGATCCCCGCCGGCTCGTTCGTGACGGGAGGAGCGACGGTCGGTGGAACATTCGAGATGTTCGCCGTGCGCTGGACGGCCCCGCTCAGGCTCAGCTCCCAGACGTTCGCGCCCTGGAAGTGCGTGATCCCGTTGACGGTCTCCTCGACCTCCGCGTCGCTGACGACGAGGCCGCGGCCGGGGACGTGCGTGATCCCCGAGGGATCGGGGCTGGGGGGTGATAGCGCCCCCATGTCGACCGTCCTGACCAGCTGTGAGGTGAAGTCGATCGCCGCGAGCGTCGCAAGCGGAGCGAGCGAGAGCTCGACGATCTTGCCCGAGGCCTGAGTCGCTCCGCCACCGCTGTCAGCTACGTAGACACTTGTCGTGCTGGGCTCATCCGTCTGATCGGTGCTCGGTGCGATCACCATTCCTTCGGGATTGGCGAGGTCGAGGCCCGCGAGGTTGCGCACGGCGACCACCTCACCAGCTGTGGTCAGCTCATAGAGGTTTTCTCCGCCGCGGAGCTGGAGATGACCCGTCGAGGGATCGAACGCGAGACCCGCTGACGCTCGCGGATGCCACTTGGCCCCAGATCCAACTCGGACGTCACCGCCTTGTCGAAGCTCCCGTCGGACTGTGGCTCGACGCGAACGATCCGCGGGACGTTTGCGTCGGCGATGAACACGACTCCGCTCGCGGGATCGACAGCCATGCCCTCGCGGAGTCTCGAGGCCGAACAGTGCGGCATCGTGACGCCTCGGCTTAACGGTATCGAGTTCGCCATTGGCTCCCACTGGAACCTCGAGCAGCTCGCCGGCGTGGCCCATGAAGAGCATGCGGCTGCGATGGGCGTCGAACGCGATGTTGATCGGGTCCTGGATTGCCGCCGCGATGTGGCTCGAAACCACCCGGCTCGAAACCGATGCGGACCTCGACCGCGTCAGCATGACGACATCGGTGCCTGCGGACGCTGACCCGCTGCTCGGCGCGCTCAGGACGTAGAAGGTCTCGCTTGGGTGGCGAAGGCAAGACCGACCGGAGCTGCCACGCCGGTTTCTTCGATATCCAGCACTTGCGCCTGTCGGATTCAGGCGCGCTCGCCGCATGCTTGGCAGCCGGCGCACCGGAGGCGAAGAACACAGAGGTCGCAGCAGCGAGGAGGGCACACGCCCCGACCCACCTCGAGCGGCGTGCTCTACGAGACACTCTCAACTCACGCTACCGTCACTTTCCTCTCCCCGACGTTGCTCCGCACATCTAACCATTTTTGCGCCGTGTGCGAAGTCGGTCCACGTGTCCACTTCAGCCTGACCGTGCCCGAGGACTTTCGCTTCCGCCTCTTGGGGCAGCTTCTGCTGACGTAGGGTCGGGCGCCCGCCGTATGCTGCGGCGCTCGTGAGGGTTGCGAGCCTCGAGACCCTGTTCTGCGACGCCGGCTGGCGGCCGTGGATCTTCCTCAAGGCGACCGCCGACGACGGCTCGGTCGGCTGGGCCGAGATCACGGACTCGCACGGGTCGCCGCGCGGGCTTGCCGGGGATCGTCGAAGATCTCGCCCCGCTCGTCGTCGGCCGCGACCCGCGGCCCGTCGAGGCGGTCTACTGGGATCTCTACCGCGCGACGCGCCAGAGCCCCGGCTCTGTGATCGCGAAGGCCCTGGCCGGCATCGAGAACGCGCTCCTCGACCTCAAGGCACGAGCCCTCGGGGTTCCCGTGTACGAGCTCTTCGGAGGGCCCACGCGCGAGCGCATCCCGATGTACTGGTCGCATTGCGGGACGACCCGCGCCCGCGCCTGGGAGGTGACCGGAACGCCGAAGCTCGGCTCCTACGACGACGTCGCCGCGCTCGGTCGCGAGGTCGTCGAGCGGGGGTACTCGGTGTTCAAGACGAACGTCGTCGTCCCGGGCGACGAGCCGAAGGTGCTGCATCCGGGCTTCGCCGAGGGCGGGGGCACGCTGCAGGCCGCCGAGATCGCCGGTGCCCTCGTGCGCCTGCTCGAGGCGTTCAGGGACGGTACCGACGGCGCAGCCAGGCCGATCGTGGATCTCAACTTCAACCTCGAGCCGGAAGGCTGCGTCCGGGTCGCCCGGGCGCTGGAGCCCTTCGACCTGCTCTGGCTGGAGGTCGACATGTTCGATCCCGGGGCGCTCGCGCACGTCCGGCACGTCGCGCCGATGCCCGTCTGCTCGGGAGAGAACCTGTACGGGAGCCGTGACTTCCGGCCGTACCTCGAGGCGGGCGGGATGGACGTCGCCTCGGTGGACGTGATCTGGAACGGCTTCCACCAGGCCAAGAAGATCGCCGACCTCGCCGAGACGTTCGAGGTCAACTGCGCGCCGCACAACTACTACTCGCACCTCGCCACGTTCATCGCGGCGCAGTGGTGCGCGGCGATCCCGAACGCGCGGATCCTCGAGTACGACGTCGACGACGTGCCCTGGCGGGACGAGCTCGTCTCGAGCGTGCCGGAGATCTCGGGCGGGGAGCTCCGCGTTCCCGTCAGGGCCGGGCTGGGGCGTCGAGCTCGACGAGGACGTCCTGCAGGCCCATCCCTGGCCGCGCGCCTAAGCAGCTGCGGGCACGGGCTTGGTCGCCGCGTCCTCCTCGTCCGGGACGACCGCGACCGCCGCGCGAATCTGAAGGCGCACGATGACGACCAGAGCCGCGGCTGCGACTGTGTACGCGCCGACTCCGATCGCGTACGAGGTCGAGATGCCGTAGAAGACCGCAATCGCGACGCCGAAGACCGAGGCGCAGACGGAGGTCGCGCCGTTGATTCCCCAGAGGAATGCCGTCGGCGCTCCCGGACGAGCCGAGGCTGCGCGCATCCCGATGGGGAACGCCATGCCCATCAGCGAGGCCGCACGGAACGAGAATCGCGACCGCCGTCGCGATGCGCACCGGCGTGGTGGCGCCGTCCATGCGCTCGATGATCTCGGGGGTCAGCAGCCCGAATAACGCGACCGTCGCGACGAGTGCTCCCAGAGGAACGAGCGTGAGCTTCGGACGCCCTGGGTCGGTCAGCCGGCCGCTCACCATGCTCCCGATCCCGCTGGACACGAGCAGCGAGAAGAGCACGACGGTCAATGCGTACGTCGGGTGGCCGAGGAAGATGCTGAGCCGCTGGAGCTGGGCGATCTCGATCAGGAGGAACCCGAGCCCGATGCCCGCGAAGTAGACGTAGAAGGGCGTCATGCCGCGATGGGCCTCGGTGCTCGTGCTCGCGAGGAGCGGGACGACGATGAAGGCGATCGTCATGCCGAGAATCGCCAGCGCGAGCAGGCTCAGGACGAGAACCGGACGGGTCGAATCGTCTCTCGAGAACCCCGCGCCACCGAGCAGCGTTCCGAGGTCAGCCATCTGGAAGAAGAACGGCCGATCGTCGGTCGGCGCCGAGATGTCGGCGTCGAAGGCGGCGATCGCCTCGCCCGGCCCGTTCGGAGAGGCGAGCGCCGCGAAGTGCTCGTCGATCGCCTCGCTCGGGGTCAGCACCGGCGTGAAGCCGAGCCTCGCGGCTTCGCGGGAGACGGTGCCGAGCGTTGCGTCCGAGAGCGGCTCCGGGCCCACGAGCAGTGTCATCCCGCTCGCTCCGGCGCCGTTGGGCGGCGAGTGGTAGACGAGGAGGTGGTCGCGTGGATCGACGGCGCCTCGCTCCTTCAGCACGGTCGCTGCGAGGGCGACCGCGCGGTACGCCTCGAGCGGACGCTCGCGTCCTGGAATCGTGTACCAGCGCGAGACCGAGAGCATGCCGCCCGGAGCGAGCCGGTCGAGGAACACGTCGAAGGCCCGAGTCGTGTAGAGCGAGTTCTCGGTCAGGGCGTAGGCGCCGGCCGAGGAAGCCGCCCACGTGTCGATGAGCGAGATCTGGATGAGGTCGTACGTGTCGCCCGATCGCGTCAGGTAGCTGCGGGCTTCGTCCTCGACGAATGTCACACGCGGATCGCGGTCGAGATGGCCGGTGAAGTCGCCGTACACACCGTTCGTGATCTCGAGGATGTTCCCGTTGATCTCGACGCCGGTGACCGATCTCGGTTCGAACTCGAGCGCGGAGAGGACGTCGCGTCCTCCGCCGACGCCGACGACGAGGACGTCTGCGTCGTCGAGCGCATAGTGGGCGAGGTTGGAGATGTCGTAGCGCAGGTGGTCCGTCTGCGCCGGGTCGCCCGTGTAGCGGGTCAGCGACGTGGCGGCGTTGCTGTCGATCACCATCCCGAGCTCCTCGACGCGCGTCCCGGCCGGCAGCGCTCTGGAGAGGCCCACGCCCGACGGGCCAGAGGGGCCATGCGTGAAGTCGTCCACGGTCACCCGTGAAAAGGCGTTCCACTTCTCGTAGTCGTGCTGGAAGTCGGCCTCTCCCTTCGCCCAGACGATCCGAAGCAGCGGGTGACCGCTCGAGTGGAGGACACCGTTCAACACCGCCCCGGAGCCGAGCACGAGAGCCAGCGTCAGCGACAACACCACACCTCGCCGACTGTCTGCGTCGAGGGCGAACACGAATGCACCGACCGCGGCGAGCGCGCCGATCGCGATGACGAGGCTCGGGCCGTCGAGGACGACGAAGAGCGCCACCACGAGGATGCAGCCGAGCGCGGCGCCGACGAGGTCCGCTCCGTACAGGCGGTTCGTCTGCGCCGGGAACCGCGTCAGTGCGAGGCAGACCACGACCCCGCTGCAGACGAACGGGATCGCGATGACGATGCACGTGAGCACGATCGACCAGGCGCTGGCCACGTTCAGCTCGGGATCGAACGGGATCGCGAGCTGGGTCACGAAGCAGACTGCAACTGCGAGGCTGAAGAGCAGCGAGAACAGCCAGAGCCGCGCTCGCACGTCGCCGTCGCGAAAGCGATCCGGTAGGAGATGGACGAGGAGGGCGCCCGCGGTGAGTCCGAAGAGCGCGACCGAGATCGCGACGAACGCGAAGTGGTACCACATGGTGACGCTGAAGATCCGTGTCAGCACGATCTCGTACATGAGGGTCGAGAGCGTGATCAGGAACAACCCGGCGAACGTGCCGGGTCGTGCGCGAGGAGGATGCCGCAAGGCGGGCGAGTTGACTCCGTGGCGAGCTGTCACGAGTCACTCTTTCTAGCGGAGGAGCCGGATCCTCGCCGAGCGGTACGGTTCCGCCATCGTGACCAAGGGACGCGAACGGTGAGGGGACTCGCTCGGCGTGCCGCCTGGTCGGCGGCGGTTCGGCTGGGCCTGCAGGTGTACGAACCGAACGCGGAGAACCTGCCTCGGCTCGATTCGCTGACGGAGTACGTCGAGGATCCGAGGCCCGTGAGCGACGACCGTTCGACGACGGCGACTGACGAGCTCCCCGACCTGACCTTGCTTCCGGATGCGCTCGGGGAGGTGCTCGACGCCGAGCGGTTTCGCGGACTGCGTGTTCTCGAGGTGGGGCCGAAGTACGGCGTGCATGCGCGCTGGATCGATCGCGAGCTCGCACCGGCGGAGTTGGTCTTCTCGGACTTCGCGGCGGATCGGCACCTCCACGCGAAGTGGGTCGACAGCCTTCGAAGCCCGCACCGGTTCGTGTACGGCGACCTCCGCGAGGCGCGCGAGCTGCTCGAGATCGAGTCGTTCGACCTCGTCTTCTTCCTCGGCGTGCTCTACCACTCGATCCATCACCTCCCGCTGCTCGGGATGCTCAACCGCGTCACGAAGCCCGGAGGAACCATGCTCTTCGAGACGACGGTCGACCCGAGACCGGATGCGGTGGTGCGCCTGCGGTGGCCGGAGAACGGGAAGGCCAAGGGCGTCCCTACGGTTCAGGCCGTGCGGCTGGAGCTCGCGTGGACGGGCTGGCGGAAGGTCCGGCGATTCGCGGGCTACCGGCCGGGGACGAGCGAGGCGCTCTTCCTCTGCGAGAAAACGGACGAGCTTCGCGACGGCTCGGATCTCTCCGACGTGGTCACGCCTCATCGTCCGCCGACGCCCGCGCCTTAGTCGGTGAGCGAGCTCTCGTTGCTCCCGAGGTCCGAGTTCGACCGCATCCGCGCAGCGAACGTCGACCGGGACGTGCGAATCGGCGCTCTCGCAGACATGTGCAGGCTGAACGCGCTCGTCGCGGTGAAGCGTGCCGGCTCGGGACATCTCGGCTCGAGCTTCAGCGCGATGGACATCGTCGCGTTCCTCCTGTTCGAGGAGCTGAACACGGCCGCTCTCGGCTGGAGCCACCCGGACCGGGACGTCTACTTCTCCTCGAAGGGGCACGACGTTCCCGGCCTCTACGCGGCGCTCTACGCCCTCGACGCGATCTCACGCGAACGGCTGCTTCGCCTCCGGCGGCTGGGCGGGCTCGACGGCCATCCAGACGTGGGCGTGCCCGGTATCGAGGCCAACTCGGGCTCGCTCGGGATGGGCATCTCGAAGGGTCGCGGAATCGCGTGGGCCAAGCGGCGGCTCGGTCGTGGCGGCCGGGTCGTCGTCATGACCGGCGACGGCGAGCTGCAGGAGGGGCAGAACTACGAGGGGCTCCAAGCGGCGGCGCAGGAGCAGCTGGCCGGCCTGACGGTCGTCGTCGACCGCAACGAGCTCCAGTCGGACAAGCGGACGGAGGAGATCGTGTCGCTCGGCGAGCTCGAGGAGCGCTTTCGCGCCTTCGGCTGGCACGTGGAGACGTGCGACGGGCACGACGTCGGCGCGCTCCGCACTGCGTTCGCGTCGTTCGCCGAGATCGGGGATCGGCCGCAGGTACTGGTCGCAGAGACGATCAAGGGCAAGGGCGTGTCCTTCATGGAGCACCCGGTCGCGCTCGTCGAGGGTGGCGGGACCTACCGCTGGCACGCCGGCGCGCCCGACGACGAATCGTTCGAGCGGGCGTTCACCGAGCTCGTGGGCCGGCTCGGCGAGCGGTTGGCCACACTCGGCCTCGAGCCGCTCGTTCTCGACCCGGTCGAGACTCGCCGAGGCGCGCCCGGGACGGCTCGCTCGAGGGCGAGCCGGAGTCGGGCGCGGGCACGCGGGCCACCGTGACCGACGAGTACGTCGTCGACGCCTACGGCGACGAGCTCGTCCGGCTCGGAGCCGAGCACGAGCATCTCGTGGTCCTCGACGCCGATCTCGCCTCCGACTGTCGCGTGCGTGCCTTCGAGCTCGCCTACCCCGAGCGCTTCCTCGAGTGCGGCATCGCCGAGCAGGACATGGTCTCGACCGCTGCGGGCCTCGCGCGGCACGGGCTGCTCCCCGTGGTCAACTCGTTCGCGTCGTTCCTCGCGTCGCGGGCGAACGAGCAGATCTACAACCAGGCGAGCGAGGGCTCGAGGGTGATCTACGCGCTCCACTACGCGGGCCTCATCCCGGCGGGCCCGGGGAAGTCGCACCAGTCCCTGCGCGACATCTCGCTGCTGGGAGCGCTGCCGAACGTCGCGATCGTGCAGCCCGCGAGTGCCGACGAGACCCGAGCGCTCCTGCGCTGGGCGGTGGAGGACGCGGCGGAGAACGTCGCGATCCGACTCGCCATCGGGCCCTCGCCGCGGCGGATCGACGTGCCCGAGACGGTCTTGCCGGGCCGCGGCACGACCCTCCGCCCGGGAGACGACGCGATCATGTTCGCGTACGGCCCCGTGATGCTGCACGAGGCGCTCACCGCGGCGGAGCTCCTCGAAGCAGCAAGGGCTCGGCCTCGCCGTCGTCGCGCTGCCGTGGCTCAACCGCTTCGACGGGAACTGGCTGACGAACCTCCTCGACCGGTACGAGCGAGTCTTCGTCCTCGAGGATCATGCGCCCGTGGGCGGGCTCGGCGATGCGCTTCGGCGCGAGCTCGATGGCCGTCCACTGGCGGTGTTCGGCGTGGAGGGCTGGCCCGCGTGCGGGACGCCGGCGGAGGCCCTTCGCGCGCACGGTCTGGACGGCGCCTCGCTCGCCGAGCGCATCCCGGCGGCGCTCGGCAGCGCGGTGGCGTGATGGGCGAGCGGATCTGGCTCGTTCTTCCCGACCAGCTGTCGATCCGCCTCTTCTTCGACTCCGGGATCGTGGCGGGACTGCGAGCCCGTTTCGGGGATCGCCTGGTTGCGGGGTTCGTCGGTGACGGCGAGCAGTGGGCAGGCGGATCGGGCGGCGTCGACGTGCTCGACGTTCGAAGCCTGCTGCCGTCGAACGTCGGACCACCGGCGAAGGTGCGCCGCCGCGTCGACGGCTGGCTCGACCGGAGGATCGGCTACTACCCGCTCGCGATCCGGCTGAACGAGCGGCACGGGTTCCATCGCGAGCGCATGACTCCCGGGCACGACAACTGGATGCTCGACTCCGCGCGCGCCGGACCCCTCCCGCGCTGGAACGGGCTCGAGCGGAGGATGGAAGCCTGGCACTACGGGTCACTGCGCTACGTCCCTCGCGCTCTCCGCGAGCGCATGGAGCGCGAATGCGCGGCGCTCGTGCTCTCGAACGTCCAGCCGCACGCGGTCGTTCCGTTCCTCGTCGCAGCGCGACGCCTGCACATCCCCATCGTCGCGCACGTCGCGAGCTGGGACCACACGGTCGGCAAGGGCGTCATTCCTCCGTTCTGCGACGTCTACATCGTCCAGAACCGCACGATGGAGGACGACCTCGCCCGCTACCACGGCATCGGCCACGAGCGGGTCCGAGTGACCGGCTGGCCGCAGACGGACGTCTACTTCGCGCGCCGTTCGCGCGAGGAGTTCGACGCCCTCGTGCGCTCGTTCGGTCTCGATCCGGCCCTCCCGCTCGTGGTCGTCGATGGGGAACACGCCGACGAACACGCCGTACGAGGATCGCTTCGTCGAGCGTCTCGTCGGCTGGTGGAAGGCCGAAGGGCGCGGTCGCGTCTCGCTCCTGTTCCGTCCGCATCCGCGCGACCGCGCCTGGCGCGAGCGGTTCGCGTCCGCGCTCGAGACGGACGGCGTGCACGTGCAGGAGGCGAGCTTCACCGACTTCGACGTGCTGGCGACGGTTCTCCAGCACGCGGCCTGCGTCGTGGCGAACGCCGGGACGATCCTGCTCGAGGCGATCGTCTTGGACCGCCCCGCGGTCTGTGTCCTCTACGACGAGGGAGCGCAGCCCGGCGAGAGCTGGGCGATGAAGAACGTGATCGGCGAGCACTACAAGGAGCTTGCTGCGTCGGGGGCGTTCTACGGGGCCGAGCGCTTCGAGGACGTCGTCACGGGTATCGAGCGTGCCCTTCGCGATCCCGCCGAGCTCGCAGGCCGAGCGCGCGCGGGTCACGCGGGAGGTGGTCGGCGAGGTCGACGGGCGAGCAGCCGAGCGCGTCGTCGAGGCGATCTGCAGGGGTCGTCGAACCTCGGCTAGCGGCGCGCGCCGAGTAGACCCCCGGCGCCGAGGAGCACGAAGGCGGGCGCCACGGGAAGCACGAAGTGGAGGTCCGCGAAGAGCCCGAGTGCGTTCAGGACGACGACCGCGAGCGCCGCGAGCGAGAGCGCGACGAGCGTCCGCGACCCTCGCGGCCGCCTGACCGCGATCGCGACGAGCCCGACGACGATCCACATCCAGGGGCGCGGAAACCACCGCGAGAGCTGGTTCAGGCGGAGACCGAGCTGCGCGTTACCCGCTCGGTCGGGAAGCGCGGCGAAGAGCGCGGCGGTCTCCCGCTCGATCTCCTCGAACCGGCCGCCGCTGACCCGGCTTGTCGAACTCGAAGTGCCAGTCGGTGGCCGACGTCCACACCTGCCGGATGCTCTGGTCCGGGCGCGAGATCCACACGACCTGACCCGCCGGGATCGGCTCGCCCTCGGTCGGCTCGGGCAGCGCCTCCGAACCTGCGCCTTCGGTCTCCGCGGTCGTACGGGGACGCAGGTCCGAAGTACGCCTTGGCCAGCTGATCCCACGTCGTGCCCACGACGCCCGCGGCGTAGGTGCCGGGGTGCTCGCGGACGGCCTCGACGCCGGCCTCGCGGAGCACCGAGTAGTCGGAGTCCCAGCCGAAGACCTGGTCGGAGAGGATGTAGAGGTCCTCGTGGACGCGGAAGCTCCCCTCGGCGAAGAGCTCGTCGAGCGTGACTCCGTACGACCGGTACGGCTCGCGCGTGAGCAGGTCTCGCTGCATCGCCGCCGCCAGCCGCCGGGACGCCTCCCCGTTCGCTCGGTGAGACGATGTTGTCGGTGATGAACGCGCGGTAGAAGGGGACGATCGCGTTCCCGCCGCGGGCGATGCCCCAGCTGTCGAAGCGCAGCCCGTTGTGCACGGACCACGCGGCCAGCGGAACGATCGCGGCGAGGAGCGAGGGCGCCCGCCCATCGGAGCCGGTTCGCTCCATGGTCCCGGCGACGACGAGCGGGAAGGCCCCGAAGGCGAGGAGGACGGCGTTCCCCGGCCGAACGAGCGCCAACACGCGCCACCCCCAGCCCGACCAGCGCGAAGCGCGCCGTCGAGGGCGCCGCAGCCGCACGCGTCACGAGCAGCGCCCACCCCGCGAACGCGGCCGCGAAGACGGTCTCGCTCGCGAGCTCGTGGAACATGAGGCCGTAGCCCGGGTACACGAGGAGCGCCGCTGCCACGACCAGGGCGACTCTCGGCCCGAACGTGAGCGCGGCCCGGCTCCAGGCGACGACCGAGGCCGCGAAGAGGACGGCGCACACGGGCTCGGCGAGCGCTCCGCCCACGAGGTCGAGCGAGAGCCCCGACACGAGGGGCGTGACGGGGGTCCGGAAGAGGAGCGACCAGGGCAGAAGGACGTCGTGGTCGAAGAGCTGGACGTACGCGTAGAGGTACTCGTCGAGGTCGCGACCGGGCCTCAACGGCCAGGCCAGCGCACGAACGGCGTAGACCGCGAGCCCCAGGCCGAGGATGACGAGCGTCCCCAGGGGTCTCGAAACGAGCCGCTCGAGCCATCCGAGAAGGCGCGCGAGCGGGTTCCCGGTCCTTGCCGCCATCGACGTTCGCGGGGAGGCTAGCCTGTCGGGTCGTGCGCTGGCTCGGCGAGGCATTGCGTCAGGCCGACCGCGCCGCCACCGCGGCGGAGACGCGCCGGGCGCCGCTCGTCGTCTTCCTCGTCGCGGTCGGCGTGTGGTGGCTCCAGGCGCTCGCGCTGCCGCTCATCGGCGGACGGGACTTCGGAACGTACCTCGGCGCCTACGTCGAGCTCTTCCAGTCGGACCCGATCGACCTCGGCTACGTGCTCGGCCGCACGCCGGTCGCGCCGCTCGTCGTCGGTGGGCTGCTCGATCCGCTGGGCGGCGCGCTGGCCGAGCCGGGCGTCTCGCTCCTGTACGCGGCGTCGATCACGGCGTGGTTCCTCGCTGCACGCAGCTTCGGGGGGAGAGCGGCGTTGCTCACGGTCGCCGTCCTGCTGCTCTATCCGAGCTACGGGATCCTCTTCCACGAGATCTCCTCGGACACGGTCTTCGCGGTCGCGTTCGCGGGCTGGTCGCTCCTTCTCGTCCGCGTGCTCCTGCATCCCACGCCCGCGGGGTTCGCGCTGGTCGGCACGGGTGTCGCGCTCCTCGTCCTCGTCCGGCCGGGAACCAGGCCCTGCTCGTGCTCGCAGCTCTTCCTCTCCTGGTGGCGATGTCCTGGCGAGCGCGGATCGCATCCGCGGCGGCGTTCGTCGCGTGCGCGGTCGGGCTGCTCGCGCTCTGGACCGTCCACAACGGAGTCCGGTTCGGCGACTACACCGTCGCGCGCGGCGGCAATTCGCGCCTGCCCTTCGAGCGCGTCTTCCTCACCGAGCGCATCGTGCGGCCGGAGAACGGGCCGTCGTCACGCAGGCTCGCGGAGGCAGTCAAGCGCGAGCTCCTGCCCGAGGAGCCGTATCGCTCGTACGGGATCGGCTTCGACGACTTCTTCTCCGATCCGAGCCCGCGGATGAAGGACGACCTCGGCGCGCTGGCGATCCGCCTCGACGGCTGGGAGAGCGACGAACGACTCCTGCGTGAGGTCGGGATCGAGGCCGTTCGCGCGCACCCCGGGACCTACGCTCGCGGCGTCGCCCGAACCGTCTGGGACCTGCTTCGCCTGTCGGTCTTTCGCCCGCTCGACTCGGGCGAGTCGGAGGGTGGAGGCCCGACCGTCACCGCCGGCGGGAGCACGCTTCCGGTACCGACGGAAGGCGAGCGAATCCCGTCGGCGCACGAGAGCGGGCCCACGACGCCGGATCGGAGCATCTACACGGTGTGGACGTCTCCGACCGAGCACCATCTCGTGTTCGTGCACGAGGGGGACGAGGAGCGCTATCAGGCGCTGCATCGACGGATCGACGCGCTCTCAGGCAACCTGCCGGACAGGACGGGGAACGCCACGCTCGCTCTTCGGTTCAACCAGTCCTCACGGTGGTTCCCGCCTCCCGTGCTCTGGCTCGCGATCGGTCTCGTCGCTCTCGTGGCGCGGCGGCCGGCGAACGCTCTCGTACTGTCGGCGCCTGCGATCGCGGCCTTCATCGTCATCGTGCTCAGCGCGCTCGCGATCGCGGCCATACCGCACTACTCGGTACCGGTCACTCCGGCGTTCGCCCTCCTCGGAGCGGCGGCGCTGCTCGCACCGGTGGGATGAGGACGGCGGTGCGCCACCCTAGTTCGGGCCGCGGCGGATCGAAGAGCACGACCGCGGCGACCGTCGTCAACAAGACGACGAGCAGAACGCCGAGGAGGCGGGCGTCGCTCGACGTCCCGAGCGCGCCGACGTCGCTCCGGAACGATTCTCGACCTCGGGATAATCGGCCCGGATCATCTCGGCAGCTCCGTCGCAGGAGCCATTTTCGACCACCCAAACCGTCGCCCCGCCCATGGGTGGATGCGCCCGGATCGAGAGCAGGCACTTCCGAACGAGATCGCGTGACCTATACGCGACGATCACGAGGTCGACCTCCCGGGTGCTCATGCGGTTGGAAGTCAGGCCTACGTTTCAGGGCCTTCGCGACACGGTCGGAAGCCGGGCCGCCGAACCCGCCGCTACCATGGCCCTCCAGTTGCGCCGGCAAGCCGCCTGTCTAGGCCTCCTCCTGGCCATCATGTCCGTGTCGGCCGCTCAGGCGACGACGGGCGCTAGCTCTGCGCCCCCGTATCGGTCACTCGCGGACCCGAATCGGCCGCTTGTGACTGCGGTTCTCGACCCCGCCAACCTCGGAGGGCCTGAGGCCGAGCGGGCGTATGCCAACTTGCGTCGGACCGGGGCCCGCTTCGTTCGCATGTTCGTCAACTGGGCGCATGTTGCGCCGGACGGCGCAGAGAAACCTGCGGGCTTCGACGCACGTGATCCTGGCGACACGGCGTACCGATGGGCCGCCCTCGACGCGCAGGTGACGGAGGCTGTCGCCGAGGGGTTCGCTCCGATCGTCTACGTTCAAACCGCACCTGCGTGGGCTCAGCAGTGCAGCGCGAACTCGACGGCTTGCCGCCCGAGCCCCAGCGACCTCGCTCAGTTCATGACGGCAACTGCTCGCCGCTACTCGGGGTCGTTCTCGGGCCTACCTCGGGTTCGGTACTGGCAGATCTGGAACGAGCCGAATCTCCCCCACTATCTGACGCCCCAGTACGACTCGAACGGGCGACCCGCCTCGCCGCTTTGGTACCGGGCGATGGTCAACGCCGCCTACGACGCGATCCACGCGGTGCGCAAGGACAACGTCGTGATTGCGGGCGGGCAGTCGGCGTTCGGGCCCGACGCGGACAGCCCGGACCGGGTGGCGCCGCTCACGATGATGAGGATGCTCCTCTGCCTCTCGGCCGACGCGAAACCGAAACCCGTCTGCAGAAAACGTGTGAAATTCGACGCCTGGGCCCACCACCCCTACACGTCCGGCGGCCCGCTCCACCATGCCGACGGCAAGAACGACGTCTCACTTCCCGATCTCTGGAGGATGAAGGTCATCCTCGATGCGGGAGCGAAGTCGGGGAACCTTGTAAGCCGCGGTCCCGTGCGCTTCTGGGTGACCGAGTTCGCGTGGGATACGAGTCCCCCGGATCCGCTGGGGGTGCCCGAGGAGCTTCACGCGCGCTGGGTGGCGGAAGCCCTCTATCGCATGTGGGATCAGGGCGTGAGTCTCGTGACCTGGTTCCAGATCCGCGACCAGGCGTGGGGCGGCGGCGGTCCCTTCCAGTCCGGTCTCTATTTCCGAGGCGAGGACGGCATCGCATCCGACAAGCCGAAGATGGCGCTGACCGCTTTCCGTTTCCCGTTCGTCGCCTTCCGCGACTCGGGAACGAGGCAGGTCGACTACTGGGGACGATCGCCGCGGGGACGGGCGCCCGTGATCGTCGAGGTTCAGGTCTCGGGCGAGTGGCGGCGCCTGGCATCAGTGCGTCCCAATTCCAGCGGGATCTTCTCAGGTCGTTTCACCGGCGCCTCTTCGAAGGGCCTCGTTCGCGCACGGCTTGCGAACGGCAAGGACGCCGCGCTGCCTTTCTCGCTCGTCGTCCCGCCGGACCGGCCCGGCTGCGCCTGGGGTACCTGCTAGCGACCGGCGGGAGTGTCGTCCCGAGCGACATTACATCGCTCGAACTTCATCGCGCCGGCGACCTCGCGTGTCACGAGCCCTGCCGACTCGATCATGCGCCTGAGCTCCCCGATCGTGCAGCGCGGAGGAGTGCCATTCGACGAGCAGCACGTCGACGGGCTCGAGTGCTTCCGGCCGGGCCAGGATGTCGCAGTCGCTTCCTTCGGCGTCGACCTTTACGATCGTCGGCGACCCACTTTCAGGGAGCGCGGCGAGCGCTTGCTCGAGCGTGACGATCGAGGCGAGCTGCCTGCCGACCGGGCCGCTCGACCATAACCAGCGAGTGGGCCCACTACGTACTGTCGAGCAGCAACGTGCCGTGTCCTTCGGTCGCCCCCCACCGCAGCATTCCGGGTGAGCCAGCGGTCGCCGAGCGGCCCGGCGGCGCGCTCGAGGGCCTCGTAGTTCCTGGCAGCCGGCTCGAAGGAGAGAACGACGGTTGCGCCTTCGGCCAACGCCAGCGCGCCGAAGTAGCCCTTCTGCGCTCCCACGTCGAGCACGCGGGCGTTGCGGAAGGACGCTGCGTACTGCCGGGGCCGAAGGTCTCGGTGAACGCCTTCCAGTCGACCGGGACGTCATGTCCGGAATGAGCGTCGACCAGCTAGAACGCTCTTGCAGCGAGCGGGCAGGCGATCAACGAGGACGCGAAAACAGATCATCGGGAAGCTCGACCCAACGGGCGCGGCGCGTCTTGGCAACCCTTCGCGCACGAGCCATGCCTTGCGGCCCTCTTCGAAGTCGCCAATACGAGCAGCCACCAGCTCCCCTATCCTCGCACCCGTAGCGTTGAGTGCGACGAGAGCAACGAGATAGGGAACGGAAAGACGCCAGGCAACCGCTTCGACGTGATCGGCGTGCGGTGGCTCGACCCTCCTCGGGCTCCTCGAGCGGGAGCCTGATGCTCGGATCTCGGGCGGGATTCGGTCTGATCTTCGCGTAGTGAGCACCATTGCAAGCGCGCTCTTGCTCTTCGAGATCGTCTCTCGGACCTTCCCCTCCCCGCGAGGGTGTCCACGAGTTCCTGCACGTCCTCCACCGTGATCGTGTCGACCGGGCGTTGGCCGAGGAGCGGAAGCACGCGCTCGAGCGCTTTGCGGTGAGCAACTTTGGTCGTGGAACGAACATCCTGTCTCGACGGCTGCCAGAGGTCAGCCTTTCTCGCGGAGCGTTGGAGCCGTAACGGGTTCGGTGAGAATGGAGAGATCCGGCAGTCGCATCGCCGCGAGCTCGCCCGCTACACACGCTCCCGAGTCGTCGCCTCGCGCTTCGTCGCAAACGAGCCCGCATGGCGGGCATCGACTCACGGCCGCAGCGCCCGGGCGGCGCGAGTCTAGATGGGTAGGGCCTCGTCTGCGTTCCGGCCGTTAGCGCCGACGTTGTGAACGTCACTGGGCGCACGGTGGCGAGGTCGGACGCAAGACGGGATCGAACCGACCGCGAGAAATACGACGGGGAGTTCATGAACCAGGTAGCGGGCTAGGTTGGCCCGCGCCGAGCGGCTCTGGTAGACGCTCTACCCCTCCCCGAACCCCCGCTGCCAGCACACTCCGGGCAGAAGATGTGCAGCTCCCCCATGCCGTCTGATTCGGCTCGCCACTCGTCGTCGGGGTTTCGTCCTTGGGGGGCTCGCCCTTGCACTCCGGCACCGGAGCTGGGCGCTCAGGGGCGATGCGTCGGGCTATCCACGGCACAGCGATCGTAAGAGACGATCGCCAACTTCGAACCCGCATCGTGGCGAAGCGCAACCAGTGTGTACACGTTCCGGGTACGTTCCGCGAGACGTGACGTCAGCCCGAACGAACCTCTCTGTCGCAGTCCTCGACGGCCCTGTTTCGTTCGCGCTCGAACAGGCGGGGTTCCGTCACGAGGTGTCCCTCTTCGCGATGCGCCCGCTGTCTCCAAACGACCGCGCGGCATGTTCGGAAGCGGGGGTGGAGATCGTGTCCGTGCCCCCTCTCGAAGTCGTGGTGGCGTCGAGGTGGCTATCGTCCAGCTACCGGCTCTACCGCGCGCTACGCGGCTCGGAGTACGACGCGCTCGTCTTCGAAGGCCACGCGGCGTACTGCACGGCTCGTGCGAGGCAACTCGGCATCGACTTCGACGGGGCCAGCATCGTCGTCCGCTTCGAGGGGGTTCCAGGACGCACACGGGGCTTCCTTCCCCTGGCCGGCGTAGGCGAGCTCGTGACTCAACGGCTCGTCCTCGAACTCGCCGACTCCGTCGTCTGCGACGATGGATGGCTCGAGTGGTGGGAGCAGCAGGGATGGGCAGTGCCGCACCGGCGCTACGTTTGGTCGGGCCACGAGGGCGAAGCGAGCGGCAGGCGCTGGGCAGACGTGCTCCAGCCCATCCCCGCGACCCTGTCGGTCGCAGACGCTCCGACGCTCGTCACGGTCGTCGTCCCGGTCCACGAGCGGACGGTGTATCTCGATCTCTGCCTGGAGGCCCTCGCGCGCCAGACCCAGCTCCCACTAGAGGTGATCGTTGCCGACGACGGCAGCAGCTCGCAGTCGACGGTTGCCTATCTCGCCGAGCTCGAACGACGTCCGTGGCCGTGGACGCTTTGCGTGCTCCGGCTTCCGCACGCCGGCGTTGCTTCCGCGCGCAACGCGGGTGCTCGTGTGGCAACCGGAGACGCAGTGCTCTTTGTAGACGACGATGATGTTCCGTTCGACGAGCTGATCGAGGTCCTTGTTCGCGGCCGTAGATCCTCCGGCGCGGACGTGATCGTCGCAGGAGCTCGCGTCTTCCGGGGCGAGGGTCGCCCGAGAGCAATGCCCGCCGACAAGATCACGATCGGTTTCGGGGAGCCACGGGAGCTCGGCCTGTTGGGCAATCACTTCGGGCATCCCACCTGCCTTTGGCCGCGGGGGCTCTTCGAGGATGGCGGGTTCCGGGAGGTCTTCTTCGAGGACTGGGAGCTTCTCGCTCGCGCGACCCTGCAAGGTGCTCGCGTCGTCGCTACTCCGGAACCACTGTTCTGGTACCGGCACGTCTCCCGAGGCCGCTTCACAAGCGCGACCGCGACGCGCCGCGAGGAGGGGCGGTTCGCAATCGCCGAGCTGTACGCGGATCACCTACCCGATGGAATGCGCCTCCTGCCCATGCTGGTAACTGGTGCGTATGGAGAGCTCGACCATGGGGATCGAGCGGCTCAGGTGCGCCCGTCGTCCTTCGTCGGTCGAGCGCGCCGTCTGGCAGCTCATGCCGTCCGGCGCACGCGGCGCATCGGACGGATGTCATGACGCCACGCCGTTACGATCGCACCTCGGCCGCGCCATGATCTTTCGTCCCGCCCGCGTCGAGTCCGGATCCGACCTTAACAACGGCGTCCCCGACAGGCACCCAGGTCTTCTCCGCAGGGCCGAAGGCGAGCTCGCGCACGTGGAGTGCACGGATAGTTTCCGCCGGCGATCGAGCGAAGGTGTCGACTGCGCGCTATAGGGTCTCGGCGCTGATGGACCGACTGGACCACGAGCCGCCGCCATCCGAAGGCGGTCCAAGCGAGCGCGGCCCGAAGCTCGTCATGACGCTCCTTGTCCGCGACGAGGCCGACATCCTCGAAGCGCATCTCGCGCTACCACCTGAGCGCCGGCGTGGACTTCGTGATCGCGACCGATCATCGGTCGCAGGACGGCACGACCGAGATCCTCGAGTCGTACGCGCGCGCCGGCGTGCTTCGCCTGATCCGCGAGGACGGCGAGTTCGCGAGGCAGAGCGAATGGCAAACGCGATGGCTCGGCTTGCGGCGACCGAGCATGGAGCCGACTGGGTCATCAACAGCGACGCCGACGAGTTCTGGTGGCCGCGTGGCGGCTCTCGCTGAAGGACGTCCTGAGCGCGGTGCCGGCGAGCTACGGGATCGTGCGCGGGCTCGTCACGGAACTTCGCCCCTCGCCGGGCCGGCGACCGAGTCGTTCGTCGGAGCGGATGACCGTCAGGCTCGCGAACCCGGCGCCGATCAACGATCCGGCGACGCCGTTCAGGCCGGTCGTGAAGGTCGCGCATCGCGGCCATCGGGCGTCGAGGTGAGGGACGGAAGTCACCGCGTCTTCGGCCTCCCCGGGCGCGCGACTCGACAGCTGGTTCCCGCTCGAGGTCCTGCACTTCCCCCTCCGGTCCGAGGAGCAGTGCGCGCGCAAGTATCGAAAGACGTGGACCGGCTGGGCCGAGAACGTGCGCGGCGATCTCGCGCGCGCACGGCAGGCGTCCGACGAGGGGCGTCAGAACCCGATCTGGGATCGGGTCGCGCTCGACGACGCGGACGTCGAGCGCGGTCTTGCGGATGGTTCGCTCGCCTCCGACGTGCGCGTCCGCGACGCCCTCAGGTTGCTGCAGAGCGCATCGGCGACGATCCCGGACGGAAGAGCGGGAGGCGAGCTTGCGGCTTCCGACGCCGCGCCGAGCTCGACGCCCACGCGTTCGAGGTCGCCGTGTTCGAGGAGGCGGAGTTGATCCGGCTGTCAGCGCTGGGCGGACGAGCTCGAGTCTCGCGTTCGCCGGCTGGGGCGAGGTCGGGCGACGACGTCCCGACTCTCGGTTTCGTCATGAAGCTCGTGCAGACGCTCCTCGTGCGTGACGAGGCCGACATCGTCGACACCCAGATCGCCTATCACCTGAACGCCGGCGTCGACTTCGTCATCGCCACGGACCACGAGTCGCGCGACGGAACGACCGAGATCCTCGAGTCCTACGCCCGCGACGGCCACCTGCGTCGGATCCCGATGTCCGGAGAGATGCTCGACGGACCTGGCGCACGCACATGGCGCGGCTTGCGGCGACGGAGTACGGCGCGGACTGGGTGATAAACACCGACGCCGACGAGTTCTGGATGCCACGGCGTGGCGCGCTCAAGGACGTGTTCGCAGCGGTTCCGGAGCCGTACGGGGTCGTCTTTGCATTGAGCCGTCACTTCACCCCGCGCCCGGACGACGGTGCGTTCTTCGCGGAGCGCATGACCGTTCGCGTCTCACCGACTGTCGCCGCTCAACGATCCCACGAGCCCTTATCGGCCGCATCTGAAAGCCGCGCACCGCGCCGATCCAGAGATCGAGATCAGCTTCGGGTCGCACACTGTCTACAACAGTCGGTGGCGCGCGATCCATCACTGGCATCCGGCCGACGTTCTGCACTTTCCATTTCGCTCGCTTGGGCAATGGGAGAACAAGGGCGTTCGCCGCGCCCGCGGCGACAAGCCGCTCGGCCAGTACGTCAGCGTGCTCCGAGTGTCGGAGGTAGGACGCGGAGCCGAGCGCTTTCGAACTCTGGCGCTCGATGACGATGCGCTGGAGCGCGGAGCCGCCGAGGGTTCGCTCGTCGTCGACGTCCGACTTCGCGACGCACTCCGGGCCCTTCGTGGAGACGACGTCGACGCGGATCCGCTCGTCGCCGACCCGGGTCTGGTCTCCGAGAGCATGGGAGTACGAGATGCGGACATCGTGCGGCTCACCAGGTTCGTCGACGGGCTGCACGCGCGGGTAGCCGAGCTCGAAGCGCCGGCTCGATAGGCTCGCCGGCTGTGAACGTCGTCATGACCATCGCCGTCGCCGACGGCGGCGAGACGCTGGACGCGCACCTCGCCTTCCACCTGAACGCAGGGGTCGACTTCGTTCTCGTCGGGGCGCTCGAGTCGCAGGGCGAGACCGCCGCGATCCTCGAGCCCTATGTCCGCGAGGGCCATCTCAGGAGCATCCCGGCTCGAGGCGGCGGCGAGAGCCTGCTGACCGACCTGGCCCGTATCGCGGTGGCCGAGTACGCTGCCGACTGGGTCATGCCAAGCCGCCCGACCGAGTTCTGGTGGCCGCGAGGCAGAGAGCTTGAAAGACGTGCTGGCCGTCATTCCGCAGCGGTACTCGGTCGTACAGGCGCTCGTCCGCTCGTTCGCAGGGCAGCGCCAGGGTGGGTTCTTCGCCGATGAGATGACGCTTCGGACGTCGCTGCTCTCGGACACAACCGTGCGCGCCGACTCGCTGCAGCAGATGCTGCGCCCCATCTACCGTGCGGAGTCGAATCTCGTCATCGACCCTGCGGACTGGACGCTCGGAGGCCGGCGCGTGCCGCTCAGAGCGTGGTATCCGATCGAGGTCTTCGATTTTTCGCCAGCTGCGTCGAACGCAGCCGACACGTCTCTCGACGACCGTCTGGCTGCGGGACAGCTCGTGATCGACGCGCGGCTCAGAGACGCGCTCCGAGGGCTACGTGACGAGGGCAGTGGGCGCTTCGCGCCGCCGACGAAGGGGCAGCGTGGAGTCGTGTTCACCGCCCCGAATGTCGTCGACGATGCCTCGTACGCCATCGAGTGCGCGGCCGTCGGCGAGGTCGACCTCGTTCGCCTGGATGCGCAGATCCGTGAGCTCGAACTGCGTATCGCCGCTCTCGAGGCGCGTATTTGGCCGCGCGTCCGGCGCTCGCTGCGGCGTCTTGCCCGGCGCCCCAGCTAGCATCGGCGAGAATGGCTGACACCGAGCTGGATGTGCGCGAGCGCGCGCCGGCTTTCGCTGCGGAGCCATCCCAGCCGACGCAGCGAGTCGAGCGAGTCACCGTCATCAAGCCGGCATCACGATGGCCGCATCTCGACGTCCGCGAGCTCTGGCACTACCGCGAGCTGCTCGGGCGGCTCGCGTGGCGCGACATTGCGGTTCGGTACAAGCAGACGTCCGTAGGCGTCGCCTGGGCGATCCTGCAGCCGTTCCTCACGATGGTCGTCTTCACGTTCGTCTTCGGGAGGTTCGCGAACTTCCCCTCGAAGGACGTCCCGTACCCGATCTTCGTGTACTCCGCGCTTTTGCCCTGGACCTACTTCGCTTCCTCGGTCGCGCTTGCAAGCAGCAGCCTCGTCGCCGAATCGCGGTCTCGTCACGAAGGTCTACTTCCCGCGAGTCCTTCTTCCGCTCGCAGGAGTGACGGTGCCAATCGTCGACTTCCTGCTGGCGCTCACCGTTCTCTT
The DNA here is from genome assembly GCA_963758065.1 of uncultured Thermoleophilia bacterium. Lineage (GTDB taxonomy): Bacteria > Actinomycetota > Thermoleophilia > Gaiellales > Gaiellaceae > GMQP-bins7. Next base: position 36,672 of record CAVWTX010000001.1, on the reverse strand, counting down.
CGGGATGATGGCCTGGTTCAGCGTTTGGCCGAGCCTTGCCCTGCTCCTCGCGCCGCTGTTCCTCGCGATGGCCGTCGGCGCCGCACTCGGTGTCACGCTCTTTCTGTCTGCGGTGACCGTCCGGTACCGAGACGTCTCCTACGCGATCCCGTTTCTTCTCCAGATCTGGCTCTTCCTCTCGGGGGTCGTGTACGCGATCAGCGCTCTCCCGGAGCGCTGGCAATGGGTGCTCTCGCTGAACCCGATGACGACCGTGATCAGCGGGTTCCAGTGGGGAGTTCTGGGCACGGAGGCGCCCGAGCTCGGGCAGTCGCTGGTCGGCGTCGCGGCAACCCTGGTCTTCCTCGTCGTCGGGCTCTGGTACTTCCGCCGCTCGGAGCCGCGATTCGCCGACACGATCTGATGAGCGTGGCGATCATCACCGAGGAGCTCTCCAAGAGCTACAGGATCGGCGAGCTCCAGAGCACGTATGGGACGCTCCGGGACTCGCTTGCAGCGGCCGCCAAACGGCTTGTGCACCGCGACCACCGTCCGCATCACGAGGAGATCTGGGCGCTGCGCGATGTCTCACTCGAGGTGCCCGAGGGTCAGGTGCTCGGCGTCATCGGCCGCAACGGCGCCGGGAAGTCGACGCTGCTCAGGATCCTCACGCGGATCACGACGCCCACGAGCGGACGTGCGGAGATCCGCGGCCGTGTCGGGAGCCTGCTCGAAGTCGGGACGGGCTTCCATCCCGAGCTTACGGGCCGCGAGAACGTCTTCCTGAACGGCTCGGTGCTCGGGATGAAGCAGCGCGAGATCCAGGGCAAGTTCGACGAGATCGTCGAGTTCGCCGGCGTCGAGCAGTTCATCGACACGCCCGTCAAGCGCTACTCGAGCGGGATGTCCGTTCGGCTCGCGTTCGCGGTCGCCGCGCATCTCGAGCCGGAGATCCTGCTCGTGGACGAGGTGCTCGCCGTCGGCGATGCGGAGTTCCAGCGGCGGTGCCTCGGTCGCATGGAGGATCTGAGCGAGTCGGGCAGGACCGTCGTCTTCGTGTCGCATCAGATGCAGGCCGTCGCCCAGCTCTGCGACCGCGCGATCCTGCTCGAGAAGGGGAGAGTCACCCGGGACGGGCCGAGCGGGGACGTCGTTGCGCACTACCTGCAGAGAGTCGGTGGTTCGAGGTCGACTCGATCCTGGCCCGACGTCGAACACGCCCCGGGTGACGACCTCGCGCGCCTCCTCTCGGTGCGGGTCGTCGACGAGAGCGGCACTACCGTCGATGCAGCCAACGTTCGACGTCCCAGTCGGCGTCGAGATCGGCTTCCGCGTCCTTCGCTCCGGCGGACCCGCCGTCTTCCCAAAGATCAAGGTCTGGAACGTCCGGCGCAACGTCGTGTTCAACGCGCTGGACACGAGCTCGCGGTGGCGCGATCCGTCGCTGCCGGGCGAGTACGTGTCGACCGCGTGGATACCCGGCAACCTCCTCAACGAGGGGCTCGTCACGGTCGACGTCGGAATCTGCTCACTCAGTGCGCCGAAGCTCCGCCCACATGCGCGGCTGCGTGGACGCCGTCTCGTTCCACGTCCAGGACGACGGTGAAGGACGACTCGGCGAGGGGCCTCTTCACGGGGCAGCTGCAGGGCGTCGTCCGGCCGCTGCTCGAGTGGACGACCGCGGACGCTGAGGGTCAGGCGAGCGCGAACCGCGTGGGCGGGTCGAGCTCCTCGAATGATCCTTTGAACCGGTAGCTGCGCTCGGTCAGCGAGGCGAGCGACGCCGGGGAGGAGTAGGTCACCGTCGCGAGCACGCGCGGCTTCTCCGTCGCGAAGCCGCCGCGGTGGAAACCGGAGGTGTTGCAGAAGAGGAGCGTGCCCTTCGGACCGGTGAACGTCTTGAAGTCCTCGGCGGGAAGACGCTGCTCGAGCTCATCCTCGGGCGGATAGTTCTCGCCGAGGGGCCGCCAGGGCCACGCGTCTCCGTGACGGCCGCCGGGCGCGCTCCCGGGCACGTACTGGAACGGGCCCGTGCCCTCGTCGACGTCGACGAGGTAGAGGAACGCCTTCAGGAGATGCTTGTCGTTGAAGTCCCGGTGCCAGCGCTGTGAGGCGACTCTCGCCTCGTCGGCAGCTTGCGGGACGGAGTACCACATGTCGACGTACTCGAGCTTCGACCACAGCCCCAGGTAGCGTGTTCGCGAGGTCGAGCATCCGATGCGACGCACACGCACGGAACCACGCGTCGTCGAGCCCGATCTCGACGCCGTAGCTGTGCAGACGAACCACGAACTCCTTCCCGGCCCGCACGCGAAGAGCTTCGCGGTCGCCCGCGAGCGCAGTCTCGGTGTCGGCGACAAAACGTGCGGCTTGCTCTTCGATCTCGCTCCACGCGCCGCTCTCGGAGTGAAGCTCATCGAACGTCAGGAGCGAGTAGCCGTCGGCGTCGAGCTCGGCGAGGACTCGCCGCTGGACGTCGTCGAGCTCCGGGCGCGAGCCCGTGAAGCGCCTCCGGCTCGTCCGGTTCGAGAGGACGCGGTCGTGGAGGGCGTACGTGGCCCGCACTCCGCGTCGCTCGAGCGCCGTCGCGACGTGGTTGACCCGTGCCGCGAATCGAGTCTTCGTCCGGTGCATCGCATCCCTACGCTACCCCACGTGAACGCGACCGAATCGAGGCATCCGCCGGCGGTGTTCGTCCTCTATCGTCGCTCGAAGCTCCGCGCCGACGCTCTGCTGGAACCCGTCGGGGCGGGAGCGCGCTACAGCCTGTACGGCCTGGACGAGCTCGCGGCAGCGGGCTTTGCGGTGGCGCACAACCTCGAGCCGGGTCGTGAAGCCGGTGCGGCGTCCCGTGCCGCGGGTGCTGTCCTCGACCGAATCGTTCGCGCCTCGGGGGGCTACTCCGGAGACTTCGCGACGGTGCTCGCGTGCCGGCGCCAGCTGAACGACGCCGACGTCGTGTTCTCGACCGTGGACACCGTCGGCATCCCGCTCACGCTCCTGGCGGGCCGAGGTCTCGTCCGGACCCCGATCGTCTACGCGGCGATCGGTCTTCCCGAGCGGCTGGCGCAGCTCCGCTCGGCGCGGGCGCAGCGGATGTTCGTCGATGCCTATCGGCGGCTGCACACGATCGTGGCCTACGGGGCGGGTGAGGTCGACGCGCTTCGAGACTGGCTCGGCGAGAGCGGCCCTTCGGTCGTGTTCGTGCCCTTCGGGGTCGACACGACGTACTTCGCACCGCAGCCCGACGCCGCTCGTCGACACGGACGTCGTCTCGATCGGAGCCGATCCCGCGCCGGGACCACGCGCTCTTCCTCGCGCTCGCGCGAGCGCATCCCGAGTGGTCCTGCCGGCTCGTTCTCGCGAGCGACGTGGCCCGGGCACTCGGGCCCGTCCCGCAGAACGTCGCCATCGAGGTGGACGTTCCATTCGACCGGATCCGCGAGCGGCTCGCGGGCGCACGCGTCGTCGTCGCTCCCCGTGCGCGACAACAGCTACTCGGGAGCCACGACGGTCCTCCTGCAGGCGATGGCCACGGCGAGGCCGGTCGTGGTGAGCCGAGACCGCCGCGATCGCGACCGGATACCACCTCGAGGACGGCGTCAACTGCCGCCTCGTTCCACCCGGGAGCCTCGAGGCGCTGGAGGAGGCCGTCAGCGCGGTTCTCGTCGGACGACGACGCAGGCCGCCTCGCTCGGCCTGCGAGCGCGCGAGACCGTCGAGCGCCACCTGACGTGGTCGCGGTACACGGAGTCGATCTCCGCGCTGCTCGTCGCCGCGGCCCGGCCCGGGGTGACGGCGTGAAGCTTCGCGGGACGCTGCGGGGCGCCGGCTTTCGAGCCCGCCGAGCCGGGCGGGCGCTGCGCGCGGTCGTCGCCACCGAGCTCGATCGCGTCCGGTACAGAGCCGGCCGGGCCGACCTCGCGCTCTTCCACGAGTTCTCGCCGCCGCCGTACGGAGGCGGCAATCAGTTCCTGCTCGCCCTTCGGGGCGAGCTCGAGCGGCGTGGGCTCGAGATCGAGGTGAACCGGATCTCCGGTGAGACGCCCGCCTGTCTCGTCAACTCGTTCAACTTCGACTTCCGCCGGCTCCGCCGCCTCGATCGGCCGAGCTGCCGCATCGTCCATCGCGTCGACGGGCCGATCGGCGTCTATCGCGGCTTCGACGACGGAACCGACGCGCGGATCGCGGCGTCAACGCCGAACGCGCCGACGCGACCATCGTCCAGTCCCGGTTCAGCCTCGAGGCGCACCGGGCGCTCGGGATCGAGCTTCGCGATCCGGTCGTGGTGCACAACACGGTCGATCCGCGGATCTTCTTCGCACCGGAGGCGCGCGAGCCGCTCGCGGGCCGGACGGTGCGATTGATCGCTACGAGCTGGTCGGACAACCCGGGGAAGGGCAGCGAGATCCTCGAGTGGCTCGACCGCAACCTCGACCGGAGCCGTTTTGAGCTGACGCTCCTCGGGCGCTTCTCCGGCTCGTTCGAGCATGCGCGCGTGCTCGCGCCCGTCCCGTCGCAGGCGGTGGCGGAGGAGCTTCGCCGCCACGATCTCTACATCGCCGCGAGTCGGAACGATCCCTGCTCCAACGCCCTCCTCGAGGCGCTCGCCTGCGGCCTCCCGGCCGCCTACCTCGACAGCGGAGGCCATCCCGAGCTCGTGGGCGAGGCCGGACTTCCCTTCACCGAGAAGGAGGAGCTGCCCGAGCTGCTCGAGCGCCTCGTCGACGAGATCGAGGAGCGTCGCGCCGCGATCGTCGTTCCCGCACTCGAGGACGTCGCGAGCAGGTATCTGGAGGTGCTTCGCCCGTGAGCGCTCGTGCCGTCGCACGTGGCATCGTCGTGCCACCCGCGAGGCTTGCGGCACGCGGTCTCGTCAGGGCGCGTACCTCGGGGTGGCCGGATCACAGCCGTCTCTTCGCGCTCGGCGATCGCAGCAGCTGGTCGGTCGAGGAGGACGCCGAGCAGTTGGCGAGCGACGGCCCGGCGGCTCGGGTTCGAGGTCGGCCCGCCGCGCTGGGCACCGTTTGCCGAGCGGCAGTCGGTCTTCCACGCGAGCCACTTCGAGGCGCTCTCACCGCGGTGGCTCGGCTCGTCGCATCGGCTGGGCACCGCATATCTGCACGGACGGCCTGGAACGCCGGGATTTCCGGAGTTCGACGTCGGCTTCGAGGCGCTGCGCAGGCAGCCCGACGGATCGAACGCATCCAGGTCACGCACGCGGAGATGCACGAGCTCGTGCTCTCGGCCGGTGTCGATCCGGCCCGCGTCTTCCGCATTCCGATCGGCATCGACCTCGAGCACTTCCCTCTCGTCGAATCGCGAGAGCCGTACGGCAGCGAGGCGTGCGCTCGAGCTGGGCGACGACGCCTTCGTGGTCGGCTCGTTCCAGAAGGACGGCGTCGGCTGGGGCGAGGGCCTCGAGCCGAAGCTCGTCAAGGGCCCGGACGTCCTCGTTGCGGCGCTCGAGCGGTTCGTGGCCGCGTGCCCGAGCTCGTCGTGCTGCTCACCGGGCCGGCACGCGGCTACGTGCGAAGCGAGCTCGACCGGCTCGGCATTCCGCATCGTCACGTGCTTGCGCGCGGTCGCGCGGGGAGCTCGCGCGCGCGTACCACGCGCTCGACGTCTACGTCGTCTCCTCGCGCCAGGAAGGCGGCCCGAAGGGCGTGCTCGAGGCGATGGCGTGCGGGCGTGCCGCTCGTGACGACCCGCGTCGGGCAAGCGCCCGACATCGTCGACACGGCGGCAACGGGCTCCTCGTCGACGTCGAAGACGCGGAAGCGATTGCCGAAAGCGGTGCTCCGCGTTCGCGAAGACCGAGCACTCGCTGCTGCGCTCACCGCGGCCGGGCGTCGCACCGCCGAGGAGTACGCCTACGAGCGCCTCGACGCTCGGTGGGAGCGGCTGCTGGACGGGTTCGTCGTCCGGAAGGCACGCAATGCGACGGATTGACGCGGCCCGGGTCGGCCGCTACTCGCGCGCTGCCGCGCGCTGGGCACGGCTGCTCGCGTCCCGCCGCGCAGCGCCCGGGCTCCGCGTCTTCTACGGGCACGACCGCGTTCCCGGCTCCGGGCGAACGCGCGGCCGGCGGTACGGCGAAGGCGCAGAAGCTCGCAGAGCGGTTCCCGAACAGCCCCGGCGACTTCTCGCTCCTCTACCTGGGGTCGACATGGCTCCCGCGAGACCTTCGACCCTTGCTCTGGCTCGCGAGGCGGCGTCGGGCCCCGATCGTCGTCAACCAGGACGGCGTCGCGTACCCCGGCTGGGCGGGAGAGCGGCACGGACGAGCTGAACGACACGCTGCGGCGCGCGCTTCTCGCAGCCGATCACGTGCTCTACCAGAGCGAGTTCTCGAAGCGCTCGGCCGACCACTTCCTGGGTGAGCCGACCGCGACCTGGGAGATCCTTCCGAACGCCGTCGACGTCCAACACTTCACGCCCGCGGAGGCCCCGGTCGACGGCGGTCCAGTCCTCCTGCTCGGCGGGGACCAGACCCAGGCGTACCGGCTCGAGCTCGGGCTGCGGACGCTCGCGGCTCTGACAGCGCGACATCCCGATGCGCGGCTGCTGATCACGGGACGGCTCGTGGTCTCGCCCGAGCCGCTCGTCGACGAGCTCGGCGTGCGAGGCCGCGTTCATCTTCTCGGTGAGTACGCCCAGCGCGATGCGCCGGGGATCTTCCGGCGAGCTCACGTCCTCCTGCACACGAAGGTGAACGACCCCTGCCCGACGCTCGTGATCGAGGCGATGGCGTGCGGGCTCCCGGTCGTCCATCCCGCGAGCGGAGGGACGGTCGAGCTCGTCGGGGACGTGGCCGGGATCGGCGTCGCGCACCCGGACGGCTGGGAGCGGGACGAGCCGCCCACCGCCGAGGCGCTCGCCGATGCGGTCGACCGTGTGCTGGGCGACCTACCCCGGTACTCGGCCGCTGCGCGGGAGCGGGCGGTCGGGCGCTTCTCGCTCGAGCCGTGGCTCGACCGTCATCGCGAGCTCTTCGAGCGGCTCGCCCCGCGGTAGCCGCGAATCCGGCCGCGAAAAGTCGCGGCGTGGTACGAGGCACGGGCGCGATCCATCCGCGCGAGCGAGACGACGATGCCGCCGAGGGGTCGCACGAGCATGCGCGCGACCGAGTCCGTCGGGTACTCGTGCTTTCGGAGCAGGTACCCGACGCTCGCACCGTCGCGAGATCCGATTCGCGTGTCGTCGACCCGCACGTCGTGCCGAACGACGAGCGACGGGTCGTACTCGATCCGCGCTCCGCCCCGGATCGCGCGAATGAGGTAGTCGATCTCCTCCCCGGACGCCCACGGCTCGGAAGAGCCGAGCCCGAGGCGCTCGTCGAAGGCGCCGACGCGCTCGACGGTGCCACGGCGAAGGAAGATCGTGTACGAGATCGCCCGGTTCCAGAGGTTGTCGTCGGTCAGGACGGCCGAGTCCGTCTTCCACGACGCAGACGACGCGCCCGAAGCGTCCGCCGCTCGCCCGGTCAGTCCGTCGAGGCCGGGGTCGGCGGCCAGCCGCTCCGCGATCTGCTGAAGCAACCCGGGCGGATAGACGCAGTCGTCGTCGGGAAACGCGACGATGTCCGCGCTCAGGTGGTCGAGACCGACGTTACGCGCGCGCGAAAGACCCGGCCTCGATCGCAGGTGAAGGAGCTCGAGGCCGCGGCCGTCCAGGACCTTGGCCAGGCGGTTGTCGCCCGACTGGTCGACGACGATCACGCGCAGCTGCGAAAGCCCCTGCGTCTCGACGGACGCGAGCAGACGCGCGAGCTCGCCGATGCGTCCCACCGTCGCGACGACGAGGTCGAACGACGGAAGCTCCCGCGGCACGGGCCGTAGGCTACGCGACGTCCGTGATGCCGATCGCGCCGCTGGTCACCGTGCTCCTGGCCGTCCACGACGGCGAGACCTACCTGCGCACAGCCCTCGAGAGCGTCCTCCGGCAGACCGTCTCCGATCTCGAGCTTGTCGTGGTCGACGACGGCTCGACAGATGCCACGCCGGATGTCCTCGCCGGGGTTCGTGACGCGCGCCTGCGCATCGTTCGAAACGAGGCGCAGCTCGGTCTCGCGAGCTCGCTCAACCGAGGGTTGGAGGAGGCACGGGGGCGGTACGTCGCGCGCCTGGATGCAGACGACGTCGCGCTTCCACGTCGGCTCGAGCGCCAGCTTGCGCGTATCGGCGCGACTCCGGGGACTGTCGTTCTCGGGACCTCCGTGTGTGCTGTCGGCGACAACGGCGCTCCGGGAGTGGTCCATTCCATGCCGACCGCACCGGCTGCTGTTCGCTGGCATCTCCTCTTCAGCTCGCCGTTCTTCCACCCCACGGTGCTGGTGGATCGCGAGCACCTGCACCGGCACGGGCTTCGCTACGACCCCGCGTTCCTCGAGAGCGAGGATTACGACCTGTGGGCGCGTGTCCTCGGGACGGGCGACGGCGCCAATCTCTCCGAGCCCCTCGTCCTCTATCGCGTGCACCCCGGCCAGGCCTCGCAGGCCAGGCGGGCGCTCCAGCGCACTCATCAGCTCGACGTCGCGCGACGCGAGATCGTGCGGGTCGCCCCCCACCTTTCTGCGAAAGAGATCGACCTGGCCTGGAGCCTCGGCGTGGGGGAGCGGGTCGAGCCTGCGTCGATCGAGGAGGCCGAGTGCGCGTACACGGAGCTCGCTCGCGCGTTCCGGAGTGGCGCGAGCGACGACTCCATTGGCCATGCGGTTGCGCGCCCGCTCGTGCGCGCGACCCGGCAAGCCAGTGGTCGCGCGCGCCTGAGCCTGCTGCGACATGCCCTCGAGCTCGACCCCGGGCTCCCGCTACACGCCGCTTCCGCCCGTGCTGCGCGGCGCTCCCATGAGCGAGCGGCTCGCCGCGACGCTCGCGCCTGGCTCGACGAGCTCGAGGCCGCGACACACGAGAACTCGCCGCCGATCCGGGTCGCGGCAGTCTTCCCGGAGCCGACTCCGTACCGCGCGCCTCTCCTCGACCGAGTCGCCGCTCTGTCCGAGATCGACCTCACGGTGGTCTACGCGGCCGATACCGTCGCGGGCCGCACCTGGCGTGTCGAGCCCGAGCATCGATCCGTGTTCCTTCGTGGTGTCCGACTCCCCGGGGCGGCCACCGTTCTGCACCACGACTACCCGCTCACTCCCGGCATCGTTCGTGCACTGAAGGACGCGCGACCCTCGGTCGTGGTCGTCTCCGGCTGGAGTACGTTCGCCGCTCAGGCGGCGATCGCGTGGTGCCGACTCAAGGACGTGCCCTACGTGCTCATCGTGGAGAGCCACGACGAAGGCCCGCGTTCCGGCTGGCGACGGAGGGTCAAGGGCACCGTCGTCCCGTCCGTCGTGCAGAACGCATCGGGCATCCTCGTCACCGGGACACTCGCGCGGAACTCGATGATCGCGCGAGGTGCCTCGCCCGCATGTGTGCGCATGTTCGCGAACACGATCGACGTCGAGGCGTTCGGCGAACGAGCCGACCGACTCGCCGAGCGACGGTCTGAGTTGCGCCGAGAGCTCGGGGCCGAGGCCGACGACGTGGTCGTCCTCTCGGTCGCACGGCTCGCGCCGGAGAAAGGGCTCGACGTCCTCATTCGCGCTGTCGCCGACGGCGAACGATCCGAGACTTCTCGCTCCTCCTCGCAGGAGGCGGCCCGGACCGAGCTCGGCTCGAGAGACTGGTTGAAGAGCTCGGCGTACGCGCCGTGTTCGCCGGAGACACCGAGTGGGAGAAGCTCGTCGAGCTCTACGTCGCGGCCGACGTCTTCGCGCTCCTCTCCGAGCGCGAGCCCTGGGCCGTCGTGGTCAACGAGGCCGCAGCATGCGGACTGCCGCTCGTCCTCTCGGATCGCGTCGGCGCCGCGCACGACCTTCTCGTCGACGGCGAGAACGGCTTCCTCGTGCCCGCCGGCGACGTCGACGCGGCTGCCCGCGTCCTACGCGCACTCGCCTCGGATCCTGCGTTGCGGGAGACGCAGGGTGCACGCTCGCGCGAGCTCGCCGGCGACTGGGGCTACGGCCCGAGCGTAGAAGGCTTTCTGGCCGCTGTGCGCGAGGCCGCAGGCGGGTTAGTCTCCTCCAGTGTCCGAGAACGGCCGAAGACCGCGAATTCTCGTCCTGAACCAGTACTACTGGCCCGGTGTCGAGGCGACCGCGCACCTGCTCACGGAGCTGTGCGAGGCCCTCGCCGACGAGTACGACGTCGAGGTCGTGACGGGAGTCCTGCACGGCCACGAGGACGATCCGCGCCAGGTCGAGCACAACGGCGTCCGCATCGTGCGCGTCGCGTCGACGTCGTTCGAGCGCTCGGCGCTCGGGCGGAGGGCCCTGAACTACGTCTCGTACCTCAGCTCCGCTCTCGGCCACGCGCTCTCGGGTCCGCCGCCGGACCTCGTCCTCTGCATGACGGACCCGCCGATCATCGGCGACGTCGGGGTTCTCGTCGGTCGGCGCGTCGGAGCGCCCGTCCTCGTCATCAGCCAGGACGTCTTTCCGGAGATCGCGACGGAGCTCCACCGTCTGAGCAACCCCGCGGCGATCGGCGTTCTCGGAACGCTCGTCGGCGCCTATCTGCGTCGGGCCGACCGGATCGTCGCGATCGGAGAGACCATGCGAATGCGGCTCGAGGCCAAAGGCGCGCCACCGGACCGCCTGCGCGTGATCCCCAACTGGGTCGACACTCACGCGATCACGCCGCAGCCGCGCGACAACGCGTGGGCCGTCCAGCACGACCTCGTCTCACGCTTCGTCGTCATGCACTCCGGCAACGTCGGGCACGCACAGGACCTCGACAGCCTCGTCCGCGCGGCGACGTTCCTCCGAGACCGTCGAGACGTCCAGATCGTGATCGCCGGGTTCGGAGCCCGCCACGCCGAGATGCTCGCTCTCGCGTCGCGCCTCGAGGTCGAGGAGACGGTTCGCTTCCTCCCGTACCAGAAGCGCGAGCGACTCCCGCTGTCGCTCTCGAGCGCCGACGTTCACGTCGTCGGTCTCGCAAAGGGGCTCGCAGGGTATGTCGTACCGAGTCGCCTGTACGGGATCCTCTCCGCGGGCCGCCCGGTGATCGTCGCCGCCGAGGACGAGAGCGAGACTGCGCGCCTCGTCAGGGAGATCGGCTGTGGCGTCGTGATTTCCCCGTCTCGGCCCGACCTGCTCGCGCGCACCATTCGGGAGGCCGCCGACGGTGGTTTCGAGCTCGACGAGATGGGGCGGCGCGGCCGTGCGTACGTCGAGGAGGAGGCCGACCGCGTCGTCGCGATGGAGCGGTACCGCGCGCTCATTCGTGAGCTGCTCCAGGCGCGACCGGGCACCGATCCGACCGAGGCTGTTCGCGTGAGCCTGGACTCGTACGAGCGAGTACCTCTTCTCTTCGGGCCCTCGCCGGTGCACCGGCTCGAGCGTCTGAGCGAGCACTTAGGGGGCGCGGTCGAGATCTGGGCGAAGCGCGAGGACTGCAACTCGGGGCTGGCCTACGGCGGGAACAAGGTGCGCAAGCTCGAGTACCTGGCGGCGGACGCGCTCGCACAAGGGTGCGACACCCTGGTATCGATCGGAGGCGTCCAGTCGAACCACACGCGCCAGGTCGCAGCGGTCGCGGCGAAGCTCGGTCTCGGCTGCGTGCTCGTACAGGAGCACTGGGTCGAATGGCCCGATCGCCGTCTACGACAAGGTCGGAAACATCCTGCTCTCGCGCATCATGGGCGCCGACGTGCGGCTCGACCCGGCAGGGTTCGACATCGGCATCCGCCCGAGCTGGGAGGGAGCGCTCGCATCCGTCGTCGAGCGGGGCGGCAAGCCGTACGCGATCCCTGCGGGTGCGTCCGACCATCCACTCGGTGGGCTCGGCTTCGCCCGTTGGGCCGACGAGGTCGCAGAGCAGGAACGCAGCCTGGGGGTCGTCTTCGACACGATCGTCGTCTGTTCCGTGACGGGCTCGACGCAGGCGGGCATGATCGCGGGCTTCGCCGCACAGGAACAGGCGCGGACCGTCCTCGGCGTCGACGGTTCGGCGACCGTCGAGCAGACCCGGGCTCAGATCGCGAGGATCGCGCGCGTCACCGCGGAGGCGATCGGCCTCGGTCGCCCGCTGCGCGACGACGAGATCGTTCTTCTCGACGAGTGGCATGCGGGCACGTACGGGATCCCGGACGCGCAGACGATCGAGGCGATTCGTCTTTGCGCTCGGCTCGAAGGCGTTCTGACGGACCCGGTCTACGAGGGGAAGTCGATGGCGGCCCTGATCGATCTCGTGCGATCAGGCCGGATCGAAGCGGGCTCGCGGGTGCTGTACGCCCACCTCGGCGGGCAGCCTGCTCTGAACGCCTACGCGGGCGTCTTCTGAGGCACGGGCGGGGTCAGACCCGTGGGGTCTGACCCCGGCGCGCCTGTGAGGCTGGGGTCTGACCCCACGTGGTCTGACCCCATCTACACTCGCGCGCGTGATCGCCAAGGTCGTCTTCTGGGGCTCGCTCAAGGCCCTCGCCTGGACGCACGCGGGCTATCCCGCTGCCATGGGCGCGCTGGCGCGGCTCCGGCCGAGACCGGTGCGGAAGGCCGGGATCACGCCGTCGGTCTCGCTCGTGGTCTCGGCGCACAACGAGGAGTCCGGCATCCGCCGGAGGATCGAGAACCTGCTCGCGCTCGACTATCCGGAGGACCGGCTCGAGATCGTCGTTGCCTCCGACGGCTCCACCGATCTGACCGACTCGCTGGTCGCCGAGATCTCGGCGCGTGAGCCAAGGGTGCGCCTCCTCCAGTGTCCCCGTGCAGGGAAGGTGGCCGCGCAGCATCGTGCGGTGAGGGAAACGACGAGCGATGTCGTCGCGTTCACGGACGCGAACACGGAATGGAAGGGCGACGCGTTGCGAGCGCTCATGCGGAATCTCGCGGATCCCGAGGTGGGCTACGTGTGCGGCCAGCTCCGGCTCGAGAGCCCCGACGGCGCGAACATGGAGGGCATCTACTGGCGGTACGAGACGTGGGTGCGCGCGCAGGAGTCGGCGTGCAGCTCCATCACTGCCGGCAACGGGGCGATCTACGCCGTTCGACGAGAGGCATACGTCGAGGACGATCCAAGGTTCGGGCACGACTTCGGCTTCCCGTACCTCATGGAGCAGGCAGGCAGGCGGGCGGTGTACGAGCAGGGGCGGTCGCCGTCGAGAAGCCGGCCGGCCGAGCCCGAGGACGAGTACGGGCGAAAGGTGCGCACGATCTCGCGCGCGCTCGGCCACATCCTCACGGGCAGGATCTTCCGCCCGACGCGTCCGCTGTACGCGCTCGAGCTCGTCTCGCACCGAGTGTTGCGGTACTCGACCGGTCTCCTCCATGTCGGCTTGCTCGTGTCGAACGTCGCCCTCCTCGCTCGGGCGCCGTTCTATCGCCGCTTCCTCGTGCTGCAGCTCGCGGGCCTCGTCCTCGCCGCGGCAGGACGTGCGCGCTTCCCCGTGCCCGGCGCGAGCCTCGCGTACTACTACTACGTCGTGACCAAAGCCACGGTGGGGGCGCTCGTTTCGTACCTGCGCTCGGGGACGCCGCAGACGTGGGACAAGGCCAAGGGGACGCGCTGAACCGCATCGCCGATGTGCTCGTGGCCGGCACCGGGCTCATCCTCGCGAGTCCGTTCCTCGGGCTTGCGATGCTCGCCACGAAGCTCGAAGGCGGAGGCCCTGTCTTGTATCGGCAGACCCGAGTCGGCAAGAACGGCGAGGATTTCCAGGTCCTGAAGCTGCGCTCGATGGTCGTCGGCGCAGAAAGCCTCGGCGCGGGGTACGCGGTCGACGAAGGCGACGCGCGAATCACACGTGTCGGTCGAGTCCTTCGGCGGACCTCGATCGACGAACTGCCGCAGCTCTGGAACGTCGTCCGCGGGGACATGAGCATCATCGGCCCACGGCCGACCCTCCGCTACCAGGTGGAGCAGTACGACGAGCACCAGCGGCGCCGGCTCGGCGTACGACCCGGACTGACCGGCTGGGCGCAGGTTCAGGGCCGCGCGTCGCTTCCCTGGGCGGAGCGAATCGAGCTCGACGTCTGGTACGTCGATCACCGCTCGCCGCGTGTCGACCTCGAGATCCTTCTTCGGACGCCGCTCGCCCTCTTTCGCGGGACCTATCGCGGTGCGACGGGCGGCTGGCGCTAGCTGGCCTCGGCCGCCAACCCCTTCGCAACCAGAAGTGCGCGATAGAGACGGTCGACGTCGTCGACGAGGCGCGAGACGGAGTAGCGCTCGAACATCTCCCTGCGTCCCGACTCGCCCAGGCGGGCTCTGAGCTCGGGGTCCGAGGCGAGCTCTGCCAGCCTGTCGGCCGCGGCGTCGACGTCTCCCGGCTCGACGAGGAAGCCGTCGACGCCGTCGCTCACGACATCGGGTACGCCGCCGACACGGTTGGCGACGACCGGCGTGCCGGACGCAAGGGCCTCGATCGCGCTCACCGGCGTTCCCTCGTTGACGGACGGGAGCACGAACGCGTCGAAGAGACGGTAGTAGCCGCCGACGTCGGACTGGTAGCCGACGAAGTAGCTCGCGCGCGCAATGCCCAGATCGTGAGCGAGCTGCTCCAGTCGCTCGCGGTCGGGCCCGTCGCCGACCATGCACACGACGGCGTCGACACCGCGCTCGCGCGTCGCCCGCACGATCTCGAGGACGGCACCCGTGTCCTTGACGCCGGTCATGCGCCCGACCCAGCCGATCACGAAGGCCGACTGCGGGATGCCGTACAGGCGTCGATAGTCGAGATCTGCGCTCGGGTCCTCGAGCCGATCCTCGAGCGGGATGCCGAGGCGGATCACCGCGAACTTGCTCAGGGGTGCGATGCGGTGCTCGACGAGCTCGTCCCGCACCTCCGGGCTCACCGCCACCAGCACGTCCGAGCTGCGCGCGAGGCTTCGCTCCACCTGGCGAAAGAATGCCGTTCGCCCGGGCCCGAAGTAGCCCTTCAGGACGTGTCCGTGAAAGGTGTGGACGACGATCGGCGGGCGCGCTTCGCCCGCCAGGAGCGCCGCCGCACGTGCGATCGCGCCGGCCTTCGCAGTGTGCGTATGCAGGATGTGGGGCCGCTCGCGTCGGATGAGCGCGGTCATGTGACGGACGGAGCGCGCGTCGTGGAGTACCGAGACCTCGCGCTGCAGCTCCGGGACGCTCACGACGTCGACGCCGAGCCGCTCCGCGAGGAAGTCCATCGAGTCCTCGCCGCGCGCGAGGCTGCCTGCGACGAGCGTCGTGTGATAACCGCGCGTCTCGAGCCCGGCCGCGAGGTTCGCGACGTGGATCGCGGGCCCGCCCATGTTCAGGCGGGCGATGACGCGCAGGATGCGAATCGGTCGCTCAGACACGACCTGCCACGTTAGTCGGTGTCAGACACCGATTCGTGTCGAGAGAAACCCGTGGCCAAGTCAGCGCCGATGTTTCCACGAGTACCCTCTCCGCTCGTGGTCGTCCTCTTCACTTGCGCGGGCCAGCGAGTCGACATCGTCAAGGCCTTCCAGGCTGCCGGGGCACTGGTCCTCGGCGTCGATGCGGACCCGCTCGCGCCGGCGCTTTACCACGCCGATCGCCGGGCGATCGTCCCGCGTATATCGGATCCGGCCTACGTTCCAGCGCTCGCAGCGCTCGTCCACGAACAGGACGTTCGCCTGATCGTGCCGCTGAACGACCTCGACCATCCGGTGCTCTCGCGGGCGCGGGACGAGTTCGACCCGGCGCTGCTGCTGCTTCCCGATGCGGAGGTGTGCGCGCGCATGTCGGACAAGCTCGAGGCGCATCGGTTCTTCGTCGAGCACGGGATCCCGTCGCCGAGGAGCTGGCTGCCCGACGACGTCCCCGACGACGCGCGCTACCCGCTCCTGGTCAAGGCTCGCGAAGGTTTCGGCTCGCGTCACATCTATCGGGCGGACGACCGAGAGCAGCTCGACTTCTTCCTGCGCTATACGACGGTGCGCTCTTTCGTCCAGGAGCGGTGTCGCGGCGAGGAGTTCTCGATCGACGTGTTCAGCGACATGGGCGGGCGCTGCTTGAACGCGATCCCGCGGACGATGCTCCTCTCGAAAGGCGGAGAGTCGATCAAGGGCGCGTCGATCCAGGACGAGGAGCTGATCGCGCACGGGGCCCGAGTCGCGGAAACGGTCGCGATCAAGGGCCCGGCAAACGTCCAGTGCTTCCGCGAGCCGGACGGAACGCTCCCGATCACCGACGTCAACACGAGGTTCGGAGGCGGCTTTCCCTTGCCGCTCGCGTCGGGGAGCCGCTACCCGGAGCTCGCTCTCGCGCTCGCCCGAGGTGAGCGCCCCGAACCGCGCCTCGGCGAGTTCGAGGAGGGGGTCTTCATGACGCGATTCTTCTCCGAGGTCTGCTTGGAGCGCGACGGGGACGGCTCGCTCCGGCCTCTCCTGCCGCTCGCCCGGTAGTGGTCGCTCCGGGAAGCACGCCACCCCTTCGCGCGGCTGCGAACGCATCGCATGCCGTCGTCCTCGGTCGGCCACACACCCTCCGGTATGCGCCCTCCCTGCGTCTCAGAGCTTCTAACGCGATGATCGACCGACATGGCCGTTCATTGCGTTAGGAGCTCTTAAGCCTGCTCGGTTCTCGCCGGCGAACGGGCACCGGACTTCCCGGAGAGACCACTAGCATTCGCGGGCCATGCGCTACGTCGTCACCGGCGCCGCCGGGTTCATCGGCTCTCACGTCATGCGGGCGCTCCTCGACCGCGGGCACGACGCGACCGGCTGGGACTCCTTCACGGACTACTACGACCCGGTTCTGAAGGAGGAGAACGCGCGGGGGCTGCCCGTCGAGAGAGTCGACCTCCTCGAGGACCCCCTGGACCTGAACGGTGTCGACGGCGTTTTCCATCTCGCCGGCCAGCCCGGAGTCAGGAGCTTCGGGAGCGTTTTCCCTGTCTACGTCCGCCGGAACGTCCTCGCGAGCCAGCGTCTGTTCGAGGCCGCGGTCGAGGCGCGGTCACGAACGGTGTTCGCTTCCAGCTCGTCGATCTACGGCGACGCCGCGGCGTACCCGACGCCGGAGGACACTCCGCCACGGCCGCTCTCTCCGTACGGGATCACGAAGCTCGCGGCGGAGCATCTCGCCCAGGCGTACCGACAGGAGTTCGGCCTGGACGTCGTCACCGTTCGCTACTTCACGATCTACGGCCCGAGACAGCGTCCCGACATGGCCTTCGCGCGCATGGTCTCCGCCCTCGAAGAGAGCCAACCCTTCGAGCTCCTCGGCGACGGGACGCAGTCCCGCAGCTTCACGTTCACCGACGATGCGGTCGAGGCGACGATCGGCGCCATGGAGCGGGCGAGCTCCGGCTCGACCCTCAACGTCGGCGGCGGCGAGGAGGTGTCCATGCTGCAGGCGATCGAGACCCTCGGCAGGATCGCCGGCCGCAGGCTCGAGATCGTCCGCTCGCCGCGGCGCGAGGGAGATCCGCGGCGAACCGCGGCCGATACGTCACGAATCCGCAACGAGATCGGGTGGGAACCGACGACGTCGGTCGAGGACGGCCTCGCGGCTCAGTGGCGCTGGGCCGCTGATAGGGTCGCGGCCGCATGACGGACGGCCGGACGGCTTCGGAGCTGGAGGACGAGCAGGAAGTCGATCTCTCTTCGGCCTGGCAGCGCTTGAAGGTGCGATGGTGGCTGCCGATCGGCGGCCTCCTCGTCGGCGCCGTCCTCGGCCTCGCTCTCGCCCTCTCGGGAGGCTCCGTCTGGCGGGCTGACACCATCGTCTACCTCGGTCAGCCGTTCGCCCCGCTCGGCGGGGGTCAGATCCAGAGCCTGGCGACGAACCCGAGGACGGTCGGCGAGATCATTCGCTCGGAGTCGGTGCTGCAGGACATCGCCAGAGTGACGGGGATTCCCGTGTCGAAGCTTCGATCCTCGATCTCGACGCGCGAGCTCGTTGCCGTGGGCCAGGTTCGCGGGATCAACCCGCTGATCGAGATCGCGGTGAAGGGTTCGGGGCCCGTCCGCGTCGAGCAGGCGGCCGACGAGCTCGCGGAGCGCGTCGTCGAGCGCGTCTCGCTCTACGTCACGGAGAAGACCGCGCTCCTGAAACAGCAGGTCGCGGTGAGCGAGGGGCAGCTGGCGGCCGTCGAGGCGCGTATCGGGAGGGCGCAGCGGCAGCAGGACGAGCTGCTCGGAAACCAGTCGCTGCCACCCGTGGAACGTCTGCTCCTTAGTCAGAACCTGAACGCGGTCATCACGACGGCCGACGCGCGGAGGACCTCTCTCCAGGACGACCTCTTCGAGGCGCGGCAACTCTTGAACCTAGCGGAGAGTGTCGAGTCGAGCCGTGTCGTGGAGCCGGCCGCCGCGGGCAAGACGACTGCGCGCTCGAGCCGGACGTCGCTCCTCGTGGGCGCGTTGATCGGGCTCCTGGTCGGCGCGATCGCGGCGCTCGCCGCCGACCCGATCGCCGCACGGCGGCGCGCGGCGAACGCCTCCTCCTGATGCTCGACGGCAAGCGTGTCGCCGTCGTCGTTCCTGCATTCGACGAGGAGCGGCTCGTCGGCGAGACGCTCGCCGGCATCCCGGACTTCGTCGACCGCGTCTTCGTCGTAGACGACGCCTCGCGCGACGGGACGGCGGCGCGGGCGCGGGCGGGCGGTGATCCGCGTGTCGAGGTCCTCCGACACGACTCGAACGCCGGCGTGGGCGCGGCCGTCGTCACCGGCTACCGTCGCGCGCTCGAGGAGGAGTTCGACGTCATGTGCGTCATGAACGCGGACAACCAGATGGATCCCGCGGAGCTACGCGCGCTCGTGGAGCCGGTCGCGCGGGGCGAGGTCGAGTACGCGAAGGCCAACCGCTTGGTCTCGGGCGAAGCGTGGGAGGTGATCCCGCGTACGCGCTACCTCGGCAATGCCGTGCTTTCGCTCCTCACGAAGATCGCCTCCGGCTACTGGCACGTCGCCGACTCGCAGGCGGGCTACACGGCGCTCTCGCTGGACGCGCTGCGCCGCCTCGACCTCGGCCGGCTGTACCCGCGCTACGGGTTCCCGAACGACATGCTCGTCCACCTGAACGTGCAGAACGCTCGCGTGAGAGACATCCCCTCGCGACCGATCTACGACGTCGGCGAGCAGTCTGGGATCAAGCTCCGCGCGGTGGTGCCGCGCATCTCCTGGCTCCTCTTCAAGGCGTTCTGGTGGCGGATGGGCCAGAAGTACGTGATCCGCGACTTCCATCCGCTCGTATTCTTCTACTCCTTCGGCGCGCTGATGCTCACCGCTGGGCTCGTGATCGGGCTGGAGCAGTTCGCTCTCCGACTCGCGGGGAACACGATCACAGCGGCTTCCATCGTCCTTGTTGCCGTACTCCTGATCGCGGGGCTGCAGATGACCCTCTTCGCCATGTGGTTCGACATGGAGGCGAACAAGGACCTGCGCTGAAAGACGCGCGTCGCGCCGCGAGACCATCACCCGGGTATGAGACAAGGAGCGAGGTGGGCGATGTCGTAGGGGATGATGCTCGGGAGACTCCCGACTACCATCCGATCAATGCCTACTTCACTCGTCACCGGCGGCTCCGGGTTCCTCGGCTCCCACCTCTGCGAAGCGCTGCTCGAGCGCGGCCATAGCGTCATCTGCGTCGACAACCTCGTCGTCTCGACGCTCGAGAACATCGATCACCTCCGCCACGAGGCATTCACGTTCGTGAACCACGACGTGATCGAGCCGATGTTCGTCGACGAGCCGCTCGACTTCGTCTACCACCTCGCAGCGCTCGCAAGCCCAATCGACTACCTGCGCATGCCGCTGCACTCGCTGAAGACCGGCTCCTACGGGACGCATCACTCGCTCGGTCTCGCGAAGGTCAAGCGGGCGCGGTTCTTCCTCGCCTCGACGAGCGAGGTCTACGGCGACCCACAGGTGCATCCTCAGCCCGAGACCTACTGGGGGCACGTCAACCCGATCGGCCCGCGAGGCGTGTACGACGAGGCGAAGCGGTACGCGGAAGCTCTGACGATGGCGTACCACCGCCAGCAGGGTGTCGACACCGCGATCGTGCGACATCTTCAACACGTACGGGGCGCGAATGAGGGCCAACGACGGACGCGCGATTCCGACGTTCCTCCGCCAGGCACTCGAAGGAAAGCCGGTGACGGTCTTCGGCGACGGCTCGCAGACGCGGAGTTTCTGCTACGTCGACGACCTCATTCGCGGGATCATGCTGCTCGCCGAGTCGAAGGAGCACCTCCCGGTGAACCTCGGCAATCCCGACGAGAAGACGTTGCTCGAGCTCGCCGAGACGATCGTCCGGATCACGGGCTCCTCGAGCGAGATCGTCTTCGAGGCGCTCCCGGTCGACGATCCGCAGGTTCGGCAGCCCGACATCACCCGCGCCAAGCAGATCCTCGGCTGGGAGCCGGAGATCCCGCTCGAGGACGGCCTTCGCCGCACCATTGCTTCGCTCGGGCACGAGGCTGCCGTCGGCTCCGCGTGAGTCACCTCGGCGAGCGGTACGAAGAGCATCACCGAGAGCGGCGCGCAGAAGGCGAGTTCGTCTTCGTCCCGGAGCGGATCCCGCTCTTCCAAGCCGCGATCGGGCGCGGGAGGCGTGTGCTCGACCTCGGCTGCCGCTCGGGGGCGCTGACGCGCCACTTCCTCGAGGGAAACGCGGTTGTCGGACTCGACGTCGACGCGGCGGCGCTGGCCAAGGCCGAGGTACTCGGGATAGAGCCGGTGCGGGCGAACGTCGAGGAGCCGCTGCCGTTCGAGGACGCGACCTTCGACGGCGTGGTCGCCGGCGAGCTCCTCGAGCACCTCCAGTTCCCGGACGCGCTCGTCGCCGAGATCGCGCGTGTGCTCCGGCCGGGTGGTGTACTCGTCGGCTCGGTGCCGAACGCCTATCGGCTCCAGGCGCGCCTCCGTTTCCTTCGGGGACGGGCGCCAGAGGACGACCCGACGCACCTCCGGATGTTTTCACCGGCAGCGATGCGAGACCTCTTAGCCGGCTTCGAAAGCATCCGGCTCGACTTCGTCGGCGGCCGTTATCGCCGGCTGCACCCGCGCCTGCTCGCCCGCGACCTCGTGTTCAGCGGACGTCGTTAGCGACCGAAGGCCGCGCGCCGGGCGACGTCGGCCTCGTCCACCATGTGCCCGTCGCGCTCCACGTAGCCTCCCTTGCCGCCGACGACGAGGAGCACGAGGTCTTCGGTCTCGCTCGCGTTCGAGACTTTGCGCGGCGTCGTCGACTCGACGTGCAGGAGCCCGCCGGCACCGAGAATGCGCTCCTCACCTTCGACCTCCACACGCGCCTCACCCGAATGGACGAAGTACAGCTCGTCCTGCGTGTCGTGGTAATGGTGGAAGCCGACGTATCCGGGCGGCATCACGACCGCGTTCACGCCGAAGGCAGTCACGCCGAGCTCCCTCCGTACCTTGCGGAACCCATAGCCGTCGCCGAGCTCGTCGATCGAGCCGAAGCTGTGTGGCATCGGTCGTCTACTCCTTTCCGTCGAGCAGGTGATCGGCTGTTCGCCGTAGGCCGTCTTCGAACGTGACCTGCGGCTCGTAGCCGAGCACGCGCCTCGCTTCGTCGAGATCGGCCCACGATGCGCGGACGTCGGCTTCGCGCGCCGGCTCGTACACCTTCTCGACCGTTCGACCGAGAAGGGCTCCGACCGTGTCCGCCAGCGCGTTCACCGTGATGGAGCCGCCGGTCGCGACGTTGACGATCTCGCCGTGGACGCCCGCTGCCTCCGCGGCGAGCAGGTTTGCGCCGACGACGTTGTCGACGTAGGTGAAGTCGCGCGATTGCTCCCCGTCGCCGTAGATCCTCACAGGCTCGCCTGCCGCGATCGCGCGGATGAACCGTGGCACCACAGCCGCGTACTGCGAGGCCGGATCCTGGCGTGGCCCGAAAACGTTGAAGTACCGCAGGGAAACGATCTCCATCTGGTACACACGACTGAAGCTGGTGCAGAACCGCTCGGCTGCGAGCTTGGCAACCGCGTAGGGCGAGATCGGATCGGGTGACTGCGACTCGACCTTCGGAAGGGCGCCGGCGTTCCCGTAGACCGACGACGAAGACGCGTTGACGATGCGTCGAACGCTCTCGTCGCGTGCGGCGAGGAGCACGTTCAGCGTTCCTTCGATATTGACCGCAGTCGTCGTCAAAGGATCCTGGACCGAGCGCGGAACCGATGGCAGAGCGCCTTGGTGAA
This sequence comes from uncultured Thermoleophilia bacterium, assembly GCA_963758065.1. Taxonomy (GTDB): domain Bacteria; phylum Actinomycetota; class Thermoleophilia; order Gaiellales; family Gaiellaceae; genus GMQP-bins7. The sequence continues at coordinate 14,527 of CAVWTX010000001.1, read as the reverse complement.
GCACGATCTCCGCGCCCCGCACTGCGGTATGGACGCGCTCGTAGGAGCGAAGATCGCCTTCGACCAGCTCGACGTCTTGCTCGAGCCCGGCGAGGTTCGTCCGACTTCCGGTCGAGAAGTTGTCGAGCACCCTCACGTCGTCACCCCGGGCGAGAAGCGCGCGGACGATGTTCGAGCCGATGAAGCCCGCGCCTCCCGTCACCAGCACCTTCACCTCGTCACCTCGGCGACCACGTGGAAGTTCGCGAAGAGCGTCCCGCCCTGTCCCGGCGAGCGAAGCCGTGGGGAGTGGGAGTCGATCGTCTCCGCGACACCGTTCAGCACGGAAACCAGTGGGCCCGCGAGAGCGCGAAGGTGAAGTCGGCGTAGGGCAAGGTTGAGGTTGATCGCCATGATCATCGCGACGCAGGCGGTGGTGCCGGAAGCGGCCGTCACGGTAACCGACCTCCAAGCACCGTTCTCGAGGAAGAGCTTCTCGAGGCCGGCGTGGGTCCAGCGCCAGTAGTCGGTCGGGGACGGGTGGTAGGGCATGACGCCATGGGTCGACGCGAGCACACGACCCCCGGGGACGGCGACGCGCGTGAGCTCGCGTACAGCCTGCGCCGGGTCGTCGCAGTGCTCGAGCACCTGGTTGCAGAGGACGACGTCGAAGCTTCGGTCCTCGACCGGGAGCGCCTCGGCCGAGCCGCGCAGCTCCGCGCGCGGGTTGTCGGCCGCATCGACCCCGACGTACGACGTCGCGTACGGGCCGAAGACAGGCTCGTACGGTTTCCTGCCACAGCCGACGTCCAGCACGCGATAGGGGCCGAGCGTGCTGTGCGCGTCCTTCGCCTCCTCGCGCAGCCAGCGGACGAGCGGCCCTCTGACTGCGTAGGTCGTCATCGACCTCGGAGGGTCGAGGTAGGGGTCAGACATCCGTCTCCTCCTCGACCGTCGCCGCTCCGGCGGCCGCCAGACCGAGCATGAGGCACGTGGCCGCCTGTAACGGGATGCCGGAGACGATCCCGAGCGAGGCCCATTCTCCGGCCAGGACGAGGAGCGCGCAGAGCGACGTCAGCCCGGCACCGGCTGCCCACGGATTCGTGGCGTACGTCGTCGTCCGCCAGGCGAGCACGAGGGCTGCCGCTCCGACCATCAGGAGGAGAGTGAGCCCGATCACGCCCGCGTCGGCCAGCATCTGGATGTAGAGGTTCTGGACGCCCCATTCGCGACCTTCCGCCGGGAACGCGAGGTCGACGACGTCGGGGAAGCGCTTGCGTGCGTCGGGGACGTACGGCTCGAAGATCTCGGGACGGGACGAACGCTGCCAGCCCACTCCGAGGATCGGGTTGTCCTGCCAGATCCGCAGCCCGATGTAGGCAAGAACGGTGCGTTGCGAGTACGTCTCGACGCCCTGCGGCGGGTCGTCCCCGCGAACGCCCACGAAACGGAGAAAGTCCTCGAGGGCGTCGCCCCGGACGGCGGAGACCCCGCCCGCCACCACCGCGACGACCGCGACGAGCGCGAGCGTCCGCCGACCGGTCGGCGAGAAGCGGCGGCGCGCGCAGATCCAGAGAGCTGCCGCTCCCAGTCCGAGGCCGCCGGCAGCCGCGACCGAGCCTGCGAGCACGAGTCCGAGAATCCCAGCGAGCAGGGCCGTCGCGAAGAGTGCCTTGGCGGGGATCCTCGCTCTTCCAGCGACGATCCCCGCGGCGGCCATGGCGATCGCAACAGCCGCGAGGGCCGCCAGGTCGTGATGGCCGAGAAACGAGGGCTGGCGCCAGCCGGCATTCCATGCTCCGAAGACGTCCAGCCCGAAGAACTGGACGAGCGCGACTCCGGCGGCGAGAGCGGCCCAGAGAGCGATGGAGCCAAGGACCAGTGTCAGGTCCTCCGCGCGCCGGACGAGGTATGGAACGGCAAGCGCCAGGAGCGCGTACTCGCCGAGCTTGAGAAAGCTGACGAGATGGTCGTCGAAGAGCGCGTCCGACTGCGAGGCGGGTCGAAAAGTCGCGAAGGCAAGCCATGCCAGAAGCGCGATTCCGGGGATCCACAGAAGCTTGGCCGGCCGAAGGCGGTCGAGACCGTTTCGAAGAGCCACGACCGCAGCAGCGAGGACGACGACGAGGAGGGCGCCGTCGGAGAGCCGCACGTCGATCGACGTCGAGCCCACGTCGACGCCGAGCTCCGGCTGGTAGCGCTCGTGGAGGAACAGGAACGGAACCGAGCCGGCGAGCAGCATCGCGCCGATGGCTTCACGGTTGACGAGGGTGCGAAAACAGGACGGCATCGACGTGCGCTCGAGCGACGGAGTCGCCACCGCGGACTATAAGCGCGACGTTCGGCGGAATCGGGGTCAGACCCCGGGGCCTGTCCAAACTGGGCGGGTCCTAGACGAGAATTTGGGTCGAGAGGCGGCCAGAGCCCGGACGGCGTCCGGAGATGACGCGTCGGGGGGTCTGACCCCACCTCCTACACTGACCGTCCGATGTCTGCCCGCCTTCTCCGGCGCCGGTCAGCGACGGCCGCGTGGATCTACGGCGCGGTCGCGTGCGGCATTCTCGGATCGATCGTCGCGGCACGGGTCCTTGGCCTCGAGCAGTTCGGCGTGTTCGCGACGGCACTCGCCGCGGTCGGCTTTTTCCAGGTGCTCCTCGACCTGACCGTCGAGGAGTCGCTCACCAAGTACGGCTTTCGCTACGTGGCAGCGGAGGATTGGGGACGGCTCCGACGTCTGTTCCGCCGGATGCTCGTGTTCAAGACGCTCGGTGGGGCGATCGCGACGGCGATTCTGATCGCCCTGGCTCCCGCCGCCGACGCGGTCTTCGGCGAAGAGGGCGTTGGGGCGGCGCTCCTCGCGGCAGCGCTCATCCCGCTCGTCCAGGCCCCGGAGAACGTGGGTGCGACGGCGCTTCTGCTCCACAGCCGGTACGACCTGCGGGGCGCGTATCAGCTGGGCTCGGCCGCGCTCAGGCTAGTGGCGATCGCGGTCGGTGCTCAGTACGGCGTCACGGAGGCGCTCGGCGCAATGGTCGTCGCGCAGCTCGTCTCGACCGCTGTCGTATCCGTCGTGGGAGTGGTCGCGCTCCGTCGTTTTCCGAGAGGTGAGCCGCGCCCACTCGGCGAAGACGTCCCTGGCATCCGCTCGTTTGTCGTCCAGTCGAGCATTGCAACGGGCGTGATCTCGCTTCGGACGACGCTCGTCCCGGTCGTGCTCGGTGTTGTCGCCGGACCGACGCAGGTCGGGCTGTTTCGCATCGCGCAGACTCCGCACACGGGTCTTGCGGCCGCCAGCTCACCGGCAAGACTCGTCCTCCTGACCGAGCAGACCCGCGACTGGGAAGGCGGCGGGCATGTGAGCGTTCTCGCCGGCATCCGCAAGTACACGCTCGGAGCCGGCGCGCTGATGCTCGTCGCCGTGCCGGTCTTCTTCGTCGCAATGCCCTGGCTCGTGGAGGTCGTCTTCGGCCAGGAGTACGCGCCCGCTGTCGACGCCGCGCGCATCATCCTGCTTGCAGCGGCGATCCAGTTCGCCATAGGTTGGACAAAGTCGCTCCCGGTCACGGTTGGTCGGCCGCGGTTGCGCATCGTCACGCACGGGCTCGAGACGATCGTCGCGATCCCGCTTGTCGCCGTGCTCGGAGCCGAGTGGGGTGCGACGGGAGCTGCGGTCGCGGTGCTCGCTTCGACCTTCGTCTTCGCCGCGACGTGGGCGGTGGCGCTCGCACGCCTCCACGCCGAGATCGGCGACGATCCGACTCGCCTGGTCGCCGACACGCCATCGTGAGGGTGGTCGTCGTCTCCGGGATCTGGCCTCCCGACCCGGGTGGCCCGGCGAGCCATGCGCCCGCGCTTGCCGACTTCCTCCATGTGCGCGGCCACGCCGTCGAAGTGGTCACGACGGCGCTCACATCGCCCGACCGGCGCGCGTACGACGTGCATTGGATATCGCGCCGATCGGGTCTACGGCACGTTCGCTGCGCGTTCGCCGTTCGCACATACGCGAAGGACGCTGACGTCGTCTATGCAACGAGCATGATCAGGCGGGCCGCTCTCGGCGCTCGGCTCGCGCGGAAGCCGCTCGTGGTGAAGCTCGTCTCGGACGAGGTCTTCGAACGAGCGACTCGCAGCGGGAGGTTCGACGGCACGCTCGCGGACTTCCAGCGGGTTGGAGGAGCGCGGACGAGAGTTCTCCGTGCGACACGCAATGCGGCCGTGCGCAGCGCACGACACGTGTTCAGCCCGAGCGGATACCTGCGGTCGATCGGGCTTCGCTGGGGCCTCGATCCCGACCGCGTCTCGGTGCTTCCCAATCCTGCGCCGGAAGTGCCGCCTCTGCCCTTCCGGGACGAGCTACGTGCGGAGCTCGGCCTCGACGGCTCGGTGCTTGCGCTCGCCGGACGGCTCGGGCCGCAGAAGGCCGTCGGCGTCCTCCTGAGCGCGCTTGCGAACGTGCGTGACGTCACGCTCGTGATCGCGGGTGACGGGCCCGAGCGCGCCGCGCTCGAGCGGCGCGTCCAGGAGCTCGGACTCGACGGCCGCGTCCGCTTCCTCGGCGCGGTCCCGCGTGCGCAAGTCCTGCGCCTGTTCTGCGCCGCCGACGCCTCGGTGCTCTCGTCCGCGTGGGAGAACTTCCCGCACACCGTCGTCGAGGCGCTTGCGGTGGGCTGTCCCGTGATAGCGACCGCGGTCGGGGGGTCCCGGAGGTCGTTCGGGACGGCGTCAACGGCCTTCTCGTGCAACCAGACGATCCGGTGGCGCTGCGAGAGGCGATCGAGCGGTTCTTTGCAGACGACGAGTTGAGACGCAGCCTGGCCGGAGCTGCTCGGGCCTCGGTCGCCGGCTACAGCGAGGAGACCGTCTTCGCACGCATCGAGACAGAGCTCGAACGGGCGGCGGGGACGTGAAGCGGAAGCTCCTCATGGTCGGACGCATGCGCTACTCGCTTCCGCTCTCGCCCTCGCTCGAGCGGAAGTTCGAAGCTCTGTCAGAGGAGCTCGAGGTCCGCGTCCTCGCGAGCGAGGGGACGTCGTCGGGATCGGACGGACGATTCCGGCTCGTGCGGCCTGTGCGGCTGCGCGTCCTGGACGGCGCAGGCTTCTATGCGCTGCTGCCGTTCCGCGTCATGCGCGAGCTTCGGGACTTCCGGCCCGATGCGGTTCTCGCGCAGGGGGCTCAGGAAGCCGCCCTCGCGGTTCTCGGTCGCACGCTGGCGCGTGTACCGACGAAGGTGATCTCCGACATTCACGGGGATCCGGCGGCTCCGACGCGCCTCTACGGATCGCCCTTGCGCAAGGCGCTCGCGCCAGTCGCGGATGCGCTCGCTCGCTACGGCCTACGGCGCGCGGACGGGGTGCGCACCATCTCGGCGTACACCTCCGGCATCGTGCGCGAAGCCGGAGTGGAGCCGAGCGCGGAGTTCGCCGCGTTCATGGATCTCGAGCCGTTCCTCGACCGCGAGCCCGCGCCACTTCCGGAGCGTCCCACAGCGCTCTTCGTCGGGGTTCTCGAACGCTACAAGGCCGTGGACGTCCTCGCGGATGCCTGGCGGCTCGCCGCCCGACGTGTCCCGAACGCAACGCTGCACGTCGTCGGCCGCGGCACTCTGCGAGACGTGGTCGAGCGTCTCGTCGCGGAGTTGCCGACACAGACGCGCTCGACGGCCTCTCTGACGACCTCGGAGGTCGCGCGGGCCTTCGACGAGGCGACGGTGCTCGTCCTCCCCTCGCGCTCGGAGGGGCTCGGCCGCGTTGTCGTGGAGGCTTTCTGTCGTGGCCGCGGAGTCGTGGCAAGCCGCGTCGGCGGCATTCCGGACCTCGTCGAGGACGAGACGACGGGCATCCTGGTGCCTCCCGGTGACGCTCGAGCACTCGCCGACGCGCTCGTCCGCGCGCTCGAGGATCGGGCGCTCGCACAGCGGCTCGGGACGGCGGCACGACCTGCTGCCGAGCCCTGGCTCGCGACTCCCGACGAGTACGCGCGTGATTCGCGACCTCGTCGAGAAGGTCGTTACCCCCTAGGCCTACACTCAGCGGATGCTTGCGTACCGAGCGATGCAGCTCGCGAAGAACGGCCTCTACCGCGTTACGGGCGAGGCCGTGAACGGCGTCGGGCGTGTCGACGACGAGGCCGATCGAACGCTTCGCGTGCTCATGTACCACAAGGTCAACGATCTCTCGCCGAACCCCATCACCGTTCCGACGGCCGTGTTCGCGGAGCAGATGGCGCTCCTCGGTACGCTCGGGTACGTGCCCGTTTCGCTTGATGCCGTGAGGGACCACTACCTCGCTCGGCACCCCGCTTCCGGAGCGAGCTGTCCTGATCACGTTCGACGACGGCTACCGCGACAACCTCCGAAACGCCTTCCCGATCCTGCGTGAGCACGGATTTCCGGCCGTCATCTTCGCGCCGATCGCGTACCTCGACGACTCGCGGCCCCTTCCGCACGAGGAGGCACTCCTCGGCCTGGGAGTCGAGAACCCGACGCTCGACTGGGACGAGCTCGCCGAGCTCGAGGCCGGCGGCGTTCGCATCGAGTCGCACGGCATCGGACATCGGCGGCTCGCCGAGCTCGAGCCCGCCGAGGCGCTTCGAGAGATCGCCGTCTCGAAGCTCCGCCTCGAGGAGCGTCTCGGGCGAGAGGTCGACGCCTACGCGTTCGTCAAGGGATCCCTCGCGGACTTTCGCGCGGAGCATGCAAGCCTCGTGCAGCAGGCCGGCTACAAGCTCGCGTTCACGGCGGTTTCGGGCGCGAACGGCCCGGGAAGCGATCGTTTCCACCTGCTGCCGCTACAACGTCGAGCCCTATTCGTCCCGCACGTTCGAGCTCGTCCTGGCAGGTGCCTGCGACGCCCTCTCCGTCAAGGACACCGTCTCGGCACCCACGTCAGCGTGCGCTGACCAAGAGCCTCGGCATGGCCTCGCGTTGAGCTACCGATGGTCCGCTACTCGGCGGACGGAGCGCGCTGCGCTGGTCTCGCTTCTCGAGCGCGTCGGCACGACACAGCTCTCGGACGAGGAATTCTCGTGGTGGTTCGACCGGAACCCCTCCGGAGAAGGAATCGTCTCGCTTGCGGTCGACGAGGGCGAGGTCGTAGGCGTCGCGGCGATGAGCTTCTTTGGAACCGCGCTCGACGGCATCGATACGCGTCTCGCGATCCCTGTCAACGTCGCGACCGATCCGCGGTACCGCGGCCAGGGAGTCTTCTCGACGCTCGAGCGCGAGAACGAGGCCGCGGCTGCCGCGTCGGGGTCCCCGCTGACCGTCACGTTTCCAAACGGAGCGTCGTATCCGATCTTCATGAGCCGCCTCGGCTGGATCGACCTGCCGCCGCTCCGACTGTGGGCGAGACCCCTGCGGGCGGGAGCGGTCGTCCGCTATGCCCTGGGACGACCGGGGCAGCGTGGCGCGCTGCGAGCGCCCGACGCCGCGAGTCGAACCCTGCGTGGTCTCGACGTTCGGCTCATGACCGCTTCGGCGCCGAGATGGACGAGCTGGGCGGCAGGCGGCGACTGGCTACGGCAGTCATTTCGTCCGCGACGCCGAGTACTTCAACTGGAGGTACCTGGACTCGCCTCGCGACTACCGGTGCTTCGGCGCTTTCAGTGGGGATGAGCTCGTGGGAGTCGCAGTCGTTGGGCACACGTTCAAGCACGGCGTCTCGGCCGGGTTTGTCGCGGATCTCGTCGCCGCGCCTGCCGGCCGTGAGGCGGTACGGGTGCTGCTCTTGCGCGCCGTCGACGAGGTCCGAGGGAGCGCGGACGCGCTCGTGCTTCTTCCCCCGCCGTCGCGGGCGCATCGCCGCGCACTGCTGCGGGCGGGGTTCTTCCCCACGAGCACGAAGCTTCGTTTCATCGGCAAGCCGCTCCACGAGGGCGCTCGAGTCGACGAGCGCGCGGAGGCGTGGCACTTCACGCTGGGGACTTCGACTTCTTCTGATGACCCGATGTCAGACACCGATTCGTGTCAAGGCCGAGTGCCGAGCTTTCAGTGCCGATCGATCCACAGACTCTGGTCGTTTGCAGCTCGCGGTTCTAGCCATATCGACCATTGCGTGACACGCCCGATTCGGGACCACGGCCGACTTCCGCGGGGCTGTGGTGTCTGACACCGGCCTTTCGAGCACGTGATGACCAAGCTCGTCTTCATCACGCAGCAGGTCGATCCCGGGCATCCGGCGCTCGCGGCAACGGTCCCCAAGCTCGAGGCCCTCGCCGAGCTCGTCGACGAGGTCGTCGTGCTCGCCGACGGGTCTGTCGACGACGTTCTGCCGGCGAATTGCCGTATCCGATCCTTCCGGCCCCGGCTGAAAGACGGGCGCGGGCTTCGCTTCGAGGCGGCGCTTGCCCGGGAGCTGCGAGGACTCCGAGGTGGTGCCGTCGTCGTGCACATGTGCCCGATCTACGCCGTACTGGCCGCTCCGCTGGTCCGTCCTCTCGGTGTCCCGCTCGTCCTCTGGTTCACTCATGGCGCGCCGAGTCGGCTGCTGCGAGCAGCGGAGCGCGCGTCGACCGCAGTGACGAGCGTCGACGAGCGTTCCTTCCCGCTGCCCTCGCGAAAGCTTCGTGCGATCGGCACGGCATCGATCTCGACGAGTTCCCGTGTTCACCCCCCAGAGAGAGGACCGGGGACCGCGCCTGCTCGCACTCGGCCGCTACTCGACCGCGAAAGGGCTCGACGTCGTGCTTGCGGCTGTTGCGCTGGCCGGGCCCGATGTCCGGATCGGATCCACGGCCCGTCCCTCTCCGAGGACGAGCGCGCTCACCGCAGCGAGCTCGAGCAGGTCTCGACCGAGCTCGGGCTCGACCGACGAGTCGTGCTCGGCGATGCGGTTCCGCGCCCCGAGTTGCCGGGCCTCTTCGCAGAGCACGACGCCCTCGTCAACAACATGCGCTCCGGGGGCCCCCGACAAGGTCGTAGACGAGGCCGCGGCCGGATGCCTTCCGGTGCTTGCCTCGAACCCGACTTCGACTCGCTCCTCGATCGGGAGCATCGCTTTCCGCGCACCGATCCACGCGCGCTCGCGGACAGGATCCAGGCCGTGGGAGACATGAGCCCGACCGCGCGTGCTGCCGTTGGGCACCGCTTCCGTGAGCGAGTTGCGGCGGGCCACTCGGTGCGGTCATGGGCGAGTGGCATCCTCGAACGCCCGGCGGGAGCTTCCGAATGACGGGAGCGGCCGTCAGTTCCTGCCATACCCAGAAGGTCGCCGGCATCTCGGGCTCCGAGTCGCACCTCCTCCAGCTCCTACCCGACCTGCGCGAGCGCGCGGCGGGACTTCCGCTTTCTCATGTTGCACGAGGACGAGCCGGGGGCATGGGAGTTCGCCGGCGAGTTGCGCACGCGTGGAGTCCCGCTCGACGATGTACGGCTCCGCGCCGACGTCGACCCCCTCGCCTTCGGGGAAGTCGTCGCGTACCTCTCGCGCATGCGACCCCGGATCCTCCACACGCACCTCGTCCACGCCGATGTCTACGGCCAGCTCGCGGGCTTCCTCACCCGCGTCCCGTTCCGACTCTCGACGAAGCACGGGTTCAACGAGTTTCGGGAAGGACGCTGGTTCGGGCTCGCGGATCGGTCTGTCGGCTCCCTCGCGCACGTTCACATCGCGATCTCACAGGGGCTCGCGCAGTACCTCGCGAGACGGAAGGATTCGCCGAGGAGGACTTCGAGATCGTCCACTACGGGATTGCGTCCGACGGCCCTGCGGCGCCGACGTGCGCGGCGACCCCCGGCTGCTCTGCGTCGGCCGCCTGATCCCGATCAAGGGCCACCTCGTCCTCCTCGCGCGCTCGCCTAGGCGCGTGCTCGAGTGCCGGGGGGTGACGCTCGACGTGGCCGGGCGCGGCCACTCGCTCCTGCGCTCAGGTCGTACGCCCAGGAGTCCGGATGGCGACGCCGTGCGCTTCCTCGGCTTCGTCTCCCCCGTGGAGAAGGCGATCGACGACGCCGCGATCGTCGTCGTCCCCTCCCTCGGGGAGGGTTTCGGGATGGTCGCGCTCGAGGCGATGGAGCGTGCTCGCCCTGTGATCGTGAGCGCCGTGGGCGGCCTGCCCGAGATCGTCGCGGACGGCGAGACGGGCCTCGTCGTTCCTCCGCCGACGCGGAAGCGCTCGCCCACGCGATCGTCGCTCTCGCCGGGGATCCCACGCGCGCATCGACCATGGGCCTCGCAGGGCGCGAGCGGGCGCTCGTGCAGTTCACGCCCGAGCGGTGCGCAGCGCGCATCGAGGAGCTCTACCTCGCGCGCAAGGCTGCTGCCGTGTAGCCGCGTGCGTCTCCTTCGGACGCGCTGCCAGATCTCTGCGAGTGCGAACGCGGCGAGGAGAGCGAGCAGGAGTCCCACGGAGCGCGATAGCGGGCATTCGCCGAACACGATCGCGGCGAGCGTGTTGTAGGCGAGCAGCAGGAGCGCCAGTGCGACGAAGTGTCGGGGAGCGACGAAGAGGCCCGCGATCGCCAGGATGTAGAGACCGACCATGAACGCCGGTTCGACCGTGCGCCGCGGCGGCCGGGCACACCGCTGCCAATCGCGTCGGACTCGGATGGGATCGGGTTCCACAGCATCCTCGTCGCCTGCGCTGCGAGCCAGGCCTTCTCGCCCGGGTTCTCACGCCAGAACTCGAGCACCTCGCCGCGGTACAAGCGCATCTGTGCGCATTCGTCGACCGACGTCGGCGTGCCCGCGAGCGTCAGGTCGGCCGCCAGCTCGGCGAGGGGGCTCTCCCGGCAGCTCCGGAACGTCGTCGATCCATCCCCCCGGTCGAGCACGCCTCGCGTGGCCGGGTTGTTCGCCTTCCACAGTGCGCGAGCATCGGTCGTGATCGCGTAGCAGCCGACCTCGACCTTGTTGAGTGCGACCCAGGGCGCGACGACGAGGGCCGCCCCGACGATCACGAGGGCGGCGGCCGCCAGCGTCCGGGCTACTGGAACGCGCCCTGCGACGAAGAAACCGATCGCGACGGGTAACAGGACGAGCCTGGTGTTCCCGAGAATCGCGAGCCCCGTGACGCAGCCGGTCGCGGCCGCCATCGTCAGCGAGCGGTTCTCGTACGCGAGCAGCGCGCACAGCACGAGCAGCGCCAGTACCAGCCCGTCGAGCACCTCGCGATTCGCGTGGACGTCGTGCCAGACGAGGTACGGGTGAAGCGTCGTGAGGAGCGCGGCGACGAGGCCGACTCCAGGGAGCGCAGCCGCACGCCGATCTCGAGGACGAGCAGTGCCGTGGCGACAGCGACGGCGATCTGGGCGAGCCCGACCGCGAGCCACGACCGGTCGAACGGCAGGTAGAGACCGGCGAGGAACCATCCGTACAGCGGCTGCGTATAGGCGGACGGCACGCCCGGCAGAAAGCCGAACGTCCCGTGCTCGACGAGGGTTACGGCGAACCGGTCGCTCTTGTCGACGAACTCCTCGAGGATCGTCTCCCGCTCGCGCGCGAGCACGAGAAGCCGCGGGATCGAAGCTGCCAGAACGACGACGAGCGCCGCTGTCGAGTGTCGCACCGATACTTCGCGGACGATGGGCGCCACGTCGGAGGAACGGTACGCGGTCGTCTCCTGCCACGTGGAGCGACCGCTCGACGACGCGGTCTGGGCCCGGTTCGCCCTGATGCAGGCGCGGCGGCCGGGCGGATTCGCGATCGCGGCGCTGATGCGACCCGCGGATTCGGCGTTCTGCGAGGATGAGGCGACCTGGCTCGAGCGTGCCCGGGAAGCCTCCGCGCGCGGGCCGCTCGGGCATCACACACACTGGACGGCACCTGACCACGCTCGGCCCACGCAGGGGAACACGGGGGCGCGCGTGCTCACCGAGGGTGCGCGAATGCGCGAGCTGGGATCCCCCACACTGTTCTGTGGAGGGGGGTGGTACACCCACTTGGAGGTCGCCGAGGCGTGCGCGGACCTCGGGTACGTGGATTGCACACCGCGCTACAACCGTCCGCCGTACCTCCACCGGGCGCGGCTGGGGATCCATGAGTTCGCCTGGCCATGTACGGCTTCCGTCCGGCCGCCTCCTCCGGGCGATTCCCACGACGTACTCGCTCGGGGACCTGTCACGCGCGATCTTTCGCTGGGAGAGACCCCGACGCATGCGCCGCCGCGTGACTCCTCGGACCCGCGGATCCCTTCCGCCGCTCATACACGTGTATCTCCACGACACCGACTTGCTCGATCGCCGCCGACGGGCGGCTCTCCCGCTCCTCCTCGGGGTGCTCGCACGACGTGCGCGGCCGATTGACCTCGACGCGTTGGCTGCACTGATCGATGATGACGACCCCGTGTTCGCGTGGGACGACGTGGCGCGGTTCTAAGATCTCGGGGTGTCCAAAGCCGCACCGCCGGCTCGAAGGCCGCATCCCGCTTCTCCCCAGCCGATGACGGGCCGGGACGTTCGCGCGTCCCGTCTCACGCGCTCTCGCGCGGGCCGATTCTGACGCTCGTCCGGCGGGTGCTGTCGGTGTCGGCGCTCGTGATCCTCGACGTCGCGGGACTCGCTCTCGGGATCTATCTCGCCCTCGTGTTCCGCCAGCTCATCGCGGGCGAAGGGGACGTTCTCTGGAGCCTGCTCTGGCGGGAAGGCCCGGCGGAGTGGCTGAAGTTCGCGGCGCCGATCACGGTGCTCGTCTTCACACAGGCCGGGCTCTACAGGCAGCGCGAGAGCCGGCCCGGTGACGGACGGATCCTTGCCTGTCTCATCGTGGTGGCGCTCATCGTGCTCGCGTTCGGGATCGGTACCGGCTACGACTTCACGACCTCGGGTCTCATCCCGACTTCCGTGGTCGTCTCGGCCGTGACGATCGGCCTGTTCCGCGCGGCCTACGACTCCGCATCGCTCGAGGTCATGCGCGCAGCGGGGATCCGCCGCCGGGTCGTGCTCGTCGGCGAGGGCGAGAGCCTTGTCCGCTTGCGGCAGTCCCTCGCCGCGGCTCGCGGCGGCCTCACGTACGAGTTCGTCGGGGCAGTCGCACCCGAACCGGTGCCGGGCACCCGCCTCCTCGGCTCGGCGCGCCGAGCTTCCGCTCGTGCTCGAACAGGTCCGACCCAACGAGGTGATCCTCGCCGAGGCCGACTTCGACGAACGCACGGTCCTCGAGGTCGTCGAGCAGGCGCACCACCAGGGGATCAAGGTGCGCCTCGCGCCCGACACCACCGAGCTACTCGTCCAGCGAGGCGAGTACGTCCCAGGTCAGGGAGCGCCGCTCTTCGAGCTTCGGCCGCCGGTGCTGACCGGTTGGGACTGGGCGGTCAAGAAGGGATTCGACCTGCTCGTCAGCTCGCTCGTGCTGATCGTCGGGCTGCCGCTCTGGGCGCTGATCGCCCTGGCCGTCAAGCTCGACTCGCGAGGCCCGATCTTCTTCGTCGACCGCCGAATCGGGGTGGGTGAGCGCGAGTTCGGGATGCTCAAGTTCCGGACGATGGTGGCCGGCGCAGCCTCGCTCCAGCCACAGCTCGAGCCCGTGAACGAGGCCGAGGGGGCGCTCTTCAAGATCCGGGAAGACCCGAGGGTCACGCGAGTCGGTCGGCTTCTCCGCCGTTTCTCCTTGACGAGATCCCGCAGCTCGTGAACGTGCTGAAGGGGGAGATGAGCCTCGTCGGACCGCGCCCGCTCCCGCTCCGCGACTACCGTCTCCTCGAGGACTGGCACCGCGCGCGTTACTCCGTCCTCCCGGGGATGACCGGGCTCTGGCAGATCTCCGGCCGGTCGGGCCTGACCTTCGACGACCTCGTCCGGCTGGACTTCACGTATCTCGAGAACTGGTCGATCTGGCTCGACATCACGATCATCGCGCGCACGATCCCCGCAGTGCTCACGCGGCAAGGGGCGTACTAGAAGTGCAAGCACCCAGGATCCTCGCGGTCGCGTCCGCGATCGACCTCGATTTCCGCTACGGCTGCACCCCGGCCTGGTGGCAGCTCTGGAAGGGCATGTACGAAGCCGGGGTCGACCTCGTCGTTACGCCGTATCGCGGCCGACCTGTCGAGTCGCCCTGGTGGCGAGTGGCGCCGAACCCGACGTACCGTGAGGGCGAGTCGTACCAGGTGGTCCGCGACGTGCTCGCGCGCGCGAAAGGCGACCGCTACCTCCGCCGAGACGAGTCGCACCCCGAGGAGTCCGGGCTCGACCGGCTCACACGGGAGACGATCCGGCGCTGGATCACCCCTCGCTGGAAGCGGCACCTCATACGGCTCGTCGAGAACGAGAAGCCGACGCCGTTGTCGTCTTCACGGTTCCGATGGCACATCTGCGGGGGATCCCCGAGGCACTCCGCGCGCGCTTCGGAATCCCGGTCGTGTTCTACGACGGAGACGTCCCTATGAGCCTTCCCGAGTACGGGGGCATGGACACGGGCTTTAACCCGTACCACGGCGCGGATCCCTGGGAGTACGACCTCGTGCTCTCGAACTCCGAGGGCGGCATCCCGCGGTTGCTCGAGCTCGGCGCACGCCGGGCCGACGCGCTCTTCTGGGTCGTGGATCCGGAGTTCTTCTCGCCTCAGCCCGTGGAGAAGGACGTGGACGTGTTCTTCTACGGCTATGGCGACAA